>NZ_JABYQT010000010.1 GCF_020075495.1 Vreelandella aquamarina
GGGTGGGGGGTATGGCAGCATCGCCATTCCCCGTATCGGCCATGAGGTGATTGTCTCGTTTCTGGAAGGCGACCCGGATCAGCCGTTGGTCACCGGGCGCACTTATCATGGCGTGAATACCGCGCCGTACCCGCTGCCCGAGCACAAGACTCGCACCGTTATCCGTACCCAGAGCCACCAGGCCGAAGGCTTCAACGAGCTGCGTTTTGAAGACGAAGCCGGTGAGGAACAGATCTGGCTCCACGCCCAGAAAGACCTGGCGCTGTTGACGCTTAATAACCGCACGGAAGAGATTCAAAACGATAGCCACCTCAAAATACGTAACGACCGTATAAGTGAAATCGACAACGACGACCACCATACGGTGCATGGCCACCGTCATGCCCAGGTCGACGGCGACGATCACCTGACCATCAGCGGCACCCGCCATGAAAGAGTCGGCCAGGCACAGCTGGTGGAAGCCGGGCAGGAGGTGCATCAAAAAGCAGGGGCAAAAACCGTTATCGATGCCGGGGCGGAAATCACCCTCAAGGCCGGTGGGAGCTTCGTTAAACTCGACCCCAGCGGTGTCACCATTTCAGGCCCTCAGGTCCGCATCAACTCCGGCGGCAGCCCCGGCGTGGGGAGTGGGCAGGCAGTAATGAACGCCGTCTTGCCCGGGCATGTGAAGCCGGAGCAGCACGAGCGTATTGCCCCTTTGCAGCAAAACCAGCTGATGACTGCTGCCTTGCAAGGGGCTGCAGTGGTCGAGATATGCCAACGGCTGAAAGACGGCACCAATGATAATGTTCATGCCTGCGCATTAGGGGAACAGTGCCCATGCCGGTAAGCACGCCGACCATGTCAGTCTTTTATCTAGCCGATCTGGCATTGTATCCGTCGCTATTGCGCAGGATGTTTCAAGCAGATGATCGTCCCGTCTATAAGCTTTTATATCTGCAAACGGCTTATGCGCAACACGCACAGCAAGGCCCGGTTCTGATCAGTCCTTCAAATGCCCGTGCCCATGCTGCTGCGTCAGAATGGATGCAGCAGGGCGCGGCTATCGCACTTCGTACGTATGCAACGTTTTCAACGGTGGTCGAGCATTACCGTGGCTTATTGCATGTGGATCGGCAAAGCGGCCCTCCAGCCCTGTTTCGTTACGCTGATCCCCGGCTGTATGCCGGTTTGATCCGTGTCTTGACCGAGGGTGACGTTCACTCATTGCTGGGCCCCGTCAGCGTCATGGAGGGCTTTGCCAATGATGAAACATGGCAGCTTGAATCACCCGCACCGGATAACGAGCCATTAGGTAGCTTCAGGCTAACGGCAGCCCATGAGCAGGCTTTGCAGAGCGCGCGTGATCACACATTCTGCCTGCAACTGATCAGCGACCATCACGTTTCCTATGCGCAAGCGCAGCAATGGTTACAGCAAATGAAACAGCTGCCCCTGGCCACTGAATATGCACGCTGGGAAGGGTGCCAGATATTGGCGGCATCACACTATCGCGCGCCGCTTTCTTCCCAATACATGGCGCAGCTAACGCGGCATGAAGGCTCCTGGCAGGCGGTGCTTGATGAGCTGAAGACGCTGGTCAGTGTGCAAACTCCTCTAACCGACGGTGATGACACATGACAGAGACCCTATCGCCCCCTGCCTTGCAGCCTAGCCGAACCGGCGAAAGCGGCGTCAGCACGCCCTCACACTGCAGCGTTGCGGTCACCGTATTGATCGTGCACCGCGATACCTTGGGTCGTTTTCTGCCCGAGGGTACGCCGGTCAAGCTATGCGATTCCGAGGAGAAGACCGTCAGTGCGCGCATTGATGCCGAAGGCATTAGCCGCCATGAGGGCGTGACGCCTGGAAAGGTCGCCTGGCAGCTGGAAAATACCCATGGCCTGCACCTGGTGGCGGTAGATGACGAGCCGCTAGACCCCCGTGAAGCGGCGGCCGCTCCCCCGGAAGTGGAGGTGGCGATAGAGGAAACGACCATTCAGGCCGTCTACCTCCCACCGCCTATCAGTCTTAACTTGCGCGACGAGAAGACCACGCCAGAAGATGACCTGTTAAGCGAAGAGCAGCTGGAACAGCTACGGTTGGCCGGCAATAACGCCACGCTATTTCTGCATGGCTACAATGTACCCTTGGGCGAGTACGGTACGTTTGCCTCTTGGGGGCAACATGCCGATATCAGTACGCCGCCTCTGTTAACCAACGCGCATACCGCAAGCCGTGCCACGATCTTGCAGGATATAGACAAGGTCGAGATGTCTATTCCGGTTACCCGGGGATACACCGCCAACAACTCGTACCATACACCCATGGAGAATAGGCCAGACGATTTCCGCGAGGCGCACTGTAATGGCAGCGGCGCGAGCAGCTGGTTCGTGCACATGGAGTACCAGCTAAACCGCGCCGCGGGCATGACCGAAGATGACTGGCAGCCCTATACCCGCATGGTGGGCATCGCCTGGTTTGGCGATACCGGAAGCGTCGACTTTTTTCAGGCCGAACTCAATGCGATGGCCGCGGGACGCCGCCTGGTAGCCTTGCTCGAGCAGTTGAACGAAGTCGGTATTGCCATCAATATCATCAGCCATTCGCTGGGCGCGCGCGTGGTGTTGACGGCGCTCAATATTCTCGGTGAGCAGGAGCGCCACCAATGGGTCGACAACCTTTATTTATGGCAACCGGCGGTGGCCGATAATGCCCTGGTCAATGAGGCGTCTCAGGACAGCCATCCGCTAGGCATGGGGATATTCCCGGATGCTCATAAGGCTGCCCGCAAGATTGTCGTGCTGCAATCGCAGCAGGATGGCATTCTTGGGCCGCCGCCAAGCGAGGCAGAAAACGTCTGGGAAGCATTTTGGGAATCTCCTGATCATGTAAGAAATATCTTTTCAGCGGATGACATGCTGGATGCTACCTTAGGAGCGGCTGGGGGGGCCTATAGAAAGAAATGGTGGGCCTTCCCCATTGGCTTATCTGGACCCATCACGGATTACTATATGGGTAAAGCACCAGCCAATACGGTGAGACCCACGCCCCTGAGTTCTGATCCCTATAGTCGTATACATGACGCTAGGCGCGCAGATAATGCCTGGGCCGTTTTCCGAGAACAGGCCATTCAGGAGGCGCGTGAAGCAATCGCCAGCGCCGATCCCTTGCCCATTTACGACCTGCTGGCCCCACTTGCCCATCATGCAGTGGTGAGTGAGGAGCGAGCAGCCGATTATATCGATCGTTTGCAAAGGCTTGTCCAGAGAAATTGGTGGGCAGACAAGGCGCCCAGGGCTGCGCTGGGGAGTATTGGGTTTAGTGCACTTATGCTAGAAAATCGATTTATCGATAACAAGTTAGATAACGATGATTACAGTTTCGTTGACCAAACGCTTTGGCTACTCAATCACTCGGGGATGAAAATCCCTAGTGATGAGGTATTTGAGAAGAGTTATGAAGAAGGAATTATGCAGCCTTTACTACTCAATAGCGGATTTGGCTACTATGCACCGATCTAACAAGAAAATTATGGGAATTGGAATATTTGTGCTCATCCTTATGGCTTGGGGGATACTGGCCTGGAAATCTTTGTATGAGCTTGAGCCAGTGATCTCGCTCAGTATTTCCAGTGATGGCCACTATGTGATCTCTGCCCACGAAGATGGTGCATTGGTGCTGTGGAATGTTGAGCACAAAAAAAGAGAGGTGCTTTCTAATGATGCCAATATCTACAGCGCTTACTTTATCGAAGAGAGCGATGTCTTCCTGTGGCAGGATCAGAATGATGTGGTTTACATCCAGCGCGTTGACGGTGAGGTGATCGAGCAATTCGAACATTTCACTACGTATGGGCATGTGATGGACTCTACCTTTTCCGACTACCTGGCCTCCGATGAGCGTTGGAATATATTTCATGGTCATGGGAACGCCATGCAGCCGGTAATGCAGGATGGTACCTCCCCAAGTTTTGTAGGATCAGGAAAGATATTGAAGATTACTCTCTCGGAGGAAGGACGAAAATTTGTATCGGCTGGCTCGGATAACCGCGGGGGCGCTCCTTCAGTTGATATGGAGGAAGTTCCTCCTGTCTCCCCTGACCGTAGGTTCAGCAGTTACTCAGGACTCACCCTTTGGGATCTTGATACGCTCTCGCCTATTGCTTTATTACCGGGCAACTCCTACAAGCTGGATGCCACTATTAGTCCCGACGGGCAGTGGGTAATCAGTGGTGATGAGAATACAATTGGATTGTTCTGGAATACAGATGAGCCTCAAGAGCGTCATCGAATGGCCAGTTATTATCATGGCCTTTATGATGACACCCTTCCCGAAGGGCTTGATGAAGATGACTATTGGGATGAGAGCCAACTCATTTCCGTTCCTAAATCTAGTAATTCCGATCAATGGGGAAATATTCGTGCCCTGGCAACTCCAACGACGATCTCTTTAGCCTTTATCAATGGCAGTGAGGAATTCTTGCGCATTGGCTACAGCCAGTATCGCAAGGATGGCACTAGTGAAACCTATGCTGCCCTGTTTGAAGTCGGCAACCCCTGGCCTCAGGCTTATCTCGACCTAGGCACGGGCCCTTTTCCCTCCGTCAATAACTACTCCCGCAACCTGAGTATCGACTCCGCGCCTAATGCCAACCTACTGGTCACCGGCCACGCCTTTGATGGCGGTATCACCGTGTACCGCTATGACCCCGAGGAGCGCACGCTGACCAGGGAGTGGGTAGGCCGATAATGCTGGCGAGCCTTAAACACCGGCGCCGTGAACTGGCGATGATTGCTTTAGTTATCGGTTTGGGCACCTGGCTCTGGTCTACGCTTCACCATTTGGGGCCGGTGACCTCGCTAAGTGTTTCCAGCGATGGCCGCTATGTGCTTTCCGCCCATGAAGACGGTGACTTGGTGCTATGGGATGTTGAAAACCAAGAAAGAGAAGTGCTATCCAGTAATGCCAATATCTACAGCGCTTATTTTATTGAGAAGAACGATGCCTTTCTATGGCAAGACCAGGATGATGTAGTTTATGTACAGCGTGTTGATGGTGAAGTGATCGAAGAGTTCGAGCATTTCCCGACGTACGGACATGTGATGGACTCCACCTTTGCAGACTATCTGGCTTCCGATGAGCGTTGGAATATATTTCATGGCTACGGGGAGTCCATGCAGCCCGTGATGCAGGACGGTATTATCCCAAGCTTTGTAGGTTCAGGAAAAATTTTGAAGATTACTCTCTCGGAGCAGGGGCGAAAATTTGTATCGGCTGGCTCGGGTGATAGCGAGAGCCCAAGCGTTGACGAAGTGCAAGCAGTGGCGCCTGAACGCCGATTTAGTAACTACACGGGGGTAACTTTATGGGATCTTGATACTTTTCAGCCAATTGCCATGCTGCCAGGAAATTCGTTCAAGGTAGATGCCACTATCAGTCCAGATGGTAGATGGGTAGTCAGCGGTGATGAGAATATCATTGGACTGTTCTGGAACACGGATGAGCCTCAAGAGCGTCATCGAATGGCTAGCTACTATCACGGCCTTTATGATGACGGTCTTCCTGAAGGGTTGGATGAAGATGACTACTGGGATGAGAGTCAATTGATTTCCGTCCCTAAATCTAGTAATCCAGATCAATGGGGAAATATTCGCGCCCTGGCGACTCCAACCACGATTGCTCTAGCCTTTATCAATGGCAGTGAGGAATTCTTACGTATTGGCTACAGCCAGTATCGCAAGGATGGCACCAGTGAGACCTATGCCGCTTTGTTCGAGGCTGGCAACCCCTGGCCCCAGGCGTATCTGGATCTGGGCACATCCCCTTCCCTTCTATCAATAACTACTCTCGCAACCTGAGTATCGACTCCGCGCCCGATGCCCGTCTGCTGGTCACCGGCCACGCCTTCGACGGTGGCATCACCGTGTACCGTTATGATCCCGAGGAACGCACATTAACAAAGGAGTGGGTGGGTCGTTGATGCTGGCGAGCCTCAAGCACCGACGCCGTGAACTGGCGAAGAAAATTAAGGTAGAGGATAAATTATGCGTCGAGTTCGGTGGGGAGTCGCTGTGCTGGCAATTGTTATCGGCGGGTATGTCATCGGAATCGGCGGCATGTGGGAGCACGTTAGCAATGATTTCATGAAGGACGATACCCCTTATGGGCCTGGCGATTTTCGGATAAGCAATGAGCAAGTGCTATCCATGAAACTTACAAATCCTGAAACTACTTTCAAGCATAGAACCGATGAAGAAGTAAATGCTAACGTCAAGCTTGAATACAGCGAGCGCTGGATGGCTAGTCCCTCTGAACGTGCCAATCGCCGTACTGTACGCATCCTGGCAGGAAATATCGAAGACGGGATCGAGCGACGCTTTGAAGAGCGGGCTCAGCAGGCAGATTGGTGGCTTTCTCCCGACTGGAACACGCTTTATCTTGCGACAGGCTGGTCGGATCGTTCTGTTAATAAGCCCCGAGGGCAGCGCTATCACCCACAGGCCACTCAGCTATTTAAATCCACAGACCAGGGCGAATCCTGGGAAAAAATGCGCTGGCCTGAGCATCAGAACATCTCGGCACTGCGCTTTCTGGATGCCCAGCGCGGTTATCTGATTGGTTGGGGTCCCCATATTTGGCGTACCGAGGATGGCGGTGAGCACTGGGAGGAAATCCCTGTACCCGCCGGGGCACGCAACCCTGAAGACGAACGCCAGCGTTTCGACCTGGTCGCGCTGGGCCAGGATGACGTGCTGCGCATGGCGTTTCTTGATGAGGCCCGTGGCGAAAGCGTCATCTATTCGCTTGCCTGGGGTGAAGACGAACCAGTCTTCGATGTGGCAATAGGTGATTACAGGATTAACGATATCGCCGCCAATGAGCAGGGCGAGGTCTATATTCTGGCCCGCAAGGGGCGCCCCATGGGCTTTAGGCCCAAGAAAGAGCTGGTTAATCACCCCAGCTCTGTTTGGCACTGGAATGGCGACCAGTTAGCCGAACTGCATGAGTTTGATAGCGACCTGGTGGGCTATGCCCTGTACATCACCCCTGAAGAAGGATTGTTGTTTGATGGGGTTAACGAAGGCAGCTTGCTGGGCAAGGATGTCACCGCCATCAGCTACGACGGCGGCGGCGATTGGAAGATCGAAAACGAAGGGCGAAGTGCCGAGGGCGGCTATTACGATACCCGCACCGGCGAACGGTGGCGGGTCTCTGGTTATTCGCTTTACCGGCGGGAAATTCCCTGAGAAAGACTGCCTTTTGACAAGATGATTAAATATCTATCCTGGTAAGACAATAGAGCGGCCTATAAGTCGGGGCCGCCCATTCTCTGCCGAGCTCCTATGCGCTACTCATCAACCATCGGTTCAAACCGGTCGACTGATCGTTGTGTGACGGCGTTTTCCCGCGATACACACCTAACCAGCAGCGTTTGTTAATGTTGTGAAGCGCATGTCAGCGGGTTAGCGTAAAGCATGCCCTTAAAGTGCCTTGATCGCTGCTGGGACACGTGCTGGCTGTCGGCGTAACGCATTGCGCAGGGGCCGGCCAAACCCCTTCAGGCTGATCTCGAAACGGTCACCATCGCGGATCTGGATCTGATCGGCAAAGCTGAGCGTGGCGGTGCCGAAGAAGTGCACGTGGACATCGCCAGGGCGGCGAAAGCCTGGGTATTTGAAGTGATGGTATTCAAGGTTGGCAAGGCTATGAGCCATATTGGCTTCACCGGTTAAAAACGGCTTTTCCCAGAGCGTCTGGCCATCGCGCACGACGCGGCTGGTGCCTTCAAGATGAGCGGGCAGTTCGCCGATCAACAGTTCAGGGCCGATGCTGCAGGCGCGCAGCTTGGAGTGGGCGAGCCACAGGTAGTTGAAGCGTTCGGTGACATGGTCGGAAAACTCGTTTCCTACAGCGTAGCCGATTCGCCACGGCGTACCGTCGTCAGCAACGATATAGAGCCCGGCAAGCTCGGGTTCTTCACCGGCATCCTGGGCAAATGCGGGGGAGGGCAACGCCGCTTCCGGTGCGACGATGCAGTCACCGTCGCCCTTGTAAAACCACTCGGGCTGCGCTCCCGGCTGGCCCTCGGCGGGTTTTCCGCCTTCCACGCCCAGCTTGAACATGCGCATGGAGTCAGTCAGCTCGTCGTCGCTGACCTGGGTCTTGGCGTGCATGGCCGAGCGGGTGTCGGCGCTGCCCAGATGGGTAAGCCCGGTTCCCGTGACCAGGCAGTGCGCGGGGTCTGGATGGGTGACGGGGGGAAGCAGGCGCTGCTCATCGATCAACGTTTGATAGTCGATCAGTACGTCGCTCTGGCGAGCCGTTGCCATCTCTTTCAATGAGCATCCCTCTGCCATCGCCGCCTGGGCAAGGCTGTAGGTGCCACCGTCGATCTCGATAGGCCTGATCTGTTCGTGATTTTCGACCAAGGCTACCCGCACCCTGTTGGCCTCTACGTACTGAATGAGTCGCATCGTGGTTATCCTTGTGTGATGTGAGCTATACAGCTGGGCATTGAGTAATACGGTTAAATGTCATACTTTATGAGCATATGTTCAACATATACTTTTGTATGTTGTTTGTCGCAGGCAGTCACACACTGGCGAGCGAGAGCGCTGGTGAACGGTTGTGATAGCGTCTGGGCAAGTACGCTATGATTAGGCACGAATGGAAACAGGACCGATTGCAGTGACGTCATCTCTGAACAAGCCTGTGGCTCGCCCCAGCATTGCGGAGTACCTGATCAGTGACATCCTGGCCGGGCAATATCGGCCGGGTGACTTCGTGCCGCGCGAGCTGGATCTTTGTGAGCGCTTTGCGATCAACCGGTCGGCGGTGAGAAGCGATCTTCGCCAACTGGTGGACGGGGGGATTATCGAGCGCATTTCAGGGCACGGTTCGAAAGTGCGTGAATATTCACAGTGGCACATTCTTGATCCACAGGTGACCGATTGGCTGACCCGCTACGCGGCGCCCAACCCTGATATTCAGCGCCAGATTCTCGCTTTCCGCCTCGATGTAGAGCCCTACGTGGCGATGACCGCTGCCAAGCGTGCCACGGCACGGGATTTGGTGGCTATCGAAGAGGCATTTGAAGGCCTGGGTCAGAACCTGCGTAATGCCACTTGCCCTGAAGAGCGGCGCTTGCATAGTGAATGCGATGTCGCTTTTCATGAGGCGATCTTCAAGGCGACTCACAACATTGTTTGGGCACAGCTTTCACATATCTTGCGTCCTTCCATCTACATGCTGGTCTCCATGTCCAATGAAAGTGCTCTAGACCCTGACGAGAGTTTGGAGCAGCATCGTCAACTAATGGAAAGTATTCGCCTGCGCCGCCCTCGGGAGGCTTTTTCAGCGGCTCAGGCCGTGTTGGCAGGCACTGCAAAGGCGTTGGGGCTTGAGGATGGTGCCAGCTCGCTAGGCTGTAGCATCAAGCACCGCTGAGCCTTGCATTGATTCCACTTTTGCTAACAAGGCAAGTGTATGTCTCATGTAATGATTGGCCTGGTCGGGGTGGGAAAAATTGCCCGCGACCAGCATATCCCTGCCATGACTGCGGTTAGTGGCTGTCAGCTTGTCGCCACCGCTGATCCTCATGCGGCCCTGCCCGATACCCCCGCCTATGCGTCGCTTGAGGCCATGCTGGATGCTCACCCTGAAATAGCCGCGGTGGCCGTCTGCACGCCTACCCACCTGCGCTACTCTCAAGCACGCCTTGCGCTGATGCGAGGCAAGCATGTACTGCTTGAGAAACCGCCAGGAGCCACGTTAAGCGAGGTAGAAGACTTGATGACGGTGGCCGACCAGCAGGGGGGCAGCCTGTTTGCTGCCTGGCATTCACGCTTTGCGCCGGGTGTTGCCCATGCCAGGCAGTGGTTGGCAGAACGCCGTATTCAGCGTGTTGAAATCGAGTGGAAAGAAGATGTAAGGGTATGGCATCCAGGCCAGGCGTGGATCTGGCAGCCCGGCGGTATGGGGGTGTTCGACCCCGGTATCAACGCGCTCTCCATTGCCACGGCTATCTTGCCCCAGCCGTTTTTCCTGCGCGGTGCCACACTGCAGGTGCCCAGCAACTGCCAGACCCCCATTGCCGCTGAGCTTAGTTTTACCGACGCGCATGAAGCTGTTATCGAGGCGCATTTCGACTTTCGCCAGACCGGGCCGCAAACCTGGGATATCCACATCGAAACCGATGCTGGGCGGCTTGACCTGACTCAGGGTGGCTGTTGTCTGGCCATTGATGGCGAGATGGTCGTCGAGGCCGAAGAGCGCGAGTACGCCGGGCTTTATGGTCATTTCGCCGAGCTCGTCGCCCGGCATGAAAGCGATGTGGATGTCGCGCCACTTCGCCAGGTGGCCGATGCGTTCCTGTATGGCCACCGCGAAATGGTCGATGCGTTTATCGAGTAGGGGCATTCTTTTACAGGTGTGCATGCAGTCACAAGGTCCGGCATGTGCCGGACCTTGCTGATTCGATGGGCGTCGTTCCCTTCAGCAGGGCGTTTCTAGAGCCCTGGCCCGTGTCATTCCACCGAACCGACCTCGGTGCCCCAGTTACTGATGATCTCTTTTACCAGCGTGCCGGAGTCGGTCAGGTCTGAAGCGTTCCACTGGCCTGTAGGGCTAGCACCCGGTCTGATGATGGAGGCACCTTCATTCTTGTCGCTCACCGCCCAATTGAGGTGCGTGATATTGTTTTCGGCGAGAAAGTCCATCCACTCACGCGTGCTCTGCTCGGCCACGGCTCCGCCGCCATCGGCGTTGACGGCGCCCCACTCCGTTACCATCAAGGCGGCGCCGTTATTCAAGGCGGTTTCGGCCTTGTCGCGCAGGGATTGCCCGTGGGTACCGGCGTAAAAGTGCAGTGCATAGGCAATATTGCTGCCCTGGATTGGGTCGGCGGAGGCGGCATCGACGTCTTGCGACCAGGTGGGTGTGCCCACCACGATGAGATTGTCAGGATCGATGTCGCGGATAGCGGCAATGACATCTTCTGCATAGGGCTTGACCACATTACTCCAACTTACCTGCAGCGGCTCGTTGTAGATTTCGTAGATGACGTTGTTGTGGTCACCATACTGCTGCGCCATTTGTTGGAAAAAGCGAATGGCATCCTCCTTTTTATCTTCGCCGTGATGCGTGTGAAAATCGATGATGACATACATGTCATTGTCGATAGCCGCGTCGACAATCGTTTCCACCCGTTCGACATTGGCTTGAGGATCCTGCTGGTAGGAGCCACCTTCATCTGCCCCCATTGCTGCTCTGACGATCGTGGTATTCCAATCCTCCTTTAACCACTGCACCACCTGGGCGTTATACATTTTCTCCTGATCCCAGCCGGTATTGCTCCAGAAAAAGCTGTTACCGGCAAAGCTCTTGGCTTCCCCGCCGCTCAGAATCTGATTGCCTTCGACGCTTAATGGCGGGACGTCCGCAGCGGCAGCGGTACTTGCACTGATTGCTAACGTGATGAGTGCGGGCTTTAACCAGACAGGCTTGGCCGCGGAATTGAGTAGAAATTTCATCAAGTGCTCCTTTACCAACAGGTAGGTGAACTTCAGTGAAACGGCTTATGCTGACGCAGCATCAAGAGCTGAAGCAGCAGTAAGAAAAGCGTAGTTCATGGCTGTATATATATACAGTATTTTTGTAAAAATACGACTAGCCTCCCGATACGTTTCAAACGATCTGGCGAGGTGGCAAGGTATGGTTTCCAGGCTACAAGCGACGGGAGGCGAACGTATTCTTCCAGCTTGTTCGATCAGCTTATTTGATCAGTTCGCGCAGCGTGTTCATCAATACCGCCGCGCCCGGCGAAAGCCGTTGGTGGCGCAAGCTGACCAGCCCGTAGGGCTGCACGTTGAGCGTTTCCACGAAAGGCAGCAGATGAAAGCGTTCGGGAGTACAGAGCAGGTCGGCGGTTTCACGGGTGGTGACAGTAATGGTGTCTGATTTCGAGGCCAGCGCCAGTGATACCAGCAGGTCAGTGGTATCGACTACCTGGCGCGGCGGGGTTACCTGATGGTGCAGAAACAGGCTGTCCACACGCTGTCGCATGAGCGCGCCGGGAGGCTGAAGTGACCACGGATACGCCGCCATATCGGCCAGACTCAGGGGTGTCTTACCTACCAGCGGGTGCCCTTCACGGCAGACAAAGCACAACTCCTCCTCGCCGATCTCTTCAAATACGAAGCGTTCTATATCGCTCCCTGCGGGTATACGGGTAATCGCAAAATCCAGTTCACCTTCCAATAGACGTGGTATCAGCGCTTTGCTGACATCCACCTCCACACTGATCTTGAGCTCTGGGCTGTTCCTGTGTACCCGTTCGATAGCGCTGGTCAGTAGCGTAACGGCAGGCGCCATGACGGTGCCGATGGCTACGGTGCCCATATTGCCGTTACGCAGTGCGCTCAACTCTTTCCCGGTATGGTGCAGCGTCGACAGCACGCTGTGCGCCTGACGAATCATTACCTCTCCATACCAGTTGGGTGTCAGCCCACGCGGCTGGCGATCAAACAGGCGCACACCCAGGTTCGCTTCCAGGTCGCTGAGCAATTTTGAGGCTGCGGGCTGGCTCATGTTGAGCTGGATAGCCGCGCGATGCAGGTTGCGATGCTCGTCAAGCGCCAAAAAAAGCTGAAAATGACGCAACTTTAGTCGAGCGTTGAGAAACCAGTTACTGTCAGGAACGCTCATGGAATAAGCCTTTCAGTGTTTCTGATAACAATAAATGTATCGGAATTAACGTGTTTTTATATTGGTTGGTTATGGCAGAGCCGTCTAGTGTAGAGCGTGTAATAGCGAGCCTCATGTCGCACGAATAACAATAATGACGTCAATAGGAGGAATAACATGCACCTCATGCCCACACACGCAGCTAGCGTTGGTTCGAGGCTAGTGCTGAGTGCAGGTGTCGTTGCACTGCTGACAAACCTTGCCCAAGCCCAAAGCGACCAGGAAGCCATGGCGAATAGTAACGCAGGGAGCACTATCGAACAGTCGACGTTCGGACAGTTGCCTGATGGACGTGAGGTGGAGAGCTACCGGCTGACCAACGCCAATGGGGTCGAACTTCAGGTCATCAACTATGGCGGCACGATCGTATCGCTGAAGGTGCCCGATGCAGAAGGCAATATGGACGATATCGTGCTGGGGTTTGATTCACTGGATGATTACCTGTCCGACACTTACCAGCAGGCCAATCCTTATTTTGGCGCGCTTATCGGCCGCTACGGTAACCGTATCGCCGAAGGTCAGTTTACGCTGGAAGGAGAAACCTACACGCTGGCCACCAATGACGGTGATAACCATCTGCACGGCGGCGAGCAAGGATTCGATCGCGTTTTATGGCAGGCCGAGCCGTTTGAAAATGACGCAGGTACGGGGCTGGTGCTGCGTCACCTCAGCGAGGATGGCGAAGAGGGCTACCCCGGCGAGCTTGCCGTTGAAGTCACATATACCCTTACCGATCAAGATGAGCTGATCGTCGATTACCAGGCCGAAACCGACAAGACGACACCCATCAACCTGACGCAGCATAGCTACTTCAACCTCAAGGGTGAAGGAAATGCCTCCATCCTTGATCACCAGCTCATGCTCAATGCCGATGCCTTTACGCCGGTAAGCGAAGCGTTAATTCCTACTGGCGAACTGCGCGACGTGGCTGGCACGCCGTTCGATTTCACCCAGGCCACACCGATCGGGGAGCGCATCGATCAGGACAACGATCAACTGCGTTTCGGGCAAGGCTACGACCATAACTTTGTGCTCAATCGAGACGATGCCGAACCGGGGGATCTCGTGATGGCCGCCAGGGTGTGGGAGCCACAAAGCGGCCGAGTGCTGGAAATTGAAACCACCGAGCCCGGTATCCAGTTCTACTCGGGGAATTTCCTGACAGGTGACCTGATCGGTAAAAACGGGCAGGCCTATCCACAGCGCTCCGGCTTTGCCCTGGAAACTCAGCACTTTCCCGATTCACCCAATCAGGACGGCTTTCCCAGCACCCTTTTGCAGCCGGGCGAGACGTATCGTTCACGCACCCTCTTTCGCTTCTCCGTCCAAAGCGATATGGGCGCATAACGCTACGGCTGACTGACCGTAGAGTGTGATAGCAACAATAACACCAACAACGAAAGCATCAGGAGCACAACAATGAACATTGTAACCACGTTTACACGCCTGGCGCTGGGCAGCGCCATCATGCTGGCCTCGCTGGGTTCTGCGCAGGCGCAAAGCGACGATGTGAAAATTGGCTTTATCGTCAAAAAGCCTGAGCAGGCCTGGTTCATTAACGAACAGCGCGCGGCTACGGAAGTGGGTGAGGAGCTTGGGTTTCAGGTCGTTCGCCTGGGGGGCGAAGATGGGCAGGAGGTACTCAGCGCGATTGACAACCTCTACTCCCAGGGCGCGCAGGGCTTTGTCATCTGCCCGCCAGATGTACGCCTGGGGCCGGCGATCATGAACCGCGCCGAACAGTACGGCATGAAGGTCATCACCGTGGATGACCAGTTCGTCACTTCCAGCGGTGAACCGATGGAGGGCGTGCCGCATCTGGGCATGTCCGGCACCAAGATTGGCCAGCAGGTAGGCGAGGCGATTGCCGCCGAAATGCAGGCACGGGGCTGGGACATGGACGAGGTCGCCGCGCTGCGCATCACCAACAACGAGCTACCCACGGCGGTGGAGCGTACCGACGGCGCCACCCAGGCACTGCTCGAGGCGGGCTTTCCCGAGGCGAACATCTTCGATGCACCCCAGCAGAGTACCGATACCAGCGGGGCGTTCTCCGCGGCATCGCCGGTACTCTCCCAGCGCGGCGGCTATGAACACTGGGTCATCTACGCGCTCAACGAAGAGAGCGTGCTGGGCGGGGTGCGGGCCACCGAACAGTACGGCCTGGCCGCGGAAGACGTCATCGGCGTGGGCATCAACGGCTCCGGCGCGGCCTTTGCCGAGTTCTCGCGCAATAACCCCACCGGCTTTCATGGCACCGTGGCGGTGAGCTCCACCATGCACGGCCGTCAGACCGCGGAAGATCTCTACTACTGGATCAGCGAAGACCGCGAGCCCGAGGCCAATACCGAGACCACCGGCACGCTGATGACGCGGGATAATTGGCAAGAGGTGCGTGAAGAGCTGGGCCTTTGAGGCCTTTCGGTGAGGAGGAGAGTGAGATGACCGATCCCTACCTTCGTTTCGAGGACATCAGCGTGGTGTTTCCCGGCGTGCGGGCGCTCGACAAGGTGAGCTTTGCCGCCCACGCCGGTCAGGTCCATGCGCTGATGGGCGAGAACGGTGCCGGTAAATCGACCCTTCTCAAGGTGCTCAGCGGCGTCAACCGCGTCACCGAAGGGGCGCTCTGGATCGACGGGCAGCGTCACGTCTTTGCCAACGCGCGAGAGGCGCTGCGCGAAGGCGTGGCAATCATCTATCAGGAGCTGACGCTCTCGCCGAACATGTCGGTGGCGGAAAATCTGCTGTTGGGTCAGTTGCCGACCCGGCAGGGGTTTGTCGACCGGCGCCGATTGAAAGAGCGGGCGCTGGCAATCCTGAAAGATCTGGGCGAAGGCGCCATTCATCCATCGACGAAGGTTCGCGAGCTCTCCATCGGCCAGCAGCAGATGATCGAGATCGGCCGGGCGCTTCTGCGCGACGCGCGCATCATCGCCTTCGATGAGCCGACCAGCAGCCTGTCGGTACAGGAAACGCGCCAGCTCAAGCGCATCGTGGCACGCCTGCGCGACGAAGGGCGGGTGGTGCTCTACGTGACCCACCGCATGGAGGAGGTGTTCGAGATGTGCGATGCGGTCACCATCTTTCGCGATGGAAAGCACATTCGCACTCATGAGCAGATGGGTACGCTTACCCACGATCTTCTGGTCAGCGAAATGGTCGGGCGGGATATCGATGACGTCTACGGCTATCGCGCCCGTGAGACGGGCGATACGGTACTCAGCGTCGAGAGCATCGAGGGCCGCGGTATCAACGCGCCGGTCAGCTTCACGGTGAAAAAGGGCGAGGTGTTCGGGCTGTTCGGCCTGGTCGGTGCCGGGCGCAGCGAGCTTTTACGTCTGGTGTGCGGGGTCGAGACGCCCAAGGGCGGAAGTGTGACCTTCAACGGCACGACGCGGCGCTTCAAGAGCCCCGGCGAGGCAATTCGCGCTGGCATCGCCATGTGCCCGGAGGATCGCAAGTCCCAGGGCATCTTTCCCGTGGCGAGTGTTGCCGACAACCTGAACATCAGCTGCCGACGCTTCTTCAAGCGCTGGGGCGTGTTCCGCCATCCCGGGCGCGAGCGGCGCAATGCCGAGGCGTACATCCAGAAATTGAGCGTCAAGACGCCGGGCTACCGCGCGCCGATCGGCAAGCTCTCCGGGGGTAATCAGCAGAAGGTGATCCTTGCCCGCTGGCTGGCCGAAGAGATCGATCTTTTCGTCATGGACGAACCCACCCGCGGTATCGATGTGGGGGCGCGGCGCGACATCTACAGCCTGCTCTACGATCTGGCGGAGCAGGGCAAGAGCGTGGTGGTGATCTCGAGCGACCTGGCCGAGGTGAGTTCGATCTGCGACCGCATCGCGGTGATGCGCGACGGTGAGCTGATTGAGGTGGTCGAGCGCGACGAGGCGACGCCGGAGCGCCTGCTGGGGCTGGCGCTGCCGGCATGAACCGACATTCAAAGGGTTTCACGATGACAACGAACAAGACAACCCATTATCACGATGACGGCCAGGCGCCCGCGCGCCCGGCCGGTCGCCAGGGGCTGATCAAGCCGCTGCGCACGCTTCTCGATACCTCCGGACTGATCGCGATCTTTCTGCTGCTGTTCGTGGCGCTGGCGGTTTTCATCCCCGATTTTCTTACCGGGCGCAACATGGTGGGACTGCTGCTCTCGATCACCCTGATAGGGAGCCTTGCGACCACCATGATGCTGGTGTTGGCGCTGGGTGAGGTGGATCTTTCCGTGGCCTCTATCGTGGCCTTTGCCGGGGTGGCAGCGGCCGTCGTGACCTCCAGTACCGGTAGCGTTTTTATTGGCGTGATAGGCGGCATTGTGGCCGGTGGCGCGGTGGGTGTCTTCAACGGTTTCGTGATTGCCAGGTTTGGCATCAACTCGCTGATTGCCACCCTGGCGGCCATGGAGTTCGTTCGCGGGCTGGCCTATATCACGTCCGGCGGCGACGCGGTGATGATTACCGTACCGGGTTTCTTTGATCTGGGTAGCGCCTCGTTTCTGGGGCTGACGCTGCCGGTGTGGACCATGCTGTCCTGCTTCGTGATCTTCGGCGTGGTGCTCAACATGACGGCGTTTGGCCGCAACGTACTCGCCACCGGTGGGAACTCGGAAGCGGCGTCGCTTGCGGGGGTCAATGTTCGGCGCCTGAAGATCATCGTCTTCGGCTTGCAGGGGGTAGTGGCAGGTGTGGTTGGAGTATTGCTGGCATCACGGATGGGCCTTGGCGACCCCAATACCTCCATGGGGCTGGAGCTTGCGGTGATTTCTGCCTGTGTTCTGGGTGGGGTGGCGCTATCAGGCGGCGTTGCCACTATTACCGGGGTAGTGGTCGGGGTACTGATCATGGGCTGCGTGCAGAACGCCATGGGGTTACTGAACGTGCCAACGTTCTACCAGTACCTGGTACGTGGAGCAATTCTGCTGCTGGCGGTGATGTTTGACCGCTGGAAACAGGCCCGCCGACAGCGCGCCTGACGCCACCTTTTACTACTTCCTTTTTGCTTCGACTTTTTACCGATCCTTTACGGAGAGACGCCCATGTCTGATCGCAAGCCGCCCCTACGTTCTGCCCAGTGGTTTGGCACCGCCGATAAAAACGGCTTCATGTACCGTAGCTGGATGAAGAATCAGGGCATTCCCGACCATGAATTCCAGGGCAAGCCGATCATCGGCATCTGCAACACCTGGTCGGAGCTCACGCCCTGCAACGCCCACTTTCGCAAGCTCGCCGAGCACGTCAAGAAGGGCATTCTGGAGGCAGGGGGCTATCCGGTGGAGTTCCCGGTCTTTTCCAGCGGCGAGTCCAACCTGCGCCCCACGGCGATGTTCACCCGCAACCTTGCGAGTATGGACGTGGAGGAGGCGATTCGCGGTAATCCCATCGACGCCGTGGTGCTGCTGGTGGGTTGCGACAAGACGACACCGGCGCTTTTGATGGGCGCGGCGAGTTGTGATATCCCCACCATCGTGGTGACCGGCGGGCCCATGCTCAACGGCAAGCACAAGGGACGTGATATCGGCTCCGGCACCGTGGTCTGGCAGCTCTCCGAGCAGGTCAAGGCGGGCGAGATCTCGCTGCACGATTTCATGGCCGCGGAAGCCGGCATGTCGCGCTCGGCGGGCACCTGCAACACCATGGGTACCGCGTCCACGATGGCCTGCATGGCGGAATCATTGGGTACCTCGCTCCCCCACAATGCGGCGATTCCCGCGGTGGATTCGCGTCGTTACGTGCTTGCGCACCTCTCGGGCAATCGCATTGTCGAGATGGTCAACGAAGATCTCAAGCTCTCCAGAATCCTCACCAAAGAAGCGTTTGAAAACGCCATTCGTACCAACGCAGCAATTGGCGGCTCCACCAATGCGGTAATCCACCTCAAGGCGATCGCCGGACGCTTGGGGGTCGATCTAAAACTGGACGACTGGAGCCGGATAGGGCGCGGTACGCCTACGCTGGTGGATCTACAGCCATCCGGGCGCTATCTGATGGAAGAGTTTTACTACGCCGGTGGGCTGCCCGCGGTGCTCCGGCGCTTGGGCGAGGCCGACCGGCTGCCCTTCAAGGATGCGCTAACCGTCAACGGCAAGACGCTGTGGGAAAACGTCAAGGATGCCCCGCTTTATAACGACGAGGTGATCCGACCGCTAAATAACCCGCTGACAGCGGATGGTGGTATCTGTGTGCTGCGCGGCAATCTCGCGCCCAATGGCGCGGTGTTAAAGCCCTCGGCAGCGACGCCGGAGCTGATGCAGCACCGCGGTCGCGCCGTCGTGTTTGAAGACTTCGATGACTATAAAGCACGCATCAACGACCCGGACCTGGACGTGGAGGCCAACGATATTCTGGTCATGAAACACTGCGGGCCTCGCGGTTATCACGGCATGGCGGAGGTCGGCAATATGGGGCTACCGCCCAAGCTTCTTGCTCAAGGCGTTACCGACATGGTGCGTATATCCGACGCGCGCATGAGCGGGACCGCCTATGGCACGGTGGTGCTGCACGTGGCACCGGAGGCCGCCGCAGGTGGACCCTTGGCCGCGGTGCGTAACGGCGACTGGATCGAACTGGACTGCGCCAGCGGCCGGCTGCATCTGGATATCAGCGAGGAAGTACTGGCGTCACGTCTGGCAGAACACGACGCCACCGCCGCCTCCACACTCATCGCACGCCAGGGCGGCTACCGCCAGCTCTATATCGAGCGAGTGCTGCAAGCCGATGAAGGCTGTGACTTTGACTTCCTGATTGGTTGCCGGGGCGCTGATGTGCCGCGCCATTCGCACTAGACCAGGTTTTGTATTGGCTAATAAATAGTCGAATGTATCAAAAGAGCAGCCCCATCAAATGAAGCACCTCTATTAAAAGAACAATAGGAGAAACGTATTTATGCATGTTCGTGCATCGTTACATCACGATTTCAAGATTAGTCGGATTGATGATCGTCTCTATTCTGCATTCATCGAGCATATGGGAAGAGCGATCTACTCCGGGATTTATGAACCAGGCCACCCTCAAGCTGATCTCAATGGCTTTCGCAAGGATGTACTTGAACTGGTACGAGATCTTCATATTCCTGCGATTCGCTATCCTGGCGGTAATTTTGTATCTGCCTATCACTGGGAAGACGGCATAGGCCCCAAAGAGAATCGCCCGGTAAGGCTGGATCTGGCCTGGCGTTCAAAAGAGAGCAATCAAGTAGGCATCAACGAGTTTGCCCAGTGGGCCCAGATGGCCGGAATCGAGATGATGCTGGCCGTCAATCTTGGTTCGCGTAGCCTTGAAGATGCGCGCAATTTTGCCGAATACACCCTTCATCCTGGGGGCACCTACTGGTCGGACCTTCGCCGTAGCCATGGGGTTCAGGAACCCTACAACGTCAAGATGTGGTGCCTGGGTAACGAGATGGACGGCCCTTGGCAGATAGGCCAGAAAAAGGCCAAGGAGTATGGCCAACTGGCGAATCAAACGGCCAAGGCGCTCAAGGCACTCGATAGCAATATCGAAGCGATTGTGTGCGGTTCCTCCAACGATCAAATGCCGACGTATCCTGATTGGGAGCGTGAAGTGCTCGAAGAGTGCTACGAGAATGTCGACTATATCTCGCTGCATAAATACTTCGGCAATTCGAGCCGCGATACGTTGAACTACTTTGCCAAGATCGAAGAAACCGGCCGATATATTCAGGCCATTGGCGGCGTGATCGATTTCGTGAAAGCCAAGAAGCGCGCCAAGAATGATGTCTACATCTGCTTTGACGAGTGGAATGTCTGGTATCACCGCCGTGAAGAGGATGCTAGACGTTGGCATGAATGGAATTGGCCGGAAGCCCCGGCACTGCTTGAAGAGGATTACAACTTTGAGGATGCGCTGTTCGTTGCAGGCTTGATCAATGAATTTATTCGGCGCAGTGACCGTGTGCGAATTGCCTGTATTGCCCAGCTGGTTAACGTAATCGCCCCTATTCGTGCCGAAAAAGGCGGCCCCGCCTGGCGTCAAACCATCTATTACCCCTACCAGTTCGCATCACTTTATGGACGTGGCACTGCGCTTGATGTGGCGGTCGATGGCCCTACCTACGACTGCAACGTGGCAAGCGATGTGAACTACCTGGATGCAGCAGCGGTGCATGATGAAAAGGCCGGCATGGTGACCCTGTTTCTGGTTAATCGTCATCTTGAAGAAGACGTAGATCTGGACATGACGCTGACGGGGTTTTCCAACGCGCGGCTGGTTGAGCACAACGTCATGGCGGGATTTGGGCTACGTGATACCAATGGGGCGGATAACCCGGATGCAGTCGCACCGCGCAACGGCACAGGTATCGGTGTCGATAATAGCCGTATCAAGGGTAAGTTGGCAGCACTCTCTTATCACGTCCTGCGCCTTGATATATCAACGGGAGTCAGCACATGACAGGCGTTACGCTAACATCTGTCGATAAAGTCTTTGGCTCGGCCAAGATTATTGACAATGTGTCGATGGACATTGCCAAGGGGGAGTTCGCGGTCTTTGTCGGTCCTTCGGGCTGCGGTAAGTCGACCCTGCTGCGCATGATCGCGGGGCTTGAGGAAACCAGCGCGGGCACAGTCGAAATCGAAAGCCGGGATGTTACTCAGGTCGAGCCCGCTCAGCGAGAAGTGGCCATGGTGTTTCAATCCTATGCCTTGTATCCCCACTTGAGTGTGTTTGACAACATGGCGTTCAGTTTGCGCCTGGCCAAGACCCCCAAGCAGCAGATTACGGCTCAGGTCAATGAGGCAGCGCGCATCCTCAAAATCGAGGAGCAGCTAGACAAGAAGCCCTCCAAACTTTCGGGAGGACAGCGTCAGCGGGTGGCGATTGGGCGGGCGATTGTGCGCCAGCCCAAGGTATTTCTGTTTGATGAGCCGCTTTCCAATCTGGATGCAGAGTTACGCGTGCAAATGCGCCTTGAGCTTTCTCAGCTACACCGGCAGCTTGGCTCTACCATGATTTATGTGACCCACGATCAGGTCGAGGCAATGACGCTTGCCGACAAGATTTTTGTCCTGCGCGGAGGCGTTGTTCAACAATCCGGCACGCCTTTGGCGCTTTATGACGACCCTGACAACCAGTTCGTCGCCGGCTTTATTGGTTCGCCCGCCATGAATTTTCTGACGGCAACAATTAGCGCAGTCACTCGCGAAGGCGTGGTTGCCTCTATCGAAGGCAGCGGGGGCCAGACACTAGAAGCAACGCTGCGCGATACCTCCCTCGACATCGGCCAGAACGTGGTGCTGGGCATACGCCCTGAGCACTTGCATATCCGTGAGGAGGGTTTTAGCGCCACTGTCGAGATGACCGAAAATCTCGGCGGCGTTGCCTATCTGCATTCCCGCTTGGCAGGTGGGCAAAAAATCGTGATTGAGCGTCGTGGCGAACGCCAGGCGTATCAATGCGAGAGCATTTCAGTCTGGGCTGATGCCAAGCATGTGCTGGTCTTTGATCAGGGGGGGCAGCGTTTGCGCTAATGCGTTAGCGTTTTGAAAGCGGCACTGAAAACTAGAACAAGAGCGCGCCATTCGCAGAACTCGTGGCTCGCCAGAGAAGCCATTCGTCTTTAGGAGACAATAATAATGAAATTACTGAAATCAATCGTACTGGCTACCGCAACCTGCGCCACCGCAACCTCGGCAATGGCACAGACCAACGTGGTCTGGTGGGACTTCTTTGTAGGCGGCGATGGGCAGCGCATGAAAGCACTGATCAGCCAGTTCAACGAAGAGCATCCGGATATCAATATCGATGCCACCTCATCGGAGTGGGGCGTACCGTTTTACACTCGAGTACGTACTGCCTCAGCGGTAGGCCAGGGGCCGGACATGGTGAGCTATCACCTGTCTCGCGTGCCGCTGGCGCTCTCGGAAGGCATTCTGACGCCTATCAGCGATAGCGATCTTGAGCATGCCGGCCTTGCGCGTACCGACTTTTACGAACGCTCGATAGAGGCCGCGTCTGACGATGAAGGAACACTATATGCAGTGCCCTTCGATATTCACTCGATCATTCTGTATTACAACAAAAGCTATCTGGAAGGCAGCGAATATCTGGATGAAGAGGGCAATTTGACCGGAATAGAAAGCCTGGACGATTTAAATGCCGCCCTGGCGCTGGCCCAGGATAACGGCTCCCGAACGCCGCTTTCCTACCAGACTGGCGGGCCAGGTGGTATCTGGCGGATATTTCATACGCTGCTTAGCCAGCAGGGCGGAACGCTGATCGAAGATGGTGAGGTCTTGCCTGGCGACAATTTCGACAAGGCCGTACGTGCCATCGCGATCATGCAAGACTGGGGCGATAACGACTACCAGCCCGAGCATGCCGAATACGAAGCCTCGGTTGCCCTGTTTACGTCGGGACGTTCGGCCTTCTTCATCAACGGCGTATGGGAAGTGCCGACGCTGGTCGATATGCAAGAAGCGGGCACACTCAGTTTTGAATGGGGCGCAATCAAGGTGCCGACCCTGCTCGAAGAGGATGCTATCTGGGCCGATAGTCACGCCTTCGCCATCCCGATTCAGGGAAGTGAAGAGATGTCGGCAGAAAAGCGTGAAGCGGTAATGACCGTCATTGGATGGATGGAAAACCACTCCCTGGACTGGGCGGCAGCTGGCCATATTCCCGCATATTTGCCCACTGCCGAAAGCGAAGAGTTCGCGCAGATGGAGCCCAATGCGACTTATGCCTCGCTTGCCGATAACGCCGTATATGACGCTCGTTCTACCATCGCTGGTGTGGCCTCCCCGGTCTACGATGCAGCGCTGAATGTGATTGCGCCCGCTATCCACGGCTTCCTTGAGCCAGAACAGGCTGCTGAGCAAATGCGCCAGGAGTTGCAGGCGCTGCTTGACTGAACGCCTGCTGGGCTAAACACCATGGCTGCTCGCACTACTGATAAACGCGCAATAAGAGGTAACGGTAGTGCGGCACTTAAGGGAGTTCCACCATTGGCTATGATCACAAATCGGCGTAAGCATATTGTGGTGGCGATGACACTGATTGCCCCCTTCGTGTTTATCTTTGCATTGGTATTTCTCTACCCGACGGTGCAAATGATCGGATTGAGCTTTACCAATGCGCCATTGATTGGCTCGGGGGAGTGGGTAGGGCTGGATAACTATCGACGTCTGTTGAGCGATAACCTGTTTTATACCTCGCTCAAGAACAACGGCTATTTTGTGCTGCTGACTGTCGTGCCGACCACGGTGATTGCATTGGCCATTGCGCTGGCGGTCAATCGTCTTTCTGGGCGCATGCAGGCGTTGGTCCTGGCGATCTTTTTTCTGCCTTATATCTTGCCTGTCTCGGTGGTTACGCAGATCTGGGCCTGGATGCTCGATTTCCAGTTCGGCATACTTCAGCCGCTCCTTGAGTGGATGACGGGCAGGCCTGTGGCTGTCTTCAACCATCCTGGCTGGGTCATGCCTACCGTGGCAGCTATCACTATCTGGTGGACGAATGGGTTCAATATTCTGCTGTTCATTGCAGGGCTGCGCAATATTTCCTCCGATCTCTACGAAGCGGCAGCGTTGGATGGTGCCTCTCGGCGACAGCTGTTCATGAAAATCACCTGGCCGCTTTTGTGGCCGGTCACAGCGCTGGTGCTTACGCTACAGCTCATTCTCCAGCTTAAGCTATTCGACCAGGTGTACCTTTTAAGTGGAGGCGGCCCCTTCAACTCCTCTTATGTGCTGTTGATGATGGTCTACCGTGAGGCTTTCCAGCTCAACAATGGTGGCTATGCCTCTGCGGTCGCCCTGGTTCTGTTTGTACTGATCATGGTTGTCTCGGTACTTCAATTCCAGCTGCTGAGAATCGGAGGTCGCAAGTGAGAGTTCAAAGAGTTACCAATCCGGGTTGGAAAGCCGTTACACACGCCGCCAAGCCGCGGGGGACGAAAATCGGCACTCGAAATGTAGAAAATACCATGCTGCTGGTCATTACGTTGACTGCCGCTGTCATCTGGATATTTCCGCTTTACTGGGCCTTTGTTACCTCAATCCGCAGTGAAGGCCACGTGGTTAGCGAGGCGGCGGGTCTTCTGCCCGATATGTTTAGCTTGGCCGCTTATAGCGATGCGCTGTTCAACTCCAACTTGCTGACATGGTATGTCAATTCCATTGGAACCTCGGTCATTATCACTGTCCTGGTACTGATATCCGGGATGATGTGCGCTTACGCATTATCGCAGATGCGCTTTGCGGGCCGAAGAGTGCTGTATGCCGTTGTTCTGGCAAGCTTCATGATCCCTTCTCAAGCGCTGGTGGTCACTCAGTTCGTACTCATGAGCGATCTTGGGCTGGTGAATACCTGGGCGGGCATTATTCTGCCGCAACTCATCGTTCCCGTAGTGATCATTGTCTACAAGCAGTTCTTTGATGCGGTGCCCAAGGAGATGCGCGAGGCTGTGCTACTGGATGGTGGCGGGGAGTATACGCTGCTGTTCAAGGTTTACCTGCCGCTTAACTGGGGCATCACCTCGGCGCTTGCGATCATTACCTTTATCATGGCGTGGAACCAGTTCTTCTGGCCTTTTCTGGTAATTACGTCAGAAAACATGATGACCATCCCAGTCGGGATCACACAGGTACGGGATACCTTCGGCGTCAATTACGCACGCGTAATGGCAGTAGCGCTATTGGGAGCCGCCCCTGTGGCGATTGCTTATCTTATCTTCCAGAAAAAAGTGACCGAAGCGGTAATGATTTCCTCGGGAGTCAAGGGATGATTGTTAACCGTGATAAGGCATGTCCTATAACGCAATATTGATGATCAAGTTCGTATCGTCAATATCCGTTTTACTAAAATATAGTGCCATTTATAGGCGTTATTGGTAAAGCCTCGTCTACGAACAGATGAATTTCAGAAATTGGCGACATTTCAGGCGTCAATGCTGAAAGAAGGGATGGTTCGATCTTCATGAAGCCATCTTGTAATCATGTGAGTCGAAGCTCACTACTCTTGTTAAAACAACTAAAACAATCAATAAGGATAAATGATTATGCTGTTTTCTCGATATACAAAACTGTCTTTAGCCCTCGCTATCACCATGGGAGGCATAACACCGGTGCTGGCCGCTGCGACTTATGAAGACGAGAGAGGAGTAATAAGTTTTGGAGGTGATGTAGAACTCGACATCAATGCTTATAACGAACATGAAGGGGGCGTTTCGCTATTTCGAAACCAGTCCGGTGAGCCTCTTGGACGTGAAGATCGTTTCAACCAAGATGGCCGTATCCTGTTGGATATTGGTGGCGAACGCCATTATCAGAGTAATTTTGCCAGGTTCAAGTTACAGCCACTCTGGGGAACCAGCGGTAATGCTGGATTGGATGATGCCTGGCTGGCGATCGGTAGTGAGCAGGGAAGTGAAATCAAGGTAGGTCGCTTTGAAGCTTACAACCTATTCCCGCTGGGACACGATATTTTCATTCAGTACAGTGGCACGACCTCAGACAGCCTGTACAGCGACGGTCAGAGTTATGTTTATCAGGCTCGTGAGGGGCGGGGACGTGGCGACTCAGGGCAAATTGCGCTCAGCCAGCGGTTCGATAACGGCTTCTATGCAGAAGTCGCTACACTGTTCGGGGATCGCTCGGGCCTTTTTGATGGTGATACGTATCACGGTTATCGCATTGATGACGATACTAAAAGTGCTGCCATCATTCGACCGGTCATCGCTTGGCAGCCCGACGACTGGTCGTTTGCGTTAGGTATGGAAACCAATGTAGTCAATAACTCAGTCATGGATGAGCGCGGCGCGGATATCGGCGACCGTACGGGGTACGGGGTAACGGCTTCCTATAATGGCAATGGCTTGATCCTCAATGTCAGCCTGGCTCATATGGAGGCTCATGAAGAGAGCAACAGTTCCGTTGGCATTAACACCATCTGGAATAATATCGGGCTAGGTTATATTTATGCGCGCAATCAAATTGATAATGTCAATCTGGCAGCCGAGCAGGAATTTCTTACCCCTGTAGGGCGCAATGAGTCGAATACGGTTTATACGTCATACCGATTCGCTAATGTGCTGGGACTGAACGACTTTGATACCTATATAGGGGCTTACTATAGTTACGTTGATCATGATAGTGACGTTAATAGCGACGACACTGATCGTTATGGTGCCAGAATACGCCTTAAATACTTTTTCTGATAAGGCCAGCCTGCTTCAGGTGTATGGTTTCGAGAAGTGATTGCGTCTTATTGCTTTGGTCTTTAGCGCCCCGTCATGCTGGGCGCTTTTTTTAGTCGCCAAGGCGTCGCAACGGCGGATAAATCAATCGCATTGCGTATGTCAGACGGGGCTCATGTGCCAGCAATAACCAGCATACGCCTAGCCATTCCACCTAGAATAAGGGAGTTGGCACACTGTGTGTGTTTTATAAGCTCATGTATTTTAATGTGTTTTATTTATTTTTCCGAAAGTTGGTATGCCTGCTGCAATACCCAGAGCAAGA
The DNA here is from genome assembly GCF_020075495.1 of Vreelandella aquamarina. Taxonomy (GTDB): domain Bacteria; phylum Pseudomonadota; class Gammaproteobacteria; order Pseudomonadales; family Halomonadaceae; genus Vreelandella; species Vreelandella aquamarina_A. The sequence continues at coordinate 27,209 of NZ_JABYQT010000010.1, forward strand.
ACGCAGCATCAGGAAGATGATGGGTTCTTGGCTAAATGTTCCTTATGTGAATTACCGAAGTAACAGACAGAAGTAACAGACAGCATATTGTTTAGGAGGCATGACCATGAAAAAGGAAGCTCTGAAAAAACTAGGTATTCTGGGCGTTTCATTCGGCCTGATGGCAAGCCCGCTGGCATTCGCGCAAGTTGAAAGCGGTGCCGAGCAAGAACCCATGCCGCAGGAAGAGCCGATGCAGGATGAGCAAGGCAACTTCAATTCATACGATACCGAGCGTGACCAGGACCAAGGTGTCACCACCGAGTATGAAGAGGAAGAGCAGGAATTCACTTACGAAGAAGAGGAAGAGGAGCAAGAGTACGAGCCTATTGGGTCTGATACGGACACGGATACCGATACCGACGACGATTCCCAGTGGTAATACCCCTCCCTCAAGGACCGACTCTTTTTTCGGCTCATGGATGAGCCAAGGGATGCCCCGCCGTTTGCGGGGCATCCTTGCGTTTAACCTCCCGCTTAGAGGCATCACGTTTATAGGCTATTGTTAAACGAGATCAACTGCCTGATCCGTCATGACAACAAGGATGTCTATCGTGATGAACTGGAAAGAAATTCCGCAGCTTCCCAAGGCCGAAGGGCGAATCGAAGCCATTGACCTGGCGCGCGGCATTGCGATCGGGTTGATGATCGTAAGTCATGCAGTCAGCGGTCTTGTAGGCATTCGTAACGTGCCCGATTGGGGCATGGTGCCCATACACTTCTTAACCAAATTCTCCTCGTCGCTGTTCATCCTGGTGTTTGGCGTAGCGCTTGCCGTGGCCTTTCTGGCCCATACGCAAACCGAGCAGTGGTCCAAGCGGCGCTTGAAGCTGTGGCTTCGCGCGCTGGAAGTCTGGTTCTGGTACAAGGCGCTGATCATTGTCGAGATGCTGCCGTTCAGTGCGCCGGCGGATATCGTCGATACGCTGCTTTATGGTCGGTTTGCCATCTGGGTCGAGATTCTTGGCTTCTATGCCATTGCACTGCTCTGGGTGCCTTTGATTCTGCCGCTTTGGGCGCGCGCGCCGCTATGGGGGCGAATCGGGGCCACTGTCGGGCTTGCACTGCTTGCCGCCTGGCTACAGGGCGTAAGCTTCGGCGGCAACGATATTCTCAAGGCGCTCGTGGTCGATCATCAGGATCATTACGCCTGGGGGCAGCTCAGCCGGGCGCCGCTGATTTTTATTGGCCTGCTGATTGGCGAAGCGCTGTTGCGCTGCTACTTCACCACCCACCTGCGCCGGCGGCTGGTACTGGCGCTAGTGGGGGTAGGCGTACTGATGATTGCGGCATTTTATGGGCTCGCGCTTGTCGAAGGCGATGTGCATGCCGCGATGATGAGCGTAGCCCGTAACGTGGGCAAGCACCCGCCAGGGCTTGGATTCATGCTGTTCAGCGTGGGCGGTGCACTGGTACTGCTGGGGCTGGCCCTGGCCGGTGGTGCGCTGGCAGCCAAAGTGCTCTGGCCGCTGACCGTGGTGGGCAGCGATGCGCTCAAGGCGTTCATTTTCCATATTGTGATGATTTTTCTGGTGCTGCGGTTTCTTCTCGAGGGTGAGGGTATGTACACCTACCTACAGGCACTTGGCGTTGGAGGCGTGCTGATACTCGGCGCCGCCGCCTGGATATGGCTGACCCGCTGGATGGCCGAGCACCGCTAGGAGGTAGTTTGCGATTACTGAAATGCTGGCTGATAGGCATGGCACTGATGATGGCCCTGCCGGTATCAGCGGCTGTGTACGCTGCCCAAGAGGTCGAGCGAGAGGAGCACTGGCGGAGCGATCTCGACGCCCGTCTGGCGACCATCGAAGCGTTCTTCGAAGGCGAGCTTGGGGTATATGTGTACAACCTGGCTACTGATGACGCCTACTCGTGGCGGGCGGGCCAGCCTTGGTATCTCGCTTCGCTGGTGAAGGTGCCGGTTGCCGCGCAGGTGCTGGCCGAGCGCCAGGCGGGCACGCTGACGCTCGAGCAGCGTCTGACGCTTCTACAAAGCGATTTCGTGGATGGCGCCGGGCCTGTGATCTGGCACGAGCCCGGCACGCGGATCTCCATTCGCTACCTGCTGGAACAAATGATTACCGTCAGCGATAACACCGCCTCCGATATGCTGATCAACCGGGTCGGGCTGGATGCCGTCAATGCTCGAGCACGCGCCATGGTAGCCGCCGGTGGCGGCAATCCCGAGGAGATAGGGCCGATTACCCGGCTGGTAGGCGTGCGCCAAGGCGTTTACGGGCAGTTGCATCCGGATGCGCGTACCCTGGGCGGCATGGATTTCATTGCTCTTCGCCAGAACCCGATCAGCCAGCGGCCAGCTGCGCTTGCGCAATTGCTGGGTATCAGGCACGAGACATTGCATCAGCCCGACTATGACCACGCCTTCGATGCGTATGAGGCAAGCGGAGACAACGTCGGCACACTACGTGCCTACGGTGCCATGTTGGCAAGTCTCGAGCGGGGCGGTCTGAATGACCTGAACGCAACCCAGCGTGAGACGTTACTGGACATCATGCACCGAACCCGCTCCGGCGAGCAGCGATTGAAAGCAGGCCTGGGTGATGACGTAAACTTCGCTCATAAAACCGGCACCCAGCACCGGCGAAGCTGTGATGCGGGCATTGCCACCCGCGAAGACACTGGCACTGACGGCTCTTGGGTGGTGGTGGCCTGCAGCCGTGGCCCTGTGGCCGCCACTGAGCATGAACAAGCCCTGGCCCGCGTTGGCGCGGCGCTGCGTGAAAGCGGCGCTATCGGCACGCCGTGAAGGGCGGCCAATATCGTAAGGAGCGTGATAGACTAGTGCTTCGCTATGTACATTCAATGCAAAAGGAGTCCGTTATGGCACGTGCCAGCGCTCGTCATATCCTGGTGAACAGTGAAGAGCAGTGTTTAGCGCTCAAGCAGGAAATCGAAAACGGCCGCGACTTCGCGGACGTGGCCAAGCAGCACTCAAGCTGCCCCTCCGGCCGTCAGGGCGGTGATCTTGGCAGCTTTGGCCCCGGCCAGATGGTGCCCGAGTTCGATAAAGTGGTGTTCAGTGGTGAGTTGAACCAGGTTCACGGCCCGGTAAAGACCCAGTTTGGCTACCACCTGCTCGAAATTACTGACCGCACCTAAGCGGGCAGTTCCCCGATAGCCGTGCAGGCGCGATTTTGCGCCGCTCGGCTATTTTTTGGCCTGCCATGACACTACCTCGAACGTTCGCCGTAGGCCGCAGCGTGAGGAGTACGCCTTGAACGATCCGATTATTTCGATTAACGGCCTGAACAAGACCTACCAGGGCGGTTTTCAGGCGCTCACGCGAGTGGACCTGACCATTCAGCGTGGCGAGATCTTTGCCCTGCTTGGCCCCAACGGCGCGGGCAAGACGACCCTTATCAGCGTGGTGTGCGGGTTGGTGAACCCGACCCAGGGCGAAGTGATCATCGATGGCTTTGATAGCGTGCGTGACTACCGCCAGGCGCGCGAGCGCATCGGCCTGGTGCCTCAGGAGCTGACCAACGAAGCTTTTGAAACGGTATGGAACACGGTCAGCTTCAGCCGCGGCCTGTTCGGCAAGGCGCCGAATCCTGCGCATATCGAGAAGGTACTGAAGTCGCTGGCACTGTGGGACAAGCGCGATAACCGTTTGATGACACTTTCCGGCGGCATGAAGCGCCGCGTGCTGATCGCCAAGGCGCTCTCTCACGAGCCGCGCATCCTGTTTCTCGATGAGCCCACCGCCGGGGTGGATGTCGAGCTTCGCCGGGATATGTGGGACGTGGTGCGCGGGCTGCGCGAAAGCGGCGTGACGATCATTCTCACCACCCACTACATCGAAGAGGCCGAAGAGATGGCCGACCGCATCGGCGTGATCAATCGCGGTGAGATCGTGCTGGTGGAAGAGAAGGCGGCGCTGATGCAAAAGCTGGGCAGCAAGCAGCTCACCCTGCAACTGCAAACGCCACTCGACGAGCTGCCCGAGGCGCTTCAACTCGAGGCGCTGAGTCTGGCCGCCGAAGGCCTTGAGCTGGTGTACACCTACGATGGCCGACAAGCCGAAGAGGGCCACGGCATTCCGGCGCTGCTGGCCACGCTCGAACGTGAAGGCATCACCTTCAAGGACCTGCATACCCGGCAGAGCTCGCTTGAAGATATCTTTGTCGACCTGGTCAAGGAGCGCGCATGAATCTCTATCCTGTTCGCGCCATCTACATGGCGGAAATGGCACGTACACGGCGCACCCTGCTGCAGAGCATCGTCTCGCCGGTAATCTCCACTTCGCTCTATTTCGTGGTGTTCGGGGCCGCCATTGGCTCGCGGATCAGTGAAATCGGCGGGGTAAGTTACGGCGCCTTCATCGTGCCTGGGCTGATCATGCTGATGCTGTTGACCCAGAGTGTTTCCAACGCGTCGTTCGGCATCTTCTTTCCCAAGTTTTCGGGCAGTATCTATGAGATCCTGTCGGCGCCGATCTCGTATCTTGAAGTCGTGATCGGCTATGTGGGGGCGGCGGCCTCGAAGTCGATTCTGCTGGGGCTGATCATCCTGGGCACCTCGAGTTTCTTCGTACCGCTTCAGATTGCCCACCCGTTCTGGATGCTGACCTTTCTGGTGCTGACCGCGGTTACCTTCAGCCTGCTGGGCTTCATTATCGGGATCTGGGCGGACGGCTTCGACAAGCTCCAGCTGGTGCCGCTTCTGGTCATCACGCCGCTTACCTTTCTGGGCGGCAGCTTCTACTCGATCGACATGCTGCCGCCTTTCTGGCAGAACGTGACGCTTGCCAACCCGGTGGTCTATCTGGTCAGCGGCTTCCGGTGGAGCTTCTACGGCATCAGCGATGTCAGCATCGTGGCGAGTGTGGCCATGATTTCGCTGTTTCTGATCGCAAGCCTTGCCACCATTGCCTGGATTTTCCGCACCGGCTACCGCCTGAAGCCGTAATCCGCGTGCTTGTTTAAACCTTTGGAGCTGATACCCGCTTATGCCGCTACTGCACAGCATCGTTCATCGCCTGGACCCGACGCTTGATGGCGAACGCCTTACGCTGACCGCCGCGCCGGCACCTGCACAAAGCGACGACCCGGTCATGGCGAGTCTGGTGAATACGCTCAACGATACCTACAACACCAAGGCCAAGGGCTGGGGCAGCTTTGCCGAGCAGGGCGACCAGGCAGGCCCGTTGCTTGCCTGGCTGCGGGCCTACCTGGCCGGCGAGCAGGACTTTACCCAGCTTTCCACCGCCATTGCCGAGCGTCTGGCCCGTGAGCTTCAGGCACAGCTGTCGGTGAGCGGCTACCTGCTGCTGGCGCATATCCGCCAGGGCGATACCGAAACCCTGTTCATGGCCCTGGTGCATCAGCGCGAGGGGATCGGCATTGGAGAGGCCCACCAGGCCGTGCCCGCCGCCCAGCTCAATGTAAGCCAACTGACTCTGGCGGCGCGTATCAACCTGACCCAGTGGCAAAGCGATACGCCGGGTACCCAGTACATCTCGTTTCTCAAGGACCGCGGCGGCAAGAAGCTGGCCGAAGGCATGACGGCGCTGCTGGGCATGGAGGAGGGCATCGACGCCCCGGCGGAAACCCGCACACTGCTCAAGGCCTTCAGCGACTATGTCGAGAAAGAGGACCTGGGCGAAGACGCCAGTCGGGAGAAAACCGACACCCTGGTGGACTACGCCAACGAGCAGCTGCGCCGTGGCGAGCCCATGACCCTGGAAGCGCTCTCGGAGCTGGTGGACGAACAGCAGCCCAAGGCGTTCTACGACCATATTCGAAACGTGGATTACGGCCTGGCCGCCGAGATCCCGCCGGACAAGCGCACCATCAGTCAGTTTCGCCGCTTTACCGGTCGTGCCGGTGGTGTATCCATCAGCTTCGACTCGCACCTTCTGGGGTCCAGTATCGAGTATGACGAAGGCCAGGACCGGCTGATCATCAAGCAGGTGCCCAAACAGTTGAAGGAGCAGTTGGCCAAGCGGAAGTCGTGAAGGTGAGTGTCGCGCTGGGCACTTTGCGGGACGTTTGTCGTCGAAGGATTGGATGCACGTATCATCAGGAGATAGCCTCATGCTGGATGCGATTACCCACTTTTTTCAACGTGCCCTGGCGGAGCCCGAGCAGCGAGACAACCATACACTGACGCTGGAACTGGCCACCGCGGCCCTTTTATGTGAAGTCATGCGTGCCGACTACCACTCAAGCGACGCCGAACGGGCAGCGCTGAAAGAGATGCTGACCTGCCGCTACCGGCTGGATGAGGGCGAGGTCGAGGAGCTGATGGCGCTTGCCGAAGCGGAAGTGGAAGAAGCGGTGGATCATTACCAGTTCGTCAGCCTGGTCAAGGAGCACTACAGCTACGCCCAGCGCTGCGAGCTGGTAGCGTTGATGTGGCAATTGGCCTGGGCCGATGGCAGCATCGACCCGCTGGAGGAGCACCGCATTCGCCGCCTGGCGGATCTGCTTCACGTCAGCCACGGGGACTTCATTCGCACCAAACTTCAGGTAAAAGAGCACCATGACGCGCAGCAATGAGTGCTTAATTCACTTGATCATTGGCGGCATGGCCTACTCCTGCTTCATCAGAAGCTCCTCCACCAACTGATTCAACTGCTGCTGAAACTGCCCGCCCGGCGAAGGCGGTGTCGGGTCTGAGGTGATGGCGATAGTCATGGCCCGCTCTGGGATCACATACAGCGCCTGACCGCCATAGCCGCGCCCGTAATAAGTGGGCGTTTCGGCCAGCTGGGTGATGAACCAGCCAAATCCGTAGCCGTCGCCGGTCCATGGGGAAGTGCCGCGCGGGGTCCAGGAAGCCTCTACCCAGCCTTCGGGTAGTAGGCGCGTATCTTCGACCACTCCATCATTGCGGTAAAGCTCGCCGACTTTGATCAAGGCGCGCGGCGAAAGCTGCATATCGTTGCCGCCAAAGTAGATGCCCTGCGGGTCACGCAGCCACGGAACAATGGTGATGTTCAGCGGCTCGCCCAGCAGTCGCTGCGCAAGGCCGTGCGTGGTCTCGCCGCTGGCATACGTCAGCGCCGCCGAGAGCAGGTGGCTGGTGCCGGTGGAATAGAGCATTCGCCCACCAGGTTCATCCACGAATGGGCGGGTCAAGGCATCGTTGACCCAGTGGCTGCTTGCCACCCAGGCGCCATAGTTATCGCCCGAGGTGCGCTCGAGCCCGGCTTGCTGGGCAAGCAGGTGCGCTACGGTGATGTCGTTCACCTGCGGGTCGAGCCCTGCCGGCAAGTGCTCGCCGAACAGCGCCACCATGGGCTGCTCGACGGATTCGATGATACCTTCTTCGATTGCCGCGCCGGTGACCGCCGCCAGTACCGTCTTGGAAAGTGACTTGATATTGGCAGGTGCGGCCACGCCCGGGCCACCTTGGTGGTACTCGTGAATGATATCGCCCTGATGCGCTACCACCAGCGTGTGCAGGCGCGACAGCCCGCCGGCGGCCTCATCGATCGCGGCCAAGGCAGCGGGTGAAGGCCACTGCGCCTGAGCACTCTGGACTCCCAGCACGATGCAGGCCCAGCAGGTTAGCCAGCGACGGGGTTGCATAAGCTATCTCCTTGCATACGGCATTGATACGTATGAGGCCCACGCCTGCGAACAGCCCCAAGCATAGGCCCCACGAGCCAAAATAAACATGTTCTCGGTATAAAATAGGCCTCGATTACGCAAAAAGCCGAAAAGCCTGCTAGGCTGAAGGCGTTACCGAGATGTAAGCAACCCTTTGATTTCACCCAAAACGCAAACTAGCAAGGAGCGCCGACATGCGTAATATCATCTATATCGTAGGTCTGATCGTCGTTGTACTGTTCATTCTCTCAATGCTCGGCCTGCGTTAATCGCACCAATAAAAAAGCCCATAGGCAACGCCTGTGGGCTTTTTTGTGCGCGCCGTTCGGCGCCAAGCCTCAAGCGCAGTCGGCTGCCCCTTGGCCGAACATGTCGAACATCATCTCACGGCCCAGGGCGGTCAGCACGAAGCGCCCGTAGCCATTGAAGGTAACCGCGCCACTCTCTTCCAGAACCTGCTGACAAGCTGCCCATTCAGGTGCGTTCGCGTGCAGGATATTCAACTCATGCTGGTTCAAGCCGCGCTGCTCCAAGGTGATGCTTTCCAGCACATGACCGTTCTCATAGAGCGCTTGCGCTACCCAGGAGAGGCAATGACGAAGGCGGCGTTGCGCATTCCTCGAGGGCGTTTGACTGGCATCGTGAGCGTACTGAGCAAGCATCGTGCGTATCCTGCAGGCGTTGCGGAAAGTGGACTGCAGATAGTGTAGAGTAGTGTGCGTATTAGACCAAGGTATGATTCACGATTCCTGTGAGTAATCGGCCTATATTTCACGCAAATGCAAGAATTTTGTTTCAGCCTATATTGATAATAGATGCCACCCTTGAATTGAAAAATTAACAATTATCATCTAGGAGGTTGATGGCGCCTCTTTGTCAGACTCATGTGTCTTTTTCATAATTAAACATAAGCTTTACGATAGGTGAGTTAATATATTATAAAATTAACTTAAACAAGGCGGTCAGGTAATTGAATCAGCAGAAAATTTAGTTTGTTAACTATATCAAGAAGCCAGCATACGTCGCATGTGTACAGTCATTATGCGTACAGCTATGTAGCTATCAAGGGAGCGGACGACATGCCAGCATGCAACAAGGTACCAGTCGACACAGGCAAGTCGCCCACTGATGCGTCGAGCCAATCAGCAGATAACCCAGCATTTTTCTCTAGAAAAGATGCCTGCTCAAGGGGTTGGAGCAAAGAAACGGCTAAGGCCAATAAAGAGCTTCTGGCAAGAACGCCAACGCAGAGTTTCGAGTTGGCGCTAGCTGCTAATCAAGACATCGACCCGCTTCTTCAGCAGCAATGGGCGCAGCTAGGCATGTTGGAAAAGCAGATGCTGGCGGCTAGCCGCTATTTTCATCAGCAACGGCTGATTTTCCGCAGCGATATGATCGGCACCTCAATTGGGTGATAAGGCGGCTAACTGATTACCGCAAAGGCACATGTAGCCAAGCGGATACGAATCGAATAGGCATTAAAGTTATCTTTAATTCAGCCGATATGATTCATAGAATTCATGTTTTGTGTCTGCGAGGACTGTACGGATGGCATCGATTACCTCCCTTGGTGTTGGCTCGGGTTTAGATCTCACCGGCCTGCTGGAAGAGCTTCAGAAAGCCGAGCGCGGTAAACTGGAGCCAATTACACAGCAGAAAGCCGATCAAAAAGCCAAGATTTCTGCTTATGGGCAGTTGCAAACGTCACTCAATGCTTTTCAGGATGCGATTGCCAAGGTCAATGATCCGAAGCTTTATCAAAGCCTTTCCGCCAATGTACGTGGCGATGGTATCAAGGCTACTACCTCGGCAAGTGCATTGCCAGGGAGTTATCGGGTAGAAGTCAGTCAACTGGCCACCTCCGGCTCGCTGGCTGGCAGCCGTGTTGCCGAAAAGGACCAGCCCCTTGATTTGCAGGGTGCCACCGCACTCAAGCTGAATTTCGGAGGCCGCGAATCAGTCGATATCGAGCTTGGCGCCGACAGCTCGCTCAACGTTATTCGCGATGCCATCAACGCCAATAAAGAGGCAGGCGTCAATGCCACAATCATCAATGATGGTGAAGGCTACCGCCTGGCACTCAGTTCCAAGGCCACTGGCAAAGATGCCTCCATCGATAGCTTCAGCTTTGTAGATGCAGAAGGTGCAAACGTTACAGGCCCGTTCGGCGAAGCGACAGAAGTTGGCGCCAAGCAACAAGGGAAAGACGCCTCGTTGACGGTTAACGGCATCGCCATCACCAGCGCGAAAAACCAGGTGGAAGGCGCTATTCAGGGCGTCACACTCAACCTGGGCGAGCTAAGCATTGCCGAAGACGAAAAAGCAACCAGTACGGTCAATATCGAGCGTGATACCCTGAAGCAGCGAGAAGCCATCAACGGATTCGTCAAGGCGTTTAACGAATTGAAAGGCACGATGGGCAAGCTTGCAAGCTTCGATGCCGAAAGCGGAGCGGCAGGCGAATTACTGGGTGATAGGGTAATTCGCACTATCGAGTCTCGTCTACGTAGTGTGCTCACCGGAGGTGTTGAAGGCGGAGAGTTTTCTACGTTGAGTCAACTGGGTATTACGCTGCAGCCTGATGGCAAACTGAAGGTCGAAGATGGCAAGCTTGATAAGCTGATTGCCGACAACCCGCAAGCGCTCAGCGCGTTTTTTGCTGGCGATAAAAAAGAGAACGGTTTAGCAGGCAAGTTAAACAGCTCCATTGATCGAATGAGCAGTAGCAACGGCGTATTGAAAGGAGCAATTGCAGGCGCTGAAAGCAACGTAAAAAGCCTGGATACCCGCTTTGCACGCATGGAAAAAAGCATCGACGCAACGATTGCGCGCTATCGCACCCAGTTCAGCCAGCTGGATGCCATGGTATCGCAAATGAACAGCATGAGTTCATACCTGACCCAGCAGTTCGATGCCATGGATGCTCAGCTAGGTCGTAAGCGATAATTCCTTCTAGAGCCTGGAGTCCAGGCTATCTACCTTCGCCACCTTACTGTAGGAGCCCACTTCCAGTGGGCGAAGCAGCGCACAGCGCTGCCAGGGAAAGGGTGGCTCGCGCCGCCATCGCCGAGTAGTGCGGCGTAACGAGCACCGCGAGGCACCCGCAAAGCAGCACACCGTGCTGCCGGGGTAAGGCCGCTGAATGGCATAACCACTTGATCAACCTATTAATTCAAACAGCTACGCCAGCACCTCCCAGCCTCCATTATTCTACTCCTGCCGTTACCAAGCGTTACATCTTTTTTTACTAACTCCCCTAAAGGTTTTCCTGGCGGTGCCGTTAATAAGTATAACGGCGCACAACACGCCGAACAGCGGGCCACATGGCCAGTCTTAAAGAAAGGGGAATACCACCATGTCAGTGATCAATACCAACATCACCTCCATGATTGGCCAGTCCAACCTGGCCAAGTCACAGTCTGCACTGCAGACTTCCATGGAGCGTCTGTCTTCTGGCCTGCGTATCAACAGCGCGAAAGACGACGCTGCCGGTCAGGCCATCGCCAACCGCATGAGCGCCCAGATCACTGGTCTGGCCCAGGCTCAGCGTAACGCCAACGACGGTATTTCTCTGGCGCAAACCGCTGAAGGCTCGCTGAACCAGATCAACGACAACCTGCAGCGTATTCGTGAGCTGACCACTCAGGCACAAAACGGCACCAACTCTGCCGACGACCTGACCTCCATCCAGAACGAAATCGGCCAGCGTCTGATTGAGATCAACCGTATCTCCGATGAAACCCAATTCAACGGCGTTAAAGTTCTGGCTTCCGACCAGGGTGTGAAAATTCAGGTAGGCGCTAACGATGGTCAAGCCATCACCGTGAATCTCGAAGAAATCAATGCTGAAACGCTTGGTCTCAAAGGCTTCAACGTCGATGGTAAAGGCGAAGTCGCTAACAAAGCGGCCACGGCTGATGATTTGACTCTTGCAGGCTTCACTGCAGGCACTCCTGTCGATGGTACAACCCAATACGACAAGACCACTACGGTCGCTAACACAGCAGCTACTTCCGCAAATCTTTTTGCTAAAGCGGAAGATGGCGATACTGTGACCTTTGCTGGCGCTAACAACGGGCTCAATACCGCAGCTACAGGCGATTACACCTATGATGCAGCTAGCGATTCATTCAGCTTCAATGCTAATGGCGTAGCTACTGCTGATGCCAAATCGGCCCTCACACCAGCAACAGGTGAAACGAAAACGGCTTCTGTCACCATTGGTGGTAGCAAGCAAGACGTTATTATCAGCAGCGATGGCTCAATGCGGGCCGCTGATGATAACGCTGCGCTCTACTTGGATGGTGACGGCAACCTTACCAAAAACCAGGGTGGTACTACTGCTGCAGCTACAGTCGATAACGTAGTCGATGCATTAGAAAACGTGGCTGGCGATAGCATTTCTGTCGGTGGTACCACCTTTACAAGTGATGGTGCGGACTTCGATGTAACGGGTGCTACGATTAGCGCTAGCAAACTTGCAACTGAAACTGCAGGTAGCGCACATACTGTCACTTTAGATGGTACTGCTTATGCTGTTGACGCTGCCGGTGAAGTTACGGCAGGTGGTGCTGAACAATATGTGAACGCTGATGGCGACTTCACCGCAGACGATGAAACAACCACCACTGTTACCTACTTTGCGCATGAAAATGGCAACGTAACTGATAATACTGGTAAGCAGGTTTACAAGACTGAAAGTAATGAGCTAACTTTTGATGCGACTACTGTTAGTGAAGCCACTTCAGACCCTCTGAAAGCACTGGATGCTGCTCTGAACCAGGTTGACTCTCTGCGCTCAGATCTCGGTGCGATTCAAAACCGCTTCGAGTCTGCCATCACCAACCTGAACACCAACGAGACCAATCTCTCCGCTGCCCGTTCGCGCATCGAAGATGCCGACTACGCCGTAGAAGTTGCCAACATGACCCGCGCGCAGATCCTGCAGCAGGCCGGCACTTCCGTACTGGCTCAGGCGAACCAGATTCCGCAGTCTGTTCTTTCTCTGCTGGGTTAATCGGTTAGTTACATCGCTGATTGAGACGTACCTAACGGGGCCGAAAGGCCCCGTTTTTTTATTAGCTGTCTTCGTACTGGGAAATAACCGCTTATGAATAGTCAACAGCAACAACAGGTTATCGATAAGCTGGAAGCACTTATCCGCGAAACCCAGGCAACCATTGATCGCGTCGAAGTGCACGGTTTGGATAAAACCATGCCGGATGATTACGAAAAGCTTCTGGATATTCTCGATAGCGCCATCAAACAGCAGCGAGAACATACATGGACGATGCTGCAAGAAAAAGTGCCTGAGGGATAAAGGTATGGCTTATATGTAATGTATACTTAATTTCCTGTGCGCTCTAAATAGAGGGCAGTTCTCAATATCAGGAAAGCGATCAGTGTGATGGTTTTAAATATTTTGCGTGAATCTTTTTCTTCTCTGTTTTGTTATATGCGCTCTCTTAATAAAGCATTGATCGGGCCTTTGATCCTGGCGCTCGCTGCTGAGCTTTTAACGCTGACGCTAAGTATGAACGAGCCATTCTCGTTATTTTTTTATTATTCAGCCCATTGGTTCGCCGAGTTTATCAGCCTGGTTTCATACACCCTGCTAGCTATTATCGTTATTCAGACGGTTTTACAAGATAACGTAAACGGCTTTGGTTTTGGGCTGTTTTGGAGAAAAAGAGAAACACGGTTTTTGCTTCATCAACTGGGGCTTATAGCCTTACTCATACCGGTATCCTTTCTGGGGTTTATTCCAGGCATTGGGTCCTGGTTGGTCATGTTGATGGCAGGGTATCTGTTTAGCCGCTTCGCGTTGGTGTTTCCGGGGATCGCTCTGAACCAAGGTATAACGTTTCGAGTAGCCTGGAAGCTTTCTCAGCGCTATCAACTAAGTGTTTTTACCCTTGCCGCGCTGCTGCCAGGCATCGGTATGGTCATCACGGATTTATTGTTAATCGACCTTTACAGTCTCCCCCTGAAATTTATTCTGGATTTTGTGCTTTCAGTGTTCTTTATTATCGCCATGGCGCTTTTATATCGGAACATCGTGTTGAGGGCGGCCTCTCAGAACTAGCCATAGGCCGTTTACTCTGCGCCACTCAGTAGCCTGCTGATGGATAGGAACCCACTTTTAATGGTGGTCTGACACATCGTCGAAGCAGCGCACGGCGCTGCCGGGAGTAAGGGCGGCTAGCGCCGCCATCGCCGAGTGAACTCAGCTCCTACAAAACCGGCTGTGTCGGGGAGTGGTACGCCTGGGCAGGCTGCTTGCTTTTGTGGGAGCCCACTTCGGTGGGCGAAGCAGTGCGCAGCGCTGCCGGGAGTGAGGCAGGTGACACGGCCATCGCCGAGTGAACTCAGCTCCCACAAAACCGGCTGTGTCGATGTGTCGGGGAGTGGTACGCCTGTGTAGGCTGCTTGCTCACCCGGGCTGGTTTTGTGGGAGCCCACTTCAGTGGGCGAAGCAGTGCGCAGCGCTGCCGGGAGTGAGGCAGGTGGCACGGCCTTCACCGAGTGAACTCAGTTTTGCAGGCGGCGGGGCGAAATAAATTCAGCGCCGCTCTCATGTCCCGCCGCCTGCACGTTCTCCATCTCATGGCACTAGCGTATTAATGCGATCTTACATGCTGGAACGCACTGTTAGACGCTTCGCTGACTAATACCCTTGATACGCCAGTGCCAGCGAACCATTGCCTTCTGTCACCTTGAAACGCCCCACCATATCCGCCATATCCCCCGCCTGGTCATCCAGCGAGCGGCTCGCCGTGGCCACCTGTTCCACCAGCGCGGCGTTTTGCTGGGTGACTTCGTCGAGTTGCGTCAGGGCCTGGTTGATCTGTTCGATGCCGGACGACTGCTCGCTAGTCGCGGCGGATATTTCCGATACCAGCGCGGCGGTATGCTGGGCGCGCTCGGCGATGGTTTTCAGTGTTTCGCCGGTGGAAGCCACCAGATTTTCGCCTTCCTGGATACTTTCGACGTTGTGGTGAATCAGCTTGCGAATCTGCTTGGCTTCCTCGGCACTTCGGCTGGCCAGGTTACGCACCTCAGAGGCGACCACCGCGAATCCCCGGCCCTGCTCGCCTGCGCGGGCCGCTTCTACGGAAGCGTTCAAGGCCAGGATATTGGTCTGAAACGCGATACCGTCGATGGCTTCCACGATGGCGGTAACCTTCTGGTTGGCCTGAGAAATCTTATCCATCGCCACCCGTGCCCGCTCGGCGATATCGTTGGCTTCTTTTGCCTGGCTGGCCATCTCCTGTGTAGAGTGGCGTGCTTGCTGTGCGGTATCGGCACTCTGCCTGACCGTTGCGGTAATCTGCTCCATGCTGGACGCCGTTTCCACCAGCGAGGCGGACTGCTCTTCGGTGCGCTGCGCCAGGTCGGCATTGCCTTTCGCTATCTCCTTGCTGGCGACCTCGACGGACTCTGCCCCTTGCTTGATGCTGGCCACCAGCGCTTCTGTTTCAATGGTCGATTGATTGAAGGCCTGGTACAGCTGCGAAAGTTCATCGCTGCCCGGAACGGCCAGGCGCTGGGTCAGGTCGCCGCCACGTGTCTGGATATTCGTCAGCGCGGCCTGCAAGGGGCGCACGATGCTGCGCACGATCAGGATGGAAAGCAGAATCGCGATCCCCGCGGCGGCTACCGAAAGCGCCAGATAGTACACCAGGCCGCTGACCGCTCGATCACGCAAGCCCTGGGCGGTTTCGATCAAGTCACTTGATGCCTTTCGCCCAATCTCGCCTAGCTGATCTATCAGGCGGGTCTGCTGTTCGAACCATTGCTGATGATCAGCCCCGAAGTTGCCGGCGATGCCTCGCTCCACTGCAATACCACGCATGGCCGCCAGGTTCCTTGCAAGGTCACTGGACAAGACGTCTGCCAGCTCGCCCTGGATCTCCTGGTTGGCGAGATTGTTGAAACTGCTGGTATAGGCATCGGCGCGGCCTGTAAGCGAAAGAAGATTGGTGTACATGGTGGCGGAGAGGGCGTCTGTGCTAAAGGCGGTAGTCAACAAGGCGCGCTCTATACCAGCAAGTTCTTTTATATTCTGCAGGTTGTAATAGGCGTTCAACTGCCTGACGATCTCTCCGTTTTCCACGCTGAAGGTCAACCTGCTGACGATATTGATCAGGAGGTTATTGATGCTGGTGTAGTAGGTGCTGGACTGCTCGCCCACTATTTCCTGGTGATCAGCGCGCTGGCGAAGGCGGCTCACATCGTTCAGAAGCTGCTTGGCCTGTTCTACCTGCGCCTGTACGCCAGCATCCTGTGCAGCAAAGCTCAGGCTGTGGGTATAGGTGTTGAAGGCATTGATCCGCTCATCCGTCTGCCTGCGCTGTTCGGGCAGTTCGGTACGAAAATTCTGGCCATTGCTGCCCAGAAAGGCGGCGGTCATGCCGCGCTCGCGCTGAAGCTCGTGGACCAGAGCGCCGGCATATTGGCTCAGCACGGTCATCTCCTGAAGGTGGCCCATCTCCGAGACAAGCGACTTGCGCTCCAAGATACCCGATACCGCTAACCATGCCATGGCAATCAATGGCAAGGCGAGAACCAGAACGAATTTACGTCCTATGGAAATACGGTGTAGTGCCTGCAGCATTCTATTTTCTCACTTGGAAGGAACGTTCGGGGTATTTACGGCAAAGAAATCGTAAACAGCGTTATATTAAGTAAAAGTGCTCTGTTTTTATCGGCAAGAGCTATTGATACTAAAGTCGTAATATTACATATCTATTGAAGAATTGATTCCGGTCAAGTTTTAGCTACAGAACTAAGCAAGGGTGGTTTTTACGACAAGGAGAGGCTTAGAGTGATTGAAGGAATTCTCGAAGGCTTTGCCAGAAGTGTGGGGTGGTTCCTGGGCCACGTAGTCAGTTTCGTTATTTTTCGCGTGGGCTATTTTATCGGCTGGCCGTTGGTTAAGTGTCTGACACTCGGCGCCTATCCTGGCAAACGCCGATACCAATACGGGGAGCGGCAATATACACAAGAAGAGCTATGGACGAGCTGCCTGGGGGTGTTGATTGCCATAACGTTAGCCGTATATATCTATACGCGCTGAAAGCCGCTAACCAAGCCAGCGCGAAGGCGCGAGAACGTAAACAAGCACGTGTTCGTTGTAAGACATTCGCTATATGTCATGTAAGCAATATCTCAAAATAGGGCACTTGCTTGATTTTGATTATCGATTCTGTAAGTTTGGCCCATTGGCTGAGAATGCAGTGCCCTGGCCCTGAAGGGCTGTATGACGTGATTCGTCATGGCCTGATGAATTGGCTATCGCGTTGATATTTAAAGCGCCTCTGCAGCAATGCGCGAGGCCGAGACTCCCCCTGTCTTCATGGATGCAAGACGCATGCCTCTATTTTTTTCGATCACCACCACGTTTCCGACCGTTATCTTCAGCGTGCTGCTCGTGATGGCCGTTATCTATTGGCTTATCTCGCTTTCAGGCATGGGCGATGGTGACCTGGCTGATGGAGATGTGGGCGGCGAAGGCGTGACCGGCCTCGGTGGCCTCTTGGCAACACTCGGGCTCCAAGGCGTGCCGCTACCCTTGGCCGTGACGCTGGTGGCTCTGTTTGGCTGGGTCTTCAGCTATTTCAGCGAGCTGCTGCTGGGCGAGTGGGTGGCCGCAGGGCTTTTATACGGGCTGTTCGGCACGCTGGTGGTGGTGCTGAGCTTCGCTTTTGGCGTGTTCGTCACCTCTTATCTGATTCGTCCTTTGCGGCCGCTGTTCAAGCCCGCCCGCCACCTGCCTGCCGAACAGCGGCTGACCGGCACGTCGTGCACGGTACGTTCGGGCAGTGTAGATAGAACCCGGGGCCGGGCTGATGCCTACATGGATGGTGACCATTTCATACTGCAGGTACGCAGCGACAAGCCGCTGGTGCGCGGCGACCGCGCCGTGCTCATTCAGTATCTGGCTGACGAAGACGCTTACTGGGTAATGCCCGAAGACGATTTTACAACCGGCTTAGCCGACTGATTACTCTGCTGGAGGAGAAAAAGAATGGATTTATCGTGGGTCATGCCTGGTTTGATTATCATTGGCGGTCTTGTATTTCTCGGCATAGCGATTCTATCGCTGATCAAGGCGTTCTACCGCAAGATCGACCAGGGCGAGACTCTGATCGTCAACGACCTTTCGACGACGCCCAAGGTGTACTTCACCGGCGCGATGGTGCTGCCGGTCATTCACCGCGCGGAAACCATGAAAATTTCCGTGATCACCCTCGAGCTGAACCGTACGGGCAAGGAAGGCTTGATCTGCCGCGATAACCTGCGTGCCGATATCAGCGTGGCCTTTTACCTGCGCGTCAACGCCACCGCCGAGGACGTGCTGCGGGTGGCCAAGTCGGTGGGCGTGAATCGAGCGTCTGATCGCAATGCGGTCAATGAGCTGTTCAATGCCAAGTTCAGCGAAGCGCTGAAGACCGTCGGCAAGAAGATGGACTTCATGCAGCTCTTTGATGAGCGCCAGCAGTTCCGCGATGCCATCGTCGAGACCATCGGTCAGGATCTGAACGGCTATGTGCTGGAAGACGTCGCAATCGACTATCTGGAGCAGACGCCCAAGAGTTCGCTCGACCCGCACAACATTCTGGATTCCGAAGGTATCAAGTGCATCACCGAGATCACGGCGAAGCACAATGTGGAAACCAACCGCCTGGAGCGTGATCAGGAACTCGAGATCCAGCGCAAGAACGTCTCGGCCCGTGAGGCCGCCCTCGAGCTCGAGCGCACCCAGGCCGATGCAGAAGCGCGCCAGCGCCGTGAAATCGAGAGCCTGCGCTCGCGGGAAGAGTCCGAGGCCGAGCAGGTTCTGCATCAGGAGCGCTCCAAGAGTGAAGCGGCACGCATCAAGACCGATGAAGAGCTGGCGATTGCCGAAGAGAACAAGCAGCGTCAGATCGAGATGGCTGCCAAGGCGCGTGAGCGTGCGGTGCAGATCGAAGACGTGCGTATCCGTCAGGCCCGGGAGCTCGAGGACGTCAACCGTGAGCGCGCGGTAGAGATCGAGCGCATCGGCATGGAGAAGGCGCTGGAAGAGGAACGCAAGGAAATTGCCGATATCACCAGCCAGCGTATCGCCGTCGAGCGCAGCGTGGCCGAGGAAGAAGAGAACATCAACGATGTACGCAACCGTGCCGAAGCCGAGCGGAAGAAGGTCACCCGCTTGACCGCGGCTCAGGCCGAGGCCGAAGAGAGCAAGACCAAGGAAGTTCGCGCAGCCGAAGCGGCCTACGAACGCTCCAAGCTCGAGGCTGAAGAGACGATCATCCGTGCTCAGGCGGAGCTGGACTCTGCTGAAAAACGCGCTGCTGCTGATGAAAAACAGGCGCGTGGTCATCAAGCTCTGACCGCAGCAGACGGCCTGGCCGAGGCGCAGGTGCTTGAAGCGCGTGCCCACGCTCAGCGTAGCGAAGGCCTCGCCCAGGCGGAAGTCAAGACCGCCACGGCCAAGGCCGACGAGGAAGCCGGCATGGCCGAAGTGCGCGTGCTCGAGCAGCGCCTGGAAGCCGAAGCCATGGGCGAAGAGAAGCTGGGTGCCGCCAAGGCACAGGCTCGCGAAGCGATGGCCAAGGCCGAAGCGAATGGACTGGTCGAGAAGCTGCGCGCCTACGACAACATGTCCGAGGAAGCGCGTCACTTCGAGGAATTCCGCATGAACCTGGAAGTCCACGAGAAGGAAGTGATGGCCCAGATCGAAGCGCAGCGCATCGGCATGCTGGAAAACGGCAAGGTCATGGCCGCGGCGCTGCAGAACGCCAAGTTCGAGCTGATAGGCGGCGACGGCGGTATCTTCGAGAAGTTCGCCACCGGCCTTGGCTATGGCAAGACCGTTCAGGGCGTACTCGACAAATCGCCGGCGCTGCAGGCCACCTTGGCAGGGCTTGCCAATCGTGCCATGAGCCCCGGTAAGTCCTCAGAATCGGCCTGATAAAAGCGGCCATTCATCCAATGCCAGGACGGGCATGATGCCGTCACATGGTTCCTGGCCTTTACAAGACCGCATGTGTTATCGCTGCGGTCTTTGCTGTTTCGCTTGAGCACTCTTTTCAGGATGAGCACTATGTCTAAGGACGCGGTATCGCAGGAGCACGCTTCGGTCGAGAATATCGTCAGAGAAAGCACGGCATTCGAAACCATTCAACGCCGTCTGAGCACCCAGGGCAATGAGCTGGACGTCTCCGTTGCACGCTTGAACGAAGCGCGCGCGGACGTTTTCGGAAGCAGCAGCATGGCGCTTCTAGGCCGGGCGCGTGTGCGAACTGAAAATAACGCGATCGCGCGTGACATGGTGCGCATCGGCGACCAGATCCTGTTCGGGTTCAACGTGCAGCTTGGCTTGCGCAAGACGCTGGATGCCAGCGATATCTTCGCTCTCTACCATCTCAAGGACGATGACGATGGGCTCGAGCTTGCAGAAGCCTCCTTTACCGACAGTTTCTTGACCGACGAGCAGTTTGCAAGGGATTTCAAGGAGCTGCAGCAGTATTACAGTCACGCCACCCTCGTGCAGTTGGTGACGCTCAACAACAAGCTGCTGATTGCCTTTCAGATTGGCGAGAAGCTAAGCGATGTACGCGTCTTCCGCTGGGAGTTGACAGGCCAAGGTGAGGTCAGCCGCTACATTGATAACCGGGGCGAGCGTGACCTGGTATTTCCTGACCGCTTTGCCTTCCCCTGGAAGCCGGCAGGGCGTGACCTGCAGGAACAGGGACGCGCGCCCCACCTGAATATTCTCGATACTGTCTTCGTCGATAACCTGCGTGGCCATATCACCTTCAAGATCGAAAACAATACCAGCAGTGGCGAGGGAATTTTCACCGACCCGGTGGAGTCCGACTCGCAGTCGCTGGACGATGCGACGTTCGAGTATGCAGACCTGGGGCCGGTGCTGCTTGTGCGTATACTGCCGTTCAATGAAAAGCAGTGGCGTTACTATCTTTTCAACCGTGCCGAGCAGCACGTCAAGCGAATCGATGCCATGGCCGGCTCGGTGATCGAGCTTCCGGAAAACCATGGTCTGATATTTCCCTCGGGGTTCTACCTGAACACGGGGGAACTCACCACCTACGAAGTGCCGGAAGAGGATCTACGCTTCAAGCGGATGGTGCGCTCACCGAATGGCGAAGATGTCCTGTACGTCTTTTATGCCCCGCGTACCGGGCACGTGGTGCTCTACCGTTACAACCTGATTCGCAAGCAGGTGGATACCCCCATGGTGGGCCATGGCGCGGCGCTGCTGGAGAACGGGCATCTGGCAATCTTTTATGCCGAAGATGAGCCGACGCTGGTGCATCCTATCCAGGTATGGGACACGCCATTCATGTCCGAGCGCTTCCACGCCCAGGACGCGGTGCGCAACGACACCCCTCTTGGCCGAATCGGGAACCCTGAGCTGGTGCGCGGCATTGCCGAGCTGAACAGTATCGTGCAGCTCTCCGGCGAACAGCAGGCGAACGAGCGGCATTTCAACGCCATTATCCGCCGTGTCGATCGCACCTTGAACCAGTTCTACTGGATTGGCGAGCCGGATTTCAGCGCCATTCACGAAGCGCTGGAGCAGCTCAAGCATACCGCTGAGCTGATGCTCGACGAGTACGAAAAGGTGCAGGCCATTCGCGCTCAGACAGCCAAGGCGCTGGATGAGGTAGAAAAGCAGCAAACCGAGCTGTTGCGTGAGCTCAAGCCCAGCAGCTGGAAAACCCCCGATGTGTTCGTGACCTATCTCAAGCGCCTGCGCGACCACCGAGGCCGGCTGATGGCGCTTCGCGAGCGCCGCTATCTCGACGAGAAGCGGCTTGAAACCCTGGTCGAGGCGCTGGACAAGGCGGAAACATCGCTCACTCGGCAGACCTTCACCTTTCTGGCTCAGCCTGAAGCGTTGGAGGGTTATCGTGAAACGCTGGCGGAGCTCAAGGCCCAGGTGGGCGAGTCACACACCCGCCAGGCGCTTGCCGAGTGTGTGGCGCAGTACCGTGAGCTGAC
Source organism: Vreelandella aquamarina (assembly GCF_020075495.1). Taxonomy (GTDB): domain Bacteria; phylum Pseudomonadota; class Gammaproteobacteria; order Pseudomonadales; family Halomonadaceae; genus Vreelandella; species Vreelandella aquamarina_A. The sequence continues at coordinate 48,841 of NZ_JABYQT010000010.1, forward strand.
CTCGGGCCTGGATATGATTCAGGGGCTGCTTTCCTCGATGTCGGGTGGCGATGCCGTCGAGCAGACGCGTATTACCGAAAACATTTCCAGCATTTATGCTGCCATCAACCAGCAGCGCTCCGAAGCGGAAATCCGCCTGCGCGAGCAGGGCAGCGCTGAAGCCCAGGCCCAGTTTGCCGCCCAGATTCGCCTGTTTGAGCAAAGCCTTGCCAACGGGGTAGGGGCGCTGCGAGAACCCGATGACTGTGATCAGTTGATGACGCGCATGCTGGATCAGCTCCAGGAGCTGGAAAGCCAGTTTGGTGAATTCGACGAGTTCTTGACCACCATTCTCGAGCAGCGTGAAAGCGCCCATGAAAGTATCGAAGGCCGGCGTCAGCAGCTTCAGGACGAGCGCCAGCGCCGGGTTGCCACCTTGACCGAGGCCAGCCAGCGAATTCTGGCCAACGTGGCGCGCCGCACCGAACGTTTTGAAACGCTGGAAGAGCTGCATAGCTTTTTCGCCGCAGACGCCATGGTGGCCAAGGTGCGCAGCATGGTGGACGAACTGCGCAGCGCCGGCGCCAACCTGGAGGCGGACGATATCGCCGGGCGCCTGCGCGCCTCCCAGGATGCGGCACTGCGCAGCGTACGCGACCGTGCCGATATCTACGAGTCCGGTGGCAATGTGATTCGCCTGGGGCCGCGCCACCGTTTCAGTGTCAACCAGCAAAACCTCGATCTGACGCTGGTACCGCGTAACGATCACATCATGCTCCATCTGACGGGAACTCAGTACTATGAGCCGCTGGAGGACTCGCGCCTGACCGAGCTGCAGGATTACTGGAGCATGTCGCTGCCTTCGGAAAGCCGCACCGTCTACCGTGCCGAATACCTTGCCTACCTGTTCATGCAGGAGCTGGCGGCGCCGGGGGCCCCGCAGGTCAATGTCGAAGACGTCGAGGAGTTGCAGCGTCACATCGCCAGCTTTGCTTCGCCGCGCTATCGCGAAGGATACGAGAAGGGCATTCATGACCATGATGCAGCGCTGATCGTGAAAACCCTCTGGCCCGCCCGCCAAAGCGCAGGGCAGCTTGGTTTCGGCCCCTTGCCCCGGGCGTTCGGCATGCTGTTCTGGGCCGACCGCTCGAGCGACGAGAAGGCTACGCGCAACCTGCGCGCCCGCTGCCTGTCGGCGGGTATTCTGTGTCGAATCATGGACAACGACGACTTGATTCACGCCTTGATACAGGAAGTGAAGCCACAGCTCGAGGCCTTCCTCAAGACGCACCAGCTTGGCGGCTCGCAAAGCCAGCTTGCCAGCGCCACCGAGTTTCTGGTGCGCCAGCTGGCCGAAGAGGGCGATAGCTTCCCGGTGACCCAGTACGCGGCCAACCTGGTGGAGAGCTTTTCCACTACCATGCAGCGCCAGGGGCATTACGGGCACTTTCAGGAGGCGCTGGCCGTGGTCATGGGCCAGCCCGGCGCGCGGTGGACCATCACCTCACACTGGCTTCAGGCGCATGCCAGGCAGGCAGGGCAGGAGGCGCTGCTGCACTACCTGCCGGAGGCCATCGCCATGCTCAACACCGCCGAGCGGCTCAAGACCACGGCGCATAGCGTCGAGCTTGCCTTTACCGTCGAGGGGCTCCTGGGCCAGCACGAGCGCCTTGACAAGCAGCAGCTCGCTTTACAGCTGGACGACTTCCAGGAGCGGCTACGCCATCATCAGCAAATTGCCGTGCGCGACTGGTCCGCGCTTCAGGAGCGGCGTCAGCGTATTCTCCAGGAGCAGCGCCAGCGTCTGAGACTCGAAGAGTACGCGCCCAGGCCGCTGAACTCCTTTGTGCGCAACAAGCTCATTACCCAGAGCTACCTGCCGATCATCGGCGACAACCTGGCCAAGCAGATGGGCACCGTGGGTGATACCCGGCGTACCGACAACAGCGGCCTTCTGATGATGATTTCGCCACCAGGCTACGGCAAGACCACCCTGATGGAGTATGTGGCCAACCGTCTCGGGCTGATCTTCATGAAGATCAACTGCCCAAGCCTTGGCCACGATGTGACATCGCTGGACCCGGACTCAGCCACGCACTCCACCGCCAGAGCGGAGCTGGTCAAGCTGAACCTGGCGTTTGAGATGGGCAACAACGTCATGCTCTATCTCGATGACATTCAGCATACGCATCCGGAGTTCCTGCAGAAATTCATTTCGCTGTGTGACGGCAGCCGGCGTATCGACGGCATCTGGAACGGCCGTACCAAGACTTATGATATGCGTGGCAAACGGTTCTGCATTGCCATGGCGGGTAACCCGTATACCGAAAGCGGCGATGTCTTCAAGGTGCCGGACATGCTCGCCAACCGGGCGGATGTGTATAACCTGGGAGACGTGCTGAGCGGGATGGAGGATGTGTTCGCGCTCTCCTATATCGAGAACTCGATGAGCGCCAATACGGTGCTGGCGCCGTTGGCGACACGCGGACTGGACGACTTCTACCGTTTTGCCGACATGGCCGCCGGACGGGACGTGCCGAGCACCGATTTCGAGCACGACTACAGCGCCGCAGAGCGCGAAGAGATCGTTGCCGTGCTGAAGAACATGTTCAAGGTGCGCGAGGTGGTGCTGCGCGTCAACCAGCAGTACATCGCCTCCAGCGCCCAGGCCGATGAGTACCGCACCGAACCGCCTTTCCGCCTGCAGGGCAGTTACCGGAACATGAACCGCCTGGCGGAAAAGATTTCGCCTATCCTCAGTGAAGAAGAGCTTGAGGACATCATCGACGACCACTATGTCGGCGAGGCGCAGCTGCTCACCCACGGAGCGGAAGAGAATCTGCTCAAGCTCAAGGAGCTGCGCGGTACGTTAAGCGATGAGGAAAAAGCGCGCTGGGAAGCGATCAAGCGCGAATTCAAGCGCCGTCAGCTCACGGGGGGCGATGAAGAAACCGGCGCCCTGGTGGTACGCCAGCTCAGTCTGATCGCCGAAGGGGTTGGTCAGTGGGGCCGTGTAAGGCAGGATGAAACCTGACCTGATCTCGCCGACCCCAGGCGGGAGATAGCAACCGAAAAACGCTGTTTCAAGGAGTTCGATCATGAGATTCGGGCTTGCCGTGCCTAACTGCTGAAACAGGAACCGCGCCTGGATAATACCAATAGCCTGCCCGAACGGTTATAGCGCCTGGCCCCGTGTTAATGCACCCATCTTGGCGGCATAACGAGCGCCAGCGAAGCATCCGCAGTGGCGGCCCGGTGTGACGTGGCGACAGCCGCCCGGGCCGCGGCGCTGAGTCATGCTACTCGATGGCAGAAAACGGGTTCTCGGCCATCAAAAACGCCCGCAGGTCGGGTTTTTGTGGGTGATCGTTCAGCCACTGGCGGATTTCCAGGGCTTTCTCGTAATCGCTGTCGCCAAACTTCTGGCGATAGAGGTGGGCGAAGGTATCGCTGGTTCGCTCTTCGCGAATGCGCTGCTGCCAGTGATCGGTGAGAATGGCATTCAGGTTGCCTGCCAGGCCCTCCGCCACCAGCATTTCCCACTCGCCTTTATTGAGCCAGACACCGCCGACTCTGGCGCTATAGTCGATGCGATGGGCGTGGTCCTTGGTAATTCGGAACTTGCTCATGATACTGCCCGTCATGGGGCAGATCATCGCGCCTATCGTATCTTCAGCATCGATGTTTTCGATATGGCCATCGTCAAATACATGTTCAGGGTGGCGCTCTTTCCAACTGATGTAATCTTCGATCAATATCCAGTTACCACCGCAGTGATCACATGTATGGCTGCGAAAAAGTGCGTCGATAAAACTGGGTGTCAAATGGCCTTCTTGGCACGCCGTACATTTCAATGAACTGCTCCTTATAACTTTAACGCTTCTAAAGATACTGAAAGCTGCCATGAAAGTTCATTAGGGGCAAGTTATCCTGAGAGGCAGATTACGACTCTTCCCTGCAGGTATACCTGGTGTCGGGCGCTACTCCCCAAAACCCGGTGCGGGTCGCAAATGCCTATCCGCCGGGTGTGATGCCCTCTGCCGACGCGTTTTTGGAAGAAGCGAACGTGTTGAGCGGAGTAAGCCTGATCGTCGAGAAGCCCAAGCGTAAGCGCGGCTTTGACAAGCTGCAGTTAGGCAAGCTGGTCGCGCTAGGTCAGGAGTTTGCCGCACTCGGTGGCGCCATACTTGACGCCGACCGACAACCTGCCTCGCCCAAGACGTTCAAGAACATTACGGGGTAGTCCGTCAGCGCCGTGAGGCACTCGTTGACCGCCTTGGCTAACGCCAGTGCTATTTAACGTCTACACTTTTTTAGAAAGTAGATGTATACGGCGTCCCGCCTCCGCGCTGACCTGATGTCGTTATTAATAGCTATAATGAATAAAAACTATTTTTAATATTCTTTTTTGTATTTATGATGCGTTCATAGCTGCTACACCGCTAAACAAGAGTGGCAGAAGCTAACCGTCGAACCCGGCAGGCAGTGCTTGCCCATGAGGATACCTGCAGATGACACGTACACGCCGAATCACATCTCGTCGATTGGCCCAGCTGGCCGCGGCCCTCACCCTGAGCGTGGCAAGTGGTCTTGCCACCGTTCAGGCGCAGGCGGATACGCTGCGAGTGGGCATGTCCGGCGGTTATTTCCCCTTTACCTTCGTCGAGCGCAACGAGCTTAAAGGGTTCGAAGTGGACGTTCTCAACGCGGTAGGCGAGATAACCGGCGATGACGTCGAGTTCGTGACCGCGAGCTTCTCGGGCCTTGCCGGCATGCTGGATTCCGGGCGCATCGATACCATTGCCAACCAGATCACCATCACCCCAGAGCGCCAGGCCAAGTATGTATTTACCGCGCCCTACGTATATGACGGAGCACAGGTCGTGGTCCGCGCCGGTAATGACACCATCAATGGCGTGGAAGATCTTTCCGGCAAGACCGTGGCGGTAAACCTGGGCTCCAACTACGAGCAGCTGCTGCGTGAGTTGCCCAATGCCGATGGGATCGATATTCGCACCTACGAATCCAACGTGGAGCAGGATGTGGCGCTCGGGCGTATCAATGCCTTTGTCATGGACCGGGTAAGCGCGACCCAGGTCATCAAGGAGCGCGGCCTGCCGCTGGCGCTTGCCGGCCAGCCGTTTACGGTCATCGAAAACGCTCTGCCGTTTCGGGATGACGAGGCGGGCAATGCTCATCGCGACCGGGTGGATGAAGCGCTAGCCGAGCTTCGCGAGAACGGCAAGCTGCGCGAAATTTCCGAAAAATGGTTTGATACGGATATCACGCAACAGCCGGAATAACCGCTACGCTGTCATCTGAAGCTATGTATTGAACACGGCCGTGGGTAGCCCACGGCCGTTTGCTTATAAGCGATGCCGACATGCTAAACCTGGAATACATGTGGGGGCTGTTACCGGTCCTGCTGAGCTATCTACCGCTGACGCTACAGATGGCGACTATTGCCATGCTGTTTGCACTGGTGTTTGCCTGCCTGCTGGCGGTGGTCCGTGTGACCCGCGTGCCGCTTTTGAACGGTTTGGCGCTACTGTTTATCTCGTTTTTTCGCGGCACGCCGCTGCTCGTCCAGCTGTTCCTGTTCTATTACGGCCTGCCGCAGCTGGTCGAAGCGTTGGTGTCGATCAACGGTGTCACGGCGGCGGTGCTTGGCCTGACGCTGCATTTCTCGGCATACATGGCCGAATCCATTCGCGCAGCCATCGTGGGGATCGACCGCAGCCAGACCGAGGCGGCGCTCTCCATCGGCATGACCCAGCCGCAGCTGATGCGGCGCATCATTCTGCCCCAGGCGACGCGTGTGGCTACTCCCACGCTGATGAACTACTTCATCGACATGATCAAGGCGACGTCGCTGGCCTTTACGCTGGGCGTCACCGAGCTGATGGGGGCGACGCAAAAAGAGGCTTCCAGCAGCTTTCTGTATCTGGAAGCCTTCCTGCTGGTCGCAATCATCTACTGGGTCGTGGTGGAGTTGCTCTCCTGGGGGCAGCGGCGCCTGGAAACCTATCTCAACAGGGCGTACCAGCGATGATTACTCTTGAGGCAGTGACCAAGCGCTTTGGCAAGCAGAACGTATTTGCCGACATCGACCTGACGCTTGCGCGGGGCGAGATCATCGTCATCATCGGCCCCTCGGGCACGGGAAAATCCACCCTGCTGCGCTGTATCAATTTTCTGGAGCGGCCGGATTCAGGGCGCATTACCGTAGGGGGCGTGCAGGTGGACGCCCAGCGCGCCAGCCGGGCGGATATCCTGAAGCTGCGCCGGCGTACGGCGTTCGTGTTTCAGAACTACGGCCTGTTTGCCAACAAGACGGCCCTTGAGAATATCAGCGAAGGCATGATCGTGGTCGACAAGATACCCCGGCAGCAGGCCCATGCCCGCGCCCGGGAGATTCTCGAGCGTATCGGCCTGGCCGATAAACACGATGCCTATCCGGCCGCGCTTTCCGGCGGTCAGCAGCAGCGTATCGGCATCGGGCGCGCCATGGCGGCCAACGCCGATGTAATTTTGTTTGACGAGCCGACGTCATCACTGGACCCGCAGTGGGTAGGGGAGGTGCTGAGCCTGATGAAACAGCTCGCCTCCGAGCAGCAGACCATGATCATCGTCACCCACGAAATGCAGTTTGCCCGCGACGTGGCAGACCGGGTGGTATTCATGGACGAAGGGCAGATCATCGAGCAGGCCCCGCCACAGGAGTTGTTCACCGCGCCCAAGGACCCGCGCACGCAGCGCTTTCTGCGCAAGATACTCGCGCCCACCGGCCAGCCGCTGCCCTGAACGGCGTGATACCCGCTAGCCTGGCGGCTTTACGCGTGATAGACTACGCCATCCTCTCAGACAAGACCCGTGGGCGGGCAGTCACATCAACTGCCGGTCACACACTTTGAATGAGCTTGAAAGCTCTTCAAATCAATTGGTTGTTACGGAAATGTCGTGATTGGGCGAGCGCCCTCCGACAAACACAAAGTTAATCCGTTGCCGAATCAGCGGCAACCTTTATTCTCCAAGGAGATACCAGTGGCGAACAGCAAGCAAGCTCGCAAGCGCGCCCGCCAGGCCGAGAACCGTCGCGTCCTGAAAGCCAGCCAGCGCAGCATGGTCCGCACCTACATCAAGCGTGTGATCAAGGCCATCAACACCGGCGACCATGGCAAGGCAATGGAAGAGTTCAAGGTGATGCAGCCGGTCGTTGACCGTATTGCTGACAAGGACGTGCTTTCCAAGAAGAAAGCGGCGCGCCTGAAAAGCCGTTTGAACAAGCGTATCAAGGCACTGGCGGCGTAAGCCGGCAGGCGCCATAAAAAACCGGCTGCGGCCGGTTTTTTTGTGTCTGATGGTTTTTCCTGGCGATGGTAAGCGGGCAACCTGCCCGCGTGAACGGATAAAAGCGATGACCCAAAGCACGCCTGCAGGCGACCCCTCATCTGCCGCCAACGTGGCGCCGGCGCACGGGCTCATGCGCTCGGGGCTGGTGGTCAGTGTCATGACCATGCTGTCGCGGGTAATGGGGCTGGTGCGTGACGTGGTGGTGGCGACGCTGCTGGGCGCCAGCGACGGGGCGGATGCCTTTTTCGTGGCGTTCAAGATCCCCAATTTCCTGCGTCGCCTGTTTGCCGAAGGGGCGTTCAATCAGGCCTTCGTGCCGGTACTTTCCGAGTACTCGACCCAGCGCACCAAGCAGGAGATTCGCGAGCTGTTGAACGCGGTGGCGGGAAGTCTGACAGCACTGCTTGCGCTGATCACGGCGCTGGCGATGCTGTGCGCGCCGTGGCTTATCTGGGTGTTTGCGCCGGGGTTTGGCAGTGACCCGGGCAAGCTCGCCATGACCGCCGATATGCTGCGCCTGACGTTTCCATATCTGCTGTTGATTTCGCTCACGGCGTTTTCCGGCAGCGTGCTGAACACCTGGAACCGCTTTGCCGTGCCCGCCTTCACGCCGGTACTGCTGAATCTTTCGCTGATCGGCGCGGCGCTGTTTCTGACGCCACTGATGGACGAGCCTGCCATGGCGCTCGCCTGGGGGGTGCTGATCGCCGGCGCCGCCCAGTTGATCTTCCAGGTGCCGTTTCTGGTGCGCCTGGGGCTCTTGCCCACGCCCTGGCCCAATTTTGCCCATGAAGGCGTCAAGCGTATCCTGAAGCTGATGGCGCCGGCGCTGTTTGGCGTATCGGTATCCCAGATCAACCTGCTGCTGGATACCGTGCTGGCATCCTTGCTCGCCGCCGGCAGTGTCTCCTGGCTCTACTATTCCGATCGCCTGGTGGAGCTTCCGCTGGGCGTATTTGGCGTGGCGATCGCCACGGTGATTCTGCCAGCACTTTCCAAGCGTCATGCCGCGCAGTCCAGGACGCATTTTGCCGCCATGCTCGACTGGGCGCTGCGCGTGGTACTGCTGCTGGGCTTGCCCGCCGCCCTGGCGCTGGCGGTACTGGCCGAACCGTTACTGATTACCCTGTTCCACTATGGGGCAATGACCGACACCGATATCCAGATGGCCGCCATGAGCCTGCGCGCCTATGCGTTTGGCCTGGTGGCGTTCATGCTGATCAAGGTGCTGGCGCCGGGCTTCTTCGCTCGTCAGGACACCAAGACACCGGTCAAGGTAGGGATTGTCGCCATGGTCGCCAACATGGTGTTCAATCTTGTCCTGATCTGGCCGCTGGCTCACGCGGGGCTTGCGCTGGCAACGGCGCTGTCGGCATTTCTTAACGCCGGGCTTCTAGGCTATCTGCTGCACAAGCAGGGCGTGCTGGTCTTTCAACCCGGCTGGGGGCGCTATGCAGTGCAGCTTGGCGGAGGCAGCATCCTGATGACCGTGGCGCTCTATGTCGTCTCGCCGCCATGGCAGGTGTGGCTGGACTTCAGTCTGTGGCAGCGCGTGGGCTGGGTGGCCATGCTGGTCGGCCTGGGGGGCTCGCTCTACTTTATCTGGCTGGCAGCGCTTGGCTTGCGGCTGCGCCATTTCAAGATGCAGAGTTGAATCTTGCGGTTGATGCAGAGAGAGTTGGACATTTAGTGCGGCGGGTTCGCTATAATCAGGGGTTTTTACGCTTCGCCAACGCCTGAAGAGGCGGGAAAGGGGCAAACTACAACGGCTGAGGTGCCATGCGCGTCATTCGAGGTCTGCACAATCTGGCAGCGGTCAACCAGGGCTGCGTGGCCACCATCGGTAATTTCGATGGTGTGCACCGCGGTCATCAGGCGATCCTGCAGCAGTGCCGTGAGCACGCTGCCCGCCTGGGCGTGCCGTTAACGGTGGTAGTGTTCGAGCCCCAGCCGCGTGAATATTTTGCCGGTGATCAGGCGCCCCCCCGACTGACGCGCCTGCGCGAAAAGGTGCGCCTGCTGGGTGAGCATGGTGCCGAGCAGGTGGTGTGCCTGCCCTTCAACAACGCGCTGCGTAGCCTGACCGGACGAGAGTTCATCGATCAGGTATTGATCGAGGGGCTGAACGTCAAACATCTGGTGGTCGGCGATGACTTTCGCTTTGGCTGTGATCGCCAGGGTGATTTCGCGCTGCTGGCAGCGGTGGGGCGTGAGCGCGGCTTCGGGGTGGAGCATACCCGAACCTTTACGGTCGAAGGCGAGCGCGTGTCGAGTTCACGGGTGCGCACGCTGCTTGCCTGCGGAAACTTTGCCGCGGCGGCAACCCTGCTGGGCCGCGCCTATTCGGTAGGTGGGCGCGTAGTGCGCGACCAGCAGCTGGGGCGCACCATCGGCGTGCCCACCGCGAACCTGCCGCTGCTCCCCAAGCCCCTGACCCTGCGCGGCGTCTACGCGGTAGCAGTCTCGCTTGAAGACGGCAGGCAGTACCAGGGCGTCGGCAATGTCGGTTTTCGGCCTACCGTCGGTTCCAGGCGGCCGACCCTCGAGGTTCATCTGTTCGATTTTCAAGGCGACCTCTATGGTCAGCGCATGACGGTATATCCCTGTGCGCGCCTGCGCGGGGAGGTGAAATTTGACGACTTCGACGCGCTGAAAGCACAAATCGAGCGCGATCAGTGCCAGGCGCATCGCTACTTTGCGACGGCAGTGACTGACCGTAATCACGCGCTACCGCTGGCCTCGGCCCCCCTTGGGCGTGAGGCGGTGGTTGCCGAGAAAGTGGCTTTCAAGACAACTTCTTCTGATTCTTCTTCGGCGGATGACGCTGCCGATGCTAACAACGGCTGACCGAACCATGGACTATAAGCACACGCTAAACTTGCCTGAAACCGACTTTCCCATGCGCGGCATGCTGCCCAAGCAGGAGCCGGGGCGGGTGTCCCGCTGGCAGGACATGAACTTGTACCAGCGCCTGCGCGAAGCGCGTGCGGGCGCGCCGCTGTTCGTTCTGCACGATGGCCCTCCCTACGCCAACGGCAGTATTCATATCGGTCACGCCGTCAACAAGATCCTGAAAGACATCATCGTCAAATCGAAGAACCTGGCGGGCTTCGATGCCCCCTACGTGCCGGGCTGGGACTGCCACGGCCTGCCGATCGAGCACAAGGTGGAAACGACCCACGGCAAGCACCTGGCGCCGCAAAAAGCGCGTGAGCTGTGCCGGGAGTACGCGAGTGCCCAGGTCGAGACGCAGCTGGCGGATTTCGTGCGCCTGGGGGTGATTGGCGACTGGAATCACCCCTACCGCACCATGGAGTATGCCAACGAAGCGGGCGAGATTCGCGCACTGGCCGACATGGTCGATGCTGGGTTTGTCTTCAAGGGTCTGAAGCCGGTCAACTGGTGCTTTGACTGCGGCTCGGCCCTGGCCGAAGCGGAAGTCGAGTATCAGGACAAGAAATCCGATGCAATCGATGTTGCCTTCCCGGTGGAAGACGCCGAGAAACTTGCCGCCGCGTTCGGCCTGAGCGCACTGTCCAAGCCCGCCGCTGTCGTGATCTGGACCACCACGCCCTGGACCATCCCCGCCAACCAGGCGCTTAACGTGCACCCCGAGTTCACCTACGCGCTGGTGGATACCGGCGAGCGCTTGCTGCTGCTGGCCGAAGAGCTGGTGGAGAGCTGCCTTGAGCGCTTTGGCCTGGAAGGCGAGGTCATCGCTACCACCCAGGGCGAAAAGCTTGACCTGATCAACTTCCGCCACCCGTTCTATGATCGTCTGTCGCCGGTGTATCTGGCGGATTACGTCGAGTCGGAAGTGGGCAGCACCGGTATCGTTCACTCCGCGCCGTCCTACGGCCTGGACGACTTCACTACCTGCCGCGCCCACGGCATGAGCTTTGACGACATGCTGAACCCGGTGCAGGGCAACGGCGTGTATGTCGATGACCTGCCGTTCTTTGGCGGCCAGATGATCTGGAAAGCCAACCCCAACATCATCGAAAAGCTTGAAGAAGTGGGTGCGCTGATGGCGCATAAACCCATCGTGCACAGCTACATGCACTGCTGGCGCCACAAGACCCCGGTCATCTACCGTGCAACGGCTCAGTGGTTCGTGGGCATGGATATCCAGGGCAAGGATGGCAAGACCCTGCGCGAGCGTGCCCTGGAAGGCATCGAGGCCACGCAGTTCACGCCTGCCTGGGGCCAGGCACGCCTGCACAGCATGATCGCCAACCGCCCGGACTGGTGCATCTCGCGCCAGCGCAACTGGGGGGTGCCGATCCCGTTCTTCCTGCACAAGCAGAGCGGCGAGCTGCACCCGCGCACCGTCGAGCTGATGGAAGAGGTGGCCACGCGCGTGGAAGCGCAGGGCATCGATGCCTGGTTCAGCCTCGACCCTGCTGATCTGCTCGGCGCCGAGGCGGCGGAGTACGACAAGGTCACCGATACGCTGGACGTGTGGTTCGACTCCGGCACCACGCACCGCCACGTGCTGCGCGGTTCGCACCCACACGGTCACGAGAGCGGCCCGCGTGCCGATTTGTACCTGGAAGGCTCGGATCAGCACCGCGGCTGGTTCCACTCGTCGCTGCTGACCGGCTCGGCCATCGACGGTCATGCACCCTATCGTCAGCTGCTGACCCACGGCTTTACCGTGGACGCCCAGGGTCGCAAGCAATCCAAGTCGCTGGGTAACGTGGTAGCGCCGCAGTCGGTGATGGACAAGCTCGGCGCGGATATTCTGCGCCTGTGGGTAGCCTCTACCGATTACTCTGGTGAAATGGCGGTTTCTGACGAGATTCTGAAACGCACCGCGGATGTCTACCGGCGTATCCGTAACACCGCACGCTTTCTGCTCTCCAACCTCAACGGCTTCAACCCGGCAACGGATCAGGTCGCCTTTGGCGATATGCTGGCGCTGGATCAGTGGGTGGTGGACCGCGCGGCCCAGCTTCAAGGACGCATCGACAAGGCCTACGAAGAGTATCGCTTCCTGGATGTCTACCAGCAGGTGCACGGCTTCTGTGCCCGTGAGCTGGGCGGCTTCTATCTGGACGTGATCAAGGACCGCCAGTACACCACCCAGGCGGATTCGCTGGCACGGCGCAGCGCCCAGACCGCGCTTTACCATGTGGTCGAAGCGCTTTCCCGCTGGGTCGCGCCGATTCTTTCGTTCACCGCCGAAGAGATTTTCGAGCATATCCCTGGCGCGCGCGGCGACAGCGTGCTGCTGGAAACCTACTACACCGGCCTGGGTACCCTGGAAGAGGGCGCCGAGCTGGGCCGCGCGTTCTGGGAGCAGGTGCTCGAGGTCAAGCACGCGGTCAACAAGTGCCTGGAAGATGCACGTAATGCCAAGGTGATCAAGGGCAGCCTGGCAGCGGAAGTGACGTTGTATGTCAGCGATGAGCTCAGCGCTACCCTGGCCAAGCTGGGCGATGAGCTACGCTTTGTGATGCTGACCAGTGAAGTGCATCTGGCACCTTTGAGCGCGGCGGAAAATGCGGAGAGCACCGAGCTTGACGGTTTGAAAGTGGCAGTCAGTGCAAGCGATCATCAGAAGTGCGAGCGCTGCTGGCACCACCGCGCTGATGTCGGCACCCATGCAGATCATCCGGACCTGTGTGGCCGCTGTATCTCCAACCTGCCCGAGGGCAACGGTGAGACGCGCTACTATGCCTGATACGCTATCGAGCAGTGATGAAACCCTGAAGCGCCCGCCCATGCGCCAGCCGCTGCGCTGGCTGTGGGTGGCGGTGGCCGTTATCGTGCTGGACCTGGCCACCAAGGCGATTGCCAGCAGTCAGTTGGGGTATCTGCAGCCGGTGGAAGTGCTGCCGTTTTTCAACCTGACGTTGATGCACAACACCGGGGCGGCGTTCAGCTTTCTGGCAAGCCACCCCGGCTGGCAGCGTTGGTTTTTCGCCATTATTGCCATAGGGGCAAGCGTAGGCCTGACCATCTGGCTTTCGCGGGTCAAGGCGGATGAAACGTTGCTGGCCATTTCGCTGCCGCTGATCATCGGCGGAGCCTTGGGCAATCTATATGACCGCCTGATGCATGGCTACGTGGTCGACTTTCTGTCGTTTCATGTTGCCGGCTGGTACTACCCGGCATTCAACGTGGCGGATATCGGCATTACGCTGGGCGCCATTGGTCTGATCTGGGAGTCGGTAATGGGCGACCGGCGGCGCAGAAAGGCCGCCCGCGCGAGTGTCTAGGCACCCTCATCATTCAAGCCCCGGTGCTGGTGCTGGCCGGGGCGTTACCCTACAGCGAGCAGTCTCATGAGTGAATACCTGATTGATGACGGCATGGAAGTGACCCTTCACTTCACCCTGAAGCTTGAAGATGGCACGGTGGTCGACTCCACCAAGGAGAAGGCGCCAGCCACCTTTCAGTACGGGGATGGCAATTTGCCGCCAGGCTTCGAGCATCCCATCAAAGGCATGGCCGCCGGCGAAACTGGTGCCTTTGAAGTGCTGCCCGAGCACGCCTTTGGCCAGCATAATCCGCAGAACATCCAGACCCTGAAACGGGCCGACTTTGGCGATGAAACGCCAGAAGTCGGCATGGTGATGTCGTTTGCCGACAAGGCAGGAACGGAATTGCCCGGTGTGGTCAAAACCATCGAGGGCGAGCGGGTCGAGGTAGACTTCAATCACCCGCTGGCCGGGCGTACCCTGACGTTTGAGGTCGAGGTACTCGACGTCAAGCCGGTCACCACGCATTAATTCACCAAGCGATGCCCTTGCGCATCAAGGCGCTACTATGCAACCGACGCAAGCACAGCCCATTCAGATCAAACTAGCCAATCCGCGTGGTTTTTGTGCCGGCGTGGATCGCGCTATCGATATCGTCAATCGGGCACTGGATGTGTTCGGGCCGCCCATCTACGTCCGCCACGAAGTGGTTCATAACCGGTTTGTCGTGGAAAGCCTGCGCGAACGTGGCGCGGTGTTTGTCGAAGAACTCGACGAGGTGCCGGATGACGTGATCGTCATCTTTTCCGCCCACGGCGTCTCCCAAGCCGTGCAGGCAGATGCCGAGCGGCGTGGCTTGAAAGTGTTTGATGCTACCTGCCCGCTTGTCACCAAGGTGCACATGGAAGTGCTGCGCTACGCCAAGCGTGGCCAGGAGTGCATCCTGATCGGCCACGAAGGCCACCCGGAAGTGGAAGGCACCATGGGTCGCTACGACACGACCCACGGCGGGCATATTTACCTGGTGGAGGATGAGGAAGACGTGGCCAAGCTTACGGTCAACGACCCTTCGACCCTGGCCTTCGTGACCCAGACTACCCTTTCCATGGATGATACGGCCAAGGTGATCGATGCGCTGCGTGGGAAGTTCCCCGAGATCAGCGGGCCGCGCAAGGATGACATCTGCTACGCCACACAGAACCGCCAGGACGCCGTGCGCGAGCTGGCAGCGGACAGTGACCTGGTATTGGTGGTGGGTAGCCCCAACAGCTCCAACTCCAACCGCCTGCGTGAGCTTTCCGAGCGCATGGGGACGCCCGCCTACCTGATCGACAACGCCGACCAGATCGAGGGCGAGTGGCTTGAAAACGTCAGCCGCATCGGTGTCACGGCCGGGGCCAGCGCCCCGGAAGTATTGGTGAAAGGTGTGATTGCCAAGCTGCAGTCCTTGGGCGCTGCAGTGCCTGAAGAGCTTGAAGGGCGCGAGGAGAACATCACCTTTTCCATGCCCAAGGAACTGCGCGAGCAGGTGATCGTCAGCAGTTGATGGGCCGATGCCCGGGCCGAGACAGGAGCTTCATTTGACCCAGGCGGTTTATGCGTTCGCTGTACGCGCTGGCCATCCTTCGAAGGACCAGCGCGGCTTCACGCTCATCGAGCTGGTCGTGGTGATGGCCATTCTTGGCCTGCTCGCTGCCATGGCCTATTCAGGCGTTACCCGTCAGCAGCAGGCTGCCCTGCGCACCGATGCCCGCGCCGGGCTTTTGCAGGCCGCGGCCGAGCTCGAGCGCTGTCATCGCCGCAGGTTTACCTATCACGATTGCACGATTACGCCTGAGTCGCCCACCGGGCATTATACCCTTGCCCCGTCACACGTTACCGCGCGCTACTACTTGATCAGTGCCGCTTCCTCCAGGGAGGATGGTTGCGCAACTGCCCTTACGCTCGATAGTCGTGGAGAGCGCCTGCCCGAGACCTGCTGGTAAATGGCGCGCCAGACGGGATTTACGCTCATCGAGGCGCTGATGGCCCTGGCGCTGCTGGCCTTCGGACTGATGGGCGTGGCCGCCATGCAACTGACCTCGCTGCATGGCGCCATGGCGGGGTTTCAGCACTCGGTGGCAAGTCTTGCCGCCCTCGATGCCCAGGAGCGTGCCTGGGGGCGGCTCTCTCGTCTGCAGGGCTGTCGGCGTATCGACGTGGCAGCGCTGGAGGGTGACTGGCAGGCGCAGTGGTTTAATGACTCGCGCGCACCGCTCGGGGAGAGCGTCGGCAGCCTTCGGCGCACTGTCGTGGCAAGCGGCTGCGAGATGACGGTATCCATCGTGATGAAAGCGCGTGACCCTGACAGTATCGATGAGCACGTTGACTACGTCTTCCTTCTCCCGACGCTGGAGGAGGGCTGATGCGCAAGGGGTGTGCGGCGGGTTTCACGCTGGTGGAAATGATGGTGGCCCTGGTGATTGGTAGCGTCATCATTCTGGGCGCCGGTCAGCTCGTGCTCTCTCTGTTTACCACCTTCGAGCGCGTTGAAACCTTGAGCCGGCAGCAGGAGGCACTGATCTTTGCCACCCAGGCACTCACGCGGGATATCCGACACGGCCAGGCGCATCGTTATGACATCAGCGACTCACTGGCCGATGATGCCACCTGTGCGCTGCGCCGGGATGCTCAGCCGTTGATCGAAGGCCTGCATAAAGGCCACCGCGGCTGCAGCGCAATCGAGCTTTGGGATAAGAGCAACCAGGGAGTGCCGGGCCTTTACCGCGTCACGCTCGAATTCGACGATAGGCGCAGGTTCAGCTGGCATGTCATGCAGCGCGACCAGGTTGTGTCACGCACTCTCCCGGAGGTCGGTCGATGAAACAGCAACAGGGTGCCGCGCTGGTAGTGGTCATGGGGCTGCTTGCCGTCGGCCTGCTGGTGGGTATGGCCAGCCTGCGCTCGGCACTGGTGGATGAACGCTTGGCGGGCAACTACCGCGCCCTGGTTCAGACACAGATGGTGGAGGATAGCCTGCTGGTGGCTTTAGCCGCCAACGCGCATGCTGCGCAGCGTGACATCGAATTTGACCGTCTGGCAGCCACGCTGGGCCATGGTGAGCAGGCTGTACTCCAGGGCGAGATGCTGGAGCGGCTGCTGGACGTAGCCACGCTCCGCGCCCTTGCCCGTCGGTTACCGTTGGGTCCGGAGGAGGCAGGCACCACCTCATCGGCAGGCGGGCTCGCGCTCACGGTGCAGAAACTGGATAGCAGACGTCTGGCGGTTTTGGTGGGCCACCAGATAAAGGAGGCTACCCGCCCTCGGGCACAACTGGTGTTCATGCAAACCGACGCCGCGCCAGGCTGGCAGCTGGCGCGTTTTCAATGATGCCATTCGCCACGCGATAGGTGGCGCGTTATCATAGAATCATTTGCCCAAGAGCCTGAATACAATGAGTCAAACTGCGAAAACCCGTGTGCTGACGGGGATTACCACCTCCGGTACGCCACACTTAGGCAACTACGTGGGAGCCATCAAGCCCGCCATCGAAGCAAGCCAGGATCCGAACGTGCAACCGTTCTATTTTCTGGCGGATTACCACGCGCTGATCAAGTGCCAGGACCCCAAGCGCGTCCAGGCGTCGCGCCTGGAAATTGCCGCCACCTGGTTGGCGCTGGGGCTGGATACCGATAACGCGATCTTCTATCGCCAGTCCGACCTCATTGAAGTCCAGGAGCTTTCCTGGTTGCTCTCCTGTGTCTGCGCGAAAGGCTTGATGAATCGCGCCCATGCCTACAAGGCGGCAGTAGCCGAGAACGAACAGGCCGGTAGCCAGGACGCCGACAAAGGGATCACCATGGGGCTGTTTGGCTACCCCGTGCTGATGGCCGCCGACATCCTGATGTTCAACGCCAATAAAGTACCCGTCGGACGCGACCAGATTCAGCATATCGAAATGGCGCGCGACATGGCCGGGCGCTTCAACCACCTCTATAAAGGCCAGTACTTTACCCTGCCGGAGGCCGTGGTCAGCGAGAAGGGGGAAGTGTTGAAAGGGCTCGATGGGCGCAAGATGTCCAAAAGCTATGACAACACCATCCCGCTGTTTTCCACCGAGAAAAAACTGCAGAAACTGGTACGCAAGATCAAGACCAACTCGCTGGAGCCTGGCGAGCCCAAGGATCCGGATGCCTGTACGCTGTTCCAGATCTATTCAGCCTTTGCTTCCGATGGCGAAACCGCCGCAATGCGTGAGCAGTACGCCGCCGGCATCGGTTGGGGAGATGCCAAGAATCAGGTGTTCGAGTATCTCAACGCGCACCTGGCCGAGCCTCGTGAGCGCTACACAGCGCTGATGGAGGATCCTGCGTATATCGAAAGTGTGCTGCAAAAAGGCGCCTTGCGCGCTCGTGAGGAAGCTGCTGCCACCATGGACAAACTGCGCAGCGCCGTAGGCCTTGGGCGCTTTGTCTAAAAGGTGGTACCGACCAATAAAAACCCCTTCCAGTGGAAGGGGTTTTTTTAATGCGAGCATCAAACGAAGGCTTAGCCTTCGATGGGCGCGCGCCAGTCGTCCGAGCCAGAAGTACCGGCAACGGTGTGTTCCCAGTCAATCTTGCGGTACGCCAGAGAAACATCCATCAGCTGGGTAAATTCAGCCTTGTTGATGTCCTGAGCGTGCGGCATACGCAGGTTGATATCCACGATCGTGGCATCGGTCAGCGTGGTGGTGAAGAAGTGCTCCTGCTTACCTTCAACAGAGGTGCGGTACCACTTCAGCGCAACGTTGGGCAGCATTTCACCGGACGCAAGGGCGTTGTACATCAGCGGCACGGCCTTGTTCAGGGCAACGGTGAACACGAACGGCTTGTGCGCGCGCTGGCCGGAAGGCTGACCTGACTGCGGGTCGGTGGGTACAGTGACGACGTGCTTGAATTCCTGAACCAGCATTTCGTCTTCGTGGCCTTCCACGTAGATGTTGCCTACGGAATCAGGGGTGAATGCACCGGCAGTGATGTTGCCCTGAGTCTGGCCTTCGATGCTGATATAACATGGTGTTGGCATGATCTGCTCCTTGACGAAAAAGTCATTGATGTCCAACGGACACCAGATTTATAGCAATCCACATGCCACTATTTTTTTTATTTTATATTTCATGACCTTATATTTTTTTCATTCTTTTTTATTAATTTTGATTGGGCAATGGGTTGCTTGCCAGAAGGCAACTTGTTGCCTGTCTGGCAATGAGTTGCCTGGTTTAAGCGGTAATCAAGAAAGCGAACACCTTGATTACTTTGGAGTGTTTCAAAATGTGATTAAAAAGTAACTTTATGTTTATTTTTTGCGTGTTTTTCGTTTAATGGTACTTTCACTCTGTGCCATAAATTGCGATTTGTTCCTCCCTTTCAGGCAGCGCCTTGTGCGTAAAAGCTGACATCTGGTTAAGAGATTGCCGACAGTTTTTGTAAGAAATTTCTTACAAATGGTTCCTGTTTTATCTATTTGAATTTAGTTTTGAGTCTATTTGTCCCGATATGCGTCTAAAATCAGCATTAAAGACAGATTTTAATTGTCGAAGTGTTGTCTCATTTTAATAGCTTAAGTAGAGAATTCATTCTTATTTAGCTAACGTTACCTGATCGAGAATTTTATACGGTTACATTCAGACACTTCTTTCAAGGTAGACTGCTATGGCTAAACAAGGGACCGTTGCGCCTAAAGAGCGCATCAATATCAAGTACGTGCCGGCCACAGATGGTCAGCAGGCTGATACCGAACTTCCATTGAAGCTACTGGTAGTGGGCGACTTCAAGGGTGGAGAGGAAGAAACACCTATCGAAGAACGCCAAGCCGTTTCGGTTGATAAAAACAACTTCCAATCGGTAATGCGTGAAGCGGGGCTAACGCTTCAGACAGCAGTGCCCAATCGTCTGGACGACAGTGAAGAGCCTGGCGACATGCCGGTTGATCTGACGTTCAAGTCCCTGGAGGACTTCTCTCCGGATGCCATCGCCAAACAGGTTCCCGAGCTGCGCAAGCTGGTTGAACTGCGTGAAGCACTGGTTGCCTTGAAAGGCCCGCTGGGCAATGTTCCCGCCTTTCGTGATCGTTTACAGAAGCTTCTTGAGAACGATGATGCCCGCCAGCAGCTGCTAAATGAACTTGAGCTGCTCGATTCAGATCGCAATCAATAACGGTTATCGCCAACCGCGCATCTATCAAACCGGTAAAACGATTTCGAGGCACAGCGATGAGTAAAACGGCTAAGCAGCAAGCAACAGTGACAGAAGCAGCGGAAGGCTCGCTTCTGGATCAGGTGATGGCGCAAACACGCATGGCGCCAGCGGATGAGGGATATGACGTTGCCAAGCAAGGGGTGGCGGCCTTCATTGCAGAGCTTTTAAACAGCAACGATGACGCACCCACGGTCAACAAGTCGCTCGTCGATAGCATGATCGTCGAGCTTGATCGTAAGATCAGTCATCAGGTCGATGAAATTCTGCACGAAAGCGAATTTCAGCAGCTTGAATCTGCATGGCGCGGCTTGAAGCTCCTCGTTGATCGCACTGACTTCCGTGAAAATATCAAGCTGGATGTCTTGCACGCGACCAAGCAAGAGCTGCTTGATGATTTCGAGTTCGCCCCGGAGATCAGCCAGAGCGGCCTTTATCACCACGTCTACAACGCGGGCTATGGTCAGTTTGGCGGCGAGCCTGTTGCCGGTATTATCGGGCACTACGATTTCACGCCCTCAACACCGGATATGAAGCTTCTGCAGTATTCTGCCGCGGTCGGGGCAATGGCGCATGCGCCCTTCATGTCATCGGTGGCACCCTCCTTCTTCGGTATCGAAAGCTTTGAAGAGCTGCCCAACATCAAGGACTTCAAGGCAATTTTCGAAGGGCCGAAATATGCCCGTTGGCGCAGTCTTCGCGAGTCTGATGACGCACGCTACCTGGGGCTGACCGCTCCGCGTTTTCTGCTGCGTACGCCTTACGATCCGGTCGAGAACCCCATCAAGACCTTCAATTATCGTGAAACCGTCAGCGAAGATCACGAGCATTATCTGTGGGGCAACACCGCTTATCTGCTGGCTGAGCGCCTGACGGACAGCTTCGCCAAATACCGCTGGTGCCCCAATATCATCGGCCCGCAAAGCGGTGGTGCCGTTGAAAACCTGCCGGTTCACACCTACGAGGCGTTTGGTCAACTGCAGGCCAAGATTCCTACGGAGGTCCTGATTACCGACCGCCGCGAGTTCGAGATGGCCGAAGAGGGTTTTATCTCGCTGACCATGCGCAAGGGCAGTGACAACGCAGCGTTCTTTTCGGCCAACTCGGTACAAAAGCCGAAGGTATTCCCCAATACCGCCGAAGGCAAGATGGCAGAAACCAACTTCAAGTTGGGTACTCAGCTTCCCTACATGTTCATCATCAATCGCCTGGCGCACTACGTCAAAGTGCTGCAGCGCGAGCAGATTGGTTCCTGGAAAGAGCGTCAGGATCTGGAGCGTGAGCTTAACGCCTGGATTCGCCAGTATGTTGCCGATCAAGAAAACCCGCCGGCAGATGTGCGCAGCCGTCGCCCGCTACGCGCGGCCTCCATCCAGGTGTCCGATGTTGAAGGCGAGCCGGGCTGGTATCAGGTTTCCATGTCAGTACGCCCGCATTTCAAATATATGGGGGCTAACTTTGAGCTATCACTGGTCGGACGTCTCGACAAGGAATAAAGGGCTGGTGGAGTCATGGCAACTGACAGTAGCGGATTGTTAAGCAGTCGGTTGTTTGAGCGCCTCGCTACGCCCCACCAATCCGTGCCTCTTGAGGAAGAGGCACGGTTGGTAGAAGTGGTCGAGTCGATCAAGCGCCACCTGGTTGAGTTGCTCAACAGCCACCCTGGTAATAACGCCTGCGCGCCCGATCTGGGACTGCTTGACTTCAATGACGCCACCATTGGTGTGCTGGACCTGGAGCTCAACATTCAGCAGGCCATTCGCCAGTGCATCGAGCGTTTCGAACCACGAGTGCAGCGGGTAGATGTCGAGTCGCTGCCCAATGCAGGTGATCCGCTGCAGCTACGCTTTCAGGTGCATGCCACGGTTGCGTTAGGCAGGGAAAGTGCGCTGACCACCATTGACCTGGTGTTAAACAACAAGCGTTATCAGTGTCTCAATTGATTGACCCGAGGGGCACGCATGCTCAACCGTTATTATCGTGATGAACTCAATTTTCTAAAGCGCCAGGGGCGTGAGTTTGCACAGTCAAACCCGAACCTAAGCCGGTTTCTATCCGAGCGCAGCACGGATCCGGACGTTGAACGGCTGCTGGAAGGCTTTGCCTTTCTGACCGGGCGCATGCGGGAAAAAGTGGAAGATGAGTTTCCGGAGCTTACCCATTCACTGATCAGCATGCTGTGGCCGAACTACTTGCGGCCGGTGCCCAGCATGACGGTTGTGCAGTTTACCCCCATGTGGCACTCCCTGAGCCAGCATCAGCAGGTAAACCGGGGAACCGAGCTTGCCAGCAACGCTGTCGAAAATACGTCTTGTCTGTTTCGCACTTGTCATGACGTCACGCTTTATCCGCTGGAGCATGCGGGCGTAGAGGCGCGGCATACGCGGGAAACCTCACTGGTCGAGCTGTCGATGGATGTACACAGTGACCAGCCCATGAAGGATATGGGCATCACGTCATTGCGTCTGCATCTGGGCGGCGATACCTATACGGCGCGTACGCTCTATCTCTGGATGAGCCACTATCTGACTCGTCTTGAAATCGACATTGATGGAAAGCGTCAGACGTTGCCAGCCAATGCGTTGAAGGCTGTCGGGTTCGAGCGCGACCAGGCGCTTCTACCCTATCCAAGCAACGTGCATCAAGGGTATCGCATACTGCAGGAGTATCTCTGCTTTCCAGAGGCGTTCCACTTCTTTGATGTACAGGGCCTGAATCAGGTATTACCTGATGCGGCTGCCACGCGGGTCACGCTCCGCTTTATCTTTGCGCGCCCGCTGCCGACCGATGCGCGTATCCAGAACGAGCACCTGGCCCTTTACTGCACGCCGGCCATCAACCTCTTCGAGCACGATGCTGAGCCTATCGACCTGACGGGCGAACGCAGCGAATACCGTATACGGCCCAGTAGCAAGGCCCCGTCACACTACGAAATATTCAGTGTGGATAGCGTAGTGGGGCGCTTGGAAGGTGAGCAGAGCACGTCGAAGACCGCTGTACGGCGGTATGTGCCGTTTGAAAGTTTTCAGCATCAGATCGAGCGAGACAAAGGGCGTCAGGCACTCCATTTCCGTGTGCGTGTCGGAAACAGCCTGCGCAGCGATGGTTTCGATCACGATATTGCATTTATACGTGAGGACGAGCAGGCGTGCCAGGGGCGGCGAGAGACTATTTCCCTTGCCCTGACCTGTTCCAATCGCGAGCTACCGGAGCGGTTGACCGTTGGCGATGTGTGCGTTGGCACAGAAAATAGCCCCTCGTTCGCCACTTTTTCCAATATTACTCGGCCCACGCCGGTACTGCGACCCGCCATTGATGACGGCCTTTTGTGGATTTTGATCTCGAACCTGTCGCTTAACTATCTCTCTCTGCTCAATCGCGATGCGCTGTGTTCGGTATTGAGGGCGTATGACTTCCGCGCTCTGGTAGATCGCCAGGCAGAGCGCATCGCCCAGAAGCGCCTGTCCGGGATCGTGAGTATCGACACCCAGCCAGTTGATCGTCTGCGCAAAGGGCTGCCGGTACGTGGTTTGCGCTCTGTCATGACACTGGATCAGGACGCGTTTGGTGATGAAGGCAGCTTGTACCTGTTTGGCAGCGTGCTTGCCCGTTTCCTGTCGCTTTACGCCAGCATCAATTCGTTTCATGAGCTTCAAGTCATCAATCGCCATAACCAAGAGCGCTATGTATGGAGCTTACAGGAAGGGCAGCAGCCACTGATGTAGCGCTGGCGCCCTTGCTCGACAAGGCGCGACGCTACGAATTTTTCCAGCTGGTCGAGCTGCTGCACCGTCATCACGGCGATGATCAGGAGCGGCGGCATGGCGGTAGCGTGCCGTCATTTCAGCGCGTGCGCTACAGGACCTCCGCGTCGCTCGGTTTTCCGGGAAGTGACGTGCTGGCACTCGGGGTCGATAAGCACGGCCAGTATGAGATGGAGGTAAGTTTTCTGGGGCTGCAGGGCGCTCAATCGCCTTTACCCAGTTACTACCTGGAAGCGCTGGCTCACGAGTCCGCGCACAAGGAAGGAGCGGCAGGCGACTTTCTTGATTTCTTCAACCATCGTCTGCTGACCCTGATGCACCAGAACTGGCGGAAATATCGCCACTACGTGCGCTATCAGGACAATGCACAGGATGGCTTTTCAGCGGCCGTATTTGCGCTGGTAGGGCTTGCCGATGACAACCTGCGCGGCGAGACGCCCATCAACTGGAGCAAGATGCTGGCTTACGCCGGGCTTCTGGCAGGGCGTTCGCGTTCACCAGATGTGGTCACCGGCATAGTCAGCCATTGCTTTGATCTGGCTCGCGTGGAAATCGAGGAGTGGGTCCACCGTTGGGTGGAGATCCCTCTGAGCCAGCGTAGCCGCATGGGACTTTCAGGCATGACGCTGGGTGAAGATATGGTTGCAGGTGAGCGAGTAGCCGATGTGAATGGCAAATTTGCGCTTTGCCTTCGCGGGTTGAGTCTTGAACGCTTTCGCGACTTCCTGCCCGATGGTGAAGAGCATCAGCCGTTGAAGACACTGGTCAGCTTTGTACTGCGCGAACCGCTCGCCTACGACCTGGAACTGGAATTGCTGGAAAGCGAGGTCAAGCCCATGCGCCTTGGCGATGCCGGGTCCTGCCAGCTGGGCTGGACCACCTTTGTAGACCCTGATGGTGACGATGCCTCGACACGTCGCCGTGTACGCATTCAGATGATGAGTTAACGCATGCAAGTCGATCCGTTTGATGCCGTGACCTTAGTAGTGGTGAACAGCGAACAGCTGGAAGGCCGTTCGTCCAGTAGCTATGTCTTCCAGGGCGAGGGGGGAACGCTTGGCAGCAGTGATTACGACGACTGGTTACTGCAGGACCACGCCGGAAGGGTACGTCCCCAACATGCCGAAATTACCAAGATCGACGGCAAGTTCTGCCTGATCGACTGCAGCGGCCATACCTTCATCAACCGCGCCACGCTGCCTGTCGGGCGCAATCGTAAAGTTGCCCTGCGCGATGGTGATGAACTGACGATTGGCGTGTATCGCATGAAGGTGCACACCGGCGACCGGCATGCCTGGCAACCTGGTGTGCATTCGCTTACCACGCTGATCGATGAGGAGCATGACGACGTCACGGCCTATGAGCACGCTGTATGGCCTATGGGAAGCGAGCCAGCAGAGCGTCATCAGACCCAGCAGGACGACCCGATAGAAGCGTTGGGTGGTGTTGTTCCCGGCTCGCTGCAGCATGACCCTATGATCGCGCTGGATAAAGACGCTGCACCGCCAGCCACCCTGGAGCCACTGGATGCAAGTCCCAGCGCGTATCGCAGCCACACTAACGAATGGCGCCAGCAAGAGCAGCGCGACGAAGCGGTACGCCTTCCCGATATCAAACCCTTGAATGGCATCACAAAACAGAGGAGCAGTGGCATGGATGAACGGCAGCTAAACGACTTGGAACGCTCTGTTGGCGAGCAACTGGAAGATCGCTGGCAGCAGCCCACTACGCAGGCGCTAAGCCATGTAGGTGCCGACCCGCTGCTGAGGGGGCTGGGACTCGATCTGCCATTCCAGAACAGCGAAGAGCAGCAGGCGTTTCTAGAAGAAGCAGGCCAGACATTGCGCGCCACCATTGATGGCCTGCGCCGACTGCAGCAGAGCCAGAACGATAGCAAGTACCCGCTTCGCGACCGTCGCTTGCAGCCTATCGAGGACAATCCTCTGCGTCTGGGCCTTGCGTTTGAAGAGACGGCGGAGACCATGTTCTCGGCACAGCGCAGCCCCGTTCATCTATCGGCCCCGGAAGCGGTGGCCGAGAGCCTGCGCCATCAGGGCCAGCATCAGGCGGCGGTCGAAGAAGCCATCGGCCAGGCGCTGGGCGCCATTCTTGATGCCTTCTCGCCCGAGGCGCTGCTCAAGCGCTTTCATGCCTATCGCGGCGCTGGCAATCGAATCGAGGACGAAGGCGGCTGGGCCTGGGAAATGTACCAGCACTACTACCGCGAGCTGAACTCTGGTCGCCAGCAGGGCTTTCAGAAGCTTTTCTGGGAAGTGTTCGAGCAGGGATATGACCAGTCAGTGCGTCGCCAGCAGCGGGAGGAGGCATGAGTGCGCCTGGCCTGAACATGACGGTCGTGCGCCTTGTCGGGCTGTTCTGCCTGTTGCTCCTGCTGGCCGGTTGCGCATCTACCCGGGAAGCGGCAGGCAAGACGTGGCAGGTAATGCGTGATCCCTCCATTCCAGTAGGCTATCCCGAGGATCGTCCGACGACGGTGGATATCAGCATGGTGGCCGAGCCTAATGTGAACCCCAACGTGGAGGGAGATGGCACGCCGCTGCGCTTTCAGGTGCTGCAACTCAAGGATGACTCCATGCTGATGGCGGCGGACCTGAGCCAACTGCATGCAGACCTGGAGGCCGCGCTGGGCACGAACTACCTGACTCACGACGACTTTACCCTGCTGCCGGGACAGTGGAAGTTCTACGAACCGTTCGCGGTTGATGAAGAGACACGCTACATCGGGCTGATCGCCTTTTATGCCACGCCCAACGAGGCGGAATGGAAAAAGGTCGTGAAAGTCACCAGCCGTGGGGAGCACTACCACCTGCTGGTTCACCTCCGTGACAGTGAAGTAGAGCTAAGGAAGGAAGAGTAATGGCTAGCCGCAATCGAGTGGTATGGAGCGAGGGCCTGTTCATCAAGCCCCAGCACTTCCAGCAGCAGCAGCGCAGCCTGGAAGGACTTCTGGATACACGCCTCAAGGGGGTCAGCCACTACCTCTACGGATTCTTATCCCTTGAGCTGAATAACGAATTTCTCAGCTTTGGGCGCATAGCGATCAGCCGGGCCAGCGGCGTTACGCCCGATGGTATCGCTTTTCACCTGCCCGCAGACGATGTCGAGCCGACACCGCTCGAGATCGATGATGCAAGCATTACCAACCAGGTTGTGTACCTGGGCCTGCCGTTGGCCACCGACGGCGTGGGTGAAGTGCGCTGGCCAGAAGATGATTTGCCTGCACGCTACCGCCTTTCCTCGCGCAGCGTGCGCGACCTTCACTCTCAGGATGGGTCCACCGCCGAGCTTGAAGTTGCACGGGTTTCACCGCGTCTGCTGCTTGAGCGCGATGACCGCAGCGGCTATGCCTGCCTTGCCGTGGCGCGCATCGTCGAGCGCCGCCCGGATGGCAGCCTGGTACTGGATGAACAGTTCCTGCCCACGCTGCTTAACGTACAGGCGGCTCCTGGCTTGCAGCGGTTCGTGGGTGAAATGGCGGGCCTGATGCGTGAGCGGGCGCGCAATATCGCCCAACGGCTTTCCACTCCCCATCAGGCAGGCGTTGCGGATGTATCTGACTTCATGCTGCTGCAGCTCCTCAACCGTGCCCAGCCCCGCTTTCAGCATCTGGCGCGCCTTGGGCAACTGCATCCGGAGCGTCTCTACGACACCATGCACGAAATCGCCTGTGAGCTGGTGACCTTTACCGATGAATCTCGGCTGCCGCCGGAGTGCCCGGCCTACGATCACGACCACCCTGAACGGGCCTTCAAGCCGCTGATGAAGATGCTGCGCCAGGCGCTTTCTACCGTGCTTGAACCACGGGCAGTGGCGATCCAGCTGCAGTCACGCCGCTTCGGCCTGCTGGTGGCGCCGCTTTCCGATCTCAGCTTGATCGAATCTGCCGAGTTCATCCTGGCCGTGCGTGCCGACATGCCCAATGAGCGTCTGCGCAAGCTGTTTCTGCAGCAGACCAAGGTTGCAAGCGTCGAGCGCATTCGCGATCTCATCAGCCTGCAACTGCCTGGCGTACCGCTCGAGCCGCTGCCGGTGGCCCCCCGCGAGCTGCCTTATCACGCCGGCTACACCTACTTTCAGCTGGACCGCCAGAGCGAAGCGTGGGGAATGCTTAACGGCGCCAGCGGCTTTGCGTTTCACGTAGCCGGGGAGTTCCCGGGTCTGGAAATGCAGTTCTGGGCGATCAGGAGTTAAACCATGCAACATCTCGTCACCGATGGGCAAGGCTCGACACGTGGCCGCACAGCGCCACATAAGATGCGTCACGAAGACCTCATCAACGAGCGCGGCCTTGAGCATCTCATCCATAGCCACGCCGAACAGCTCGATGCTGACGAAGACTACTGGTTCCGGCTGCGGGGGCACAACCTCAACCCCTTGGTGGATGCCGCCAGCAGCCTGCTGGGCATGGTGGTTCGTGTTCGCCAGCTCGACAGCGCAGGCGATGTCGAGCGCCTCTACCGCCAGGTGGTCGATGAAATTGCCGCCATCGAGATCGAGCTGACCGAACAGGGCTACGACCGTGCCACGCTGCTCGCCTACCGCTATGTACTCTGCTCGTTTATCGATGAAGCGGTCATGGGCATGCCCTGGGGGCGGCAAAGCAAGTGGGCTGAACACTCGCTGCTGACCCGGTTTCATAACGAAACCTGGGGCGGGGAAAAGGTGTTCTCCATCCTGGCGCGCCTGCAGCAGGAACCCCAGCGCTATCGAGACATGCTCGCCTTTATTTACCTGTGCCTGTGTCTTGGGTTCGAGGGCCGTTATCGCGTCATGTCTCACGGGCGCGATGAGTATGAGCAGATTGTTCGTGCCTTGGGGGATCAGCTTTCATCGCTTGAACAGCCCGCTGAAGACACCCTGACGCAGCCGCTCAAGAACGTGGTGCAGGGACGTTCGCAGCGCACGGCCAGCTTCCCGACCTGGGGCATCTTTGCGCTGTTCACTCTGGCCATGGTGGCGGTATATCTGGGCTTCTCCTGGTCGCTCGATCAGCAGGCCGAACAGATCACCACGCTTCTCAACCAACTTTATCGCTAGGAGTTACCATGCTCAGGGTAGAGCTACCGGCACTTATTGATCGTCTTAATACCATTGCTCGCCAGGGGCTCGAGCAAGCGGCCGTGCTATGCGCCCAGCAGCAGGCGCCTGAGGTTACCGCCGGGCACCTGCTTCAGGCACTGCTCGACCAGCCGCTGTGTGACGTGCGCTGCATCTGTGACACCCTTGAGATCGATACGGCTGCCTTGCGCGCGCAGTTGGCTGAAGAGACGCGCCCGCCGCGCAACCTGGAAGTAGCGACTCCCAGCTTTTCACCGCTGCTGGTCGAGCTGCTCCAGGATGCATGGCTTTTGGCATCCACTGAGTATCAGCATCAAACCTTGCGCAGTGGCGCCATATTTACCGCGCTCTTGCACAACCCGGAGCGCTATCTGGGCGCCGGTTCGGTACGGCTGCTTGCCGAGATCAACCGGGAAAACCTGCGCCGCCATCTTGATCGCCTGACCGCTGATTCGGCAGAAGCACCTAAGGAAGCTGACGCCAACGCCCAGCGTACTGGCGCGTCTGGCCCAAGTGATGACAGCGCGCTTGGCCGCTTTGCCACCTCGCTGACCGAACAGGCGCGCAACGGCGAGCTGGACCCGGTGCTTGGCCGTGATCCTGAAATCGACCAGATGCTCGATATCCTGGGACGCCGGCGAAAGAACAACCCTATCGTGATCGGCGATGCCGGCGTTGGTAAAAGCGCTGTGGTGGAAGGGCTGGCTGCTCGTATCGTGGCAGGCCAGGTGCCCAGCGCACTGGCTGGTGTCGAACTGTTGACGCTGGACCTGGGCGCTCTGCAGGCAGGGGCGGCCGTAAAGGGCGAGTTCGAAAAACGCCTCAAGGCGGTGATCGATGAAGTCAAGAACGCCCCGCGCCCGACGCTGCTGTTCATCGATGAAGCGCATACGCTGATCGGTGCGGGTAACCAGGAGGGCGGGGGCGACGCTGCCAATCTGCTGAAGCCGGCGCTGGCGCGAGGCGAGCTGCGCACGATTGCTGCAACCACCTGGCGCGAGTACAAGAAGTACTTCGAGAAGGACCCGGCGCTTTCGCGGCGTTTCCAGCCCGTGGCGCTTTCCGAACCCAGTGTCGAGCAGGCGCTGATGATTCTGCGCGGGCTGCGGGACGTGTATGAGCGCGCTCATGGCGTACTCATCGGTGATAGCGGCCTGCGCGCTGCAGCGTCGCTTTCCGCCCGCTACCTGGCCGGACGCCAACTGCCCGACAAGGCCATCGACGTGCTGGATACGGCGTGTACGCGCTTGGCACAAGCGCTGGATACACCGCCGCGCAAGCTGAGTCACCTGCAGAGCGAACACACCGCGGCTCTGCGCGAACGCGATCAGCTGGCCCGCGAACAGCTGCTGGGCCGTGAGCCGGATGCCTCGACGAGCCAGGCACTCAGCGAACGCCTGGCCGCACTAGAAGCTGAACTCGCCACCCTGGAAGCTGCCTGGCAGGAACAGCGTGAATGCGTCGATGCCATTGTCGCGCTGCACCGCCAACTGCTGGATGCCGATGCCGATGTCGCAAGCGAAAGCGACCAAGACGATGAGCAGCCGACAGAGCCGCGCTCGCCCGAACAGCTACACGCCGAGCTTGCCGAGCGCGAGCAGCAGCTGATGCGCCTGCAGCAGTCCCATGCGCTGGTGAATCCAAGCGTCGAAGAGGCCCAGGTTGCCCAGGTCATCGGCGACTGGACGGGCGTACCGGTCGAGCGCATGACCAGCGACGAGCTGACGCGCCTGACCGAACTCCCCACCCATCTGGGCAGCTTGATCAAGGGGCAGGGCATCGCGATCGAGCGGGTGCATCGTCACCTGCTGACCGCGCGTGCGGACCTGCGCCGCCCGGGACGCCCGTTGGGCGCTTTCCTGCTGGTTGGTCCAAGCGGCGTGGGCAAGACGGAAACCGTGGTGCAGATTGCCGAGCAGCTATACGGCGGCCGTCAGTTTTTGACCACCATCAACATGTCCGAGTATCAGGAGAAGCATACGGTCTCCCGGCTGATCGGCTCGCCCCCGGGGTACGTCGGGTTTGGCGAGGGCGGGCTGCTGACCGAAGCCATCCGTCAACGCCCTTACTCAGTGGTGTTGCTGGATGAAGTGGAGAAAGCCCATCCTGATGTGCTGAATCTTTTCTATCAGGCGTTCGACAAGGGCGAGCTTGCCGATGGCGAAGGGCGGCTGATCGATTGCAAGAACGTGCTGTTCTTCCTCACCTCCAACCTGGGTTACGAGGCGATCGTTGCCCACGGTGAAGATGCCGCTGCCCTGGATGAAGCGCTCTATCCTGTTCTTGCTGACTTCTTCAAGCCCGCACTGTTGGCGCGCATGGAAGTGGTGCCTTACCTGCCGCTCGATGGCGATACGCTGCGTGATATCGTCAAGGCCAAGCTCACGACACTGGCCACACGCATCCGTGAACGCCATCGCCAGGCCGAGGTAGTGCTGGAAGACGCCCTGGCCGAAGCCATATGTGCACGGGCCACGCGCAGCGAAAACGGCGCGCGCATGCTGGAATCGGTCATCGATGGCGAATTGCTGCCGCCGCTTTCAAGGGCACTGCTTGAGCGCATGGCGCGTCGCGAGACGGTCTCCAGTGTGGTGCTGGGAGTCGACCCCCAGGACGGCACCTTCACTGCAGAGGTTGCCTGACCCATGACGCCGCCCGTTGCCCCTACTGCCGAAAGCCCGGCGCTATCCGTCGAGCTTTCGTCCATGCCATTGGCGCTGACCCTGGTGGAGAGCCACTGTGCGGCGGCGCTACGTCAGCGCTCGTCGACGCTGTTAAAGCGTCATCTGGGGCTTGCGCTGGCGGAGTGCCTTTACATCGATGGCAGTGGGCGCTGGCTAGGCCGTGATGGTGATGAGGGCCAGTTCGACTGCGGTGATTTTCATCACCCTTATGCCCACGTTATCCGCAGTGGCAAGCCGCTGACACTGAGTGTTGCCGATGCACGTATTCGCCTGGATCATCCCGGCTTCCAGGCTCAGGTAGCATCGCTTGGGGCCGCGCTGCACCTTCACATTCGACCGCTGCGCGGGGTCGATGGTCGGCGTGAATGGCTCGGAGTGATGCTGCTGGCAGGAACGCCGACAAGACTTTCGGTGTTGGCGGAAGACCCGGGCATGGCAGCGTTTGAAGCGCTGCTGTGCCGGCTATGGATGCGTCTTGCCCGCGAGCAGGGCGAGCGGCACCGCTCGCGGATTCTGCAGGACTCCCTGGCCAAGCTCAACGATGGCACGCGGCGCCAGGCACTGGCTGACCAATTGGCCGAGGATCTGCTCGGCCAATCTGCCGCCATGCAGGCCCTGCGCCGACATATCGTACGGGCGGCAGAAACCAACCTGGCGGTACTGTTACAAGGCGAAACCGGAACCGGCAAGGATCGGGTGGCGCGCGCCATGCATCAACTATCGGCGCGGGCGAAAGGTCCTTTCATGGCGATCAACTGCGCCGCGATTCCCGAAGCGCTGCTGGAATCCGAATTGTTTGGGCATGGCAAGGGCGCTTTTTCAGGGGCGGATCACGCCCGCGAAGGGCTTATCAGTCAGGCCGATGGCGGCACTCTGTTTCTCGATGAGATCGGCGACATGCCGCTGGCGCTGCAGGCCAAGCTGCTGCGCGTACTCGAAAGCGGCCGCTATCGCCCGCTGGGGGAAAACGAGGAGCGCTGTGCCGACCTGCGCGTGGTAGCGGCAACGCATCAGCCGTTACGAGAGCAGATCAAGGAGCAGCGATTTCGTGCTGATCTCTACTACCGTCTGGGGCAATTCCCAATCACCCTGCCACCCTTGAGCGAACGCCGGGACGATATTGCCCAACTGGCGCAGTCTTTCATCACCGATTTCTGCGCACGGGAAGGGCGCGACGAGATGGGCATCACGCCCGCCGCGCTGCGCCTGCTTTACCGCCGGGACTATCCAGGCAACGTACGCGAGCTTAAGAACGTGATCGATTACGCCTGTGCGATGACACCCCATGGCGCTGACATCGACACCTATCTGCTGCCCGGCGAACAGAAAAGTCAGATGGCAGGCAACCGCCTGGAGGACGTGGCGGCGCCGGCGGAAGAGATACCGCTTGCACTGCCGAGCGACATCGATGACTTACGCCAGACGATGCGCGATATCGAATCCACCATTATTCGCCAGCGATTGCGCCTGTTCGGGGGCAATCGCGCCCAGGCAGCGCAAAGTCTCGGGCTACCCAAGCGAACGCTGGCCCATAAATGTCAGCTACTGGAACTGGATATCAAATGAACGCGATGCTGCTAAAACGCCAGTGGACTATCGGTGGCTTGCTGACGCTCTGCCTGCTGGCCTGCGCGCCTTCCCAGGCCGATGAGCAAGACGCGCGGCTCAAGAGCGCGCAGGCCTGCGCAGAAGAAACTTCTCGTCTGGAGCGCCTGAACTGCTACGACGCGCTCTTTCTGGAAGCCAACGTCAGCGTTGATGACGATGAGCTGCCCGCGCTGTGGCAGGCCATCGAGCGCCAGGAGGCCGCCCGGTCGGATGAAAACGTGGGGCTGATGACGCAAGCCGCCGGGGATAGTGTGCTGATCAGCGTACCGGCGCTTGGCACGACGCCACCAAGGCCGCTCATGGTGATGGCCTGCGAAAGGCTGATCACGCGCTTCCAGCTGCATCTGCCCACGCCTATCAGCGGTGCCCGTGTAGATCTACGGCTCACAGGAGGAGGGCGCACGGTGCAGCAGCAGTGGCGCGTACGCGACGGTGGCCGGGTAGTCAGCGGCGGACGCGGCTTGCCCGCCATCGATACGCTGCGCCAACTGCTGGATGCCGAAGAAGTGACGCTGCAGAGCGACGTCACGGCGCTGGATGGGCTGCGCTTCAACGTGGCGGGTCTGCGCCAAGAAATTGCCCCGCTGCGCGAAGCGTGCCGCTGGTAAGGGAGGTTTCATGCGAATTACTGCCGAGTCACACCTGGCCCCCTTGCTGGCTCCTCTACCCGCCAACGCCGAGGGCGCCTTGGTGGGCGAGCCGGTGGAGGATAGCAACGACTATCTGACGCTGGATGAGGAAATGATGAAGATTGGCTCGCTTCAGCACGCCAATGTGGAGTGGGAGACCGCCGAGACGCTGGCCATCCGTATGCTGAGCGAGCGCAGCAAGGATCTGAAAGTGCTGGGCCATCTGATGCACTGTATGCAGCACGGAGGCAGCGGCGTGCGTTTTGCGCTTTCACTGCGCCTGCTTGCCCGAAGCATCGCCCAGCCCTGGTGGGAGCACGCCTACCCGTTTGCAGGCAAGCGCGGTGCCAAGATGCGTCCGCGGTTGTTTCAACAGCTGATTCAGCGCAGCGTCAAACTCGTATCGACACTCGATTTTCACAATGCCGAGGATGAGTTCGACGCCTGTCAGGCTTCGTTGACCGAACTTGAATATCAGGTGGCCGAGAAGTCGCTGCCGGATGATGCACTGGCTGAACTAAGCCGCCAGCTAAAGGCCAAGCGGCCAACCCAGCAGGCAGCTCAGAGTGCTTCTCAGTCATCGGCTGGCGAGCAAGCGACAGCTCAAAGCCAGCCGGCGGCTCGTCAAGAGCAGGCGGCCGCCACGTCTTCGGCGGCCAAGGCACCGGAGCTGCGCCTTGAGGCGGGCAACGAGCGCTCGAATCGGCAGGCATTGCTCAAGATGGCAGAGTTTCTAAGTGAGCAGTCACCGGGTGAGCCGCTGGCCTACCGCCTGCGTCGCTATGCGGTATGGAGCACGATTCAAGCGCTGCCCTCGGCCAAGGAGAACGGCAAGACCGAGCTTGCGCCGGTATCGGCGGACCGGGTTGCCGATTACCGCGAAGCGCTTTCCAAGGGCGGCGACAATGAGCTGTGGCAGCGTATCGAAAATAGTCTGGCGCTAAGCCCCTACTGGCTGGAAGGCCACCGTCTGAGCGCCGGTCTTGCCAAGCAGCTTGGTCACACCCGCTGCGCCGAGGCGATCCGTGATGAAACGCAGCGGTTCGTGGAGCGTCTGCCGGGTATCGAGGCGCTTACTTTCAATAGCGGCGCTTTATTCGTCGATGAAGAAACGACGCGCTGGCTATACAGCAACGAAAACAGTGGCGGCGCGGCTGGCGGCGGTAGCGAGGCTTGGCATACCGGGCTTGAAGAGGCACGCGAAGCGGTGGCCAAGGGCGATCTCGCCGCCGCGCTCAAGGTGCTCGACCAAGGCTTGAGCAATGCCCGAACGCCGCGAGAAAGCGCGTACTGGCGCCTGGTCAGCGCGGATCTGCTGCAGGAAACCGGGCTTGAAAGCCTGGCGCAGCAGCACTACCGCACGCTGCATCAAACGGTAACGGAACTGGCACTAGAGCAGTGGGAACCCGCGCTGGTATCGCGCCTTAACGCTGCGATTCAGGAAATGCACTGACAACGGTCAATATTAAAGGGACGAGGGATAAAGGCTAATGTGGTCAACCATAACGTCGAAGCTGAGCCGCTGGGTGCCTGGTTTGTCGCGGGCGCAAACAGCAAAGAATCGGGCCAATGCACATGGTAACAAGGCCAAGGGGCTTTTGCGCCTCTCAACGCTGCTGTGGGCAGCGCTGCTGCTCATCCTGGTAGTGGCTATCTGGTGGTGGGGGCCTGGCTGGGAAGTGCGCGGCGTGATGCCGCTGGCACCGCTGACCAACCGCCTGCTGGCAACCCTTGCAGTCGTCACGGTAGTGGCGGTTATCTGGGGAGTACGCCTTGCCCGGCGCCTGCGCGCTCTGGATGATGAGCGCCAGTTGGAAGAGTCGCGCCTGCAGGACCCTATCATGTCCCAGGTGGAGCGCCAGGAAGACTCGCTCAATCAGGTCCTTACTGAGCTGACCGACAGCCTGGGTGGCAGCAACAGCCGTTATCGCCTGCCCTGGTACCTGGTAATGGGCGTCGAGAACGCTGGCAAGACCAGCCTGATCAACCGCTCCGGCCAGAACTTCGCCCTGACCCACGTCATGAAGGCCTCGGGCCAGAGCAGCAAGCAGGGCCAGCTTGGCTTTGACTGGTGGATCGGTGACAAGGCGGTGCTGATCGACCCGGATGGCGAGCTTCTGACTCAGGGCGCGATGGAAGGTGGTGAGCCCCAGGAACTGCAGCGCCGACTGTGGGACCACTTCGTCGGCTGGCTGGAGCATAATCGCCCCCAGCGCCCGTTGGATGGCGTGGTGCTGGTACTGGACCTTGCCCGCCTGAGCCATGCCCAGGTAGCCGTTCGCAAGGCCTACTCGGCGCTGCTGCGCAGCCGTCTGCGTGAGCTGATGGAGCGCCACGGCACCCGCCTGCCGGTTTACGTCACATTCAGCAAGATGGACCTGCTGCACGGTTTTGATGACTTCTTCCGCCACTACTCCCGCGCAGCCCGCCGGGCGCCGCTAGGCTTCACGTTCACTCCGGCGTCCATGAATACCCCTGGCAAGTGGGAAGCGGAATTCGAAGCCGATTACGACGCTATGCTGGCGCGCTTGAATCAGTTGATGCCTACCATGCTTTCCGAATGCCGCGACCGTGAGGAGCGCGAGTCGGTGTTTCGTTTTGTACGCCAGTTGGCAGGGCTGCGTGAGGTGCTGTTTGGCTTTTTGACCGAAGCGCTCTCCAGCGACCGCTTTTCAACGGCGGCCATGGTGCGCGGTACCTATTTCACCTCGGTGTACCAGCAGGGCGTGCCGGAAGACCCGTTCGTGGATGCCGCGGCACGGCGCTATGGGATGGATGACAGCGTTCAACCCGCCCACCGGGCCACGCGCAGCGCGCTCTACTTTACCGAAGAGCTGTTCGAGAAGGTCATTTACCCCGAAGCGGGTCTGGCTGGCGACAACACCCGCGTGACCCAGCGGCGCCAGCGCGTGCGCAAGGCAAGCCTGGCGGCGTGCTTGGTGCTGGGCGTTATTCTGGTCGGCGGATGGACGCACTTCTATCAGAAGAACAGCGTGTCGCTTGCCGCGGTTGAGCAGCGTGCGGAAACGTTCCTGGCCACTCAGCCGGAGGCGTTCCAGAGCGATGACCCCACCGGTTTTGAACTTCTCGACCCGCTCGACCGGCTGCGCCATGCCCTGGAAACCTTTGACGGATACCGCACACATACGCCGTATCTGGCGGACATGGGGCTGTATCAAGGCCATGTGATTGGTGCCCAGGTGGAGCGTGCCTATCTTGCCATGCTGGAGCGACAGTTCCTGCCGGCGCTGATGATCGGCATCATGGACGACATGAACCGCGCCGAAGACGGCAGCAACGCCAAGCTTTCGCTATTGCGCGTGCTGCGCATGATGTCGGATGCCAGCGGCCGCCAGCCGGAGCGCGTCGAACGCTTCATGGCCCAACGCTGGCAGGGTTACTTCCCCCAGCAAGGTGAGGTTCAGCGGCGCCTGTTGATGCACTTGGATTACGCACTCGAGCATAGCGACCTGGAAGGCCGCATTGCCGAAGGCAGCCCGAGTGCCGAGCGGGCCATGGCACCGCTTCAGGGAAGCATCGCCGCCGCCCAGCAGGAGCTTTCGCGTCAACCTATCGATGAGCGCGTCTACGCCGCCTTGAAGGCTGCTGGAAACCGCCAGGGTGAGCCGCTGGATCTACGCCGCAGCGTGGGCACGCTGTTCAATACCGTGTTCATGTCGCGCAACGATGACCCGGAGAATGTACGCCTGCCGCACCTGCTCACCCGCGACGGCTTCGAGAACTACTTCCTCCAGGAGCTCGACCGCGCTACAGAGCTTGCCCTGATCGATGCCTGGGTGCTCGGCCAGCGCGACAACATCAACTTCAGCGAAGCCGACCGGCAGCAGCTGCAGGCGGCACTGCGCGAGCACTACGTGGCGGATTACCATGCCAGTTGGCGTGATGCCCTGCGCGATACCCAGCTGGTGCCGCTGCCGGATATCCATCAGGCCATCGTGGTGGCGGATGCGCTGGTGGGCAGTCAGCGCCCGCTCGACCGGCTGCTGGCCGCGGTGGAGCGCAATACCAGCCTCTACCCGGAACTTCCAGAAGATGACGAGCAGGCTCGCGAAGCGCTGCGCCAATCCCAGCGTTATCAACTGGCATTTGCCATCGAGCAGCCGTTCACGCCGATCAATCAGCTGAGCCAGGCGCGCAACGACAACCCTTCTTCACTCGAAGAGATCAAGACCGCCGTGACGGCGCTGCGCGATTACCTGATGGAGATCGAAGAGTCGAGCAATGCCGGGCGTGCTGCCTTTGTCAGCGTGCGTGACCGTCTATCGCTGCGCGGCAACGACCCCATCTATAACCTGCAGCGCATTGCCGACAGCACGCCAGAGCCGGTGGGCCGCATGCTGCATAACCTGGCTGACCAGAGCTGGCAGCTGATGATGGCCAGCGCCACGCGCCACCTTGAAAGCCAGTGGCTGGATGACGTGGTCGCACCCTACCAGGAGCGCCTGGCAGGCCGTTACCCGCTGGCGCCCAATGCCACGCAAGAAGTGGCGCTGAGTGATTTCGAGGACTTCTTCGCCCCGGGCGGCACGCTGGATACCTTCTACCAGGATAGCCTGCAGCCTTTTATCGAAGGCGCGCCTGAGTACCTGGTGGATGCCGACGGCAATTCGCTGCTGCGCGATAGCCTCTACACCGCCATTCAGCAGGCCGAGCAGATTCGGCGCGCCTACTTCAGCCGTGACGGCGCGCTGGACGTGGAGTTTGCCCTTGAACCCGTCAGCCTGTCGCCGGACAAGCGTCGCAGCGTGATCAGCGTGGACGGCCAACTGATCGAGTATGCCCACAGTGCCAGCCAGCGAGTGTCGATGATCTGGCCAAACGCGCTGCGTGGCGGGACGGAAAGCCGAATCACCATGGTGCCTAGCGAGGTGAACCGCTCGCCGAGAAGCGTTGCCCAGGATGGCGCCTGGGCGTGGTTTCGACTGCTGGAGCAGGCTGATATCACCAGCGTAAGCGAACGCGAGCTGGAGCTTCGGTTCAACGTTGACGGCGGCACCATGCGCTACCGCCTGTTTGCCAGCGGCGCGCCCAACCCCTTCACGCGTCCGCTGGCCGCAGGCTTCCAACTGCCGTCCGCCCTTTATGCTGAGCGAGGTAGCAATGCTGACCAAACTTAAGCAGCTGTTTATCTCCGATAAAGACAAGCCGGCGGCGCGCCACAAGCGCAAGGGCGCAAAGCGCTCACGCCCACTGATGGACGCGCGCAACGAGGATATCGACAGCTTTATCGAAGCGGTATATCAGGCCGATGCCAAGGGCCACTCCCCTTGGGTGCTGCGCGATAAAAGTGTGCTTGAAACGCTGCGCCGGGCACTTGAATTCACCGTCAATCGCCAAGTATGGATGCAGCGGGAAAATGGCCAGGTGGCCCACTGGCAGGGCCGCCTGCTGGCGCTGCGCCATGGTGATGGCCCGCCGCTGGGTATGGTGCTGGCCTGCCGGCCGGATGATGAAGCCGCCTGGCAGCTCAAGTTTTTCTACATCAGCCGGGAGTGGAAGGGCAGCGGCCACGGCACCCGTCTGCTGATGGCGGTGCGGCGAAGCCTAAGTGGGGTGCCGCTGCAAACGCGCCTGCCGCTGGCCTGTCATTCGGCCATCGACAGCCTGGAGGCGGCGGGCTTCAGCCGCCAGTACGTGGATGCCCTGGAAGTGGCGAGTTACGAAGCCCCCGCCCAGTGGGATGAGTAACCCGTCAGCACAACACGAAAGCGACAAGCAGGACGAATACGCGGAACCGGAACAGGAGCAGCGACAATGGGCCAGAAATTTGTACTCGTAGGCGATATGGGAACCGACCACGATGGCTTTCCCCCGACGCCCGTCACCGCCGGTAGCGGCACGGTGATCATGGATGGCAAGCCGGTGGCCCGGGTGGGCGACCCGTTAGAGCCCCACGACAAGCCCAATCATCCCAAGCACCCGCGCGCGATTGCTCAAGGCTCCGGCACGATTTTGGTTGACGGCAAGCCGGTGGCTTTAACCGGCCACGCGGTCGATTGTGGCGGCGTGGTGATTGGTTCCGGTTCAGGAGAGGGCAGTTAAGATGGCAAGCACCGGACTGCAATTCACCCTCACGCTAACCGGCGTTGACGATATCGCGGTCATCGACTTTACCCACCGCGAAGCGCTCTCCCAGCCCTTCGAGCTGGTACTCAACCTGGCCAGCCGCGACGGCAGCCTGGACGCCGCCGAGCTGCTGGACCACGAAGCCACGCTCACCATCTGGCAGGATGGTGAAGCGCTGCGCCAGGTGCACGGTATCGTCAGCGAGTTTGGCCGCGGCGACCGCGGCCACCGGCGCACCTTCTACTCCCTGGTGCTGCGCCCCGCGCTCTGGCGGCTTTCACTGCGCCACAACTCGCGCATCTTCCAGAAAGTCGACCCGCTCACCATCATCAATACCCTTCTTGATGAGCGCGGGATTACCGACGTGGCCTTTGCCGTTACCCGCGAACTGCCGGAGCGCGAGTACTGCGTGCAGTACCGCGAGACCGACCTGGCGTTTATCGAACGCCTGGCCGCCGAAGAGGGCCTGTTCTACTTCCATGAGTTCGAAGAGAGCGCCCACCGGCTGGTATTTGCCGATGACCCTCAAGTATTGGCGAATTTGGGTGAGCGAACCTACCACAGCCGCGCCGGCGGCACCGCGCCCACGCGCCATGTTCGTAAACTCAGCCACACCGCCCGCGTGGCCGCGGCTACCGCCTCGCTTAAAGACTACAGCTTCAAGAACCCGGCCTACGCCCAGCTGCACGAACACCTGGGCCGCGACGTGGACGCCCACGGCCAGCAAACCGACTACGAACACTTCGATTACCCCGGCCGCTACAAGGGGGATGCTTCGGGTAAACCGTTCACCCGCATCCGCCTGGAACAGCTGCGCCGCGACGCGGTCACCGCCAACGCCGAAAGCGACCTGCCGGAACTCGCCCCCGGCGTGCGCTTCAGCCTGACCGATCACGACACGCCAAGCCTCAACCGCGACTGGCAGGTGGTAGCCGTACACCACACCGGCGAACAGCCCCAGGCGCTGGAAGAAGATGGCATGACGCACAGCGATGCCAGCGGCATGACCCGTTACGCCAACCAGGTCACCCTCATGCCCGGCGACGCCCCCTGGCGCGCCACGCCCAACCCCAAGCCCCGCGTGGACGGCCCCCAGGTCGCGTTCGTGGTCGGCCCGGAAGGCGAGGAGATTCACTGCGACGAGTACGGCCGGGTGAAGGTCCAGTTCCCCTGGGACCGCTACGCCGAACCCAATGACACCGCCAGCTGCTGGGTGCGCGTGGCCCAGGGCTGGGCCGGTGGCGGCTACGGCAGTATTGCCATTCCGCGCATTGGTCACGAAGTGATCGTTTCCTTTCTGGAAGGCGACCCGGACCAGCCGCTGGTCACCGGGCGTACCTATCACGCCGTCAACACCGCCCCGTACCCGCTGCCCGAACACAAGACGCGCACCGTCATTCGCACCCAGAGCCACAAGGCCGAAGGCTTCAACGAACTGCGCTTTGAAGACGAGGCGGGGGAAGAGCAGATCTGGCTCCACGCCCAGAAGGACCTGGAGCTTCTGACGCTCAACGACCGCACTGAAGAGGTCCAGAACGACAGCCACCTCAAGGTGCACAACGACCGCATCAGCGAGATTGACAATGACGACCACCACACGGTGCACGGCAACCGCTACACCCAGGTGAACGGTGATGATCACCTCACCGTGAACGGCACCCGCCACGACCACATCGGCCAGGCGCAGCTGGTGGAAGCCGGGCAGGAGATTCACCACAAGGCGGGCATGAAGGTGGTGATCGAAGCCGGCGCCGAAATCACCCTGAAAGCCGGCGGCAGCTTCCTGAAGATCGACCCCAGCGGCGTCACTATTGTCGGCCCGCAGGTCAAGATCAACTCTGGCGGCAGCCCCGGTTCGGGGAGTGGTCAGGCGGCGCAGGCGCCGCAGTTGCCTGGGCAGGCAACGGCAGAAACACATGAAAATGTCACCTTGGGGCCTGTGTTCGGTAAGCGGCTAGACCAGGCCTTGGCAGATGATATTCCTCTAATTGAACTCTGCCAGTTGCAAAAAGATGGAAGCTGTCCTCTAGCTGACTGCCCCTGCAGAAATAATGCCGCGTCATGAATATCGTCACAGCACCTACATTAGCGAAACTGCTTGCCCGTACCCGTGGGCTGAATCATTGGCTGATATTGGAGGAAACCGGCAAAACGTTATCGACGCTTTATCGTGATTTTGCTCTTACGGATTACGATCTGCTATTCCTTCAAACGCGCTATGCAGAATTTCTGAAACGCAGCCCTGTTGTGGTACCACTACAAGAAGCGACGAAAAATATATTTGATACCTTCGCTACCGATTCAAGGAAAAGTATTGCACCTGGCGTAGTAGTGGCCAGTGCTGCATCGCAGCAAGACGTATTGCATCATTTAAGAAAATGTTTGGAAGTAACCTTTTACGGCAACAGGAAAGGCATGCTGCGTTTTTATCATCCCGATATTGCCGCCGTGCTTTTTACTAAGCCAGAAAACGTCAGTGCCCAATGGTTTGGGCCAATTGAACAATGGATATGGCAAGGTGAAGAAAAGAGTACGTTGCCGACTGCCATTCCACAGTGGCAAGCCTTGCAATCTAATGATCAAACGGCTGCAACAGTTAAAGAAACTGATCGGGTATTGCGCCTTTCAAGGCATCAAGAGCAAGCGCTTGAGCGATATATTCGATTGATGCGAGCTTGGAAACAGTATCGACAGCCTGGAGAGTCGTTAGATGATGTGGCAGTACGCTGTCGCTTCTTGAAAAGCGATATGGCCATGCAAGCGATATACCCAGAACTTTCAACTAAACACCAAATTGAAACACCGGCTAGCTGTACGGCAGGGAGCGAGACATGAGCCAGGAACTGAGCCAGCATAAAGCATGTGAAGAACCTAAACTCTTTATCCAGGTCTTGGGTACGGAGCATCCCGAAGGCCATCGGTTCGTGTTTTTTGACGAAACAGACCAGCAAGAGCAAGTGGCGCTAGTTGAAAGTGTGGAAGAGGAAGATTTACCCAAACCGTTAAGCCGCATTCATAGCTGGGAGTGGGAGACGGAACCTGCGCGTAATGTTTGGTTAGAAATAGACAGCGAAGAGGGTGACTCTATTCAGGTACCTCTATTTCGTGAAGTAGAGGGGACGTCTTGGCAAGAGTCTGAAACCGAAATCGCTTTCCAGCATTATGTCGTACAGCCAGTTATTCCAATGGCTTCCTGGCGTTCTGTACAAGAGGATAGCATTCATGCTTTGCCTAGCCGTCCTGGCTATCTCTACCTGTATTACCAGGAGCGGATCTGGCGAGAAATTGAAATAGGGGTATCAGAAGACGGGGAGTGGCAATTCAAGGATGTACCTCTGGCGTCGTACCGACAAGACGATAATAGCTTTTCAGAAAATGAGAGGCCCCCAACCGGCATTTCGCTAAAAGAGATATGGCTACCTGCCCGCGAGAATCAGCACTGGTTGGCAGGGGAAATAAAAGCAGCTTTTTCTGATGTGCAGTGGTCGGCCGCACGATTGAACTATGTGGAGGCCAACCCCGATGCCTGTGCCCAGCGCTTTCAATCAGTAACGCTAAATGAGCCGCAAGATAATGCTGAGTCAGGATATTTATTTAGTGCCGAACAGCTGCCTCCTCAGCGTGAGCGCACCATGGTACTGGAAGTACAGCTTTCACATCCGCCTATGTGGAGTGAGGACTTGGTAGGGAATACTGTGACTGAGCTCTACCAGTTAGCTAAAGAGGAACAGCAGCAATTCAAGGCGGGCGAAACCGCTATTTCTCAGGAGTGGCTGGGGACGCAACGCGGAGGCAAACCGCTGGATATGGAAGCAGGCCTGCGGGCGGCTGCATGCCAAGATGTCAACGGGTCGAATCTATCAGAGTTGCAAGATGATGAGGAAGGTAACCTTGTATGGGAGAGTCTTCCAGAAGGTAAAGATGTATTTGAGGATGCTCGTCAACGACATATCCCTGGCTTGGTGCTCAATGACCCACTGTTTGATCTTCGTCATGCTCTGAATCAAACCCAGCAGGCGTTTCAATTTCTCTCCTTATGGTTAGAGCAATGTGCGTCGCATCCCCACTACCGCAGTGCGCTGTTGGTTCAGAAGCGCATTCGCCCCAGCACGATAGGTGGGGAAGATAACCCGCTTTATAGCTACGCAAACGAACCCGAATTAAGGGACATGACAGGGCCTTTCCATACCGCCATTGCAACGCTAGCTAGAGCTCAAGCGCATCATATGTGCCAACGTTACCAAAATCACTTGGCTGAGCTGATAGGGCAAGTTCATTGTCAGCATGCGCTTGCAGATTATTTCAGCTTGGAAGGCGCGGATTATATAAGTGGATTTTGCAT
This sequence comes from Vreelandella aquamarina, assembly GCF_020075495.1. Taxonomy (GTDB): domain Bacteria; phylum Pseudomonadota; class Gammaproteobacteria; order Pseudomonadales; family Halomonadaceae; genus Vreelandella; species Vreelandella aquamarina_A. The sequence goes on from NZ_JABYQT010000010.1 coordinate 92,787, forward strand.
TGCAGAGCAGTGCTTTACAGCATTAAGTCTGAATTCTCAGCATGCCGACCTATTAGCAAATCAAGAGGATATCGATAACGAAGTAAGTGAAGGATTAAGCTCTGTCCAGCAAACGCTGATTGGTTTGCTAGAGGAAGGTAGCAGCGCACCGCTGCATCGTATGTGCTTCCCTGATACAGCTAGCCATCCTGTCGAAGAGCCTTTCGTATTAGCTGATGAAGAAACCAATGATGGCAGTGGACGTTTTCGGGCTAAAGCTTTGTCAGATGAGAGCCAGCGAGCTGATTCCCCTCCTCTTGAAGGCTTGCAAACCACGGAAGTGTCGTTACTCGCTGCCGCTGCGCGCTTTAATACCGTTGGTGAATTGAATCGCTGGTCAGGCGCAATGGATAACATTTTTGGACGTATTGCTGACAGTGGTAAAAGCGTATTAAGCCAGATAGCCGACCAAGGAGAACGTACGGCAATGGCTGCCAGAATTTACATGCCAGCCTTTAATGCATCACGAGGAGCACTTCATACACTGCTGGGAGATTTGACCTTTCAGCCGCTAGGCAATGTGGATATGAGCCGTTACGCATTACTAGGCGTTGAAGATGTAAGGTCAGGAATGCTATTCGGGCTTGATAGTGCTGATCGTACGTATATTGCGCGTAATAACCATCGTCAATTTTATGGGGAGATATATCGTACTTCTAATGGTGAATTGCTAGGAGGCACCAACCAAAGCCGGTTACGCTCAATAAAAAATATCGGCGAAGCCCGCGAGGTGCGCTTTATTTTTGCCCCCATCGATTCTGAAGCAGCGGAAATGGTTAGACAGGGGCGCGAACGAATTGGTTTTACTGAGCGAGCGATTGGTGCAACACGCCTGCCTTATTTAATGGTTGTTTTCCAGGCGTTAAATTTGGGTCAAAGTAGTGTTGTTTTGTTTGAAAATTATAACCATAAAAAACTATTGGGTGTTGTATCGGCAATAGTAGATTTGGGGTTAGCTTCATTGAATTTGAGCGACTATATGTCACGTCGTTACCAAGTTCCTAAACCTATTGTTAGTGTTAGTGAGTTAAGTCAAAGGGTGGTAATAAAAAATGGTCAAGCTAGTTTTCTAACTCGCTTGTTTCCCAATTTAATTCGCGTGAATTGGGTTTTAGGTAAATTTGCAGGCGTGTTGGCGGCAGGTACAATGGTCTGGGAGTCATTAGAGCGTTTAAAAGAGGGCAACACAGGTGCTGCAATCGCCTATGGAGTCGCAGCTGCCGGTGCGACAATGGTACTCCTTTTTAGCGGTCCAGTTGGCTGGGTGGGATTGGCATTGCTAGTTGGTGGTGCTATCAGCGGTATTGTGCTTACTGATGGGCCAATTAAGCAGTGGCTGAAACATGGCCCTTTTGGTGAACAGCGTGGTTTAGCGCCATGGCTGGAAGACCCTGAAGAAGCTTGTTATCGTCTTGAAAATCTGTTGGCTAATATTACGATTACTGGCCGCCGGATTACTCCACAAGAGCGCACAGCATTAATGGATAAGTTGAGCGCAACCCATAATCAATCTGCACCAACAGCTTATACAATGGGACACGTATGGCGAGAGCAACTCCAACAGCTACAGCATCAGTCTATCAATACTGTGATTGAAGTGCAAAGTTCTTTGCCAGGAATGGGCATTGAGCTACAGGATATTGCTATTATTAAACGTTTGAAAGGAAAAACGCATAATACACCGGCTTCTCAGGGGTGGTCGAAGCAGTCTGAGTTACAAATAACTCCGCTGCTAACAAAAATCTCTAACAACTCAGTTAATTACTTTGTGCATACTCCAGCAGAAGTGCGTGCTTGGGCGAATATTACGGGAACAGCATACCGTTGGGAAGTCCATGTGCAATTTAGGGAAGTAGCACAAATACCCTTTTTATCAACCAATCGTTTTTATCCTGCCCCTAAACCGCTCAAGGCTATGCCAAGCGATATATCAGCCGTTTTTAGTGGTGTATCACTTAATGAAGATTTCTGGGTAAAGGAAGTTTTTGATGTCTAAATATTTTAGAGCCGAAAATTACTACGCTAAGACCTCATATAAGCCTACGAAGCGTGTTTCATGGGAACAAAGCAATCTTGATGTAGGGAATATTAATGCCTTGCGTTTATCCTGGTACCGACGCACTCAGGATAATGGCGCAAGCGATGAGTATGGATATAATAATATTGAAATCTCAGAGCGTTGGGAAAATAAACGTTTGAGCTTAAATGTTGAAGATGATGATATTTTTAGAGCTATAAATGTTCACTATGATAACGATAGAATCATGCCTCCAAATTATAACTTTTTCTCGAAGATTTTATTTATTGCTATGGCATTTGGAAAAGTCGGTTTTTATGTTTTTACAGCAACATTTTTTTTTGTTTTGCTTGTTTTGATAAGCTCTTGGCTCTTTGGTGGTAAAAGTAGTGAGTATTTAATGTCAGCTGTAAAATCTAGTTTTTTATTCTCTTTTTCAATAGTTTTTTTTTCGTTGCTTCTTTGGAAAGGAGGGAGACTACTAGAAAATAAATTTCCGGATATTGTTTATGCTATGCGAAACAAGCCATTATGGCAGCTCAATCGGAAAAACGGTCTATTTATTATCTATGATCCTAAAAAAGCATGGGAAGAACGCCTTTCTGCCCCTTTCTATGAATTTGACGCCTACCTTGAAAGCTCGCCGGATACCCAAGGTAGCCCTACCTATTCACTGATGCTCTATCACCCTGAAACGGGGGTTCGCCAGAAGCTGGATGCGCAGTTCCCGCCTACCAATATGCCCGGCGAATTAGTGGCTGCATGGCAGTTTATCCAGCGTTATATGGATGTTTCCCAGCCATTGCCGGATGTGCCTGCCCTAGAAATACATCGTCATAAAGATCCCACCACAGCAGCAGTAGATAAGCGAAAAGGCAGGAACCCACGCTATTGGCGAGATATGACTGAAGCGGAGGTAGAGAAAATTCAGGAAGAAAAATATCGCAAAAATATTCGTTTGCGGTAGTTTGATAAGCCGAGTAGACAACGTGTATGAGCCCGTAAAGACTATGTATCAAGTCTATCGCTAAGTATTTGTCTTAACGGTCTTGTCTTTTTAGGCGGTAACTATTCTTTAAGACATAATGCTAAGAATATCAGAAATAAGTAACACCGCCTGGATCGGGTTGATGGAGCTTGCGGTATTTAACTGTTACGAACATCGCAAGGGCTCACCCTGAGAGATAAGTACCCTTTGGGCCTTTCCATTAAGATAAGCAAGCTTCTAGACCGCCCGCGTGGCCGCGGCTACCGCCTCGCTTAAAGACTACAGCTTCAAGAACCCGGCCTACGCCCAGCTGCACGAACACCTGGGCCGCGACGTGGACGCCCACGGCCAGCAGACGGACTACGAGCACTTCGATTACCCCGGCCGCTACAAGGAGGATGCCTCGGGCAAGCCATTCACCCGCATCCGCCTGGAACAGCTGCGCCGTGAAGCAGTCACCGCCAGCGCCGAAAGCGACCTGCCGGAACTCGCCCCCGGCGTGCGCTTCAGCCTGACCGACCACGACACCGACAGCCTCAACCGCGACTGGCAGGTGGTGGCAATACACCACACCGGCGAACAGCCCCAGGCGCTGGAAGAAGATGGCATGACGCACAGCGATGCCAGCGGCATGACGCGCTACGCCAACCAGGTCACCCTCATGCCCGGCGACGCCCCCTGGCGCGCCACGCCCAACCCCAAGCCCCGCGTGGACGGCCCCCAGGTCGCGTTCGTGGTCGGCCCGGAAGGCGAGGAGATTCACTGCGACGAGTACGGCCGGGTGAAGGTCCAGTTCCCCTGGGACCGCTACGCCGAACCCAATGACACCGCCAGCTGCTGGGTACGCGTGGCCCAAGGCTGGGCCGGTGGCGGCTACGGCAGTATTGCCATTCCGCGCATTGGTCACGAAGTGATCGTTTCCTTTCTGGAAGGCGACCCGGACCAGCCGCTGGTCACCGGGCGTACCTATCACGCCGTCAACACCGCCCCGTACCCGCTGCCCGAACACAAGACGCGCACCGTCATTCGCACCCAGAGCCACAAGGCCGAAGGCTTCAACGAACTGCGCTTTGAAGACGAGGCGGGGGAAGAGCAGATCTGGCTCCACGCCCAGAAGGACCTGGAGCTTCTGACGCTCAACGACCGCACTGAAGAGGTCCAGAACGACAGCCACCTCAAGGTGCACAACGACCGCATCAGCGAGATCGGAAGCGCAGACCACCACACGGTACACGGCAACCGCTTCAGCCAGGTGGACGGCGACGACCACCTCACCGTGAACGGCACCCGCCACGACAACATCGGCCAGGCGCAGCTGGTAGAAGCCGGGCAGGAGATTCACCACAAGGCTGGCATGAAGGTGGTGATTGAAGCCGGCGCCGAGATCACCCTGAAAGCCGGCGGCAGCTTCCTGAAAATCGACCCCAGCGGGGTCACCATCGTTGGTCCGCAGGTCAAGATCAACTCGGGGGGCAGCCCGGGTTCTGGGAGTGGACAGGCGGCGCAGGCGCCGCTTCTCACGCTCAATGCTCAGGCTGAGCAGCATGAGGCTGTTCTTCCTGTGTTCCCTAATTCGTCACAACATTTGAAGCAAGCTGCTAAAGAAGGAAAATTACTCAGTGCTCAATGCTATCAGCAGTTAGATGGTAGCTGTCCTTTAGCTTCATGCCCATGCAAATAAATCAAGGTGCTGCAATGAGTGATTCGCCTTTAAAGGAGATGTTGCATAAGCAAGAGAAAGAATCGGTATTCATCCTGCTGGATGGAGCGATCTTTCCAGCCATGCAAACTATATATGACTATGAACCATCACCTCAGGTTTCGCCTATATACTATGGAACTCGGCATGAGGCATCAATAGATGTAAGCCCCTGTTTATATAAACCAAAGGCGAAAAGTAAAATTTGGGATCATGAAAGTGATTGGCGAAAAAATGGAATAGTTATTGTAAGTGCTTACTCCTTTTTTGAAGTGCTTGAGTACCTGCAGAGCTTAATAAGCGTACGCCTTCCGAATGATCAAATAGCTTATTGGAGATTTTATTCTCCAGAATGGTTCTCAAAGGTAATGAGTTCCATGAGCAATGAAGAGTTTTCAAGTTTTAATGACCCTGTTAGCCAATGGGCAGCGTACGCCGATGGCCACTGGGAATTATATAGTTCAACCAGCCATAATTTTTATGAAGCTAAAAAAGAAGAAGGATGGTTTCAGCTGTCTGAAAATTGCATAAATAAGATAAAAAGCGTAAAAAAAAGAGATTTTTATATTCATTTGGAAGAAACGCTTACTAAAGAAATAAACGAAAAAAACATTGAAGAAATATGTAGGAAAGATATTGTAAACATCGTTTCTATGGCTGAAAGCCTAGGGTTTAAAAGTAATTCAGAAATTGAGTGGTTTACTATTGTAAGTTATAAATACCCTGATTTAATGAAAAGAGCTGGTGTTAAGGAATTAATTGAGGATACTAAAGTAGCCGCACTTGAACGACAGTTTAAAGTTGAAGAAGCTATTTGGGGAATTGAAGCAGAGAGGGTGGATTGATGAGCTATACAGTGAAAAGTGGTGATACGTTAAGCGGAATTGCCAGAGAAAAAGCGATATCGATTTCTTCCATTATGGAGCTTAACCCTACACTGGATAATCCAAATCAACTGCGAACAGGTATGGAGTTAACTCTTCCAGAAACTAGCGAAATAATCGACAGCAGCTGTCCAGATGACATCATGGCTGATAGCCCTTGCGTAGAACAAGAAGAAGTCGAGCCAGGATTCTATATTGTAGAGCGCCCACAAACAGTCGAAGAAATGAAAAATCACCTGTTTTCAAGCAATCTTAGCAGTGAAGTGAATGCTATGCTTGAACGATTAAATCCTCAGCTAGGTGAAGGAGTCGTTCCTGGACAAGTTATCGTTCTAAGCGATCCAAGAAGTATGCAATGTACGCGTGAAGAAACTCTCCTAATGCAAGTTGCTAGTGACGTTAATGAGATTAATGCTGATTTAACCCATGAAGAAGCTCAACGTACGGTTGACTACTATAATTTATTAGGAGCAGCAACGGGCGGCGCTGGAGCCGCTATCGGTAATACTGCGGCTGGTATAAACAATCATACCCGACAGGTTAAATCTAAGTTAGAACAGCTAGAACAACTATATCAGCGTACATACGAGCGCACAGGAAGGCTCAATAGCCCAGAGTTTTTTGCTAGTCGGCGCGCTTTATTTAGTGAGCTAAATACTTTACTTGATCGTGTAACACGTATGGGGTTAGGGATACCGGAACATCCTAATTTACGCCATGCGCTTGGAGTGACAACCAAAACAACGTTACACCACTGGCGACAAGCCGGATCGTCAGCATCGGGAATACCCGGCGGCTATGCAGATAATTATATGGGTATTGCCAATGCAAGTAAGTGGATAAGTAGGTCTGGCTATATAGGGTTAGGGCTTAGTGCAGTATCTTCAATTTCGAATACAGCTGAAGCCTGCACAACAGGACGTGATGAAGAGTGTCAAATGGCTCGAATTAGAGAGGGGGCCAGCTTTGGCGGAAGCTTTATTGGTGGGGCTGCCGGCGGTGCTGCAGCAAGTTATGTTGCTGGGGGAGTTTGCTTGGCGTTGGGTGTTCCTACTGGCGGATTAGCAACGCTTGCGTGTGGGGTCGTACTGGTCGGTGGAGCAGGCTATATAGGTGGCGAAATAGGTGGCGAAATAGGGAAAGGCGCAGGTGAATGGGGGGGGGCAGCTTATATATGGCAATTGAAATGATTGATTTAGAATTTGTATTTTTTGCTTTTTCAGCACTGGCGATAGTGGTTGGTGTCTTAACACTTGTAATATGGGGAGTAATATTGCTTTTCTATATGGAGAAAATAGACAGTTATTTTGATAGCCCTGATTTTCCTCATAGAGGGCTTAAAGGTTTATGGCCTTGGGAGATGGGTCGTGCGGCAAGTTATGGCGTTTTTGTTTTGTTCCATAATTCTAGGTTTGTACGTAGAAAATTCCCACATGCCCGTGAAGAAATCAATATTAGTAAGCTACCTAAAAAAATAAAAATTATGGTGCTTTTCCCAATGTATACTTATATTCCTTCTGCTTTGTTTATACTGGCGGGAGGGATGTTACTATATATAAATAAGTGGTTTTTTTGATGTTATGAAATTTTTTTATAAAGTTAATTGATATTGAAGAGTGCCAAATGACTCGAATTAGAGAGGGAGCAAGCTTTGGTGACAAGCTAGCAGATGGTGCTGCAGGCACTGTAGCTAAAAGGATTTGTTTGGCGTTGGGCGTTTCACTGGTAGCTTAGCAACGCTTGCGTAACTATATGGCACTTGTTTTAGCACTATATGGATATCAGACAGCCAGCTTTCAAACGTTCCCGAGCTAGAAGCGCGGCCGCCCCACGACTTATTGGCGCGACTTGTATGCCCATCACAGTGGTTAGCCTTGTCGCCTCTGTTTTCTTTCAATACTTAGCAACCAATAGCCGCGATGACGGCTTCTCTCTCTGGATGCAGTTTGGCCCCTTCGGCAGCCGTCGTGATGAACTGGAATCGCGATTGGCTCAGCTTGCAACTCAAGAAGATGAAAAGGATTCAGTCGCTATTTATGACTACTTGATACAGTTTAGAGGGGCCAGCCCTCACCAGACCTATCTTTACCTGCTGCAGGGGTTGCATGATACCTATGCTGAACTGGTATCTCCTAAAACGCTAGTTGAGCTAGCACCCCGTTTTGCAGACTGCGATATCGCGGTCAAGTTCAGCTGCGCTGGATTACGCTATGGCGAATTTCAGCTACCCCCTTTAGGAGTCAGCGCCGACTACTTAGCACCGGTACCCGATATGGGGTTCACCTATCAGTATTACCCTGTCGTAAAAGGCCAACGCTTGGTGGCTTCCGCAGAAGCGGAAGACCCTGAAGATAATGCAAGCCGTTATCTAGGGATCAGTTTGCCTCGCGAATGGCAAAGCACAGGTATTCCTCGTTCACATTTAGGCGTAGACCCAAACTGGCTGCGCACTAGTCGTAAGCGTTTCCAGCATGAGCCTGATTACACGCGTGAGTATCACCAAAAAGCCAATCTGGTGCGTCTGTACCTTGACAATCTAACGGGCCAGGGCTCCATTCAGTTTTGGGATCGGGCTAGCAGAACCTATCGACCTATTGAGGACGAAATGACCTTTACTACATAACCCTCGTCGTTAACTTGGGTATGGTTCCAGCAGGGAGCCCGCTAATGAGTTTGCAAAACGAGTCGCTAACGTCAGCGGATGGTTACGCCGAAACGGCCTATTGTGCTTATGCTATCCCCGAGCAGAGTTATGCTCCCCAAAATGAGAAATTGCACGGACGTATTCTGGAAACGCGCCTGCCTTGGGGAAACTATTTAGGGATAAATCCTACTACCAATCAGTATTCGGAAAGCTGGTTTCAAGAGTATAAATATATTGGGAATGACTATCATGACTACACCATGATTAATGAGTCGCGTTGGTCACAGCGTGTTGATGAAAATGTTAACGATTTTTATCGTTTTATTAGATTTATTTTTGTTATTTTTTCTCACTTACTTAGTTTTAAAGGAGGGGGTGGATGGTTCATTTTTGGTGTAATGGCAGTATGTACTGTTCTGTTTATCTTTGCTGCCGATTCTTTACTGCAAGCACTTTTTCCGCTGGCAATTGTTACAGTAATATGTGGTACTGCGACCTTTCTCCGCCAACTTTGGGAAAAACATTCTATAAAGTTTTATAAGGGGAATCGCAATTGGTCGGATGACTATGCCTTTTGTCGGTGCACAGGTATGGTTAAGACTGATATAGGAGACTTTCCTTTTTATGAATTTGATACCTACATTGAAATGCGGGTAGGTACACAGGGTTCACAATTTCACTCCCTAAAACTGATCCATCGTTATCCCCATCGTAGTCGCCTGCCGAATAGTGCAAGTTTACTTGAATTTGATTTTACTGTTGGTGGCAGCATCGCCCAGCTATACGCCGCCTGGGATATGCTACAGCGCTATATGGATGTGTCCCAACCATTGCCAGATATCCCTCAGATTGAACCCTTTCGTCATCTCGACCCGACCACCAAAGCCTATGATGAAGCGGGTAAGCGCGGTCGACACGCGACTTATTGGCGTGATTTGTATGCCAATAGCAGCGAGGAAGAACTCAAGGCACTGCGTGAAGCACACCGTGTTGAAGTCGATAGTGCTGCTTGGGGCGGTCGTCCGGATCTGATGGAACTTTCGGTGCCTAACTACCGCGAGACTCGCAAGGGTGAGCCAGAAGACGTGAATGCCTTTGGCCGCTTCCCCTGGAAGGCGGGAAAGTTTGTTGACCGTCCGGAAGCAGCGCCGCCCTCCGGGCACGTAGCCGATCATCAAAATAACGACGACACCGCACGCTAATAGCACTTGCGGCAAGCATTTCTTTATTACCGGCCGGGGAGGTGGTGTATGCTTTCCTCGGCGGTATTTTCGAATAGAATCAGTAGAGCTGTCGATGAGCTTGCAAAACGAACCGATAACGCACACGGGAGGCTACGCTAAAACCGCCTATCGTGCTGATGACATCCCCGAACAAAGTTATGCTCCTCAGAACGAGATGCTGCGCGGGCGTATTCTCGAAACCCGCCTGCCTTGGGGCAGCTATCTGCATATAAACCCTACCACTCATCAGTACTCGGAAAGCTGGTTTAGAGAGTATGAGTATATGGGGAGTGATTATCATGGTCATACCATGATTAACGAAAAGCGCTGGTCGAAGCGGGTTGATGAAAATATTGGGATTCTTTATCGGTTAATACGGTTTATTTTTGTTATTTATTCTCATGGTTTTAGCTTCATTCGAGCTGGTGGAGGAAAGGGAGGGGGATGGTTGTTTGCAGGTATAGCGGCAGTTGGCACTCCACTATTCGTCTTTGCAGCAGATGTGTGGATACAGGGGTTTATACCTCTTGCCACTGTATCTGCTTTTTGTGGTGTCGCTACTCTTCTACTGCAACTCTGGGAAAAGCATGAGTTAAAATTCTATAAAGGCAACCGTAACTGGTCAGATGACTATGCTTTTTGTCGATATACCGGCATGGTCAAATCGTCTCGAGGTGATTTCCCTTTCTACGAGTTTGATGCCTATGTTGAAATGCGGGTGGGTACTCAAGGCTCACAGTTTCATTCTTTCAACCTGATTCATCGTTATCCTCATCGAAGTCCAGATCCTTTTACCAAAAATCCGCTGGAGTTCAGCTTTTTCGCAGATGGGAGTATCGCCCAGCTATACGCCATTTGGGATATGCTACAGCGCTACATGGATGTTTCTCAGCCACTCCCGGACGTTCCTGAACTAGAGCCTTTCCGGCATCTTGACCCGACCACCAAAGCCTATGATGAGGCAGGTAAACGTGGCCGCCCCGCGACCTACTGGCGCGATTTGTATGCCAATAGTAGCGCGGAAGAACTCAAAGCGCTGCGCGAGGCGCACCGTACAGAAGTGGATAGCGCCGCCTGGGGCGGTCGTCCGGATCTGATGGAGCTTTCGGTGCCTAACTACCGCGAGACTCGCAAGGGTGAGCCAGAAGACGTCAATGACTTTGGCCGCTTCTCCTGGAAGGCGGGGAAGTTTGTTGATAGGCCGGAAGCAGCGCCGCCCTCCGGGCACGTCGCCGATCATCAAAATAACGACGACACCGCACGCTAATAGCACTTGCGGCAAGCATTTCTTTATTACCGGCCTGGAAGGTGGTGTATGCCTTCCTCGGCGGTATTTTCGAATAGAATCAGTAGAGCTGTCGATGAGCTTGCAAAACGAACCGATAACGCACGCGGGAGGCTACACTGAAACCGCCTACCGCGTCGATGCTATTCCCGAGCAAAGCTACGCCCCACAAAATGATAGGCTGCGTGGGCGCATCCTCGAAACCCGACTGCCTTGGGGTAGTTATCTAGGTATAAACCCTACTACTTATCAATACTCTGATCTTTGGTTTCGGGAGTATCAATATATCGGCGATGATTATCATGACTACACCATGATAAATGAGTTACGTTGGTCTAAACGAGTTGATGAAAATGCTAATGACCTATATCGAATTGCTAGGTTCTTTTTTATTATTTTTTCTCATCTTTTTAGTTTTACTGGTGGAGGTGGTTGGGTCTTTACTGGTATTGCCATTTTCGTTTCGGTTGTAGGGACAGTAGGACAACTATTTGTCGATGAGCCCAGCTTTCCCTTACTTATTATCGGCATGCCCCTAACTATTGGAGGTATTTGCGGTGTTGCGACTCTTCTCCGATGGCTTTGGGAAAAACATGAGATAAAGTTTTACAAAAGTAACCGTAACTGGTCAGATAATTACGCCTTCTGTCGCCAAACCGGTCTAGTCAAGACTGAGATTGGCAACTTCCCTTTTTATGAATTTGATGCCTATATCGAGATGACTGTAGGCGCCCAAGGATCACAATTTCATTCGTTTAAACTTATCCATCGTTACCCCCATCGCAGCCGGTTGCCGCATACCAAAGACCCGCTGGAGTTCAGTTTTACTGTGGATGGCAGTATTGCACAGCTATACGCCGCCTGGGATATGCTACAGCGCTATATGGATGTGTCTCAGCCGTTGCCAGATATTCCCCAGATTGAACCCTTTCGTCATCTCGACCTGACCACCAAAGCCTATGACGAAGCGGGTAAGCGCGGTCGACACGCGACTTATTGGCGTGATTTGTATGCCAATAGCAGCGAGGAAGAACTCAAGGCAATGCGCGAAGCACACCGCGCCGAAGTTGATAGTGCCGCCTGGGGCGGTCGCCCGGATCTGATGGAGCTTTCGGTGCCCAACTACCGCGAGACTCGCAAAGGTGAGCCAGAAGACGTGAATGCCTTTGGCCGCTTCCCCTGGAAGGCGGGGAAGTTTGTTGATAGGCCGGAAGCAGCGCCGCCCTCCGGGCACGTCGCCGATCATCAAAATAACGACGACACCGCACGCTAATAGCACTTGCGGCAAGCATTTCTTTATTACCG
>NZ_JABYQT010000011.1 GCF_020075495.1 Vreelandella aquamarina
CTTGTGATAGATCTTGTGGTAGAGGGTGAATGTCGTTATAATCCGCGACCCACTCATCATGCTCCCTGTCAGATGGCTGCCAAAAGGGGCGCCACTCGCAGCAGGTCGACAAGAGCGTAAGGCGATGAGCGCTGCCGAAGCGGCATTAACGACAAGTCCGGAGAGCGACATGTACGCAGTTATCAAAAGCGGTGGCAAACAGTACCGCGTTCAAGAAGGTCAAACGCTCAAGCTCGAGAAAATCGAAGTCGCCACCGGCGAAACGATCGAGTTTGACGAAGTGCTGCTGGTAGCAGATGGCGACGACTTCAACATTGGTGCGCCGCTGATCAGCGGTGCCAAGGTTTCCGCAGAGGTCGTGTCTCACGGCCGCGGTGACAAGGTGACGATCATCAAGTTCCGTCGTCGTAAGCACCACATGAAGCGTCAGGGCCACCGTCAGTGGTTCACTGAAGTCAAGATTACCGGAATTTCCGCTTAAGCGGTTGAATTCCCTCAGAGGAGGTTTTTGCAATGGCACATAAAAAGGCAGCAGGCTCCACGCGTAACGGTCGCGATTCCGAATCCAAACGCCTGGGTGTGAAACTGTTCGGTGGCCAGGCAGCAAGCGCTGGCAGCATCATCGTTCGTCAGCGTGGCACACGCTTCCACGCCGGCACCGGTGTTGGCCTGGGTCGTGACCACACGCTGTTCGCTCTGAACGAAGGCGTCGTGAAGTTCGAGACCAAAGGTCCGAAAAACCGTAAATTCGTCAGCATCGTTTCTGCCTAAGCAACCTAGTTGCGCAGGACGTAGTTGATGAAAGAAAAGCCCCGCTATGGCGGGGCTTTTTTGTCTGTTTGAACCCGTTTGCCCGCGTCGGGCAGGGTGTTGCATATCAGGGCGGCGGAAGCGGCCGGGAGAATCCAATGCAGTTCGTCGATGAAGCCTCGATCATTGTTGAGGCGGGAAAAGGCGGCAATGGCTGTCTGAGCTTTCGCCGCGAGAAATATGTCCCCAAGGGCGGCCCCGATGGGGGTGATGGCGGTCACGGCGGCAGCGTCTATCTGATCGGTGACGATGCGCTCAATACGCTGGTGGATTTCAAGTTCCAGCGTTTCTACAAGGCGGAAAATGGCCAGGGCGGCATGGGCCGTCAGATGAGCGGCAAGGCCGGCGCCGACCTGCACGTCAAGGTGCCGGTCGGCACCACCGTGGTGGATGTCGATACGCTGGAAGTCATTGCTGACGTGACTGAAGCCGGTCAGGTCGTACTGGTGGCGGAAGGGGGGCGCCGTGGGTTGGGCAATATCCACTTCAAGTCCTCCACCAACCGCGCGCCACGGCGCACCACGCCGGGTACCGAAGGCGACCGGCGCAACCTGCGCCTGGAAATGAAGGTGATGGCCGATGTGGGCCTTTTGGGCATGCCCAATGCGGGTAAATCCACCCTGATCCGCTCGGTCTCCGCGGCCAAGCCCAAGGTGGCCAACTACCCGTTCACCACGCTGGTGCCCAACCTGGGTGTCGTGAAGCTGGGCATGCACGAGCACTTCGTGATGGCCGACGTGCCGGGGCTGATTGAAGGCGCCTCGGACGGCGCGGGGCTGGGACTGCGCTTTCTCAAGCACCTGACCCGCACGCGGCTGCTGTTTCACGTGGTCGACGTGGCGCCCTTTGATGAGTCCGACCCGGTAGAAGCCGCCCAGGCAATCGTGCACGAGCTGGGCCAGTTCTCGCCTGCGCTCTCCGAGCGCCCGCGCTGGCTGGTGCTCAACAAGTTCGACCTGCTGCCGGAAGAGGAGCGCGAAGCGCGCGCCGAGGCGATCATCGAAGCGCTCAACTGGGAGGGCCCGGTGTTTCGCATCTCGGCGATCTCGAGTGAAGGCACCGACAAGCTGGTTCAGGCGGCCTACCGCTGGCTGACCGAACAGCGCCGGCTTGAGAACGAGGACGAAGAGGCCCAGGCCCGCGAGCAGGAAATGCGCCGGCGCATGGAAGAGGAGTCCGTTGCGCGTATCGAAGAGCGTCTCGGGCGTCGGCGTAAAAAGACCGAAGACGATGATGACGACTTCGATGACGACGATTATGACGTGGAAGTCGAATACGCGCCCTGATCACGCGCTTGTCCAGCGGTGGCAATATGAGCGTGCTTAATAACGTGCCTTGAAAGGTAGGAGCGGATGGAGAGTCATGAGCTGGGGGTGGGCCGCACGGCCCTGAGCCGCGCCCGACGTATCGTGGTCAAGATCGGCAGTGCGCTGTTGACCAACGATGGCCGCGGCCTGGACGAAGCCGCCATTGGCGGCTGGGTCGATCAGGTTGCCAAGCTGCATCAGCAGGGGGTGGAAGTGGTGCTGGTCTCCTCCGGCGCGGTGGCAGCGGGCATGGTGCGCCTGGGCTGGCAGGCCCGCCCGAGCGCGGTGCACGAGCTTCAGGCCGCCGCAGCGGTCGGCCAGAATGGCTTGACCCAGTGCTATGAGCAGCATTTTGCCCGCCACGCCATGCTGACGGCTCAGGTCCTGCTCACCCACGATGATCTTTCCAACCGCAAACGCTACCTCAATGCGCTGTCTGCCCTGCGTACCCTGGTCGAGATGCGCGTGGTCCCGGTGATCAACGAAAACGATACCGTGGTCACCGACGAGATCCGCTTTGGCGACAACGACACCTTGGGTGCCCTGGTCGCCAACCTGCTGGAAGCCGATGCGCTCTTGCTGCTCACCGACCAGGAAGGCCTGTTCGACGCCGACCCGCGCCACAACCCCGACGCCCGGATGATTACCGAAGGGCGCGCCGATGACCCGCGCCTGGCCGCGGTGGCGGGCAGCGGCGGGGCACTGGGGCGGGGCGGCATGAGCACCAAGGTGCGGGCGGCCAAGCTGGCGGCGCGTTCCGGCGCGGTGACGGTCATTGCCAGCGGCCGCCAGCCGGAGGTCATCAACCGCATCATGGCCGGCGAGGCGCTGGGCACGCTGCTGCACCCGGAGCAGGCGCCCATGGCCGCGCGCAAGCGCTGGCTGGCGGGCCAGCTTCAGGTACGCGGCACGCTGGTGGTGGATGCCGGGGCGGTCAAGGTGCTGCGGGAGCGCGGCTCCAGCCTGCTGCCGGTAGGCGTGCGTGGCGTCAAGGGCGAGTTCAAGCGCGGCGATATGGTGGTGTGCGTGGATGAACAGGGCACCCCGGTGGCCAAGGGGCTGGCCAACTATGGCGTGGATGAAGCGCGCCTGCTGGCCGGCCAGCCCAGCCATCAGATCGAAGCGATTCTGGGCTATGTCGAGGCCCACGAGCTGATTCATCGCGATAACCTGGTCGTCCTGTAGCGTCTTGGCGTTATCCACCATCTTGCAACGGCCGAATAGCACGCCGCTTATCGTTTCAGATAAGCGGCGTTTTTTTGTTCACCCCTTTTGAGCAGGCGGCAGGGGCACCTGACGAGGCCAGTCATCCGGCACGATGAATACGCGCTCGAAGTGCTGCTGCTCGGGCAGGTAGAGCATGACCTGCTGCGGCCCGCGCTTTTCA
The DNA here is from genome assembly GCF_020075495.1 of Vreelandella aquamarina. Lineage (GTDB taxonomy): Bacteria > Pseudomonadota > Gammaproteobacteria > Pseudomonadales > Halomonadaceae > Vreelandella > Vreelandella aquamarina_A. The sequence goes on from NZ_JABYQT010000011.1 coordinate 3,505, forward strand.
ATCTGCTGCTGAATGGCGGGCATCACCAGGCGGGGCGAGTGAAAGTCTTGCAGGCCGGGTGGAGCCAGCCAGTGGGGCTTTTGCAGCCATGCCAGGGTGAACGGTGAAGCCTGGCTTTGTGCCAGGGCGGGCCAGTCGCGCAGAAAGCACCACCGGCCGCGTCGATGTGCTGCTGTAGCGCCCTCGGGGGGTGGCAGCGGCGCGTGCCAGGGGTAGAACAGCACGCCGGGCATGGCCAGTCGCTGGCTCAGCATGAGCGGGCGGTCAAGCGGCCCTTGGGTATCGCGGGGCGTCAGCCAGTGGGCGAGGGCAGCAAGCGCCAGGGGCGTGGTGGAAAGCGGCAACTGATGGCGATGCAGATGGCTCGCCTTCAGCGCCAGGCTATCGAGCCCGCCGGGGCCGATCCAGCGGCTCTGGCTGTGAGCCTTGCCGGGGCCTTCCGGCAAACCGAGATAGAACTTGATCGCCACTTCCAGGTGTACCGGCGCCGGGTTGGCGCGGGTACGGTAGAGCATGTCCAGCTCGCCCAGGGTATTGCGTCGGTGGGCAATGCGCACGTTGCGGGCAAGCAGACGTGTACCGGGAGCATTGCCCAGCATGATATGCCACAGCCGCTCGTGATAATGCCCCAGCCGCGTGGCCCGCGGGTCCTGGGCGCCGGCAAGCGACGCCTTGGAAAGCGTCAGCAGCCACTGTTCGAGGACGGGCTCTGCCAATCCCAGTTCAACCAGGGTGGGCCGCCCCGCGCAGGGAATGGGCGGGGCAAGTTCCACCAGGTCGGGGGCGTGCGCCAGCCAGGCCATATCGCGCAGCAGCGCCGACGCCGGGCGCTCGGGCAGCGTATAAAGTGCGGCACTTACACCTTCGGCGTGTGGGGGAGTGGGCAAGGTGATCTCCTGGGGCGCTAACGGGGGCAGCGCACCGCCCGGATCCGCGCCAAGCTGCTACGCTTTCCTTGATCGACATTAACGCGATCCCCCGCACTAGCCAAGGAAAGGAGTGTGTCGAATGGGTAAGTCCAAATCCAGAAAAGCCAAGGCGCAGCATGAAAAATCCCGGCCAGAAGCGTCCCGGTCAGAAACCCCCCAGGCGCAGCGGTCGGCCCCGCAGGCCCTGACGCCGGAAGTCGGCGCGGCGCTGTTCGAGGATGCCCGCTCACGGCTTGAGGACGTGTTTACCGCGCTGGATATCCACCCGGATGCACGGGCACGCCTGATGCAGCCAAGCCTGTCGCTTCAGGTCAGTGTCCCGATCCGCATGGATGACGGCAGCCTGAAGGCGTTTCCCGCCTGGCGAGTGCAGTACGACACCAGCCTGGGTCCGGCCAAGGGCGGCGTACGCTTTCATCCGGACGTCAACCAGCACGAAGTCACCACCCTGAGCTTCTGGATGGCGGTCAAGTGCGCCGTGGTGAATCTACCCTACGGCGGTGGCAAGGGCGGCGTGCAGGTGGATGCCAAGGCGCTTTCGGCGCTGGAGCGCGAGCGTCTGGCCCGCGGCTATATCCGTGCCATTGCCGATGTGATGGGCCCGGATCGCGATATTCCCGCGCCGGATGTCAATACCGATGCGACCGTCATGGGCTGGATGATCGATGAGTACGAGCAGATTGCGCGCGCCCATGCGCCGGCGGCGATAACCGGCAAACCGCTGGCGCTGGGCGGCTCGCCGGGGCGGGTAGCGGCCACCGGCCGGGGCGCACTGAAAGTGCTGGACCTGTGGGCCGCGCGCGAAGAGCGCAAGCCCGAGGAGACCACCGTGGCGGTACAGGGATTTGGCAACGCAGCCTATCACTTCGCCCGCCTGGCCGAGGCGCGAGGCTACAAGGTAGTGGCGCTTTCCGACTCCAGCGGGGCGATCTACCGCGCCGACGGCATCGACATTGCCACCGCCCACAAGGACAAGGCCCAGCACGGCAAGCTGAGCAAGAGCGACGCGGGCAAGCACATCAGCGGCGCCGAGCTGCTGGCCCTGGAGGTCGATGTGCTGGCCCTGGCCGCGCTTGAAAACCAGATTCACGACGAGAACGTGGGCGAGGTGCAGGCCAGCACGATTCTGGAAATTGCCAACGGCCCGCTCACCAGTGCGGCGGACGACGCCCTCGCCAAGCGGGACGTACCGGTGCTGCCGGACGTGCTGGCCAATACCGGCGGCGTGGTGGTCAGCTACTTCGAGTGGCTGCAGAACCGGGCGGGTGAAACCTGGGAAGAAGAGGAGGTGAATCGCCGCCTGGAGGCCTTGCTGGAGGCGGAAGCCGGGCGCGTGTTGAGCCGCGCTGAAGAAGAGGGCGTTACCTATCGTCAGGCTGCCTATCGCCAGGGGATCGAGCGCATCGCCGATGCCATCATGGCGCGGGGCAATTGCCTGGATAGCCGCTAGTCACGGCTGAACCAGGACGGGCTCCCGGAAGGGAGCCCGCTGGGGGCGAGGATATAGAGCAGATAAAGGAGATATAGAGCAGATAATCAGTCGCGGTCGATCCGGGTCACGTCCGCAGAGCCCTGGCGCACGCTGATCTCAAGCTCGCGGCCGCTTTCGTCGCGGCCTTCGATATCGATGATGCCGCTCTTGTCGATGTCGATATCTTCAAACTCGGTCATGCCTTCCTGCCGGGCGACTTGCAGGGCTTGACGAATATCGTCCTCGCTCATGCCCCAGGCGCCGGTAATCAGGCGCTCGCGCTGCTCCTGAAGCGTCTCGCCGCTGTCGATGGAGAACTCCACATCAGCGTACCACTCGTCATCCAGCCAGCCTTCCACTTCGGCGCGGCCGCGATCTTCTATACTGATCTCTTCATACTGGGTGAAGCCATAGGCGGCAGCATGCCCCAGAACGTCATCGATGCGGTCGATGGGTAGTGAGTCGGCCTGGGCGCTACCTACCGCCGCGGCGAACAGCAGGGCGGAGGTCGGGATGACGAACATTTTTTTCATGGCGTTCATGGCAAAATCCTTCTCTGGTTGAAGACGAACGTGAAATAGCATTCAGCGAATGCGACATGACCGTTATAGCACCCGGGTCTTGCCATAAACTGAATGGGCCGTTCATCTAACGTTCATGTAGCCTTAGGCATGCTGACACCATGAAAGCCACCCTGCAGTTCCCTGCCGCTTTTGGCCGTATCGGCCGTTGTCTGTCCCGATGCCTTGTCGGTACCGGGCTCTTGCTGGCCGCTTCTCTGGGCGCCGGGTTTTCTGCAGGTGCGCTGGGTGATCAGCACTGGGAAGCGCTGCACGGTGACGTGCGCCGCGGCGACGTGGTGCCGCTTGAAACCATTCTCGACTGGCTGGACGCTCACTATATCGGCGAGGTGCTGGAAGTGGAGGTAGAGCGCGAGAACGGCTATATCGAGTATGAAATCAAGCTGCTGGGTCCGCAGAACCAGGTGGTCGCGTTTGAATTCGATGGCCAGAGCGGCCGGTTAATGTCAATCGAGGGCGTGCGCATCGACGACATGCGCCGCCCCTGAGGCGTATGAAAATGAAGTGTTTGCTGGTAGAGGATGACCAGGCACTGGCGCGGGAACTCAGCCAGGCGCTATGCGACGGTGACTGGCTGGTGGAGCATGCCGAAAGTGGCCAGAAGGCCGATTTTCTGGTTCGAACCGAAACCTACGATACGCTGATTCTGGATGTGGGCCTGCCTGACGGCGATGGCACCCGCTGGCTCGCCTCCTGGCGCGATGACGGCATCGACCTGCCGGTGCTGATTCTCACCGCTCGCGAGCGCTGGGCCGACAAGGCCGCAGGCTTTACCGCCGGCGCCGACGACTACGTCACCAAGCCGTTCGAATCCGCCGAGGTCCTGTTTCGCCTGCGTGCGCTGGTACGGCGCAGCCACGGCCACGCCCATCCGGTACTCAAGGTAGGCGAGCTGAGCCTGGATACCCATACCCAGCACGTGACGCTGGCCGGCAGGCCGGTGGGCCTGACCGCCCAGGAGACCCGCCTGCTGGGCTATCTGATGCACGCCGCCCCCCGCGTGGTAAGCCGCAGCGAGCTTGCCGAACACGTTTACGACCGCGACCAGGAACCCGACTCCAACGTGATCGATGTACAGATCAGCCGGCTGCGCCGCAAGCTGGGCGCCTGGCGGTTTGCCACGCTCAGGGGCCAGGGCTACCGGCTGCTGGCCGACGAGCCGGACGGGCAGTGAGCGCCTTGCCCGTATGGCAGAAACGCTGGGCGGCGCGTTCGATCAGCCTGCGCCTGCTGCTGGCCGTCGTGCTGATGATCGGCATTGCCTTGCCGGTGGCAGGACTGCTGCTGGCACACCACTTTCGCACCGCTGCTACCGAGGCCTTCGATGAGCGGCTGGAGGCCACGCTTAACGTGATCATTGCCGGCGTGGCGTTCGATCCCATGAGCGAGACGCTCGACTACCAGGGAGCGCTGGGGGAGCCGCGTTTTGATCAGGTATTTTCCGGCTGGTACTGGCAGGTGACCGACCAGCGAGGCCATACCACCACGTCGCGCTCGCTGTGGGACCAGCGCCTGCCGGTCACCGACAGTGAAGAGGCCCGCGGGCGCAGCATCGCCGGACCGCGCGGGCAGACACTGCGGGTCATGGAGCGGGATATCTATCTGGCGCCGCTGGAAGCGCCCCTGCATGTCAGCGTGGCGGTTCAGGACGATGAGCTGAAGCGCGATATAGGTGAGTTTCAGCGCCTGATGTGGCTGGGCCTGCTGAGCCTTGGGGCGCTGCTGCTGGCACTGCTTGCCCTGCAGGTGCGCTGGGGGCTGGCGCCGCTGCGGCGGATGAAGGCCAATCTGCAGGAAGTGGAGCGAGGCGACGCCGAACAGCTCGACACCGACCTGCCCGAGGAGCTTGCGACACTGGCCGCCTCCATGAACGCCGTGCTGGCGCGCGACCAGCGGCTGATCGAGCGGGGCCGGCATACTGCAGGCAATCTGGCCCATGCGCTGAAAACGCCGCTCAGCGTCATGCGCCTGCTGGTGCGCCAGTTGCCCGAGGCCAACCGCGCCGCCTGGGAGGTCGAGCTTTCTCGGGTGGACGACGCCGTTCGCCACCATCTGGCGCGAGCGTCGGCGGCCGGAGAGGGCGTGCGCTTTGCCCCCATCGACCTGCATGACACCCTGGCCCCGCTGCTGAACGGCCTGGCCCGGCTGGCCCGGCGGCGCGAAATTACCCTCGACACCGCCTTTGAAGGCTCGCCGCGTGTGCATGTCGACACCCAGGATATCCAGGAACTGGTCGGCAACCTGCTGGATAACGCCCTGCGCTGGGCGCGGTGCGAGGTGACCTTGCGGGCCCAGGTGATGGACCGCACGCTGCGCCTGACGGTCAGCGATGACGGCCCGGGCATGAGCGAGCAGGAGTGCCAGGCCGCCATTGGCCGCGGCCACCGGCTCGATGAGCAGCGCTCGCAAAGCGGCCTGGGTCTGGCCATCGTGGCGGACCTGGTCACGCTGTACCGCGGCAAGATGCGTCTCGAACGCGCCGAGGTGGGCGGACTTGCCGTCATCATCGACCTGCCGGTGATCGTGCGCGGCGAGGCAACAAGCAGCAGAGGAGGCCGAGCATGAGAGAGGTGCTTCCCGATGTGCTGGTGGGCCCGCTGCTGCGCCGGATAAGCCCCACCCGTCTGGTAATGTGGCTGGTGGGCACGCGTGCGCTGACGCTTTCGCTGGTGCTGCGCCCTGGAGCCGGTGATGAGCAGCGTTTCAGCCTCAACGACCATCAGCAGTGCCTGCCCATTGGCCGGCACGCATACATTCACCTGATTGACCTGCATTTGCCCCAGGCGCTGCCCGTCGATGAGCGCATCGAGTACGACCTGCGGGTGCAGACCCTCAAGGGCGAATGGCAGCCATTGTCTGAGTGGGCGCCCTGGCTGTGTTACTCGGGGGAGCGCTTTCCGGCCTTCGTGTTGGCCTCGCGCCATCACCGGCTGATGCACGGCTCGTGCCGCAAGCCCCATCACCCAAGTGCCGATGGACTGGTACGCGCCGACGGTTGGTTGGCCGACAATCAGGCGGCGCCCGAAGAGTGGCCAGCCTGGCTGTTGATGACCGGTGACCAGGTGTATGTGGACGACGTGGCCGGCCCCACGCTGCGCGCCGTGCATGCCCTGATCGAGCGCCTCGGGCTGTTCGACGAACGGCTCGAAGGCGCCACGGTGGAGGACAGCCAGGCGCTGTATATCTCGCCCCAGAGCTACTATCACCGCGAGGCGCTGCTGCCGGACGTGACCAGCAACGTGGCCCTGCGTGAGCGATTCTTCGGCGGCGTCAGAAAACCGGTGTTTACCTCGGCGAACGCCTCCAATCACCTGATGACGCTTGCCGAGATGTTCGCCATGTACTGTCTGGTGTGGTCGCCCACGCCCTGGCAGGTCATTGCCCCGGTGATGCCTGCGCTTAGCCGGGAGAATGCCGACACCTACCGCCAGGAGCAGGGCGCAATAGACGATTTCGTGGCCGGGCTTCCCCAGTGTGCAAGGCTCCTGGCGCATCTCCCCTGCCTGATGATCTTCGATGATCACGACGTTACCGATGACTGGAACCTGACGGCCGACTGGGAGCGCTGCGCCTACGGGCATCCGTTTTCCAGGCGAATCATCGGTAATGCTCTGATTGCCTACTTGCTGTGCCAGGGTTGGGGCAACGCGCCGGACAAGCTTGCGCCGCTGGTCGCCCAGGCCACCGAGCTGTTGAGCACGGGGCCCACGCATTTGCCGCTGGAGGCGCAGGATGTGTTGATCGAGCGGCTGCTGAGCTTTCAGGGCTGGGGGTTTCACGTACCCGGCACGCCCGCGCTGATCGTGCTGGATACCCGCACCCGGCGCTGGCGCAGCGAACGAAGCCCCAGGCGGCCTTCAGGGCTGATGGACTGGGAAGCGCTGATGGAGATGCAGCAGGCGTTACTGGGCTGCAAGAGTGCGGTGATCGTCTCTCCGGCGCCGATGTTTGGCGTCAAGCTGATCGAGGGCGTGCAGAAACTTTTCACCGTGCTGGGCAAGCCGCTGGTGGTGGACGCCGAAAACTGGATGGCCCACCGGGGCGCAGCCAACGTGCTTTTGCAGATATGGCGCCACTCCAGGACGCCCGGCAACTACGTGATTCTATCGGGGGATGTACACTACTCGTTTGTCTACGACATCATCGTGCGCCGTCGGGAGCGGGCGCCGCACCTGTGGCAGGTGACTTCCAGCGGGATCAAGAACACCTTTCCGGTACAGCTTCTCAACACCTTTGATCGGCTCAACCGCTGGCTCTACGCGCCCTGGTCGCCGCTCAACTGGCTGACCAAACGACGCAAGCTGAGCATTCACCCGCGGGATCCCAGCCGGGCGAGCGCCGGAGAGCGGCTGTGGAACGCCAGCGGTATCGGCTTGGTCACGCTGGATGAGCAGGGTCGCCCGGTGGATATTCGCCAGCTCGATGTCAGCGGCGATGACGTACTTTTCCCGCCGCCGGAAGACCTGGCAAGCCCCGCGAAGTAACCGCCATGGGCGTCATTAAAGTGTCATAAAGATGCCGCACGCTTGCAGCCGGTATCGCCCACTGAAAAACCTTAATAAACAGATCAGTAACAAGGCATTCCGTGAGGCGTCATCCGGCGTTGTACACCGTCTCTACCAACAAACATCACGACGTTTTCGGCACCGGCACGGCTGGCGCCGGATGAGGCAGCAGGCATATGACCGCTCAAGAAGCGCACTGGCTTAACCGCATTATTGCCGCAGAAGATCTGCATGTACTCTTTCAACCTATCGTGGATGCCAGCCAGCAGGCCATTTACGGCTATGAAGCGCTGGTACGCGGCCCGAAAGGCTCGCCGCTGCACTCGCCGCTACGCCTTTTTGATGTGGCCATGCAGGCAGGATTGATGGTGGAGCTTGACCTGTTGTGTCGGCGGCTGGCCATTCGCCGCTTTGCCGAGCTTGAGCTGCCGGGGCTTCTGTTTCTCAACGTCATGCCGCTGACCATCGTCGAGCGCGATTTCAAGGAGGGCATCACGCTTGGCTTTATCCGCGAAAGCGGCCTGCCGCCGGAGCGGGTGGTGATCGAACTGACCGAACACGTGCCGATCCATAACTATGACCTGATGCGCCAGGCCGTGGCTCACTACCGCGACATGGGCTTTCAAGTGGCGCTGGATGATCTGGGCGCCGGGCACTCGAGCCTGCGCCACTGGTCGGAGCTGCGCCCGGATTTCGTCAAGCTGGACCGCCATTTCATCTCGGGCATTGACCAGGAGCCAGCCAAGCGCGAGTTTCTGCGCTCGATACTGGACGTGGCGCGAAGCCTTGACTGCCAGTTGATCGCCGAAGGGGTGGAAACCGCCGCCGAGCATCTCTGCCTGTGGGAGCTTGACCGCGGGCTTGCCCTGCTGCAGGGCTTTTACTTCGCCAGGCCGAGTTCGGAGCCACCGCTGCAACTGCATACGCTTCTGCCCGCCGCCACTACTCAGCTGACAAGCCCCGCCGGGCGTACGGCGCGCTCGATCTTTCGCCCGCTGGAAGCGGTTGCGCCCGACTGCTCGGTCCTCACCCTGGCCGAGCGTTTCCGCCACCGCCCGGCGCTTCGCTGCGTGGCGGTGGTGGATAACGGCAAGCCGGTAGCCGTCGTGCGCCGCAACGCGTTTCTGACGCTGTTCACCAATCCCTACAGCCATTCGCTGTACGCCAAGCGCCGGGTGCTGGACGTGGCGGATTCCCGGCCGCTGGTCGCCGATGCGGATATGCCGCTTGAGCTGCTCAGCCAGCAGCTCACCGACAGCCATGATATCGAGCAGGAAGATTTCGTGATCGTGGACGGCAGCGGCGACTACCTGGGCATGGGCAGCATCGTCGACCTGCTGCGCGAGATCACCGCGATTCAGGTGCGCCAGGCCCGCCATGCCAACCCGCTGACCGGGCTTCCGGGCAACATTCTGATCAACGAGACGCTGACCCAGTACCTGGCCGAACGCCAGGGCTTTGCCGCCGCCTACGTGGACCTGGACAACTTCAAGGCATTCAACGATGCCTACGGTTACGCCCGCGGCGATCACGTGATCATTTCGCTGTCGCGCCTGCTGCAGGCCCAGGTGGAGAGCGCCGGGGGCTTTATCGGCCATGTCGGCGGGGATGACTTCATGATGCTGCTGCCCCTTGGTCACTGGGAGCACGTGTGCCAGCAGATACTGCGTTCGTTCGAGCTGATGGCGCCGGACTTCTACGCAGAGGAGGACCGTGCTCGCGGCGGCATCACCATCGAAAACCGCCAGGGCCAGGCTGATTTCTTTGCCTTCGTCAGTGTGTCCATCGCCGTCAAGCCGGTCATTGACACGGCCACCTGCAAGGCGCTGGATATTGCCGCCCAGCTCTCGGAACTCAAGCACCAGGCCAAGAAGATTCCCGGCAACAGCCTGTTTACCGAGCGCCGGGGCTGCTGCGTAGCGGCATCCTGAGCGCTTGAGGGCGTCACCAAGCGGTCACCGAAGTGTCTTCGTCCTGTCATATGCGGTGGGCAGGATAGCGCTATCTTCGAACAACACCTCAGGTGACCCATGTCTACTCTGTCTCTGCCCCGTACTCTTCTCAGCGCGGCCGTTGCCAGCGCCTTTGCTCTGGCCGCTGTCAACGCGTCGGCCGACCTGTCCGCCCGCTATACCGATAGCGACGGCGACATGGTGGCGGATGCGCCGAGCGATGAGTCCCAGTGGGTAGACCCGGATACGCTGGTATTTGCCTACACGCCGGTGGAAGACCCGGCGGTGTACGCCGACGTGTGGTCGGATTTTCTGAGTCACCTTGAGGAGGCCACCGGCAAGCGGGTGCAGTTCTTCCCCGTGCAGTCCAACGCCGCCCAGCTTGAAGCGCTGCGCGCCGGGCGCCTGCACGTGGCGGGGTTCAATACCGGCAGTACGCCGGTGGCCGTCAACTGCGGCGGCTTCCGCCCGTTTGCCATGATGGCCGCCGACGACGGCAGCTTCGGCTACGAGATGGAGATCATCACCTACCCGGGCAGCGGCATCGAAAACGTTGAAGACCTGGAAGGCCGCCAGATGGCCTTCACCTCCGAGACCTCCAACTCAGGCTTCCGGGCGCCCTCGGCGCTGCTGCGCTCCGAGTACGGCCTTGAAGCCGGTGAAGACTTCCAGACAGCCTTCTCGGGCTCTCACGACAACTCCATTCTGGGCGTGGTCAACAAGGACTACGACGCGGCGGCCATTGCCAACTCGGTAGCCAAGCGCATGATAGCCAGGGGCGTGGTGAACGAAGGCGATTTTGAGGTCATCTACACCTCGGAAACCTTCCCCACCACCGCCTATGGCTTGGCCCATAACCTGAACCCGGAACTTGCCGAGAAGATTCAGGACGCGTTCTTCAGCTACGACTGGGAAGGCACGCCACTTGAAGCCGAGTTCGCCAACTCCGGCGAAGCGCAGTTCATCCCGATCACCTACCAGGAGAACTGGTCGGTGATACGCACCATTGCCGATGCCAACGGTGTGACCTACGACTGCGACTGATGCGCTGACTAAATGGCTGCACGGCCAGAAAGGCTCTCCTTTCTGGCCGTTTCGCTATACATGAGAGGCAAGAACATGTTGACACTAAGCGGCGTGACCAAGCGCTACCCGACCGGCGACCGGGCGCTGACGGATATTCAGCTGACGCTGCCCAAGGGCCAGGTGATGGCGCTGATCGGCCCTTCCGGGGCGGGCAAGAGTACCTTGATTCGCTGTGTGAACCGGCTGGTGGAACCGACCCAGGGCAGCATCCGCCTGGAAGAGACCGAGATCACCCGGCTTTCCGGCAACGCGCTGCGCCAGGCGCGCCGCTCGATGGGCATGATCTTTCAGGAGTATGCGCTGGTCGACCGGCTGAGCGTCATGGAGAACGTGCTCTCGGGCCGGCTTGGCTATGTGGGCTTCTGGCGCAGCTTTCTGCGCCGCTACCCGCAAGACGCCGTGGCCGAGGCCTTCCGTCTGCTGGAGCGGGTCGGCCTGCCCCACGCCATCGACAAGCGCGCCGATGCGCTTTCCGGTGGCCAGCGCCAGCGGGTGGGCATTGCCCGGGCTCTGCTGCAAAGCCCCAAGCTGCTGCTGGTCGATGAACCTACTGCAAGCCTCGACCCCAAGACCTCGCGCCAGATCATGCGCCTGATTCGCGAGCTGTGCGCTGAGCGCGAACTGGCTGCGATCATCAATATCCACGATGTGGCGCTGGCGCAGCAGTTTGCCGACCGGATCGTCGGACTGCGCGCCGGTGAAATCGTCTTCGACGGCCTGCCGAACGAGCTGACCAGCGACATGCTGACCACCATTTATGGCGAAGAAGAGTGGGACACCACGCCGGAGCCCATGGACGACGAGCCCGCCGCCGAGCCGCCCCGCGCACGCGTCTTCGAAGGGCTGGCCGCTGGAGGCGCCCAGTGAGTACCCGAGAAACGCTGCTGGAGTCGCGCGCTCAGGCGGCCCGCCAGGGTCGGTGGCAGCGGCTGCCGCTGATCGAGAATCCGCGCTGGCGCTGGGGCATCGCCATTGGCGTGGTGGTCTATCTGGTGCTGGCGCTTGCCTCTGTCGAGGTGAACTGGGCGCGGGTCGCCGAAGGCGCCGGGCGAGCGGTGAATTTTCTGAGCGCGTTCATGCAGCCGGATTTTGTCAGCCGCCAGAAGGATATCGTGGCGGGGCTGCTGGAAAGCTTGACCATGACGCTGACCTCGACGGTGCTGGGCGTGCTGCTGGCGATTCCCGTGGGGCTTGGCGCGGCGCGCAATATCTCGCCGCTGCCTGTCTACCTGGTCTGCCGGGGGATCATTGCCGTATCGCGCACCTTTCAGGAGATCATCATCGCCATCCTGTTCGTGGTGATGTTCGGCTTCGGGCCGCTGGCCGGGATGATCACCCTGGCCTTTGCCACCATCGGTTTCATGGCCAAGCTGCTGGCCGAGGATATCGAAGACCTGGACTGGCGCCAGGTAGAGGCGGTGCGCGCCACCGGCGCGAGCTGGTGGCAGACCATGAACCACGCCGTTCAGCCTCAGGTCATGCCAAGGCTGATCGGGCTGTCGGTGTACCGGCTGGATATCAACTTCCGCGAATCAGCGGTGATCGGGATCGTAGGGGCGGGGGGCATCGGCGCTACGCTCAACACCTCGCTGAGCCGCTATGAATATGACACCGCCGCCGCCATTTTGCTGATCATCATCGCCATCGTGCTGCTGTGTGAATACAGCTCGAGCCACGTGCGCCGCTGGACCCAGTGATGCTGAGCGAGTGAGATGCCGGGTTAGAGATACCGGGCCAGCCATGCCTGGCCCCGCCATTCTGGAGAGAGTCAATGCCTGTTTCGCTTACCCCGCAGGGCCTGCCTGCCTGGCAGCAGCGCACTACCCGCGCCCAGTGGCTGCAGTATGCGGCCTGGCTTTTGGGTATCAGCCTGTTTCTGCTGTGCTGGAAGGTGATTTCCGACAACACCATGTGGGTGTTCGTGGAAGATGCCGGCCGTCAGGGGAGTGACCTGCTCAGCCGCATGCTGCCGCCCAGGTGGGACTATGCCAGCGTGCTGTGGAAGCCCATGTGGGACACCTTGAATATCGCCACGCTAGGCACCGCGATCGGCATCATGATGGCGTTCCCGGTGGCCTTTCTGGCGGCGCGCAATACCACGCCGCATCCGCTGGTGCGCAGTGTGGCGCTGATGGTGATCGTCTCCTCGCGCTCGATCAACTCGCTGATCTGGGCAATGCTGCTGGTCACCATTCTGGGGCCGGGGGTGCTGGCCGGGATCATCGCCATTGCGCTGCGCTCCATCGGCTTTGTGGGCAAGCTTTTATACGAGGCGATCGAGGAGATTCACCCAACCCCGGTAGAAGCCATCAGCGCCACGGGCGCAACTCGCCTGCAGGTGATGAACTACGGCGTGCTGCCGCAGATCATGCCGGCCTTTGCAGGCATCAGCGTGTACCGCTGGGATATCAACATCCGTGAATCCACCGTGCTGGGGCTTGTCGGCGCGGGCGGCATCGGCCTGCAGTTGAACGCCTCGATCAACAACCTGGCCTGGAATCAGGTCAGCGTCATCTTCATCATGATTTTCGCCACGGTGCTGGTTTCCGAGTGGATCTCGGCGCGGGTACGCCATGCGATCATCTAGCAGCATGAGCAGGGCGACCCCAGCCAGATCGAGTGGATTGGCCGTTAGTTGAGCTTGGCGCTTCACCCGGTTTGCGCCATGATGAGGCGTTGCCACAAGGAGAGTCGACAATGCCCGTCACGCTGGGAAAATTCACCTTCGCATTGATGCTGCTTGCGTGGCTTTCGGGCTGCGCAAGCCGCGATGTTGCCCTTTCAACACCTGAACCCCCGATGCCCCGCGACGGCCTCTCCATGGAGCGCGTGCTGATTCTGGCCCACGCCCAGCAGGCCATCGGTACGCCGTACCGCTTTGGCGGCAATACGCCGGATGGCCTGGACTGTTCCGGGCTGGTGGAGCTTGCCTACCGCGCTGCCGGCATGCGCGTACCGCGTACCGCCGACGATCAGTTTCGTGCGCTGCCGGCGGTGGATACACCCAAGCCCGGCGACCTGCTGTTCTTTGGCGAGCGCAGCCGGGCCACTCATGTGGGAATCTATCGCGGCAACCAGCAGATGATTCATGCCCCGGGCAGTGGCCGCGCCGTGGTCAGCGTTCCGCTGGATATCGACTACTGGCAGCAGCGCTTTCTGGGTGCCGCCTCGCTTGCCCCTTGAGCGCTGACTCGGCACACGGGAACGATTCACGGTGATAGTATGTGGACGTACCTTTACAAAAAAAGCGCGTAGCAGGCAGTAGAGAGGCTGCCGCCAAGCGTGCTCGTGCTGCGCAAGAACAAGGAGCCTACCATGTGTCCGCCTACTCATGGGCCGCAGAAGACGCCTTTCCAGCGCCAGGTGGATGCCATGCCCAACAAGAACGTCGATGAGACCAGCGCAACCGCTGCAAGTGCATTCAGGCATGCCAATGAAGCGATCATCATTACCGACAGGCACAACCGGGTCATCGAGGTAAATCCGGCGTTTTGTGAGCTGACCGGCTTTGCGCTCGAAGAGGTGCTGCATAAAACGCCGGAGTCTTTCAGCATCCTGCCGCTGAACAGTGGGCATGTCCAGACGCGCACGGGAGAGACGTATCGGCTGCGTGACCGCAGCAAGCATCAGGTAAGCTATCGTGGCCATGACGGCAAGTACTATCCGGGCATGATGTCGGTGAAACGGGTGCGCGATGCCCACGCCCGTGTCGATCATCACGTGCTCGTGCTGACGGATCTGTCGGCGATTCCTGCCCATGCCCGCCACTTGAGCCGCGACGTCTATTTTGATGCCCTGACCGGCCTGCCCAATCTACAGCTGCTGACCCAGCTGATTCAGGAGTCGATACAGCACGCCGATCAAAAGGCGCAGCCGCTGGCCATCTGTTCACTGGATATCGACTTTTTCCAGACGATCAATGAGCGCCTGGGCGGGCAGGTGGGCGACCTTCTCTTGGCCTCGTTTGCCCAGCGCGTCAGCCACCTGCTGTTCGGGGATGACGTGCTGGCTCGGGTCGGCGGCGATGAGTTCGTGTTGCTGCTGCATCACGGGGTGGACGATGCCTTTTTCGAGCAGCTGCTGACGGCCATTCGCCAGCCCATGGTGATCGAAGGGCAGAGTATCTATCTGACCGTCAGTCTCGGCGTGACCCTTTATCCACGCGATCACGTGCAGGGTGATGTGCTGCTGCGCCACGCCAACCAGGCCATGTACCGCGCCAAGCAGCGCGGGCGCGATACCTTTCACTTCTTCGACCCTGAGCTCGACCGCTTGCTGCAGGTGCGCCACGAGCAGCGCCAGCGCTTCATCGACGCCATCAACCATGGGGAGCTGCGGCTTTATTACCAGCCCCAGGTCGATATGCGCAGCGGCCGGGTGGTCGGGGTTGAAGCGCTGATTCGCTGGCAGCACCCCGAGCAGGGGCTGCTGCCACCGGGGGAGTTCCTGCCCACAATCGATACTTCCTCGCTTGAGATTGACCTGGGAGAGTGGGTGCTGGCCCAGGCGCTCTCGCAGCTCACTCGCTGGCAGGCGCAGGGCGTTGCGATACCGATCAGCGTCAACATCAGCCCGACCCATCTGCTGGCCAGCGGTTTTAGTCACCGTCTGGCGGAGCTTATGGCGCGCTACCCGCAGGTATCGCCCGAGATGCTCAAGCTGGAGGTGCTGGAAAGTGCGGCGATGCACGATGTCGAGGCCGCACTCAAGAGTATCGCGAGCTGTCAGGCGCTGGGGGTGGGAGTCGCGATCGACGATTTTGGCACCGGCTTTTCGTCGCTGACCCATTTGCGCCAACTGCCGGTGAACCTGATCAAGATCGACCAGAGCTTTGTGCGCGACATGCTGATCGATGCCAACGATATGGCCATTGTGGAAAGCGTGATCTACATGGCCAACCGCTTTGATCGGCCCATGCTGGCAGAGGGGGTGGAAACACTCGACCACGCCAAGGCCTTGATGAAGCTGGGGTGTCATCTGGCACAGGGGTTTGGCATTGCCAGGCCCATGCCGCCTGAAGCGCTACCCGAGTGGCTTGCCGACTGGCCAGGACGGGCCGACTGGCAGGCGCTTGCCGGTCAGTGAGCAGGCCAGCCGTCAGGCCGCCTGTTGGGGCGGGGCAGTGGCCGCGGCATCCTCCGGTGAGCTCGGCTCGTCTGATTCACCATCGCCCCGCGCCCTGGCCATGATGCCCTGCTGCTGGGCGGCTTCGAGCTTGGCCTCCAGCAGGTACTGACGGGCCTGGGCGGCTATCTGCAAATCCTTGGGTGACGGGTCGGCGGGGGCCAGGGCGGCAGCAATCACGGTCTGCATCTTTTCGATGGTCGCCTGCGGGTCGCCGCGCACCGGACCATAGTCGATCGGTACCTCACCGGCGACGGCGTAACGCTTGCCATCCGGGCCGGTTTCGTATTCGTAGGAAGCGCCGCCGGTATAGGCGCCGCCGGCGATCTGGTGCGCCATCTCGTGCTGGCGCACTGCGCGGTCGGTCTGCTTTAGCTGCTCGAGCAGCTGAACCTCTTCCGGCGCTAACGGCGTGCCGTCGGCCCGCGTCGGGCCAGGCGCTGTCTTGCTGTCGGCGCGGCGGGTGTCGTCCTGGCGCAGGTCATCACTGCCGGGTGTCTTCGCCTCTTCGGCGCCAGACAGTGGAGGGCTGGCCGGGCGGGCATAGGCCGCGGTCACCGTGGAGTACGCACTGATAGAGGTAAGATCCATAAGCAGTCACCGATGCTCGAGCCGTCAGGTGGGAATAAGTATCCGCGAGAGCGTAAACGCGTGCAAGAACGTATACTGGCTAGCCGCTGACATCATCGACTCCTCTTGCACATCATGCCTTCCATCGACGTCATTCTTCATTTAAGCCCTGCTGAGTGCCTGGCCCATTACGAGGGCCGGGCCGCCAATGTACGTGCACGCAGCGTGGACGGGCGCTGGGTAGTATTTCCCGCCGAGGCCATTCGCCGTGTGATCGGCCCGAACGGGATTCACGGGGTGTACCGGCTGACATTTTCCGACCAGGGGCGATTTACCCGTATCGAGCCTCTTGCCCGGCGATAGGGGCAAGCCCTGATATCGATACGCCGAGGGGCGTGGCGACAATGGGCTGGTACAGGAGACTGATATCGTCTATATAGTGTGCCACCGATTGTTGTCGTCAACGCGTTCAGGCTAACCCGCCTAGGCGCTTGCAGCCTCGCCTACCCGGCACCGGCTGTCTACAGGAGATATACCATGTCTGCCTCACCCGTCACACTGATGGTGGCTCGGCGCGTTGCCAGCGGCCGCTATCACGATTTCAACCGCTGGTTGAACGAAGGCCGCGAACTGGCGGCGGATTTCCCCGGCTATCTGGGATCCGGCGTGCTGGCACCGCCCGACCACGACGACGAGTACCAAATCATCTTCCGTTTCAGCAGCAGCGATACGCTGCACGCCTGGGAACACTCGGCGTCCCGCCACGCGTGGCTGGTACGCGGCAAAGACCTGTATGACGCTCCCCAGGAGCATCGCGCCCTGGGTCTGGATGCTTGGTTTCAAACGGGAGCAGGCAGCCCGCCACCCCGCTGGAAGCAGGCGGTGGCCGTGTGGCTGGCCTTTTTCCCGATCTCGCTGGTGTTTCAATGGATATTCGGTGGCGTACTGGCCGAGTGGGCACTGGTGCCTCGCGTACTGGTCAGTACCCTGATGCTGACACCCGTCATGGTCTTTGTATTTATTCCGCTTTCCACACGTTTACTGGCACCGTGGCTGCAAGGAAAGTGGTCGCTGGCGGATATCTGGACACGCTTGCGCCACGTTTCTCGAACTTAATTAATTCTACGCTTTTTTATTTAGATAATTACTCCGTGGTGGGCAACGCTGCTAAGCTAAACAGGCTTGCTGCAACAGGATAGCCGTCGCAGGTGCAAGGCCTGTGCATGCTATCGTCACCATGGAGTGTTTTTATGATCCACGTTCATCATCTGGAAAAGTCCCGTTCGCATCGAATTCTGTGGCTTCTCGAAGTGCTTGAGTTGGATTATGAAATTCATGTCTACCAGCGTGATCCCAAGACTCAGTTGGCGCCTGATGCATTAAAACAGATTCATCCTTTAGGCAAGTCGCCGGTCATTACCGATGGCGAACTGGTTATTGCCGAGTCCGGTGCGATTATCGATTATTTAATACAGCACTACGGTAATGGTCGCTTGCAGCCCTCGGCGGACAATACGCGTGAGTGGGTCGATTATCGTTACTGGCTACATTACGCCGAAGGCTCTTTAATGCCGTTATTGGTAATGCAGCTGGTATTTACGAAGATGCCTGCCCAGTCCCCCTGGTTGATTAAACCCGTAGCGAAAGGCATCGGGGATACGGTTATCCAACGGTTTCTGAGCCCTCAGATAAAGCGACATCTAAGCGTGATCGAGGCTCACCTGGCGAAACGCGGAAACTTTGCCGGCGAGTGGCCCAGTGGCGCGGATATTCAGATGAGCTTTCCGCTCCAGGCCATCGGCGGCACCCAGTCTCTGGCGGCGTACCCCGCCATGGCCGAATTCGTGAAGCGTATCGATGACGACCCTGCCTGGCAGCGCGTTGTAGAGCGTGCAGGCCCGCTCACCATGCCGGGTGGTTAAACGGAACCATGCTTGCAGTGTTCAACGTGACGGGCTGTCGCCGTTGGTCCGGGCGAATAGCGTCCCTTGGCCGAGCATTGAGCCTCGCCTTCCAGGTGAGCCTTTTACTGAGCGGCCTTGGCGCGGCCTCTTCAGGCAGTGCCAATGAAACGCTTCTGGTAGGGGTTTACCACAACCCGCCCAAGCTGTTCGTGGACGACCAGGGCAGGCTGCGGGGCGTTCTGGGCGAGCTGCTCGAAGCCATCGCGCGCCAGGAAGAGTGGTCGCTTGAAAGCATTGCCTGTGAATTCCAGCACTGCCTGGAACTGCTCGAGCGTGGCGATATCGACCTGATGCCCGATGTGGCCTGGAGCGAGGAGCGCGCGCAGCGCGTGGCGTTTCACCACGAGCCCATCATGCATACCTGGTCACAGCTTTATCAGCACGAGGGGGAAGGGGTCGAGGCGATTCTCGACCTCGAGCAAAAGCGTGTCGCGGTGGTGAAGGGTTCCATCCAGCAGGAGTATCTGCGCGCCGTGACCGAGCGCTTTGACGTCATGGTGGCCTGGCACCTGGTGGATAGCTATGCCGAAGGGTTTCAAGCCGTTGCCACGGGCGAGGCGGACCTGGCGGTGTCGGACCATCTGTTTGGCGACTGGCGGGCGCATAACTACGGGCTTTTTGAAACACCGATCATCTTTCAGCCGATTCGGCTTTTCTACGCGGGCTCGCCCACGCTTTCCGCCACGGTACTGGAGCGTATCGACAGCGTGCTGCGCCGCTGGAAACAGGACCCGCGCTCCGAGTACTTCGTGACGCTGCGCGCCTGGCGGGCAGAAGCGCCGCCCGCGGGCATCATCCCTGCCTGGCTGTGGTGGTGTTTTGGGCTGCTGGCCACCATTTGCGCGCTGACCCTCGGCGTTGCCCTGTGGCTACGTCGGCGCATGACACTCAATCGTGCCCAGCTCAAGGCCAATGAAGCCATGCTGGCAACGATTCTGGACAGCGTTGATGCCTATATTTATATCAAGACGCCTGCGCTGCGCTATCAGTACGTCAATCGACGCGTCAGCGAGCTTTTTGGGTTGCCTGCCGAGCAGATTCTGGGCAAGAGCGACGAGGCATTCTTTGATAGCGAAACGGCGCAGGAAGTCGCCCAGGTCGATCGTAACGTCATGGAGTCCGGCAAGAAGATCACGATCGAAGAGAGCAATGTGCTGCAGAGCGACAGCCATGTCCGCACGTTTCTGAGTATCAAGATGCCGCTGGTACTTGCGCCGGGTGAGCCTGCCAGTTTGTGCGGAATCTCGACGGAGGTGACCGATTTTCTGGAAATGCAGTCGCGCTCCAATCACCTGACGTTTTACGACGCGTTGACGGGGCTGCCCAACCGGCGCTTGCTGATGGAGTCGCTGACCCGGGAAATCGCGCAGGAGAATAGCGCACGGCCCTACAGTGCGCTGCTGGTGATCGATCTGGATAATTTCCACCTGATCAATGATATTCAGGGCCATGAGAGCGGCGATCAACTGCTGATCGATGTAGCCAAGCACCTGCGCCAGCATCTGCCGGAAGGGGCAGTGCTGGCTCGCTTTAGCGGCGATGAGTTTGTCGCGCTGCTGGCCAGGCTCGGCGAGCATCAGGCCGACACGGCCATTGGCGCCGAGCACGCCGCTCGGCAGCTGCTGGAGGCGGTCTCCACGCTGCGCACCGGCAATGCGCTGCCGGTAAGTGCCAGCATCGGCATCACGCTGTTCGATGGCGTCGAGCACAGCATGAACAGCGTGCTCCAGCAGGCGGACCTGGCGCTGCAGCAAGCCAAGACGGCCGGTGGCAATACGCTGCGTTTCTTCAACCAGGCCATGCAGACCAGCCTGATCGAACGCGCCAACCTGGAAGCCGACCTGCACCATGCCCTGGCCCGTAACGAGCTGGCACTGCACTATCAACGCCAGGTGGACCACCAGGGGGTGACCATCGGCGTCGAGGCGCTCTTGCGCTGGTACCACCCGCAGCGTGGCTGGGTATCGCCCGCCACGTTCATTCCCCTGGCAGAGGAGACCGGGCTCATCGTGCCGATTGGCTACTGGGTGCTGAAATCCGCCTGTGAGCAGTTGGCCAAGTGGTCCCACCAGGCGCCTTACGCCACGCTCACCATCTCCGTCAACGTAAGCTCGGTACAGTTTCAGCAGCCGGAGTTCGTACGCAACCTGGAAGGCTTGCTTGCCCAGACCCAGGCTCCGCCCGGGCGGCTGGTGCTGGAGGTGACCGAAAGCCTGTTGATGCGCGAGCCCAAGCGAGTGCGCAACACCATGCTGAAGCTTCGCGCCCAGGGCATCCGCTTTGCCATCGATGATTTTGGAACCGGCTACTCCTCGTTGAGCTATCTCAAGCGGCTGCCGCTGGATGAGCTCAAGATCGACCGGTCGTTCATCCGCGAGCTGCTGACCGACAAGGCCGATGCGGCCATCGTGGACACCACCATCCTGCTGGCCGTCAGCCTGGGGTTGACCGTGGTGGCCGAAGGTGTCGAGAAAACAGAGCAGCTGGACTGGCTGAAAGGGCACGGCTGCTACCGCTACCAGGGATATCTGTTCGGACGCCCCATGCCGATCGACAACCTGTTTGAAAGCTACTGAACGGCCCCTTCACGGAGTGCCGTGAGGGCCGTTCAGGAGGATGGGGTCAGTAAACTGCAAAGCCTTCGGCATTGAGCCACAGGTGCATCAGGATGCTGGCGATGTAGCCCAGCATGATGACCGGCGCCCAGCGCAGATGACCCATGAAGGTGTACGAACCCCGCGCCTGGCCCATGACCGCCACGCCCGCTGCCGAGCCAATTGAAAGCAGGCTGCCGCCCACACCCGCGGTCAGGGTGATCAGCAGCCAATGGCCGTGGGACATCTCGGGCTGCATGGTCAACACGGCAAACATCACGGGAATGTTGTCCACCACCGCCGAGACCACGCCCAGCACGATATTGGCCCAGGTGGCGTTCCAGTTGGTATAGAGCGCTTCGGAGAGCAGGCCCAGGTAGCCCATGAAACCAAGCCCGCCTACGCACATCACGACCCCGTAGAAGAACAGCAGGGTGTCCCACTCTGCCCGTGCCACCCGATTGAAGACATCGAACGGTACCACGCTGCCCAACTGCTCCAGCTTCTTGTTGTCGCCACGCCGGCTGTAGCGCTCCCGCTTGCGTTCAAGCGACCGCGGCAGGCTCTTGCGCAGATAGAACCCGAAGAACTGTAGATAGCCAAGGCCGGTCATCATGCCGAGTACCGGCGGAAGATGCAGGAAGGTGTGACAGATCACGGCAGTCAGGATCGTCAGCAGAAACAGCAGGATGATGCGCCGGGCGCCGCGCTTTAGCTGCACGTCTTCATGCACACTGGCCGGCTTCTGATTCTTGATGAACAGGCTCATGATCAACGCCGGAATCAGAAAATTGATCAGCGATGGCAAGAACAGCGAGAAGAACTCCTGGAATTGAATGATGCCTGCCTGCCAGACCATCAGCGTCGTGATGTCGCCAAAGGGGCTGAACGCTCCGCCCGCGTTGGCCGCCACCACGATGTTGATGCACGCCAGGTTGATAAAGCGCTTATCGCCTTCGGCTACCTTGGTAATGACTGCGCACATCAAAAGCGCCGTGGTCAGGTTGTCGGCGATGGGGGAGAGAATGAATGCCAGGCCCCCGGTCAGCCAGAAGAGCGTGCGGTAGTTGAACCCCTTGCGCAGCATCCAGGAGCGCAGGGCGTCAAAAACCCGGCGCTCCTCCATGGCGTTGATATAGGTCATGGCGACCAGCAAGAACAGCATCAGCTCGGTGAACTCCAGAAGGGTCATGCGAAACGCGTATTCCGAGGTTTCCGACATGCCATTTTGAACATACACCCAGCCGATGAGGCTCCAGATGATCCCGGCGGCTACCAGTACCGGCTTGGACTTGCGCATATGGATCTTTTCTTCCGCCATGACCAGCGCATAGGCAAGCACGAAGATGGCCACGGCAAAAAAGCCGATGATCGAGGCGGTCAAGTCAATCTCGCCGGTCACGGCGAAGGTGGACGCGCTATAAAACGATAGCAGCGCCACCAATAAAAAAAGCCAGCGACGAGAGACTCGTCGCTGGCCCGGAACATCATGGTGCGTCGGCATGGCGTATTTATCCTGAATGAAGTGTATGAAAGGGTGAGTAAGCCTGATTAGTCTATCAAGCACCTTTATCGTGAAATACAGAATAAAAACGAATAGAGAGAGTTGATTGATCTGGATAAACGTCTTTTTTTAGTAAATTAACCGTTTCGCTAATAGTAACTTGCTCGATAAAGTGTCATATCTGCTAACGTGTTTATCATTAAACTAATGTCGTAAAAGAAACGGCAGTTAACGCCTGCATGGCTGGATAAAGACACGTCGTCAATAATAAAGATTAATGTTCTCCAGGGGCGAGAAACGATAAGAGGGCTCTATGGCCTCAGCAGAGGTTGCGGGGTTGGCGTACAAAAAGCTGCCTTGGTCCCTTCAAGAAGCAGAAATCTTGCTCAAGGGAAGAGCCCCTGAAGCAGCCGCACGGCGCTTAATCGATAGCCTGAAAAGCATGTTTGTGTCCGGCAAAGGTCATGCTATGTTAGGCGCTCGCTGCGCCACTGTCCCGGCCTGGGCGAACGATACCGGCAAGTATTAAGTTAACCCAGGAGTTGATTCATGCCTTCTCCCTTTCGCTCCGCTGTCACTTTTTCGCTGCTTCTAGCCGCTTTTTGCTCCACAAGCCAGGCGGTGCATGCTGAAACCCGTATTACCTACAAGTCGGCAACGGCCGGCACGGCGTATCATGAAATGGGCGCCGAGCTTTCCGAGGCGATTGACAGCGCCACCAGCGGGCAGATCATCCTCGCCCAGGAGGAGAGTCAGGGATCGGTTCAGAACGTGATGGAGGTGATGGCCCGCCAGGGTAACTACGTGTTTACCACCCCTTCAGATCTGGTGGAGCAAGCCCTGACGGCAACGGGGCCGTTTACCGAGCGCCCGCATCCGCGCTTTCAGAATATCCGCGGGCTGTTTCCTCTTCCTGCCATGACCATGCATTTCATTCTGGGAGGCGATGACGGCGTGGTCAGTACCGATGCGCTCAAGGGCAAGCATATCCTGATTGGTCGGGGCACCTTCAGCGCTCGCGAAGCCGCACGCTACTTCACTCTGTTTGGGTTGGACAAGCAGATAAGGATTGCCGATGCGACGCTGGGCAGCGGGCCGGAAGCGCTCAAGAATGGCCAGATCGACGGTTTCGTGACGGCCAGCTCGTTTCCTACGCCCAATATCTTCGACGTGGCCGCCAGCATGCCGATTTCCATGGTCAGCCTGAGCGATGAGCAGATCGACATGATCGGCACGCCGCGTCGAATCATTCCCGGCGGTACCTATCCCGGGGTCAATCGGAACGTGCAGACCACATCGCTGCCGGTCATGGCCTATACCACGACGCAGATGGATGACGACCTGGCCTATACCCTGACCAGAACCTTCTGGGAGGTGCTGCCCGCCATGGCGGCCGAGTCTTCCTGGTGGAGTGGCATCACGCCCGAGCTGCTGGGCAATATGGCAGGCAAGCTGCACGCCGGGGCATTGCGTTACTACGAAGAAGTGGGCATTGATATACCCGAGGCGCTGCGCTAGGGCCTGGCTGGGAACGCTGGATACGATAAAAAACGCCGCTGCGGTTTTATCGCGGCGGCGTCATTGCTAGAGCATGGAGAGAATGTGTACCAGCGCTTAGCTGATAACGGTAAAGCTTGCCGTCAAATAGGCTGCATAGCCTAGCAACAGCAGCGCCCCTTCACCACGCGACAGGCGCAGGCCGGTGTACAGGAACACCATCAAGATCGCCGACGCCCCCAGCATGACCCATTGGTCGAACGTTGCCATGCGCTCTACCAGGGTCAGCGGCTGGAGAAAGGCTGATACCCCCAGGATGCCCATGATGTTGAAGATATTACTGCCCAGTATGTTGCCTACTGCCACATCGGCATGACGGCGCAGCGCGGCAATGATCGATACGGCAAGTTCGGGCAGGGAAGTGCCGACCGCGACGATCGTCAGGCCGATCACTGCTTCGGAAACGCCCATTGCCTGGGCCACGCCCACGGCACCATAAAGCAGCAGTTGGGAGCCACCGATCAGCAGCGCAAGGCCGCCCACCAGCGCGACCACGATCATCGGCACGCCCATGGGCAGTTGCGTCACTTCTTCTGCTTCGGCGGCATGTACGGTAGCTGCGGGGGCGTCGTGGCGGCTTTCGCTCCAGTAGGCCCAGCCAAGGTAGATCGCAAGCCCAAGCAGCAACAGCAGGGCATCCAGGCGTGCCAGGCTGCCATTCAGGGCCAGCACGATAAACAGTACCGCCGCCAGCAGCATGACCATGCCATCGCGCTTGAGGGCCTGAGGCTGTACCGTCATTGGGCAGATCAGTGCGCAAAGCCCCAGAATCAATAGAATGTTGCCGATATTGCTGCCCACTACATTGCCGATGGCAATATCCGGCTGGTGATTGATGGCCGCCTGAATGGATACCACCAGCTCCGGCGAGGACGTGCCAAACCCGACGATCACCAGGCCGGTAAACAGCGGCGAGACGCCCAGACGTTTTGCCCCCGCCACCGCCCCGCGTATCAAACCTTCGCCGCCCAGCGTCAGCAATACGATTCCAGCCAGTAAACTCAGCCCATAAAGCAGCATGCTTACCCCCTCAGCAGTGTCCGAACGTTCAGGAAAAACCTGTATTAGCGACTATAGATGTGAGCCTGAAAGATAGCGAGACGAATATGCCTAACGCGCACACCGGCGTATGGCAGACAGCATTTCAAGATGCGAGCGCGTGCACTGGCAAGAGAGAACCTGGGGCAGGCAGGTGCAGATGATATATCGATTGAAATTGTGTTTGTTTAATGAAATGTTATATCGTAATTTTAGTGATCGGAAAGCACTGCTCATTTCACTCATCAAAAAAGGAACCCGACCCTATGACGCTTTTTTCAAGCAAGCATCTCGGCGCATTTGCCATCAGCTCGCTGGTAATGGCCAGCACCAGCACCGCCCTCGCCGCTGATCACGAGCACCACGACCACGGTCATGCTCACGACCACTCGCACGATCATGCTCACGACCACTCGCACGATCATGCCCACGACCACGGACACTCTCACGACAGCGATATCTATGCGGGCCATTTTGACGATGACCAGGTCGCCGACCGTCCACTTTCCGACTGGGAAGGCGACTGGCAGTCCGTGTTCCCGTATCTCGAAGACGGCACGCTGGATAAGGTGTTCGCCCATAAGGCAGAGCATGGCGACAAGACTGCCGAAGAGTACAAGCAGTACTACACCACCGGTTATGAAACCGACGTGGATCGCATCGTGATCGAAGGGGATAGCGTTACCTTCTACGAGAACGGTGAAGAGAATACCGGCGAGTACCGCTACGATGGCTACGAAATCCTGACCTACGCAGCAGGCAACCGCGGCGTACGGTTCATCTTCGAGCTCGAAGACGACGCCGACAATATGCCCCAATATATCCAGTTCAGCGACCACGATATCTACCCGACGGACGCGCACCACTTCCACCTCTACTGGGGCGATGATCGTGCTGCTCTTCTCGAAGAAGTTACCCACTGGTCGACTTACTACCCATCCGAACTCGATGGCGATGGAATCGTTGACGAGATGCTCGCTCACTAACCGACAGGTACCGGCGTGCGTTCACCCGGTCACGTGTTCAGGCAGCAACGGGGCGCTGGCAGACATGCTGGCGCCCTGGCATTTTCGCGCTGTGCAGAATGGACTATAAGGTAAGGGTGGCTATATAGCCGCTTTCGTACTCTCGATTCGTATTCTTGATTCGTACTTTCGGTTCGTACACTCGGTTCGTACTCTCGACAAAAGCGG
Source organism: Vreelandella aquamarina (assembly GCF_020075495.1). Taxonomy (GTDB): domain Bacteria; phylum Pseudomonadota; class Gammaproteobacteria; order Pseudomonadales; family Halomonadaceae; genus Vreelandella; species Vreelandella aquamarina_A. Next base: position 29,573 of record NZ_JABYQT010000011.1, read on the forward strand.
GCAGAATTCTTATGCGCTTATCTTTACTGTGTGCAGGTGTGGTCCTTTTGGTGGCAAGCAGCCTGGTGATAGCCGGCGACGAGTGCGAAAACGCCAGTACGCAGCAGGCGCTCACGGCGTGTGCGGGGCAGGCGTATCAAGCCGCGGATGACACGCTTAACGAGGCTTATCAGTCGCTGGTCAAAAGGCTCGAGAACAATGATTTGTCGCTTGAAAAACTCAGGGCAGCCCAGCGCAAGTGGATCGGCTTTCGTGATGCAGAGTGCGCCTTCGAGAGTAGCGCCGTGGAAGGCGGCAGTGCCCAGCCCATGGTTCGCAACGGCTGCCTGGAAACGCTGACCCGAGCGCGTACCGAGCAGCTGAGAGAGTATGCCCGCTGCGAAGAGGGGGATATGAGCTGCCCGCGGTAAGTAACTGGCCATGCCCGGCACGGTTTTTTCATCTTGTTGTGTACGCCCCCTAGCCGCTTCGGGTAGGTTATGCCGTCGCTTGGGCGATCGACGCGCTGAGCGAAGGTGATACGCATCACGTTGAATGAGCAACCATTTAGTAGGGGAAAGGCATGGGGCTGGTCTTAATATTGTTGATAGTGGTGGCATTTATCGTCCTTGCCACCAGCAAGTGGAAGGTGCATCCCTTCCTGGCGCTGCTGGGCGCGGCCTTCATGGCCGCCTTTGCCTACCGGCTACCCATCGACTCGGTGGTAGGCACGATCACCTCCGGGTTTGGGGGAATTCTCGGCTATATCGGCCTGGTGATCGTGCTGGGCACCATCATCGGGGTGATTCTGGAGAAAAGCGGGGCAGCCATTACCATGGCCGATTTCATCATCGCCCGGCTGGGGGATCGTTTCCCGACGCTGACGGTATCGATGATTGGCTATATCGTTTCGATTCCGGTGTTCTGCGATTCCGGCTTCATCATTCTCAATTCGCTCAAGGAGTCGCTGGCCAAGAAGCTGAATACTTCGTCGATCACCATGAGCGTGGCGCTCGCCACCGGGCTTTATGCCACGCACACCTTCGTGCCGCCCACGCCGGGGCCGATTGCGGCAGCAGGCAACCTGGGGCTCGAGTCGAACCTTGGGCTGGTGATTGCGGCGGGTATTCCGATTGCCGCGGTTGCGGCCATCGCCGGCATGCTCTGGGCAAAGCGCTTTGCCCGCACGGCGCCAGACGTGCACGACACGCCCCTGCACGCGGATGACCAGTGGCAGGATTGGGAGGCACTCAAGGCAAGCTACGGGCGCCTGCCGGGGCCGTTGGCGGCGTTTGCGCCGATCATCGTACCCATCCTGTTGATCTGTATCGGCACCATTGCCCGCCTGCCGGCCGCCCCTTTCGGCGACGGGATGATCATGGATATCCTCAGCCTGCTCGGGCAGCCGTTGACGGCCTTGCTGATCGGCCTGCTGCTTTCCTGCACGCTGCTGAAAAGCGACGACAAGGTCGCCGAGTTCAGTGAACGTATCAGCGACGGTATCCTGTCGGCAGCGCCCATCTTGCTGATCACCGGAGCCGGGGGGGCCTTCGGCGCAGTGCTCAGCGCGTCACCGCTGGGGGATTATCTGGGCAACACGCTCTCTGCGCTGGGTATCGGTATCCTGATGCCGTTTATCGTCTCGGCGGGGCTAAAGTCTGCCCAAGGGTCGTCCACGGTAGCGCTGGTGACGACCTCCGCGCTGGTCGCGCCCATGCTGGATTCGTTGGGACTGGGAAGTGATATCGGGCGTACGCTCACGGTAATGGCCATCGGCGCCGGTGCCATGACAGTGTCGCATGCCAACGACAGCTTCTTCTGGGTCGTCTCGCGCTTCAGCCGCATGAGCGTAGGGCTCGCTTACCGTGCTCAGACGATGGCAACGCTGGTTCAGGGCGTGACCGCAATGCTGCTGGTATATGGGCTGTCGCTGGTACTGCTGTAGGTTGCTGTTTGCTTTAATGCCCTTGGCCGTGCCCAGCGGTGCGGCCAGGGGCTTGTAAAACGCAGTTCACTACCTGCTGAATTGATGGCTCGCGGTATTCTCATATTTCAGGCACAAAAAAAGCACCGTCAGGTGCTTGATTTGCAGGGGTGTCTGGTGGAGGCGGCGGGAATTGAACCCGCGTCCGCCAGCACGCGCCTATTGGCTCTACATGCTTAGATTTCGTCATTTGCTTTAACGCGACTGACTCCGACGATCAGGATTCAGCCACGCGAGCCTTCTAAAGTTTAACGGTTGACGAGAAGACACCGCCAACCGCGGTCCTATCAGCTTTAGCTCATATCCCCGCAGTGATGAATAGGCACATCACCTTGGGGCCAGACAAGAAGCTAGCAGGGTTTAAGCTGCCAGCGCGCCTTGAGCGTAGTTTTCGTCGTTTGCGACTATTTTTCGTGATGTGGGATTTACGAGATACATCACGCTCTCGGCATGCACCGCAAGGGTTGTCACCGGCGTCGAAACCATGTCGCCCCCTTATTCAGAGCCGTATTCTAACGTGCTCGGAATCAATTGACCAGTTATGCGCGATTATGTTCCCGCATGATCCGACCTTTTTGACGATTCCAGTCACGATCTTTTTCGGTGGCGCGCTTGTCATGCAGCTGTTTACCCGTAACCAGCGCCAGTTCGCACTTCACCTTGTTGCGCTTCCAGTAGAGCTTGAGTGGCACGCAGGTGTGGCCCTTGTCCTGGGTGACCGAGAAGATCTTGGCGATCTCCTTGCGGTGGAGCAGCAATTTGCGCGTACGCGTCGGGTCGGCGATCTCGTGGGTGCTGGCCGTGTTGAGCGGCATGATGTGACTGCCCAGCAGGAATGCCTCGCCGTTACGCACCAGAATGTAGGTGTCGGTAAGCTGGGCCTTGCCTGCGCGCAGGCTCTTGACTTCCCAGCCGGCAAGCACCAGGCCTGCCTCGAAGACCTCGTTGATATGGTATTCGAACTTTGCCTTCTTGTTCTGGGCAATAACGCTGCTGCTAGGGCCCTTGCTGTTGCCTTTCTTCGTGGCCATGGAACCTCATCTATAATCTGTCGGTGGCACCCCCTTCGTTATATGGGGAGGCGTGATACCATTCAAGGTCTGAAAAAATGTTTCCCATGATACGCTTTGGGCACTGTGAAGTCAGCGGAGAGGTCAATGCCAACCGTCAATCGTTCCGCCCTGGTGCGGCACACCCCCCAGCAAATGTTCGATCTGGTCAACGATTTCGAGCACTACCCCGAATTCTTGCCGGGCTGTCGTCGTGCGCGTCTGCTTGAGCGTGATGCCGACCATCTGATTGGTGAAATGACGCTGGGTCGTGCGGGGGTGGAGCAGACCATCACCACGCATAACGACCTGTTTGCCCCGGAGCGAATCGAGCTTTCCCTGGTGAAGGGGCCGTTCAAGCGCTTGAAAGGGCGCTGGCTGTTTACACCGATGGGAGAAAACGCCTGCAAGGTGAGCCTGGAGATGGATTTCGAATTTGCCAACCGTCTGTTAGGCATGGCGTTCGGCAAGTTGTTCCAGCAGGTGGCCGGGCAGCTCGTGGAGGCCTTCACCAAGCGCGCTGATGAGCTGTATGGCCCCTGATACCCTGGTGGTAGAGATCGCCTTTGCCCTGCCTCACAAGCAGCGTATCGTGGCGCTGGAGGTGCCCTCAGGCACAACGGCCCGTCAGGCGGTCACGCTGGCCAACATGCCCGAACTGTTTCCGGAGTTGCCGGCGGTAACGTTCAGCCAAGCGCCGCTGGGTATTTTTGGCAAGGCACTGCGCGAGCCCGATGCGCACGTGCTGCGCGCCGGGGACCGCGTGGAAATCTATCGCCCGCTCGAGATCGATCCCAAGGCCGCCCGTCTGGAGCGTGCCAGGCGCCAGGCGAGCGGCCAGTAAGCCAACAGGCTACTCGGCTTGAATCACCGGTTGCGGTGTCGGGGCCGTATCCGGCGTTTGAGCCTGCGGGCGCTCGGTAGGCAGCGCATCCAGCGGATCGGCGCCTTCCAGGGCCGGGCCCAGGCCTTGATTGCTGCTTACCGGGAGATCGCGCGAGAAATTCCCCTGCTGCTGCACATTGCTGAGCCGACCCGAACGGTCGAAGGTAAGCGTCACGCGCCGCTGCTCGACGCCGCCGTAGGCTTCGTCCAGGCGGTAGACGTAATCCCACTGGTTGGCATCGAACGGTGCTTCCATCAACGGACGGCCCATCACATACACGACCTGATCCTGGGTCATGCCCGGCTGCAGCTGGCTGACCATCTGCTCGGTCACCAGATTGCCCTGGGGAATGTCACGCTTGTAGACACCGACGTAACTACAGCCACTTACGACAGTAAGGGCAACGGAAAGGGTGATGATACGAGTCAATTTTTGCATTTGAGCCTGTTCTTCACTATCGTGGTTTCGGTCGATCATACCCGACCTAACCTGTTACTGCGAAGAGCAACCATGGCCGATCAGAACCATGAACTGCGCAAAGCCGGGCTGAAAGTGACCCTGCCGCGCGTCAAGATCCTGCAGATTCTCGAAAATGCTTCGGGTCAGCATCACCTTAGCGCAGAAGAAGTGTACAAGACACTGATTGATGCGGGCGAAGATGTTGGCCTGGCTACCGTTTACCGCGTCCTGACTCAATTCGAGTCAGCCGGGCTTGTGATTCGTCACAATTTCGACGGTGGTCATGCAGTCTTTGAAATGACCCAGGAAGACCACCACGACCATATGGTGTGTCTGGAAAGCGGTGAAATCATCGAGTTTCTTGATGACATCATCGAGCGGCGCCAGCAAGAGATCGCCGAAGAGCACGGCTATGAGCTTGTCGATCACGCCCTGGTACTATACGTACGTCCCAACGGTTCGGACGTGACGCGCCAGATCAACGTGAGCACCAGCAAGAAGTAGGCGCAACCCCGCCTTTGTTAGCCGTCGCCTAAAACCCCCATGCTGCCCTCGTGATCAACGGGAAGCGGCATGGGGGTATTTTGCGTGGTAGTGTTTTTTTTCAGCGGCAGGCTATCAGTGGGGCGGGCGCTGGCTGGCGTGAAGCATCTCGCGGGCGTGGGCGAGCGTCTGGTCGGAAAGCGTCACTCCGCCCAGCATGCGGGCAAGCTCGCTGACCCGACCGCGCTCGTCAAGAAGCGCCATGTGGGTAAGAGTGGTATCGCGCGTCGCGCGCTTTTCGATATGCAGATGCTGGTGCGCCTGCGCCGCCACCTGGGGCAGGTGGGTAACGGTCATCACCTGGCCATTTTCACCCAGCCTGCGCAGCAGCTGGCCGACAATTTCCGCCGTGGCGCCCGAGATACCCACGTCCACTTCGTCGAATACAAGGCTTGGAATGGTGGAGTGCGAGGCCGCCACCACCTGAATGGCCAGGCTGATACGCGAAAGCTCGCCGCCGGAAGCCACCTTGGCAAGCGGGCGTGCGGGCTGGCCCGGGTTGGCGCTGATCAAGAACTGGGTGTGGTCGAGGCCCTCTGGTGAAGGGGTTTCCCGCGGTGAAACCGCCACTTCGAAGCGTGCCTTGCCCATGGCCAGGAATGCCAGCTGCTGCTGCACTTCCTTGCCCAGACGCACGGCGGCCTTTTGACGGGCTTCGCTGATCTGCTTGGCATCGTGGCGGTAGCGTTCGCGATACTCGGCTACCTGGTTGCTGAGGGACTCCAAGTCGTCATCGCTGGCTTCCAGCTGGGCCACTTCTCGCTGCAGAGATTCATGCAGCGCGCAGATCTCTTCCGGCGCCACGTGATGCTTGCGCGCCACGCGGTGTACATCTGCCAGCCGGTCTTCCACCCAGGCCAGGCGTTCGGGGTCGAGTTCCGTGGTGCCGGCAAGGCGGTGCAGTTCACCGGCCGCCTCTTCGACCTGAATGCGCGCATCAGACAGCATGGCCAGCGTATTGGCCAGCGTGCCCTTGTCGCTGCCCGGTAGGGCGCTCAAGCGGGCGTAGGCCTGGTTGAGCAGGGAAAGGGCACCGCCGTCGTCGCTTTCGCAGCAGTCGGCGGCAAACTGGGTTTCACGCAGCGTCTCCTCGGCGTGAGCCAGGGTGTGCTGCTCTTCTTCCAGGGTTTTCAGCTCGTCTTCACCCAGCGCCAGTTGATCCAGCTCCTCTACCTGATAGCGCAGAAGCTGGCGCTTGGCCTCCACTTCGCTGCCTTCCTCGCTGAGCTTTTTGAGCCGCCGCCGGGCCTGGCGCCATTCGCGGAAGGTGTCCGCCAGCGCGTTGCGCGCCGCGTGCAGGCCCGCGTAATCATCCAGCAGGGCGAGGTGCATCTCTTCACGCATCAGCGCCTGATGGGCGTGCTGGCCGTGAATCTGGATGAGCTGTTCGCCGAGTGACTTCAGGTCGCTGATGGTGGCCGGGTGGCCATTGATCCATGCTTTCGAGCGGCCGCTTGCCGTCACCACGCGGCGCAGCAGACATTCATCGAAGGGCAGCTCGCGCGCCTTGAGCCACTCGATGGCGGCAGGCAGGCGCTGAATGTCGAAGCGGGCGGAGAGGTCGGTGCGCTCGCAGCCATGGCGGACGCTGCCCGCATCGGCGCGCTCACCAAGGCAAAGGCCCAGGGCGCCGAGCAGAATGGATTTACCGGCACCTGTTTCCCCGGTAATGGCGGTCATGCCCTGGGTCAGATCGAGCTCAAGGCGGTCGACGATGGCGTAATCTTGAATCGCTAGCTGAGTAAGCATGATGCCTCCTGAGGCGATGCGGCACAGAAGCTGGATACTTATCCAATAATTGGTGTTTTATACAGTAGTCGATAACTCACTTCAATGCCCCTCTTGAGATGGCTTTTCATGGCCCCCATATAACGCGCATACGTATTCATGACGCCTGCCTGTTAGGCAAGCATCCAGATTCAAGACGCTTTTTTTAACGCCGGGCATGCATGGCCCGCCCTCATTTTCAGGAGCATGGCATGGCTAAAGAACCGCAAACGCCGCTGGATAACGAACTATCCCGCCAGGAGCAGGAAGCCGACTTCACCGACCAGGACGCCGAGGAGCGTCTGGTGGATGGTGAGCTAGAAGGCCTGATCAATGATGAAGCGCCGCTTGAAGGCAGCATTGCCGACCCGGAAGCGGACATTCTGGCCGCCAAGGTAGAGGAGCTCGAGCAGAGCCTTTCCGACGCCAAGGACCAGGCGCTGCGCGCCGCCGCCGAGGCCCAGAACGTTCGCCGCCGGGCCGAGCAGGAAGCCGACAAGGCTCGCAAGTTCGCCCTGGAGAAGTTCGTCAAGGATCTGCTGCCCGTGGTGGATAGCCTGGAGAAGGCCCTCGAATCCATGCAGGACGGCGCGTCTGAGGTACACCGCGAAGGCGTTTCCATGACGCTGAAAATGCAGCTCGACGTGCTCAACCGTTTCGGTGTCGAGAGCGTAGAGCCTCAGGGCGAGCCCTTCGACCCTCAGGTGCACGAAGCCATGGCCATGGTGCCAAACCCAGAGCTTGAGCCCAATACGGTGATGGACGTGATGCAGAAAGGGTATCTGCTGAATGGTCGCCTGGTTCGTCCGGCGATGGTCGTGGTCAGCCAGAAGGCAAATTAAGCCGATTAGTGGCACAAGGTGCAAAAAAAGCCCTTGAAAAGTTACCGGCGGCCCCCAGATAAGGGGCAACCCTGCGGGGAAGCCCGCAAACGTTTTAAGTACCGAGACAACTGAATTCGAGGTTTTTGCTATGGGACGTATTATTGGTATTGACCTGGGTACCACCAACTCTTGCGTGGCGGTACTCGATGGTGACAGTGCTAAGGTGATCGAAAATGCCGAAGGCGGCCGCACCACGCCTTCCATCATCGCTTACACCGACGATGGCGAAACCCTGGTAGGCCAGGCGGCCAAACGCCAGGCGGTTACCAACCCGGAAAACACCCTGTATGCCATCAAGCGCCTGATCGGCCGTCGCTTCAAGGACGACGTCGTTCAAAAGGACATCAAGATGGTGCCCTACAAGATCGCTGAAGCCGATAACGGCGACGCGTGGGTAGAGGTCAAGGGCAAGAAGATGGCACCGCCGCAGGTAAGCGCGGAAGTGCTGAAGAAAATGAAGAAGACCGCCGAAGACTACCTCGGTGAAACCGTTTCTGAAGCGGTCATCACCGTGCCGGCCTACTTCAACGACAGCCAGCGCCAGGCAACCAAGGATGCCGGCCGCATTGCCGGGCTTGACGTCAAGCGCATCATCAACGAGCCGACCGCTGCCGCCCTGGCCTACGGCATGGACAAGTCGCGTGGCGACAAGACCATCGCGGTCTACGACCTGGGTGGCGGTACCTTCGATATCTCGATCATCGAAGTGGCCGACGTTGAAGGCGAAACCCAGTTCGAAGTACTCGCCACCAACGGCGACACCTTCCTGGGTGGTGAAGATTTCGACCTGGCGCTGATCAACTACCTGGTCGATCAGTTCAAGGCCGACAGCGGCATCGACCTGTCCGGTGACAACCTGGCCATGCAGCGTCTGAAGGAAGCCGCCGAGAAAGCCAAGATCGAGCTTTCCAGCGCCCAGCAGACCGACGTGAACCTGCCCTACATCACCGCCGACAACACTGGCCCGAAACACCTGAACGTCAAGGTGACCCGTGCCAAGCTGGAATCGCTGGTCGAAGATCTGGTTCAGCGCTCGCTCGAGCCCTGCAAGATGGCCCTGAAAGACGCAGGTCTTTCTGCCTCTGAAATCGACGAAGTAATCCTGGTCGGTGGTCAGACCCGCATGCCGATGGTGCAGAAGAAAGCGGCTGACTTCTTCGGCAAGGAAGCGCGTAAAGACGTCAACCCGGACGAAGCCGTGGCCGTGGGCGCTGCGATTCAGGGTGGCGTACTGGGCGGCGACGTGAAAGACGTCCTGCTGCTCGACGTGACCCCGCTGACCCTGGGTATCGAAACCTTGGGCGGCGTGATGACGCCCCTGATCGAGAAGAACACCACCATCCCGACCAAGAAGACGCAAACCTTCTCGACCGCGGATGACAACCAGACCGCCGTGACCATTCACGTGGCCCAGGGTGAGCGCAAGCAGGTCGCGCAGAACAAGTCACTGGGTCGTTTCGATCTCAGCGACATTCCGCCGGCACCGCGCGGTGTTCCGCAGATCGAAGTGGCTTTCGATCTCGACGCCAACGGTATCCTGAACGTGTCCGCCAAGGACAAGGCGACCGGCAAGGAGCAGTCGATCGTCATCAAGGCGTCCAGCGGCCTGTCCGATGAAGAGATCGATCAGATGGTGCGCGACGCGGAAGCCCACGCGGACGAGGACAAGAAGTTCGAAGCGCTGGTGCAGCTGCGTAACCAGGCGGATGGTATGATCCACGCCACCCGCAAGACCCTCGAAGAGGCTGGCGACAAGGCGACCGATGAAGAGAAGCAGAACATCGAGACCGCCATCAGCGAGCTGGAAGAGGCTGTCAAGACCGACGATCAGGACAACATCCAGAAGAAGCTCGATGCCCTGACCGAAGCGTCCGGCCAGCTGGCCCAGAAGATGTACGCCGAGCAGGCGGAAGCGGCCCAGCAGGGTGGTGAAGGCGCCGAAGAAGCCAGCACCAAGCAGGACGATGACGTGGTTGACGCCGAGTACGAAGAAGTCAACGACGACAAGAAACAGCAGTAAGATCCTCTTTCTGCCAAGGAAGAAGGTAACGCGGGAGACACCTCCCGCGTTGCTGTTTCCGCGGTTGAGACCCTCATCATGTGCATCGTCATCGAGTGCATAGTTAACCAGGAGGCGTAGGACCCATGTCCAAACGCGATTATTACGAAGTCCTGGGTGTCGATAAAGGGGCCGATCAGAAAGAGATCAAGAAGGCCTACCGCCGCCTGGCGCAGAAATTCCACCCAGATCGAAACCCGGACGATAACACCTCGGCGGAAAAATTCCGTGAAGTGTCAGAAGCCTACGAAGTGCTGAGCGACGGCGAGAAGCGCGCGGCGTATGACCAGTTTGGTCATGCCGGCGTGGATGGCCAGGGCGGCGGCTTCGGCGGCGGCGGTTTTGGTGGAGGTGGCGCTGGCGACTTTAGCGACATCTTCGGCGATGTGTTTGGCGATATCTTCGGTGGCGGCGGTGGTGGCCGGCGGCGCGGTCCCAACGCACCGGCGCGCGGCTCTGATCTGCGCTACAACCTCGAGCTCGACCTGGAAAGCGCCGTGGCGGGTACCACGGTGGATATCCGCGTGCCGCGGCATATCAACTGCGACCGCTGCGAAGGCGATGGTGCCGAGCCAGGCTCCACCAAGGAAACCTGCCCGACGTGTCATGGCCACGGCCAGGTACGTATGCAGCAAGGCTTCTTCGCGGTGCAGCAGACCTGCCCGACGTGTCATGGCAACGGCCAGCACATCAAGGTGCCGTGCCACAAATGTAACGGCGAAGGCCGCGTGCGGGAAACCCGTACGCTGTCGGTGAAGATTCCGCCCGGCGTGGATACCGGTGATCGCATTCGTCTTAACGGCGAAGGTGAAAGCGGCGTCAACGGCGGCCCGGCGGGTGATCTGTACGTGCAGGTGGCCATCAAGGCGCACCACATCTTCCAGCGTGACGGCAAAAACCTGCACTGCGACGTGCCGATCAACTTCGTGGATGCCGCACTCGGTGGCGAGCTTGAAGTGCCCACGCTCGATGGCCGCGTGAAGCTCAAGATTCCGCCGGAAACCCAGACCGGCAGGCTCTTCCGCCTGCGCGGCAAGGGCGTGAAGCCGGTTCGCGGCGGCGCCCCGGGGGATCTGCTCTGCAAGGTCGTGGTCGAAACGCCGGTCAACCTGGGCGACGAGCAGCGTGACCTGCTGCGCAAGTTCCAGGAAAGCCTGGAAGGCAGCAACAGCCACAGCCACTCGCCCAAGAAAACCGGCTTCTTCGACAGCGTGAAGAAGTTCTTTGAAGAGATGAAGCCCTGACCCTGACGTCGTGGTAAACGTTAGGTTCTCTAGACCCTCGGCCATGGCCGGGGGTCTTTGACGTAAGGAACATGGATAATGGATAACCTTCAAGATCGGCCTGGGCTCGGCATCTTGCTGCGCATTCTGTCCGGGGTAATGTTCACCGGCATGATGGTGTGTATCAAGGCGGTGAGCGAGGCGGTGCCGGTGGGCCAGTCGATCTTTTATCGCTCGCTGTTCGCGCTGATTCCCATCGTGATCTTCTTGATGATTCGCCGGGAGTTCCCCGGGGCATTGGCGACTCGGCGGCCGCTCGGGCACCTGCTGCGCTCGGGGTTGGGGGCGGCGGCGATGTTCTTTTCGTTCTCGGCGGTCGCGTTTTTGCCGGTGGCCGAGGCGACGCTTCTGGTGCAGCTTTCGCCGATCTTCATGGCGGTGGGCGGGGTGCTGCTGCTGGGCGAGACGTTCTCGTTCTATCGGGCCGGGGCCATCGTGCTGGCGCTTTTGGGCATGGCGGTGCTGGTGGTGCCCGAGCTTGGCGCGGGCGGCGGCGATGGGCGGCTTTGGGGCTACGCGCTCGGCACTGCCGGTGCGCTTCTGACCGCGGGGGCGCTGCTCACCATCCGCCATATTTCGCGTACCGAAACCGCCGGGTCGATCGCGTTCTACTTCATCGTGGTGTCGTCGCTGGCCGGGCTCGCCACGTGGCCGCTGGGCTGGGCCGATTTGACCGGTACCGAGTTTTCCCTGCTGGTGCTTTCGGGGCTGTTCGGCGGCGCGGGGCATATCGCCATGACCCTGGCGTTTCGCTATGCCGAGGTATCGAAGCTCGCGCCGTTCGAGTACGTGGCGCTGGTCTGGCCGATCGCCGCCGACTGGGTACTGTTCGGCATTCCCATCTCCAGCGGCTTTCTCATGGCGCTGCCCTTGATGCTTGCCGGCGTGGCGCTGGCCTCGCTCGAAGGCCGCCGGTTCGGGCGATCCTTCAAACGATAAGCCGAAGGCGGCGCGCATTCCGCGCCGTCTCGGTACGGCCCTCACCTCCATTTCCCCTGCCGAATTTCGCTTCGACGTTGCGACAAGCTGCCCCGTCTCCTATGTTTTAAAAAATAATTAGCAGGTTACGCAGTCGGGTGATCTGCACGCGCTGAGGGTAGTGCCCGTTCCGGGCGTTCGCTGCCTGACAGCGGGCCAACACAAGCAAGGGAACCGTGATGAAGCATAAAGACGATGACGCCGCGCCCGGCGGGCTGACGCGCAGGCAACTGCTGGGCTCGTCGGCGGCGCTGTTGGTGGGCGCTTCCGGCGCGGCCAGCGGGCTGACGTTTCAGGGAACGCCGGAGTGGAAGCCCTTCGACAACGTGGCCGTCGAGCCCGTCGATACCGAGGCCGAATGGCAATTCTTTACCGATGAGGAAGCGGCGACGGTCGAGGCCATCGTCGAGCGCCTGATTCCCGCCGATGATCTGAGCATGAGTGGCAAGGACGCGGGCTGCGCGGTGTTCATCGACCGCCAGCTGGCCGGCGCCTACGGCGGCTACGAGCGCCTCTACATGCATGGCCCCTTTCAGGATGGCACGCCGGAGCAGGGCGACCAGTCCGCCCTGACCCCCAGGCAGCGCTATCGGCTGGGGCTGGGCGCGCTCAACGACCACTGCCGCAACGAGCACGGTGCCGTCTTCGCCGAGCTGGGCGAAGATCAGCGCGACCGGCTATTGGCCCAGCTGGAGGACGAGGAGATTCAGCTCGACGATATCGACACGCCGATTTTTTTCGAGCTGGTCTTGAAGAACACCATGGAGGGCTTCTTCGCCGATCCTATCCATGGCGGCAACCGCGATATGGTTTCCTGGAAAATGCTGGGCTTCCCCGGTGCCCGCTACGACTACCGCAACTACGTCGAACGACACAACGAAGACCTGGGATTCGAGCCGGTAAGTATCGGCGGGCGTCCTGACTGGCAAACGCAGGGATAGCAAAGCATATGGCAACCAAACTACCTCCTACCGACGCCGTGGTGGTCGGGCTCGGCTGGGCCGGCGCGATCATCGCCAATCAGCTCGTCGACGCGGGCCTCAAGGTCGTGGGCGTCGAGCGCGGCCCGTGGCGCGATACCGCCAGGGATTTCAACATCGCCTCGGTCACCGACGAGTTGCGCTACGCCCAGCGCCAGGAACTGATGCTGCGTACCGCCCAGAACACCATCACCCTGCGCAACAACCCCACGCAAACGGCGCTCCCGATGCGCCAGTGGGGGTCGTTCCACCCCGGCAACGGCACCGGCGGCGCGGGCAATCACTGGGCGGGCATCACGTTTCGTTTTCAGCCCGAAGAGTTCCGGCTGAAAAGTCATCTGGAAGAGCGCTACGGCGCGGACTCGATTCCCGACGAGCTCTCGCTGCAGGACTGGGGCACGGACTGGGAAGAGATGGAGCCGCACTACGACGCCTTCGAGAAGATCGCCGGCACCTCCGGCCGCGCGGGGCAGCTTGCCAGCGGCCGGCAGGAGGGTGGCAACCCCTTCGAGGGCGTACGGTCGAGCGACTACCCCACGCCGCCGTTGAAGCAGCCCTACTCGCCGACGCTGTTCGCCGAGACGGCCCGGGAAATGGGGTATCAGCCGTTCCCGGTGCCGTCGTCGCTGGTGTCCGAGGCCTACACCAACCCGCTGGGCGTCACCATGGGGCCGTGTACCTTCTGCGGCTTCTGTACCAACTACGGCTGCGCCAACTACTCCAAGGCCAGCGCCATCACCACGGTGCTGCCGGCGCTGATCCGCAAGGAGAATTTCGAGGCGCGCACCCACTGCGAAGTGCTCAAGGTAACGACCGACTCCGACGGGCGCCGCGCCACCGGCATCGTCTACGTCGACTCCGCCGGGCGACGCTGGGAGCAGCCCGCCGAAATCGTGGTCATCGCCGCGTTCACCTTCGAGAACGTGCGCCTGATGCTGACCTCCAACATCGGCGAGGCCTACGACCCGGCCACGCGCCGCGGTACCACCGGGCGCAACTACGCCTACCAGACCGCCAACAACGTGCAGCTCTTCTTCGATGACAAGAACTTCAACCCGTACATCGGCGCGGGTGCCGTGGGCATGGGCATCGACGAGTTCAATAACGACAACTTCGACCATGCCGGGCTTGGCTTTTTCGGCGGCGGCAGCACCCGGGTCACGCCCATTGGGGCCACGCCGATCAACGCACGACCCACGCCGCCGGGCACGCCGCGCTGGGGCTCGAACTGGAAGCGGGCCACGGTGGATAACTACGCCAGCACCATGACGATCGGCTGCGAGGCGAGCAACTACTCCTCGCCCAACAACTACCTCTCGCTGGACCCCACCTACCGCGACCGGCTGGGCCGGCCGCTTCTGCGCATCACCTTCGACTTCACGGAAAACGACCTGCGCATGGCGCAGTACGTGACCGAGAAGACCGCGGAAATCGCCCGGCGCATGAACCCGCGCCAGATCGTCGCCAATCCGCGCACCGGGCCCTGGGATGGCCGTCCGTATCAGTCGTCTCACGTGGTGGGCGGCTTCGTCATGGGCGCCGACCCGAGCAACAGCTCGGTCAACAAGCATCTGCAGGTGTGGGGCGTACCCAACCTCTTCGTGGTCGGGGCCTCCGCGTTTCCGCAGAACCCGGGCTACAACCCCACCGGCACGGTCGGGGCGCTGGCCTTCAAGGCCGCCGACGGCATCGTCAACCACTACCTGCGCAACCCCGGGGAGATGATCAGCACATGAAAACGCTCGTGGGGGTTACGCTGGCGCTGGTGCCCATGGCGGGCTGGGCGGCCAGCACCGAATATCAGGACATCGAGCGCGGGCGCTATATCGGCGTGCTGGGGGATTGCGCGGCCTGTCACACCGCCAACGACGACCAGCCGTTTGCCGGCGGCGTGCCGCTGGAGACGCCTTTCGGCACGCTCATTGCGCCCAACATCACCCCGGACCCAGCCACCGGGCTTGGGCGATGGAGCTATGAGGAGTTCAAGGCGGCGATGACCGAAGGGGTCGGCAAGGGCGGTTATCATCTCTACCCGGCCATGCCGTATCCTTCCTATACGCTGATGCACGAGAAGGACATTCGCGATCTCTGGTCGTTTTTGCAGACGGTGACGCCGGTCGAAAACGCCATAGAGGCCAACCAGCTGCCGTTCCCGTTCAGTATTCGCTCGGTGATGATGGGCTGGAACTGGCTGAATTTCGACGAGCGAACCTTCGAGCCCGACCCGGAACAGTCCGACGAGATCAATCGTGGCGCCTACCTGGTCGAAAGCCTGGGACACTGCGGCACTTGCCACACGCCGCGCAACTTCATGGGCGGCGAAGGGAGCGACAAGTTTGCCGGGGCCACCGTCGAGGGGTGGTACGCGCCCAACATCACGCCGAACGCCCACGTGGGCATCGGAAGCTGGAGCGACGACGAGCTGGTCGAGTACCTGCAAACCGGCGGCAATCGCTACGGCTTCGCCTCCGGCCCGATGGCCGATGAAGTGCATCACTCCTCTCAGCACTGGACCGAGGACGACTTGTACGCCGTGGCGCGCTACCTGCTCAGCGGGGCGGGCCTCGACTCGAGCGACTGGGACCGCGAGCCGCCAGAGCCGCTGCCCGAAGACAACCCGCAGGTCGCTGCCGGAAGCCACATCTACTTCGACCGCTGTTCCGGGTGTCATACGCCCAACGGCGGCGGCGAGTACGGCATCTTTCCGCAGCTGGCCAGCAACCCCCTGGTCAACGGTGACAACACTACCTCGCTGATCCGGGTCGTGCTGGCCGGCAGCCGCCCGGTGGCCACCGATGCCAAACCCACCGCACCGGCCATGCCGTCGTTTGCCTGGAACTTGAATGACGAGGAGGTCGCCAGCGTGCTGACGTTCGTGCGCAACAGCTGGGGAAATGCCGCGCCGGCGGTATCGGCCGGGGAGGTGGCGGATCTGCGCGAAGAGATGCGCGGCAATTGATCGTGACGCCGGCAGGCAGCGGTCGCCTGCCGGTGTCGATAACGTCGGGTCGTGAATAGCGGGCCAAAAGCGCTAGACGGCCTCTTCGACGATCAGCTGAGGCCGCCCCTTCGAGCAGGGTTCGATACGCGCCTCGACCCGGTAGACCTGGCGCAGAAGCGCGGGAGTGATCACCTCCTGGGTGGCGCCGCAGGCGATCAGTCGGCCCTGCTCGATCACCATCGCGCAGTCGGTGAAGCGCAGCGCATGATTCAAATCGTGAAGCGCCACCAGAATCAGCATGCCGCGCTCGTCGGCCAGCCGTCGCAGCACGGTGAGCAGGTTGATCTGGCGGTTCAGGTCGAGCGCCGAGGTGGGCTCGTCGAGCATCAATATCTCCGGCTCCTGAACCAGCGCCTGGGCCGCACTCACCAGCTGGCGCTGCCCGCCGCTCAAATCGCCGATGTCGCGCTCGCCAAGCGAGGTGATGGCAAGCTCTTCAAGCGCCCGGTCCACCTGGGCGAGATCCTCCGGCTGAACCTTGAGGCTTCGCCCCTGCATGCGCGCAAGCAGCACCGACTCATAGACGCTCAGTACCGCTTTCGCGCCGGTCTCCTGGGGCATGTAGGCCACCGGGCGCTCGGCATCGCTGCCTTCGATGGCGACCTCGCCTTGCCCCTGAACCAGGCCCAGGATGCGGCGAAAGAGCGTCGATTTGCCCGCCGCGTTGGGGCCGAGAAGCGCCACGACCTGGCCGCCGTGAAAGGTGGGCGTGGTGACGTCGTCGACGATGGTGCGGCGCCCGTAGCGCGCGGATACGTGAGTGAGCGTGAGCCTTACCATGACGCCTTCTTGTGGTTGAGCACCAGAAACAGGAAAAACGGAATGCCGACCAGGGAGGTGATGATGCCGATGGGGATGATCGTACCGGGAATCACGAGCTTCGAGATCACCGAACCCACCGAGAGTATCAGCGCGCCGCAAAGCGCCGAGCCGGGCAGGAAGAAGCGTTGGTCCTCACCCAGCAGCATGCGCGCGATATGCGGGCCGACCAGGCCGATGAAACCGATGGTGCCCACGAAGGCCACCGCCACGGCGGAGAGAAGCGACACCAGAATCAGCACCTCGAGGCGCAGCGCCCGCGGCTTCACGCCCATGCTCTCGGCCTTGGCATCGCCCAGGCGCATGGCGGTCAGCGCCCAGCCGTGGCGGGCCAGAAGCGGCATGACCGCAGCGAGAATGCCCAGCGCGATCCAGAACTTGGGCCAGGTGGCCTTGGTGAGGCTGCCCATGGTCCAGAACACCACGGCGGCCACCGCCTCCTGGCTGGCGAAGAATTGAATCAGCGCCATGAGGGAGTTGAAGATGAACACCATGGCGATGCCCAGCAGCACGATGGTTTCCACCGTCACGCCCCGCTTCATGCTCAACAGATGGATCATGAATGCGGTGAACATCGCCATGACGAAGGCGTTGATGGGCACCACGAACTCGATGGCAGCGGGAATGATCGCCACGCCAAAGGCGAGCCCCAGGGCGGCGCCGAAGCTTGCCCCGGCGGAGATGCCGAGCGTAAAGGGGCTCGCCAGCGGGTTGCTCAGGATGGTCTGCATCTGGGCGCCGGCCACCGACAAACTCGCCCCCACCACCAGCGCCATCAGCGCCACCGGCATGCGGATCTCCCAGAGAATCACCCGCGCCTGGTGGCTCACGCTACCCGGGGTGAGCAGCGCGGCGATCACCTCGGACAGCGTATAGCGTGCCGGGCCCAGGGCCAGGTCCACGCACAGGCTGAAAAACAGTGCCACGATCAGGGCGGCCAGAATCAGCTGGCGGCGCAGCACCTGACTTTTGTAGTGTGTCCGCCCAAGCGTCGCCGGGGCCGTGACGGCGCTGTCACTCATCATCGAGGGAAATCCAGTAGCCGGACTCAAACTCGATCGGCAAAAAGCGTTCGTGGAGCTCGCGCATCGTCTCTTCCGGGTCGAGATCCTCGAAGAGTTCCGGATGCAGCCACTTGGCGATCTGCTGAATGGCCACGAAGTAGTAGGGGCTGTTGTAGAACTGGTGCCAGATGGCGTGGACGTTGCCCTCCGCCACCGCCTGAATGCCGGTCATCGCCGTACGCTCGGTCAGTCCTTCGAGCTTGGCGCGGGCGACCTCAAGATCCGCGCCCGGGCCCACACCCACCCAGTCGCCGCCGGGCACGTAGGCATCCCAGTTGCCGCCGGTGACGATCACGTGCGCCGGGTCGGCGGCGATGATCTGCTCCGGGTTCAGCACACCGAAGGTGCCCGGGATGATGCCGTCGGCGATGTTGGCGCCGCCGGCAAGGGTCACGTACTCGCCGAAGTTGGCCGGGCCGAAGCTCATGCAGCACTCGTCGGAGTAGCCGCCGGCGCGGTCGATGAACACGCTGGGACGCTCCGGGTCTTCGCGTTCGATCACGTCGGTCACCCGGGCAAGCTGCGCCTCGGCAAAGTCGATGAACGCCTCGGCGGCGTCTTCGTCATCCATGATCTGACCCATCAGGCGCATCGAGGGGATCGTATGGGCGATCGGGTCCTCGCGAAAATCGACGTAGACGATGGGAATGCCGAGCTTGGCAAGCTTGTCGTCATAAGCCGCGTCTTCGGTGGCCGCCTTGGCTTCCAGGTTCATGAACACCACGTCCGGCGAGAGCGACGCCGCCTGCTCCACATCAAACGTGCCGTCCTTGAAGCCGCCGAAGGTGGGGATATCGGCGATCTCGGGGAAGCGCTCGGCGTAGCGGGCGTAGTTGTCCGGGTCGGCCTGGGGGAAGTCCTCGCGCCAGCCCACCACATGAGTGAAGGGGGCCTCGGGCTCGAGCAGGCCCAGCAGATAGATCTGGCGGCCTTCACCGAGGATGACGCGCTCGGCGGGGGCATCGAAGGTGACCTCGCGGCCGGTGATGTCCACTACCTCGACGGGGGCGGCCTGGGCCGCCGCGCAGCCAAGCGCGGCAGCGCCGGCCAGGCCTTTCAACAAATGAGTGCGCATGAACGTTTCCGCAGATTCAGGGTGTAAAAGACGTCGTGCCAGCAAGCGCGAGGCGCGATGGCGATACAAACGTGTCAAAACAACTGTGTATGATTCGCATTTACATGAGCGTATTATCGAGAAAACCCGCCAGCCTGTCGAGAGATTGCAGGGCGGCTGTTCCATTTTTTTAAACGAGCCGTTGCGTACACGAGCCGCGCCGCCATTGTTAGCGTATAGCGCTGGTTTCATGAAACATCAGCGGTTTCTTATTCGAGGAGAGCATCATGCCGATATCCCGTGCCGCCATTGCTACCGAGTCCGGTGAGCGTCTGATCAACCGTCTGTGCAAGCACTGGTCCCACAAGCTCGAGGTCGAATACACCGAGCGCGACGCCAAGATCGTCTTTCCCGAGCAGAACAGCACCTGCCTGATGCACGCCGAGGCGAGCAAACTCGCGGTGTCCGTCGAAGCCCCCAGTGATGAGACGCTCAAGCAGCTCGAAGGCGTGGTGCAGAGCCACCTGGAGCGCATGGCGAAAGACGAGACGCTGGAGATCGTCTGGCAGAACTGAGGCGGCGCCCGGCCCCGGGCGTCTCTGGTATACTCGCGCCATTTCACCCAACCGGGCCGCGCGCCCTCAAGGAGATCGTATGACGCGAATTGCCATCGTAGGCGTGGCGGGGCGCATGGGCCGCACGCTGGTCAGCGCCGTGAACCAGGATGACGGCGTAACGCTTGCCGGCGGTATCGTCGAGCCGGGAAGTTCGCTCGCCGGCGCCGACATCGGCGAGCTGGCCGGCACCGGCAAGAATGGCGTGGCCGCCGTCGACTCCCTTGACGCGATCAAGGACGCGTTCGATGTACTGATCGATTTCACCGCGCCCAAAGTCACCCTTGCCAATCTCGCCTTCTGCGCCGAGCACGGCAAGGCGATCGTGATCGGCACCACCGGCATGAACGACGACGAGATCGAGGAGCTCGACCGTTACCGCGACCGTGTGCCCATGGTGTTCGCTCCCAACATGAGCGTGGGCGTGAACCTGACCCTGAAGCTTCTCGAAACCGCAGCCAAGGCGCTTGGCGACGAAGGCTACGATATCGAAGTGATCGAGGCGCACCACCGTCACAAGGTCGATGCTCCCTCCGGCACCGCCATCAAGATGGGTGAAGTCGTGGCCGACAGTTTGAATCGCACCTTGAAAGAGCACGGTGTGTTCGAGCGCGTGGGCCAGTGCGGGCCGCGCACCGATAAAGAGATCGGCTTTGCCACGGTACGCGCCGGCGACATCGTCGGTGAGCATACGGTGATGTTCGCCACTGAAGGCGAGCGCATCGAGATCACCCACAAGGCGTCGAGCCGCATGACGTTTGCCAGGGGCGCGGTGCGCGCGGCGCGCTGGGTCGCGACTCAACAGGCGGGCCGTTTCGACATGCAGGACGTGCTGGGGCTGAATGAGGCGTGAAACCAGTCGCCGGGGGTAGCCGGCGGGGTGGAAATGCTGTAACATTCCAAAAATTTTGGCCGGGTGGTGCACGTGAATAGAAGGTAAAACGGCGAAAGCGCTTCGCTTGTTGCCCTGGCGCCACTCGATGGTCGCCCAACGCCGTAAGCAATGCCCTGGCCACCGCCACGGATAGAGAACAACAAGCGGGATGAAACCGATTTTTTTACTGTCGGCTTCGTCCCGCTTTTTTACGACCCGACGTTTATCGACAAACGCCGACACCGGATCGCCGAGCCTGCGCCCACAGGCTCCCACCAGCATGGGAGAACTTGCCTTGAATAACCCCGCATTGAGCAAACCTGCGATATTGGCCCTGGAAGATGGCAGCGTGTTTCACGGAATTGCCATTGGCGCCGACGGCGTCACAAGCGGTGAGGTGGTGTTCAATACGGCCATGACCGGCTACCAGGAAATTCTCACTGACCTCTCCTATTCCCGCCAGATCGTTACTCTTACTTACCCCCATATCGGCAATACCGGCATCAATACGGAAGACACCGAGTCCGCCTCGATTGCCGCAGCGGGGTTGGTGATTCGCGATCTGCCTCTGCTGGCCAGCAGTTTCCGCTCCGAGCAGTCTCTGTCTGACTACCTGAAGAGCCAGAACGTACTGGGTATCGCCGATATTGATACCCGCCGCCTGACGCGTATTCTGCGCGATAAAGGTGCTCAGAACGGCGCGATTCTGGCAGGAAGCGAAGCTGAAGGTGATGACGCGGTAGAGCGCGCCCTGGCAGCTGCCAAGGCCTTCCCGGGCTTGAAAGGCATGGATCTGGCCAAGGAAGTTTCCTGCAAGGAGGCTTACGAGTGGACAGAGGGCGAGTGGACGCTGGGCACGGGCTACGCAGACACCTCGAAAGGCGAACGTCCTTTCCACGTGGTGGCGTACGACTACGGCGTGAAGTTCAATATTCTGCGCATGCTGGCCGCCCGCGGCTGCCGGCTGACGGTGGTGCCGGCGCAAACCCCGGCGCAGGAAGTGCTGGCGATGAACCCGGATGGCGTGTTCCTGGCCAATGGCCCCGGCGACCCCGAGCCCTGCGACTACGCCATCAAGGCGATCCAGGAAGTGCTCGAGACGGATACCCCGGTGTTCGGCATCTGCCTGGGCCATCAGCTTTTGGCGCTCGCGAGTGGGGCGAAGACCGTCAAGATGAACCACGGCCACCACGGCGCCAACCACCCGGTCCAGGACCTGGACACCGGCACGGTCATGATCACAAGCCAGAACCACGGCTTCGCCGCGGATGAAACGACGCTTCCCGCGAACCTGCGCGCCACGCACCGCTCGCTGTTCGACGGCACGCTGCAGGGCATCGAGCGTACCGATCGCCCGGCGTTCAGTTTCCAGGGGCACCCGGAAGCGAGCCCCGGCCCGAAGGACGTGTCGCCGCTGTTCGATCGTTTTATCGAGATGATGCAGGCGCGCCGCTAGAGCGCGCCCCAGCATCGCCGTATTGCCGTCTCTTGTCGCTCATCGTCACCATTTCTTGCGGGAACCGTTATGCCTAAGCGTACCGACTTAAACAGTATCTTGATCATTGGCGCAGGCCCCATCGTCATCGGCCAGGCCTGCGAATTCGACTACTCCGGCGCCCAGGCGTGCAAGGCGCTGCGCGAAGAGGGTTACCGGGTCATTCTGGTCAACTCCAACCCGGCCACCATCATGACCGACCCGGCCATGGCGGATGCCACCTACATCGAGCCGATCACCTGGCAGGCCGTCGAGAAGATCATCGAGGCGGAAAAACCCGACGCCATCCTGCCCACCATGGGCGGCCAGACCGCGCTGAACTGCGCGCTGGATCTGGAAAAGCACGGGGTGCTCGAAAAGCATGGCGTTGAGATGATCGGCGCCAACGCCGATGCCATCAACATGGCCGAAGACCGTGACCTGTTCGACCAGGCGATGAAGCGCATCGGCCTCGAGTGCCCCAAGGCGAAGGTCGCCCACACCATGGACGAGGCCTGGGAGATCCAGGCGGAGCTCGGCTTTCCGACCATCATTCGCCCCTCCTACACCATGGGCGGCTCCGGCGGCGGCGTTGCCTACAACAAGGAAGAGTTCGAGGAGATCTGCACCCGCGGTTTCGAGCTTTCCAACAACCACGAGCTTCTGATCGACGAGTCGCTTCTGGGCTGGAAGGAGTACGAGATGGAGGTCGTTCGTGACAAGAACGACAACTGCATCATCGTCTGCGCGATCGAGAACTTCGACCCGATGGGCGTGCACACCGGCGACTCGATCACCGTGGCCCCGGCGCAAACGCTGACGGATAAAGAGTACCAGATCATGCGTGACGCGAGCCTTGCGGTGCTGCGCGAGATCGGCGTCGAGACCGGCGGCTCCAACGTCCAGTTCGGTATGGACCCGAAGACCGGGCGCCTGGTCGTCATCGAGATGAACCCGCGGGTGTCGCGCTCATCTGCCTTGGCCTCCAAGGCGACCGGCTTCCCGATCGCCAAGATCGCCGCCAAGCTCGCGGTGGGCTACACCCTGGACGAGCTGCAAAACGATATTACCGGTGGCGCGACCCCGGCCTCTTTCGAGCCGGCCATCGACTACGTGGTCACCAAGATTCCGCGCTTCACCTTCGAGAAGTTCCCTCAGGCCAACGACCGTCTGACCACCCAGATGAAGTCCGTGGGCGAGGTGATGGCGATCGGCCGTACCTTCCAGGAATCCCTGCAGAAGGCGCTGCGCGGCATGGAGACCGGCAACGACGGCCTCGACCCGATCGTCACCGAGTTTACCGAGGAGTCGATGGCCCTGATCAAGGGCGAGCTGCAGGCCGCCGGCGCCGAGCGCATCTTCTATGTGGCGGACGCCATGCGCGCTGGCATGAGCGTGGATGAGATCTTCGCGTTGACCAATATCGACCGCTGGTTCCTGGTCCAGATGGAAGACCTGGTGCTGACCGAAGCCGCCGTGGCCAAGCGCGCGCTGAATGATTTCTCCGCCCAGGAGCTCTACCGGCTCAAGCGCAAGGGCTTTGGTGACGCGCGTCTGGCGAAGCTTCTGGGCGTCAGCGAAAAAGCGTTCCGCCAGACTCGCCAGGCCGCCGGCATTCGCCCGGTCTACAAGCGGGTGGACACCTGCGCGGCGGAATTCGCCTCCAGCACCGCCTACATGTACTCCACCTACGAGGAGGAGTGCGAGGCGGACGTTTCCGACCGTCAGAAGATCATGGTGCTCGGCGGCGGGCCGAACCGTATCGGTCAGGGTATCGAGTTCGACTACTGCTGTGTCCATGCGGCGTTCGCCATGCGCGATGACGGCTATGAGACCATCATGGTCAACTGCAATCCGGAAACCGTCTCCACCGATTACGACACGTCTGACCGTCTCTACTTCGAGCCGGTAACGCTTGAGGACGTACTCGAAATTGCCGACAAGGAGAAACCGGTCGGCGTGATCGTCCAGTTCGGTGGTCAGACCCCGCTGAAGCTCGCCCGTGAACTCGAAGCTGCCGGCGTGCCGATCATCGGCACCACGCCGGATGCCATCGATCGCGCCGAGGACCGTGAGCGCTTCCAGGTGATGATCGACAAGCTCGGCCTGAAGCAGCCGCCCAACGCCACCGCCAGAAGCTTCGAGGAAGCCTTCACCAAGGCCGAGAAGATCGGTTATCCGCTGGTGGTACGCCCAAGCTACGTGCTCGGCGGCCGGGCCATGGAGATCGTCTACGACGCCTCGGAGCTCGAGAACTACATGACCAACGCGGTCAAGGTCTCCAACGATTCGCCGGTACTGCTGGATCACTTTCTGAGCGCGGCGGTCGAGGTGGACATCGACGCGGTTTCCGACGGCCAGCAGGTGGTGATCGGCGGCATCATGCAGCACGTCGAGCAGGCCGGCGTTCACTCCGGTGATTCCGCCTGTGCGCTGCCGCCCTATTCGCTGCCGGCGGATGTGCAGGACGAGATGCGCGACCAGGTCAAGCGCATGGCCGTGGAGCTCGGCGTCAAGGGTCTGATGAACGTGCAGCTCGCCTGGCAGGATGGTGAAATCTACGTCATCGAGGTCAACCCGCGCGCCTCGCGCACCGTGCCCTTCGTTTCCAAGTGCATCGGCACCTCGCTTGCCCAGGTCGCCGCGCGCTGCATGGCCGGCACCACGCTTGCCGAGCAGGGCTTCGAGCGCGAAATCATCCCGCACTTCTACAGCGTCAAGGAAGCGGTCTTCCCGTTCAACAAGTTCCAGGGGGTCGACCCGATCCTGTCGCCGGAGATGAAATCCACCGGTGAAGTGATGGGCTCCGGCGATACCTTCGCCGAAGCGTTCTTCAAGGCGCAGCTGGGTGCCGGCGAGGCGATTCCGGCGCTTGAGGGCGAGCGCAAGGCGTTCTTGTCGGTACGCGAGCCGGACAAGGAGGGGATTATCGAAGTGGGCCGTTCTCTGCTAACATTGGGCTTCACGTTATGCGCAACCCACGGCACGGCAGCGGCGCTCGAAGCGGCGGGCCTGGCGGTGGAGCGCGTCAATAAAGTCTATGAAGGCCGCCCCCATATCGTCGATCTGCTCAAGAACGACGAAATCGCCTATATCGTGAACACCACCGAAGGTCGTCAGGCAATCAACGACTCTTCGATCATTCGCCGTACTGCTCTCGCGCGCAAGGTGCCCTATGCGACCACCCTGGCGGGCGCCAATGCCGTTTGCATGGCGCTGGAGTACGGTCGGGAGATTACGGTGCGGCGCCTTCAGGATCTGCATGCAGGAGCGAGTCAATGAACAAGGTCCCGATGACCGTTGCGGGCGAAAAGAGCCTTCGCGAAGAGCTTGATCATCTGAAGGGCACGGCACGCCCCCAGGTGATTGCCGCTATCGCTGAAGCACGCGAGCACGGCGATCTCAAGGAGAACGCCGAGTACCATGCCGCCCGCGAGCAGCAAGGATTTATCGAGGGTCGCATTCAGGAGATCGAGAGCAAGCTTTCCGTAGCCCAGGTGATCGACGTCACCAAGCTGCCCAAGACCGGCAAGGTGATCTTTGGCGTCACGGTATCGCTGCTTAACCTGGATACCGATGCCAACGTCACCTACAAGATCGTCGGTGAGGACGAGGCGGATATCAAATCGGGTCGCATCTCGGTCACCTCACCCATTGCCCGCGCGCTGATCGGCAAGGAAGAGGGCGAGGTGGTCGTGGTGAAGACGCCCGGCGGCGACGTCGAGTATGAAGTCGAAAGCGTCGAGCATCTGTAGGCACGTGCCTGCGTAGCCGTACCGAGGCGCCTGGTAACCGGGCGCCCACAAAAAAGCCCGCCAGTTCATCATCTGCTCGCGGGCTTTTTGACGTCAGGGCAGTGGTGCTTAATGCCGGCCGTGGTGGTTCTCGAAGCGTGCCACGTTGGAGAGCTTCGGGTTGGCCTTGGGGTTGCGGCGGTAGAGCAGCGCCATCTTGCCAATCGTCTGAACCACGTCGGCACGGCTGTCCTGGGTCAGTTCATTGAGCATGGCCGCACGGTCGTCACGCTCAGCCAGGGCAAGTTTCACCTTGATGAGCTCGTGATCGTTGAGCGCGCGGTCGAGTTCTGCGAGCAGATTTTCGGAGACGCCGTTCTCGGAAACGGTGACCACGGGGTTCAAATGGTGGCCAATGCTGCGAAATGCTTTCTTTTGTGCCTGTGACAAGCTCATGGTATCTTGCGGTATCCCGGTTAGCGCTTAACGCTCCATCTTACGGTGAAATGCCGGCGAGTGAAAGCAATCGCGTCAATGCGCCCATCTCTCATGCCAGTGTCAGATTCTCATATGCAGCAAAAGCCCCCAAAGCGTAAACACGCCGTCAGCAAGACCAGCAATAACTGGAAGAAGGAGCATTTTGACGACCAGTACGTCAAGCAGAGCTGGCAGGATGGCTATCGCTCCCGCGCAAGCTACAAGCTGCTGGAGCTCGATGAGAAGGATAAGCTGTTTCGCTCCGGCATGACGGTGATTGACCTGGGCGCAGCACCGGGCGGCTGGAGCCAGATTGCCGCCGAGAAGGTAGGGCCCGAGGGCGTGGTGATTGCCTCGGACATTCTGGAGATGGACGCGCTCGCTGGCGTGGACTTCGTGCAGGGCGATTTCACCGAAGAGAGCGTGTTGAACGCGATCCTCGAACGGCTGGGAAATCGGCCGGTCGACCTTGTGATGTCTGACATGGCCCCCAATATGAGTGGTATGGCGGCCATCGACCAGCCCCAGGCCATGTATCTGGTGGAGCTGGCCCTTGAGCTGGCCCGGGAAACGCTGCCCCCGGGCGGGCGGTTTCTGGCCAAGGTATTTCAGGGGGAGGGGTTCGACGCCTACCTCAAGGAACTGCGCAGCAGCTTCGACCGGGTCGTGACCCGGAAGCCAGATGCCTCGCGAGCACGTTCGCGGGAAGTCTACTTTTTAGCCGAGGGGTTTCGCGGCTAAACTAGCAACGTGAGCATAGCAAAGATTTATCACCGCGATTGCCAGACAGGCAGGCGCAAGGTGTGTCACATTATAGGTAGGTGATAAGCGTGACACAGATGGCCCAAAGCCGACGCTTTGGCAAGGGTTGAACGTCTGGTACTGCGGCAGGGTCTTAGTATCGGCGGTTAACTGACGGATTCTTGTAATGAGGGTAGCCCCTTGAACGATATGGCGAAGAACCTGATTCTGTGGCTGGTCATTGCGGCTGTGCTACTGACAGTGTTCAACAACTTTAGTACGGAAAGCGCTCCGCAGAACACGAACTACTCGCAGTTCGTGCAGCAGGTGCAAAACCAGCAGATCCGCAGTGTCACCATCGATGGCTATACCATCTCCGGTGAGCGGACGGATGGGTCACAGTTCCAGACCATTCGGCCGGCAGCGGAAGATCCCAAGCTGATGGATGACCTGCTGAGCAACAACGTGACCGTCGTGGGCAAGGAGCCAGAGCAGCAGAGCATCTGGACGCGCCTGCTGATTGCAAGTTTCCCGATTCTCTTGATTCTGGCCATCTTCATGTTCTTCATGCGCCAGATGCAGGGCGGTGCCGGCGGCGGCAAGGGTGGCCCGATGAGCTTTGGCAAGTCCAAGGCCAAGCTCTTGTCCCAGGATCAGATCAAGACCACCTTTGCCGACGTCGCCGGCTGTGATGAAGCCAAGGAGGAAGTGGAAGAGCTGGTCGACTTCCTGCGCGAGCCGACCAAGTTTCAACGCCTGGGCGGCACCATTCCCCGCGGTGTATTGATGGTGGGCCCGCCGGGTACCGGCAAGACGCTGCTGGCGAAATCCATTGCCGGTGAAGCGAAAGTACCTTTCTTCTCGATCTCCGGCTCCGACTTCGTCGAGATGTTCGTGGGTGTGGGTGCATCACGTGTACGCGACATGTTCGAGCAGGCCAAGAAGCAGGCGCCCTGCATCATCTTCATCGACGAGATCGATGCCGTGGGCCGTTCACGCGGTGCCGGCATGGGCGGCGGTAACGACGAACGCGAGCAGACACTCAACCAGCTGCTGGTGGAGATGGACGGTTTCGAGGCCAACGAAGGCATCATCGTGATTGCCGCGACCAACCGCCCGGACGTGCTCGACCCGGCGCTTCTGCGCCCGGGCCGGTTTGATCGTCAGGTCACCGTTGGTCTGCCGGATATCCGTGGCCGTGAGCACATCCTGGGCGTTCACCTGCGCAAGGTGCCGCTGGCCGAGGACGTCAAGCCGTCGGTCATTGCCCGCGGCACGCCCGGCTTCTCGGGTGCCGATCTGGCCAACCTGGTCAACGAGTCGGCGCTGTTTGCCGCGCGCCGTAACAAGCGCCTGGTCGGCATGGAAGAGCTGGAGCTTGCCAAGGACAAGATCATGATGGGCGCCGAGCGTAAATCCATGGTCATGACCGATAAAGAGAAGCTCAATACGGCCTATCACGAATCCGGCCACGCGATTATCGGGCTCGTCATGCCCGAACACGATCCGGTCTACAAGGTCACGATCATTCCCCGTGGCCGGGCGCTGGGTGTCACCATGTTCCTGCCCGAGGAAGATCGCTACAGCCTGTCGCGTCAGCAGATATTGAGCCAGATCTGCTCGCTGTTCGGCGGACGCATTGCCGAAGAGATGACGCTGGGGCCGAACGGTGTGACCACCGGCGCCTCCAACGACATCAAGCGCGCCACCGAGCTTGCCCACAACATGGTCGCGAAGTGGGGCCTTTCCGATGAAATGGGCCCGATCATGTACGACGAGGACGAGTCGCACCAGTTCCTCGGTGGTCCGGGCCAGGGCGGCAGCAAGCTGAAGTCCGGCGATACCACCACGCGCCTGGACAAGGAAGTGCGCAAGATCATCGACGAGTGCTACGAGCAGGCGCGCCAGATTCTGCACGATAACCGTGACAAGCTGGAGGCCATGACCGAGGCGTTGATGAAGTACGAGACCATCGATGCCGATCAGTTGAAGGACATCATGGAAGGACGTGAGCCGCGCCCGCCCGAGGGCTGGAACGATGGTGACTCTTCCGGCGGCGGTACGCGCGTCAGCGACGACGCGTCCAGGACGCAGGGGAACACCTCGACACCGCCGGACAGTGCCGCTGGCGATGACGGCGAAGAAGAGGATGACGACGGTCCGCGTCGCCGCCCCTCGGACCCGCTGGGTGGGTCAACCGGTCCTTGACCCCTCGGCCGTTCATCAAGGCGCCCCATGACGGGGCGCCTTTTTGTTATGCTTTGTTCAACCTGCTCTGCTCAACCGTAGCGCTGCTTTTTTTACAGGCGTCAGCATGAAATCGATAATCGACTCTCCCAAGCCTCGAGTAATGAAGGACAATGTGAACATGCGCTGCGGGCGCCACCGGCTGGATCTCTCTTTCCCTCGCGTGATGGGCATCCTGAACGTCACGCCCGATTCGTTTTCCGATGGTGGCCGGCACGTAGCCCTGGATGACGCGTTGCGCCACGCCGAGCGCATGCTGGCCGAAGGGGCTGCCATTATCGATGTGGGCGGCGAGTCCACCCGTCCGGGCGCGGAACCCTTGAGCGAGCAGCAGGAACTCGATCGGGTGGCGCCCGTGGTCGAGGCGCTGGTGCGTGAACTGGATGCTCTGGTATCGGTGGATACCAGTAGTCCCTTGGTGATGCGCGAAGCCGGCGTATTGGGGGCTGGTATGCTCAATGATGTGCGGGCCCTGGAGCGTGAGGGGGCCTTGATGGCGGCGGTGGGCAGCGGGCTCCCGGTTTGCCTGATGCATCGCCAGGGCGAGCCGCAGGATATGCAGCAGTCGCCGGCCTACGATCAACCGGTGGAGCAGGCGGTCATCGAGTATCTGGCGCAGCGCGTGGCGCAATGCGAAGCCGCGGGGCTTGAGCGCAGCCGGATGCTGCTGGACCCGGGGTTCGGGTTTGGCAAGACCGTCGAGCATAACCTGCGTCTGCTGAAATACATGAGCGCGCTGCAGGCATTGGAACTGCCGCTGCTGGTCGGCATGTCGCGCAAGAGCATGATCGGCAAGGTGCTGGGCCGCTCGGTTCAGGAGCGTCTGGCCGGCGGGCTTGCGCTTTCGGCCATGGCGGTCGAGCGCGGCGCGCGTATCTTGCGCGTGCACGATGTCGGGCCGACGGTGGATGCCGTCAATATGGCCTGGGCAGTGCTGCAGGAGGGGTGTGAAATGCCCATGAACGAGGAAGGCCAGCTATGACACGACGCTATTTTGGTACCGATGGCATTCGCGGTACGGTCGGGCAAGCCCCCATCACCGCTGACTTCATGCTCAAGCTTGGCTGGGCGGCGGGGCAGGTGCTGCGCCGCGAGAAAGGGCGTACGCGGGTGCTGATCGGCAAGGATACGCGCATTTCCGGCTACATGTTCGAATCCGCTCTCGAAGCCGGGCTTTCGGCGGCGGGGGTGGACGTGTCGCTGTTGGGCCCGATGCCCACGCCGGGCATTGCCTACCTCACTCGCACCTTTCGGGCCGATGCGGGTATCGTGATTTCCGCGTCGCATAACCCCTTCGACGACAACGGGATCAAGTTCTTTTCGGCGGAAGGCAGGAAACTGCCCGATGAGGTAGAGAGCCATATCGAAGCCATGCTGGAGGCGCCGCTGACGACCGCCGATGCGGTACAGCTGGGCAAGGCTACGCGTATCAACGATGCCGCCGGTCGCTATATCGAATTCTGCAAATCCACCCTGCCAGACCGCTTGAGCCTGCATGGCCTGAAAGTGGTACTGGATTGCGCCCACGGCGCGACCTACCACATCGCACCCAGCGTGTTTCGCGAGCTGGGCGCGGAGGTGAGTGTCATTGGCGCGTCCCCCGACGGGCTGAATATCAACCATCAGGTAGGGTCGACACACCCGGCCGCGCTGCGCGCCTCGGTCATTCAGCAAGGCGCTGACCTGGGGATCGCGTTTGACGGCGATGGCGACCGAGTGTTGTTGGTCGATGGTGATGGCCGGGAGGTCGACGGCGACGACATTCTCTACCTGATCGCCCGTGACCGCTTTGAACGCGGCCTGCTGCAGGGCGGCGTGGTGGGCACCCTGATGAGCAATTTCGGCCTTGCCATGGCGCTCGAGAAGTTGGGAGTTCCGTTCAAGCGCGCCAAGGTGGGCGACCGCTTCGTCATGGAAATGATGGCGGACAACGGCTGGGAACTGGGGGGGGAGGCCTCGGGACATATCGTCTGTGGTCACGTGCAGACCACCGGCGACGGCATCGTGTCCGCGCTGCAGGTGCTGGCGCTGATGATGCGCGAGCAGAAATCACTGCCTGCCCTGCTTCAGGGGCTCGAGAAGGTGCCCCAGGCGCTGGTCAACGTGCGTTTGCCGGCAG
Source organism: Vreelandella aquamarina (assembly GCF_020075495.1). Lineage (GTDB taxonomy): Bacteria > Pseudomonadota > Gammaproteobacteria > Pseudomonadales > Halomonadaceae > Vreelandella > Vreelandella aquamarina_A. Next base: position 60,642 of record NZ_JABYQT010000011.1, read on the forward strand.
GCACCAAGGCCAATGATGTGATGGCGTCGAGTGCCCTCGCCGACGCCGTGACCGCACTGGAAAAAGAGCTTGGCGACCAGGGGCGGGTGCTGCTGCGTCCCTCGGGAACCGAGCCCTTGATTCGCGTCATGGTGGAAGGGCGCGAGCATCTGAACGTCGATCAACTGGCCAGCAAGCTGGCCGATCGTGTTCAGGCCTTGCTCAAATAACGCGGCTGTGCTTGTCAGCGGTTGTCTTGACAAGGCCGCTCCTATACCATTTCGCTCCACCTTGAGTGAGGAGTGTCGATGCGTACGCGATTAATTGCCGGTAACTGGAAGATGAACGGCTCCACGTCACTGATTGACGACTTCGGCCGCGCGTTTACCGACGCAGCGCTGCCCGAGGCGGTCAAGGTCGTGGTGATTCCGCCTTTCCCCTATCTGGAAGCGGCTCGTCAGGCGTTTCGCAATACGCCGCTGCAGTTAGGCGCGCAAACGCTCAATCCGATCGACTCGGGGGCGCATACGGGCGAAGTCAGCGGCCGTATGCTCAAGGAACTCGAGGTGAGGTACGTGCTGGTCGGCCACTCCGAGCGCCGTGAGCTCTACCGGGAAAGCGATGAGCAGGTCTTCGACCGCCTGCTGGCCGCGCTGCATGTCGGGCTTGTGCCGATTCTGTGCGTGGGTGAGTCGCTTGCCGAGCGTGATGCCGGGCAGACCATGGAGGTAGTGCTGCGCCAGGTGGGTTACGCCATGGCAAGGCTCGACCCCGAGCAGCGCCAGCAGGTGGTGATTGCCTATGAGCCTGTCTGGGCCATCGGCACCGGCCGTACGGCGACGCCTGAGCAGGCTCAGGAAGTGATGGCCGGGATTCGCGCCTATCAGGCCGAATTCAACACCACGCTTGCCGAGCAGCTTACGCTGCTTTACGGCGGCAGCATGAATGCAAAAAATGCGGCTGAGCTACTCGCTCAGCCGGATATCGACGGCGGTTTGGTGGGTGGTGCTTCGCTCAAAACCGACGATTTCTACGCCATTTGTCAGTCAGCAGGATAACGCCATGCAAGTTGCAATTCTTATGGTCCATGTGGTGATTGCGGTCGCCCTGGTGGTATTGATCCTGCTTCAGCAGGGTAAAGGCGCCGACGCCGGTGCCTCGTTCGGTGGTGGTGCTTCGCAGACCGTCTTTGGCTCGCGCGGCAGCGGCAACTTCCTGTCACGTACGACGGGTATTCTGGCTGCTGGTTTCTTCGTGACCTCCATGGCGCTGGCGTACTTCGCTACCCAGGCCGGCCAGGCACCGGAAGCGGGTATTCCCGATTCGCGTCTCATCGAACAACAGCAAAACGTACCAACGCTTGACGACAGCCCCGCAAGTATGGATAATACCGCGCCAGTGCTAGAGGAAAGCAGCGAGTAATCGCAGGCATGTTTTTCTAGCCTCCCCTGATGCCGAAGTGGTGGAATTGGTAGACACGCTATCTTGAGGGGGTAGTGACCGTATGGTCGTGCGGGTTCAAGTCCCGCCTTCGGCACCATCTGTTTTGCTGGCTCGCCAGCTTCCCAGAATTCCTGTCAACGCAATGCCCTGGCAGGAAAGACCAGGTTTGGCAACTGCGACAAAAAGATAGCTTGACGTAAGTGGTTCAAGTGTCTAGTATTGTCGACCTAGATTGATGCGGGGTGGAGCAGTCTGGTAGCTCGTCGGGCTCATAACCCGAAGGTCATCGGTTCAAATCCGGTCCCCGCTACCATTTCTTGGTAACACGTTACAAGGCGGTCTTGCCGATTATGTCATCTGGTGACATATCAACGCAAAAGACGCTGGCAGGCAGAGTCTGCGACATGTTGCTAGGATGGTATTACAGGTTTCTTATGAAAAGCCCCTTCCTGTGAAGGGGCTTTTTGTTAGCAAGCTTTTTGTTAACAAGAGTGTCTCAGAGCGGATATCGTCCGAGTTGCCGGAGACACATTCCGGGTAACGCCAATCAGCCACCTAGCTTTTCTCTCGACTCCTGGCCAGGTGCCTGATGCAACGGCTATAGGAGCTTTGTCTGTGGCCACAAAACACGCGGCGCTGCATGCGCTTATCGAACCTGTCGTAGCTGCCATGGGCTTTGAGCTGTGGGGCATCGACCATCTTTCCCAGGGCAAGCATTCGCGCTTGGTAATCTACATCGAACGCGAAAGTGGCGTCAGCGTGGAAGACTGCGCGGATATCAGTCGCCAGGTCAGTGCTGTCATGGACGTCGAGGATCCCATTCCCGGTGAGTACCGGCTGGAAGTCTCTTCGCCCGGCATGGCGCGCCCCTTGTATACCCTGGACCAATTTACTCGCTACCAAGGCCATCACGTCGCGCTGAAACTGCGCGTGGCGTTCGACGGTCGGCGCAAGTACCAGGGGCTTTTGGCGGGGGTCGAAGGCGATGAAGTACTGCTGCAGATGGATGGTGAAGAGTACTGCTTTCCCATCGAAGGCATCGATTCAGCGCACGTCGTACCGCAGTTCGACGATTAACCGGGTGGCGACGCTGCCGGCAGGCTGCCGGGGTGGTCTACAAAAGGACAGGTTTTCTGGCGAGGCAAACGCATGAGTAAAGAAATTTTAATGGTCGTTGACGCCATTTCCAACGAGAAAGGCGTTCCCCGTGATGTCATCTTTGAGGCGGTAGAAGCCGCTCTGGCGAGCGCGTCACGCAAGCGTTTTGAAAATGAAGAAGCCAACGTGCGGGTTCATATCGACCGTCGCACGGGGGAGTACGACACCTTCCGCTACTGGACGGTCGTTGAAGACGACGAATTCGAGACGCCGGATTACGAAATCAAGCAAAGCATCGCCGAGCAGCGCGACCCGCCTTTGAAGCTTGGCGATGTGGTCGAAAAGCAGATCGAGAACGCGATGTTTGGCCGTATTGCGGCACAAACCGCCAAGCAGGTCATCGTGCAGAAGGTGCGCGAAGCCGAGCGTGCCGAAGTGGTGCGCCAGTACGCTGACCGCGAAGGCGAGCTGGTCGCCGGTATCGTCAAGAAGACCACGCGCGATGGCTTGATCATCGACCTTGGCGAGAACGCCGAAGCGTTCCTGCCGCGCAACGAGATGATCCACGGCGAGCGCTACCGCATGAACGAACGCGTGCGTGCGCTGCTGGTCAAGGTCGACCCGGATGCCCGCGGCGCCCAGCTGCAGCTGTCGCGTACCAATCCAGCGCTGATCATCGAGCTGTTCAAGATCGAAGTGCCTGAGATTGCCGAGCAACTGATCGAAATCAAGGGCGCTGCCCGCGACCCGGGTTCGCGCGCCAAGATTGCGGTCAAGACCAACGACCGCCGCATCGACCCGGTCGGGGCGTGTGTCGGCATGCGCGGCTCGCGCGTTCAGGCAGTGTCATCGGAGCTCCAGAACGAGCGCGTGGATATCGTGCTGTGGGACGACAACCCCGCTCAGCTCGTCATCAACGCCATGGCACCCGCCGATGTTGGGTCTATTCTTGTTGACGAAGATGCCCACGCGATGGATGTCGCCGTCGCCCAGGACAACCTGGCCCAGGCGATTGGTCGCAGCGGTCAGAACGTGCGCCTGGCCTCGGAACTTACCGGCTGGCGTATCAACGTCATGACCGAAGAGGAAGCCGAGTCCAAGCGCGAGCAGGAAATCGATAGCCTGGTGGACTCTTTCGTTCAGCACTTGGGCGTGGACGACGACGTCGCCCGCCTGCTGGTGGAAGAAGGCTTTACCACGCTGGAAGAAGTCGCCTACGTGCCGCTTGAAGAAATGCTCGAAATCGAAGAGTTCGATGAAGAGCTGGTCGAAGAGCTGCGCGCGCGTGCGAAAGACGAGCTGCTGACGATGGCCATTGCCTCGGAAGAAGCACTGGACGGTGCCCAGCCGGCAGCAGATCTGCTGGAAATGGACGGCATGGAGCGCCATCTGGCCTTCATTCTGGCCAGCCGCGGCATTGTCACTATGGAAGATCTCGCCGAACAGTCTGTCGACGATCTGGTCGATATCGAGGAGTTGGACGAAGCGCGCGCAGCGGCACTGATCATGACTGCCCGTGCGCCCTGGTTCGAAGATGACGCATCAGATTCGAACACACAGTAAACAGGTCACGGGCTGAGGAGGGTCACTATGTCAGATATGACAGTTAAAGATTTTGCAGTAAAGGTGGGCCGTGATGTGCCCCGCCTCTTGGAACAGATGAAAGAAGCCGGTTTGAAGCACGCCTCGGAAGGCGATGTCGTTTCTGAAGAAGACAAGCAGAAGCTGCTCAGCTTTCTGAAGAAAAGCCATGGCGGCGCTGAGGCCGATGCCGGCAAGAACCGCATTACGCTGACCCGCAAGACGCGCAGCCGCATCAAGACCGGCGAGCGCGGCAAGACCATCGAGGTTCAGGTCCGCAAGAAGAAGACCTACGTCAAGCGGGAAGAAGAGGACAAGCCGAAAGCAGCCGAGCCCAAGCATACCGGTCCGCGTCAGCTCGTCGGCGACATGGCCGAAGCCGAGGCCGAGCGCAAGGCACGTGAGGCGCGCGACGCGGAAGAGAAGGCCGCCGCCGCCAAGGCCAAGGCTGCTGAAGAAGCCGCGCGCAAGGAGACCGAAGCCAAGGCCGCCGCCGAGCCCAAGCTCGACGTGCCTGAGCTGCAGATCGACGAGGAAGCGCCGGCAACTGAAGAGATGCCACCGGCACCGCCGAAAGAGGGTCGTACCGACCGTCGCACGGCACCGCCGAAGAAAGCAGCGGCCAAGAAGAAAGGCCGTGATGACGACGATGACCGTGGCGATCGCGAGGAGCGCAAGCGTGGCGGCGGCGCCAAGAAGGTTAAGCGTGCCGAGCGTCGTGGCGGTCGTCGCGGTGGCGCAAGCCAGAGCGGCAACGGCAAGCATGGCTTCCAGAAGCCGACCCAGCCGATCGTGCGTGAAGTCTCGATCCCCGAGTCGATCAGCGTTGCCGAGCTTGCCGATAAGATGTCGATCAAGGCCAACGAAGTGATCAAGGCCATGTTCACCATGGGCGCGGCCGTGACCATCAACCAGACCATTGATCAGGATACGGCAGCGATCGTGGTGGAAGAGATGGGCCACCGCGTCAAGCTGGTGAAGGATGATGCGCTGGAAACGGAAATGCTCGAGGGCATCTCCTACGAAGGCGAAGAGATCACCCGCTCACCTGTCGTCACCGTCATGGGTCACGTTGACCACGGCAAGACCTCGCTTCTCGACTACATTCGTCGTGCCAAGGTGGCCACCGGTGAAGCTGGCGGTATTACCCAGCATATCGGTGCCTATCATGTGGAAGACGACCATGGCGGCGTGACCTTCCTGGATACGCCGGGACACGCAGCGTTTACCGCCATGCGTGCGCGTGGTGCGAAAGCCACCGACGTGGTCATCCTGGTAGTGGCCGCCGATGACGGCGTGATGCCCCAGACCATCGAGGCCATCGAGCACTCGAAGGCGGCAGGCGTCCCCATCGTCGTGGCCGTGAACAAGATCGACAAGCCGCAGTCGGACCCCGATCGCGTCAAGAACGAGCTGTCACAGCATGGCGTCATCTCGGAAGAGTGGGGCGGTGACACCCAGTTCGTTCACGTATCCGCGAAGAGCGGTGAAGGCATCGAAGACCTGCTGGAAGCGATCCAGCTGGTATCTGAAGTGCTCGAACTGACCGCGGTGCCCTCGGCGCCGGGCAAGGGTGTCGTGGTGGAGTCGCGCCTCGACAAGGGCCGTGGTCCCGTTGCCACCGTCCTGGTCCAGAACGGTACGCTGAAAAAGGGCGATATCGTGCTGGCTGGCCTGCACTATGGTCGCGTACGTGCGCTGACCAATGAGTTGGGCAAGCAGGTCGATGGCGCAGGCCCTGCCATGCCGGTCGAGATCCAGGGTCTTGACGGCACGCCGGATGCCGGTGACGACTTCATGGTCGTGGCCGACGAGAAGAAGGCGCGTGAAGTCGCGAACTTCCGCCAGGGCAAGTACCGCGAGGTACGTCTGGCGCGTCAGCAGAAGGCCAAGCTCGAGAACATGTTCAGCCAGATGGGCCAGGACGAAGTGGCCAAGGTCAACATCGTGCTCAAGGCCGACGTGCAGGGCTCGCTGGAAGCCATCAAGGGGGCGCTGGAAGAACTCTCCACCGAAGAAGTACAGGTGGCCGTGGTCTCCTCCGGCGTGGGCGGTATCACCGGTACCGATGCCAACCTGGCACTGGCCAGTGAGGCCATCGTGGTCGGCTTCAACGTGCGTGCCGACGCCGCTGCCCGCGAGATCATCGAACGTGAAGGTCTGGATCTGCGCTACTACAGCGTCATCTACCACCTGATCGACGAGGTCAAGCAGGCAATGAGCGGTATGCTCTCGCCCGAGTGGAAAGAGGAGATCGTGGGCGTGGCCGAAGTGCGCGACGTGTTCCGCGCACCCAAGATCGGCGCCGTGGCCGGCTGTATGGTCGTCGAGGGTACCGTTTCGCGCAGCAAGCGCATCCGCGTACTGCGTGACAACGTGGTCATCTACGAAGGTGAGCTCGAATCGCTGCGCCGCTTCAAGGACGACGTGCAGGAAGTACGTAACGGCATGGAGTGTGGTATCGGCGTGAAGAACTACAACGACGTTCAGGTCGGCGACAAGATCGAAGTCTTCGATCAGGTCAAAGTCGAGCGCAGCCTTTAAGGCCGCGAGGAGACCACCATGCGCGAATTCAAGCGTACCGACCGAGTGGCCGACCAGCTCCAGAAGGAGCTGGCGGTACTCATCCAGCGCGAGGTCAAGGACCCGCGCCTGGGCATGATCACGGTCAGCGGTGCAACCGTCAGCCGTGATCTTGGCTACGCCGATATCTATGTCACCCTGCTGGGTGAACAGGAGCCCGAGCGTATCAAGGAGAACCTGCAGGTGTTGAAGCGCGCTGCCGGTTTTCTGAGAAGCCAGATTGCCAAGCGTATCAAGCTGCGCCACGTGCCGGAGCTGCGCTTTCATTACGATGAAAGCGTGGTGCGCGGCCAGCACCTTTCCTCCCTGATCGACGAGGCGGTCTCTACCGACCGCGCCCGTCAGGCGGATGAAGAAGATGACGCTGGTCAAGGTGAGGAGACGCGCTAATGGCTCGTCGCCGCCGCGGTTTACCGGTTAACGGTGTGCTGCTGCTGGACAAGCCCAAGGGCCTGTCCAGCAACCATGCCCTGCAGCGCGTGCGTCGTCTGTTCGATGCACAAAAGGCAGGGCATACCGGCACGCTGGACCCCATGGCAACCGGTCTTTTGCCGATCTGCCTGGGGGAAGCCACCAAGTTCTCCGCGCACCTGCTGGAAGCCGACAAGATGTATCGTACCCGAGTCGAGCTGGGTGTGATCACTGATACCGGTGACGCTGAAGGCACGGTGATCGAAACCCGCGAGGTCCCCTCCTTGACGGAGGCAGACATCGACGCCGCCATTGCGCGTTTTCGGGGCGAGATCGATCAGATGCCGCCGATGTATTCGGCACTCAAGCATCAAGGTAAAAAGCTTTACGAGCTGGCCCGTGAGGGCAAGCAGGTAGAGCGTGCGGCGCGCAGGGTTAGCGTGTATGATGCGCGCCTGCTTGCCTTTGACGGTCAGGCCTTCGAGCTTGAAGTGAGCGTGAGCAAGGGCACCTATATCCGTACGCTGGCCGAGGATATCGGCCTGGCACTCGGTTGCGGAGCGCATATCAGCCAGCTGCGCAGGCTCAAGACCGGGCCCTTTACCGGTGATGCCATGTGGACCCTGGAGGCGCTGGAAGCCCTGGCAGACCAGCCAACGCGTGAAGCCAAGCTCATGCCGGTGGACGTGCTGGTCGATCATCTGCCGTCGCTTTCAGTGGACGATACGGCCCACACGCGCTTGTCCCACGGCCAGTCAGCGGTCCTTGCGACCGGTGGGCTTGGCCCTGACGACATCGCACGACTTTATCATGCCGGGTCGTTTATCGGCTTGGGTGTGGTGAAAGGCGCTCAGGAAGTAGCGCCCAAGCGACTGTTGAGTACGGTCGCTATCTCGTAGACGTTGCAAGGACGTGGCGTTTTACGCGAAAATAGCGCCTGAGACTGCAAATATGCGTGGTCTCACCCATTCATTTTTAGGCATATTGCTTACTGGAGAGACAGATGGCTTTAACCGCTGAGAAGAAGGCCGAGATCGTCAACGAATACGGCCGCGGCGACAACGATACCGGATCCCCTGAAGTACAGGTTGCCCTGCTGAGCGCCAACATCAATGGCCTGCAGGACCACTTCAAGACCAACAAGCAGGATCACCACTCCCGTCGTGGTCTGATCCGCATGGTAAACCAGCGTCGTAAACTGCTGGACTACCTGAAGCGTAAGGATTTCGAACGCTACCAGTCTCTGATCCAGCGTCTGGGTCTGCGTCGCTAAGACAGGCGTATTTCGCCGCCGCGCCCGGTATCATCGGCGCGGTCATGCGAAATTCCGCTTCTCTGGCACGTGGCTAGAACGGGCAGCTCCTTGTGAGCTGCCCGTTTTTTTATGCGCGTTTTTTTAAAGGGGATAAACGGCAGGCGGGCGGGCGCCTGGGGGATTTTGGGTTTCTGGTAGCCCTTACGCCTTACAGCGCCTAGAATAGTGGCGAGTCAAAACGACCCAAGCGAATAGACAAGTACTTGCTCAAGTACTTATTAATGTTAAAGGAAGTCGCCGTGAATCCGGTAAAAAAAACGTTCCAGTACGGTCGTAGCACCGTCACGCTAGAAACCGGGCGTATAGCCCGCCAGGCCACCGGTGCCGTCATGGTCACCATGGACGACACTGTCGTGCTGTGTACGGTTGTGGCCCGCAAGGAGGCCAACCCCAGCCAGCCCTTTTTCCCGCTCTCGGTTCACTACCAGGAAAAGACCTACGCGGTCGGCAAGATTCCTGGCGGCTTCTTCAAGCGTGAAGGCCGCCCTACCGAGAAAGAAACCCTGACTTCGCGTCTGATCGATCGTCCGATCCGCCCGCTGTTCCCCAAAGGGTTCATGAACGAGGTGCAGGTCATCTGTACCGTCTTGTCTACCGACCGTAACCATGATCCGGATATCGCCGCGATGCTGGGTACCTCGGCGGCACTCGGCATTTCCGGTGTACCGTTCAAGGGCCCGATTGGCGCTGCCCGCGTGGGCTTCAACGAAGAGCAGGGGTATTTCCTGAACCCCACCGTTGAAGAGCTTGCGACCTCCGAGCTGGACATGGTGGTTGCCGGTACCGAAAACGCCGTGCTGATGGTCGAATCCGAAGCCAAGGAGCTTCTGGAAGACGAAATGCTGGGTGCGGTGCTGTTCGGTCACCAGGAAATGCAGGTCGCCATCAGCGCGATCAACGAACTGGTGCAAGAGGCCGGCAAACCGCGCTGGGACTGGCAGCCGGCGGCTGAAAACATGGCGCTGAAAACCGCCATCGCCGACGCATTCGAAACACAGGTAGGCGATGCCTATCGTATCACCGACAAGATGCAGCGCCAGGACGCCCTAGCCGCCTTGAAGGATCAGGCCGTCGAACAGCTGGCAGCCGCGGAAGGCGAGCCGGTGAACGACAAGTTCAGCAAGGATGATGTAAAAGGTGCCTTTGCCAGCCTTGAGAAGCGTGTGGTGCGTTCGCGCGTGGTGAAGGGTGAGCCGCGCATCGACGGCCGCGACAACTTCACCGTGCGTCCGCTGGCCATCGAGGTCGGCGTGTTGCCCAAGACCCACGGCTCGGCAGTGTTCACCCGGGGCGAGACCCAGGCGATTGCCGTTGCGACCCTGGGTACGCTGCGCGATTCGCAGCTGATCGAGTCGCTTGAAGGCGAGCGCAAGGACCGCTTCATGCTGCACTACAACTTCCCGCCCTACTCGGTGGGCGAGGCTGGCTTCATGGGTGGCCCGAAGCGCCGTGAAATCGGCCACGGCCGCCTGGCGCGCCGCGGTGTGCAGGCCATGCTGCCTTCCGAGGAGGATTTCCCCTATACCATTCGCGTGGTCTCCGAGATCACCGAGTCCAACGGCTCCAGCTCCATGGCTTCGGTATGCGGTTCCTCGCTTGCGTTGATGGACGCAGGCGTGCCGCTCAAGGCACCGGTAGCGGGTATTGCCATGGGTCTGGTGAAGGACGAAGACGGCTACGCGGTGCTGACCGACATCCTGGGTGATGAAGATCACCTCGGTGATATGGACTTCAAGGTCGCCGGTTCAGAAGAGGGTGTCACTGCCCTGCAGATGGACATCAAGATCGAAGGCATCAACGAAGAGATCATGGAAACGGCGCTTCAGCAGGCCCATAAGGCACGCCTGAGCATCCTCGAGCAGATGAACGTGGTCATCAGCCAGAGCCGTACCGATGTCTCCGAGAATGCGCCTTCCATGGCGACGATCAAGATCGATCCCGAGAAGATTCGCGACGTGATCGGCAAGGGCGGTGCCACCATTCGCAAGATCTGCGAAGACACCGGCGCCTCCATCGACCTCGACGACGACGGCACCGTGCGCATCTATGCCGAAGACAAGAAGGCTGCCAAGGCTGCCATCGATACCGTCCTGGCAATTACGGCCGAAGCCGAAATCGGTAAGCTTTATCATGGCAAGGTCGTGCGTATTGCCGACTTCGGCGCCTTCGTGAATATCATGCCGGGTACCGATGGACTGGTGCATATCTCGCAGATCGTCGCCGAGCGCGTCAACAACGTGCGCGACTTCCTGAACGAAGGCGACGACGTGATCGTGAAGGTGCTCGACATCGACAATCGCAACCGCGTGAAGCTGTCGATCAAGGAAATCACCGAAGAAGAGAAGGCGGCATTTGCCGCGCAAAGCGAGAACGCAGCAGAATAAGCGACCGCCGTGTTCTCTACTCCGCCCCCGTAGCCTCTGGCTACGGGGGCGGAGTTGTTTGACGGCAAGCAAGTTATGCGTTGAAAAACATCGGCTGGCGATAGGGAGTGAGTGGCATGGAAACGGAGCAGGCACCCCGCTGGTGGGCGGTGGTGGCCGTGATGATCGGTATCTTCTTACTGGTGACCGCCGAGCAGCTGCCGATTGGCCTGCTCTCTCAGGTGGCGTCCTCGATGGATGTAACGCCTGGGGTTGCCGGGCTGATGGTCACGGTGCCCGGCGTGGTGGCGGCCTTTGCGGCGCCGCTGTTGCCCGTGGCGGTCGGGCGTATGGACAGGCGCGTCATGCTGACGTTGCTGATGGGGATAATGGTACTGGGCAGCGTGCTGTCGGCATTGGCGAGCAGTTTTATATTGCTGCTGGCGGCGCGGGTGCTGGTGGGGATCAGTATCGGCGGTTACTGGGCCGTGGCGGGCAGTATCGCCCCGCGTCTGGTGCCGGCTGACAAGGTGGCCAAGGCCATGACGATCATCTTTGGCGGCGTGGCGGCGGCCTCTGTACTTGGCGTTCCGCTGGGCACGTTGCTGGGCAATTTCAGCAACTGGCGGGTCGCCTTTGCCGCATTGGGCGGTTTCAGCTTGATCACTGCGCTGGCGTTGTGGTGCTGGCTGCCGCCGCTGCCACCGCGTGAGCCGGTACGCCTCAAGGTGCTGGCACAGCAGCTGGGCAATCGCGGCGTGCGGGTGGCCGTACTGGTAACCGGCTTTGTGGTGGTGGGCCACTTCGCCGCCTACACCTTCATCAACCCGATTCTGCAGGAGATCAGCGGTGTTGCCGAGCGTCATATCGGTAGCCTGTTGCTGCTCTACGGGGCGGCGGGTATTCTGGGCAATGTCGCCGCCGGCATGTTTGCCGCGCGTCACCCTTACCGTGCGGTACTGGCGATTCCCAGTCTGATGCTGGTCGTGGTCGCGGCGTTCCCGTTTTTGGGCGTGCAGCCGACAAGCGGCGTGCTGATGCTGATGTTGTGGGGCGCGGTGTTTGGCAGCGTATCGGTGAGTATCCAGACCTGGATTCTGCGCACCGCACCCAATACCGAAGCCGCCACCGCGCTGATGGCATTCGTGTTCAACTTCTCCATTGGCCTGGGCGCCATGGTGGGTGGCCGCGTGGTGGATGCCACCAGCTTGCCGATCACCATGTGGGCCGCAGCGGGGCTATTCTTGCTTGGTGCGCTGCTGGTGTGGCGGACGCCGTCACGTATCGTAGGCATGAAGTACCGCTAGGCGTATCGGCAACGTTGCTGGGCAAAAACGAAAACGCCCCTGTCCAGTGACAGGGGCGTTTCGGGTCATGGGGGTGATCAGTTGCGTTCGATGGCCAACGCGACGCCCTGGCCGCCGCCGATGCACAGCGTGGCAAGGCCCTTCTTGGCATCGCGGGCGATCATCTCGTGCAGAAGCGATACCAGCACGCGGCAACCCGAGGCGCCGATCGGATGCCCAAGGGCGATGGCGCCGCCGTTGACGTTCACCTTGGACATATCCCAGCCAAGCTCCTTGTTGACCGACAGCGCCTGGGCGGCAAAGGCTTCGTTGGCTTCGGCCAGATCCAGGTCGTCCAGGCTCCAGCCTGCCTTTTCCAGACAGCGGCGGGTGGCCGGTGCCGGGCCAATGCCCATGATCGCCGGGTCAACGGCTGCATTGGCGTAACCGGCAATACGTGCCAATGGCTCGAGGCCAAGCTCACGGGCTTTCTCTGCCGAGCAGATCATCACGACTGCCGCACCATCGTTGAGCGATGAGGCGTTACCGGCGGTAACGGTGCCGTCTTTCTTGAACGCGGGCTTCATGGCGGAAAGCTTTTCGGCGGTGACTTCGCGCGGGTTCTCATCGGTATCAAACACGACGGGCTCGCCCTTGCGCTGGGGAATCTCGACCGGCACGATCTGGCTCTTGAACTTGCCTTCCTTGATTGCCTTGGCCGCATTGTGCTGCGACTGAGCCGCGAACTCATCCATCTGCTCACGTGTTATGCCGTACTTCTCGGCCAGATTCTCGGCGGTGATACCCATGTGGTAGTCGTTGAAGGCGTCCCACAGGCCGTCATGCACCATGGTGTCGATGGCTTTCCAGTCGCCCATGCGCTGGCCCTTGCGCGAGTGAGGGAGCACATGGGGCGAGGCGGACATGTTCTCCTGGCCACCGGCCAGGATCAGCTGGGCATCGCCACAGCGGATGGCCTGCGTTGCCAGGTGCACGGCCTTCAACCCTGAACCGCATACCTTGTTGATCGTCATGGCCGGAACGCTATCGGGCAGGCCCGCCTTGATCGCTGCCTGGCGCGCCGGGTTCTGCCCCGCGCCCGCGGTCAGTACCTGACCCATCAGCACTTCATCGACCTGGTCGGGGGAGACGCCGGTCGAGGCGAGAATATCCTTGATGACCAAGGCACCCAGATCGCTTGCCGGAATATCTGCAAGTGAACCACCAAACGCGCCAACCGCGGTGCGGCGCGCCGCCACAATGACCACTTCTTGCATGAGATGACTCCTGGAGTGAGTAAGCGAGACAGCCTGTTATTGGAAGAGGATAACCGGACGCTATCTACGTTTTATGTCAGCCGTGCCATTCAGCATAGGAGATGGTTGTGCGTTGCGGCAATACGCTTTTCGGTGCAAGCACCAAGCAAGCCAGAGGAAATGCCTAGCCGGGCCCGTCTTCGACCAGACGCTGGATGCCGGGGTCACCGATCTGGCCAAGCCAGTAGCTCAGGGGCTGCTGATCGAGGGTAAGCGAGGTATCGAGCTCGGCAAGGGGAGCGAGCACAAAGGCGCGGGCCTGCATATGCGGGTGAGGGACGCGCAGGCGCGGATGGGCAATCGTTTCCTGGTCATACAGCAACAGGTCGAGATCCAGCGTGCGCGGCCCCCAGTGGCGCTCGCGCCGGCGCCGGTGGCGTTGCTCCAGCCCCTGCAACTGGTCGAGCAGGGCAAGGGGGGAGAGCCGGGTCTCGAGTGCTACCACGGCGTTGATGAAGTCCGGCTGGTCCTGCGGGCCCACCGGGCGGCTTGCGTAAAGCGAGGAGGCGCGGTGAAGTTGGCTAAGCGGCAGAGCGGCAAGCTCCGAGATAGCCTGGCGGACCTGGGTGAGCGGATTTTCCAGATTGCTGCCCAGGCCGATGTACGCAAGCGATACCGTGGTCATGCGTTGCTCTCTGTTGTCGAGGCTGATTTACTGTTCGCCGCCGTTGCGCGGCGCCTTGCGGCGGCGCTTGCGCCGACGGTCGCCCTGGCTTGCCGGGTCGCCGCCGACCTTCTGCAGCAGGCGCCGCTGCTCGTGCTCATCGCCCTGCTGGAAGGCGGTCCACCAATCTCCCAGTCCGCGCGGTATCTCACCGGCCTGCTCGCGCAGCAGCAGCAGGTCATAGGCGGCGCGAAAACGCGGATGTTCGCGGGTCTGGAAGGCGCGCTTGCCGCGCCGCAGGGGCAGGCGGGTCTGCAGCTCCCAGATGTCGCGCATGGGCATGCCGAACCGCTTGGGAATCGACGTGTGTTCGAGCTGGCGCGAGATCACTTCCTGAGAGGCGGTCTGCAGGGCCGGGATGGCCGGCATGCCTTCGTTTTCAAGCTCCGCCTGGCGATGGGCCACCGGGGCCCACAGGAAGGCAGCCAGTAGAAACGCCGGGGTGACCGGGCGCTCTTCGGCGATGCGCTTGTCGGTGTTGGCCAGGGCAGATTCGATCAGCTTCTCCGCCCATGCTGCATCCGCCATGGCTTCTTCGGCTTCGGGGAAGAGCATGCCGAACAGGCCGTAGTGGCTGAGCAGTCGGAACGTGACGAGACCGTGGCCGGACATGAACATCTTGAGCACTTCATCGAACAGCCGCGCCGGCGGAATCTGCAGCAGCAGCGGTGCCAGATCGAACATCGGTGCTTCGGTGGCAGGCTCGATGGTGAAGTCGAGCTTGGCGGCGAAGCGTACGGCGCGCAGCATGCGCACCGGGTCTTCACGGTAGCGCGTGGCCGGGTCGCCAATCAGGCGCAGGGTGCGCGCCTCAATATCCTGTACACCGTTGGCAAAGTCATGCAGGCTGAAGTCGGCGATGTTGTAGTACAGCGCGTTGATGGTGAAGTCGCGCCGTACGGCGTCCTCTTCGATGTTGCCCCAGACGTTATCGCGCAGCAGCAGGCCGTCATCCGACTGGTGGGCGATGTTCTCGCCGTGTTCATCCTGTGGCTTGCCCCGGAAGGTAGTGACTTCGATGACTTCGCGGCCAAAGCGGACGTGAACGATGCGAAAGCGACGACCGATCAGGCGCGAGTTGCGAAACAGATCACGCACCTGCTCGGGTGTGGCGTTGGTGGCCACGTCGAAATCCTTGGGCATCTTGCCAAGCAGCGCATCGCGAATGCAGCCACCCACCAGATAAGCGTCAAAGCCTGCGCCGTTGAGACGATAGAGTACCTTTAGCGCGGCGTCGCTGATGTGCTGGCGAGAAACGGGGTGCTCGGACCGGGGAATAATGCGGGGACTGAGAGTGGCTTCACTCTCGGGGGGATCGAGCAGCGTCTTCACTTGCTCTCCCTGATTGGATAAGAAACGGGTAAATCCTTTGAACATGCGGCGATATCGACTCGCAGGGTGGCTAAAAAAGTGGCCATTGAAAAAGTGGTAAGTGGCTGAGTGTAGCCGACCCCTTTACGCTTGCAAAGTCTCGCTTGCAGGACTGCAGGCACAGCATTGTTCAAGCGCGGAAAGGGGAGGCTAAAGGAGCCTCCCCTGTAAAGTATTCAATCAGCATCCATGCTGCTGTTTTTCTTCATGATGGCACATCGCCCTGAATACGCACCGCAGTCGGCAGATGCTTTCCGACCGCCTCGTATTCAAAACAATAATCCAACCGCGAACTTCTCTTCCCCGGCGTATTGTTATTGGTTCCGGGGTGTACACCCTCACTGCTATTGTTCTTGTTGGTGCAGATCACCGGTGTACGTCGCGTCCTTTCGGGCACTTGCTATCGATTGTTATTGTTCGCTGCGCTTATTCTTCTTAGCGCCAGCAAGTTATGAGATTCAAGCCTGTTATTGTTGTTGGTGCTGTTATCTCGCCTGGCCGTGTTGTTCTTGTTTTGGCTCAGGTCTGGGTGGTGTCGTGTTGTTCTTGTTTGAAACCCACCGCTTGGCCCGGTTTGTTTTTCTTACCTGGATATATTGCACTCGCTGTGCCATTTGTTGAGGAGTTCATGTATTTCAGTGGCTTGGATGTTCATGGGTGTGCCAGGTAACGTTCATGGCCTGGAAGTGTTACCGCCGTTGCGCTGTTTTTTTGAACCAATTGTGTGGGGAGGTAACAGCAAATGGGTAACAGGAAATGAATATTTTTTATTTAAATCAGTATATTAGACGTTGGTCGTAAGCCTTTGGCATAAGGCGGCCAGCGGGCGTCACGGGGCAACCTTTTGTGTCATGCACCTTTGCAGGGCGTCAGCCTGGGCGTCGGGCGGTCTTCTTGCGGGGGATGCCGAGCCGCTGGCGCCGCTCCCAGAGATTTTTCCGGCTGATGCCCAGTTTCTGGGCAAGCTCGGTCTCGCTCATCTGGTCCTGGTGCTCCAGCACGAAGTGCTGAAAGTAATCTTCCAGCGACAGATCGTCATCGTCTTCTGCCGGGCTATCCTCATGGGCGGCACCGGCGCTTGAGGGTGCGCGGGGTGGCACGGGGGCAAGCCCCAGGTCATCGGGATGGATCAGATGCCCTTCGGCGAGAATGACCCCGCGCTCGAGGGCGTTTTCCAGCTCACGCACGTTACCCGGCCACGGGTAGTCGCGCAGGTCCTGACGGGCGGCCCTGGAAAGGCGCAGGCCAGGGCGCTCGTGTCGCGTACAGGCTTTATCGAGCAGGATATCGGCAATCTTCAGCACGTCGTCTTCGCGTTCACGCAGCGGGGGCAGTTCGATCTGCATGACGTTCAGGCGGTAGTAGAGGTCGAGACGGAATTCGCCGCTGCGAGAAAGCGCGCGCAGGTCGCGGTGGGTCGCAGCGATCAGGCGGACATCGACGTGGCGAGTTTCCACCGACCCGATCTTGCGAATCTCGCCCTCCTGGAGAACGCGCAGAAGACGCGCCTGGGCATCGAGCGGCAGCTCGCCAATTTCATCCAGAAACAACGTTCCACCGTCGGCGGCTTCGACCAGGCCCGTGCGTGCCGCGCTGGCGCCGGTGAAGGCGCCCTTTTCATGGCCGAACAGCTCGGATTCGATCAGGGTTTCCGGAATGGCCGCGCAGTTGACGCTGATCAGCGGCGCCTTGGCGCGCTTGCTCTGTTGATGTATCGCCCGAGCGACCAGCTCCTTGCCGGTGCCGGACTCGCCCTGAATCAGCACGGTGACATCCGCAGGCGCGGTCTTGCGGATACGCGTATATACCTGCTGCATGGCGGCGCAGTCGCCGATCATCATCTGCTGGCTGCCGCCGTCGTCGGTAATCGCGGGCGGCTCGCCGTGCTGCATCGATTGCTGGTGCAGGATGCGTTCGACGGTTTCCAGCATCTCGGTGTGATCGAACGGCTTGGCGATGTAGTCGACCGCGCCCTGCTTGAGCGCATCCACGGCGGAGCGCATGCTGGCATAGCTGGTCATGATCAGCACCGGCGCCGGGGCAGCCGCGTTGATCAGCGTGGTGCCCGGCTCGCCCGGCAGGCGCAGATCGCTGATGATGAGGTCGAACTCGCCAAGCGCCAGCCGAGTGGCGTCTTCGACGCTGCCCGCTTCGCTTACCGCGTAGTCGTGACGTTCCAGCAGGCGCTTCAGGGCGCTGCGAATGATCGCTTCATCTTCAACAATCAGAATCCTGGGCATGAGGTCGCTGGTCATCCTGTTGGTAGAGCGGCAGCCAGAGTGTAATGGCCGTGCCGCGGGGCTCTCCAGGCGGTGGCGACGCCACCTCTATCCTGCCTTGATGTTCGTTGATGATCTGATACGCAAGCGATAGTCCAAGCCCCGTGCCTTCACCGGCCGGTTTGGTGGTGGTAAAGGGCTCGAACAGGTGATCGCGCACGCGCGGATCGATTCCCTGGCCGTTATCGCTGACCCGCCACCAGGCGCTGTCTGCCTGGCAACCACCGGTAATTTTCACCTGACCATCGGGCAGACAGGCGTCTCGGGCGTTGCTGAGCAGGTTGACCATGACCTGGGTCAGACGCTGGGCATCGCCGCGTACCACGAGGTCATCCGGGCAGGCGTTGGTAAGCGTTACATCCTCGCCCGAGCGCGCCAGATGAATCAAGTGTAATGCGTCTTCGCTGATGGTGGTAAGTGCCACTGGTGAAGCCGGCGGCAGGCCCGCATGACGGCCTCCGTGAGCGAAGCCGACCAGCGAGTTGACGATCCGGGTCACGCGCTGGGTCAGTTCCTGGATCTGGTCGGCGGTTTCCAGCAGGGCGGGGTCCTGGGTATCGTAGCGCAGGTTCTGGGCCAGCGATGAAATACCGGTGATCGGGTTGCCGATTTCGTGGGCGACGCCTGCCGCCAACTGGCCAATCGAGGCCAGACGAGCAGCGTGTACCAGCTCGTCCTCCAGCCACTTCATCTCGGTGTGGTCCTCGACCAGAATGACGCTGCCGCCCCGGCTGTCGTGGCCGCTCAGCTCGGCCTTGTGCAGGGTCAGGAAATGATCCTTGCCGTGCAGCGTGACCGCCTGCTTGTAGAGGGGCGCGTGAGGGGCGAGCAGTACGTTGCCCAATAGCGCCGGCCAGGGGGCGGGCAGGCTGTCACAGCGTGAGCCGATGATGCTTTCACCGCTGATGCCCGAGAGCTGGGAGAGCGCCTGGTTCCACATCAGAAGTTCCTTGTCATCGCCAAACACGCACAGCCCGACCGGCAGGTGGGCCAGTGTCTGGCGGTGATGACGGCGCAACCCGTCGAGCTCGCGGGCAAGACCGGTCAAGCGCGAGCGGTAGGCTTCCAGGCGGCTCTCGACAAAGTGGATATCGTCGGTCACCGGCGCATCGTCGTGCCGGTAGGGCAGGTAGCGGTCGACGATATCGCGCGCAACGGACGGCCCCATCAGCCCCGAAAGATTGGCCTGAATACGGTCGCGCAGGCGGCGCAGTGCATAGGGGCGACGCTCCTGAGGGGTAAGCTTGAGCGCTGCCAGTGCGCGGGATACTTCCCGCTGGGCGGCTTCATCGCCAATCGCCCGGGCCAGATGCGGGGTGAAGTCGGCCGCCGTGGCGGCCTCGAGCGGCAGGCGCTTCGAGCGAATCACTGCATCTACCGAGCACGCCTCCGCCGCCGACTTCTCGCCTTCGGAGATACGCGTGAACAGCGAGATCACGATCAGCAGCACGATATTGGTGGCCAGCGACAGCAGGGTGACCGTGTACCAGGGCGGTGCATCGCTCGGTATCAGGTGGGTAAACGGCAGCGGCGGGGTGGGCAGCGAAAGAATCAGCGGCAGCCATAGCCCCCAGAGCCATATGCCGACCCCGGCGATCAGCCCGACCACCATGCCCTTGCGATTGGCCCCGGGCCAGTAGAGCAGGGCCAGCATGCCGGGCAGGCACTGGGCGATACCCACGAAGGAGGCCAGCCCCAGGTTGGCCAGGTCGTGGTAGCGGCCCACACCTTCATAAAACAGCCAGCCGCTGACGATCACCCCGACCACCAGACCCCGGCGCAGCCAGAGCAGCCAGCCGTAGAGGTCGCTGCGCGCCTCCGGGGGCCTGGCCACCAGGACGATATGGTTCAGTACCATGCCCGAAAGCGCCAGGGCAATCATGATCATGGTCCCACTCGCCGCGGCAAGCCCGGCAACAAACGCCAGCGCCTTGACCCACACGTGCTCGCTGATCATGTAGACCGCGTAGGCCGTGATCGGAATCTCGTCATTGACGGACTGAGCGGCCCACCAGATCAGCGGAACGGGCAGCGCCATCAGCAGCAGAAAGAGCGGCAGCGCCCAGCTGGCTTGCAGCAGCGTATGGCGCGTGAGGTTTTCGGCAAAGGTGATATGAAACAGGTGCGGCATCATGAAGGCCGAGGCGAAAAACAGCAGCAGCAGGGTGCGCCATTGAGAGGCTTCCAGCTGTTGAGTCGCCTGCTGGGCCTGAAGGCCGGGGCCTTCCAGCCAGCGCTGAAGATCCTGCGGGCCATCGAACACGAGCCAAAGTGCCGCCGCCCCCAGGCCCAGCATGGCCAGCAGCTTGATCACTGATTCGAACGCCAAAATGCTGATCAGCGCGTCCTGGCGCGAATGGCTGCGGCGCGCGCCAAACATCACCGCGAAACTGGCAATCAAGGCGCAAAACACAAGGGCTGCCCACGAACTGTAGGGGCTGCCGGTGAGCCAGCGAATCGCATCGCTCAGGGTCTGCACCTGAATGCCCAGCAGCGGCAGCACGGCCAGCAGGCTGATCAGCGTGACCAGCGTGCCCGCCCAGCGGGAGCGAAAGCGAAACGCAAACAGGTCGGCCAGCGAGGCGAGCTGATAGGTGCGAGTGATGCGCTGAATGGGCACCAGCAGCACCGGGGCCAGCAGGAAAGTACCCGCCGCGCCCAGGTAGTAGGCCAGATAGCCGAACCCGGCGCTGGCCGCAAGCTCCAGGCTGCCGTAGATGGCCCAGGCGCTGGCATAGACCCCGAGCGCCAGCGTGTAGACCATCGGATGGCGAGTAATGCGAGCGGGCACCCAGCCTCGCTCCACGGCGGTGCCACAGCCAAACAGTAGCGCCAGGTAGCCAAGGCCCAGCAGCAGGACGCCGGTCAACTCAACGCTCATCCAACTTCCTTTTTTGCTCAAGCCACAGGGTCAGCGCAATCAGCACCCCCCAGATGGCAAACGGACGATACCAGGCCGCGCTGGGGTCACTCCAGCCATCCATTAAAAGCGGTGAAAGCAGGTAGCCGCCAAACACCAGAAACAGCATGATGCGGTAGACGTACATGGACGATTCCTTGGGACGACAGGTCTCAGGGCGACAGCCGGTGCCGCACCGGCGATAGCCATGCAACCGACCAGTGGGCGACGCCCCAGTGTAGCTGGCTTGCCGGTGGTTCGGTGGCAAGCGCCTCCGGCGGCGCCTGATCAAGTGCCTGAAGCGCCTGAAAGAGCTGACGGCGCACGCTTTTATCATCTTCGGCAAGCGCCGGGGCAAGGTTCTGCTTGGAGAGCTTCTGGCCCTCTGGCGTGACCACCAGTGGCAGGTGCAGATAGCGCGGCTCGGGAAAACCCAAGGCGACCTGCAATTGGCGTTGCCAGGGGGTATTGTCGAGCAGATCAAGCCCCCTGACCACATCGGTGATGCCCTGGGCGGCGTCATCGACCACCACGGCGAGCTGATACGCCCACAGGTGATCCTTGCGCTTGAGCACTACATCGCCCAGCTCCGCAGGGTCGAACTGCTGATGGCCGAACAGCCGGTCCTGCCAGGTGATTGGCCGCTGGGCCAGGTCGCTGCGCAGCCGCCAGGCCACGGGCTTGCCGGGCTCGCATACGCCGTTGCGACACCAGCCGGGGTAGATGTCGTGGCTCTGCCACTGCTTGCGTGAACAGCTGCACGGGTAGGCAAGCTTCTGCTCGATTAGCTGGTCCAGCGCCTGCTGGTAGGTCGCGTAACGCTCGCGCTGCCAGCACACCGCCTCGTCCCACTCCAGGCCAAAGGTTTCCAGCTGGCGCAGGATGGTGGTGTCCGCGCCCTCAGGGCAGCGCGGGGGATCGATGTCTTCAATGCGCACCAGCCACCGGCCGCCGGCGGCGCGGGCATCCAGATAGCTGCCAAGGGCGGCCACGAGCGAGCCAAAGTGCAGCGGCCCGGAAGGGGTCGGGGCAAAGCGCCCCCGGTAGTCAGCCAAGGAAGTCATAAAAGCCTTTTACCAGAACAAAAACGGGCACCCCAAGGTGCCCGCCTTCAGCGCTAGCGTTCAGGTGGTTTGAACCGTCTGCTTAGCCACCCAGCTGCTTCTCTTTGAGCTCGGCCAGGGTCTTACAGTCGACGCACAGCGTCGCCGTTGGCCTGGCTTCGAGACGGCGAATGCCGATTTCGACGCCACACGCTTCACAGAAGCCGTAATCGTCGTCATCGATATTCTCGATGGTCTCGTTGATTTTCTTGAGCAGCTTGCGTTCACGGTCACGCGTGCGCAGCTCAAGGCTGAAGCCTTCTTCCTGCGTTGCCCGGTCGGCGGGGTCGGCGTAGTTGTTGGCGTCTTCCTGCAGGTGGCGCACGGTGCGGTCCACCTCTTCCATGAGGTCTTGCTTCCAGTCCAACAGCAGCTGGCGAAAGTGCGCCAACTGCTTATCGTTCATGTACTCTTCACCCGGTGCCGGCTCATACGGGGTGAAGGACTTGGTCGCTTCCGGTTTCTTTTCCGCTACTGGCATGGGATTGCCCCTTACATGTGTGACTGCTGATCGACCATGAGCGTGTGCCACGATCTCACGCCAAAGGGATGCTTGTTTAGCTGAAAAACGTTCTCGTTGCAAGCATAATAGTGCGCTTTCGACTATGGTCCTAATATTTTCAGGACCTGGGTCATGTGTTGATCCTGCAAGCCAAAGGAGCCGTTATGGCCTGGAATTCACGAGTCAGCCGCGTGGCGCCTTTTCGCGTGATGCACTTACTGGAAATGGCCCAGGCGCGTGAAGCGGCCGGGCATGACGTTATTCACCTTGAAGTCGGCGAGCCGGACTTTTCTACCCCCGACCCGGTCATCGCGGCGGGCCAGCAGGCGCTGGCGCATGGGCAGACCCGCTATACGCCGGCTGCCGGCCTCTCGGCCCTGCGCGAAGCGATTGCCAACCACTACGCCGAGCACTTCAACGCCGAGGTAGATCCTGCACGCATTCTGGTAACCCCCGGCGCCTCCGGTGCGCTGCTGCTGGCAAGCCAGCTGCTGGTCGAGAGTGGCGACCGAGTGCTGATGGCCGACCCCAACTACCCCTGCAACCGCCACTTCATGGCCCTGGCCGGTGCCGAGATCGACGCAGTATCGGTAGGCCGTGAAAGCGGCTGGCAGCTGGATGCTGCGCTGATCGAGCGCCACTGGCGCGATACTACGCGCGTGGCGATGCTCGCCTCGCCCTCCAACCCGACCGGGCATACCCTGAGTGCCGGGCAGCTTACGGAGGTGCTTGGCGCCGTGGCCCGCCGTGAAGGGGAGATAATCGTCGATGAGATCTACCAGGGGCTCAATTACGACGACGCGCCGCTGTCGGCCACTTCGCTTTCCAGCGACGCCTTCGTGGTGAACAGCTTTTCGAAATACTTCGGCATGACCGGCTGGCGCCTGGGCTGGCTGGTGGCCCCGCAACGCGCGGCCGAGCCGCTGACCAGGCTTGCCCAGAATGTCTTTCTGGCCGCTTCCACGCCTTCCCAGTACGCCGCGCTTGCCGCATTTACCCCTGAGTGTCGAGCCATCCTTGAAAAGCGCCGCGACATACTTGCGAAGCGCCGCCAGGTGCTGCTCGACGGGCTTGCAACGCTCGGGCTTGCGCCGGACCTGCCGCCCCAGGGAGCGTTTTACGTCTGGCTGGATATTTCACGCTACAGCCGCGACAGCCAAGCCTTCTGCCAGCGGCTGCTGGAGGAGGAGAACGTGGCAATTACCCCAGGCATCGACTTTGCCGTGCGTGGCGGCGAGCATCACGTGCGCATTGCGTTCACCAATGACGTTGCCCGTCTGGAAGAGGCCGTGGCGCGAATGGGCCGATTCGTGGGGCGCCTGTGACGCTTGACCATCCGGTGTACCATGCGTTGTCTTATCCAGCGCTGGTGCCCGGTATCCTGCTGCGTCGCTACAAGCGCTTTCTTGCCGACGTGCTGCTGGACGATGGCCGCGAGGTGGTCGCGCACTGTCCCAATACCGGCTCGATGAAAAGCGTCAACGTACCCGGTTGCCGGGTATGGCTGTCGCCCAGCGATAATCCCAAGCGTCGGCTTGCCTGGACCTGGGAGCTGATCGAGCTGCCCGGCGAAAGAGGCGAGACGGTGATGGCCTCGATTCATACCGGGCGCGCCAACCGTATCGTCGAGACGGCGCTGGAGGCGAGAAGCCTTGATGCGCTGGCGGGCTATTCACATTTGCGCCGCGAGGTGAAAGTAGGCGAATCGCGGCTGGATTTCCTGCTGGAGGATGAAACAAGCGGGCGCCGCGCCTTTATCGAGGTCAAGCAGGTCACGCTCAAGGAGGACGACGGCCACGGCTACTTTCCGGCCTCCGTCAGTACGCGTGGGCTCAAGCATCTGCAGGCGCTGGAGGCGCTGGCGCGGGAGGGCGAACGAGCAGTGCTGGTGTTCTGTGTCGCTCACGAGGGCATTGCCGATGTGGGACCAGCCACGCATATCGACCCCGCCTACGCGGCGGGCCTTCACAGCGCCGCGGCCCAGGGGGTGGAAGTGCTGGCCTATGGGGTGGGCATCGAGTGGAGAGATGGAGCGCCCTCGGGCATTGCCCTTGTGCGCTCCTTGCCGGTACGCCTTTAGCGCTCGCGACGGCGGACGCGGAAGATGGCGATCTCGCCGAACAGGTTGGGCCACCACTTCGAGGTCCAGTGCCCGCGACGCTCGCCCACGCCCACGGCGCGGTCGACGATCACCAGGCCCTTTTCCCGGCATAGCTGCTCGAAGTCGTTGAAGGTCGACAGGTGGATGTTGGGTGTGTCGTACCAGGCGTGGGGCAGCGACTTGGATACCGGCATGTAGCCGCGCAGTCCCAGATAGACGCGGTGGCGCCAGTAGGCGAAGTTGGGAAAGGTGATGATGCCCTCGTCGGCGACGCGCAGCATCTCGTCGAGCATCTTGTCCGGGCGGCGCAACGCCTGAAGCGCCTGGGTCATGATCACCTGGTCGTAGCTGCGGTCGCCAAAGCTGCTCAGCCCGTCATCCAGGTTGTGCTCGATTACGCTGACACCACGTGCCACGCACTGGGTGATGCCGTCGGGATCGATCTCCAGGCCGTAGCCGGTCACGCTCTTGTCGCGAGCCAGGCGTTCCAGGAGCGCCCCGTCACCGCAGGCGAGGTCCAGCACGTGGGCGCCGTGGGGAACCCAGTCGTAGATCAATTCGAGGTCGGCGCGCATCAACGGGTCTCCTCCAGGCCAAGCTCGCGGGCGGTGCGGTCCATGAACGCACGGAACAGCGCTTCATAACGCGGCTCCGGCAACAGGAACGCATCGTGGCCGTGAGGCGATTCGATATTGGCGTAGCTGACGGCCTTGCCCGCACGTACCAGCGCATCCACCAGCTCGCGTGAGCGCGCCGGGGGAAACCGCCAGTCGGTGGTGAAACTGACAATCAGAAACGGACATTGCGCCGGGGCCAGCGCCTCTGCCAGGTCGCCGCCGGTGGTGGCCGCCGGGTCGAAGTAGTCCAGCGCCTTGGTCATCAGCAGGTAAGTATTGGCATCAAAGGCGGTCGAGAAGGTGTCTCCCTGGTAGCGCAGGTAGGACTCCACCTGAAATTCGACGTCAAAGCCGAAACTCAGGTCTTCGCTTCGCAGGTCGCGGCCAAACTTGCTGCCCATGGCGTCCTCCGACAGGTAGGTGATATGTCCCACCATGCGCGCCAGTTTCAGCCCGCGCTTGGGTACCGTGTCGTGCTCGGCGTACCAGCCGCCAAAGAACTCGGGATCAGAGCGGATAGCCTGACGAGCCACTTCGTTGAACGCGATGTTCTGCGCAGACAGCCTGGGCGTTGCCGCAATCACCACGGCGTTGGCCACCCGCTCGGGGTAGGTGATGCTCCACTGGAGCACCTGCATGCCACCGAGACTTCCGCCCACCACCGCCGCCCAGCGCTCGATTCCCAGATGATCGGCAAGCCTGGCCTGGCTTGCGACCCAGTCGCTTACCGTGACCATGGGAAAATCCGGCCCCCACTGGCGCCCGGTTTCCGGGTTATGACTGACCGGGCCAGTGCTGCCGTGGCAGCCGCCCAGGTTATTGAGCGATATGACGAAAAAGCGACTGGTATCGATCGGTTTGCCGGGGCCGATGTGTGCATCCCACCAGCCGGGCTTGCGGTCGTCCTGGCTATGGTAGCCCGCGGCGTGGTGGTGACCTGAAAGTGCATGGCAGACCAGTACGGCATTGCTGCGCTCGGCGTTCAGTGTGCCGTAGGTCTCGTAAATCAATTCATACTCGGGCAGCACCTTGCCGCAGGCGAGGGCAAGCGGAGAGTCAAACTTGGCCACGCGAGGGGTGACCACGCCAACGGAGTCAGTTGGGTGGCCAGGACGTGCGTGGGGAACTGAATCAGGCATCGAAAACGGTCATCCTGCTATTGAAGCTAGAGCTGCTAACTCGCGCCGCAGGGCTTGCCCTGCGGCGGTGACGTCGATCATCACAGACCGATCCAGGTGCTGGGCAATCCAGTGGCTCTGATCAGCGAGCCGACCACGAACCCATCAATGAGGTTGATCGCAATAAACACGACAATGGGGGAGAGATCAATCATCCCAAGCGGCGGTATCACCTTGCGAACCGGTGCCATGATGGGCTCTACCAACTGCATTACCAGCAAAGCTCCGGGGTGGCTCGCGTTGGGCGCCACCCAGCTCAGGATGATCATCACGATCAGGGCAAAGAAGTAGATTTTCAGAATGGCGCTGGCCAATGCTGCAACGCCCGCGATCAGGATGGGAACAACGGGTACACCCATGCCGCTGAAAAAGAGCATGAACACGGCGACGAGGCTGATGACCTTGAGAGCGAAGCCCGCAGCGAGCGTCGCCAGATCGAAACGCCCGGCAACCGGCCCCAGAAAGCTCTGGAATGGCCCTACCACTGGCTGGGTAATCTTCACCAGCGACTGGCTGAGCGGGTTGTAGTAATCCGCCCGTGAGGCCTGCAGTAGAAAGCGCAACATCAATAACAGCAGGTAAATGTTAACCAACGTATGAATCAGTGAAAGCCCAGCGCTACCCATGGTTCGTTTCCTTGCGTGAGTGTGTATTTACTTCTTGGCTAGTTCTTTTTGGCTAGTTCTTTGGCCATCTCGGCGGCGCGATCGGCGCAGGCCTGCATGGCATCGGCGATGATCGTGCGCATCTGCGCCTCTTCCATGTGGGCAATGGCGCGCTCGGTAGTGCCGCCCGGCGACATGACGTTCTGCTTGAGGGTGGCCGGGTCGTGATCGCTTCGCTGGGCCATCGCCGACGCGCCAAGCCCGGTCTGAATCGCCAGGCGGCGTGCGGTTTCCGCAGGCAGACCGAGTTTGACCGCGGCCTCTTCCATGGCTTCGAACATCAAAAAGAAGTAGGCCGGGGCACTGCCGGAAACGGCGGTCACGGCCTCCAAAAGTGCTTCGTTCTCGACCCATTCGACGATGCCTACCGCTTCCATCAGTTGGGTGGACAGGGCGCGCTGCTCTTCACTCACCGCGGCGTTGGCGTACAGGCCGCTGGCGCCAATGCCGACCAGCGAGGGTGTGTTGGGCATGCAGCGCACCAGCGCATTGCCGCCGCCCAGCCACTGGTCGATGGTGGCGGCGTCGAGTCCTGCGGCAATGGAGATCACCAGCGGGCGCGTTTCATGAATGCTCGGCTTGAGCTCTTCGCACACGGCACGCATGATCTGGGGCTTGACGGCAAGGACCACCACGTCGGCCTCGCCAACCGCGGCCACATTATCCGCCTGGGTATTGATCCCCAGGCGCTCCTTGATGGCGTCAAGCTCGCTTGCGTTGGGTGCCGTGGCGGTGATGTCGGTGGGGGCTACGCCGCTGTCGATCAGTCCGCCGATAATGGCGCTTGCCATATTGCCCGCACCGATGAAAGTGATCCTGCTCGCCATGTTCGTGTCCTGTTGGTTGAATGGGCCGCGCTGGCAGCCTTGCTTACTGTAGATGAATATAATGCGGGTGAATCAGCGTGTATCGCGCGCACCGAAAATGGCGGTGCCCAGGCGCACCAGCGTGGCACCTTCCAATATGGCGGCCTCCAGGTCATCACTCATGCCCATGGAGAGCGTATCCAGCGGTGCCCGCGGCAGTGTTTGCTGCAATGAGATCAAAAGCTCACGCAGCGCCGCCAACGGTTGGCGCTGGGCCTCGCGCGTCGCGGCTGGCGCCGGAATCGCCATCAGCCCACGCAACCTCAAATTGGGCAGTCTGGCGATCTCCTTGGCAAGCGCCTCGGCCTCTTCGGGCATCACGCCGGCCTTGGAAATCTCGCGGCTGATATTGACCTGCAGGCAGACGTTCAGCGGCGCCAGATGGTCGGGGCGCTGCTCACTTAGCCGGGTGGCGATCTTCAAACGGTCCACGCTGTGCATCCAGTCGAAGTGTTCCGCGACCGCGCGGGTCTTGTTGGACTGAAGCGGGCCAATGAAATGCCACTCGATACCGTCCAGATCTGCCAGTTCCGTCTGTTTTTCCAGGGCTTCCTGCAGGTAGTTTTCACCAAATGCCCGCTGCCCGTGCTCCCAGGCCTTGCGAATCATGGCGGCAGGTTTGGTCTTGCTTACCGCCAGCAGGCGCGCGCTGTCGCTCGAACGGCCTGCTTCTTTCAGCGCCTGGTCCAGGCGCGTGCGCGCCCTGGCAAGCGACGCTGGAAGTGCGCTATCTGTCATGCTCAAGCACCTCACCGCATAAAATAGATAGGGATAGTAACGAACAGCCAGCATGCTCGGCAAAGTGCAATGCGCAGCGCGTCGTTTTAAAAATGCCAATCAGCATGATACGGGGTGCGCGGCCTGAGTGTTGTCTTTTCATGACGCATTGATGCCTTTTCATGGCGCATAGATACCGCCCAGAATGCGAGGTCCTCGAGCGCCGGTTACCGCGGGCAGGTTGCCCGGCAAATGGTGAAGACGCTGGTGCGCAAGCCAGGCAAAGGCACCTGCTTCAATCCAGTCTTCGGGCCAGCCGTAAGCAGCAGGCGAGGCCAGGGTGACATCTGGCAGGTGATGCGCCAGGCGAGCCATCAAGTAAGCGTTATGCGCGCCGCCGCCACAGGCAATCAAGGTCTTGCTTTCGCCCGGTGGCAACAGCTGCTCGATCCCCCGCGCGATGCTGAGGGCGGTCAGCTCGGCAAGCGTTGCCTGTACGTCGGCTGGCGCCTCATTGCCTGTCAGGTGCTGCTTCAACCAGTTCAGATGAAAAAGCTCGCGCCCGGTGCTGCGCGGCGGTGGCTGATGAAAGAAGGGCTCGGCCAGCAGGCGCAAGAGCAGTGCTTCATCGATCTTTCCGCTTGCTGCCCAGGCGCCATGCTTGTCGAAACGCTCGACGCTGTTCGCGTGCAGGGCAAACCAGGCATCCAGCAGCACGTTGGCCGGGCCGGTATCGAATCCCAGCACGGCCCGTGAAGCGTCGCGGGGCAGCCAGGTCACGTTGGCAAAGCCGCCCAGGTTGAGAATCAACTGCTCGACGTCCTGCCGGCCAAACAGCGCCTGGTGAAAGGCGGGCGCAAGCGGCGCGGCCTGGCCACCGGCGGCCAGATCGCGGCGGCGGAAATCGGCTACTACCCGGCAACTGGTCAGCTCTGCCAGCAGGCTCGGGTTATCCAGCTGCAGGGTGTAGGCCGGGCCGCCTTGGTGGCCGTTGGGGGCGTGCTCGATGGTCTGGCCGTGGCTGCCGATGGCCTCGATGTCACCGGGCGAGAGGCCTTGTTGAGCAAGCAACGCCTGCACGGCCTGAGCCTGCAGGCGGCAAAAGGCATCTTCTGCCGAGGCCAGCTCGGCAAAGCCTGCCTGCTCTGCGTGACACAGTGCCAAAAGGGCTGCGTGCAGCGCATCGGGCATGGGCTCGACGTGGGTGGCGAGCAGCCGCGGCGGGCTGGCGGGTTCGATGGCTATCAAGGCGGCGTCGACGCCATCCAGGCTGGTGCCGGACATCAGGCCTATATAGTAAAGCGAAGGGGCATCAGCGGGTGTTTTCATAAAGCGTCATCCAAAGCAGGGCGAAGACTCAACCAGGACCAAGAGGCATGGTAACATCGTCGGCTATTGTTCATCTGTAGGCCCTGTCGGGCAACGTTCATAGTGGAGAGTGGCAATGAGTGAGGTGGATCAGGCGTTAGCGCTGCTGACGCGGGGTACGCACGAAATCCTGGTAGAGGACGAGCTCAAGAAGAAGCTGGCCTCTGGGCGAAAGCTGCGTATCAAGGCTGGTTTTGACCCCACGGCCCCTGACCTGCATCTGGGACATAGCGTGCTGCTGACCAAGATGCGTCAGTTCCAGGACCTCGGTCACACGGTGATTTTCCTGATCGGTGACTTTACCGGGCGCATTGGCGATCCGACCGGCAAGAACGTGACGCGCAAGCCGCTCACCGAAGAGGATGTCAAAGCCAACGCCGAAACCTACAAGGAGCAGGTGTTCAAGATCCTGGATCCTGAAAAGACCGAGGTGCGCTTCAACGCCGAGTGGTTTGGTGAGCTGACCGCCGCCAAGATGATCGAGCTCGCCGCGCAAAGCACCGTGGCGCGCATGCTCGAGCGCGACGATTTCGAGAAGCGCTACAAGGCCAACCAGCCGATCGCCATTCACGAGTTTCTCTATCCGCTGGTGCAGGGCTACGACTCCGTCGCGCTTGAAGCGGATATCGAGCTTGGCGGCACCGACCAGAAATTCAACCTGCTGATGGGCCGCGAGATCCAGAAACACTTCGGACAGGAGCCGCAGGTGGTGATCACCATGCCGCTGCTCGAAGGCCTCGATGGCGTGCAGAAGATGTCAAAGTCACTCGGCAACTACGTCGGCGTTGACGAAGCGCCGGGCTCGATGTTCAACAAGCTGGTCTCCATGCCGGACAGTTTGATGTGGCGTTACTTCGAGCTGCTGTCGCTGAAGTCCAATGAAGAGATCGACGCGCTCAAGCAGAGTGTCGAGCAGGGTGCGAACCCGCGCGATGTGAAGATGACGCTTGCTCGCGAGCTGATCGCCCGCTACCACGGCGATGAAGCGGCAGCCAATGCTCACAGGTCGGCGGGTAACCAGCTGGCCGAGGGCGAGCTGCCGGAAGACCTGCCGGAAGTAGAAGTGGATTTCGAGGGGAGTGAGCAGGCGCCCATCGCCACCGTGCTCAACCGCTCGGGCCTGACCAAGAACAGCGCCCAGGCGAAGGACATGCTGAAAAACGGCAGTGTAAAGGTCGATGGCGAAGTGGTGGCACAGGACACCATGCTGGCGACAGCCAAGGCTTACGTCATTCAGGCAGGCAAGAAACGCTACGCTCGGGTAACGCTTGTCTGAACTTTTTTCGCCGGTTTGCAAAAAGCGCTTGCACAACCGGCAGCGAATCCGTAAAGTACGCATCCGCTGCCGGGGACGCCCAGCGTTACCAGCGGTGAATGAAGGTGAAAACCTTCGGTTTGTCAGGTAGTTAGCGGTTTTGGATGTGGCAGGTTTTACATCGAAAACAAC
>NZ_JABYQT010000012.1 GCF_020075495.1 Vreelandella aquamarina
GCATCTCCCAGCCAGATGATGGCCAGTGTGGATACCACGACTCTTTCGCCGGCCCCAGAAGCGAACATTGATGAGCGGCTGGCCAAGATAACCGTAGAAGGGCCGGCCGAGCCCGCGGTACGCTCCGCCGAGCCTGACCCGCTACAGGCTTTTATGCAGCATGAACAATTGATCGAAGCGCCGCCCACCCGTGGCTGGGGGATTCAGGTAGGTGCGTTCAGCCAGGAAGCCCAGGCCGAGCAGCTTGCTCATCAGGCGGCCCAGCGGCTGACCCGCAATCTGGCCGGCCGAGTGGCGGTGGATACCCTGGAAGGCCAGACGCCGGTCTACCGTGCGCGCCTGATCACGCTCGATGAGCAGCACGCCCGGGAGGCCTGCCGCGAGCTGGAAGTGCAAGGCATGGAGTGCATGGTGGTCAACGCCAGCCTGTAGCCGGTTCTTGAAAGCCCCCGCTGGCCGAGACGAGCGTCACGGCCAGCGGGGGCTTTTTATGAGCGCTAGTGAGCGCGATGGACTAGCAGCGTGCTGAACCGTCTAGGCAAAGGCATAGACATCCATCGCCAGCACGCCATGCTCGACGCTGTGGTGCAGCTGGCTCGACTTGCCGCCTGCCCCCATGGCGACCAGCAGCGGCTGGAAATGCTCAGGCGTTGGGTGATTTTCTCGTGCGTAGGGCGCTTTCTGCCAGTCGAGCAGCGCTTCGCGGTCATTGACCGCCAGCTTGCGGGTGACCCAGTCGGCAAAGTCGGTCACCCAGCTGGGCACCTGGCTGCCTTCCGGCATGGTTTCATACAGGTTATGGGTCAGGCTGCCTGAACAAACGACCAGAACACCCTCCTCCCGCAGCGCCGAGAGGCGCTCGCCCAGGTCCGCCAGTTCATCGTTGCTCCAGCGGATGGGCAGTGATACTGAAACGACCGGAATAGTCGCATCGGGAAACATCAGAGACAGCGGCACCCAGGCGCCATGGTCGAACCCGCGCTCCACACACTGGGCATCCAGCAGCGTTGCCACACGCCTGGCCAGTTCCGGCTCGCCTGGCGCCAGATACTGGCACTCGAACAGCGCACGGGGAAAGCCGCCGAAATCGTGAATGGTTTCCGGCCAGGCGCTGGTGCTTACCTTGGGCGACAGCGTCTCCCAATGGGCGGATACGACCACGACGGCTTTAGGACTCAGCGTCTGGCCCAGCTCACGCAGAAAGCGGTGGGCAGGCGTCGGGGTTAGTGCCAGCATCGGCGAGCCGTGAGAGATGAAAAGGCTGGGTAACATGGCGAATTCTCCTGACAGTAAGCCCCGGCAGAAGGCCGGGGCATGCAGCTAAGTGGGCGAGGGTTAGCGCAAGCGGCGGCTAAGGACGAAGCTTCCGCCGCCAAGACCCGCCTGAACCAGTAGCGCTACACTCCAGAACAGCGGGAATTCCCAGCCGCCACCGGCGTTGGAGAACATCCAGCCGTTACCCAGGTGTACCGAGGTAGCGCCCAGGAGAAGCGGTATCATGGCAAGGCTGACCCAGCGGGTATAGACACCCAGCAGCAGGGCCAGGCCGCCGCCCAGTTCGCCAAGGATAGTGAGGTAGGCCATGAAACCGGGCAGGCCCAGGGACTCGAAATAACCCACCGTGCCGGGCAGGGTGAAAACGAAGACCTTCAGCAGGCCGTGAGCCAGCGCCATCACGCCCAGCGAAACGCGCAGCAGCGCAATGGCATGGGGTTGAACAGCGGAAGTGGTAGCAGCAGTCGACGATACGTTCATGGGGTGCTCCATTGATCAGGGGAGGTGATCTCAATGAAGACACATTACGATGCTCGGGAAAGAAGATAATCCGCAATAGGCGAACATCACTGTTGCGTAATAGGCGACAATCCCATTTCACGCTCCCAGCTGGGCGGTGAGCCCCAGGCATCTGCCAGCAGCTGGGTAAAGCGCTCTACCTTGGCTGGCAGGAAGCGCCTTGCGGGGTAGAGGGCATGAATATCCAGCACCTTGGGAGCGATATGCTCCAGAACCGGTACCAGGCGCCCTTGAATAATACTTTCGGTGACCAGAAAGCTCGGCTGGTGAGCGATTCCCAGCCCCGCTTCGGCGGCATGGGTCAGCACATCACCGTTATTGCTCTCAAGCGGCCCCTGGGTCGTCAGCGTGGTGCTGCCCAGCTGCCAGTCGCCGTTGATAGAGCCGCTGCGATAGCGCAGGCATGGGTGCTGCTTGAGCGCTTCGAGGTTTTTGGGCGTACCATGGCGTGCCAGGTAATCGGGCGAGGCGCAGAACAGCATCCGACAGCGCGTCAAGCGCCGCGCCACCAGGCTCGAGTCCGGCAGGTTGCCGATACGAATGGCCACGTCGTAGCCCTCTTCGAGCAGATCCACACGGCGATCGTTCAGATCCAGGCGCACGTCCAGGCCCGGATGCTCGACCATGAAGCGCGCTACCAGCGGAGAAAGGTGGCGCGTGCCAAAGCTCATCGGCCCGTTGATACGTAACCGGCCGCGCATGTCGGTCACTCCGCTACCCACATCCGCGGCAGCTTCATCCAGCGCCTGCAGGATGCCCTGGGCATGGGCAAGGTAGCGCTCGCCCTCGGCAGTCAAGTGCAAGCGCCGCGTGGTGCGCTGAATCAGGCGCACGCCCAGTGAGGTCTCAAGCGCCATGACCAGCCGTGATACGCGGGTACGCGATAGCGACAGCGCCTCGGCCGCGCGGGTATAGCTCTTCAGTTCGGCAACGCGCACAAAGGCAATGATCGGTTCGAGCTGGGTCATGGCAGGCTCGCTTAGCGCTCAGGGCGCATGAACGCGCGGGCGGCAGCGCAGGGGGCCGGCTGCCCGCAAATGGCTGAAATGACCGCCAATCCGTCGGCGCCGGCCTGAAGGACGCGCTCGGCATGCTCGGCTTTCAGCCCGCCAATGGCGACACTTGGCAGTGGCGAAGCCGCTGCCAGTTGCGCCAGCCCTTCAAATCCCAGTGGCGCGGCGTGGTCATGCTTGCTCTGGGTGGCAAATACCGGGCCAAGGCCCAGGTAATCCAGCAGTGATATCGGCGCGCTGTGCAGCTGCTCGAGGGTATTGATCGAAAGGCCGATGATCGCCTCGGGTCCGAGAGCAGCGCGGGCCTTTTGCACGGCCGTATCGCTCTGGCCCACGTGCAGGCCGTCGGCTTCGCTTTGCAGGGCAACGTTCAGGCGATCATTGATCACCAGCGGTACGCCGCTACCGGCCAGGGCAGCCTTGAGGCGCCTGGCCTGGGTGATCATCTCGGCATCGCTTGCGTGCTTGTCGCGCAGTTGAACAAAGCGCACACCGCCTTCGACGGCTTCCATCACGGTACGCTCAAGGCCATGCGTCGCGCATAGTTCGGCATCCGTTACCAGGTAGAGTGACAGGTCAAAGCGCATCAAGCTGTCTCCAGGCCGGTAAACGATTCAAGGTCTTCAGGTGTCAGCTGATAAAGCGCATCCAGCAAGGCTACCTGAAAGCTGCCGGGCCCTGCAGCCTGCTCGCCGGCGCGGGCACCGGCCACGGCAAAGCTTGCCAGGGCGGCGGCCACCGCGGCTACCGGGCTGGCAGGTGATGCGGCCAGAAATGCCGCCACAGTCGCGCTCAGGGCGCAGCCCAGGGTGGTCACGCGCGGCATCAAGGCATGCCCGCCGGTAATGTACCAGTGCTGCTGGCCGCTGGTGATGAAGTCGCGCTCACCGGTCATGGCCACGATGCAGCCCTGGCGCTTGGCCAGGGCAATGGCTGCTGCACGCGCCTCATCGATAGACGCCGTGGCATCCACCCCGCGGCCTGCATGGGCCAGACCTGCCAGCGTCATGATCTCCGAGGTATTGCCGCGAATCGCGGTGGGAGCGTATGCCAGTAGTTTTTCAGAAAGCGTCTGGCGGTAGCCGGTGGCACCCACTGCCACCGGGTCGAATACCCAGGGTGTGCCGCTTGCCTGTGCAGCCGCGGCGGCCAGTTGCATGCCTTCCGCCCAGTCAGACGATGGCGTGCCGATATTGATCGAAAGCGCGCCGGCCAGGCGAGTAAACTCGGCCACCTCTTCCGGGGCGTGCAGCATCGCAGGCGATGCGCCGATCGCCAGCAGGCAGTTGGCCGTACTGTTCATGGCGACATAGTTGGTCATGCAGTGCACCAGCGGCGTGGTACGTTGTAAAGCGTAGAGCGCATCGCTCAGCGGGAGTGATGTCATGGCTACCTCGCAGCGTAGAGCGCGTATGCCGTAACATCGCGACTTCCTACGCCGGCATTATCCGGTTCAGGTTCAAAGGGTGCATCTCAGCCTGAGCGTGTCAGGCGCCCCTGTCGGTAGGGATACTATCCTTGCCTGGGGCAAGGGTGTAAAGCGCAGGCGGCGGGAAAACCGGTACTGGCTGGTACCGTGGTTGGCCAGGCAGGTGGTGCTAATGCACAAGGTCGAGCGCGTATTGGCGCAGGGTGCTCAGCGTTGTGAATTCAAGAGCACGCTCGTTGGTGCCGGAAAGTATGACCGGCGGTGCCACTCCGGCATCGGCGGCCTGCTGCCAGCGGCTGGCGCACAAACACCAGCGATCGCCGGGGCCAAGGCCGGGAAAGCCGAACTCGGGTCTTGGGGTCGCCAGATCGTTGCCCTGCGCTTTCGAAAAAGCCAGGAACTCCTCGGTCATGATGGCACACACGGCATGTATCCCGGTGTCTTCTGGTCCTACGCGGCAGAAACCGTCGCGGTAGAAGCCGGTTTTGGGTGAATGGCAGCAGGGTGTCAGGGGTTCACCCAGCACATTGAGATCGCGAGACATGTCGTCAACCTGTGATTGGGGCTGGAATAATCGTTACTCTGCCCGCATGGTGAGTTACCACGTATCATGCAAGCCGTGGTGCTATGTCATTACAGGCTTGTACATTGTATCAATTTTGTCAAAGTCAACCGCTCAAGCGATTCGCTGGGCGGCCAACAGCTCAAGGAGTCTACGATGAGTTTTTCAGGTGAGCAGCATCCCGGTGTCAGTGCAAGCGCCCCGCAGACCCAAGGATTCCGGTTGAATCACACCATGCTACGGGTCAAGGACCCTGAGCGCTCGCTGGCCTTCTACTCCCGAGTGTTCGGCATGCAGGTGCTGCGTCGGCTGGATTTCGAAGAGATGCGGTTTTCGCTCTACTTCCTGGCCAATCTCGACGCCGCCGACCAGGTGCCCGAGGAGACCGAGGCACGCACCGCCTGGACATTCAGTCAGAAAGGCCTGCTGGAGCTGACGCATAACTGGGGTACCGAGGAGCAGGAGGAGTTTGCCTATCACGATGGCAATGCCGAGCCGCAGGGGTTTGGGCATATCTGCTTTAGCGTGCCGGACTTGAATGCTGCCCAGGCGTGGTTTGACGAACACGCCGTGACGTTCGTCAAACGCGCCGATCAAGGCAAGATGAAAGACGTGATTTTCGTGAAGGACCCGGACGGTTACTGGATCGAAGTGATCCAGGCCGACCTGATGGCGGCGATGGGCGACTGATATGGCCCATCTGCTGTTTCGGCTGAGCCACGTCACCGACGAGGAGGCCCAGGAGGTGCGCGCGCTGCTCGATGAGCACGGCTTCGATGTGTATGAAACCCAGGCCGGTGTTTTTCGTTTGGGGGTAGATGCCATCTGGCTGCGCGATGAGCGCCAGCGCGAGGCCGCCGAAACGGTACTCGCCGCCTACCAGGCCGAGCGCTTCGATCAAGCCCGGCGCGAGCTGCAGGCAGCCCGGGCAGCAGGTAAGGCGCCTACGCTTGCGCGCCGCCTGCTTGAGCACCCGGTTCAGGTCGTGCTGGTGCTCGTGGCCATCGGCCTGATCGGGGCGCTTGCCCTGCTGCCGTTTCTAAGCCTGATCGATCGCTAAGGGAGCGGTTTACGCGGCCGGTAGATGGCCGCGTTTCAAGTACATCATCACGCCGTCACTCTCGGCGGTCAAAGAAGGCATGGACCCGCTAGGATAGCGGCACCAGCTGCCTGCCGGGTAGGAGCGCTCGCCATCGTTTAACGTGCCTTCCAGCACGAAAAGTTCCAGCCCACCCTTGAGGGTAGGGTAGGCGATCGACGTGCCCGCGGCCCAGCGCTCAAGGCTTACCCGCTCCTGACGGAACGTGTGCAGCATCTTGTAGGCAATGCGCGGGCGCCGGTCCGGCTGCCAGGGCAGACGATGGGCAGGAACGGCCAGGCGCAGCGTATCGGTCAGATCAAACTGGTGCAGCTTGACCAGAATCAGCGCGCCCTCATCGCCAATCTGAGGGGTATGCTGCGTGCCGACCGGATTGCGCAGATAGCTGCCCGCCGGGTAGCGGCCGTGCTCATCGGCAAACACGCCCTCGAGCACCAGAATCTCTTCGCCTCCGCCGTGGGTATGGGCCTCGAACCGGCTATTGGGCGCATAGCGCACAAGGCTCGTCGCCCGCGCTACTTCACCGCCAATGCGGTCCAGCATCATGCGCTCGACGCCTGCGCTGGGGGCATCTACCCACTGGTACTGGTCGGGGGTGACGCAGGCAAACTGCGAAAAATCGGCGTTCAGGTGCATGACGTTCGCTCATTAGCGTATATAAGCTGCCTAGTCTCGATAGATAGCCTGCCAATTGCAACCGCGTATTGGCTCACGGCACTTCGGCCAGGTGGGTCAGGATATGGTAGGCCGCTTCAATACGTGCCTGGTTGGGATAGTTGCGGTTCGCCAGCATGACGATACCTAACCGCTCGCCGGGAATGAACGCCACATAGCCACCAAAGCCATTGGTCGAGCCGGTCTTGTTGTAAAGCGCATCCTGGCGTGGCGGCAGCGGCGGGCTCAGGCGTTCGGCGCGGTTGGCCGCGAGTATCACGTCAAGCGAGTTGCCCGCCAGCAGTTGTTCAAGGGTGAGCGGGTAGGCGTAGCTTTCCCAGCCAAGCCCTTGAGCCATGTCGCCTACGCTGAAGTAGCCCGCGCGAGTATCGGCCAGCGCCTGACGAAGCGGCGCTTCAAGCGCGCTATCTTCCATATTGGCCTCCACCAGGGTGAGTACGTCCGCAGCGGTCGATTTCACACCATAGGCCTGGGCATCCAGCATGCCGGGGTTGACCCGGATAGGCGCATCCTCCTTGGAGTAGCCAAAGGCGTAGTCTGCCTGGTGTGCGTCGGGTACTTGAAAATAGCTGCTCTCAAGACCCAGCGGAGTAAATACGTACTCACTCATCAGCGCTTCAAAGGGCTGGCTCAAACGCTGGGCGGTCAAATAGCCAAGCAAACCAATGCTGGGATTGGAGTAGAGCCGCTGATGGCCGGGCGCGTACTCAGGCTGCCAGTTTCGGTAGTAGTCGATCATCGACGCCTCATCCTGCACCTCGTCGGGAAACTGCAAAGGCAGCCCGCCGGCGGTATAGGTGCCCAGTTCCAGCAGGCTGATGTCATCAAAGGCCGTGCCTTCAAGCGCTGTTAAATACTGGCTGGCGGGGGCATCAAGGGAAATGGCGCCGCTTGCCTGAAGTCTGGCGGCCAGCGTGGCGGTCAACAGCTTGCTGATCGAGCCCAGTTCAAACAGGGTGTGCGGGGTAACGGCCTGGCCGGTTGCCTGATCGGCAACGCCATAGCTGAACTCATGACGCTTTCCGTTCACGCTCAGTGCGACCGCCATGCCGGGAATGCGCTGCTCGGCCATCAGCGGGGCGATGGTGTCATTGACCAGCGCTTCGATGCGGGCGCGATCCATATCGTCAACCGCCCATACCGGGGCAGCGGCCAGCAGGGAAAGCACACTGCTGATACTTGCAGCTTTGAAGAGCACATTGATCATGTCGGCAACCAGTGAGTGATGGAGTGGCAAGGCAGTCAGTAATGTATGAAGCCTTGCACCACCGCACAAGTAACTTGTTGCAAGGCGCTGGACAATAAAAAAGCGCCCGCGTGGGGGCGCTCTCGAAAAGGCAATGATTATTGCCCTTTTCAGGTGCTTAGTGGCTATGCTCGCCGTGATCGTGATCGTGATCGTGATCGTGATCGTGATCGTGATCGTGGCCATGTTCATGACCGTGATCGGCGTGGCCGTGGTCATCGTGACCGGGCTCGGCCAGAGCGTCGTGCAGCATCTTGGCGTTGTGGTGCATCATGCCCAGATAGGTGCTGGCTTCGCCTTCAGAGGCCAGCGCATCGGCATACAGCGTGCCGGCAATCGGCAGGCCCGTCTCTTCGGAGAGCTGCTCGATGACCGCCGGGTTGGTCATGTTTTCATGAAACAGCGCCTGAACGTTCTGGTCGTTGATCACATCCACCAGCTCGGCCATGCTGGCGCCGCTCGGCTCCACTTCGGTAGAAAGCCCTAC
Source organism: Vreelandella aquamarina (assembly GCF_020075495.1). Lineage (GTDB taxonomy): Bacteria > Pseudomonadota > Gammaproteobacteria > Pseudomonadales > Halomonadaceae > Vreelandella > Vreelandella aquamarina_A. The sequence continues at coordinate 8,306 of NZ_JABYQT010000012.1, forward strand.
GGGGGAAAGAAAACGAATGCCGTAGGCGTTGGCGAAGTAGCCAAACGAATCATGGCCGGTGATCACGCTGGTCGAGGCCGGGATCTCGCTGACCAGCTCACGGATCTGAGCGTCCGTTTCAGCCATTTCCGCCAGGTAGCGCTCTGCATTGGCCCGGTACTCATCGGCATGGTCTTCATCGGCGGCTATCAGCCCATCGCGAATGTTGGCGATATAGACCCGCGCCTGGGCCATATCCTGCCAGGCGTGAGGATCGAACTCGCCATGAACATGATCGTGCCCGTGGTCATGTCCGTGGGCATGATCATGTTCGTGATGATGGTCATGCCCGTGATCGTGATCGTGGTCATGTCCATGGCCGTGATCATGCCCGTGGCCGTGGTCATGCCCGTGACCATGATCGTGGCTATGACCTGCATAGGAAAGCGTATCGATGCCGTCGGTCGCGGTGATCAGCGAGCCCCGGTAGTCGCTGGATTCGATCAAGCGCTCCATCCAGCCTTCAAACAGCAGGCCGTTGAACACCACCAGGTCAGCACCCGCCAGGGCACGGGCATCGCCAGGGCGAGGGGAGTAGACATGCGAGTCGCCATCGGGGCCGACCAGTGAGGTAACGTCCACATGCTCGCCGCCTACGTTCTCGACCATATCGGCCAGGATCGAAAAGCTCGTCACTACCTGGACGCGCTCGGCCGCCATGGCCGCCGGCAGTGCCAGCATTGCGGAAACGCCGACCAGCATGCGTGAAGATAACCGTAAAGACATACCTACTCCTGTGTGATGGTGTGCTACATGGACGTCTCGGCGCTGAGCGGGGCTGTCTTGCGCCGCAATCTGGCCGCCAGGCTGTGATAACGCCCGAACAGTGCCGAGAAGAAGTAACCCGCGCCGGCCAGCAAGATGATGCTCGGCCCCGAGGGGATATCGAGATGAAACGAGAGCAGCAGGCCCCCGGTGCTGGCGGTCATGGCGAGTACCACGGCAATCCCCATCAAGCCTTCCAGCCGCTTGCTCCAGAACCGCGCCGCGGTGGCCGGCAGCATCATCAGACCCACCGCCATCAGTGTCCCGAGTGTCTGGAAACCGGCGGTCAGGTTGAGCACCAGCAACCCCAGGAATACGCTGTGAACCCAGCCGTTGCGCCGGCTCTGGCCGCGCAGAAACAGCGGGTCCAGGCATTCCACCACCAGCGCGCGGAAAATCACCGCCAGAATGACCACGATCAACGTGCTGATGCCGGCAATCAGCGCCAGTGCCGTCGAGTTGACCGCCAGGATCGAGCCGAACAGCACGTGGGTCAGGTCAACGCTGCTGCCACCCACGGAGATCAGCATGACCCCCGCGGCCAGCGAAATAATGAAAAAACTCGCCATGGCGGCATCTTCACGCTGGCCGCCCATCTTCGAGACGGCCCCGGCCAGCAGGGCCACCATCAGCCCGAACATCACCCCGCCAATACTCATCACCGGCAGCGAAAAGCCCGCCAGCAGAAAGCCGATGGCGACCCCCGGCAGGATGGCGTGAGCCATGGCATCGCCAATCAGGCTCATGCCGCGCAGCACCAGAAACACCCCCAGCGGTGGCGCGGCCAGTGAAAGTGCCAGGCCGCCCACCACCGCGCGGCGCATGAAGCCATAATCGAAGGGGGCAACAAACCACGCGTTAAGCAATTCCAGCATGGTGGCCTCCCAGGGTAAAAGGCACCGCCTGGGCGGGCGCCTGCTGCTGGGTCAGCGCCGCGGGCGCCATCCAGCGGGCATGGCCGCCGTTCAGCATCAGCACTTCATCCGCCAGGCGCTGCAGGTGGTCCATATCGTGCAGCACCACGATGATGGTGGTGCCGTCATCGGCCATCTGGCGCAGGATGCGGATCAGGATATCCACCGTGTCGCTATCCACATTGGCGAACGGTTCATCCAGCAGCAAAAGCTCTGCTTCCTGCATCAGGGTGCGGCCAATCAACGCGCGCTGGCGCTGCCCCCCGGAAAGCTCGCCCAGCGGGCGGTGGGCCAGGTGTGAAATGCCCAGGCGCGCCATGATGTCTCGGCCCTTGCGGTAGTGCGCCGCGCAGTAACCTTTCAGCGCCCCGTGGCTTGGCCAACTGCCGGTCATGACCAACTCTTCCACGCTCATGGGGAAGGTGAGATCCAGCGCCAGCTGCTGGGGCAGCCAGGCGCGGCGCTCGGAAGGCACGCGGCAGGTCACCTTGCCGTTTACCGGGCGAAGCTCGCCCATGATGGCCTGAATCAGCGTGCTCTTGCCCGCCCCGTTGGCGCCAATCAAGGCAGTGATCGCGTGGGGCTTGATGTCGCCATCCACATGCTCCAGCACCGTACGATGCCCCTGCGCCAGATGCAGGTTTTCAAGCTGCAAGGGCGGTAGCTCGCGCGGATTCATGGCGTCCACCCGCTTGCCCAGGCCACCAGGGCCCAGAGTACTAAAAGCGGCAGTGCCACAAATACCAGCCGTTTGGTGGCCGACAAGGACATCAGGGAGAAGTGGCAAGGCCCTTCCCGGTTATGTCGGTGCGGGTGATGACTCACGGTGTATCCTCTCAACAATAGAATAAGTTATAACATAACATCTGGAGATGCCAAAAAATTGCTGAATATTTTACTCGCTTACTGGCGGGTGGCAATCGTAAGCGAGCTAATCACCTGGCGAAAGCGTTTTTCATAGCCCGTATTGCTCCGGCTGTACCGACTCGACCAGGCGGCCCAACTGATCAAAATCCACGCGGTTGATTTCGTCATCGTAAAATATGCCTTCGCGACGGGTATTGCGCACCACGCGCACCCGGCAGGGCTGGCCGCGCTCATCCAGTGCCAGCACCCAGGCCAGGTAACCATGGGAGAAGCGCACCAGGCTGCCCAACGGATAGAAACCGTGACGCTGCACGTAGCGAGTGACCCAGTGGCGGTCAAAACGCGTTGGGCGGTTATAGAGATAGCGGTACGCCTTCACGGCATTCAGCGCTGGCCGGTCGGCTCTGGAGCGCGTCATGGCATCAATCACATCAATCACCGCGGCCAGCCGGACTACTGGCGAGAGCGCCTCACCCGTCACGCCGCGTGGATAGCCGGAGCCATCCAGCCGTTCGTTAATACCGCCGATAATATCGTGCTCCAGCGTATCAAGCGGGTAGTTGGCTCGTTTAAGAGCGGCCAGCAGGACATCTACATGATTACGCAGACGAAGACGCTGAGCATCGCTCATCTCGCTTTCCAGCGAAGGCAGCGCCTCATCAATCAGCATCGCCTTGCCAAGATCATGAATCAGCGCTGCACGAACGGCGCGGTGAGTATCTGCGGCAAGCGCAGGTTCGGCCAGCATCAGGTCTGCCAGCCGGCCCGCCACGTTGAGCGAGTGCTGCATCCACTGAGGTTCATTGGACAGGCAGGCAAGATCGTAAAAGAAGGTTTGGCGCCCTTTTCCCAGTAGCTTTATCAACTGGTTGGCGTTGCGCTCCAGGCGCTCTATTGGCAAGGGGCGGTCGTTTTGCAGGGCCAGCAGGAACAGGTGCTGGTTGCGGGCAATGTTGCGCAGTGTTTTCAGCCCGCTGGCGATACGTTGTGGCTGCCGTTTGGCCGCCTTGCGGCGCGGGCGGCGGTCAGCGCTGGTATAAAGCGGCGTAGGCGCTGCCAGTCTCGACCCTTCCCCCGAACGCCAGGCGATCTCCCGCTCGGTGGAGGACACCAGGTGGGCCAGTTGGCGCTGGCGAGAGCGATCTAGATGACTAAAGGCAAGACCCACCGCCGCCTGATCGCTACGCGGCACCGGGGTGATATGGCACACCGAGGCCGCAATGCGAAAGCGCTCCCCGCTGGGAAAGGTAAGCGTCACCTCAGGCAGTGCCTGGGCTTCGCTCAGCGACGCGCAGTCGGCAAGTGGCAAACCCACCAGGCAGCCGCCGCTTGAAATATCACGCAAGGTGGCCGTCATGGGCGGCTGGTGTACATAGCGGGTTATCGCAACGCTGACCGCCATGTCCTTGCGCAGGGTGATACGCGCGCTCTGGCGCCGGGCGGCGGCCATCAGGCGCCGGGGGAGCGCGCAGCGCAACTGCAGGTCATCACCGAAGCGCTCGGCTTCCAGCACACGTATGGACTCGAAGCGCAGCGCCTGATCGTTCTCGGCACGCAGTACCAAGCGTTGATCGCCAAGCATAAGGGCATCCAGGCTGCCGGCATCGGTTACCACCAGCGAAAGCTCGCCCGCGGCCGGGTCGAGTCGGTCGAGATGCACCGGATAATCGAACGCTGCCTGGGGTATCTGATCATGAAGTGATACGGTCAGCGCATCGCAGCGATCATCCAGGTTGATCAATACATCGGTAATACGACGCGCGTCATCCACCACCACGCTGTCGTCCTTCGCTGATAGTAGCGTTTCCATCGACGCCTCGTTATTGATTATTTTATCCAGCCATTATCCGCAGCCCGCCTTGCCCTGCCAACGCGGCAGATTGGCGCAAATAGCGTGCCTTTCCCTGCATGAAGTGCAGGTGGACGTATCAGTAACGCCAGGTAGCGCCCAACTGCTGGGGTGACACCATCAGTGCGTATTCCCCCGGAATGGTGACCGGCCCCAGCGACAGGTTGGCGGGCTGGAAGCGGTTGATGGCGGACGAGGCCTGGTTCGGCTGAGTCCAGATCTGCAGCTCGTTGACCAGCATGCCGGTTGCAAAGTTGATCGCCGCATCATCACCACGTCCATCGGCGGCAATTACCGCCCCCGCTACTCCGTTCACCACCAGCGAGCCTACCCGAGCACCCAGGCCGCGGCGCTCGCGTTCGGCCTGGGCAAGCTCCAGCCCCAGCGCCTGCACACCGCTGATATCACCACTGGCCTTCAGGCGCTCATATTCCGCAAGCGCGGCCGGGTGTGGCTGGCGGTCCATCAGCATGCCGCCCAACGCCAGCGCCGATTTCACCACCCCTACCCGGGCATCAAAGCGGTCGTCGCGGTCGCTTGCCTCGCTCGACTGGTAGGCATTCACGGCAAGGCTCGTGCCATAAATCCCCGTCCAGCCCCACTGCCACACATTGGCCTGACGCGCCCCGCTCTCGAACACATCGTCGTATTTTGCCCACTCATTCCCGGTCTGGGCCTGGGCCGGCAGCACCACCGCGCACAGCAGTATGCACAGCAAAGGGTGTAAACGCATGAGCAACATCCTGTCATCAAGGGAAAGTGATGTTAAGCGTAGCATGCAAATGGAAGAGGGCTGCCCGGCAGGTGAAGATCTAAGTAGAACTAAGGTTGATGGTGTTCGAAGGGCAAGAATGATTAGATGAAGAAAAAAAGGGGAACAGGCAGTGGACGATTTTTCACCATCGGATTTAAAAACCATCCTGCACTCGAAACGCGCGAACCTTTACTACCTGCAGCACTGCCGCGTACTGGTCAACGGCGGACGGGTCGAGTACGTCACCGACGAAGGCAGCAAGTCGCGCTACTGGAATATCCCTATTGCCAATACCACCTCGCTGCTGTTGGGCACCGGCACCTCGATCACCCAGGCCGCCATGCGCGAGCTGGCAAAGGCGGGGGTACTGGTCGGGTTCTGCGGCGGAGGCGGCACGCCGCTGTTCGCCGCCAATGAGGTGGACGTGGACGTTGCCTGGCTGACCCCGCAAAGCGAATACCGCCCCACCGAGTATCTGCAGTACTGGGTACGTTTCTGGTTCGACGATAAAAAGCGCCTAGACGCCGCTCGAGCGTTTCAGCAGGCACGCCTTGCCCGTATAGAGGCACTCTGGACCAGCCGGGTAATGAAGGATACCGGCTTCATGATCAACAAGGAGCGCCTGCACGGTGCGCTGGCCCATCACCGCGACGCCATTCATCACGCACCCAGTACGGTGGACCTGCTGACGCTGGAAGCACGCCTGACCAAAACGCTTTTCAAGCTGGCGGTCGAGGCCACCGAGTACGGTGATTTCACGCGCGCCAAGCGGGGCGCGGGGATTGATCCCGCCAACCGTTTCCTTGATCACGGCAACTACCTGGCTTATGGGCTGGCCGCCACCGCCACCTGGGTGCTGGGCATTCCCCACGGCCTGGCGGTGCTGCACGGCAAGACCCGCCGGGGCGGGCTGGTGTTCGACGTGGCAGACCTGGTAAAGGATGCGGTAATCCTGCCCCAGGCGTTCATTTCCGCCATGCGCGGCGATGAAGAGCAGGAATTCCGCCAAGCCTGTATCGAGCGTCTGACGCGCTGTGAGGCGCTCGATTTCATGATCGATACGCTCAAGGACGTGGCGCAGGCACTGGGGCAAGAAGAGGGGAGCGATGCGTCATGAACGTGCTGCTGATCTCCCAGTGCAACAAGAATGCGCTGAAAGAGACCCGACGCATTCTCGATCAGTTCGCCGAGCGCCGGGGCAATCGCACCTGGCAGACCCCGATCACCCAGGCCGGGCTGGATACGCTGAGAAAGCTCTTGCGCAAGACCGCCCGCAAGAACACCGCCGTGGCCTGCCACTGGATTCGCGGCCACGACCACAGCGAGCTTATGTGGGTAGTAGGGGACGCCTCGCAGTTCAACATGAAAGGCGCCACACCGACCAATACCACCCGGCGCAATATCCTGCGTGCCGAGGACGAAAACGACTGGCACAGCGGCCGGTTGATTCACCTGCTGGCCTCGATGGCCGCGCTCTTTCACGACCTGGGCAAGGCAAGCGACGCCTTTCAGCGTCGACTGCAGGGCAAGCTGGAAGGGCGCAACCGCTACCGCCACGAGTGGGGTTCGCTGCGCCTGCTGGAAGCGTTCGTGGGTGACGATGACGATGCGACGTGGCTTGGGCGTCTCGAAACCCTTTCGGACAACGAGGATGCCGCATGGCTGGAAAAGCTGCGCTGCGACGGATTGGCGGACCTGGAACAAGAACGGCCCTTCGACCATTTACCGCCTCTGGCCGCGGCGATTGGCTGGCTGATCGTCAGCCACCACCGCCTGCCGGCACTACCCGCTTACGACGATGATGGTGTGACGCAAAAGTGGTCAGGTGCCAGGGCGCCACTTAATCACGCCAGCCTGCCCACGCTGCCCAGAGACATCACCGCTGCCTGGAACGAACGCGTCGAGGCGGCCCCGGAAAACGAAGTGGCGCCTTACTGGCGCTTTCCCCATGGCCTGCCGGTCAACGAAAAGCCCTGGCAGGAACGGGCGCAGCGCCTGGTGCGTCAGCTGGGGGCGCTGAAGAACCCGATCAAGCCGCTGGAATTCCCCTACGTGATGCACCTGGCCCGCATGGCGCTGATGCTGGCGGACCATCACTACTCCAGCCTGACCGGTGCGGGGCGGCTGGCGGGCCCCTGGAAGAAAACGCTGTATGCCAATACCGCCACGGTCAATAACAAGCGCCAGATGAGCCAGCCGCTGACGGAGCATCTGTTGGGCGTCACGCGCGCGGTCGGTGAAATCACTCATCGGCTGCCCGATATGGTCAAGGCGATGAGCGGTATCACCGGGCACAAAGGATTCAAGGCGCGCAGCAAGAATCCGCGTTTTCGCTGGCAGGACAAAGCCTTTGATCTCGCCGTAGGCGTGCGTGACAAAAGCCGCCGTCAGGGCTTTTTCGGTATCAACATGGCCTCCACCGGGTGTGGCAAGACGATTGCCAACGGGCGCATCTTCTATGGCCTGAGCGAGCCTGAACTTGGGGCTCGCTTTTCGATTGCGCTGGGGCTTCGCACGTTGACGCTGCAAACGGGGCAAGCCTACCGGGAGCGGCTGGGGCTCGGCAGCGACGATCTGGCGGTACGCGTGGGCGGGACCGCCAGCCGGGCACTGTTCGAGCATCAACAGGCGCAGGGCGGCTCGGACTCCCGTGCAGATTTGCTGGACGAACAGAGCCATGTCCACTTCGAAGGCAACGTCGATACGCATCCTCTCTTGAGCAAGGCGGTGGCTGACCCTCGTGCGCGCTCGCTGATCTGCGCGCCGATTCTAGTCACCACCATCGATCATCTGATGCCCGCCACCGAAAGTCTGCGCGGTGGGCATCAAATCGCCCCGATGCTGCGCCTGATGGGAAGCGACTTGGTGCTCGACGAGCCGGACGACTTCGATATCGACGACCTGCCCGCGCTCACCCGGCTGGTCTACTGGGCGGGCATGCTGGGTTCCCGCGTACTGCTTTCCTCCGCCACGTTACCGCCTGCGCTGGTGCGCGGCCTGTTCGACGCCTACTGTGAAGGCCGTGGCGAATATCAGCGCCACCGGGGCGAACCGGGTGTTCCCGTCGAGCCGGTCTGCGCCTGGTTCGACGAGCACGGCTGCGCGCAGGAAAGCTGCGCCGATGGGGTTCGCTTTGAGGCCGCGCATGCTGCGTTCGCCCGCAAGCGTGCCGGCAAACTCGCGGCGCAGCCAGCGCTGCGGCGTGGCTACGTCGTGCCCCTGGCGGCGCCTTCCTCGCCCGATGACATTGCCGAAGTATTGGCCAGAACGATCATCGATCAGGCCCAAGCGCTGCACGAGGGACACCACACCAGCGATCCACGAAGCGGCAAGCGGGTCAGTTTCGGCCTGGTGCGCATGGCCAACATTGCGCCGCTGGTCGCCGTGGCGCAGGCGCTTTACCGCTCGCAGATTCCCGAGGGAAAGCAGATTCATCTTTGCGTCTATCACTCGCAGTTTCCGCTGCTGCTGCGCTCGCGGCTGGAGGCGCGGCTTGATCGAACGCTGGACCGCCGTGACGCGCTGAGTGTTTTCGAGCGGCCCGACATTCGTGCGCGACTGAAGGGGGCGACGAACGATCACCTGTTCATCGTGCTGGGCTCGCCCGTGACCGAAGTAGGGCGCGACCACGATTACGACTGGGCCATCGTCGAGCCTTCCTCCATGCGTTCGATCATTCAGCTCGCCGGGCGCGTTCGCCGGCATCGGCCAGAGGCCATCGATCAACCCAACATCGCGCTGCTCGATACCAACGTGAAGCACCTGGAAGGAAGGCGGCCCGCCTTCAGCCACCCGGGCTTCGAGACCGAGCAGTTCTGGCCGCTGAAGGCACACAGGCTGACCGACGTGCTGCGTGAAGGGGAGATCGACCCTATCGACTCCCGCCCACGCCTGACACCCGCCGAGGTGCTTGAGCCAGCCGGCAAACTGGTCGATCTGGAACACGCGCGGTTGGCCTCGCTGATGGTCGAAGGCGCCGAGCCATCAGGCGCGCCCAGACGGCGCAAGCGTCGGGGAGAGGCTTCAAGAGTCGATCCTGGTGCATATCTTTTCTATCGCCCCGCCTCGATGACGCTTGGCGCCGCTGCCCAGCAGCACGCGCCATTTCGCGAAGACAACGCCCAGGAGAGCGAGTTCGTGCTGCTGCCCGACGAGGCGGAAGAGGATTACCTGTTTTACCGCGTGGAAAAAGACGGCCAGGAAGAAACGCTAACGCTGGTAGAACGGGAGCTGGATCGGCTGCCGAATACGCTGCTGGAAAACCCGCGCCTCACGCCCTGGAACGAGCCGGACTACATGGCGGCCCTCGCCGAGCAGGCCGAAGCCATGGACATGAGCCTGGAACGCTGCGCCAAACGTTTTGGCCGCATTCGACTGAAAACCGACTACGCCCCGTATGGATGGCATTTCCATCCGGCGTTGGGGTTTGTGAGAAGAAAGTAAGCTCAAACGATAAACAGGGAAATAAAGGAGCGTTATGACCGAACCACCGTATCAACCGCCATCGTTGAAAGCGCTTATTCATGGTTTCATTCAGAACCGCTTTGCCACCAAAACCGAGAAGGTGACGCCGGACGATCCCGTCTACCTCAAGCTGCAAGAGCAGTTCGCCCCGCCAACCTGGCTGGCCGATGCTGCGCGGCGGGTCAGCCAGCTGCAGGTCGTTACTCACTCGCTCAAGGCGGTCCACCCGGATGCCAAGGGCACCAATCTTTATGTCGAACCCGGATCGCTCGACCGTGGCAACCTGGTCGGTAGCCATTGTTTGCCGAGTGATTTTCAGGGTGATGTCGTCGGCAATGCCGCCGCGCTGGATGTCTACAAGTTTCTGAAGCTCGAATGGCAAGGCCGCTCGCTGTTGGAACGGGCGCTCGATCACGACAGTGAATTGATCGAAGCGCTCAGCGACAATCAGGACGAGGCGCAGGAGTGGACGCGTGCCTTTGCCAATATCGTGGAGCCAAAGGGAACGCCCAGTTCGCACGCGCGAGGTAAACAGGTGTACTGGCTGGTGGGCGATGAGCCTGCCGAGAACGACGGTTATCATCTTTTGGCGCCGCTTTACGCCACCGCCCTGACGCACCCCTTTCATGCACGCCTCAGCGAAGCACGCTTCGGTGAACATGCCAAAACTGGGCGCAAGGCCCGCCGAGAGGGCGCTGCTTTCGAGGGTGGCTACAGCGATTACCTCAACCTGGCCGTGCAGAAGCTGGGCGGCACCAAACCCCAGAATATCTCCCAGCTCAACAGCGAGCGGGGCGGGCAGAACTACCTGCTTGCCTCACTTCCGCCGAACTGGAAGTCGCGAGAAATCACCCCGCCCATGCGCGAAGCATTTCGTAGTTTCAAGCGCCGCCCGGACGTATGGAAAACGCTTGATGAGTTGAAGCGATTTCTGGAAACCGATCCCAACAGCAACATGCACACACGGGATTTACGTGATGACTACGTCACCGTTCTGATTGACGAGTTAATGCTGTTCACCTTCGATATGCACACGCTAGCACCCGGTTGGACTACTGATAAAAAATGCGAGTTGGTGGAAGAGGAGCAGTTTTGGCTCGACCCGGGGCGCGCCCATCAGGATGCCGACTTCGACCAGGCGCGCCGGCAATCCAACTGGCACGAAGTGATCAGTGATCGCGCGGCGAGCTGGTTCAATCGTGAGCTTGGCTACAAAAGCTCGCTGAGCATGGGCGACACCGAGCACGCCTACTGGGAAAAACAGGTCGGCGCTGTCGTTCAGAACTTCCGCCGGCAACTGGACGATCTGCAGGATGCCCTGCGCGACGATGACGACAACCTGCCAGGAGAACCCTCATGATCGACCATCTCCTGTTGCTTCCCCGGCTGCGCATCCAGAACGCCAATGCCATTTCCAGCCCGATGACCTGGGGCTTTCCGGCCATGAGCGCCTTCGTGGGCGTTCAGCAGGTGCTGGAGCGTAACCTGCCGGACGACATCAAGTTGGTCTTTAACGAGATTGGCGTGGTGTGTCACTACATCGAGCCGCAAGTGACCGAAGGCGGCTTCATCAAGGCGTTTCACCTGACGCGCAACCCGGTCGATAAATCCGGCGGCACGGCGGCCATCGTCGAAGAAGGGCGCGCGCACCTGGAGGTCAGCCTGCTGATCGGCGTGGAATCAAAAGGCGACGATCTCGGCAGCGCCGACCGCCGCCGCGCTATCGCGCAGGCGCTTTACGAGCAGATTCAGGGAATGCGTATCGCGGGCGGCAGCGTCATGCCGTCGCTCGATACCCAGAAGCGCCACCGTCCAGAGCTGGTCAGCTTCAGCGCCCTGGAATCGGACAGGAAGAAACAGTGGCAGCGTCTCAAACGGCGCCTTCTGCCCGGTTTTGCGTTGGTCCTGCGCGACGATCTTTTGGTCGAGCATACCGCCACGCTTAAAGCCCGGGATGAAAACGCCACGGCGCTGGATGCCTGGCTCGATCTGTCTCGGCTGAATCACGAATGCCATACCGAGCAGGTAAAAGCCGACAAGGGCGATAAGGACGGCAAGGAGAAGGAGGTCGTGCGATGGAACGTGCGCCGGCCGTACCCTGGCTGGCTGGTGCCGATCCCGGTCGGCTATGGCGCAATTTCGGATCTCTACTCACCCGGTGAGGTTGCCAATGCCCGCGACCCCGAGGTGCCCTTCCAGTTTGTGGAAAGCCTCTACTCCATCGGCGAGTGGGTCAGCCCGCATCGCCTTCAATCGCCTGATGACCTGATGTGGTTCGTGGACAACGATCTCGAACGCGGCATCTACCGCCTTCAAAACGACTACGCCAATACGCGGCAACAAGACTAATCAAAGGGGAAACGACATGGCCAAGAACGATACACTCAAAACCGCATCCGTCCTCGCCTTCGAGCGCAAACTCGATCCCTCCGATGCGCTATTTCGTGCCGGTAGCTGGGAAGACCGCGCCCAGGTGGCGCAGTGGGGCTTCATTCCGGTCCGCGAAAAATCGGTGCGCGGCACGATTTCCAATCGTTTGAAAGCGAAAGATCAGGACCCACTCAAACTCGATGCCGCGATCGAGAACCCTAACCTGCAAACGGTGGATGTCGCGACCTTGCCACACGATGCTGACACGCTGGCGGTGCGCTTCACGCTACGGGTACTGGCCGGTGCCGGTACGCCTTCTGCCTGCAACAACGCCGAGTACCAGAAGAAGCTTAAGCAGATGGTATCGGCCTACGTCAGCGAACACGGCTTTAGTGAGCTGGCCCACCGCTACGCCTGCAACCTCGCCAACGGACGCTTTTTGTGGCGCAACCGCATGGGCGCCGAGCAGGTCGAGGTCATCGTCAGCCAGATGAAAGACGGCCAGCCCGAAAAGAGCTGGACCTTCGACGCGCTGGCGCAATCGACCCGCAACTTCGACGGCGACGCGCAGACCCAAGAGCTGGGCGCCACCATCTCCCGGGCGCTGGCCGGCGAGCAGTACCTGTTGCTCGATGTCGTCGCGTTCGCCCGCATCGGCGCTGGCCAGGAAGTCTTTCCCTCCCAGGAGCTGATTCTCGACCGCTCCCGTGGCGACAAGAGCAAGACGCTCTACAGCATCGGTGATGACAAGCAGGCCGCCATCCACTCCCAGAAACTTGGCAACGCCCTGCGTACCATCGACACCTGGTACCCGGCACCGGAAGACGGCGGCGATCTTGGCCCCATCGCCGTCGAGCCCTACGGCTCGGTGACTACCCAGGGCACGGCTTACCGTCAACCCAAACAGAAAGTGGATTTCTACAACCTGCTGGATAACTGGCTGTTGAAAGATCAGGTACCTTCCACCGAGAACCAGCACTTCGTGATGGCCACCTTGATTCGCGGCGGCGTCTTCGGCGATGCGGGGTGAGTTATGGATCACTATATCGATATCCGCCTGAGGCCGGACCCGGATTTTTCCGAGCCCATGCTGATGGGCGCGCTTTATAACAAGCTGCACCGCGCACTTTTCGATCTGCAGGAAAACGGGATCGGCGTCAGCTTCCCGCTGTGTAAACACGGCATTCGCGCCCGCACGCTGGGCGGGCACCTGCGCCTGCATGGCACCCGCATGAGCCTCGAGCAGTTGATGGCCGCCAGCTGGCTAACCGGCATGCGTGATCACACAAATGTGAGCGAGGTTCAACCAGTGCCCGCGGATGCGAAGCACCGCAACGTAGCGCGCAGGCAGTTCAACACCGGCAGCCCCAGCCGCGCCAAGCGCTATGCCAAGCGGCACGACATCTCGGAAAGCGAGGCGCGCGAGATTTACGCCAACGTGGCGGAAAAGCGCATCGAGCTACCGTTCGTGCAAATCAATAGCCGCTCGACCCAGCAGCGCTTCGCTCTGTTCATCGAGCACGGAAAGCCGCAGGCAACGCCGGTCGCCGGGGCGTTCAACCATTACGGTTTAAGCCCCACCGCCACCGTGCCCTGGTTTTGACCCTTTTTTTGAACATGAAAAAGGGTAGCCATTAATCAACCACTTAGCGGTATCACTTTCGAAAGGGGGGCTACCGCTTTTTTGGCTAAAGCTCTTTAACAATCAGCACATTATTTTTGATAAGCTCTAGTTCGCTGCCGCCCAGGCAGCTCAGAAATTGATCTGCGTTTCGTCACGTCCGCCTATCAAGTTCGCTGCCGCCCAGGCAGCTCAGAAACAGCACGGAACGTACCGCACTTAGCTAATTTTGTTCGCTGCCGCCCAGGCAGCTCAGAAAAGGCAGCAACAGACGAATTCATCACCCAGTACGTTCGCTGCCGCCCAGGCAGCTCAGAAAGTAGCGCTGGGCAGCGAGGCCGAGCCCGATGGGTTCGCTGCCGCCCAGGCAGCTCAGAAATGCTCAGCCAGGAGGTGGTCGCGGTCGGCTGAGTTCGCTGCCGCCCAGGCAGCTCAGAAATATTGACGATTAAACAGTGGCTGGCGGTTTATGTTCGCTGCCGCCCAGGCAGCTCAGAAATCAATAGCCCGTTCGAGCGCATCGTGCCCGATGTTCGCTGCCGCCCAGGCAGCTCAGAAATCAACTGTTCGCTTCTGCCTTCCGTCTGAAGTGTTCGCTGCCGCCCAGGCAGCTCAGAAATGCGAGCCACAGCGGAAGCGGCAGACGCCTCGGTTCGCTGCCGCCCAGGCAGCTCAGAAACAAAGCCCTGGTTGTAGACCGTGCTTGCTGCCGTTCGCTGCCGCCCAGGCAGCTCAGAAATGACGTTTACACGTTCGATTAATCCAAACACGGTTCGCTGCCGCCCAGGCAGCTCAGAAAAAACGCAGCGCGACTTTGAGCGCAACGGCCCAGTTCGCTGCCGCCCAGGCAGCTCAGAAAAAGAGGGATGCCGTAGTAATCCGCCACCCACCGTTCGCTGCCGCCCAGGCAGCTCAGAAAGCTTCGAACTCGACGATGTTGCCGGGCACGGTGTTCGCTGCCGCCCAGGCAGCTCAGAAAATGCCGAAATCGGGATCTTGCTCGCTCGCCTCGTTCGCTGCCGCCCAGGCAGCTCAGAAATGCACAGGGCCAGCAGGCCAATACGGGCTTTGGTTCGCTGCCGCCCAGGCAGCTCAGAAATATATACCGGCGCACAGAGAATGCGCCTACCAGTTCGCTGCCGCCCAGGCAGCTCAGAAACTATAAATAAATAGCTTTTCAACAAATCAATAAGTTCGCTGCCGCCCAGGCAGCTCAGAAAGTCAGCGGCAAAGGGATTACCAACCTATTTGAGTTCGCTGCCGCCCAGGCAGCTCAGAAAGCCTTCAACACTGTCTAGGGGTGGGCCTGAGAGTTCGCTGCCGCCCAGGCAGCTCAGAAATTCTGATAAGGCAACCGCTGTGGCTATTGCCGGTTCGCTGCCGCCCAGGCAGCTCAGAAATGTCCTGGTGGCATAGGTACTTATATTTCCAGGTTCGCTGCCGCCCAGGCAGCTCAGAAAAAGTGGATTGCGACACAGAGTGATGCTAACCCGTTCGCTGCCGCCCAGGCAGCTCAGAAATCGCAGAACGCCTCCTACCCGGGGGCATTTTGGTTCGCTGCCGCCCAGGCAGCTCAGAAAAAACGCCCATTGCTAGAGAAGAGCGTGCGCAAGTTCGCTGCCGCCCAGGCAGCTCAGAAAGTAATGCCCTCGTCACTAAGCGTTAACGTTACGTTCGCTGCCGCCCAGGCAGCTCAGAAAAGGTAGCAACGCGGGCCGAGCTAACGCTGGTGGTTCGCTGCCGCCCAGGCAGCTCAGAAATTAAAAGGCCATGCGGAGCCATATTCCTCCTGGTTCGCTGCCGCCCAGGCAGCTCAGAAATTGCACACGCCGCCGTCGCAGTGGCGCGTTTTGTTCGCTGCCGCCCAGGCAGCTCAGAAATCGCTGGATGTTGCGTAGCTCGATCACCTCGGGTTCGCTGCCGCCCAGGCAGCTCAGAAAACGTCGTCCAGCACCTCAAGCAACTGGCCGCTGTTCGCTGCCGCCCAGGCAGCTCAGAAATCGCTAAAGAAATTTGGCGATTCGCTTAAAGTGTTCGCTGCCGCCCAGGCAGCTCAGAAAGCAAACATACCTGCGATAACGCCAGCGATGGGGTTCGCTGCCGCCCAGGCAGCTCAGAAATGATCAACTCCGGCTTTCGCACGGTGACGAATGTTCGCTGCCGCCCAGGCAGCTCAGAAAAGGGGCCCGAACCCGGTATGGGCGCGCACCCAGTTCGCTGCCGCCCAGGCAGCTCAGAAAGATAGGTTCGTCGACTGGGAGCGCGTCGGTACGTTCGCTGCCGCCCAGGCAGCTCAGAAAAACCAGTACATGCTGCAGCACTCGCCGGACTGGTTCGCTGCCGCCCAGGCAGCTCAGAAAGGGTTCGGCCCCCTGGTGATCAACGGGCAAACGTTCGCTGCCGCCCAGGCAGCTCAGAAAATCAGCGTGTGCGCCAAGCCCTTTACCGTCAGGTTCGCTGCCGCCCAGGCAGCTCAGAAAAGCTCACCGAAGTTACGGCCCGCCAGTGTTTCGTTCGCTGCCGCCCAGGCAGCTCAGAAAAATTGCAAGATAGCTGTAGCTAGCCGGTAAGCGTTCGCTGCCGCCCAGGCAGCTCAGAAAGTTGCTACATCGTTGCTACGTCTGCGCCCGACGTTCGCTGCCGCCCAGGCAGCTCAGAAACTCAAGCGCGGCGTCGGCGATACCCACCGCTAGTTCGCTGCCGCCCAGGCAGCTCAGAAACACCCGGTCCTTGGGCAACGTCAGTGCCTGCGGTTCGCTGCCGCCCAGGCAGCTCAGAAAAACTCAACGAGGTTACAGACGAGCTTGTACGCGTTCGCTGCCGCCCAGGCAGCTCAGAAAGGAATACTTAACGGTTATCGTGTCTTCGCTAAGTTCGCTGCCGCCCAGGCAGCTCAGAAAAGACTGGCAGGGAGAAGGCGAGCCCCCTTTAATGTTCGCTGCCGCCCAGGCAGCTCAGAAAATGCCTGCAAAGACGCTGTAGAACTCGTCCCAGTTCGCTGCCGCCCAGGCAGCTCAGAAAAGGTCAAAATGCAATTGGGCTGCCTGGTTAATGTTCGCTGCCGCCCAGGCAGCTCAGAAATGGATGACCCGCAAGCCGTCAATTTTCATTAAGTTCGCTGCCGCCCAGGCAGCTCAGAAAATTGCGATGGCACAGCCTGCTGCACCTGGGAAGTTCGCTGCCGCCCAGGCAGCTCAGAAATGTCAGCGGGCGACCGGCGTGCGTGTTGGAGTGTTCGCTGCCGCCCAGGCAGCTCAGAAAAGACACTGTGCGGGCATGGGTCGGTGCCATTTCGTTCGCTGCCGCCCAGGCAGCTCAGAAAGCCTGGATGTTGAGCTCGACGCCTTCGCGCGTGTTCGCTGCCGCCCAGGCAGCTCAGAAATTCCCTTGATCCAAAGTTAGAGCGCGGTTGAAGTTCGCTGCCGCCCAGGCAGCTCAGAAACGCTGCTCGGCGACCCGCTTCGCAGCATTGAAGTTCGCTGCCGCCCAGGCAGCTCAGAAAATCTTCATTTCCCCATTACCTCGCCTGTATCCAGTTCGCTGCCGCCCAGGCAGCTCAGAAATACTGCGCCTGGAGGAGTCGCTGTCCGCTGCAGTTCGCTGCCGCCCAGGCAGCTCAGAAATACCTGACGCGTTCCCAGGCGTGCAGGGTGAGTGTTCGCTGCCGCCCAGGCAGCTCAGAAAACCACCCGACAGGGTCCACTCGATCAGATCGCGTTCGCTGCCGCCCAGGCAGCTCAGAAAACCGCGGGCAGCTGTATAGCGGGCGTTGCTATTGTTCGCTGCCGCCCAGGCAGCTCAGAAAAGCGAGCCCACGCCGATGTAGGTCTGGCCATCGTTCGCTGCCGCCCAGGCAGCTCAGAAAAAGTGGCCGAGATACTCGTTTGCTTCCCCTGCGTTCGCTGCTGCCCAGGCAGCTCAGAAAATCTTGCGGATGGTGGCACGGTCAATGGAGGGGTTCGCTGCCGCCCAGGCAGCTCAGAAACACTGGCCGCCGGTGCTGTGATAGCGCATCAGGTTCGCTGCCGCCCAGGCAGATCAGAAATGACGCTCAGCTTCAGCGCGCACAAACTCCCGGTTCGCTGCCGCCCAGGCTCCCTTAGTCAGATGCAGTGTCTGTGCATGGGGCACCGCTGTGCGGTGCTTCGCGGGTGCGCTGGCGCTTACGCCGCGCTACGGTATGTGCCGTTATCTTAAACCAGTGTAGATACCAAAGGGCTCTATTTCACCAAACACAAAGAGCCCTTACGGGCTCTTTGTTTAAAACAGGGTAACGGGCTTGGCTCAGTCGTAATCTTCCCGCTTCTCGAACGCGCGCTTGTCGTCGGGCAGGCGGACGATGTCGCCGAGGTGGAGGTTGTCCATGCCTTTTAAGCGGTTGCCCTTGGTGTCCAGGATGGCGACGACCTTGGCGATGCTGACGGCGTCTTCTTCGCGGTAGGCTTCCACTTCCACGCGGACGATCTTGCCCTGGTAGCGGGCGGAAAGAATGTCGCCGTCGCCTATCTGGGCGTGGCCGTGATGATCGTTGGCAAACAGTTTGGATACGCTGGCGCTGCCCGGGTCGTCCCATTCAATGTGTCGATGCATCGTTATCTCCTTGTCGGTTGGCCGATACGCCAAGTGTAGTTTGCTTTTTGTTGATTTCACCAATTATTGCCCGGTAGGGGCGCTGCCAATGTGCTGAAACATAAAGGTTAACGCGGCGGGCAGGCTGGCACGCCATACGCGCCAGGTATGGCCGCCAGGGTAGAGATCAAGGCGCACGTCGTTAGGTTGAATGCGCTCCATGGCCTGGCGCAGCTGGCGGGCGTGGAACTCGGCATCGTACACGTCGCGGCGGCCGGCGCTGATGTAGAGCGGCACGGGCGGCACATCGCTCTGCTCGTCGCCGGGGCGTGGGGTTACCTTGATGCGGTAGGCTTCCAGGTAGGCGGTGTAGTTGTGCTGTTCCCACAGGGCGGTGTCGAAGTTGCCCTGCTCGTCCAGCAGCGCCGGGTGGCGGTGGGCGGAGGAGTTGGGCGGTGGGTAGGGCACGTAGCTTGCCGGGCTGAGCGCGGCCACGGCGGCGAACAGCTCGGGCTTTTCCAGGGCGAAGTTGAGCGCGCCGAATCCGCCGGCGGAAAGCCCGCCGACGCCGCGCAGCGCGCGTGTCTGGCCTACCCGGTAGGTGGCTTCCACGTGGGGAAGAAGGTCGTTGAAGAAGGCGCTGCGCGCGGCTTCGTTGTGGCCGTCGATCCACCAGCTGCGGCTGCCCGGCATGATGAAGACCGCCGGTGGAATATGCCCGGCGCGAATCAATCGGTCGGCGGTTTGCGCCAGGTTGCCCTTGGCCACCCAGTCGCGCTCGTTGCCGAACGAGCCGTGCAGCATATACACCACCGGGTAGGGGGTGCTTGCCTGGGCGTCATACCCATCGGGTAAATAGACGGTATAAGGGTAGGAGTGGCCGAGCGTGGGGGAGTCGAAGGTGTGGTGCTGCACCTCGCCGGCAATGGCCGTATTGAACAGGCCCCAGAGGCCAAGTAATGCGGCAAGCTTGATCACAACAGGGAAGCGTGAGCAGCGTCGGCTGCGGAAAAAGGCAAGCAATGACAAGACGCCTCCGGGAATTATTGCCATGGTATAAAGTCGGACCCGCCATCATCATGAGTGTTCAGCGCAAGCCAAGCCTGCGCATGCAGCGGAGTGGGTATGCATAAAAGAATAGAAGAAATTTACTGGTTGCGGGCCTATGGCTGCGTGGCGGTGTTTCTGTTTCATTTGCTGGACCACGTCAATCAGCGTCTGGATAACCTGGCCACCGACCTGATGCGTCTGCCACTGGTGCTGGGTACACCGATCTTTCTGTTCATCTCGGTGTTCGTGTTCGCCATGCGCTACGACAAGGCCGTGCCGCCGGGTTTTCTGGCCCAGCGGGTGAAATACGTCATGCTGCCCTACCTGGTGTACGGCACTATCTACTCTACTGCCGAATGGGTGCGCCTGGGTATGGCCGGGCAGCCGGTAGGCTTTGTGGACAACGCGGTGGAGTATTTCGTGTTTGCCGGCTGGCACGGCTATTTTCTGATCATCGCCATGCAGTTCTACGCGGCTTACTGGCTGTTTACCCGCTGGCGGCTATGGCGCTTCAACCCGGTGCCGTGGCTGTGGCTTGGCTGTCTGGTCAGCATGGTGTACTGGGGCACGGCCTACTGGCTCGAGGTCGAACTGCCCGGGTATCTGCTGTGGATTGCGCCGCTTGGCTGGGTGTATCTGTTCTTCCTGGCCCTGGTACTGGTGCGCTACTACCCCTTCGATTCCTTGACCAGGGCGCCGGCACGGCCTGCGTGGATGCAGCGGCTTTCCCAGCCTGTGTGGCTTGGCCTGTGGGTCGCGCTGCTGGTGGCGGCAAGCGTGGCGGGCTGGCTGCGCTTCTCTTCCAAGGAGGTATGGGTCGTGCCGCTGTTCGTGCTGTTCACGCTGGTGGCCATGCGCTATTTGAAAGATCGCCCGGCGCCCGGCTGGGTGCGCTATATCAATGTCTACTCCTTCGGCATCTACCTGGCCCATCCGATGTTCTTTTCCATCACCGATGTGGTCGTGGCACGCATGACGCTGCCGGTGGCGGTGTATGCCGTCTTGCTGGGCGTGGTGGGCGCAGTAGGGTCGATCCTTCTGAACCGGCTTGCCAATACCACGACTACCGGTGCCATGATGTTCGGCAAGCGCTTGAAGGCGTAGCTCATCAGAGCATCGAGCGAGGCGCCGGCTTCAATTGATTTCCCTTTCTTGCACCAAAGCGTTTCATTTTGAGCGCTTATTGCACTATTTTGGTTCATTGGGGCGGCGTTATGAGAGTTAACACGCCGCCGACCGGCTGCCATGCGACCTTTAAAGGCACGCGCAGGGTGGTTTTATATTATCCATAACAATGGCTTAGTTGTTTATAGGCTATGTTGGTGCAAGATTGGCACGGTCTCTGCATTATATTTGTCAGCGGCTAGCGAGTCGTAGGCAGGCGCCTTGCGGCGTGCTACAACGATAGCCGGTTTACAATGATCGCTGGACGGTTCGTTACCCAAATCAGGCAATCGTTGAGCGAACAACAATGACAAACGCGCCCCTGGCACGTTACCTGTCCAATGACAGCGTTTGTCTAATAACATTTTTATCGATCGCTTACTGTTTTACGCTTTAAGCCACGCTCATACCGGAGGACACAATGTCAGCCAAGACGCTCGCGCTAATCGAAGAACATGATGTTAAGTGGGTGGACCTGCGTTTCACCGATACTCGCGGCAAAGAGCAGCACGTCACCGTGCCGGCCCGCGATGTAGACGAAGAGTTTTTCGAAAACGGCCAGATGTTCGACGGCTCCTCCATCGAGGGCTGGAAAGGCATCAACGAATCCGACATGATTCTGCGCCCGGAAGATGGCACCGCGTTCCTCGACCCCTTCACCGAAGACGCAACCATCATTCTGCGCTGCGACATCATCGAGCCGGCCACCATGCAGGGCTACGACCGCGACCCGCGGTCCATCGCCAAGCGCGCCGAGGCCTATCTCGAGTCTACCGGCCTTGGTGACACTGCCTTCTTCGGTCCGGAACCCGAGTTCTTCATCTTCGATCAGGTTCACTGGAAAACCGACATCCAGGGCTCCATGTTCAAGATCTCCTCGGAAGAGGGCGCCTGGGCGACCGATAGCGAAGTGGAAGGCGGCAACCTTGGCCACCGTCCGCGCGTGAAAGGCGGCTACTTCCCGGTTCCGCCGGTCGATAGCTTCCACGATATCCGTGGCGCGATGTGTAACACCCTGGAAGCGATCGGCCAGACCGTCGAAGTTCACCACCACGAAGTGGCGAACGCCGGTCAGAACGAAATCGGCGTCAAGTTCAACACCCTGGTGAAGAAGGCCGACGAAGTTCAGGAAATGAAGTACGTGATCCACAACGTGGCCCACGCCTACGGCAAGACCGCGACCTTCATGCCCAAGCCCTTGGTTGGCGACAATGGCTCCGGTATGCACGTGCACCAGTCGTTCTGGAAAGATGGCCAGAACCAGTTCGCCGGTGACGAGTACGCGGGTCTTTCCGAGATGGCGCTTTACTATATCGGCGGTGTGATCAAGCACGCCCGCGCCCTGAACGCCTTCACCAACGCTTCTACCAACTCCTACAAGCGTCTGGTACCGGGCTTCGAAGCGCCGGTCATGCTCGCCTACAGCGCGCGTAACCGCTCCGCCTCCATCCGTATTCCGTACACCGCAAGCCCGAAAGGCAAGCGTGTCGAGACGCGCTTCCCCGACCCGACCGCCAACCCCTACCTGGCGTTCGCGGCCATGCTGATGGCGGGTATCGACGGCATCAAGAACAAGATCCACCCGGGCGACGCGATGGACAAGAACCTGTACGACCTGCCGCCGGAAGAGGGCAAGGCCGTACCGACCGTCGCCAACAGCCTGGATCAGGCGCTGGAAGCGCTCGACGCGGACCGCGCGTTTTTGACCGAAGGCGGCGTGTTCACCGACGACATGATCGACGCCTACATCGAGCTCAAGATGGAAGAAGTGACGCGCATGCGCATGGCCACACACCCCATCGAGTTCGACATGTACTACAGCTGCTGATCACTGTGCCGTGACTGCACTCAAACCCCGCCTCGGCGGGGTTTTTTTATTGCACTCAAGCGGGGAGCGTGCAGTGCCTGAATGCGCCTTTATGCACTAAAATGGTGCGCTTGCGTGCTGAAGCTGACGATTCACGCGCCAAGTGCGTTCGGCCAGACAGCGCCTGATGCCCACATGCTGTGCACGGTGCCGAATCGTGAACGACTTGGCGCGCTTTTTGCAGTTTTCCTTGCACGATGAGTGATTTCACCCGCGATACCTCAGGACACGTCATGTATCAGCGTCTACTAGAACATCTTTCCATGGCGGTACTGCTGCTCGACGGCGAGCTGCGCGTGCGCTGGATGAATCCGGCCGCTGAAGCATTGCTGGCGGTCAGCTTGAGCCGTGTGGAGGGGATCAGCCTGGATACGCTGCTGGGGGGCGATGAAAGTATCGACCAGGTGCTGGCCAAGGCGCGTGATGCCTTTCATCCCTATACCCGGCGCGAGGCGCGCCTCACCCCGGTCAGTGGCGAAGCGCTGACGGTGGACTACACCGTTACGCCGCTTTCGGAAAACGAGCTGCTGCTGGAGATGGAGCCTCGTGATCGCTTGATGCAGATCTCCCGCGAGGAGGCGCTGACCACGCGCCAGGAAACCATCAAGGTACTGGCCCGGGGGCTGGCCCATGAGGTCAAGAATCCGCTGGGCGGTATTCGTGGTGCCGCACAGCTTCTGGAGCGTGACTTGAGCGATCCGGCGCTGCGTGAGTTTACCCATATCATCGTCGAAGAGGTCGATCGCCTGCGCGATCTCGTCGATTCGATGCTCGGCCCCAACCATATCGTCAAGCACGAGCCGGTCAATATCCACAAGGTGCTGGAGCGGGTTCGTTCACTGCTGATGGCCGAGCATCCGGACGTTGCCATCAGCCGCGACTACGACCCCAGCCTGCCGGATCTCTCCGGCGACGAATCGCAGATGATCCAGGCCGTGCTCAACGTGGCCAGAAACGCGGTACAGGCGATGAGCGATGCCGGCACCCCGGCACCGGAACTGACGCTGCGCACCCGTGCCCGGCGCCAGTTCACGCTTGGCGCCGAACGTCATCGGCTGGTCAGCGAGGTGGGGGTGATCGATAACGGCCCGGGGGTCCCCGAAGGGCTCGAGGAAACGCTCTTCTACCCGATGGTATCCGGGCGCGCCGAAGGCAGTGGGCTGGGGCTTTCCATTGCCCAGTCGATCTTGCACCAACATCAAGGATTGATCGAATGCGATTCACAACCCGGACATACCGAATTTCGTCTACTGATTCCCATGGTTATTAACTGCACCGGAGAAGCGTCATGACTGAGGCAACACGTAACGAGGTGGCGCGCGTGGTCGTGGTGGACGACGACCGTGCTATCCGCTGGGTGCTCGAACGCGCACTGGCACAGCCGGATCTCGATATCGAGTGCATCGAGCGGGCTGATACGGCGCTGTCCAGGCTGCTCGAGGATCCGCCGGACGTGCTGGTCACCGATATCCGCATGCCGGGCATCGACGGGCTGGATCTGATGGCCCGGATTCGCGAAGCCCACCCGGATCTGCCGGTGATCGTGATGACCGCGCATTCGGACCTGGATAGCGCCGTGGCCTCCTATCAGGGCGGAGCGTTCGAATACCTGCCCAAGCCGTTCGATGTGGACGAGGCGCTGGCGCTGGTACGCCGAGCAGTGGCCCACGCCCGCGAGCGGCAACGTCCGGTGAGTGTACCCGAAGGATTGAATGCAGAAATCATCGGTGAAGCGCCGGCCATGCAGGAGGTGTTTCGTGCCATCGGGCGGCTCTCTCACTCGCATATCACGGTGCTGATCAATGGCGAGTCCGGCACCGGCAAGGAGCGCGTCGCCCAGGCGCTTCACCAGCATAGCCCGCGAGCGGGCAAGCCGTTCATTGCACTGAACATGGCGGCGATTCCGCGCGATCTTATCGAGTCCGAGCTGTTCGGCCACGAGAAGGGGGCGTTTACCGGTGCGGCGGCCCAGCGTCAGGGGCGCTTCGAGCAGGCCAACGGCGGCACGCTGTTTCTCGATGAAATCGGCGACATGCCGTCGGAAACCCAGACCCGCCTGCTGCGCGTGCTGGCCGATGGGGAGTTCTACCGGGTAGGCGGGCATACGCCAGTCAAGGTGGATGTACGCATCATCGCCGCAACCCACCAGAATCTTGAATCGCTGGTCGATGAGGGGCGCTTTCGCGAAGACCTTTTCCACCGCCTGAACGTCATCCGCATTCACCTGCCGCGCCTAGCCGAGCGGCGCGAGGATATCCCCCGGTTGACGCGGCACTTCCTGGCCGAAGCCGCCAAGGAGCTGGCCACGGATATCAAGGTGCTGACCGCGGACACCGAGGCGCACCTGACCCGCCTGCCGTGGCCGGGCAACGTGCGCCAGCTCGAGAACATCTGCCGCTGGCTGACCGTCATGGCCTCCGGGCGAGAGATTCTGATCGAGGATCTGCCGCCGGAACTGCGTTCGATTGCAAGCGTAGAGAGCGGCGGCCACGGTGACTGGCGCACGGCGTTTCGGGAGTGGGCCGACCACGCCCTGGCCGAGGGCCATACGCACCTGCTGGAAGAGGCAGTGCCGGACTTCGAGCGTATCCTGATCGAAACGGCGTTGAAGCATACCGGCGGGCGCAAGGGCGAAGCCGCCGAGCTGCTGGGCTGGGGCCGCAATACGCTGACGCGCAAGCTCAAGACCCTGCTGCCGGCGCTCGCCGACGAGTAGCCGAAAGCCCTACGGACAGCTGGCCTGAACCGCCTGCTGGTCGAGCGCGTGGCACTGGGCGAGAAAACGCTCGAAATCGCCAAGAATGGTTTCGAGGCTCGCGTGCAGGCGGTGGTCGTCATCCACCATGCGTAGCGAGAGCCGCTGCCGCTCGGCGTGGTCGATCACCGGGCCAGGTGGCACCACGTCGTCCTGCCAGCCATGAATGATATGGGTAAGCCTTGCGCCGATGGTGGGCGAGGTCTGCGGATACTCGGGCAGCCCCAGCGCCGGGGCCAACAGGAAACAGCCGAGCACGGAGTGCTTCGCGCTGGCCGCGGCGCTTAGCCAGCCTCCCAGGCTCGAACCTGCCAGCACACACTCCTCAGGCTTGTCATTGCGCTTGGCAATGGTCGCCAGCAGATGCTCCAGGCGTCTTGAGGGTTCTGCCATGCCCCGGTAATCCATGACGACCGCCTCGCAGTCATCCAGTTTTTCCGCAATGCCTTTCAGGGCCTGAATCTTCAGGGCGCCCGGCCCGCTTTCCAAGCCGTGTGAGAGATAGACGGTCATCATGGAGATCAGCTCGCTGCGGACTGTTGAATGGCCTTGCCGCCTTGCTCGATATCTTCACCGGCGCCGTGAATGGTGTTGCAGCCGCTCAAGACAAGCAGCGTCGTCAGTAGCCCTACACCCAGTATTACCCTGCGTTTCATGGAACCATTTCCTCAAGTGTCATTGGTGAACGAGACAGTAGCGCTTGTTCAGCGAAGGCACTTGAGTGGGCAAGCAGTGAGGTTCGCCATCGCGCGGCCTGTCTGTTTTCTATAGTAGCCAGCAATAGCGCAATAGGTAAGAAAAACTCGCCGTGTCAGATAAGCCCCCAGCACCACGCGTAAGCGGTCATCTTCACGAGGCGCTGCGAGCTTGTGCGGCCGGTTAGCCAGGTCACCGGGAAGAAGGCGTGTTGGCGTCTTGTTCACTGGCCGGCGGAATATAGCGTGTCTTGGTCGCGCCTTCCCGGTAGGTCATCTCTGAGGGCAGTTGCAGGATCTCGATGAGGCTTTTCCAGGGAGTATGGCAAAACCAGAGCTGGTTGCCTGGCCCGCTTTCGGCTCCAGAGCACTCCTGCGGCCCGTCGAACATGGTGCCACCGGCTTGCCTGATGGCGCGCCCTGCAGCTTGGATATCGTCAACCACGATGGAGAAGTGAGTGGGACCGAGGGTGCTGATATTGGCCGGTTCACCGGTGGGGCTTGCCACCTCGATCAGCTCCAGATTGGCGCCTGTGCCCATACGCAGCATGGAAATGGCACGCTGCGCATTGTCGTGGGGCATACCGTTGATGGGTCCTACCTGCTCACCGGACTGGTCATCTGCGCTCTTGGGAAGCGTCCGATAAAGTACCTCTGCGTCAAACGCCTGGATGAAAAACGCTTCGGCTTCTTCAATGTTGGGAACCGTTAGGGCGATATGCTCGATACCACGTACAAAACTCATGCGTTACTCCTTGAAGGTGGCGGTGGCAATGTCAGTCAGCTGTTGTTCAAGCGGCTTGGAAACCTCGCGTATGCCACGCGATCGTTACTCGCCTAACGAGTGTAGGACAGCACGCCAGGGTAATCCCAATAAGCAGTACAAATATTGTATGAAAGGCGCCAAACGTTACATGCTGTGGAGTATTTTTTTGTCGCATGTGCCTTTTTTAACCACTTTTGTGGTCGCGTCAGGTGGGGATGAGAGTGAGCGGTTTATTTATAAGGTATTGTTTTTAATAATAAATAATTCAAATTGGCATGATATGGCCCAGCGTGTGCAATACTTAGGTAGCAACAACGTGAGCAAGATGACAGACGATAAGGGAAGGCAGGAGCCATACGTAGAAGAATAGGGAAGCTCAAGGACACTCATCTTGCTCACTTGTATTAGCGTAAGGACACGCTAATCGTCGAGGCCAGGGAGTGGCGCAGATGCAAAACGACCATTTCGCACCAGCGGAATGGTTTTTTTGCGTTTTTATTTTTTCGCAAGCTATTGATAGTTATAATAATTTTGTGCCGTCGCAATAATATGCAAAGCCTTTGTACAGATGAAGCCAGCGATTTAGTCTATCCTTTCGGCATACTAAATCTAAGCGGTTAGAAAACGACAACGCACAGCCGCGTATTTTCAGGGACAAGCGTAATGGCGATGGTACTGATGTTATGCATGTTTGTACTGTTCTTGGGGTTTTCTGCCATCGGTCTGTACATGATGTTCAAGACCCCTTTTATAGTAGCCACCGAAGAGAGGGAAGATTTGCCACCTGATATTTGACCCGTCTCACCGCCAGCCTGCTCCAAGGCAGGGTTCAACGCACATCTGCTGCTATTTCTTGTCTACCGTACTCTTTTCTGCCCTACCCCATGAAGCCCCATGCCTGCCAGTGCACGCATGGGGCTTCATGTCAGGGGGCTTCATGTCAGGGCTTGTGTCATGACGACTGCTTCCAGCGGCCCTTGCCCCGCCCGGGGATCATGCGGCCAAAGTAAAGCAGCCCGAAGGCCAGCCAGCCAAGGGTCAGCACCGCGGTGAATATCAGTACGGCCAGGGCGCCGAACTCGGCGATCAGCGGCAGCGCCGCGGCGGTAAACAAGCCGCCGCCTACCACCGGCTCGAACATGAGCTGCTTGTAGCCAAAGCTCTCGAAGGCACCGGACTCGTTTTTCGGGTCTGCCATGCGCATCAATAAAAGGCCGGTAACCGTAACGCCCATGGACTGGCCGAAATCGCCGATGCCCCGTTCGAACCAGTTCTCCGGAATGACCCGTGGGGCGATCACGACCAGCACGAAAAGCCCCCAGGCGATGCCCGCCACGGAAAGCAGCAAAAACGGCAGGAAGTAGTCGCCCAGCGTGGTCAGCGATAGCGTGGCGAGAGCCGCCACGATGGTGAAGTCCAAAGCCGTGCCGGCAATCCTTGCCATGGTGCGGGTAGAAACGTGGTGCTCGAGACCGAACCGGGTGATCACCAGTTGAACGATGACGCCCCCTATCATGGCAATGGGGAACAGCGGAACGTGCGCCAGTATTTCCAGCCCATCGTTGCGTGCCCAGGTCATCTGCTCGACCCACTGCAGACCGGACAGGATCAGCCAGCCGAGCAAGATGGCGATACCCACCAGGCCAATATGCAGGCTCAGCGGGTCCGTGGTGCCGGCTTCATGGGTCAGGTCTTTCTTGAACTCGCTGAACTCGTCGGTTGAGGGGCGCTCATCCTCGCGCATCAAGTCATCCGGGTCGTCGCTCTCCTTGCTGGGGGTAATCAAGCCCCGGCGTGCGGCGATATTGATCATCAGCGTACCGATCAGCACGCCGGACACGATCCCGACCGTGGCGAGCCCCAGCGCAAGGTCGGCGCCTTCCTCAAAGCCCAAGTCGGCAAAGGTATCAGCCATGCCGGCTGCCGTACCGTGGCCGCCTTCAAAGCCGATCTCGATCAGCGCTCCTACCATCGGGTTCATGTTGAACAAGGGAGCCAGTACCAGCAGCGCCAGGGTAAGTCCCACCACGTACTGCCCCCAGGCCATGGTCTGGCCCACCACCACCTGAGGCCCGGCGCGCATCCAGATCGTCCTGGGCCCGGGGATGGCCTTGCCGATGAACAGCGCGGCAAATACCACATTGATCAATAGCCCTGGAAGCGCCGACCAGCTCTCCTGCACGTAGGCGGGAAACAGGCCTGGGCTATCATCGAACAGGGTGGGGATCAAACGGCCGATGACATCCGGGCCCAGCAGCAAGAGGATAAGTCCGGCAATCACCGAGCTTGGCATGAAGAGCCTGCGCAGCCAGGCAAGTTTCAGGCGCAGTGCATTGCTGGCCACCAGGGCCAGCGCAATGATCACCAGCGCCACGAAGAGTTCGCCAACCGTCATGGTCATTACATCGCTCCTTAATGAATGCCAGGGCCATGAACCTTGGCAAGACCTGAAATGACTTGGTTGGTTTAAATCTAGCGCTTAATGCTTGAATTGGCGAAGTGTTCAGGTCACCCCATCCAGTAGAGGCTAAGAAAGGCAAAGCCATAACCGATGGCACCGCCGGCGATGACATCACTGATGTAGTGCAGGCCAAGGCCCACGCGAGAAATGGCAATCAACAGTGCCAACGGCAGTACGATAGGCAGCAGCCAGGGCGTATGGGCGGCCACCAGCACGCTGAACAGCACGGCGTGCATGGTGTGTCCGCTTGGGAAGCTGTAGCGGTCACGGGCGGGTTCGCCGCAGTGAACGCCACCAAGGTACGTGATGAACGGCCGTTCGCGGCACAGGCGCGTCTTGATCAGCCGATATACCACCATGGCCAGCAGCGCGATGCTGGCGTACTGCATCATGCGCCAGGTACCGTCGGGCTGAAGCCAGGGCTGGGCGGCGATCAACAGTACCCACACCGGCCAGTCGCCCAAGCGGCTCGCCGTCTGCAGGGTGATTCGCCAGGGACGAAACAGGTTCAGTCGGGTAACGCGCTGGCAAAGCTGCCACTCCAGCAGATCAAGACGATCGAACACGACAAGCGGGCGTGGGCGCATGGTAAGCCTCCTGGGCCTGGTGAAGGTACTGCAGGAACTGGTCGGCAATACCTGCCCAGCTCTGCTCGAGCGCACGCAGGCGCGCAACGCGGCCAAGCCTTGCGTAGTCGGCCGGATGCTGGCAAAGCTCGACGGCCGCCTGCTGAAAGGCGTCGCTATCTTCCGGGGCGACGGTAATACCGTTCTGGCCGCTTTCGATCAACTCGGCGCTCGCCGCATGACGATACGCCACGACCGCCAGCCCGCTTGCCATGGCCTCGGCTACCACGTTGCCCCAGGTTTCAGAGAGCGAAGGGAAGATGAACAGGTCGGCGCTGGCGTAGTAGCGGGCAAGTTCTTCTTTTTCCACGAAGCCGGTAAAGTGCGCCTCGGGAAGCGCCTTTTCGAGCTGCGCACGGGCCGGGCCATCGCCCACGATCACCTGGGCCATGTCCGGGCGCACCTCGCGCATGGCCTGCAGGGTTTCCTGCAGCAAGGTGAGGTTTTTCTCCAGCGCCAGGCGGCCCACATAAATCGCGACAGGTTGATGCAGGCTGACTCCCCACTGCTGGCGCAAGGCCATGTCGCGGTGGTCGGGTGAAAAGCGCTCGCCCTCGATCCCTCGCGCCATCACGTGGACATTGTGAATACCCTGCTCGCGCAGGGTCTGTGCCTGAAGGTGAGTCGGTACCAGCGTCAGCTCGCAGCCGTTATGGAAGTAGCGCAAATAGCGCCGGGTGGCCGCGGCAAGCCAGGGCACGCCGTAGTCGTGGCAGTAGTGGTCGAAATTGGTGTGCCAACCGGCCACCAGCGGAATGTTCAGCCGCCGGGCAGCCTGACGCGCTGCCCAGCCGAGCGGGCCCTGAGTGGCAAGATAAACCACGTTCGGACGATGCTCGCGCCAGAAGCGCCGAAGGGTAGAAGGGCGTGTCAAGCCGACCTGAACATCCGTGTAGCCGGGCATGGCGCAGCGATTGACCTGCAGTTCCTGGCCGACGTTTACGGCCTGCGCCGTGGTGCGTGGCCGGGGACGAATCACGTCCACGCAGACCTCTTGGCGAAAGAGCTCCTGATGCAGTCGGCTCAACGTATGCGCAACCCCGTTGATCTCCGGCGCCCAGGTTTCGCTGACAATGCAAAGCCGCATAAGCGATCCGTCCCTTAATCACATTTTAATGCAGTGTGGTCAGAGACGGTGACACTGCCAAGTCAGGCGAGTGAACAAGCGATGACAAAATGGCGAGCAATACTTAGCTTTTTTGCTCGGTTTGTTATTAACACTCGCTTGTTAAGCCCACATGGCGTTTATGTGAAATCTTGAAGGTATAATGTAAGTCTTTGACTAATAATTGTTTTAAAGAAGTGAGACAGGTTTTCTCCGCGAACCTCGCCACCAGGGCAAGCAACGAGCGCAGTCTGCGAGGGGCTGAAAAACGATGGCCAAAAAAATTAATTATTTTTACCGCATGCAGGGGCACAGCAGCAGTTTCATTAATGGTTGATGCTCACCAGGCAACGCCCGAAAGCCGGGAAGGCTTTCGGGCGTGTCAGTATCAACGCTCGTCGTCGCGCTTATCGATGGTCTTGCGGTAGTTGTCGATAAACGGTTTCTCGGCCTTGTCGATACGGTCCATGCCTGCCACGACCCGGTGCCAGTAGGGGTACTGCGGGGCTGGACGCGTGGCGGCTTCGATACGCTCGATCTCTTCATCGCTCAGCGCAAGCTCGGCGGCGGCCAGGTCGTCCTTCAAATGCTCTTCGTTACGTGCGCCCACGATCAGCGACGTCACGCCCGGACGATCCTTCAGCCAGGCAAGGCAGGTGCGCGGGATGGACGTATTGTGCGTCTCGGCGATCTCGGCTAAAAGCTCGATGATGTCGTAAGCGCGCTCCATGTCATGCACGTAGGGTTCGGGCCAGCCGTTGCCCTGGCGGGTGCCTTCCGGGGCTTTCTGGCCGCGGCGCACCTTGCCGTTGAACAGGCCTTCGCCCAGCGGCCCCCATACCAGCGTGCCGATGTTCTGGTCGATGGCCAGCGGCATCAGCTCGTACTCCGCCTCGCGGGCTTCCGGCGTGTAGTAGATCTGCTGGCTGATGGGGCCTGTCAGATTGTGAAGCTCGGCCTTGCCGATGGCCTTCATCATCTGCCAGCCGGTAAAGTTGGAGGTGCCGTAATAGCGGATCTTGCCGCTTTGCACCAGGTGATCCAGCGCATACAGCATCTCTTCGATAGGCGTCACGCCGTCCCAGTTGTGTATCTGGTACAGGTCGATGTGGTCGGTGCCCAGGCGCTTCAAGCTTGCCTCGCAGGCGTTGATCAGGTGATAACGCGAGAAACCGCTGTGGTTGGGGTTGTCACCCAAGGGGCTTCGCGCCTTGGAGGCCAGAATGATATCGTTACGCTTTTCACCCAAGGCCTTTCCGACGATCTCCTCGGATTCGCCCATGGAGTAAAGATCGGCGGTGTCGATCAGATTGACCCCGGCATCGATGGCCAGGTCGATCTGGCGCTTCGCGCCTGCTACATCGACGCTGGCCGCCTTCTCGAAGCCACCGCTGCCGCCAAATGGCACGGTGCCCAGCACGATTTCAGATACCAGCAGCCCTGACTTGCCCAGAGGACGATATTTCATCTCGATAGCTTCCCTGTTGATCGAAGGTGTCGTTAATCTAAAGTCTTAGATTGCGCGTGCCTCTAAGCCTAGAAACTCAGCTGGATATGTCAAAGGGTGGGCTTTGCGCTGGTCGCCTCCCTGCCGGAGCGCCAAGGGGTTACCCATCTCATGGGCCTTCGGTGGGTTTGCCGGTAACGTCGGTGACCGGCTTGTCCACGGGTCTGTCGAGCCGCTCCGAAAAAGCACGCAGCCCTGCCAGGATCGGCTTGATGGCATACCACAGCTCGTCATCATGGAGCATGCGGTAGAGGCCGGTGATGCCGGGAGCACTGTCCTTTTCTGGATCCTTCTGCGGGCTTCTGGCGCTGGGGGCATGCCCCTGCGCTTCGTCGTGGCGGTGGTTGCCGACCTGCTCGATGCCTTCTCCAAGGGCAGACATCACTTGGTAAAAGCGCTCCGGCGGTAGTGCAGACAGCGTCATGGCGATCACTGACAGGTTTTGAATGGCGTTGAGCGAGCCTTGCTTGTTCAGCCCGCCGACCAGAATGCGCAGCAACTCCTGGTTGGACGCCACCACATCGTTGGCAAACCGCAGTACGCCGTGTTCATGAAGCGTCTGCACGAGTCTGTCCAGCTCTTCCTGGGCATCCGGGCCGATCTTGGGCGGCGTCACGTCATGGGAAATTCGTTCGGCCATTACATTTTCCTCGGATTCGTTTGGTGGGCAGGGGGCAGCCGATAATCATCATTGGCCCACTTGACCTCGACGGCCACGCCTTCGTTGGGCGTGCGCTTGCCAAAGCGGTAATTGGTGCTGGGCAGGGGCGGGGCGCCACGCTTGTCGAGCACCTCGAGCTTGACGGCCGTCTCCTTGTAGGCGGGGGTGTGAACGACCGGGTCGGTATGCTCGCCGGTCAACCCGTTGACCCCGGGCTTGCCAAAGTGAATCGGTAGATAGAGCGTCTTGCCCGCCACTCGATCGGTGACCAGTGCGGGAAATTCATGGCTATCCCGCCGGGAGGTGATGCGTACCCAGGTGCCGTCCTGGATGTCGTACTCGGCCGCCAGCTCAGGGCTTACCTCGACAAAGCTGCCGGGTACCTGGTCCCAGATGCCCTGCGATTTTCCGGTCTGGTTGGTACCTTGAAAGTGTTCCAGCAGGCGGCCGTTGTTGAGCATGAACGCGTATTCGTCATCTGCAGCCTCGAGAGGCTCCTGCCATTCAAGAACGAACAGGCTGGCCTTGGCATCTTCGGTCGGAAAACCGTCGGTATACAGCCGTGGCGTATCAGTACCATCGGCGGCAACCGGCCAGAGCAGCGATTTCCAGCCTTCCAGGCGCTCGTAGCTGACCCCGGCGAACAGCGGTGAGATCGACGCGCACTCTGCCATGATTTCGCTGGGGTGGGTGTAGCCCCAGTCATGGCCCATGCGCGCGGCAAGATCCGTCAGGATACGCCAGTCCGGGCGGCTGTCGCCCAGTGACTCCAGCGCCTGGTAAAAGCGCTGTATACGCCGCTCGGTGTTCACAAAGGTGCCCTCTTTTTCGACGCTGGGGCAGGCCGGCAGCACCACATCGGCAAACTGAGCGGTGCGGCTCAAGAACATGTCCTGCACCACCATGAAATCCAGGCTTTCGAACGCGGAGTGGACGTTATGGGTATTGGCGTCGGAGAACGCCGTCTCCTCGCCGATGATGACCATCGCCTTGAGCTTGTCTTCAGACGCCGCCTGCACCATCAGGAAGTTACCCCACCCCTCGTTCAGTGAGAGCTGGTCTGGTTCGACACCCCAGCCTTTTGCCCACCGCTTGCGGACGTCTTCATCGGTGACCTTCTCATAGCCCGGGTACATGTTGCGCAGACAGCCAAAGTCGCTGGCGCCTTGAACATTGTTATGCCCGCGCATCGGATAGCCGCCGGTGCCGGGCTTGCCGTAGTTGCCAGTGACCAGCAGCAGGTTGGAGAGCGCGGTGCTGGTGTCCGAGCCGTGGCTATGCTGGGTAATGCCCATGGCCCACAGAAGACAGACGCTCTTGGCGCGACCGATCAGCTCGGCGGCGTCGATCAGTTGCTGCTTGGGAATGCCGGTTTTCTGTTCGGCGAACTCGAGCGTAAAGGGCGCCAGGGATGCGCGGTAGGCCTCGACATTGTTCACCCAGCGGCTCAGAAACTCCTCATCTGCCAACCCGTTATCGAACATGTAGCGCGACAGCGCCGAGGCCCAGATCAAATCGGTACTGCTGTTGGGGCGCAGAAACAGATTCGCGCGTTCGGCCATTTCATGCTTGCGCGGGTCGAAGACCACCAGCTTCTGGCCGCGCAGCTTCTGCGCGGCCTTGATGCGCGAGGCGATGACCGGATGGTTCTCCGCCGTATTGCTGCCCACCAGCACGACCACCTCGGCCTGTTCGATATCCTGGATGGTGCCGGCGTCGCCACCATAGCCCACGGTACGAAACAGCCCCTTGGTCGCCGGGTTCTGGCAGTAGCGCGAGGAGTTGTCGACGCTGTTGGTGCCGATGATCAGCCGGGCGATCTTCTGGGTGAGATACGCCTCTTCGTTGCTCGCCTTGCTGGAGCCGATAAAGCCCAGGCTTTGCGGGCCGTGGGTGTCACGCACCTCTAGAAGCCGGCTGGCGACGAGATCGAGCGCCTCATCCCAGCTCGCCTCGCGAAAGCGGCCGTTCTCGCGAATCAAGGGCGTGGTCAGGCGCTCTTTACTGTTGACGAAATCCCAGGCGAACTTGCCCTTCAAGCAGGTAGAAATGCCGTTGGCGGGGGCGCTCTCGGTGG
Source organism: Vreelandella aquamarina (assembly GCF_020075495.1). GTDB lineage: Bacteria > Pseudomonadota > Gammaproteobacteria > Pseudomonadales > Halomonadaceae > Vreelandella > Vreelandella aquamarina_A. Next base: position 43,252 of record NZ_JABYQT010000012.1, read on the forward strand.
GCTGTACCTTCAGAATGTGCCGGTCACGGGTCCACATCTCGAACGAGCAGCCCACCCCGCAGTAGGTACACACGGTCTTGGTGCGCTTGATGCCCGGCTGGCGCCAGGTGGCGTCCAGTTCGGAAACCCCCGTAATGGGTTTGGCGCTGATGGTCTTCTCGACCTCCTTGACCATCTCGATCATGGGGCGCTTGAGCGACCAGGGCAGCGCCGTAAAGGGGCCTGTCTGGCCAAACATGCTGTTTTCCTGCAGCGCGTTGCACGGGCATACCGTGACGCAGTGGCCGCAGTGTACGCAGCTCGAGTCATTGATCGCTTTGCCGCCATCCCATAAAACGCGCGGGTGTTCGCTCGAGTAGTCGATGCTCAGGGTTTCGTTGACCTCGACGTTCTGGCACGCCTCGACACACTGGCCGCAGAGAATGCACTGGTCCGGGTCGTAGGTATAAAACGGGCTGGAGGTATCCTTGGGGTGGGGCTTGGGCTTGAACTCGTAGCGCTGGATGGGGATGTCCATCTCGACCACGGCGTTATGCACGCGGCAATCGCCGTTATTGTTTTCGCACACGGTGCAGTAAAGCTCATGCTTGGCCAGCAGGCGGTCCATGCCCTCGTGGCGGGCGGCGGTGGCCTGGGTATCACGGCTCGAGATGGCCAGGCCTTCAAAAGTGCGCAGCGTACAGCCGCGCGTCAATTCACCCTCTACCTCGACCCAGCAGGCGTCGCAGGTTTCAAGTGCGCCTAGCGCCGGGTGATAGCACACGCTGGGAAGCGCAATACCGTGCCCTTCGAGAAAATCGATAAGCGGCTCATCCGCGTTACCCGTCAAGCGCTTACCATCAAACGTAATCGTGCACGGTCGATTCATCTGGGCATTCCTCCATGGAACCCTTATTTTTTATCCTGTCATCAAACCTCGTTACTGCGCAGGTTGTACTGATCAAAAGGTAGTCAAGGGAGCAGAGCGTGTCCAAACTGGACGCCGGCCCGTGCCACCGTTTTACTGACAAAAAAGGAACCATACGGATGCGTTTTATTACCCAGCGAGTAGTGCTAGGCGTGGCGGTAGGGCTGCTTGGCTCCTCGGCCTACGCGGCCCCCTATACACTGACCATTTTCCACACCAACGACCTGCACGGGCGCACCGACCAGTACCCGCCGCTCGTCACCGCGCTGGCCGAGGCGCGGGAGCGCTTTGGTGACGGCCTGCTGCTCGATGCCGGCGACATCTTCTCCGGCACGCTCTATTTCAACGAGTTCAAGGGGCAGGACGCCGTCGAATTCATGAACCTGATGGGCTACGACGCCTTCGTGCCCGGCAATCACGAGTTCGACCTGAACGATCCCGAGCACGGCCATCAGGCGCTGGCCGCGCTGTTCGAGGCGGCGGATTTTCCCATTCTGGGCGCGAATCTGGACTTCTCGAGCGCCCCCGAATTTGGTGAATTGCTGGGAGATTCGATCAACGGCGAGCCTGAACTTGAACCCAGGGCGGGGCACCTGTACGACGGCATCGTCGTTGAGCAGAACGGCGAGCGTATCGGTATCTTCGGGCTCAGCACGCCATCGAGCGACACCGTCTCGAGTCCCGGCAACGTCACCATCGGTGACTACCGCGAAGCGGCCGAGGCGATGGTCGAAGCGTTTCAGGCGCAAGGGATCGACAAGATCGTCGCGCTCACCCACCTGGGCTACGACAGCGACCCGGCGGTAGGTAACGATATCCTGCTTGCCCAGCACGTGGAAGGCATCGACGTGATCATCGGTGGGCACAGCCACACCCGGCTCGATGCGCCGGTACTCATTGCCGAGAACGACCTGGGCGAACCCAAAAGCCCCACCGTGATCGGCCAGGCGAACGAGTACGGCAAGTATCTCGGCGTGATGCAGGTCACCTTCGACGACGACGGCGTGGTAACGGAGGCCACGGGTGAGCTGCTCGCCGCCGAGGATTTCGAACCGGACGCCGAGGCGGCCGCCATGCTTGCCCCCTACACCGCGCGCATCGAAGCGCTGCGCGATGCTCGGGTGGGCGTACACCTGGCCGAGGCGCTTGCCAACCCGCGCCACGGCGCTGGTGACGAACGTAGCGTGCGCGCCGATGAAACGGCGCTGGGTAACCTGATTGCCGACGGCCAGCTCAAGGCCGCCCGCCGGGTGAATCCGGAGGTGGTGCTGGCGCTGCAAAACGGCGGCGGCATTCGCGAGCCGATCGCGGCGGGGGAGGTGACCGTGGGCGAGCTGATCGCCGTGCAGCCCTTCGGCAACCGCCTGACGCTGATGGACGTCACCGGCGCCGAGCTTTGGGAAACCTTCGAGATTGCGCTGGCAAGCGCTCCAGAGGAGAGCGGTGCCTTCCTGCAGGTCTCCGGCGGCACCGAGATCCAGTATGACAGCCGCCGACCCGCCGGCGAGCGGCTGGTGAGCCTGAAGGTGACCCAGGGCGGCGAGCTCGTGGATATCGATCTTGAGCGCACCTACGTCATCGCCACCAATAACTTCACCGCCAGCGGCGGCGACAACCACGAAGCACTCGAAGCGGCGTATGACGACGACCGCAGCCACATCGTCGGCAACACCGACTGGGAGATGCTGCGGGACTACCTGGTGGCGAAAGGTGAGGTCGCGCCCCGGGTGGAAGGGCGCCTCAAGGATATCGCCCGCCAGTAGGCGGGCGGGCGCTAACCCGTGCGCTTGCCGGTGTCGCCGTTGAAGGGGTGGAGCGCTTCGCGCGCGACGTAAAAGCGCAGCGTTTCGCCCTCCTTCACCGGCGGCTGGCCGCTCACGCGGATCACCGTCGGCTGGTCGCTTTCGGACAAGCGCACGTAGAGGTGGCTTTCGGCCCCGGCGGCTTCATAAAGCTCGAGGGTGGATTCCACCACCAGGTGCGGGGTCGCCGGCGGGGTCAGGCGCATGTCGTCCGGGCGGATGCCGATAATATCGGTCCGGGCCGGCAAATCCGCCAGCAGCTCCCCGGCGCCGTGGCTCGAGAGGTACTCGATGGGCACCATGTTCATCGCCGGCGAGCCGATGAACCCGGCCACGAACATCGAGGCGGGGCGGGCATAGATCTCCATGGGCGTGCCCACCTGCTCGATCCGACCGCCGTTGAGCACCACCAGCCGGTCGCCCAGTGTCATGGCTTCCAACTGATCGTGGGTGACGTAGAGGCTCGTGGTCTTGAGCCGCCGCTGAAGCTGCTTGATCTCGACGCGCATCTGCACACGCAGCTTGGCGTCCAGGTTCGAAAGCGGCTCGTCGAACAGAAACGCCGCCGGCTCGCGCACCAGCGCCCGGCCCATGGCCACCCGCTGGCGCTGGCCGCCGGAAAGATTGCGCGGCTTGCGGGAAAGATACTCCTCGATCTCGAGCATCTTCGCGGCCTTGCGCACCCGCTCCTCGATCGCCGCCTTCTTGAAGCCGCGGTTTTTCAACCCGTAGGCGAGGTTGTTGTACACCGTCATGTGCGGGTAGAGCGCGTAGTTCTGGAACACCATGGCGATATCGCGCTCGGCGGGCTCGAGGTTATTGACCACCCGGTCGCCGATCTTCAGCGTACCGTCGGTGATCGTCTCCAGGCCCGCCACCATGCGCAGAAGCGTGGATTTGCCGCAGCCGGACGGGCCCACCAGCACCACGAACTCGCCGTCTTCGATGGCAAGATCGATGCCCTTTACCGCCTGCACATCGCCGGAGTAGGTTTTCTTCAGCCCTTCGAGGGTAATACTGGCCATGCTATTTCTCCGTCTCGGTCAGGCCTTTCACGAACAGTTTCTGCATCAACAGCACCACCAGCACCGGCGGCACCATGGCAAGCGTCACCGTGGCCATGATCAGGTTCCAGGCCGGCACCCGGTCCGAGGAGGCCATCAGGCGCTTGATGCCGAGCACGATGGTGTAGAAGTCCTCGTCGGTGGTGACCAAAAGCGGCCACAGGTACTGCACCCAGCCGTAGATGAACATGATCACGAACAGAGCGGCGATATTGGTGATCGAGACGGGCAGCAGTATGTCCTTGAAGAACTTCATCGGCCCCGCGCCGTCGACGCGGCTCGCTTCCATCAGCTCTTCGGGGACGGTCATGAAGAACTGGCGAAACAGGAACGTGGCGGTGGCCGAGGCGATCAGCGGAAGCGTGAGCCCGGCGTAGGAGTTGAGCATGCCCAGATCCGCCACCACGGCGTAGGTGGGGATGATGCGCACCTCCACCGGCAGCATCAGGGTGATGAAGATGATCCAGAACGCCAGCATGCGAAACGGAAAGCGGAAGTAGACGATCGCAAACGCGGAGAGAATCGAGATCGCGATCTTGCCGATGGCAATCGTCAGCGCCATGATCGTCGAGTTAGCCAGCATCAGCCACACCGGCGGCGCCCCCGCCACCTGCCAGCCGGAACCCAGCATTTGCGAGTAGGTGGCCCACATGTTCTCGCCGGGTAGCAGCGGCATCACCCCGCGCACGAAGGCGCCGGGTTCGTGGGTCGAGGCGATGAACGCCACGTAGACCGGAAATGCCACCACCAGCACCCCTAGAATCAATACCAGGTGGGTCAGAATGTTCAGAAAGGGTCTGTTCTCGACCATGTTGAATCCCTGGGGTTAGTAGTTGACCCGACGTTCCACGTAGCGGAACTGGATGAAGGTGAGCACGATGACGATAGCCATCAGAAGTACCGACTGCGCCGACGAGGAGCCGATGTTGAGCCCCGCCACGCCGTCGGTGTAGACCTTGTAGACCAGGGTCATGGTCGCCTGGCCCGGCCCGCCGCCGGTGGTGGCGTCGATCACCCCGAAGGTGTCGAACATCACGTAGTTGATGTTGATGATCAGCAGAAAGAACGTGGTCGGCGAGAGAAGCGGAAAGACGATGCTCCAGAAGCGCTTGAAGGGCGTGGCGCCATCGATGGCGGCGGCCTCGATCAGCGAGTGCGGCACCGACTGCAGCCCGGCGAGAAAGAACAGAAAGTTGTAGGAGATCTGCTTCCAGGCCGCGGCGATGGTGATCAAGATCATCGCCTGGCTGCCGGAGACGCGGTGGTTCCAGTGGATGCCGAACCAGTCGAGCAGGTGCGGCAGAAGCCCGATGGTCGGGTTGAACAGAAACCACCACAGCACCCCGGCCACCACCGGCGCGACGGCGTAGGGCCAGACCAGCAGGGTGGTGTAGAACTTCGCGCTTTTCAGCACCCGGTTGACGCACACCGCCATCAACAGCGCCAGGCTCATGGAGAGCAGCGTCACCGAGACAGAAAAGATCGCGGTGCGTCCGAGCGCGTTCAGGTAGCTGGGGTCGGCCAGCACGCGGGTGTAGTTGGCAAGGCCCACGAAGGTGGTGTTGAAGCCGAAGGCGTCGGTGCGCTCGAAGCTCGATTTCACCGCCTGGCTCGCCGGCCAGATGAAGAATACCAGCGTGATGATGAGCTGCGGGGCGAGCAGGAAGAAGGGAAGCCACCGGTTCTGGTAGGTGGAGCGTTTGGTCTGCATGGTGTGTCCTGTTCAACGCAGGTTCGAAGCGCTTGGGGAAACGCCCTCCCATGGGCCCGGCGCGCCGGGCCCATGGGAGGGCCTCCACGACGAACCCCGGCCGCGAAGGCCGGGGTCGGGTGGACGCCGTCAGGGTCTAGTTATTGGCCGATTCGAAGTCGCGCAGGATCTCGTTGCCGCGGCGCACCGCGTCGTCCAGCGCCTGCTGACCGCTTTTCGAGCCTGCCAGTACCGCCTGGAACTCCTCGTCGAGCACCATGCGCACCTGGGGGTAGTTGCCAAAGCGCAGGCCCTTGGAGTTCTCCGTCGGCTCGTTCAGGTTGATCTGCTCGATGGCGATGTCCGCGCCCGGGTTCTCGTCGTAGTAGCCCTGCTCCTGGCTCAGCTCATAAGCGGCGGTGGTGATCGGCAGGTAACCGGTCTCCTGGTGCCACTCGGCCTGCACCTCGGGAAGCGAGAGGTACTCGAGGAACTCGGCCACACCGGCGTACTCGTCTTCGTCGTGGCCGGAGAGCACCCAGAGCGTCGCCCCGCCGATGATCGAGTTCTGCGGCGCGCCGTCGACGTCGTCGTAATAGGGCAGCATGCCGAAACCGACCTCGAAGTCCGAGTTGGCCAACACGTCAGCGCGGGACGCCGAGGAGTTCATGTACATGGCGCAGTCGCCGGAGTAGAACGAGGGCGCCGCATCCGGCCCATTGGCCGGGCCGCCGTAGCTATAGACGCCGCTGTCGTTCCACTCCTTCAACTGATCCCAGAAGCGCGCCTGCACCTCGCCGTTGAATTCGAACTCGGTATCGAGGCCGCCAAAGCCGTTCTCTTCGGTGCCGATCGGCTGGTTGTGCAGCGCCGAGAAGTTCTCGAGGCCGATCCAGTTGGCGGCATACGCCATGGTGAAGCCGCAGGACGCCGCGCCCTCGTCGACGATCTGTTGGCCCATTTCGCCCATCTCCGCCCAGGTGGTCGGCGGCGCTTGTGGGTCGAGGCCGGCGGCCTCGAAGGCGTCCTTGTTGTAGTAGAGGATCGGCGTGGAGGAGTTGAACGGCAGGGAGAGCAGATTGCCGTCGGTGTCGGTGTAGTAGCCGGTCACCACGGGCAGGTAGTCGTCCGGGTTAAACGTGTTGCCGTGCGCTTCCATCAGCTCATAAACCGGGTAGATCGCGCCGCGAGCGGCCATCATGGTGCCGGTGCCCACCTCGTAAATCTGCACGATATGGGGCTGCTGGCCAGCGCGGAAGGCGGCGATGGTGTTGACCATCGTCGCTTCGTACTCGCCGCGATAAGAAGGATTGACCCGGTACTCGTCCTGGGTGGCGTTGAAGTCGCTGGCAAGCTCGCTCAGGCGCTCGCCCAGTTCCCCGCCCATGGAGTGCCACCAGGTGATCTCGGTGGCGGCCTGGGCGGAAACGCTCAAGGTGGCCGCCGCGATACCGGCCGATAACGCGCGCAACGTAAAACGAGACATAAAAGCTCCTTTTTTGACCTGGGGCGCCCATGGCGCAGTGCATTTATTGATTCTTGAAAGCGCACTGAACGGTAGTACGTCTTTATGACGTTTTGATGAAGGCTAGCCGGGGTGGGGAAGGGCTCCATTGAACTTTGGCAGTAGGCGTCGCCCAAAGGCGGTGATAGGGTGATGAAGATAGGGTGATGAAAAAGTCGATACGCAAGGGCCACGACATGACAGATGCACAATCGCTACTCGGCCAACTGGTCGCCTTCGATACCACCTCGCGTGGCTCCAACCTGGCGCTGATCGAGTTCGTCGAAGGGTATCTCGAGCGCCACGGCGTCGTCTCGGAGCGGGTGATGAGCCCCTGCGGTACCAAGGCGAATCTGATCGCGCGCATCGGCCCGGACGCGCCGGGCGGGGTGATGCTCTCCGGCCACACCGACGTCGTGCCGGTCGAAGGCCAGCCCTGGTCGACAGACCCCTTCACGCTACATGATGGCGGTGACGGTCGACTCTACGGGCGTGGTACCTGCGACATGAAAGGCTTTATCGCCTGCGCCCTGGCCATGGTGCCTGAGTGGGTAAACGCCCCGCTCGCCCAGCCCATCTACGTTGGCTTCTCCTATGATGAAGAGATCGGCTGCGTGGGCGCCCCCGCGCTGATCAAACGTTTCGTCGAGCACTACTCGACCACCGCCCACGTGATCGTCGGCGAGCCCACCAACATGCAGCCGGTAGTGGCGCAAAAGGGCGCGACCAACCTGCGCACCACGGTCACGGGCGTCGAGGCGCACAGCAGCCAGGTCAACCAGGGCACCTCGGCGATCCATGTGGCCGCGCGGCTCGTTACCTTCATCGAGGACACCATGGCCACGCTGGTGGAAGAGGGCAAGGTGGATGACGCCTTCAACGTGCCCCACACCAGCCTGCACGTGGGCAAAATCCAGGGCGGCACGGCGATCAATATCATGGCCCGGGAGTGCACCTTCGAGTGGGAGATCCGCCATCTTCCTACCGAAACGTTCGAAGAGGTCTTTGCCCGCTTCGAGGCCTATGCTGAAACGCTGAAAGCCGAGCTCGAGGCGCGCGGCAAGACGGTCAAGATCACGACCGAAGCGCTGAACGTGACGGTGCCGGGGCTTGCCGATCAGGGGAACGAAAACGTGCTGCGCCTGGCCAAGGACCACCTGCCCGCCGCCTGCTGCAACCACGCGGTAGCCTACGCCACCGAAGCAGGGCAGTTTCAGGGCCAGGGGCTGCAGACGATCATCCTGGGCCCGGGCAGCATCGCCCAGGCCCACCAGCCGGACGAGTACATTGAGAAAAGCGAACTTGCCGCCTGCGTGGACTTCATGACCCGGATGGGGCGGGCGCTGGAAGTGCCGTTCGAGGAGTAGTCGAGTCAAGGCGCCTCTGATGCGGTGCCGGGCAGCCCTGCATGGGAGTGCCGCAAACGAAGACACCCGCCTGAGCGGGTGTCTGCAGATCTTCTTGTATGCGCAAGAGCCTAGAGTGAAGAGCGCTCCTCGAAAAGCTCGCCCTTGGCATTACGCATGACGTCTTCGCAGGCCTGTTGATGGGCCAGTTGCGTCAATAGCTGCTGGGTTACTTCAAAGCCTTTGCCCAGGCAGGTATCGACCTCCTCGCGGCTTACCTGAGGGGTCACATTGCAATCGATCTTGAGCGTGCGACCGACGCCGTCCAGGCGGTCGGCCATGGCGCGAAGCCGCCAGGCGACTCGCTCTTTCCAGTTAGCTGATTCTTCTGCGCCTTCGCTTACGCTGAACGTGCACTGCCATTCCGGTCTGTAAACCTTCATGAGAACCTCCGCTGCCTTTGGAAAGAATGATGGGGTCGTGTTTCGTGCTCCGTTATCTGACGTGCTGATATATTCTTGAGTGCGCCAGGCGTCGATGTGCCGAGCGCTGTCTTCCAGGCACCAACGTGCCAAACGGCCTTTTAAATACTGCGCCAACCACTATACGCCTAACAACGCATGAATATCGAACTAAAAGCAGACGTGCAGCAAGACGCTCTCCAAGTGATCGGTTAGTCTTATCCTGACCAAATTTACCGAGCCAGGATCATGACGTTGCAAGACACATCCAGCTGCCCGTGCGGCACGGGCCTGTCCACGCCTCAGTGCTGTGGGCGCTACCATCAGGGCGAGCCTGCACCAACGCCTGAGGCCTTGATGCGCTCGCGCTACACGGCCTTTGTGCTTGAGCTGCACGACTACCTGCTGACGACCTGGCACAGCAGCACGCGGCCCCGAACGCTGGCGCCCGATCCCCAGACCCAGTGGAAAGGCTTATCAATTGTCAAAAGCGAGCTTGATAGCCCAAAGGCGTCTTCTCAAACCGAGGGCGGCAGTGTTCACTTTCGTGCCTATTTCAAGGAGCGTGAGCGTTGGCACATGCTGGAGGAGAACTCGCGTTTCGTGAAGGAGGGCGGCCGCTGGTGGTACGTGAACGGAACGCCTGTTGTCGTGCGCCTCAAACCGCGCCGCAACGACCCATGCTTTTGTGGTAGCGGCCGAAAATTGAAGCTATGTTGCAAAGAGTAGCTATACGTTACTAAATAAAACGAGGGACAGGGGGCATGGCGTGTAGTGGCAGAGGTGCGTTACGTTACTTGAAGATAGCGATAGCAAGCGGATTACTGTTGATTGCCAACTGGGCCATTGCCAGCGATAGCTTTCCACAAGAAGAGATTAGCGTCGTGATTCCCTACATGGCAGGGGGGCCAAGCGATGTGCTGTTGCGCGATATCTTCAAGGCAGCGCAACCTTATCTGGGCCAGTCCGTGTCAGTGGAATACATGCCGGGCAGTGGGGCCATCCTTGGGGCGCGACGCGTTCTGGAGGCCGCTCCGGATGGCTATACGCTGCTGGTCTGCCATCAGTCGCTCGACCTTGCCTATCTGGCCGGACAGGCGTCGTTTAATCACACACATTTTGCACCCGTTGCGATGTTGATCCGTACGGTCAGCATACCCACGACCTATGCCGGGCACCGTGCCCAAAGGGCCAGTGATATTGCAGCGCTGGTCAACCAGCGCTCGACTCCCCTCGCCTTTGGCGTTACCCGTCACTCCAACGATCACCTCTTCTGGCTGCAGTTTTTTGAGCAAAGCGGTATTTCACCTGCCGATGTATTGGTGGTGCACTTTCCCAGCATGAGCTCCCAGGTGGAGGCGTTGCTCGCTCATGAGATCGATTTTGCCCTGCTGGACATGCCCTCGACGGGGCAGCTGTACGCCTCTCATGCCTTGACGCCGCTCGGTGTGGCCGCAAGCGAGCGTCTGCCGGGACTGCCCCGAATAGAGACCCTGAGCGAGCAGGGGATCGATCTGGTGAATACGGCGGATCGAGGACTTCTTGCTCCGCTGGACACGCCGCCGGAGAGGCTGGCCACGTTGGCCAACGCACTGGCGCAGGCATTGAATGATACGTCCCTACGCTACCGTCTGGCCCACGACTACGGCTCATTGATCGACTACCGACCGCTGGCCGCGTATGGCGACTATCTGAACGAGCAGTTTTACAAACTGGCGCCGCTGGCTGAACACGTACACTTCAGACGCTGATCCACTCTACGCCGCCCAGGTTTCAAGAGACGCCGACCATGCCGATTAATACGCGTAACCTAGCGCTGGAAACCCTCTTGCTGATGATCCTGGCAACGCTGGTATGCATGGGGGCGATAGGGTTGGTCGTTGGATTCAGCGCACCTGCCAATCCCTTGTTTGCCACTCTGGTGCCGGATGGTGCACTGGTCGTGCTGCTGGTCGGTGTCGGGCTTCTGGCCGCCTTGCAGGGGTGGAACAAGGCACGCCTGACGTGCGCCTGTGCCTTGTTGCTGGTCGTGAGCTACACCATCGTGCACAACACCCTGGCGGGTGGCGCGGAAGGCTCACTGTTGACCGGCGGGCGGCGTATCACCAGCCTGTCCGGGGCGTTTCTTGCCTTGATCGGGGCCTGCCTGCTGGCTGGTCTTTCCGCGCCCTGGCGGCGCTGGCTGTGGATACTGGCCGGCGTCTGCTTGTGGGGGCTTGCGCTGCTGATCATCAGCCAGCTGTGGAATGGCCCTGGCGATGGTGACGTGCTCTTCTCCTCTTCACCGATGGTGGCGCTGGTCGTTGCCTGGCTTTCAGGTACCGCCATGCTCATCATCGGCAGGCGCCGTACGCCAGAGCGCCTGAGCCCTGGGCGGGTCACGGTGGCGGCCTCGCTTTGGGGGGTCATCGTCAGCTGTTTCATATGGTTGCTGCTCAACAGCTATCAGCAGATGGCGACCCAGCAGCAGGCGGCATATCTGCTGGACAACGTACAGCTGAAAATCGAGCAGGCGACGCAGACCCGCCTGCGCCTCATGCAGCGTATGGCCGAGCGCCTCGACGCCATGGGACCGCGCTGGGATGTCGTGCTGCTTGAAAGCGACGCGCGAAACTATCTGCGCGATACACCCAGTATCGGCGCCATCGCGCTGGTCGACCAGCAACGGCTGACCTGGAGCTGGAGCGTAAGCCGTTCGCCGGACAGGGAGGCGTGGCTGCGCCAGCGCCTGGACGATGAGTTCACGCGCAACTGGATGCAGATACCCCTGGCCCGGCCACGGCTATTGATAGCCGATGATGACCAGCCCCGTGAAGCGCTCTTCCTCATGCCCGTATCGGCCAGCGGACATTATCTGCTGGCCAGTGTCGATCTTGCCATCATGCTCGAAAACGAGCTTCGCCTCGAGGTAGGGCCTTTCCAGGTCAGTGTCAATCGCGACGACACGACGCTTGTCCGGCTGCACCCGGCCGGGTTTGCTGCCGATGTGATGGAAACCCCGGCGCTTGCGCTGGCAACACGGCACATTGGCCTGCCCGGCGGCATCAACATAGAGCTATACGCCTACCCGGGCAGCCACCATAACTGGTATCAGTTGAACCTGCTGCCGTTTGCCATCGCGTTTGGCAGCCTGCTGCTGAGCGGGTTGCTGGCGTTCAGCCTGGGCGTGGTGAGCATGAGCGTACAGCGCGCCCGCGAGCTTGCCCTGACGCGCCGCTCGCTTGAAGACCAGCAGATGGTCCAGCGCATGATCGCTCAGGAGCAGCCGCTCGACGAGATACTCGAAAGCCTGTGCCTCATGCTCGAGCGAGAGCTTCCCCATGCCCTCTGTTCGGTCATGCTGGTGAACGACGCCGGCACGCATCTGGAGTTTGCGGCGGGCAGCCGCCTGCCCGTCGCGTACCGCAGCGCCATTGCGCGTATCCTGATCAGCGCCAACAATGGCGCCTGCGGCAGCGCGGCGTTTCAGCGGGCCTCGGTGATCTGCGCCAACATTGCCGAAGACGAGCGCTGGCGCGGCTACCATGGCGTGGCCCGCCAGGCGGGGCTTGCTTCCTGCTGGTCGAGTCCGGTGTTCGGGGGCGAGGGGCAGCTGCTTGGCACGGTGGCGGTCTATTATTCGCGCCCCAGTACGCCAAGCGGTGCCGATACCGAACAGATCGAAAAAGCCACCGGGTTGATGGCGCTGGCCGTCGAGCGCTTTCAGGTGCGGCGTTCGCTGGAAGAGAGTGAGCAGCGCTACCGCTCGCTGTTTACCCATCATCCTGATGCGGTGTTTACCCTGGATGAAAAGAGCTGCTTCGTGACGGCCAACGCCACGTGCGCTGCGCTGACCGGCTACTCGGTCGACGAGATCCTCGGCAAGCCGTTCACCTTCTTCATTGCCGAGCAGGATGTGATGCGCGTCCAGGCGTATATCGAGACGGCCATGCGCGGCGGCATCGACCGCTACGAGCTGTCCCTCAAGGACCGTACCGGACGCCTGCACCTGCTGGACATCATTCACCTGCCGATGATGGTCAATGACACGGTCAAGGGCGTGCATGCCATTGCCCAGGAGGTCACCGCTGCCCGCGAGCAGGAGTCTCGCCTGCGCACCCTTGAGCGCAGCGTGGAAGCCAGCGTCAACGGCATCCTGATTGCCGATGCCGAGCGGCCCGATTTGCCGATCATCTACGCCAACAAGGCGTGTACCCTGATGACCGGCTATAGCCAGCAGGAGATCATCGGCAAGAACTGCCGTTTTCTGCAGGGCCCCGAAAGCTCGCCCGAGGTGGTCCAGCGAATCCGCAATGCGATTCAGGCACAGCATGAAGTGAACGTGACGATCTGCAACTACCGCAAGGATGGCACGCCGTTCTGGAATGATCTTTATATCGCTCCCGTGCGCGATCATGAAGGCCGGGTGACGCACTACGTGGGCGTACAGCACGATATTACCGAGCACAAGGCCTACGAGGCACAGCTGGCCTACCATGCTTCTCACGATGACCTCACCCGACTGCCCAATCGCATGTTCTTCGAGGATGCCCTGCTCAAGCAGTTCGTAACGCTTGGCCAGCGCAACCAGCGCATGGCCGTGCTGTTCGTGGACCTGGACGACTTCAAGCCGATCAATGACAACCTCGGCCATGCGGTGGGCGATCAGGTGCTGGTGGAAGTGGCCCGCCGGCTGGTCAACGTGGTGGGGAGCGAGGACATCGTGGCGCGCATGGGTGGCGATGAGTTCGTGATTCTGCAGGTCGGGATCGATCACGACGCAGAAGTGATCGACCTGGTGGAGCGGCTTCTGCCCACGCTGGCACGTCCTTACCGTATCGACACCCACGAGCTCTACCTGACGGCGAGTATCGGCATCGCGATCAGTCAGGAGGATACCCTGCAGCCGCAGACGCTGATTCAGCAGGCCGACATGGCCATGTACAAGGCCAAGCAGCAGGGGCGTAACGCCTACGAGTGGTTTACCCACGCCTTTACCGATACGGTGAGCGAGCGCATGGTGCTGCGCAACGACCTGCAGGAGGCCATCGAGCGTGAAGAGTTTGCGCTGCACTACCAGCCGCTGATCAACCGGGAAGGAATGCTTTCCGGCGTGGAGGCGCTGCTGCGCTGGGAGCATCCGGAGAAAGGCTTCATTTCACCGGCGCGCTTTATTCCCCTGGCCGAAGCGACCGGCCAGATCATCCCGATCAGCGAGTGGGTGCTCAAGCGCGCCTGCCTGGACATGCAGCTGCTGGCCCACAAGGGGCTGGGGGCCATTCGAGTGGCGGTAAACCTGTCGCCCCTGCAGTTCCAGCGGTCGAGCTTTCTCGCCACGCTGCGCCAGACCCTGCTGACCACCGGTCTGCCTGCCTCCCAGTTGAGTCTGGAGTTGACCGAGGGCATCCTGATGGACAACGCCGAAGACGCCATCGATACGCTTCACGCGCTGCGTAGCATGAACGTTGGCGTCTCCATCGATGATTTTGGCACGGGCTACTCGAGTCTGAGCTATCTCAAGCACCTGCCGATCAGTACGGTAAAGATCGACCGCAGTTTCATCAATGAGCTGACCCATAGCGAGGATGACTCGGCCATCGTGCAGGGTATCATCTCCATGGCCCACCACCTGGGGCTGGCGGTCGTGGCTGAAGGCGTGGAAACCGAAGAGCAGTATCAGCGCCTGAAGGAGTATCATTGCGACATCTTCCAGGGATACTTGCTGGCCCGACCGATGCCGCTCGAGGCCCTGGAGGCGTTCGTTGCCGATTTATCTCCATGAACCGATCCCGTCAAGGAGCAGGGATGTCGTCATCTTCATCAAGCCCTTGGTATGTCTATCTGCTGGAGTGCCGACGCGGCACCTACGTGGGCATCACCAACGACATCGCCAGGCGCTACCGTGCCCACTGCGCGGGTAAGGGGGCGCGTTACACGAGAGCCAACCCGCCGGTCGCGCTGCTGGGCGCCCAGCCGTTTGCCGACCGGGGCGCCGCCAGCCGGGCCGAGTACCAGCTGAAACAGCAAAGTGCCGATCAGAAACGCCGCTGGGCAAGGGGGTGGCCGCCACCGCTCGACGTCAAGTGACATGCCCCACGATGCCCAGAGCCGCGGCTTTCGCAGGCGAGCTGGCCCACCGTCTTTTTGATGCAGGGGACTATGCGGTAGCGGAAATAGGTGTCAACGTAGTCGATGTATGACAGGGTTTTGAGCGGGAGAGCCCGCAGCAAAGATGACAGCCGCCGGTTATTCGGGCAGGCTAATGCCCCACTTGACGGGCAGGGAGCGCAGGCGTGGCAGTTTATGGCGGTATTCAGGCACATGAAGTGGAGCGTTGGCTTAATGCCTTGACCAACGCGGCCTATGACCGGCGCTGCCCGCTTTCCGGGGTGCATGGCGGCACGGCGCGTGCACGAACCGCCCGTCAGGATCTTCTGTATCTGGCCCACGGCTTTCGCGGCGGCGAGCGTAGCCGGGAAGCGGTGGCCGATGGCCTGAGCCGCTGGTGCCAGCGCTATCTGACCGAGGCCGAGTGGTACGTGCTGGTGGGCGGTGGGCGGAAAACGGCTCCTGCCAGCCCGGTGGAAACCGCTCGAAAAGAGCCGGATCAAGCACTTGAGATATTGATGCAGCACCGCGTGGGCTAGGTCCTGGCATCAGACCCGTCGCAACGCTGGTAGCGCCGGGTAGCGCCCTGATACAATGGATGGATGAACAGTGCTCCTGTTGTTACCGCCTCCCTGGATGATCCCTTCTACTACCTGACGAACTTTCGTTTCGTGCTGGCCTGGGTAGGCGCGCGCCATGCCGATCTGTTGAATCCACCCGAACGCGCCTTTCTGCGTCATTTTGATACGCTGCCGCAGCCTTCCCAGGCGCTGCTTGTGCGCATGGTCATGCGCAAGGGCGAGCTTTTCCGGCTCGGCAAGCTGCGCTATGACGAAATAGGTGATACCGCCGAGGCACTTGCCCCGCTGACGCTGCTTGGCTGGGTAGACGACGTCCCGGCACTCAGCGCAGAAGAGCTTTTCAGCCAGCTGCGTCTCGAAGAGCTGCGCGCCGCACTAAGAACGCCCATGCGCGCGGCGGGGCTTTCAGCCTCGACCGGCAAGGCGGTACTAAAAGCCACGTTGGGCCCCCAGCTCACCGACACTCAGCCGCTGACCCAGTGGTGGCCAGAGGCGCCGGACAGGGTCGTGCGCCTTGAGGTGATGGACATCTGCGACCGGCTTAGGCTGATGTTCTTTGGCAATCTGCGCCAGGACTGGGCGGAGTTCGTGCTCACCGAGCTGGGCCTGCAGCAATTTGAAAACGTTGCCTTCACCGATGCCTCACGGGCTTTTCACACGCGTGAGGAGGTGGATGCCTACCTGGCGCTGCATCACCTGCGCCAGCGGCTGGAGAAGGGTGAGTCCGTTGAACGGTTGAGTCTTGAGCTTCCGCCCAAACCCGATAACGCCTGGCTGGCGACGCGGCGCGCTCGGCTACTGTTGCAACTTGGACGTGAAGCGGAGCGTAGCGGGCAGCCAGAGCAGGCCGTTTTACTTTATGCACAGGCAGGCAGTAGCGAAGCCCGTGTGCGCCAGCTGCGGGTCATGGAGCGTTTGGGCCAATACGCAGCCGCGTTCGAGCTGGCAATGGAGGCACAAAACCTGACGCCCAATGAAACCGAGGCTCAGGCGCTTTCCCGGTTGATCCCCCGCCTGCGCAAAAAGCTGAACATGGCACCAGAACCCGCCCAGCGCGAACCCGCCCACACGCGCTGGGATGTGAGGCTTCCCGGCCCCCAACCCGTCGAGCGCGGCGTGGCGCTGCACGTTGGCACGCCCGACGCCCCGGTGTACTACAGCGAAAATACCCTGATGACCGGGCTTTTCGGGCTGCTCTGCTGGCCGGCGATCTTTGCCCCCCTGCCCGGCGCGTTCTTTCATCCGTTTCACAGCGGCCCGGCGGATCTTTACCGAGATGACTTCGTTTCCCGCCGGCGCGCGCTGTTCGACGAGTGCCTGGCGCCGCTGGAAAGCGGGCACTACCGGCAGGTGATTCATGCTACCTGGCAGGCCAAGCACGGCCTGGCATCTCCCTTCGTGCACTGGCCGCTGCTGGATGAAACGCTGCTGGCGCTGGCGCTCGAATGCATTCCCGCGGCGCATCTGCGCGCCTGCTTTGAACGGTTGTTGAAGGATTTGAAAGCCAACCGCGCGGGCCTGCCGGATCTGATCCAGTTCTTCCCCGACGCCTCGCCGGGCGAGCCGCGCTATCGACTGATCGAGGTCAAAGGCCCCGGCGACCGGCTTCAGGACAACCAGCGCCGCTGGCTGAGCTTTTTCCACCAGCACGCTATCCCGGTGGCGGTGTGCTACGTACGCTGGCAAGAAGCGTCTGAGACGCCATGAGCGAGCAGGCAAGCTACCGGGTAGCGGTACGCGCGCTGTGTGACTTCACCGCCCGGGAAGGCGACCTGGACCACCGTTTTACGCCGTCGCCCAGCGCCCAGGAAGGTATCGCCGGCCACGCCCTGGTCGCCAGCCGCCGGGGAGCGGAGTACGTGGCCGAGATGCCGCTGTCCGGCACGTATAAAAGCCTCACCGTATCCGGGCGTGCCGATGGCTATGACCCTGCGGAACATCGCCTCGAAGAGGTCAAGACCTACCGCGGCCAGCTCGAGCGCATGGCCGACAACCAGCGCGCCCTGCACTGGGCGCAGGTCAAGATCTACGGCGCGCTGCTGTGCCGGGAGCGCGGGCTTGGCGAGGTTACGTTGACGCTGGTGTATCTGGACATCACCAGCGAAAAGGAAACCCTGCTCAGCCAGAAGGCGAGCGCCGCCGAACTCGAGGCGTTCTTCACCACCCAGTGCGAGCGCTTCATTGCCTGGGCCGAGCAGGAGGCCGCGCACCGAGCGGCGCGGGATGCATCGCTTGGCGCGCTTGCCTTTCCCCACCCGGCGTTTCGCCCCGGCCAGCGCGAGCTTGCCGAGGACGTCTACCGCGCCGCCAGCACCGGGCGCTGCCTGCTGGCCCAGGCGCCCACCGGCATCGGCAAGACGCTGGGCACGCTGTTCCCCATGCTCACCGCCATGCCTCGAAAGCGCCTTGACCGTATTGCCTTTCTGACCATGAAGACCCCGGGGCGGCGCCTGGCGCTGGATGCCCTGGCGCAGCTGCGTCCGGATAAACCGGATGCCGCAAGGGCAGAGCAGAAGGCGCCCCGAGTGCTCGAACTGGTCGCTCGCGACAAGGCCTGTGAATACCCGGGGACCGCCTGCCATGGCGATGCCTGCCCGCTGGCGGCGGGCTTCTACGACCGCCTGCCCGCTGCGCGCCAGGCCGCCGTGGCACGCAGCTGGTGGGATCGCGAGGCGCTGCGTGACATCGCGCTTGCCCACAACGTTTGTCCCTACTACCTGGGCCAGGAGCTGGCGCGCTGGGCGGATGTGGTGGTGGGGGATGTGAACCACTGGTTCGATCGCCACGCGCTGCTTCACGGTCTGGCCCAGGCCAACGAGTGGCGCGTGGGGCTATTGGTGGATGAAGCGCATAACCTGGTCGAGCGGGCGCGCGGCATGTACAGCGCCGAGCTTGACCAGCAGCGCTTCAACCGCGTAAAGCGCAGCGCCCCGAAAGCGCTGAGTCGTCCACTGGCAAGCCTTGGCCGCCAGTGGCAGGCGGTCGTGAAAGAGGTTGTTGAAAATGCGACGGAGGCGTCAGAGGGGGCAGGCTATCACCTGCTGGAATCGTTGCCCGATAAACTGGCGGGCGCCCTGCAGAACGCCGCGGCGTCGATCACCAATCATCTGGGTGAACATCCGGAAGATATCTCCTTCGAACTTCAGGAGCTGCTGTTCGAGGCGCTGGCGTTCTGCCGATTGGCGGATAATGTTGGTGATCACTCGCTGTGTGATGTGACCTTGAAGGGACGAGGAAAGGCGCTGATCGGCCTGCGTAACTTGATCCCGACGGATTTTCTGGCCCCGCGCTTCAAGGCCGCCCAGAGCGTCGTGCTGTTTTCCGCCACACTCACGCCCGCGCACTATTACCGCGATCTGCTGGGGCTGCCGGCCAATACGGTATGGCGCGAGGTAACTTCGCCCTTCGCGGCCCGTCAGCTCGAGGTGCGTATCCGTCGGGACATCTCGACCCGCTTTCGCGATCGGCAAGCCTCGCTTGCGCCCATAGTCGCCGAGATGTCCCATCAGTACCAGCAGGCGCCGGGCCACTATCTGGCCTTTTTCAGCAGCTTCACCTACCTCGACGCCGCCCTCGAGCGGTTTTGCGCACAGCACCCTGATATCCCGGCGCTTGCCCAGACGCCGGGCATGCGCGAAGCCGAGCGGGAAGCGTTCCTGCAGCGCTTCACCCCAGGTGGGCGGGGCATCGGGTTTGCGGTGCTTGGCGGTGCCTTTGCCGAAGGCGTCGACCTGCCTGGCGACCGGTTGATCGGCGCCTTTATCGCCACCCTCGGCCTGCCGCCGTTCAATACCTTCAACGAAGCGCTCAAGGCGCGCCTTTCGGCAAGGTTTGGCCAGGGTGATGACTACACTTACCGAATTCCCGGCATGATCAAGGTGATACAGGCCGCCGGGCGAGTGATCCGTAGCCCCACTGATGAAGGGGTTGTGGTATTAATGGATGATCGCTTTGCCCAGCCCGGCGTGCAGGCGCTGTTACCCAGCTGGTGGGCCATGGGCGGGCGATACCTTTCTTGATAATCAGCTTGATGACCGGGGCGTGGGTGAATGGCGGATCTGTTGTGGTATCAGTATGCGTTGATTGGGTTGATCTTTGCCTGGAGCGGTTTTGTCAGAACCAGCCTGGGGTTTGGCGGCGCGGTGCTGGCGCTGCCCTTCTTGTTGCTGGTCGTCAACGATCCACTGCTTTTTCTGCCCATCATCGCCGTGCATCTACTGATCTTCTCCAGCTTGATTGCCTGGCAGGGCAATCGGCAGATCAAGCGGGAGAACGGCGCTTCTGCCGAGAGCAATATCGATTGGGGCTATTTGGGCAAAGCCCTGAAAATCATGATCATCCCCAAGCTGATTGGTGTGGTGGGCTTGTTGACGCTGCCCGCCAACATCATGACCAGCATCATTTTCGCTATCGTGCTGGTCTACGCCGTCGGCTACCTGCTCAATAAACCGTTTAAAAGCAACAACAGATATGTGGATTATGCGCTGCTCGGCCTGGGCGGCTACGTCAGCGGAACTTCCCTGATTGGCGCGCCGCTGATCGTGGCCGTGTTTGCCTCGCACGTCGCCAAGGAGCAGCTGCGCGATACCATGTTCGTGCTGTGGTTCATTCTGGTGGTGATCAAGATGATCTCGTTTTTGTTTGCCGGGGTGGATCTTCAGCTCATCCATCAGCTGTGGCTGTTGCCCTGCGCGTTTGCCGGACACCTGCTGGGCGAGCGGGCGCACCGCTATATCGTCAAGGCCGATACCGGTGTGTTCTTCCGAGTGCTTGGGGGCGTGCTGATTTTCGTCAGCATCATCGGGCTGATCTTTACCCCTTCCTGAACAGCGCTTTTTCATGGCAGCGGGCATTTTATCGGGTGGCAGCTATGCTTAGCGTCATGCAGCGACTCGAATCATTCAGGCCACGGAAGCGGCCACGGTAGCCGGGCAGGCCCGGCACCGCTCGAGACAGGGAGTGTACGCCATGAAGAAACCCATCAGCTTTTTTGTCCACCATCAGGGGCGCGGCCATGCGCGGCGTACCATGGCGATCATCCGCCAGTTCTCGCCAGACCGTCCGGTCAGCGTGATGACCGCAGACACCTCGCTGTTCGACGGCTTCGAGCGCGACATCGAGTTGATTGCGCTGCCGGACATGATCGGCGCGGACGTGCCTACCCAGGCGCTGTTCGATCAGCCCACGCCGTCGGTCATGCACTGCGTGCCCATGGGCGTAGTCGAGATGCGCCAGACCATGCGCCGCATTCTGGACCACCTGGATGACCGCGACGCCGGGCTGTTCGTGATCGACGTTTCCGCCGAGCTTGCCCTGCTCTCGCGTATTGCCAGCGTCCCGGCGGTCAAGATTCGCATGCATGGCGACCGCAACGACCCCGGGCACCTGGGCGCCTATGAAGCGTGCGTGGGTATGCTGGCGCCTTTCGACGAGCGCCTTGAGCAGGAAGACTACCCCGCGCATCTACGCCAGAAGACGTTCTACACCGGCGGGCTGTGCACCACCGCTGCCGACATGCCCGAGCAGGCCGAGGCACGCCGTCGCCTGGGGCTCGACCCGGATCGCGAGATCGTGCTGGTGCTGACCGGCGGCGGTGGCGCGGGTACCCCCTACGCGCCGCTGACCGTGGCCGCCCGTGCCGCCCCCGATACGCTGTTCGTGACCATCGGCCCGCTGCATCTGGAAGGCCACGAGACCGACTTTGCCAACCTGATCAACGCCGGCTGGGTGGATAACGTGGTGGATTATCTCGCCGCCAGCGATATCGTGCTGGCGTCTGCCGGTGACAACACCGTCCACGAGATCGCCATGCTCAAGCGCCCTTATATCGTGGCCCCGGAGTGGCGCTACTTCGGCGAGCAGACCCGCAAGGCCGAAAGGCTTGAAGAGCTGGGCGCGGCGGTCAACATGGCCGCCTGGCCCGGCGACTTTGCCGGCTGGCAGGCCGTGCTGGAAGACGCGCGAAAGCTGGATGTCAGCACGCTGAGCGAGCTTTACAGTGCAGATGCAGCCCAGCGCGCGGCCAGGTGGCTTGAAGAGTGCGTCGATGCGCTCTGGGCGGGAGCGCCCGCGTCGTCCAAGGAAGAGGATACACCGGTGGCCGCTTCCCGAGCCTACCTGGCGTAGCGCTTAACCATGCAGCGACTAAAATGCTGATCATTCACCCTGGTTGGGGTAGCCTGATATGAAAGCCTGCACCCCCCAGTGTTGCGTCTTCAAGGGTCAGGCTGCCATCCTGGGCCGTAATGGCTTCGCGACTGATGGCGAGCCCCAGCCCGAAGCCGCCCGTTGCCCGGTCGCGACTTCTGTCGAGCCGATAGAAGGGCGTAAAGATATTGGTTTTTTCTTCATCAGGAATGCCGATACCATCGTCTTCCACGCTGATATGCAGCATGCCACGGGTGTAAGTGGCGGTCACCAGAATCTGCTGCTGGCAGTAGCGCATGGCGTTACTTACTAGGTTCTGTAGCGCTCTGGCGGTCAATCGAGGCTCCAGGGTGACTAGCGAGGTGGCCTCCACACGGATATCGAGCCTGATATTGCGCTCTTCAAGCACTTCGGCAAAGGCGCCAAGGACACTGTCCAGATACTCTTCTAGGGGTAGCGTGGTCTTTTCCAGCACCTGGCGTGGCGACTGCAGGCGTGTATAAGAGAGAAGCTCCAGCACTAGCGCATTGAGTTCACTGACATGCGACTTCATCTCTTCGATACGCTTTTCTGCGCTGGCGGTCATGGGAGTTTCCGAGATGAGCGCCAGGCCAAATTCGAGCCGGGACAAAGGGGTGCGCAGCTCATGGGATACGGCATTGATCAAATCCCGCTGCCTTGCCAGCAGCCCTTCAAGCTCATCGGCCATGCCATCGAATACAAAGGCCAATTCTCCCAGATTCGAATGAACGGGTATCTGGGTGCGGGCATCGAGGTGCCCTTGGCCCAGCCGGTGGGCGGTTGCCTTTAGACGCTCAAGATCCTGCCAGTGAGGGCGCCACCAGAGAAACACCCCGCCCATCAAGACGGCACCGATCAGCAGGTTCGTGAGCCAGTAGATCAGGTCGATGTCCAGCGGCAGCGCATCAGCGGAGATTTCGAGCAGTTGGCCGTCGCCAATGTAAAGACGCACTTTTTCGGGCAACCCATCGCTATCCAGGTAGGCAATCGGTTTGCCCTGCATGAGCCGGTGGCGCTCCCGTTCATCGGTATCTACCTGATCGATGGGCAGCATATGAAGCTGCTCTGCTGAAAACTTGGCCGCAAGCTCGGGCATCTGTTCGCTGCGCTCGTCTGGCGTCAGGCCCGCGAGTCGATCTTCGAGCAGATAAAGGATTCCCTGGTACTGCTCGATGCCATAGCTTTCGAGCCGATGCTTGAATAAATGAATGACCAGATAGGGCGCGGCATAGGAGGCAGCGGCGTAGCTGATCAGCAAGATGAGAAACAGGCGAATCAGTATTCTAGGCATGGGGGGCGTCAGCACGATCAGGCTTCCCATTCGGTGCGGCTCATCAGATAGCCACGCCCCCAGACGGTCTTGATCCGGCGGGGGTCATTACCCACATCCTCAAAGCGGCGCCTGAGCTTGGAAATAGCGACGTCGACCGTGCGGTCAACGCCGTTGAATTCGATGCCGCGTACCTGCTGAAGCAACTGATCGCGGCTTTGCACTTCACCGGCGTGCCTGGCCAGTGCCACCAGTACGTTGAACTCGGCGCTGGACATGTCGATTTCACGCCCCTGCCAGTGGACCAGGCGTTCACTCATGTCGATGTGCAGTTGCCCGATGACAATACGATCCTCCGGCGTGGTATCCGGCATGACACTGCGGCGTAGCAAGGTGCGGATGCGCGCCAGCAGCAGACGCGGCTCACAGGGCTTGGGGATATAGTCATCGGCGCCCATCTCCAGCCCCAGCACCTGGTCATAGGTGTCGTCACGCGCGGTCAGCATCAGGATCGGCAGACCCGGATAGTCGTGGCGCAACTGCTGGCAGACCTTGAGCCCATCCATGCCTGGCAGCATGATATCCAGAATGACCAGCACTGGCTTCAAACGGCGAACATGCGCACAGGCCGTATCCCCGCGCGCGGTGGTATGCACCTTGTAGCCATGCTGGCCCAGGTAGGCCGCGATCAGTTCTGCAAGCGGCGTATCGTCTTCTACAAGCAGCAGATCGCTCATCGATGGACTCCTGTTCAGAAAGGCCAAGCATACCCCAGGCGCACGGCGAAACGTCCAGTTGCCAACACTTTTTAACAACTGCAGTGATGTCTTTTACATCCCCAAATGGGCGCATCGGTAGTATGCCGATGACATTCACAGGGGAAACCTATGCCTGCACTGTCTCGTAAGATACCTGCCTTATCTATTTTTCTTGTAGCCAGTGCCTGCGTGCTGCTTTCTGCGTGCAGTGAACCCGCTGCTCAAGACGAAGCTGACCCCATTCCCAGCGTGACGGTTGAAGTGCTCAAGGCAGCTCCTTTGCTGGTCACCACTGACCTGAGCGGTCGCTTGACCGCATCGCGTGTGGCAGAGGTTCGCGCGCGCGTCTCCGGTATCGTGCTGGAGCGTACCTATCAGGAAGGAAGCTTCATTGAAAAAGGCGATACACTTTTTAAGATTGACCCGGAGCCACTGCAGGTGGCGGTGGATAGCGCTCGCGCTGCACTGAACAAGGCGGAAGCCAACCGGGTGGAAGCCTCTCAAAAGGAGCAGCGCTTGCAGAGGTTGCTCGGCAATAACTCCGTCAGTCGTCAGGATTATGACAGTGCCAGGGCGCTCTCTCAGCAGGCAGCGGCGGATGTGGCCTCCGCCGAAGCCGAGCTGGCGCGCGCACGGCTTGATCTGGGGTATGCCACGGTCACGGCCCCCATCAGTGGTCGGATAGGCCGGGCGCAGGTGAGTGAAGGAGCGCTGGTCGGTCATAACGAGGCCACGCTACTGGCGACCATACAGCAGCTCGACCCTATCTATGCAGATATCTCGCAGGCAGCCGATCAGTACACGGCAATGCGCGATGCCAATGATACCGATAGTGCGGCTGACGATACCGAAGTGGCCTTGATGCAATCTGATGATACGCACCTGACAGGACGGCTGCTGTTCGCGGAACCATTCGTCGATCAGGGCACCGGGCAGATCATGCTGCGTAGCGAGTTTCCCAATCCGGGACTGGATCTGTTGCCGGGTGCCTTCGTGCAGGTCCGTGTACCTGTCAGGCATCTTGAAAAGGGAATTACGGTCGCTCAACGGGCAGTGCAGTTGGATGGGGCTGGCAAGCCGATGGCCATGGTGGTCAATGACGCAGGTCAGGTGGTCAGGCGCCTGCTCACGTTAGGGGGCGTCCATGACGGACGCTGGATCGTGCTTGAAGGGCTCGAGGCGGGTGAGCGTGTCATCGTGTCAGGGCTGCAGCAGATTGCGCCTGGCATGGATGTCACGGTCGAGCCGCCTTCCGATGCCACGCCGTCTTACGATGCCGCTTCCCTTGCTGGGGAGACGCTTTAATGTCGCGTTTTTTTATCGAGCGCCCCGTGTTTGCCTGGGTAATTGCGCTGTTCATTATCCTTGCAGGGCTTCTCGCCCTGCCGCGTTTGCCGGTGGCCCAGTACCCAGCGGTTGCCCCGCCACAGATTGAGCTTTCATTGACTTATCCAGGCGCCTCTGCTGAAGCCATTGATGCAGGCGTGGTCAGCCTTATCGAAGAAGAGCTCAATGGCGTTAACCACATGCTGTACTTTTCTTCCGAAAGCAGCCAAGGCATGGCGACGGTGTCGGTGACCTTCGAGCCAGGTACAAACTCGGAGCTTGCTCGGGTCGATATACAAAATCGTATCAAAGGTGTGGAATCACGCCTGCCCGAAGCGGTGCGTCAGCAGGGCATTCAGGTGGAGGAGCTTTCGGCAGGCTTTTTGATGATGGTCACCCTCAGCTCGCCGGATGAATCCATGGATGAAACCGCCCTGAGCGATTATATGGTGCGTAATGTAGTCAACGAGCTCAGGCGTGTGCCGGGAGTAGGCAAGGCCCAGGTCTTCGGTGCCGAGCGCGCGATGCGTATCTGGCTCGATCTAAAGCAGTTGGCGGCTTATAACCTGACCCCCGCCGATGTCAATCAGGCGATTGCTGAACAGAATATTCAAATACCGGCAGGCAGCCTCGGGGATCTGCCCTCGGGCAGTGAGCAGGAGATCACCGCGCCGGTCGTGCTCGACGGCCAGCTTGACTCGCCTGAAGCGTTTGCTGCCATTATCCTGAAAGATGCGGGAAACGGGGCAAGTGTGACCGTGGGGGATGTCGCTCGCGTCGAAATCGGCAGTCAGAGCTATCAATTCGGCACGCGGCTGAATGGTAAACCAGCCGTCGCGGGGGGGATTCAACTGGCACCGGGTGCCAATGCCATGAGCACGGCAACGCAGATACGCGAACGTATGGCCGAGCTTGCCAAGCAGTTTCCTGACGGTATCGAGTACCAGATTCCGTATGATACGTCGCCGTTCGTCAAGGCCTCCATTACGCAGGTAGTCCATACGCTGCTAGAGGCGATGGTACTGGTATTTGCTGTCATGTTTCTGTTCTTGCAGAACATACGCTATACGCTAATTCCCGCGCTGGTAGTGCCGGTGGCACTGCTGGGCACCATGGGGTGCATGCTGGTCTTTGGTTATTCGGTCAATGTGCTGACCATGTTCGCCATGGTACTGGCCATCGGTATTCTGGTGGATGACGCCATTGTGGTGGTGGAAAACGTGGAACGGCTGATGGCAGAGCAGGGGCTTTCACCCAGGCAGGCAACCCGTCAGGCGATGAGCGAAATTTCAGGCGCCATTATCGGCATCACCCTGGTGCTGTGTGCCGTGTTCATTCCCATGGCGTTCATGTCGGGCTCGGTCGGCGTGATCTATCGTCAGTTCTCGATGGCCATGGCGGTTTCCATCTTGTTCTCGGCGTTTCTGGCGTTGACGCTTACGCCGGCGCTGTGTGCCTCCTTGCTCAAGCCCCTGAAACCGGGCGAAGAACATCGACGCAAATATTTCTTTGACTGGTTCAACCGGCAATTCGAACGCGTGACGCGGGGCTACACTACTTGGGTTGGCCATGCCATTGGTCGCATTGGGCGGTATATGATCGTTTATGTCGTTCTGCTGCTGGTACTGGGCTTTCTGTTCCTGCGACTCCCGTCCGCCTTCCTGCCGGTAGAGGACCAGGGTTATATCATGACGGATATTCAGCTCCCGGCAGGGGCGTCTGAAAAGCGTACCACCGACGTGGCTCGCCAGATCGAGGCGTATGGTCTCGAAGACTCGGATATCGACAGTACGCTGATCCTGCTCGGGTTCAGCTTTTCAGGATCAGGGCAGAATGCCGCCCTTGGATTTACTACGCTCAATGACTGGCAAGCGCGCAGTCGCAATGGTAGCGCCGATGCCGTTGCCGAGCGTGCCAATGGTGTGTTTGCACGCATTCGGGAAGCCGCTGTCTTTACGCTGCTACCACCTTCCATCGATGGGTTGGGCACCTCCAGTGGCTTTGAATTCCAGCTGCAGGATCGCGGTGGCCACGGCCAGGCGGCCTTGGTGGCCGCGCAGAACCAACTGCTCGAGGCGGCGGCTTCAAGCCCGATGGTCACCAACGTTCGCGAAGCCGCCCTACCACAGACTCCCCAGGTGCGTATGGAAATCGATAGACGCAAGGCCAGCGCGTTGGGGCTTTCCTACCAGGATATCGGTACGACGCTTTCGACCGCGCTGGGGTCGTCCTATATCAATGACTTTCCCAATCATGGGCGTATGCAGCAGGTGATCGTACAGGCGGAAGGATCGCAGCGTGAGCAGGTTGAAAACCTGATGGCTTTCGAGGTGCGTAACCGTCAGGGCGATATGGTTCCTCTGTCTACCTTCACCACGGCCACGTGGGAAAATGGGCCGGGGCAAATGACGCGCTATAACGGCTATCCTTCGGTCAACATATCGGGCGAACCCGGGAGGGGCAAGAGTTCGGGGGAGGCGATGCAGGAGATCGAGCGCATGGTAGCCGCGTTGCCCGATGGCTTCGCGCTGGAATGGACCGGATCGTCGCTTCAGGAGCGTCTTTCCGGCAATCAGGCGCCAGTGCTTCTCATGCTTTCGCTGCTGGTCGTGTTTTTATGCCTGGCCGCGCTCTATGAAAGCTGGGCAATTCCCATGTCGGTCATTCTGGTCGTCCCTCTGGGTATTGTCGGGGCCGTGCTCATGGTGAGCCTGCGAGGTATGCCTAACGATGTCTTTTTCAAGGTGGGAATGGTCACCATCATCGGACTTTCTGCCAAGAACGCGATCCTGATCATCGAGTTCGCAAGGGCATTGCACGAACAGGGACTTTCACTTGGAGATGCATGTATCAAGGCAGCCCGTCAGCGATTTCGCCCCATTATCATGACCTCCCTGGCCTTTATTCTTGGCGTGCTTCCGCTGGCCATCTCTACCGGGGTAAGTTCTGCCAGTCAGCGGGCTATCGGTACGGGCGTGGTCGGCGGCATGCTGAGTGCCACGTTAGCCATCGTGTTTGTTCCGGTATTTTTCATGCTGGTAATGGGCAGCATTGCGCGCTGGCGTCAGTCCGGGGTTGACGCGAACTAGCGAGCCCTTGAACACACAGCCTCTTCATTGATGGCAAAGCCGCTACCTGCTGCCAGCAGGTAGCGGCTTTTTTATGCGGCTTGAAACTCTCATGCAGCTTGAAAATATGCCTCGCAAGACACGTCTTGATATTGCCTGCCTGTTCAAGCCATCGAGACACACGCTTGATAGTTAATACTTTTTAACAACTTGCTCCGACTCTTTTACACCTGTCTTTATGGCAACCGCTAGTATTGCCTGACCCATGATTATCGATAGCCGCTTCATCATATTGGCTGATTATTTTTATGCCGCCTGATAGCTGACGTTCGAAAAGCTCGACGGCCATGAAGATAAATTAAGAGCGCTAATGCCTGATCAGGGCTGCTTTCCATGCTGTATCAGTGCCTGTATCAGCCCATCACTTGAGTAGTGAGTACGCGATGACGCCCATGCAGAACTCCTTTTTACCCTTGTGTCGACCGGCGCTGAATGACGCTGATATTGACGCCGCCGTGGCAGTGCTTCGCTCTGGATGGATCACGACCGGTGCCAAGAATGCGCAGCTTGAGCAGGATATCTGTCGACTGACCGGGGCCTCTCATGCCATTGCTCTCAGCAGTGCCACGGCCGGTATGCATCTGGCACTGCTGGCTCTGGGCATTGGGCCCGGTGATGAAGTCATTACGCCGTCCCTGACCTGGGTCTCCACCATCAACATGATCGCCCTGACCGGGGCTACGCCGGTATTCGTGGAGGTCGATCCGGCGACGTTGATGACCACGGCCGAGCAGATCGAGGCGCTGATCACGCCCAGAACCCGACTGATCATTCCGGTGCATTTTGCGGGCGCCTCGCTGGATCTGGATCCCATTTATGCCCTGGCAGAGCGCCACGGCATTACCGTGATCGAAGACGCAGCGCATGCGCTGGGGGCGCAGTACAAGGGCCAGCCAGTAGGGTATCGGGGGCACTGCATCTTTTCCCTTCACGCCATCAAGAACGTTACAACGGCGGAGGGTGGGGTGTTCATCACTTCCGATCAGGCGTTGGCCGACAGGATTCGGCGTCTGAAATTCCACGGGCTTGCCGTGGATGCCTTTGATCGTGAAACCCACGGGCGCACCCCACAGGCAGAAGTGGTTGAGCCGGGATTCAAATATAACCTTCCCGACATCAGCGCTGTTCTGGCATTGGGCCAGCTGGAAAGGCTTGAGGAAATTACCGCTGCAAGACAGGCACTGGCTGATGACTACATCGAGAAATTAAGGGATATCCCCGGTATCACTCCGCTTCAAGACCCTGCCCATGATCACGAACATTGCCGGCATCTGATGGTGGTTCGTGTGGTTCCCGAAAAGGCGGGGCTTGACCGCAACCAGCTGATTGAGGCGCTCAAGGCAAGACAGATTGGCGCCGGCATTCATTTCCTGCCTGCGCATCTGCAGAAATATTACCACGATCATTACACCGCCCTTTATGCAAGGGACATGCCTTCATTGCCCCATACAACGCTGGCCGGGGGGCAGATCTGTTCGCTGCCGTTGTTTCCTGCCATGACGTCGGATGATGTGGATCGTGTGATTGGCGCGTTAAAAACGATAGTGACTCAACATGAAAAATAAGCAGCCCATCAACCGGGTCTCCATTGTCATCCCGGTATTCAACGAGGAGAGGACGCTCCCCGAGCTGGTTCGACGTACCACCATGGCCTGCCAGACACTCAAACAGCCCTATGAGCTGGTACTGGTCGATGACGGTAGTCAGGACCGCAGTGCGGCCATTATCGAGACGATGTCGGCCGAGGAAGACAGCCGCATTATCGGGGTCATCCTCAATCGCAACTACGGACAGCACAATGCCATCATCGCGGGCTTTGAGCAGACCCGTGGTGACGTTGTCATCACACTCGACGCTGATCTGCAAAATCCGCCCGAAGAGATCCCACGGCTGGTGGCCAAAATCGAGGAAGGCTTTGATTCAGTCGGAACGGTACGCAAAAAGCGTCGCGACACGCTGCTGCGTCGGCTGCCGTCAAGGCTGGTCAATCGGGCTGTCAAGATGGCTACCGGGGTCGAGATGACCGACTACGGCTGCATGCTGCGAGCATATCGGCGCCACGTGGTCGACGCCATGCTCAACTGCCATGAAAGAAGCACCTTCATTCCCATTCTGGCCAACAACTTTTCCCGGCATACCACCGAGATCGACGTTCATCACGACGAACGCGCCGACGGCCATTCGAAATACAGTCCCATGAAGCTGATCAGTCTGATGTTTGATCTGTTGACCAGCATGACGACCGCACCGCTTCGCATGCTCAGCCTGCTGGGCGGCGCCATGGCGGTGTTTGGCGTGATCTTCGGCCTTTTCTTGATGGCCCTGCGATTGATGCTGGGCGCCGAGTGGGCCGGCGATGGCCTCTTTACGCTCTTTGCCATTCTCTTCGTGCTGATCGGAGCCCAGTTTATTGGCCTGGGTCTGCTGGGCGAATACATCGGCCGAATTTACTCAGACGTGCGCGCCAGACCCCGCTTTTTCGTTCAGGACCTGCTGATCGGCAAGGCCGTGCATGGCCGATCGCATGACGCTGTAACAGAAACGACCCGCCAGACGGCACATTGAAGAAGACGACGATATGAAAGCCATCATTTTTGCGTATCACAATTTCGGCTGCGTGGGCCTCCAGAGTGTACTGGACAGCGGTATCGAAATCGCCGCCATTTTTACCCATGTGGACGATGCCAGCGAAAACGTCTTTTTTGGCTCGGTCGCCAAACTGGCCGCCCAGCACGGTATCCCTGTGCATGCGCCGGAAAACGTCAATCATCCGATCTGGATCGACAAGATCCGCATGATGCAGCCGGACATCATCTTCTCCTTTTATTATCGCCATCTGATCTGTCAGGAAATACTTGATATCGCCGAACGTGGAGGCTTCAACCTGCACGGCTCGCTGCTGCCGGCCTATCGTGGGCGCGCGCCGATCAACTGGGCGCTCGTCAATGGCGAAAAGGAAACCGGCCTGACGCTGCATCGCATGACCCGCCAGGCCGATGCTGGCGACATCTTTTATCAAAAACGCCTTGCCATCAGCGACGCCGATGACGCCGCGACGCTGCACCAGCGCATGGTCGTTCTGGCACGGGAGATGCTCAATGAAGCGCTGCCGGAACTGATCAATCACCGGCTGGTGCCGGTGGCGCAGGATGAAGCAAAAGCCAGCACCTTCCCGCGGCGTACGCCTGAAGATGGCGAGCTTGACTGGTCACGTGATGCTCGCAGCCTTTTCGACCTGGTGCGTGCGGTGACTGAACCCTATCCAGGGGCGTTTACCTTCATGGGTGAGCGCAAGATCACGATCTGGAAGGCAAGACCAAACCAGCAGCAGCATGACGTGAAGCCCGGTACCATCGTCTCCCTTTCTCCCCTGACGATTGCCTGCGGTCAGGGGGCACTGATCGTGGATGCCGCGCAGAGCGAGCAGGGGCTTTATTTGAGCGGTGAGCGGTTGGTCGCCGAACTTCATTTGGCTCTCGGCATGCGCTTTGGGCCGTCTGCCAGTAGTCTGCTGGTCAAGAAGAAACATACCCGGGTACTGATTCTGGGGGCCAATGGCTTCATCGGCACTCATCTGACGCGACGTTTGCTCAAGGAAGACACGTACTCCGTATACGCCATGGACGTCAGCGCCAGTCAGATTGCAGAGTTCCTTCCCCATCCCAATTTCCACTTCGTGGAAGGGGATATCACCATTCATAACGAATGGATCGAGTATCAGATCAAGAAGTGCGATGTGGTGCTGCCGCTGGTGGCCATCGCCACGCCGATTGAATACACGCGTAATCCGCTGCGGGTGTTTGAGCTCGATTTCGAAGAAAACCTTAAGATTGTGCGCAGCTGTGTGAAGTACAAAAAACGGGTCATCTTCCCCTCGACGTCCGAGGTGTACGGCATGTGCACCGATGAAGCCTTTGACGAGGATACTTCACCGCTGATCGTGGGCCCCATTAACCGCCAGCGCTGGATCTATTCGGTCTCCAAGCAACTGCTGGATCGGGTGATCTGGGCCTATGGCATCAAGGAGGGGCTGAAATTCACCCTGTTTCGTCCCTTCAACTGGATGGGGTCTCACCTGGATAGCCTGGGCTCTGCCCGAATCGGTTCCAGTCGCGCCATCACGCAGCTCATTCTCAACCTGGTGGAAGGAACGCCCATCAATCTTATCGATGGTGGCGAGCAAAAGCGCTGCTTTACCGATATATCCGATGCCATCGAGGCCCTCTTTCGCATCGTGGAAAACACCGACGGTGTCTGCGATGGGCAGATCATCAATATCGGGGCACCGGAGAACGAAGCCAGCATCAAGGAGTTGGCCGAAAGCCTGGTCGCTCGGTTTGAACGGCATCCGCTGCGCGATCAGTTTCCGCCCTTTGCCGGCTACAACCTCATGGAAAGCAGCGCCTATTATGGCGATGGCTATCAGGACGTTCAGCACCGTCAGCCCTGCATTCGCAATGCAAAGAGGATACTTGACTGGGAGCCGTCCACCCATTTCGAGACAACCATCGAACAAACACTGGATTTCTTTCTGAAAGAAGCATTGGAAGAACACGCTCATGGTTAAGCAGCCTATACCGGTAGGTCTGCGTATCGACGTGGACACCTACCGAGGTACCTTGAAAGGCGTTCCCCGGCTGCTGGACATGCTGGCGCGCCATGACATTACCGCCTCCTTTTTCTTTACGGTAGGCCCTGACAACATGGGGCGCCATCTGTGGCGGTTATTGCGTCCGGCCTTTCTCAAAAAGATGCTGCGTTCCAATGCCAGAAGCCTCTACGGCTACGACATTCTGTTCAAGGGAACGTTGCCTTGGCCGGGGCCGGATATCGGCCAGAAGCTTGGTCATCTGATTCAGCAGGCTCATTATCTGCAGCACGAAATTGGCCTGCATGCCTGGGATCATCACAAGTGGCAGACCCGGATCGACAGGATGTCAGCCGACGAGCTGCACCGAGAGATCGAGCGGGGCTATCGGCGTCTCGAGATGCTGTTGGGTGAACGCGTGAGTTGCAGTGCCGTGGCGGGCTGGCGCTGCAATCCGGCAACGCTTGCCCAAAAGGAAACGTTTGATTTTCGCTATAACAGTGATTGCCGGGGCGATGCCATCTTCATGCCGAAGGGCAAAAGGACGCCCCAGATTCCCGTTACCCTGCCGACCTATGACGAAGTAATCGGCCAGAACGGCATCACCGACGAGAATTACAACCAGTATATTCTTGACGCTATCAACCCCAATGGGCTGAACGTTTATACGATCCATGCCGAGGCAGAAGGCATTGCCTGTGCGTCCCTGTTCGAAAAATTCCTGTTGATGGCTGCCGAGCGTCATATCAAGTTCGTCCCGCTAGGGGCGCTGTTGCCGCAGGATAGCGAGCATCTTCCCACAGGCACGATAGAAGCGGTCGAGATACCCGGCCGTGAAGGTTGGGTTGCCCGCCACTCCTCTCTCTCTTCGAGGAGCCGGTAAACATGAACAAGTTGCAAAAGCCTGCCGGGTGGGCACTGATAATAAGCTACTTCGTGTTGACGTACCTGTTGACGCTCCATGTGCCGGCCCTGTGGTCTCCTGATGAGCTGCGCTACGCTGAGATATCTCGAGAGCTCCTGGCCACCCGTGACTGGGTCGTGCCGCATTTCAACGGGCTTTTCTACTTTGAAAAGCCGATCATGGGCTACTGGCTCAATGCCATCGCTCAGATGATATTTGGCCAGACCAATTTTGCGGTCAGGTTCATGTCATCGCTTTCCGTCCTGGGAAGCGCGCTCTGTATCATGTTCATGGTGAGGCGTGTATTTGGCCGGACGCAAGCGTACCTGTCGGTCGGTGTCTATCTCAGCTTTTTCATCGTGATTGCAGTCGGCACCTTCAGTGTCCTCGACAGTTTCCTGACCTTTTGGCTTACGCTCACTTTCGTGGCGTTTTACATGGCGTTGGAGGCCGTTTCCCAGCGCCAGCGGTGTCTTTTCTATCTGCTGGCCGGCATGGGTTGCGGTGGCGCCTTTTTGACCAAGGGCTTTCTGGCACTGGCATTGCCTTTTATGGTGGTCGTGGCTTACGCCATCCTGCAGCACCAGTTCAGGCAGTTGATGGTGTATGGTTGGCTAAGCGTGGCGAGTGCGCTCACCGTAACGCTCCCCTGGGCGATAGCCGTCCACCTGCGAGCGCCGGACTTCTGGCACTATTTCTTCTGGGTCGAGCATATTCATCGGTTCTTCTCGAACGAAGCCCAGCATGTCTCTCCGGTGTGGTTCTTCGTGCCGGTCATGCTGCTGGCATTGATGCCCTGGACGTTTCTGACGCTACCGGCCTTTCGTCATCTGCGCACCTCATTGGCGCTACCCGCAGTGCGCTATACGCTGCTATGGGCGGTGTTACCCTTCATCTTCTTTTCACTGTCACGGGGCAAGCTTGCCACCTATATCCTGCCGTGCATGGCGCCGTTGGCCATTTTGATAACCCATGGCTTGATCTGGGCCTTTGAGCATAAGAAAGAGACGTTAAGGCACCTTTGCCTCATGCATGCTGGCCTGATGATGGCCATTGCACTGGTCGCGCTTATCGCCTTTTTGCTGGGTTTTTTGCCCTTTGGGCCCGGCGAAGGCTACAAGCTGGGATTGTTGGTGGTGTCGATGCTTCTTTGGAGTGGCTGTATCGTTCTGGCCGGCCGGTGTACTCACATAGGGGCATTTTTCGTAGGGCATATGCTGGCGCCGGTTGCCTTATTTACGGTAATTGGCTTTGTTCTTCCGGATCGCGTGACCGATGCCAAACAGCCCCAGTGGCTCATCGAGAAAGTGGCTCCCCATGTAGACGACGATACGGTTCTGGTGGCGGATTATCCCACCATCATGTCGGCGTTTAACTGGTACCTGAGAAGAGACGATGTGTACTTGCTGGGGCAAAAGGGCGAGGTGTCCTACGGTCTGGGTTATGCCGATTCCCAACATCGATTTATTGAATACGAAGCGCTCGGCGCCTTTATCCTCGAAAAGCGCCAACACCACGCTATCGCGGTCGAGTTTCGTACATCGACGACGTTTGAAACGCCGCTTCCCCCACATGATCGAATCATCGAGCTGGGGCCTTACAAGGTACTGTTTTTCGATAGGAAAACCTCTTGAATACCGCCATTGTCTTCAGTATTTCGCTGCTCGCAAGCGCATGCAGCCATTACTGGCAAAAGCGGTCGGCGCTTCATTTCGCCCGTTACCCTGACCATTCGCTAGGGAGAAAGTTGGTCTGTCAGCCGTTGATGCTGGCGATCTTCTTTCTTCTGTTGAGTGCCATCGCCTGGCTTTACGTGCTGCGGGACTGGAGCGTGTCGGTGGCCTATCCGATGCTGAGTCTCAACCTGATCATCATGCTGTTGATATCACGCTTCAGCTTTGGCGAACCGGTATCATCTCACCACTGGGTTGGCTGCGTACTCATCGGGCTGGGGATTTTACTGGTGGCGGTGTCTGCAACATGAACAGACAAAGAGGAGCAGGCAGCATTGCACTCATATTGATGAGCGTGTGTCTGGTATCGGTGGCCCAGCTTGCCATGAAGTGGGGTATGAGCACGCTGGCACTGGAGGGCTTCCACCCGAGTGATACGGTTACCTGGGACGCGGTCTTGCGCCACGGCTGGCCCTCTCTTGTATCTGTGGTGGCCGGGCTTGGCTGCTATGCCCTGTCGATGCTGTGCTGGGGGATGGCGCTCAAAAAGGTGCCGCTGAGCATGGCTTACCCCTTCTTGAGCCTGAGCTATGTACTGGTCTATATCGGCTCTCTGTTTCTACCGGGTATTGCCGAGCACTTTTCCTGGCTGAAGCTCTGGGGAATTGCGTTGATCCTGGCCGGGGTGGCCGTTACCTTTCATGGCGGTCTTCGGTCTACCCGCCAGACAGCCGGCATGTAACAAGCGCACGTCATGACGATCATGAGCCAATGAGCAAGCAACGAAACGGGCTTGCCGAACCCAGGCTGGCTGAAAAGGGCATGATAGTAATGCAATACCGATGAGTACCGTTGGCACTGCGAGGCTCAACCGTAGCGAGCGCTGCCCGGCAGGCGTGCCGCGGCAATTTCTGCATGAGTGGGGTGCCTGATGATCTCGACCCTTGTTGATGTCGGCGACCAGCGAATGGCGCCGGCTTGCTGGAACTGATCAAGCCAATACTCCATGCACCACTGCTTCCAGCGCCCATGAAAGCGCCGCGCGTTGGCAATGATGGCTTCGAAATGGGGCCAGGGCGGGGCGTACATGGCGTGATGCTGATGCCAGGCAAGGGCGCCGCCCACCCAGTAGAGCGGCACCTGGGCCGCTGCCAGGCGCCAGGCGTAGTCGGTCTCTTCGCCGCCATAGCCCTGGTAGCCTTCGTCCATGCCGCCGGCGCGCTGGTGGTCCCGGCGCATCAGGGCAAAGGAGAGTCCCCAGAGGTTGCCGTGGTCGGGCTCGCCACGTATCTCGTCTTCCTCCAAGGCCGGGCGCGCCGGGTGGCGCTCGCCAAGCGTGGCCAGGCGCGCGAGATCCAGCGTGCCGTCTTCGTGGCGGCGCACCGCGTCGGCGGGCAGGTAGTGGACTTCGCCGATATACAGCGCGGGCCTGGCGGCAAGCGCGTCATGGTAGCGGGCCACCAGCCTGGGGGAGGCGATGCAGTCGACGTCCAGAAAGACCAGCGCCTCAAACGCCGCGGCATTGACCGCGGCGTTGCGCGCCTTGGCCAGCGGCAGGGCCTCGCCTTCCACCATGACATGACGGACGGGAAAGCGCGTTTCGGGAAGCCCGGTTTCCGGTTCTTCCTGCATCCAGGCGATGACCAGCTCGTCCGGGCAGTGCGTCTGGGCATCGAGGCTCAGCATCAGATTGACCAGATGGTCGCGGCGGTGTCTGACCAGCGTCAGGGCGCTTACCTTCATGCCACGCCTCCCATCTTCCGGCGCTGTTGAAAGTGCTGCACGCCTTCGATGATGCCCTGGGCGTGGCACGCTCGCGCGGTGTAGACATGCGCCATGTCCGGGCCATCCAGTAGGCCATCGCAGTGGTTGGCAACCGCGATGGAGCAGGGCACCGAGCGCAGCATGTCCAGGTCGTTGCCGGAGTCACCTGCCGCGTAGAGCGACTGGCGGTCAATCTCGAGGCGCTGGCGCACGTACTCGACAGCCTGTCCCTTGGAGGCTTCCACGGGCAGAACATCCACATAGCGCTCATGGCTTTGAATCACCGTGGCTGCCAGGCCGCATTTCTTCAGGTGCGCCTGGATGCGCGCCATCAGCGTCGGGTCGCCATCGCTGAAGTAGCTGAGCTTGTGGCGGCGCTGCTCGAGCGGGCCCTGGGGTGTCAGTTCGGGCATATCACTCAAGGCTTGCGCGACGGCCTCCTTCTGCCAGCGGCAGTCGATGCGCGCCGACCAGGCGGTGTCCTGCTGGTAGGTCACGCCGTTGGCGGTGCGGTAGTAGATCTCCGAGCCGACCGAAGAAATGATCACCTGAGGGTAGGGGATGCCGGCCTGCTCGAGAATCGACAGCGCGCTGTGAAAACTGCGCCCGGTGGCCACGCCGAAGCCGAGGGTGGGCTGGGCTTCATACCACCGGGTAAAGGCGCGAATGCCGTCGGGCGAGCCGGTCAGGGTGTTGTCGATATCGCAGATCAGCAGCGCCTGGGGCTGTAGGGGGGGCTGTTCAGGCTGGCTCAATCGAGCAAGAAGGTCGTGGTAGTACTCGGCATGGCGCTGCCAGTCGTAGGCCTTGACGGCCTCGCGGCCGTTGGCGGCCATGCGCTGCCAGCGCTCGGGATTCTGGAACAGATCAAGCGCCTGGTGAATGATGGCATCGGTGTGGCGTGGGTTGATGAGTACGCCGTTGCCGCACTGCTCGATGATGTCGCTGGGGCCGCCGCTGTCGGTGGCAATCAGGGGCAGGCCCGCGGCCGAAGCCTCCAGCAGGGTCAGCCCGAAGGGTTCGTTGAGCGCCGGGTTGATGAATACCCCGCCCCGCTCGCGGGCCCAGGCGTAAAGCGCGGGAATATCGTCAGGCGCGTGGTGCTTGGGGTAGGCCACGTGGCCGTAAAGGTTGTAGTCATCGATCAGCGTCAAGAGCTCGTGAAGGTTGTCGGCAAGCTCGGGTTCCAGCGCGTCAATCTGATCGCGTACGCCCGCCACGACCACCAGGTTGGCACACTGCTGCAGCGCCTTGCTCTGCCCGTAGGCGGTCACCAGCGCCGCCAGGTTCTTGCGCGTCACCGGACGGGCGATGGCCAGCAGTACGGGCTTGTCGAGGTCCTGCAGGAAGGGCCGCATCATGGCGTCCACGGCAGGTGTGGAGGTGGCGCGGGTAAAATCCTCCAGGTGGCTGCCGGGCGGAATCACGCGGATACGGCCAGTATCGTAGTGCAGGTAGTCGGCGTACTGCACCTCGGCTTCATCGCGGGAGCTTGCGATGATCAGCGTGGCATCGCGAATAGCGCGCTCTTCAAAGGCGATGCGGCGCTGCAGAGTCTGTTGCGTTTCCGCGTCCAGGCTTGATTGACCGTCGGCCAGGCACTTCAGCTTGCAGCGCCCCAGCGAATGGGCCGTGAACACGAACGCAATACCGTGGCGGGCGCCGATCTCCGCGGCTACCTCGCCGGCATCGGCATAGTGGGCATGCAGGGCATCGGGCAGCCTGGGCAAATGTGCCAGCCACTGCTCGAAAGCCGTGATGAACGAGGGCAATTCCTGCCACAGCGCTTCCTTGGCAAGGTAGTCGGGGTTATCGGTCGGCAGGCGCACCAGGGTGATCTTGGGGCTGATTACCTCGACCGGGCAGGTATAGTCTACCTTGCTAAACTCACACTTAAAGGCACGGGTCACCAGGGTGATCCGCTCGATGGCCGGGTCCTGCTCGGAGGCTTCGACCAGTTCCAGCAGGTAGCGGATATGCCCGCCGGTATCCGCCGTGATGCCGTATTCGATATCGCTGCCACGCAGGCAGCCCTGTAAGGCCAGATGTACGATATGCATGTCGTGAATTCCTTTTCACCGGATAGGGTGCACCCAATCTATGCCCCAGAAAAAGCGTATACGCATTGCCCAGGTTGCGCCCGTTATCTTTCCAACGCCGCCGGTCGATAATGGCGGCACCGAGCGCATCGTGTTCGATCTCACCGAAGCGTTGGTGGCCATGGGCCACGAGGTCACGCTGATTGCCCCTTCTGACAGCCAGACGCGCGCGCGCCATCTGGCAACCTCGCCAAGCCTTTACCGCTGGCAGCAAGTGCATGACAACGTGCCGCCGGGCGTGCCGGGCGTGCTCGAAGCGCTGGTACTTGAGCGTTTGCGCCAGCATCTCGACGAGTTCGACATCATTCACTGCCACGGCGAGTTCTGCCATGCGGCGGTGCTGGGCGAGCGGCGCCACCACAGTGTGACCACCGTTCACTGGCGGGTGGACGAGCTTGACCGTCAGCTTTTTTTCGAAGGCTTTCCCGACCTGCCGGTGGCCTCCATCTCGAACGCTCAAGGCGCTGCACTGCCTGAACGCAATCACCTGGGTACGGTTTACCATGGCCTGGACGCGCAACGCTTTAACTTAAGTAAAGGTTCCGGTGGTTATCTGGCCTTCATTGGCCGCATGACCGACCAGAAACGCCCTGATCGGGCCATCGAGGTGGCGCGCGCCACGGGCTATCCGCTGCGCCTGGCCGGCGGTATCGATGTGGGTAACCCTGGCTGGTTCGACCACCACGTAGCACCGCAACTCGATGAGCGCATCCAGCACGTGGGGGTGGTCAACGACCATCAGAAGCAGAGTTTTCTGGGCGAGGCGGCGGCGCTGCTGTTTCCCATCGACTGGCCGGAACCCTTTGGGCTGGTGATGATCGAGGCGATGGCCTGCGGCACGCCGGTCATCGCCTGGCGTAACGGCTCGGTGGAGGAAATCATCGAGGAGGGCGTCAGCGGTTTTGTGGTCGACTCCCACGAAGAGGCGGTGGCGGCGGTCAAACGCCTGCCAACGCTTGACCGCCAGCGCGTTCGCCAGGCGTTTCTGGAGCGCTTCACCGCCACGCGCATGGCCGAGGATTATGTCGCGCTTTACGAGCAGCTGCTGGCGAATACGGCCGCGTCATAGCCGGCTATCTGCCTTGAGGTACGTCTTCCCCAGAATGGCCATGAGGATGGCGAGCAGGCTACAGAGCACGGCCATGCCCAGATAGACGTTGCGCAGCGATTCCAGCCAGACCACGGCGGGGGCGACCGCAATGGGCGAGATAAACTGGCCGAAAAAGAAGGTCGCGGTAAAACCGCCAAATACCCGGCCACGTACTCGCTGCGGCGTAATGCGCATCAGCCAGGCGGTGGTATTGGGCATGAAGGCGCCCAGACCCAGCCCGGAAATCGCGGCGCCGATGATGGCCATGGTATAGCCGTGGGTCGTGCCTACCACGAAAAAACCTGCCCCCGCGAGCACGAAGCCCATCACGTAGATGGTCATGACGGATAAAAACGGCTTGTAGTAGCCATAGCAGAACGACACGATGCTGGCGGTAAAGGCCGCGGTGGAAAGCGCAATGCCGATGGCCAGGCCGCTGATCTCGCCCTGCTCGGAGAGCAGAAAGGGCAGTTGGGCAGGAAACAGATAGAACAGCATCATGGCCAGCATGCCGGCGAAATAGGCCAGCGCCGTGCGCCCGATATCGACCTTTGCCGGTTCCTCTGCAGAGGTGGCGTGCGCACTGGCCTGGGCGTGGGGGGGCTTGAGCATGGCCCAGGCGTAGGGCAGAAGCAGCACGCCGGTCAGGTAGAGCAGAAAAGGCCCGCGCCAGCTCCAGTCCGACAGCAGCCCGCCGAGGTTGATGAAGACCACCCCGCCAAGCGCCATGCAGCTACTCTGCAGGCCCAGAAAGCGCACGCGCTCGCTACCCTCGAAATAATCGCCCACCAGTGTCGTGCTGATGCTCAGGATGCCCGCCACGGCGATGCCCATCAGCGCTCTGGAGGCCAGCAAGAGCTCGACGCTGTCGATCAGAAAGCCCGCGCCACCCGCCAGCCCGTAGATGCTCAGCATCAACAGCAGCAAGGGCTTGCGCCCGAAGCGGTCGGCCAGATAGCCCATCAGCGGGCTGAACAGCGTGATCATCAGCGCCGGCAGCGTCAGGATGAGCTGGATCATCACCTGGGGCTGATCGGAAAAATGGCGGCTGATGCCGGGAAGCGCAGGCGCAATGATCGCCCCTGACATCACAGTCATGGTGCTGGCAAACAGCAGCACGGCTTTGGTGTGCGTTGAACGGTTGATGGTCGGTTTCCCCACGTCATTGTTATTGCTGGTACAAAGCCCCGCAGGCTCGAGAAGGCGCTGATGGTAGCACAGTTATTAGCAGGCTATTTAGAGGGGCAGGCAGATACCGAAGCGGGAAGTGGCCGACCAAGAGATCTGCCGCAGGGTGTGAGGAGGGCAAATCGCCGGGGAAAGAAACGCGGCGCAGGCCACAAAAAAACCGCCAGCTGGTGATCCAGCTGGCGGTTCTTGAATTCTTGGTCGGAATAGCAGGATTCGAACCTACGACCTCTGCCTCCCGAAGGCAGCGCTCTACCAAGCTGAGCTATATTCCGAAGGTTGTGAG
The DNA here is from genome assembly GCF_020075495.1 of Vreelandella aquamarina. Lineage (GTDB taxonomy): Bacteria > Pseudomonadota > Gammaproteobacteria > Pseudomonadales > Halomonadaceae > Vreelandella > Vreelandella aquamarina_A. The sequence goes on from NZ_JABYQT010000012.1 coordinate 84,936, forward strand.
ACGTGCTCTACAACGGAGCTGAATCTTACACAGGCGGGCAGGATTTTTCAAGCCCCCGCGCCACCTGCGCATGAAATTTATGCCTGCCGGTCGACGGCCATGCGGGCGATCTGGGCCATGCTGTCGCGGTAGGCGCTGGGCGGCAGCAGCTCCAGCTGGGCAAGCGCCTTGTCGGCCATTTCATCGGCGCGCTGGCGGGTGTACTCAAGGGCGCCGGTTTCGTGAACGATGGCCAGCACCTCGTCGAGCTGCTCGAGCCCGCCCTTGCGGATCACCTGGCGGACCAGCTTGGCCTGCTCCGGCGTGCCCTGCTCCATGGCGTGAATCAGCGGCAGCGTGGGCTTGCCTTCGGCCAGGTCGTCGCCGACGTTCTTGCCCATGGCATCGGCATCGCCCTGATAATCGAGAAGGTCATCGATCAGCTGGAAGGCAAGCCCCAGGTAGCGGCCGTAAAGTTTGAGTGCCTCGGCCTGTTCGGCAGTGGCGCCGGCCAGTACCGCGCCGCTGTGGGTGGCGGCTTCGAACAGCATGGCGGTCTTGCCCTGGATGGTCTCGAAGTAGTCCGCCTCGGAAATGCTCGGGTTGCCGATATTGGTCAGCTGCAGCACTTCGCCTTCGGCAATGGTGCAGGTGGCGCTGGAGAGAATCGCCATGATCTCCATCGAGCCCACGTCCACCATCAGCTGGAACGAGCGCGAGTAGAGAAAATCGCCGACCAGCACCGAAGGCGCGTTGCCCCAGGCGTCGTTGGCGGTCTTCTTGCCGCGACGCAGGTGCGATTCATCGACCACGTCGTCGTGCAGCAATGTCGAGGTGTGCATGAACTCGATCAGCGTGGCGAGCGTCACGTGCTTGTCGCCTGCATAGCCCAGCGAGCGGGCCGCCAGCAGTACCAGCAGCGGGCGCAGGCGCTTGCCGCCGCTTTCGATGATGTACTGGCTGATGGTCTCGACGAGCGGGACTTTCGAGGTGAGCTGCTCAATGATCGTCCGGTTGACGGCTTCAAAGTCATCGGCCACCACGGCGTGCAGCGGTGAAGGCGTTGGGCTGGCAGTCGGGGTTGAGGAGACGTTGGCAGTCATGGGTTCCGTTCATCGCGGCAGGTGAAGGGGCATGCCCCGTAAGTTGGGGTCATGCTATGGGGCTGCCGGTAAGGCGTCAAGGCGCATTGGGCCAGGGC
>NZ_JABYQT010000013.1 GCF_020075495.1 Vreelandella aquamarina
TACGCCTGACGACCATAGCGAGCGTGAACCACCTGATCCCTTGCCGAACTCAGTAGTGAAACCGCTTAGCGCCGATGGTAGTGTGGGGTCTCCCCATGCGAGAGTAGGTCATCGTCAGGCACTTATTCAACGAAGAACCCAGCCACCCGGCTGGGTTTTTTGTATGCGTGAAAGAAAGCTCAAGCACCATGAAGTTAAACGAATCAAGCACCATGAGGTTAAACGAAATCCATAGTGTCGGATAAATGCTATGATGCGCTCCGAATGAGTATATCGAATACCGGCTGCTTGGCGCGCTGGACGCGAATTGAGGTGAGAAGGTGAGTGAAACGGTCCCTACGTCATGGCTGGTCTATTGTCGGCCTGGCTTTGAAAGTGACGCACTGGCAGAAATGCAGCATCATGCCAAACGCCACGGCGTTTCCTGCGAGCCGGTCTATGGAGAAGGGTGGGCGAGCCTGACACGCACAGACGGCGAGCCGGTAAATGATCTCCACCGCCAGGCTGCATTCAATCAGTTGATTTTTGCTCGCCAAAGCCTTGCCGCATTACCGGCACTAGCGCTTTCACGTGATGACCGTCTGACGGCTATTCTTGAGCAGATCAAGAATAGCCGCTGGAGCTTTGAAGAGATCTGGCATGAAACGCCGGATACTAACGACGGTAAAGCGCTGGCTGGCTTGATCAAGGCACTGACCAAGCCACTACAGAGCATGCTGAAAAAGCGTGGTGCGCTGCGCGGCAAGGCCGGCGGTCGGCGCCTGCATGTTTTCTGGACCGACGGTGACCGGGTACAGCTGGGCATGAGCTTTCCCGGTAATCGCAGTGAGTTGCTCAACGGCATTCGACGCTTGCGCTTTCCCTCGCGTGCACCTAGCCGCTCGACGCTGAAACTGGAAGAAGCCTGGCACGAGTTTATTCCTCGGGAAGAGTGGGATGCCCGGCTAGGTGAGCATATGCAGGCGGCAGACCTGGGGGCAGCCCCCGGCGGCTGGACATGGCAGTTGGTGCAGCGCGGCATGTATGTATACGCTATCGATAACGGGCCTATGGACAAGCAGCTCATGCAGACCGGCCAGATCGACCATCTAAAAGAGGATGGCTTTATCTGGGAGCCGCCTCAGCGACTGGATTGGCTGGTATGTGATATTGTCGATAAACCCGTGCGCGTGCTGGCGATGATAGAGCGCTGGCTGACTCGCAAGTGGTGCCGAGAGGCTATCTTCAATCTCAAGCTGCCCATGAAAAAGCGTTGGGACGAAGTGACCCGCTGCCTCACAACGCTGGAAGACGCGCTGGAAAATGCTGGCGTGCGCGGCAGTATCACCTGTCGGCACCTTTACCACGACCGGGAAGAAGTCACCGTGCACGTTCGGTTGACGAACTAAGGCTTTAGTAACCTGTTTCATAGATACGGATAGTTTCATCTTCCGTCAGTAATGGCAGAATGCGTTGCATGGCAGTGGCGCGCGCTTCGCTGGCGTGCCACTCTTTCCAGGCGCGTAGATCGCGCCACTTGGTAATCATCAAGCGGCGATCGGTATGCCCCAGTTGAACCAGGGTTTCGCCACCAACAAAGCCGCTGATGCCAAGCGACACGCGCATCGCCTCTAAAGCTGCCTGTTCATACTCATCTTCCAGGCCGGGCGTAATACGTCGTTCGATGATAACTTTAATCATGCTATCTACTTCCTAGACCGAGGACATGAATGGCCGTCACTACCGATGCCTTACCCCCGCACGATACCGAGCTCGATACCAGTGGACTCTACTGCCCTGAGCCAATCATGCTGATGCATAACAAGGTGCGCGATATGCACTCAGGACAGGTGCTGAAAGTCGTTGCGACCGATCCTGCGACAACGCGGGATGTGCCTAAATTCTGCCAATTTCTAGGGCATGAGCTTATTCAGCGCGATGAGTCGGCAGACGGCTACGTTTACTTTATACGTTTAGCATAGCGTTGAGCAGCCCGCTCACGGTCTTGATCGACTAATGTCGAAGGCCGCTGCGGGCTGGCGATCATGCAGAGGCAACCGAAAAGCAGCTTATTCGCTGGGCACTATCATCATGGCAAGTGCTTCGAGCGTGGCCGGGTCCTCCTCCAGAATACGATTGGCGATATGACGCTGGAAGAAGTAGACGCTTTGGTGGCGGGTGCGAGCGCTGTAAAGGCATGCATCGCCCAGCAGAATAGGAGTCATGGTGGCTTTTAGCTCATCGGCGAGCAGAGCATCAATCGAGCCATCGCTGTAGAGCCGCCAGCCGTACACGGGCTTCATGCTCCAGGGCGCGTCGGGGTCATTCATGCACAGCGCGTGGGTGCCCAGGGTATCGGGAATCTGCTGGAGAAGCGTCACTTCACCTGAGGCCTCGTACTCGAAATATTCGGCCGCCGCAGTCAGTTCGTGATACTTGTGATCGGGAGGCGTATCGAATATTTCCTCGGTTTCAGGGTCACGGTAGCCAATGAAATAACCGTTCTCCTGACTGTCCACTTCATGGCAGGCTGTCAGGGTTTCCATCCACGGAACCAGCCCGATTACATGGCCATCTTCTCTCAGCCCCCAGGCCAGAACAGGCATCCCGTAATAGGTATCAGGGCTCGCAGCGAGCTGATATACCATCTCCAGCCCATCCAGTTCAGGGGCCAGGCGAACCAGATGCTTCTGCGCCTGTTGACGCTTACGCATGGCGTCCAGGTCAATGACCTGGGCAGAGCGGGGTGACTGGGAAGCGCCCATGATGTCCCTCCTTGTACTGCGTGGTCATGACATTGGCAAACAGTCATTGATGCCTGCTGCATGGTTCACCAATAGCACAGGTTGCCTACAAGGTTAAAGGGGGAGTGTGAATTTTAATCGTCTGCACATTGAGGGTAGGTGCTTCTTGTCGCCTCGTGATGTGCTCGGGCTTTCTGGTAGGCCGGCCACGGGGCCTGGTCATTTTCAAGCGAAAGCCAGCGTTCCCTATAGTGGCTTATCGCATCGGGCGGTTCGATAGTCTGGCTTGTGATCAGTCGATTGACGGCATCAAGCCACGTCTTGGCATTCTGCTCGAACTGGTCCAGAGAGGCGCTTTCCCAGGCTGACAGGCAGACAGCTGATTGCGGGTCGTGGTTGACCAGATAAGCACTCGCCTCGTTCAGTCGCTGGGTAGCAAGCATCAGCGTGCGCAGAAACTCGGCGGTCAATGGACGCTGATGCAGACCTTTCAGATGGTTCTCGAGCCGCGAGGAGTCCTGCTGCCAGCGATGACTGAACTGAGTATCCATCATCTGCTGAAGGTAGCGTATGGCCGCAAGGGGCTGGTCGATGGAAGGCAGCATGCCAATATCCAGCGCGCTGCTTGCCCGTGAAAAGCTCCTTTCCCACTCCTCGGAGCCCATCAGAGCATTCCAGCTGACCGCGGGCAACTGCTCGGTCTTTAGCTGGGTCAGCTGCTCGAGACGTGCGCGATGTTCAGAACTCAAGCCATCGGGAATATCGCTGTTCAAGCAGGTATCCAGGCGTTGCCAAAGCTCGCGCTCGTAAAGCCAGTGCTGACTGGGTGGCGCTACACGGCCAAGCTGATTGTTGCGCGCAGCAATCAGCGATGTGATCTGGCACTCGCGCAGCGCATAGATATTGAGCATTCCCTCGCGAGTCTCCTCGACGGGAATGAGCCGTTCGCGCTGTGGTGGAAATGCACCGATATTGTCGATGGCGGCACGCTCAATGGGCGATGAGGAGAGATCCTTGGCTATCTGCTGATGATACGCAACCCAAGACTGCTCGGCGTCGTCCCCCTGGCAGCCGGATAATACCAGGCTGGCACCAAGCGTAAGCAGGCTCAGTATCCTCATCGCGTTGCTCATTTTACCCCTGCCGACTGATCCATTTTAGCCGCCAGCCAAGTAGAAGCGTGGCAGTGCTTAACCCGATAATCAGGCCCATCCAGTAGCCATGAACTCCCAGTGGTCCAGTCACGCCGTCTATGCCTTGCGTGCCTAACCAGTGGCCCCCGCCAAGACCCACTATCCAGTAGGAGAGCACGGTGATGACCATGACGATGCGTGTATCCTTGTAACCACGTAGCGCACCGGCCAGGTTGACCTGGAGTGAATCGGACAGCTGGAAGATGACGGCCAAGGCAATGATCGAAAGTGTCAGTGCCTGTATCTCGGCATTCGAGGTATATAGCGCAATTACCGGTTTGGCGGTGACCCACAAGAACAGGCTATTGAAAGCCGCGATGAGTATGCTCACCACGACGCCATTCCAGGCGACCTGCCGCGCCAGTGACAAGCGGTGCTGGCCCAGAGTATTGCCTACGCGTACCGTCAGCGCCATGCTTAACGAAAGCGGCAGCATGAACAGGATGGAGGTATAGCTGAGAGCGATCTGGTGCGCACCCACGGTAACCTCTCCCAAGCTTGCGATAAACAGGGCGATCAGGGTGAACAGAGTCACCTCAACAAAGATGGCCACCCCGATCGGCATGCCTACAAAGATGAGTTCCTTGATTCCTGCAAGCTTGGGCGGCGTAAAGCGATGCCATAGCGACACGTTTTTATAAGCACGCCCGCGACGGGTGTACAGCAGCATGATCAACATCATGGTCCACATGGAGATGGCAGTGGCAATGCCGCAGCCAAAGGCACCCAGGGCCGGAATTTGCTGCAGGCTCTCGGGAACAGCGTTGCCCAGAAGGCTGACCAGTCCCTCGCCACCGTAGATCAACAGATAGTTGGTCGGAATGTTCACGCCCAGGCCGACCACACTGATCCAGAGTGAGGGCCGAGTATGGTTCATTCCGTCGGAAAAAGCGCGTAACGCCTGAAAAAGAGCGATTCCAGGCATGCCGAACGCCACGGCCGAGAGGTAAGCTGCCGACTCCTGCGCCACCTGAGCGGGTACGTCCATCAACTCGAAAATGGGCATGACGCTGGTCTTGAGCAAAAACGCGGCGATAAGACCTAGTACCAAGGCCACCCATAATCCTTGGTGCACTGCCGGGCGTATGGCGTCGCTGCGCTGTCCACCCAGATGATACGCCACGATAGGGGTCAGTCCCATCAACGTACCGGTCATGAATAACATCAAGGGGGCCCACAAGCTATTGCCCACGGAGACCGCCGCCAGTGACGTCGCGTTGAAGCGCCCCGTCATCATGACATCGACAACCCCCATGCCTGCCTGGGCAAGCTGCGCCCCGCAGATAGGCAAGGCCAGAAGGATCAGGGCGCGCGTTTCGGGCCAGTAGGTGGTCTTGAAGTCGTTAGCAAAGCCGGCCAAGGAAGGGCTCTCCGTCAATAAGATGATCTAGAAATGTCGCTAGGTTAGCAGGACTCGCTGGATTTTGCCGATCACGCTTCAGCCTGCTCCGGGCGGGCCGCTATACTAGGCAAATTGTGCTTGAATAACGAGGATATTGTGACCGACGAACGTGACCGCTGGACCCTTGAGGATATAACGGCGTTATTTGATGGACTGTTCATGTCGCGCTATCAGACTCGGCTCGTGCGCGGCGATGACGAGCCTCTCTATCGACCGGCAAGCCAGGCAATGCCTTATCATCAGGTGATCTTCGCACGCGGCTTCTACGCCAGTGCCCTGCATGAAATCAGCCACTGGTGCATTGCAGGTGCCAAACGCCGCGAACTGGAAGACTACGGTTACTGGTACCTGCCCGATGGGCGCAATGCCGAGCAGCAGCAGGCGTTCGAGCAAGCCGAGATCGCCCCCCAGGCGCTGGAGTCACTGTTTACAAGAGCTTGTGGACGAGTGTTTCACGTCAGTGTGGACAATCTCGGCGGAGACGTGGAGGTTGACCGGGAAGCATTTGCAGCCAAGGTGCTTGCTCGCGCACAGCGTTATCAGCGCGAAGGGTTGCCTCTGCGCGCCAACGCCTTTTTCGAGGCGCTGACGGCGTTTTATCAGCGAAATGAACCGCTTAGGGATGCCATCGCGCAAGGCCTGGACATTCTGGAGCAAATACCGGAGCGCTCGAGCAGTTGACCGCCAGCCTCTAGTCCTGCTCCGTCAGGCGCTGATGCAGCGAGAGCATCACTTCAAGCTCGTGTTCCGGGCGCATGGGCTCAAGGCCCAGCTCGCTGAAGGTTTCACGCCGCTGGCGGTGCCATTCACCGGGGGCAAGCGAAGGGTAGAGTACCGGGGCGGGGGCGAGCTCGACGAACGGGTCCAGCCCGTAGGTATCAAACAGCCGTGCAAGCGCGGCTTCTTCATCGCCATTGTCGCTTGTATAGAGCGTGGCTGAGAAGTGGTCGTTCTCGAGTTCGCGAATCACTTCGAGAGGGCTTACGCCCAGGCTCTCCAGCTCCTCGATGCTGTAGGCGCCCATGGCATTGGTATCTTCCTTGATCCAGCTGTCATCGGGCTGAATCAGTGTCTCCTTGACGCGCCCATCGGGCAGCGACCAGGCAATGGCCAGTGGCAGGCCATCATCGTCGCCGGTTTCGATGGCAATGAATCCTGGGTAATCGGCCACGCTCGTACTCCTTTCAAGATTGGGTGGGCAGGCGGAAAAAACGCTGCGCTGTTTGGGTGGTGGCCCCGGCCAGCTCGGCTTCGCTGACGCCATGCCACTGGGCAATTTCCTTGACGATCCACGGCAGCAGAGCAGGCTCATGGCGGCGACCCTTGAGCTTGGCCGGCAGATTGCGAGGCAGAAGGTAAGGGCAGTCGGTCTCGACCATCAGCCGCGCAAGCGGAATATCCTTGACCAGCGGGCGAAGGTGATGACCGCGGCGCTCATCGCATATCCAGCCGGTCAACCCGATGTGCAGGTCCAGATCCAGGTAGCCATAGAGCGTATCGCGCTCGGCGGTGAAGCAGTGAATCACGGCGTCGCTGATATCATCACGCCAGGCGGCGAGCATTTCACGCATCCTCGAGCCCGCATCGCGCTCGTGAAGAAACAGCGGCAATCCGCTCTCCGCCGCCAGGCCAAGCTGCGCTTCAAACGCTTGCTCCTGCTCTTTGGGGGTCGAGAAATTGCGGTTGAAGTCCAGCCCGCACTCGCCCACGGCCACTACTTCCGGCTGCTCGTGCAGGGCCGCCATCCTTCCGGCAAGCTCGGTATTCCAGCTGCTGGCATCATGGGGATGAACGCCCGCGGTGGCGTAAAGGCCAGGGAAACGTCTGGCAAGCTCGATAGCCTGTTCAGCATGAGCAAGGTCGGTTCCGGTGACGATCATTGTATTGACTTGTGCCGCCTGAGCGCGGGCAATCACGTCATCAAGGTCACGATCAAAACTTTCGTGCGTCAGGTTCGCGCCGATATCCACCAGAGTGGCCGGCGAACGAAACCGAAGCGCCTCGGGTAAAAAGGTATCCACCGTTGATGCAGCCAAGCGTCACTCCTTCAGCGCAGGGATAAAACGCCATTGTAACGCCAAGCGCAAACATCGACTAATAGCTGAGATGCCAAGCGTGGCACAACATGCCACTCTGCGTGCAAAGGCCAAGGGTTCAGGCCCTGACCCAATAGACTTCAACGAGCACGTCAAGGAGCGCTGCATGTCGACGAAAACGCCGAAAATTCTACCTGCCACGTCCAGCGCGACGAACCCGCCGCTCATGATTGGTGATCTGCTGGACGCCGGATTGAGCGTGGCGGGCGATAACTCAATCGTCTACCGTGACCAGCGCCGCCACGACTACCCTACGTTTCGTGAACGTGTTCACCGGCTGGCCCACGTGCTCACCCAACAAGGCGTCGGGGCAGGGGACGTAGTGGCAGTGCTCGATTGGGACAGCCATCGTTATCTGGAGTGCTTCTTCGCGATCCCCATGATCGGTGCCGTTTTGCATACCGTGAACATTCGGCTTGCGCCCGAGCAGGTGCGCTATACCATGGACCACGCCGAAGACGTGTTCGTGCTGGTACACGAGGATTTTCTACCGCTTCTCGAACCACTCGCCAGTGATTTACCCCAGGTGCGTGGCTACCTGCTTTGCCAGGAAACGCCAGCCGAGGTGGAAACGACACTGCCGCTGGCGGGCGAGTACGAGCGCCTTTTGAGTGAACAGCCCGCGCACTTCTCCTTCCCGAGCTTCGATGAAAACGCGGTGGCGACGCTGTTCTACACCACAGGCACCACGGGCAATCCCAAGGGCGTCTTTTTTACCCATCGCCAGCTGGTGCTGCACACTCTGGGCGAGGCCAGCGCGTTTCAGGCCCCGGGGTTTGCGCTGCTCAATCGCGACAAGGTCTACATGCCGATCACGCCCATGTTTCACGTTCATGCCTGGGGTGTGCCTTATACCGCGACGCTTCTGGGTGCTACCCAGGTGTATCCGGGGCGCTACGAGCCCGAGATGCTGGTGTCGCTTTTGGTCAAGGAGCGGGTCGACTTCTCCCACTGCGTGCCGACGCTTTTGAACATGATCGTCAACGCCGAGGCGGTGACATCACGAAAGGTGGATCTGGCCGGCTGGAAAGTGCTGGTCGGAGGCAGTGCGCTGACGCCATCGCTGGCGCGCCGAGCATTGGCGCTGGGCATTGATACACGCAGCGCCTATGGCATGTCGGAAACCTGCCCACTGCTGACTGCCACCATCCTGCCCCGCCATATCGAGCAGGCAGATACCGAGGCACAGCTTCCCTGGCGCTGCAAGGCGGGCCTGCCCGTGCCGCTGGTCAAGCTGCAGGTGGTCGACCCCGACGGCCAGCCGCTGCCCCACGACGGCGAAAGTGTAGGCGAAGTGCGTGTACAGGCGCCTTGGTTGACCCAGGCCTACTACAAGGAAGAGGCGCGCAGTGAAGAGCTCTGGCGCAACGGCTGGCTGCATACTGGCGATGTGGCAACCCTGGACCAGCACGGCTATCTCACCATCAGCGATCGTATCAAGGATGTGATCAAGACCGGCGGGGAATGGCTCTCCTCGCTGGAGCTTGAAAGCTACATCAGTCAGTGCCCTGACGTTGCAGAGGTCGCGGTGATTGGCGTGGCAGACGACAAATGGGGCGAGCGCCCGGCCGCACTCATCGTGCCTGCCGATCTCAACTGCCCACCGAGTAACGAAAGTATTGCCGCCTTTCTGGAACAGTTCGTCGATCAGGGCAAGCTCAACCGTTGGGCCATCCCCAAGGTGATGCGGTTTGTCGACGTGATCCCCAAGACCAGCGTCGGCAAGCTCGATAAAAAACGCATTCGTCGCGAAATATAGCCGGTCGGTGACCTGTTGGGCATCGCGTGGCAGGGTCGGCAATTCTGCGTATATGGATCACACGGGCGGGGGGTGCATGCGTTACACTGTGCGCCTCACGATTAAGGAGGACACCGCGTGACCCTGCTACGACTCGAACAGCTGCAACTCGCCTACGGCACCCATGTACTGCTCAATCGCGCCGACCTGACGGTGGAAAAGGGCGAACGGCTGGCACTGGTCGGGCGCAACGGCACCGGCAAGTCCACGCTCCTTAAACTGGTGGCCGGCGATATCGTGGCCGATGACGGAGCGATCTGGCGCGCGCCGGGCCTGAAGATCGGCGTGCTGGCACAGGAACTTCCCGAGTCATCGGGAATGACCATCTTCGACATGGTGGCCCAGGGCTTGCCGGAAGCCGGTGAGCTTCTATCCGAATACGATCACCTGATCAACGACCCCGACCCGGACATGGACCGCATGGCGACGCTGCAGACGCGCCTGGAAGCCATTGACGGCTGGTCGTTTCATCAGCGTATCGACACGGTGCTGACCCGCCTGGGCCTGCCGCCCGCCGCCGAGATGAACTCGCTCTCCGGTGGCTGGCGCCGCCGGGTAGCACTGGCCCGCGCGCTGGTGTCCGAGCCGGACCTGCTGTTGCTCGATGAGCCCACCAACCACCTGGACCTGGACACCATTGCCTGGCTCGAGGAGCAACTGCTGGCGTTCAACGGCGCGGTACTGCTGATTACCCACGACCGGGCGTTTCTCTCCAAGCTTGCCACCAACATTCTTGAACTCGACCGCGGCCAGCTGGGCCGCTACCCCGGCAAGTACGAGGAGTATCAGGCGCGCAAGCAGCACGAGCTAGAAGTCGAAGCCCGTGAGAACGCCGAGTTCGACAAGAAGCTCGCCCAGGAAGAGGCCTGGATTCGCCAGGGCGTCAAGGCGCGGCGTACCCGCAACGAGGGCCGCGTGCGCGCACTCGAGGCCATGCGTGCCGAACGCAGCCAGCGCCGCGAGCGCCAGGGCACGGCCAATCTGACCGTGGATCGCGGCGAGCGTACCGGCAAACGGGTGGTCGAACTCAAGGGCGTGACTCAGCGCTTCGGTGATGAGGTGATCCTGCGCGATGTGAACCTTGAGGTGATGCGCGGTGATCGTATCGGCTTTCTGGGCCGCAACGGCGCGGGCAAGACCACGCTGCTCAAGATTCTGCTGGGCGAGCTTGAACCCACCGAGGGCAGCGTTCAATTGGGCACCAACCTCAAGGTGGCCTATTTCGATCAGCTGCGCGCCGGTCTCGAGCTCGAAAAGACCGTCTATGACAACGTGGCCCAGGGCAGCGACCGGGTCAGTATCGGCGGGCGTGATCGGCATGTGATGAGCTATCTGCAGGATTTCCTGTTCACCCCGGAGCGCGTTCGCCAGCCGGTCAAGGCGCTTTCAGGTGGTGAATCCAATCGTCTGCTGCTGGCCAAGCTCTTTACCCAGCCCGCCAACGTGCTGGTGCTGGATGAACCGACCAACGACCTGGACATGGAAACTCTGGAGCTTTTGGAAGAGCTGCTGCTCGATTTCGACGGCACGCTCTTGCTGGTTTCCCACGACCGGACCTTCATGGATAACGTGGTCACCAGCATGCTCGCCTTTGAAGGCGACGGCGTAGTGCGCGAGTATGTGGGCGGCTACACCGACTGGATTCGCCAGGGCGGGACGCTCCCGCCCGCTCCCTGGGAAGGCGCGGCGCGGCAGAAGACCGAACCCACCTCCAAAGCGTCCAAGCCTGCTGCCGAAACGCCGGCCGCGGCCCCTGCCAGGAAATCGGTCAAGCTCTCCTACAAGCTGCAGCGCGAACTCGATGCGCTGCCTGCCGACATCGAGCGTCTGGAAAGTGAAGTGGAAGTGCTCGAGCAGGAGATAGGCGACCCGGCATTCTATCAACAGGAGGCAAGCCGAGTGACCGCCAGGCTTCAGGCGCTTGAAACCGTACAGCAGCGCCTTGAAAGCGCCATGGAGCGCTGGATGGAACTTGAGGCAATGGCGGCAGGCGACTGACGCTAGAACCCAAGCAAGGCGCCCAGGGGCGCCTTGCTTGGTAAAAGGGTGGGTGGATTACTCGTCGCTTTTCTCGCCTTTCTTGCCAACCCGAACCGCCAGCACATCGCACTGGGCTCCGTGCAGCACGCCGGTCGAGGTCGAGCCCAGCAGCAGGGCAAAGCCATGGCGGCCATGAGAGCCGACCACGATCAGATCAACGTTGTGCTCGTCGGCAAAACGGTGAATTTCCGTATCCGGCATGCCCACCACCACGTGCTGGTCGGCATGAGCAATATGAGGGGCGGCAATTTCAGCCAGGCGCGCCTTGGCGTGGTCATCCAGTTGATCCTGAATGCTGGTCAGGTCCATGGGGATATCGCCACCGTAGGCAAAGCCGAGCGGCTCCAGGGTATGCATGATGGAAATCTTGGCGCCATCGTTGCGTGCTGCAATGGCAATGGCCCGCTCCAGCACCTTGTGGGAGTCCTTGGTTAAATCAACGGCAACCAGAATGTGATGGTAGCTCATGACCTTTCTCCTCAGCAGTGAGTAACAAGAGAAACTTCTTGTTTAATAATTATTACTTTAGGCGGCGCATCTGGTCTTCACAACGATCTGCGTCATGGTTTTACGTGGTTTTATTCAACACCCGGCAAGTGTGACTTAAGTGAGGTTGGAGTAGCAATGGAATGGTTGATTATCGGTTTTATCCTGATGTTCGTCATGGCACCGGTCATGTGGCTAAAGCCCAGCCCGCGCCAGAAGCGTCAAGGAAGGCTGCGCGCCAGCGCCGCTGGGCAGGGCGCCAGCGTCAAGCTCGAGAAGCCGCCGCTGCACCATTTCAAGGGAGTGATGCCCGCCTATCGTTGGCTCTACCCGCAAGCCAACCCCGGTCCGGATTTCCTGCTGGTTCGGGATAGCCATGCAAGCAGCGCGCTTCAAGCCTACTGTGCTGGATGGCGCTGGCGAATTGCCCCGCTGCGCCCACTGCCTGACGCCGCCGAGCAGGTGCTGAAAGAGCTTCTGGAAAGACTGCCGCAAGATGCGCTGGTGGTAGAATCAACGTCTTCAGGGCTGACGCTATGGTGGTGGGAGTCGCAAACCGCCGAGCGATTTGGCGTGTACGCAACATCCTTCAACGCGCTGCGTGACATGCTCGGCGGGTTGGCCGATCAGGCGGCGAAACCCTCGGTTGCGCCATGAAAAAGGCGCCTCTGTGAAGAGGCGCCAGCGCGGTTCTGCAATCGGTGGTCATCAAACAGGCACTAGCCAGGTGTTTCCTGATCACGAGCCTGAATCGCCAGTCCGTTTGACTCGATGATCGCAAGCCATTCATCCAGCTGTTCGATATTGTCGGCACTGAGTCCTTCAAACATCTCCGCACGGGCTTCCTGGGCAACGCTGTCGATCTTTTCAAGCAGCGGCATGGCCGCCGGAGTAAGGTGAATACGCTTGCTGCGCCGATCATTATCACACGCGCGGCGCTCCACCAGGCCCTGCTCTTCAAGCTGACCAAGGGTGCGCACTAGAGAAGGTGCCTCGACGCCAATCACTCGCGCCAGGTCGCACTGCGGGTGGCCTTCGCCCAGCCGCCAGATATGATAAAGAGTGACCCAACGGGTCTGGGTCAGCCCCAGCGGGGCCAGCCTTCGGTCCAGAATGGAACGCCACAGGTGGGGCAGGCGTGCAAGACGAAAACCAATCGATGAAGCCATGGGCAACTCGCTACCAATAAAGAAAGTAAGTGGATTGTCATTAGCTGCGACGTTGAATGCAAGCCATTGGCACGCTAGTCATCCACAGGCTCGTCAGTACGCTTTCGATTTCCCGGCACGAAGCGGCGCAGATTCAATGCACTCAAGCCGCTGGGCATGATCGCGCTGTCGGCCACGGTAGCCAGTTGCGGGTCATCTGAAACGGTAAAGCGGATCAGTCCCAAGCGTTGACCACTGTCGGTCAGTATATCCACTCGCCAGTCACCGGTGGGGTCGCTTGGAAAATTGAGCTTGTGACTCCAGGCTCGATATCCTTGCTCTCGTCCGCCATTGATGTCGAGTTCGACGGTATCCAACGCTACGCCATTATGACGCCAGGCATGGTAAATAGTTTCGCTCAACCCGCGAGGGGCGCGGATGGCGGTATACACATAAAGCCCGTTTTCACGGATAGCCTGGGGCGTCAGGGCGATCTCGCCCTGAGGCGTTCGTTGCTGGATATCCAGCGAAGGTGAAAGGGCGGTGCTGGTCATCCAGAGCGTTGCCGGCGGCACCCAGATGCGTCCAAGCCAGGCCCCATAGGCCAGCGCCAGCGTCAGGGCGAGAAAAGCACACCAGCGCTTCAAGGAGCGGCGCTTGAGCAGATGCCAGAAGCTGGGAGCGGCGATGAGTACCATGAACGTCATGGCCAGCAGCAGGCTCTGTCCAGTGGTCAGGTGAAGCATGATGGGTAGCGTCACCAGTACGACCAGAAAGACGCACAGCGCGTGAAAGGCAAAATAGAGGCTGCGCCATCTGCCTGCTACCTTGTAATAAAGCGGATCAATGATCGAGAGCAGGGCCATGCCGATCACCATTACGGCAAACAGCGTCTGGCCGCTGTTCCATACCGTGGTGATCAGAATGAAGGGCAGGGTAAAGAACAGCGTTTCCTGGTGAATCATCTGGGCGATGAAGGTGGTGATACCTCTTGAAAGCGTCGGATGGCCGCGCTTCGCAAGCCAGCGACCGATCAGGCTTTCAGAAAGCAGTAATATCCAGGTTAACAGCAGCCCCAGTGCCAGCGCCGCGCCCAGCCACTGTTGGCGGTCGACCAGAAAGAAGCTGCCCAGGCCTGCGCCGAAGGCCATGGGCGGCCATAGCCAACTCCAGGGTTTGAGCCGCTCGATCCCGCGTTCGACAAAATGTTGTATCGCCTTGACGCGTGACGGTGTCAGAAGTGCACCCATCGATGGTATACCCGTGAACAAAAAAACATATGATCCTAGGCTTTTTGATAAATGTCGACGAACGTTGCACAAGCGCTCGAAAGCTAGGTGGTTCACTGAACGCTGAACGCACTTTCGACATCGTATCAGGACGGGGATTAGCCAAAAGTCAGGGGTTGACGTTGTTCATCAACTCAACCAAGCTTACGCTATCAAACGACCGTATGAAATGCCGGCGAGCCGGTAGGGGCGCCAGTCCAAACTTGTGGAGAGAGCACGGATGATCTATCAAGGCAACGCCATCACGGTGGAGCGTCGTGACACCCTGGGTGGCCATCACATTGCAAGGCTTACTTTCGATCTGAAGGATGAGTCCGTCAATAAACTGTCAAGCGCGGTAGTCAACGAACTCGGTGAGGCGGTAAATGCTCTGCAGGCGGAAAACGATCTGCAGGGGCTGGTGCTTGCCAGCGGCAAAGATGCCTTTATCGTTGGCGCCGATATTACCGAATTTCATAGCCTTTTCACCAAGGGCGAAGCGTATCTGGAAGAGATGAACCTAAAGGTTCACGATATCTTCAATGCGATAGAGGATCTTCCTTTCCCGTCGGTTGCGGCCATCAACGGGTTGGCGCTGGGCGGTGGATGCGAGGTTCTGCTGACCGTTGATTTTCGCGTCATGAGTGAAAAAGCCAAGATCGGCCTGCCGGAAACCAAGCTGGGCATCTTGCCTGGGTGGGGGGGCTGTGTGCGCCTGCCGCGCCTGATCGGTGCCGATAACGCCGTCGAGTGGATCGCCGGCGGTAGCGAAAACCGCGCCGACGCTGCGCTGAAAGTCGGCGCGGTAGATGCGGTCGTGACGCCCGAGCAGCTTGACGAGGCGGCGCTGGACATTCTCGACCGCGCGATCAGCGGTGAGCTCGATTACCAGGCGCGCCGCGCCGAGAAGAAAGCGCCGCTGAAGCTCAACGCCATCGAACAGATGATGGCCTTCGAAACCGCCAAGGGCTACGTCGCCGGCAAGGCCGGGCCGCACTACCCGGCGCCGATTGAAGCCATCAAGGTCATCCAGAAGGGCGCCGGCGAAGAGCGCGGTCGTGCTCAGGCCATCGAGGCCAAGGCGTTTGCCAAGCTTGCAATGAGCGGCGTGGCATTCAATCTGGTCGGTCTGTTCATGAACGATCAGGTGGTCAAGAAGAAAGCCGGCAAGTATGAAAAGCAGGCCCAGCCGGTCAAGCAGACAGCGGTGCTGGGTGCCGGCATCATGGGCGGCGGTATTGCCTACCAGAGCGCTTCCAAGGGTACGCCCATCCTGATGAAGGATATCAAGGACGAGGCCATCGAGCTTGGCCTCAAGGAAGCACGCAAGCTGTTTGCCAAGCAGGTAGAGCGTAACAAGCTCACCAACGAGCAAATGGCGGAAAAGCTGTCCAACATTCGGCCGACGCTCTCCTACGGCGACTTCGGCAATGTCGATCTGGTGGTTGAAGCCGTGGTGGAAAATCCCAAGGTGAAGGATGCGGTGCTCACCGAAGTGGAAGGCATGGTGAGCGAGGACACGATCCTTGCATCAAACACCTCGACGATTTCGATCAATCGCCTGGCCAAGAATCTCAAGCGCCCCGAGAACTTCTGCGGCATGCACTTCTTCAACCCGGTGCACCGCATGCCGCTGGTAGAGGTCATTCGCGGCGAAAAGACCTCCGACGCCGCCGTGGCCGCCACCGTTGCCTACGCGCGAGCCATGGGCAAGACGCCTATCGTGGTCAATGATTGCCCCGGATTTCTGGTCAATCGCGTGCTGTTCCCCTACTTTGGCGGCTTCAGTCATCTGGTCGAGCAGGGCGCCGACTTCCAGCGCGTCGACAAGGTGATGGAGAAGTTCGGCTGGCCCATGGGCCCGGCGTACCTGCTCGACGTGGTGGGCATGGATACGGCGGTTCATGCCAACGAGGTCATGGCGGAAGGCTTCCCGGACCGCATGGCGCGGGAGGGCAAGACCGCCATTCAGGTAATGTATGAAAACGATCGCCTGGGCCAGAAGAACGACAAGGGCTTCTACGCCTACGAAGAAGACAAGAAGGGCAAGCCCAGAAAGGTCAGCGACGAGCAGGCTTACGCGCTGATCAAGGACGTGGCCAAGCAGAGCAAGGAGTTCTCCGACGAGGACATCATTGCCCGCATGATGGTGCCGTTGTGTCTCGAGACGGTGCGTTGTCTTGAAGACAACATCGTGGATACGCCGGCTGAAGCCGATATGGCACTGATCTATGGCATCGGTTTCCCGCCTTTCCGCGGAGGCGCACTGCGCTATATCGACGCCATGGGCGTTGCCGAATTCGTCAAACTGGCCGATGGCCTGGCTGATGAGCTCGGTCCACTTTACGCGCCCACCGAGAAACTGCGCCAGATGGCTCAGAATGACGAACAGTTCTACAGCGCCTCGGCCAAGGCCTGAATCACCGCGAACAGGAGCAATACGATGAGTTTGAATTCCCGAGATATCGTGGTGGTCGACGGTGTACGTACCGCCATGGCAAAAGCCAAGAATGGTGCATTTCGCAACGTACGAGCGGAAAATCTGTCCGCGGCGGTCATGCAAGCGCTGTTTACCCGCAACCCGAATCTGGACCCTGGCGAAGTGGACGATGTGATCTGGGGGTGTGTCAATCAGACCCTCGAACAGTCCATGAACATTGCCCGTAATGCGGCCATCATGACCGGCATTCCACGTTCGGTGCCCGCCCAGACGGTCAATCGACTGTGCGGCTCATCAATGACTGCGCTGCATATCGCTGCAGCCAACATCAAGGCGGGCATGGGTGATTTCTATGTGATCGGTGGTGTCGAGCACATGGAGCACGTCCCCATGGCGCACGGGGTGGACGTCAACCCGGCCATCAGCAAGTACGCCGCCAAGGCGTCCATGATGATGGGGTTGACCGCGGAGCTTCTGGGCAAGATGCACGGCATCACCCGTGAGGACCAGGACGCGTTTGGCGTACGCTCTCACCAGCGTGCCCAGGCAGCGATGGAGAAGGGGTACTTCGACCACGAAATCATCGGGGTGGAAGGCCATGACCAGCGCGGCTTCAAGGTGATGGTGAAAAATGACGAAGTCATTCGCGCCGATGCCAGTCTCGAGTCCATGGCACAGCTCAAGCCGGTATTCGACCCACGAAGCGGCACGGTGTCGGCAGGCACCTCTTCCGCGCTTTCGGTCGGCGCCTCGGCCATGGCCGTCATGAGCTACGAGCGTGCTCAGGCGCTGGGCCTCGAGCCGATCGCTCGCGTACTCTCGACCGGGGTGGCTGGCTGCGATGCGTCCATCATGGGCTACGGCCCGGTACCTGCCTCGAAGAAAGCGCTCAAGGCGGCCGGTCTCTCATCCGGCGATATCCAGACCGTCGAACTCAACGAAGCCTTTGCCGCGCAGAGTCTCCCTGTGCTGAAGGATCTGGGCTTTCTGGACGCCATGGATGAAAAGGTCAACCTGCACGGTGGTGCGATTGCGCTCGGCCATCCGCTGGGCTGCTCGGGCTCGCGTATCTGCACCACGCTGCTGAATGTGATGCAGCAGCAGAATACCACGCTGGGGCTTGCCACCATGTGTATCGGCATGGGGCAGGGGGTAGCGACGGTGTTCGAGCGGCTTAAATAGCGCTGGTAGCAAATCCTGTCGCAGTGAAACGGCATCCTTCGGGATGCCGTTTTCTATTGTTCGGGGCAAGAGTGTCTAGAACAGGCCGTTGTCCAGCCCTGCGGCCATGTACATCCCAAGCTCCTCGGCCTGCTCGATAAACGTCTCATCCCATGTGCCGCGCAGTATCAGCGGCGCCTGTGCCCAGCGCCAGCCAAGCCCCGTGACGATGCTCTCGATGCCACGCTGTGTGCCCGTGCCGTCATGCCCTGCCCGCACGTATAATCCGCAGGGCAGGCCCTGCGTGCGATCACACAGTGCGTAGAAGCTTCGATCAAAGAAATCCTTCAGGGCGCCGCTCATGTAACCCAGGTTCTCCGGCGTGCCCAGCAAGATGGCGTCGCAAGCCAGCACGTCCTGTGGGCCTGCCTCGAACGGGTTCATGACGCGGCAGGTAACCATCTCGATAGCCTGGTGGTTCGCCCCACGCTCGACGGCCTGGCGAAGCGCGAGCGTGTTGGAAGAGGGCGCATGGGCTACGATCAGCAGCTGTTTCATGGTAAACCTTGGTGTTGTTTGCGTCGTGCAGATGAAGTGCCAAACTGGATAGATGTCACCTACCCTGAGCCTATATGTCGACTCACGCTTGTATCAAGGTATATTACGACGCGGTCTGCCCTAGCTGCCGCAGGGATCGTCGGCGTTACGCGCGCTGGGCTGGTGAGCGCGCGAGCGATATTCAGTGGTGTGATGTAAGCGAGCATCACGATGAACTACGGGCCAGGGGCGTGGCACCCGATGAGGCGCTCAAATCACTGCATCTAGCGCTGCCCGATGGGCGTCTTGTGCAAGGGATCGATGCTTATCGAGTGTTGATGGCGCGCGTGGCATTGCTGCGCCCGATCGCCTGGCTGATCGGGTTGCCACTGGTCAAGCCGGCGCTGCGGGCGCTTTACGATGGTTGGGTGAAACGGCGCTTGAAACAGCAGGGCCGTTGGTCTTGAAAAAGTGCAAAGTGCATAGAGGGTATTGGAGCATGACGACGCAGCAAGCAGTAAGGTATATGTTGATTGCAGGGTGCATGGCCCTGGCCGGCTGCGCAGGTCATCAGCCCGAACGTACACCGTCTGCCAGTACGGCTGAACCGGCAGCGGCGCCTGCATCGGTCGCTACGCCAGCGGGTTACCCTACCACGGGGACGGCAACCGACTGGGTGCCGCCGCTTTATACAAGCCCTGAGGAGGAGGCTTATTACTACGTCAGCCGACTGGCAGATCGACGGTTCGTGTCAACCTACGGTGATCGTGCCAATCCGCGGATCTGGTATCTTGCTGCCGAGCGGCTGGGCGAGATTGGCATGCCCGCCGTCCCTCTGCTGTTTGCCCGCCTGGATACACAGGATGATTACGAACTGATGCTGGCGCTCTACGCGCTGCAGCTGGCTACCCAGGACCCGCTGCTGATGGCACGAACCGGTGGGAATTACGTGCAGCTACCCAGCGTTCTGAACGCTTCGAACAATGCTGACAATGTGCAGGTTGCCCGTCAGTGGTGGCAGCAGTACGCAGGTTATCTGGATTAATCTTTCCGGGCAGTATTGCTACGCTGTAGGGTGTCTTTACCAGACGTAGATATTTGACTTGTGATTGGCTCAATCAAGGAGGCCTTTATGGCATTTGCGCTCTCTTCCATGCAGGTAACCAGCACAGCATTTGGTCAGCTCGAGGCCATTCCTGCCCGTTACACCGGTGAAGGTGATGACGTTTCCCCGCCGCTTGCCTGGCACGGCGTGCCCGAAGGCACCAAAGGCTTTGCCGTCATCTGTCATGATCCGGATGCACCGCTGGTCAAGGAGGGCCGCTACGGTTTCGTGCACTGGATGCTATACAACTTGCCAGGCGATATCACCGGCCTGGACGAGAATACGCCCATGGGTACGGCGGGCCGCAATGATTTCGACAAGCCGGGCTACGGCGGTCCCATGCCGCCGGAAGGTCACGGCAAGCACCTTTACTACTTTCTTGTGCTGGCGCTGGATCACCAGACCTCACTCCCTGAAGGGCTGAGCGTGGCCGAGCTTCTCGAAGAGGTGGAGCCCCACTTGCTGGGTATTGACCGGTTGGTCGGCTTTTATCAGCGCAACTGAAGCTCCCGGCGCTGGACATTTGGCGCAGGGCGTGTAGGCTCCATCGCTTTCCAATGACCTGCGATGGAGCCGTCCATGAACGAACTGCCCAACTGTCCTGCCTGTACCTCCAGCTTTACCTACGATGATGGTCTGCAATACGTGTGCCCCGAGTGCGGTCATGAGTGGTCGAAAACGGCTGAAGCGGATGCATCGGATGAGGCTTTGAGCGTGCGTGATGCCAACGGCAACCCGCTATTCGACGGTGACAGCGTAACGGTCATCAAGGATCTGAAGGTCAAGGGCAGCTCGCTGGTGGTCAAGGTGGGTACCAAGGTGAAGAGTATCCGCCTGGTCGAAGGTGATCATGATATCGACTGCAAGATAGAGGGGATTGGCCCCATGAAGCTCAAATCCCAGTTCGTCAAGAAAGCGTGAAACCGGCAGATACTGCCCGTTCACAGCCTGTCCCGAAAGGACAGGCTTTTTTTATGCGAGCAAGCCAATAAAAGTTTTAAATGATAATGATTGGCATTTTTGATGGTATCTGCGTCGAACGTGCGCGGATCGAGGGCGATTTGCCAATGATTTCGCGAAAGGGCTTCACATCGATTTTATACAGGACTAAAATGGTACCCAATTGATACGCACGCCAGCACGATGATTGACTGGCCAAGGGGGGTCCATATGCTCAAGCTTTCCCGGCTGACAGATTACGCCGCTGTCGTGATGGCCCAGATCGCCCGTCATCCGCAGGCTTCACATGCTGCCGCGGATTTGGCTGAAACCGTGCAGTTGCCGCATCCAACGGTCAGCAAGACGCTCAAGATGCTGGTCAAGGCAGGTCTTTTAACCTCCCAGCGCGGCGCACAGGGTGGCTACCGGCTCGCTCGGTCGGCCTCGCAGATTACCGCTGCCGATATCATTTCGGCCATTGAAGGCCCGGTGGCGATGACCGAATGCAGTCAGGCCCAGGGGGAGTGCGAGCTGGCGGCCACTTGCGGCGTGGCAGACAACTGGCAGCGTGTATCGCTTGCCATCCGCACGCTGCTGGAGAGCGTGACCCTGGCCCATCTGGCCGCGTCTACGCCGATCAAGCTGCCCGTGCAACTGCCGATCCAATCTATCAGCCTGTCGGCGGTGTCAGCGTAAAACCGGATGACCAGGCAATTTATCCCTATTGACGGCGAGAGTACTCGCCACCAACTGCCCGGAGGGTAACACCATGGCAAGCGAAGAAATGGAACAGTTGGTTCGTCGCGAATACAAAGATGGTTTCGTAACCGACATTGAAAGCGACACCCTTCCACCCGGTCTGGACGAGAATACCATTGCGTTCATTTCCAAAAAGAAGGGCGAGCCGGAATGGATGCTTGAATGGCGTCTCGACGCCTACCGCCAGTGGCTGAAGATGAAAGAGCCTTCCTGGGCGCATCTTGACTATCCGCCGATCGATTATCAGGAAATCTCCTACTACAGTGCTCCAAAGCGTCCTGAAGACCGTCCGCAAAGCCTGGATGAAGTGGACCCCAAGCTGCTGGAAACCTACGAAAAACTGGGTATTCCGCTGCACGAGCGTGCAGCGCTTGCCGGGGTTGCCGTGGATGCGGTATTCGACTCGGTATCCGTGGCCACCACGTTCAAGAAGGAGCTTGCCGAGGCGGGCGTCATCTTCTGCTCCATTTCCGAGGCAATTCGCGATTACCCGGAGCTGATCAAGCAGTATCTAGGGACCGTGGTACCGGTAGCGGATAACTATTTCGCCGCCCTCAACTCGGCGGTCTTTACCGACGGCTCCTTCGTATTCGTACCTGAAGGCGTTACCTGCCCGATGGAGCTGTCCACCTATTTTCGTATCAACGCTGCCAATACCGGACAGTTCGAGCGTACCTTGATCGTGTGCGAAAGCCGCGCCCAGGTTTCCTATCTCGAGGGCTGCACCGCGCCCATGCGCGATGAAAACCAGCTGCACGCCGCCGTTGTCGAGCTGGTAGCGCTGGACGATGCCTATATCAAGTACTCCACCGTTCAGAACTGGTACCCCGGTGATGAAGAGGGCAAGGGTGGTATCTACAACTTTGTGACCAAGCGTGGCGACTGCCGCGGCGAGCGTTCGCGCATCAGCTGGACCCAGGTGGAAACCGGCTCGGCGATCACCTGGAAGTACCCCTCCTGCGTACTGCGCGGCAAGGACAGCATCGGCGAGTTCTACTCCGTTGCCGTTACCAACGGCCGCCAGCAGGCGGATACCGGCACGAAGATGATCCATATCGGTGAAGGCACGCGCTCTTATATCGTGGCAAAAGGGATTTCGGCGGGTAAAAGCGACCAGTCCTACCGCGGTCTGGTCAAGATTGGCCCGCGTGCCAAGGGCGCGCGTAACTTTACCCAGTGCGACTCGCTGCTGATTGGCGACACCTGTGGCGCGCATACCTTTCCTTATCAGGAGATCGGCAACAGCACGGCGACCATCGAGCACGAGGCAACCACCTCGAAGATCGGTGAAGATCAGCTGTTCTACTGCCGCAGCCGGGGGATCAGCGAGGAAGACGCCGTCAGCATGATCGTCAACGGCTTCTGCAAGGATGTCTTCCAGGAGCTGCCCATGGAGTTTGCGGTCGAGGCCGAAGCACTGCTGAATGTGACGCTTGAAGGCGCGGTGGGTTAAGCGTTTAACCGGTTTTTACAACAGGTTTTTACAACACTACTTTGATTAGCGTCGCACCAGCGACTCGCCAGAATTGGAAGGTTGATAACTATGCTGCAAGTTACTGATTTACATGTCACCGTTGAAGACAAAGAGATTCTCAAGGGTCTGACCCTGACCATCAATGCCGGTGAAGTACACGCCATCATGGGCCCCAACGGCGCGGGTAAATCGACCCTGTCAGCGGTGATTGCCGGCAAGGATGGCTACGAAGTCACCCAGGGCAGCATCACGTTCGAAGGCCAGGATGTACTGGAAATGGAGATCGAGGAGCGCGCCCAGGCGGGCCTGCTGCTGGGTTTCCAGTACCCGGTCGAAATCCCGGGCGTCAAGAACATCTATCTGCTGAAATCCGCGCTTAACGCTCAGCGCAAGGCCCAGGGCCTTGACGACATACCGGCGCCGGATTTCATGAAGCTGGTGAAAGAGAAGCTTGGTTTCATGAAGATGGACGCCAGCTTTTTGCAGCGTGCCGTCAACGAAGGCTTCTCCGGTGGTGAAAAGAAGCGCAACGAGATCCTGCAGATGCTGGTACTCCAGCCCAAGCTCGCCATGCTCGACGAAATCGATTCCGGCCTGGATATCGACGCCATGAAGGTCGTGGCCGATGGCGTCAACAGTCTGCGCGCTGAAGAGCGGGCGATTCTGCTGGTCACCCACTACCAGCGTCTGCTCGATTACATCGTGCCGGACAAGGTGCACGTTCTGGTAGACGGTCGCATCGTCAAGACCGGTGACGCCGAGCTTGCCAAACAGCTAGAGGCCAACGGATACGAAGGTATCGAGGAGTCCGCGGCATGAGTGATACGCAAACCTTTCTGGACACGCTGAAAACGCGCAGCCAGCAGCGTGAAACGGAGCCTTCATGGATCGCGGCACGCCGCCAGGCGGGCGCTGCGCGCTTTGAAGCGCTCGGGTTTCCGACCCGTCGCGATGAAGAGTGGAAATACACCGACGTGCGCAGCATCGCCCAGGGCAACTTCGCCCTGACCGACAATGCGGATTTTTCGCCGGCCCAGGCCGCCGCGCTGACGCTGCCCCTCGATGCCTACCGGCTGACGTTCGTGGATGGCGTCTATGCACCGGCGCTCTCGGATCTTGACGCGCTGCCTGACACTGTGCACGTGCTGCCGCTCTCCAAGGCGCTGAGCGAAAACCACGAAGCGGTCGGCGGCCCGCTGGGGCGTTTGACGGGGGTGGATTTCTCTCCTTTCGCGGCGCTCAACACCGCGTTTATGGAAGAGGGTGCCGTGGTGCGTATCGCCCCCGGTGCGGTGATCGAAAAGCCCATCCTGCTGCAGTTCCTCTCCCGGGCCAACGCCACGGCGGTGATGAGCCATCCGCGTATTCTTGTCGAGGCAGGCGGGCGCAGTGAAGCGACCCTGATCGAGCACTACTGCGGCGATCTGGAGGCAGCCAACTTCACCAATGTCGTCGGCGAGTTCATGCTGGACCGTGGCGCCATTCTGAATCACTACAAGCTGCAGGAAGCGCCGCTCAATGACATGCACGTGGCCAGCATGCATGTCGAGCAGGGCCGCGACACGCGCTACACCTCCTATAACCTGAATCTGGGCGGTGCGCTGGTGCGCAATGACCTGATCAGTGACCTGAACGGGCAGGGCGCCGAAACCAACTTCTTCGGTCTGTTCTTCGGTCAGGGTCGCCAGCACGTGGATAACCACACCAAGGTCAACCACAATGCGCCGCTGACGTTCTCCAACGAGAACTACAAGGGCATTCTGGATGACCGCGCTCACGGCGTCTTCAACGGCAAGGTGTACGTCAAGCGCGACAGCCAGAAGATCGAAGGCTTCCAGAGCAACCAGAACCTGCTGCTCTCGGATCGCGCTCAGATCGATGCCAAGCCTGAACTCGAGATCTATGCCGATGACGTGAAGTGTTCTCACGGCACCACTACCGGCCAACTGGATGAAGAGGCGATCTACGCGCTGCGTACTCGCGGCATTGATGAGGCGACCGCGCGTGGGCTTCTGACCCTGGCGTTTGCCGGCGAAGTGCTGGAGAAGGTGACGCTGGACGCCGTGGCCGAGCGGGTAGAGCTTGCCGTTGCCGGCAAGCTGCCCGAGCGTTTCAATCTGGCCGGGCTGGTGGAAACCGCCGTCGCGCTTAACGACTAGGCCTTTGCCTGTAAAGGAGTGAATCATGCCCTCGACTGTCCTTGAAAAGGCCAACGCGTTTGCCCAGGCGCCCTATGACGTGCTGGCGCTGCGTCAGGATTTCCCGATCCTTGATCGGGAGGTCCACGGCAAGCCGCTTGTCTATCTGGACAATGCGGCGACCAGCCAGACCCCGCGGCAGGTGATCGAGGTCTTCAACGCTTACTACTCGCGCTGCAACGCCAATATCCACCGGGGGCTGCATACGCTGGCTGATGAAGCAACGGCGGCCTTCGAGGGCACGCGTCACAAGGTCAAGG
The DNA here is from genome assembly GCF_020075495.1 of Vreelandella aquamarina. Classification (GTDB taxonomy): domain Bacteria; phylum Pseudomonadota; class Gammaproteobacteria; order Pseudomonadales; family Halomonadaceae; genus Vreelandella; species Vreelandella aquamarina_A. The sequence continues at coordinate 25,028 of NZ_JABYQT010000013.1, forward strand.
CATTTCTCAACGCAGAGGATGCACGACAGATCATCTTCACCCGCGGTACTACCGAGGCCATCAATCTGGTCGCCCAGACCTGGGGACGTACCCACCTGGGCGCGGGCGATGAAGTGCTGATTTCAATGCTCGAGCACCATTCCAACATCGTGCCCTGGCAGTTGCTGGCCGCCGAACGTGGGTTCAGCATCAAGGTCATTCCGGTAGACGAGCACGGTGCGCTGGATATGCAGGCCTACCGTGAGCTGCTAAACGAGCGCACCAGACTGGTGGCCGTGAACCATGTTTCCAACGCCTTGGGTACCATCAACCCGGTAAAAGAGATGGCGGCGTTGGCGCATCAGCAAGGTGCCTTGATATTGGTAGACGGAGCGCAGGCCACGCCACACCAGGCGGTAGATGTACAGGCCATCGATGCTGACTTCTACGCCTTTTCGGGGCACAAGGTTTACGGACCCACCGGCGTTGGCGCGCTCTACGGCAAGAAGGCGCTGCTAGAGGCCATGCCACCCTGGCAAGGCGGTGGTGAGATGATCAAGACCGTCTCGTTCGATGCGGGCACCACCTTTGCGGGCATCCCGCACAAGTTTGAAGCGGGTACGCCGGCAATCGCCGAAGTAGTCGCCCTGGGGCGCGCCCTTGAATGGTTGCAAGAGGTAGGCGTGGGCGCGATTGGGCAGTGGGAAAACGTGCTGCTTGAGCATGCCACGCATGCGGTCTCGTCCATTGATGGCTTGCGCATTCTGGGAACGGCGCCTGACAAGGCGGGGGTACTCTCGTTTGTGGTGGAGGGCGCGCATTCCCAGGATATCGGCTTGCTGATCGACCAGCTGGGTGTGGCGATTCGCACCGGCCATCACTGCGCTCAGCCGCTGCTGCATCATTTTGGTGTGGATGCCACGTGTCGTGCGTCATTTGCCGCGTATAATACCCTTGATGAGGTGGATACCTTCGTGGAAGCTCTCAATCGGGTCATTGGTATGGTGCGTTAAGGAATCCTATGAATATCGAGCAAGTCGCAAGCCTTGAGCGAGGACAGAAACTGCCGCTTCAGCGTGATGTCGAGGCGATTGCGATTCCGTTTGGCAAGACGGAAACCCTGGCCGAAGATAGCGTGGTCAGCGTTATGCAGGCGAAGGGCAGCTCGGTCAGCGTTGGTCATGAAGGGCGTCTGTACCTGGTGGAAGGGCGCAACCTGGACGCGCTGGGCCTTGAATCGCTGCCGCGCCCGACCCTGCATGAGGACGCCAGCGAAGAAGAGATCGAGCAGTTCGTGTGGGATCAGTTGCGCACCTGCTTCGACCCGGAAATTCCGGTCAACATCGTGGACCTTGGGCTGGTGTATGGCTGCCGGATCGAGCGTCTGATCAGCGGTGAGCGCATGGTTACCATTCGCATGACCCTGACAGCCCCGGGCTGCGGCATGGGGGATGTGATCGCCGCTGATGCCCGCAACAAGATTCTGGGGGCGCCGCAGATCAATAAGGTACATACCGAAATCGTCTTCAGTCCTCCCTGGAGTCGTGACATGATGAGCGATGAGGCAAAACTTGAGCTTGGCATGTTCTAAGCGCCATTGGGCTGCAAGATGCACAACGTGCTGTTGATCTGGGCAAGGCGTCTGTTGATGTCGCTAGGAGCGTTACTGCTGCTGGCGGCATTGCTGTTTTTGGCCGGTAATTTATGGGTATTGGCGACCACGGCGCGCTATATCGACAAGCAGGTGCTTGAGTGCCGGCCAGCCGATGTGGGCATCGTGTTCGGTACCTCGCACTGGACACGCAGCGGGCTGCGTAACCCGCATTTTCACGCGCGCATGCGCACCTCCGCCTCGCTGATTGCCGAATCGCGCGTATCGCATCTGCTTCTTTCCGGGGATAACCGGACTCAGGCCTATAACGAGCCCCGTGCCATGTGGCGCGACCTGCACCGGCGCGGTGTGCCCGCCCAGAAACTCACCATGGATTTCGCCGGGTTCAGTACCTACGACACCCTGGTGCGAGCTCGCGACGTGTTTCAACTCGAAAAAGCGCTTTTAGTGACTCAGAGCTGGCATCTACCGCGCGCCGTCTTTATCGGCCGTGCCCTGGGCATGGAGGTAACCGGATGTGTAGCGGAAGATAAGCCCGCAGCAGGAGAATGGCGCTTGAGAATGCGCGAATGGGCTGCTCGGGTGGCAACGCTCGGCGATATCTACGTCTGGTCCCGAAAACCTTATTTTCTGGGCCCGGCCGAGCCGATCGAGCTTGACAAGGTGCTGGAGGATGCCGAGCCGGCCGTCATGCCGACGCTATACCCTCTCCCTGCAGGGGAACTCGAGGTGCATGAGTCCATGGTAGATGAACGCGAGCAAAGCGAGCCCGGAACAGGCAGCCCCTGAGCCATCAGCGGTGCGGCTTGCGTTTTTGCAAGGCGTAGAGTTCACGAATCAGCTGGCGGCATCCCTGCATGCACTCATCTACCACCGGTTCGATGGGGTCGGGCAGCGGGTGGGTGAAAAGGGTGGACAGCGCCTGCATCAACACACGTTCCTGCTCCAGAAGCTCGTTGATCAATACCTGGCTGTCGTTACCGACAAAGCTCTTCAGCCGGCTCCAGAGCCACAGGAAGTCATCGCGCTCGACATCAGCATCGCGGGGTAGCATCTTCAGGTGCGCACGGGCAAGTTCCTGCAGCTTGCGCATCTGTTTCAGGCGGGCCGTATAGTGGGGTTTCAGCGCATCGCGCAGCGATGGGCGCAGGCGTTCGATATTGTCCTGGAAATAATCAATGCTGTCGGCCAGCGCTTCCAGCACGCTGTCCATCGCCACTTGGCGATTGTCGAGAAACATGAGCGTCTACCTCCTTCGGTGACGCAGATTGTGGGGGTGGCAGCGACGATTTGCCACCCCTAATGCGGATTATTTTTCGGTTTTGCTCTTAGCCTTTAGGCTTGGGGGGCGCTTTGCGCATGGGGGAGGCGTTCTTCTCGATATGCTCGATGATCATGCCCGCGATATCCTTGCCCGTGGAACTCTCGATGCCTTGCAGGCCGGGCGAGGAGTTGACCTCCATGATGACCGGACCGTGATTGGAGCGCAAAAGATCCACCCCGGCAACGCTCAGCCCCATGGCCTTGGCGGCACGAATTGCCGTCGAGCGCTCCTCGGGAGTAATCCGGATGACGCTGGCGGTTCCGCCACGATGCAGATTGGAGCGAAATTCGCCTTCGGCGGCCTGACGCTTCATCGAAGCCACCACCTTGTCACCGATCACGAAGCAGCGAATATCGGCGCCACGCGCCTCCTTGATGTACTCCTGCACCATGATATTGGTCTTCATGCCCATGAAGGCCTGAATGACCGACTCCGCCGCCTGATTGGTTTCCGCCAGTACCACACCGATGCCCTGGGTCCCCTCCAGAAGCTTGATGACCAGCGGTGCCCCCTTGACCATGGTGATCAGGTCGGGAATATCGTCAGGGGAGTGGGCGAAGCCGGTAATGGGAAGCCCGAGTCCCTTGCGCGAAAGCAGCTGCAGCGAGCGCAGCTTGTCTCGCGAGCGAGTAATGGCCACCGAGTCGTTGATCACGTAGGTGCCCATCATTTCAAACTGACGCAGCACCGCGCAGCCGTAAAACGTGACCGAGGCGCCAATACGTGGAATGACCGCATCGAACGGCTCGATCTCCTGGCCCTTGTAATGAATCGAGGGGTGATGCGAGGCGATGCTCATGTAGCAGCGCAACGTATCCACCACGCGCGCCGTATGCCCGCGCGTCTCGGCCGCCTCGATAAGGCGTCGCGTGGAGTACAGGTTGCGATTACGAGAAAGAAGAGCGATGTGCATTCAGGACTCCGGGCCAAATAAAGGACTGATCATTGTTGAGTTAAGGCTCGCCATGGAGAAATGCGGCGCCTGGAGCAACCAGCAGGCGGCGCATGGCGCGGCGTCCAAGTAACATGGGATGACGCATATTGCTGCGATCGGTCAGGGTCAGCTCAACGAAGAAGTTCAACTGGCCCATCTGCATGGGTGTGCGAATCACGTAGCGCCACTCGCTGTGCCCGTTTGAACTGGTGACTCGACGCCGGTCATGAAGATGCAGCTTGAGACGGTGTTCAGGCGTTGCTGGCCCGCCACTGTGAGTAATGAAGCTCACCCAGAGCTGGCCCTGTTCATCTTCATGAGTTTCAATGCTTTCGGCATGCAGCGCTGACGTCCGGGCACCCGTGTCTGCTTTACAGCATAGGTGAAGACCCAGTTCAGGCAACGTCACCATTTCACGGCGGCCAATGACCGCTTTAGCCTGATAGGGGAGTTCCTTCACGATACACTCCTTCCTTGCAATTCGTTGAACATGTCCAGGGTCAGCGTTTGGCCGCCTGCGTCATGGCGGCGAGCCTGCGTCGCACAGCCGAGCCTTCCGGGGCGTCGCGCAGTGCCAGCATGACAGGCAGACGCAGACGGGGAATCAGAGCGATATCGCGAACCACGCTGGCAAAGTTGGTGCGTTCGTCTTCAGCCAGGCGATCAAGAAAAAGCGGCAGCCGGTTCGCATCTTCGAGCAGTGGCCAGCCCCGTCCGGCAATGGCTGCCAGAACATCAGGGCCGCAGGCATGCGGATCCTCCAGCAGGCTCGAGTACCACGTGGCAACGTCTGAGGAGTCAGAGCTTCCCACTGCACGAATGCAGGCGCACAGTGTTTCCATGTCGCCTTCATCCGCTGCTTGTTCACCGCGCAGGCGAAGCGCCGCTACCAGCGCCGGGGCAAGCGCCTGATGCTCTAAACAGTAGCAGAGTGAATGGACAACGCCAGCAGGCAGTGCAGCAAGCCTTGATGCCAGTACCTCTGCCTGCTCGGCGTCCAGGCGCACCGCGTAATCGGCGATCCCCTGCAGCCCCAGGGCCTGCCAGTCGATGGCCTGTTGACCGGTCAGGTAGGCATCGACCGGTTCGAAGTGCTGGCTTGCCGGCAGCTCACGCTCGCGGGTGGCATGTGCGTTCAGCATCGCCTGGAAGGTCACGCTGGGTGTAAACGCGAGCGGATTATCCTTCATAAAGTGATCCGCGTCTTTAGCGTTTTGACCTATCGTGGAAACATTTTTACCCAGTGTTTCCATGAGTCGATTCAGAAAGCCATCGCGCTGGGCGGGGGAGAGGAGCCCCTGCTCATCCAAGGGCAGCGCCAAAAACCAGATGGCAGGCTCTGGCATGTCGCCCAGGGTGAATATGGCGGCCAGGCGCGCCTGACCTTGCCAGGGTTCGGGCCATGGACGTTGGCCCTGTTCGAATTCGGCGAGTATCTGGCGTGAAAGAGGCGCCACGCGACGGCCCATATGGTAGAGCGAAACGTCAGCGCCGCTGCGTGTAAAGAATTCTTCAATGGTCTGAATTGGTTGCATGATGTCCTTCCGCATTGCAAGTTTGCACTCTACCTTGCCCCTTTCCCGGTGTCAGCCGAAATGGCTGATAAATCCTTGCCTTGTCTGGTGAGCGATCAAAAATTGAGCAACCTTGCGAAAACCTTCTGAGAGTAGCGTTAGCGAGACCTTTCCATAGTTTATCCACAGGCTCTTGCAGGTTTTCTGTGAATCTGTGAGTAAGGATCTTCTGACTGGGTATAAGTGGCAACTCGGCTGCAGAGTTGGGATAATGGAGCAACCGAAAACGATCTGATCAAGGTGTCTATGAGCGTCCATCAACAGCTTCAAACCGCACTCATCGAGCTTGAAGCCGCCATGAAGGCCGCCAATCTGTGGCGTGTCCCGACTCCCGACCCCAGTGCTTTTGCAAGCCATGAGCCATTTTGCATCGATACCATGTCGCTGCCCCAATGGGTACGCTTCGTGTTCGTCGCTCGGCTCAACGCGCTTGTAGACGCGCAAGCGCCCATGCCCGCCAAGTGTGATGTTGCCCCGGCCATGGTCGCCTACATGACGCAGGAGAAGGTGCGCGCCAGCGACCAGGTGCTGGTAGCGCGCGCTTTTGAAAGGGTCGACCAGCTGGTGACCGATAACTAGACGATGAAGTAATCGGGCCTACGCTTGCAGGCCCGGTTGCACAAAACGTGCAGTGCGTTTTGACAAAAACGGTCGCTTGTCAAAAACGATCGCTTGTCAAAAACGGTAGCTTAGCCCGCCCATGACCACGATCGGGTCGATATCCACAGAACCCGCGGCTTCGCCATTGATAGTGGCATCGGTGTTGATATCCAGATACCAGGCGGCGGCGTTCAGCGCCCAGTGATCGTCGATGACCAGGTCAACGCCTACCTGACCGGCTGCGCCCCAGGAATTGTCAAGGTCTAGCTCGCCAATGGCCAGGTGCTCACTCGAGAAGCGCGTGTAGTTGATGCCTGCGCCAACGTAGGGCTGCACGCGGGACTCGGTACCACCCAGCGGGTAGTACTGAAGTGTCAGCGTTGGCGGAAGATGCTTGGTAGACGCAAGGTTATCCCCATTGAGCTCGATGTCATGCTCGAACGGGCGGGCAGCCAGTAGCTCCAGGCCCAGCTTGTCGTGGAAACGATAACCAAGGGTAAAGGCAAAGTCGGTCTTGTCCTGCACATCGACTGAAAAAGCGCCGTCGGCGAGCGTGCCGTTGTCACTTTTAGGCGATACCTTGGCGACCCCCACACGGGTAAAGAAATCACCCGCACCGTAGGCGAGAGCCTGTGTGCTGGTCAGCAGTGACGCGGCGGCAATGCCGGTGACGAGTAAAGTAGGCAGTGATGGGTGGCGCATAGCGTTGCTCCTTCCGTCAGCATGATTCCGGTGAATGATGTAAGTCGTTGTGAATCATGGGGGTAGTGTATCGGCAGGAAAGAGCGCCGTTATTGACTTGAAGCAAAGAGCAGAGCGCTGTCCGAAATTAGCTTAATCAGAAGACTGCGGTCAGGCGAGGTGGGTTGCATCGAGGGTTTCTTTGGAGGCCCCAGGCCTTCTCGCGTAATACCGCGAGAAGGCCTGGGGCCAGCGGTAGGGCCTAGCGCTCGATGTGCTGGTATTCGCCAGCGTCAGCCGTCATGGCGCTTACCACCATGATGGCGATGAACGATGCAATGAAGCCAGGAATGATCTCGTAGATACCAGGGCCGCCCAGGAACGCGCTGCTCCAGCCCAGCGAAATCCAGATCATGACCGTGGCGGCACCGACGATCATGCCCGCGATGGCGCCGGCACCGTTGGTGCGCGACCACATCAGCGACAGCAGAATCAGCGGACCGAACGCGGCGCCAAAGCCAGCCCAGGCGTTGCTCACCAGGCCCAGTACCTGAGAGTTGGGGTCCGAGGCGATCAGCGCCGCTACCAGGCCTACCAGCACCACGCTTATCCGGCCAACGGTCACGGTCTGCTTCTCGGACGCCTGCTTGTTCAAGAACAACCGGTAGAAATCTTCCGTCAGCGAAGACGATGCCACCAGCAACTGGCTTGAAATCGTGCTCATGACGGCGGCGAGCAGCGCCGCGTACAAGAAGCCGGTAACCAGCGGGTGGAACAGGAGATCCGCCAGGATGATGAAGATCGTCTCTGCGTCCTGAATCTCCATGCCGTTGCGAAGCGCATAGGCGCGACCGAAGATGCCAAGCGAAATCGCGCCGATCATTGATACTGCCATCCAGCCCATGCCGATGTTACGCGCAGTCGGTACATCCTTGAGATGACGGATGGCCATGAAGCGGACGATGATATGTGGCTGTCCAAAGTACCCAAGCCCCCAGGTGACTGCAGAGAGCCAGCCGATAAAGGTCAATCCGTCGGTCCAGGATAAAAGTGTTGGATCGAAGCTGTTGAGCGTTTGTGACGCCTGGCTGAAGCCGCCGCCACCTTCACCGAACAGCACCACCGCTGGCATGATGACCAGAGCAAGCATCATGATGCAGCCCTGCACGAAATCCGTCATGCTCACGGCCATGAAACCGCCTACCACGGTATAAAGAAGTACCACCGCCAAGGTGATGATGATGCCCAGCGCGTAGTCGCTCATGCTGCCGATATTGATGATGCCGGCAAAAGCGTTTTCAAACAGCTTGCCGCCCGCGACCAGGCCGGAGGCTGTATAAACCGCAAAAAAGATGACGATAACGATGGCCGATACCGTTCTCAATGACATTGCCCGGGTGGGAAACCGGTTGGCCAGAAAGGCCGGAATGGTAATCGCATTGCCATAGTGAGCGGTCTGCTCACGCAGTCGCGGAGCCACCAGGATCCAGTTGAGAAAGGCACCTGCAAACAGGCCAATGCCGATCCAGGCCGCTCCCAGTCCGTTATCGAAAATTGCCCCCGGCAGACCCAGCAGCAGCCAGCCGCTCATGTCCGAAGCGCCGGCCGAAAGTGCGGCTACCTTGGGACTCAGCGTCCGGCCCCCCAGCACGTAGTCTTCCGAGGTGGATGTCGAGGTGCGCATGGCATATACGCCAATCCAGATCATGAGCGCAAAGTACGCAAGAAGACTGATCCAAACACCAATAGCCATGAAGTTCTCCCGTTATCATGTCGGATGGTTCCGACAGGTGAGGGCGCCTTCCCGTATACATCGGGTAAGGCGCCGCCTTGTTGTTGTTAACCCTGTTATCTTTTTAGGTTGCCAAGGTCAGTGTACGCCTTGCCGTTTACTCATCACCCAGCGCGAGCAGGGATGCATTGCCTCCCAGCGCCGCTGTATTGTTGGTAACGGTCTTTTCCGTGATGAAGCGTTGCAGGTAGTGCGGGCCGCCCGCTTTCGGGCCAGTGCCCGAGAGCCCTTGGCCGCCAAAGGGCTGAACGCCTACCACGGCCCCGATGATATTACGGTTTATATACACATTGCCTACTCGAATATTACGCGCTATTTCAGCGGCAAAGGATTCGTTGCGGCTATGTACGCCAAACGTCAGGCCATAACCCCGGCCATTGATGTCCTTGATCACTTGATCAAGCTCGCGGGCCTTGTAGCGAACGATATGCAGTACAGGGCCGAACTGCTCGCGGGTCAGTGAGTTGATGCTGTCGATGACAAAGGCAACCGGCGCCACGAAAGTGCCGTGCTGGGTGTGTTCAGCCGCCATGGGGGACTCGGCGACCATACGGTTTTCAGCCTTGAGCCTTTCGATATGCTCAAGCAGTCCCTTGCGTGCTTCCTCATCGATCACCGGGCCAACGTCAGTTCCCAGATCACGCGGGTCGCCCATGCGCAGCTCGTTCATTGCCCCTTGCAAGATGGTGATCACGCGGTCGGCAACGTCATCCTGCAGGTAAAGCACGCGCAGCGCCGAACAGCGCTGGCCGGCGCTTTGAAAGGCGGACTGAACCACGTCCACCACTACCTGCTCGGGCAGGGCAGTGGAGTCGACGATCATGGCATTCATGCCGCCGGTTTCGGCAATCAGGGTGGGCAGCGGCGCGTTTTCACGTGCGGCCAGGGCGCGGTTGATGACCTGGGCGGTGTCGGTGCCGCCGGTGAATACCACGCCGGTAATACGCGAATCCGAGGTCAGCACGTTGCCGACCGTCGGGCCGTCACCCGGAAGCAGCTGTACCACGTCGCGAGGCAGGCCAGCTTCGTAAAGCAGCTCGATCACTCGGTGGGCAACGATGGAGGTCTGCTCGGCGGGCTTGGCCAGCACCGTGTTGCCGGTAACCGTGGCGGCAACGATCTGACCGCAGAAGATGGCCACCGGGAAGTTCCAGGGGCTGATCGCGGCAAATACGCCTTTACCGCCCAGGATAAGCCGGTTGGATTCACCCGTCGGGCCGGGCAGTTCGATTGGCTCCCCCAACGACTCCTCGGCACGCATGGCGTAGTAGCGGCAGAAATCCACCGCTTCCTTGATCTCATCCACGCCATCGGTCAGAAGCTTGCCACCTTCGCGGGAGCAAAGGGCCATCAGCTCCGCCATGTTGTCTTCCATCAGCTCGGCCAGGCGACGCAGCACAGCAGCACGCTCGGCCACCGGCGTGGCTTCCCAGCGCGGAAAGGCTTCCCAGGCGGCGTCCACTGCCTTGGCGGCCTGCTCGTTCGTCGTCCACTGTACGTGGCCTACGCGCTGGCGACGATCAAAGGGCGAGGTCACCTCATGCGTATTGGCAGCGTCGTCGGCCACGTCAAAGGCCAGCAGCGGCTTGGCCAGGTACTGCTTGTCCATGAAGTCGGCCATCTTCTCCATCAGCGGGTAGAAGTGGCTGCGCACGTTCAGGTTGACGCCGCGCGAATTGGGCCGCTTCGGCCCGTAGATATCGCGGGGCAGCGGGATGCGCGTATTGGTCAGCGATTTCTGCTTGCGCAAGGTCTCGATCGGGTGCTGGCACAGCCACTCGACGGGCACTTCCGGGTCGACCAGCTGGTGGACGAAGGAGGAATTGGCACCATTTTCCAGCAGGCGGCGTACCAGATAGGGAAGTAGATCCTTATGGGCGCCAACCGGAGCATAGATACGGCAGTAGGTGCCTTGCGGGGCACGCGCGAGGGCCGCGTCATAAAGCGCTTCACCCATGCCGTGCAGGCGCTGGAACTCGAACGGGCGGCTATCGTGGTTGGCCAGCTCGAGAATGGTGGTCACCGTATGGGCATTGTGAGTGGCAAACTGCGGAAAGATACGCCCCAGGGTATCGTTGGAAAGCAGGAACTGGGCGCAGGCCAGATAGGCAACATCGGTGCAGGCCTTGCGGGTATACACCGGGTAACCATCAACCCCCAGCTGCTGGGATTCCTTGATTTCACTATCCCAGTACGCACCCTTCACCAGGCGCAGGGGAATTTCATCGCCCTGCTGGTCGGCCAGGCGATTGAGGTAGTGAAGCACCGGCAAGGCACGCTTCGAGTAGGCCTGTACTACCAGGCCAAAGTGGCCCCAGCCCCTGACGGCGCTGCTTTCGTAGACGGCACGGAAGACTTCCAGCGATAGCTCCAGGCGGTCGACTTCTTCGGCATCGATGGTCACGGCCACGTCCAGCTCGCGGGCCTTGGTGACCAGCTTGATGACTGTCTCGACCAGCTCCGCCAGCACCTGCTCGCGGCGGCCAAACTCGTAGCGGGGGTGAAGCGCGGAAAGCTTGATCGAGACTGACGGTTTGGGCGTCTTGTCGCTCAGACGCTGGGAGGTCTTGCCGACCTGCTCGATGGCGCGAGCGTAGTCGTCGAAGTAGCGCTTGGCGTCGTCGCGGGTGCGTGCGGCTTCGCCCAGCATGTCGTAGGAGTAGGTATAGCCCTTGTTGAACAGCGGCCTGGAGCGCTTAAGCGCTTCGTCGATATTCCGGCCCAGCACGAACTGCTTGCCCATGATCTTCATGGCTTCGACCATGGCGCGGCGAATGACCGGCTCGCCCAGGCGGTTGACCATGCGGTTGATGAAGGTGGCGGGCTGGCCGTCCCTGGGGTGGTCAAGCTTCAGCACCCGGCCGGTCATCAATAGCCCCCAGGTGGAGGCATTCACCATCCAGGATTCGCTTTTGCCGGCATAGGATTGCCAGTCAGCGGGGCCAAGCTTGTCTTCGATCAAGGCATCGGCGGTCGCTTTGTCAGGAATGCGCAGCATGGCCTCGGCCAGGCACATCAGCATCAAGCCTTCGTGGGTATCCAGGCTGTATTGCTGTAAAAGCTCATCGATGGTGTCCACGGCTGTGTCCATTTCGCGGACATCGCGGATCAGCGCCGCCGTGTTGGCCTCAATGCGAGCGAAGTCTTCGCGATCCGTATCCAGCAGCTTGATCAGCTCACCCACGTAGGTTTCTTCGTCCACGATGTAGTGATCGCTTACCCGTGCCATCAGCGTATCAAGATCAGTTTGCCAGGTGGCAGAGTCACGCATTTTTTTAGCGTTGAGCATTGAGGCCCCCGTGAATCCAGTTAAAGCGAATAGGTGGTCGGGCGGTTAGGCCCAGGCAGCGCTCGAATGTAGAGCGCCGCGCGCCTGGTTGTATGTCGTTTTCTCGGCAAAACGTGTCAATTTCATGGCAAGCACAAGGAGTTTTCAACTTTAGTAGTAGACGTTAGGGGCCGTCAGCGGGCTTTTTCCAGCTGCTGGTGAGGCCGGGGCAAAATGCGCCGGGGCGCCTTGGCGCAACGTGCGCGGCGAAACGCCGTAGCTACGCCGAAAAGCATGTGAGAGGGCACTTTGATTGGCAAAACCGGTTTGAATGGCGATATCGGTCAGCGGCAGGCGGCTTTGCAGGATCAACTGGCGCGCGGCGTGCAGGCGCTGGCGCTTGACGTACTGCCAGGGTGAAAGGCCCGTCTGGGCACGAAAGCGCTCGGAAAAGTGCGCCTCGCTCAGGCAGGCCAGCCGGGCCAGATCCGCGACTCGCAGCTCGTCGGCCAGGTGACGACGGATGAAACGGTCTATCTGGGGCATGTCGATGCGCCGCTGGCAGGCGGACGTGGCATCGCCCAGGCGCGCTTTCAATGAGCCAAGCAGCGTTGCTGCCAGACGATCCTGCTGAAACGAGGTGACGCAGGGGTCGAACCCCTGGGCCAGCTCGCTCTCCATGAAGGCAAGGTAGTGACGCAAAGGCGCATCGAGGGCAAAAAAACGTGGCGCATCGAACAGGGCCACCAGCTCGCGATGCTCGCCGGTCAGGGCCGGGGCGTCTTCGGGCAAGTCCAGAATCAACTGCCGATTGTGCCCGTGGCCTGCGTAGTAATGCTCGTGATTGGCTGGCACGATACAGCCTGAAAAGGCGTTGATACGCCCACCAAGCCCTTCGATCTCGAACTCCGAAGAGCCGCAGAGCGTAATCACGATCTGATGAAAGTCATGGGCGTGGTGATGAGTAGCGCTATCCAGCGGGATCTTGCGAATGGTGCTTGGCATGCGTGTGATCTCCTGGCGCTGCGGTTGCCGCTATTGCTGGCGCAGCGCCGTATGGGCCGCTAGATGGTCACGTAGCACTTGCAACTCCTCCTGCCCTTGGGCGTTCAACAGAGGTTTGCCCTGGGCAAGCTGCCAGCGCCGCCCGTGGAGTTCCATCAGGTGCGATGCACGACGGCGAACGCCTTCCAGATACTCGTCGTGACGTATCGGGTAACCGATAATCGCATTCCACTCGGTTTCACCTACCTGGCTATTCAACGCCTTGTCGAAAAGGGCCAGCAGATCCTTCGGTTCGGTGCGATAGCGGGGTGTCCCCACGGTCAAGAGCACCATCAGCACGCCACCGATCACCAATAGGCAAACCCCGAGTACCAGCAGGTATAGCGCCATGCGTTTACTCCCAGCCGTCGCTCATCATTTGGCTGTCAAGTATACGCGCGCGTTACCCAAGACGAAAATTTTACCGCCAGGCGAACTTTTTCAATGCAGGGTGTCTTAGGTAGTACAGGCAACGTAGCGATAGCAGTCGCTAATAGTGTTGTCCTAGCTACTGTTTCTCGATCCCTTGCTTCCGCTGCCTTCTAGGCAGCGGTTTTTTTTGCATGCTCGACACCCGCTGCACATCGACAGGTTTCGATGCCAGGCAGGTCAGCGTAAACGCTATCGTTTATGCTGACGCACAGAGTATAGCCAAGAGAGTATAGCCCAGTGAAAAGGTGGGTCTTCAACATTCATCGCCTGGCTATCACACCATCAAGGAGCCTTACATGGACGCACGTGAGTATCTGAATCGCAAGGGCATTGGCGTAGAGCGTGAGCCCGAGCGCCCCAATACGCTTGAAGAGAAAGCCTGGGAGCGTGCCCGTGGGGCAGGAATGCAGCGGCCCAGGTCCGGCACGCCCCATGATTGGGAGGACTGGGAGCGCCACCACGATGATATCGCCCAGGATGCCGAAAGCCTCGAACAAAAAATCGATAAACAGGCCCACCGCAAAGGGCATGCCGATACCCCGTCAGGTGCGAAAGCGCAGGACGCCGTCGGCCACTTTACACCGGCCGCCGTGACACCTCCTGGCGTCGCTGATGGTGATGTGGCTCGCGATACCGCCACTACCCCCAAGAGTGCCAGCCAAGAAGTGCGACAACCGCACCGCGTAGAAAACGAGACCGGCAGCCTTAAGGCGGCTTATTGCCTTCTGGCCGTTTTGCTCCCCCCGCTTGCACTTGGCTTGACCGATGCCGGTTCACGGCGGATCGGTATCAGCGTCATCCTGACTCTGCTTGGGTGGCTGCCCGGCGTCATCCATGCGTTGATGTGGCTGGCGCGTCGTTAACGTATAACCTGTTCACGGTTTACTGCTTGGCAGGCCCTTCAAAGTCCGTATAATCCATGTAAACTTTTTCAATATTATGGGGTTTACAATGGGCTATCTGGTAGGCGTGACAGCGCTTTGGGCATTTTCATTTTCATTGATCGGGGTATACCTGGCCGGGCAGGTAGACAGCTACTTTGCAGTGCTGGTACGGGTGACGCTGGCCATGCTGGTGTTTCTGCCCTTTCTGCGTCCAAGCCTTTTGCGTGGTAAGCAGCGGCTTGCCCTGATGGCCCTGGGGGCGCTGCAGCTGGGCGTCATGTACACCTTCTTTTACCAGTCGTTTCTGCTGCTTTCCGTGCCGGAAGTACTGCTGTTCACCATTTTTACCCCGGTCTACATTGCCCTGCTTGACGATCTGATGTTTGGACGTTTTACGCCCATGTACCTGATAACCGCGCTACTGGCGGTGATTGGCGCGGCGGTGATCCGCTACGACGGTATCGACAGCGGCTTCTGGGCAGGGTTTTTAGTGGTTCAGGGCGCTAACCTGTGCTTCGCGCTGGGGCAGGTGGGGTATCGCCGTCTGGCGGCGGATCTGCCGCCTACGCTTGCCTGGCACAACGTGTTTGGCTGGTTCTTCATCGGCGCCATGCTCGTTGCGCTGCCGGCCTTTCTGCTGTTTGGCAACAGCAGCGCACTGCCGGCTACCTCGCTGCAGTGGGGAGTACTTGCCTGGCTCGGGCTGGTAGCTTCAGGCATAGGGTATTTTGCCTGGAACCAGGGGGCGACGAAGGTGGATGCCGGGACGCTTGCCATCATGAACAATGCGCTTATCCCCGCCGGTTTGCTGGTCAACCTGCTGATCTGGAACCGGGACGCGGATATCCCTCGGCTGCTGATGGGCGCACTGATCATGGGCGCCTCCCTATGGCTCAACCACTGGTGGCTTGCTCGTCGCCGCACGGCACTTGCCTGAGGCGCGCAAGCGGGCATGAGCAGAGGCCCATTTGCCCGAAACCCTGGCTATCTCCATAATGGCAGGCTGATGCTAGCGAGAGCCGCCCATGCCTAACACTCCACCGTCATCTTCGATACCGCCGCCCGGCCAGACAACTGGGCAAGTGCGTGCCCGGCCCTTCAAAACGATTGGGCTGATTGGCCGCTTGGGTAGCGAAAAGGTCATCGACTCGCTGCAGCGTCTGATTGGCTATCTCGTCGAGCACGACTACCAGGTGCTGGTGGAAGACCGCACGGCAACAGCGCTTCCCCGGCACGGCCAGCCGGAAGCCAGTCGCCGAATGCTGGGCGAGCTGTGTGACCTGGTGATCGTGGTGGGCGGTGACGGCAGCCTATTGGGGGCGGCCCGCACCCTTTGCCGCAGCGGCACGCTGATCCTGGGTGTCAACCGGGGGAGGCTGGGCTTTTTGACCGATATCTCGCCGGATGAGCTGGAAAGCCGGGTCGGCGAGGTACTGGCCGGAGAGTTCGAGGTCGAAGAGCGCTTTTTGCTGGATGCGGTGCTTTATCGCAACGGTGTGGCCGTGGGTAACGGCGAGGCGCTGAACGAGGTGGTCGTGCATCCGGGTAAAGCCGTTCGCATGATCGAGTTCGAGCTGTTCATCGACGGTCAGTTTGTGTACAGCCAGCGCAGCGATGGCCTGATTATCGCAACGCCTACCGGTTCAACCGCCTACGCGCTTTCCGGCGGTGGGCCCATCATGCATCCCAAACTCGATGTCGTGACACTGGTGCCCATGTTTCCCCATACGCTTTCAAGCCGGCCCATCGTGATCGATGCGGCCAGCGAGATTCGCATCCATATCGGCGAAACCAACCAGACCTACCCGCATATCAGCTGCGATGGCCAAACGCGAGCGGTGGCCAAGCCCGATGACGTGCTGGTCATCAAGCGCAAGCCCGAGCGCGTGCAATTAGTCCACCCAAGGGGGCACAACTTCTACGATGTGCTGCGCAGTAAACTGGGTTGGAGCCATCGGCTAGGAGATTGAGCATGGCGGGTTACGACCTGATTGGCGACGTTCACGGTTGCGGGGCAACGCTGATTGCACTGCTTGAAAGACTCGGTTATCGCGAGCAGGAAGGCGTCTACCAACATCCAGAACGCAAGGTGATCTTTCTGGGGGACCTGATCGATCGCGGCCCACGTATTCGCCTGGCCGTGCGCGTGGCGCGGCGTATGGTAGACGCCGGGCAGGCGTTCATCGTGATGGGCAATCACGAACACAATGCGCTGGCCTATACCCACCCCGCGCCCCCCGGCAGCAACAAGCGCTGGCTGCGCGAGCACACCCCGCGCCACAACCGCATCATGGAAGACACGCTTGCTCAGTACCGGGATTACACCAACGAGTGGGACGATACGCTGGCCTGGTTCAAGACACTGCCGCTGTTTCTGGAACTTGACGGCATTCGCGTGGTGCACGCCTGTTGGGACGAGGCGCTTATCGAGCAGTTGAAAGCGCGTTTTCCCGATGGGCGCATCGATACCCGCTTCTTGATCGAGTCCACCGATCCCTCCACCCAGGCCTATGAAATCATCGACCGCTTGACCCGCGGGGCGAATATTCCACTGCCCGATGGCGTGGCTATTCAATCCGGCGATGGCTATACCCGGCAAAGCTTTCGCGCGCACTTCTGGGCCGCTCGACCCGAGCAGTGGGGCGATGTGGTCTTTCAACCCGACAACCTGCCTGGCGAGTTGGAGCAGCGGCCACTAAGCCATGGTGAACGCCAGAGGCTGAGCTATTATGGGCCTGAGCAGCCACCGCTGTTCGTGGGGCATTACTGGTGTGAAGGAATTCCGGCGCTGCCCACGCACAATATTGCTTGTCTGGATTACAGTGCAGTGAAGTATGGTCGTCTGGTGGCTTATCGATGGAGCGGTGAACGCCAGTTGAGTGCTGATAATTTTGTGTGGATTCAAGTAGTTAAAGATGATCGTGGATAAGCGGAAAAAACGGTGGACGGTAATGTTCGGGGGCTGCTCGGAATAGTTACAATCGCTTACATTATTTTTGCAAAAAGGCTGAACTAACTGTACGGCTGGCTATCAGAGTAGGTGTTCCCTTGAATGATCCCTTGCTTTGATCCGGCGGCCCCCTCCGCCGGATTTTTTTCGTCTGTGCGCCTAGCCTGCCGTTTTGCTTGACCTGAAGTTTTGTTGACCAGCTCCGTGCATGGGTTACCAGCCAAGGGCTACTACTGGGAGAGGCTATGCACCCCGTTGTGCGTTTACCAAGCGGTGTCGATACGCAGGAACTGCGCAAGGCACTGTGGCATTACCGAATAGGCCATCGCATTACCGACGAACCCGATGGTGCCTTGCTGTGGGTAGCCGACCCGCGCCAGCAAGCGCAGCTGGAAGCGTTGGTTGTACGCTGGGAGCGAGGGGAGCCACTGATTCTCGACCAGCCTGCCCACTCTCCTCGCGGAGTGGGCCTGGCCGCTACGCTGCGCCAGGTGCCGGTAACGGCGGTGGCGATTGCCATCAGTCTTGGCGTTTTTGCGCTCATTGCCGTACTGGGCGACAGTATCGTGATGGCGCTGACCATCGTGCCGGTCAGTGTCGTGGGTAATCAGCTGATGTACGCCAGCTTGAGCGATGCCCTGGCGACAGGCCAGTTCTGGCGGCTGCTGTCTCCGGCGTTTCTGCATTTTGGCTGGATGCACCTTATCTTCAACCTGATGTGGCTGTGGTATTTTGGCCGCCAGGTTGAAACGCTGCAGGGTAGCAGGGCCATGCTGCTGCTGATTCTGGTGGCGGGCATCGGCGCCAACATTGCTCAGTACGTAACCGGTACGGTGCTGTTTGGCGGTATGTCCGGCGTCGTATATGCGCTGCTTGGCCATGTATGGCTGATGTCGCGCCGGGTGCCGCACAGCGGTTTTTTCGTGCCTCAGATGCTGGTGGTCTTCATGCTGGGGTGGATGGTGTTTACCATGACCGATCTCGCGGGCTCCGTCGGGTTTGGCAACGTGGCCAACGAAGCACACCTGGGCGGCCTTCTGGTGGGGCTTGTCACCGGCTGGTGCTATTCCACGCGCCGTTTGAAAAAGAACTGAGAGGCTTTCAATGAGCGATATGACCTTCGACAAGATGATCAACCAGATGACCCCGGCGATTTATGAAAGCCTCAAGCAGGCCGTATCGCTGCGCAAGTGGCCAGACGGGCGCTTTCTGACCCAGGAGCAGACGGAACTCTGCCTGGAGGCGGTCATCCGCTATGAGGTGGAAAACAATGTTCCCGAAGCGAACCGGGTGGGCTATCTGGAGCAGCGCACCTGCGGCGCGGCATCGTCAGGTGCCAACGTGACCCCGGAAATGGCCGGACTTGCTCGGGATGCCACGCGTGACTGATGTGGTTAATCCCGTTCAAGGCTGCCTGAGTAAAATGGTGGCTACCTTGCCCGCAAGCCAGGGGGCACCGGTGGTGTATCATCTGCGCGCAGGCGAGCAGCAGGTGCCGCTCAACGCGCGCATTGGCACGCCGGTATCGCTTGAGTGGAGCGGCGCCATCGCCTGTACACACTGTGGTCGGGCCACCAGGAAGAGTTTTGCCCAAGGCTACTGCTACCCGTGTTTCAAGCGCCTGGCTCAGTGCGATACCTGCATCATGAAGCCGGAAACCTGCCACTTTTTCCAAGGTACCTGTCGCGAGCCCGAATGGGGCGAGAAGCACTGCTTTCAACCGCATATCGTCTATCTGGCCAATTCTTCCGGCTTGAAAGTGGGGATTACCCGCAAGACCCAGATGCCCACCCGCTGGCTGGATCAAGGCGCCATTCAGGCGCTGCCGATTCTGGAAGTCAACACTCGTCAGCAGTCAGGATTCGTGGAAATGCTCTTCAAGGAGCAGGTCAGCGACCGCACCAACTGGCGGGCCATGCTCAAAGGGGAAGTGGAAACACTGGATCTCGTCGCCGAGCGTGACCGGCTGCTGGAAGCGCTTGATGGCGGGTTGAATCAGCTGCGCGAACTGCACGGCAGCGACGCCATTCGCCATCTGGATGAAGCGCCGCTGGAATTCCACTACCCGGTCGAGGTGTTCCCCCGTAAGGTGGTGTCGCACAATTTCGACAAGCAGGCGCGGGTACAAGGTGTGCTTCAAGGTATCAAGGGACAGTACCTGATATTCGATACCGGGGTAATTAATCTTAGAAAATTCACGGGTTACGAAGTTACCCTGACATAATTCGCCTAGCCAGGGCGGCCGGTATTGGCTAAGGTTAAGGGCATATAACTCCTCCAAGTTACCGCAACGCAAGGAAGCCCTGATGCCCTGGCTAAAACTGTTGCACATAGCCGCGCTCGTTATCTGGTGCGGCTCACTTCTATACCTGCCAGCGTTACTTAGCTATACGTTACACCTGCGTAAAGATGCGGGCTTTGCTCAGGGCTCGCCCCCCATGCCGCGCTTTTTCTATAACTCCATCGCCACACCCGCTGCCCTGGCCGCCATCTTTTCGGGTACGCTGCTGTTCTTGTTTCATGGGTTGATGGGCGGCTGGCTGATTTTCAAATTGGGGGCGGTGGTTGCCATGGTCATCGCCCACGGATGCTGCGGCTGGCTGATCCTGCGCCTGGAAATGGGTATTTACCGCGGGGTCAAGACCGCCTCCGTACTGGCGCTTTTGTTGGCGTTGGCGGGCATTCTCGGCGTGCTGGGGTTCGTGCTTGCCAAACCGCTGGACTGGAGTTGACCCGCCATGTCCTGTGATCTGCTACTTCTCCACCTCGACGCCGACGGCGTGTTCGTACACCAACTGACCGCCCAGCCAGCCGGTCAGTGCAACAAGACCTCCGGTCACCAGCGAAACCAGAATGCCCCAGGGCAGTACCAGGGTCGGGTCGTTGAATCGAATCAGCCAATTCAGCGAGGCAAGGGACAGCATGACGACCGCGATGATGGCGTGGCTCCAGCCGGTGATCAAACGGCGAATCTGACCCACGCTTACCAGATCGACAATGCCGGCAAGGCTTGCAAACCATCCACCAAAAGCGCCAATGCCCGCCAGCCAAAGGCCCACCCGCAACCAGAAGGGGTCACTGGTGTACCAGTAGCCCAGATCGCAGGCGACCAGGGCCATGAGCGCGGCAACGGGAAAGTGAACCATCAAAGGATGCAGCGGGTGGCCAGCAATAGCAGCGCGGCTTGTGATTTTAGGCCTGTCGGAGTTTGCCATTGTCACTTCCTGTGGGCAGAAAAAGGAATAAAAGTATGAGGGAACGCTTTCTAGATCACGCCGCCTTGCCCTGTATTCAACGTGCTGCGCTGCGGCGGGTCAACCGGTTAATGGTGATTCTTGTCGTGTTGGGGCTTGCCGGTTGTGCCGGTGATAGATCCATTCTAGACCCTGCCGGACAAGCTGCACGTGATGTGGTGCTCATCTGGTGGGTCATGCTCACGTTTGCCACGGTGGTATTCATCGCGGTCATTTCCCTTTGGCTCTATGCATTCAAGCGCAAGTATCGCGAGCGTACACTGCAGCAGGAGCGCAGGATCGCCCGCCGCTGGGTCATCGGTGGCGGTATTTTACTGCCCGTGTTCAGCGTCAGCGCCTTGCTCATGTTCGGCGTCCCGGCAGGCAAGCGCATGCTGCCGCTGCCGATTGGCCAGCCGGTGGAAGTCATCGAAGTCATCGGCCATCAATGGTGGTGGGAGGTTCGTTACCCAGGCGCGCAAGGGGGCGAGGTCGTGACGTCCAATCAGCTCGTACTGCCTGCCGGCGAGCCGGTCGATTTTCACGTCACGTCCGCCGATGTTATCCACGCCTTCTGGATCCCGAGGCTAGGGGGCAAGATCGACATGCTGCCGGGACGGGTCAACGTGATCCGCCTTGAAGCCGATGAGCCGGGCGTCTATGGCGCCCAATGCGCCGAGTTCTGTGGCGCGCAGCATACCCACATGGATCTTCATGTAGAGGCGCTCGAGCGCGAGGCGTACGAGGCGTGGCTTGAAGACCGCCAGAGCGAACGCCTGGCCGAGCTTGCCCTGGCAGGCGATGACTTTACCCAGGCGCGTGAAACGTTCGCCTCGAACTGTGCCGTGTGCCACAGCGTGGCCGGTCTTTCATCGGCCACTATCGGGCCGGATCTTTCCGATATCGGCGCGCGCCCTATGCTGGGAGCTGGCGTACTGCCCATGGAAGAGGGGGCTATTCAGTACTGGCTCGAAAATCACCAAACGCTTAAGCCGAGTAACAAGATGCCGTCACACGACTATATGGACACTGCCACCTTGGAGTCCCTGGGTGCCTGGCTGGAGAGCCTGACCCCATGACCACCATCAACCGCGAAGTCACACCCCAGGACCCCCAGGACCTGCACAACGATCTGCATGAAGTATGGGGTAACCCGCGCGGCCTGAAAGCGCTGACCATCGTGAACCACACCACGCTTGGTCTGCGTTTCATGGTGACCGGCGTTGCCTTTTTCCTGGTCGGCGGCATATTGGCCATGCTGATTCGTACGCAGATTGCCACGCCCGACCAGAACTTCATGACCCCGGAAATCTACAGCCAGGTCACCACCATGCACGGCACGGTGATGATGTTCCTGTTCGCCATCCCCATCCTGGAAGGGCTGGCGATCTACATGATCCCCAAGATGATTGGCGCTCGTGATCTGGTCTGCCCGCGACTGACCGCACTGGGCTACTGGTGCTATCTGTTCGGCGGCATCATCTTGTGTTTCAGCATGGTTCTCGAGATGGCGCCGGACAGCGGCTGGTTCATGTACACGCCGCTTAGCAGCAGCGAGTACTCACCAGGCCTGGGCTCTGACTTCTGGCTGCTGGGCATCACCTTCGTCGAGATTTCCGCGCTTTCGGCGGGTGTCGAGCTGATCGTCTCGATTCTGCGCACCCGCACCGAAGGCATGGCGCTGCACAAGATGCCTATCTTTGCCTGGTACATTCTGGCCATGGCACTGATGATTGTGGTGGGTTTCCCGCCCTTGATCCTGGGCAGTATCCTGCTCGAGCTTGAACGAGCGGTCGGCATGCCGTTCTTCGATGTGGCAGGCGGGGGCGACCCGCTGCTCTGGCAGCACCTGTTCTGGCTTTTTGGCCATCCCGAGGTCTACATCATCTTCCTGCCGGCGGCCGGCGTCGTCTCGACACTGATTCCGGTATTCGCCGGGCGCCCTCTGGTGGGGTATGGCTGGGTCGTCTTTGCCGTTGCCGTCATGGGTTTCATCAGCTTCGGGCTGTGGGTTCACCACATGTTTACCGTGGGCATACCGCAGCTGGCCCAGGCGTTCTTCTCGGCGGCCAGCATGCTGGTCGCCATCCCCACGGCCATTCAGATCTTCGTCTGGCTGGCGACGCTGTGGCTTGGTAAGCCCAGGTTCCAGCTGCCCATGCTATGGATCGTCGGCTTTCTGGTGATCTTTGTCTGCGGCGGCCTCACCGGGGTGATGCTGGCGTTGGTGCCGTTCAACTGGCAGGTGCACGATACGCACTTCGTCGTGGCGCACATGCACTACGTACTGGTCGGCGGCATGCTCTTTCCGCTGATGGCCGGCATCTACTACTGGCTGCCGCTCTTCTCCGGGCGTATGCCCTCGGAAACCATCGGCAAGTGGGGATTCTGGCTGGTGTTCGTCGGGTTCAATGCGACTTTCCTGATCATGCACTGGACAGGGCTTCTGGGCATGCCGCGGCGAGTCTACACCTACGATACCGGGTTTGGCTGGGATATCTTCAACCTGCTCTCGTCGATAGGCAGCTTTGTCATGTCGGCCGGCTTTGCCATGGTGATCATCGATATTGCGCTGCATTTCCGCTACGGCAAGCCAGCCAAGCACAACCCCTGGAAGGCCGATACGCTGGAGTGGGCAAACTCCATGCCGCCCAGCGCCTACAACTTTGTCAGCCTGCCAGCTATCGAGACGCGCCATCCGCTATGGGATAACCCGGATCTGCCCCGCACGATGCGCGAAGGCAAGCATGGCCTGCCCACCATCAGCAATGGTCGCCGGGAGATGTGGGGTACCGACCCGCTGACAGGCAAGCTACGCGAAATCATCCACCTGCCGGGCAACTCCTGGTGGCCGCTCTTTGCTGCCCTGGCGCTCGCCGTGGTGTGTATCAGCCTGCTGCTGCGCTGGTACCCGGTGGCCGGGGTCGGGGTAGTGATTGCCTTCGGTTTCATACTGCGCTGGTCGTGGGAAAATGGTGCCCACCCCGCCGCCGCGCCGGATGCGAGAGTGAAGGCTGGCGATCCGCCGCTGCATTCGCGCACCATGGATGGCCCGGGCCTCTGGGCCATGACCACTGCCATGATCGCCAACGGCTCCTTCTTTCTGTCGTACCTGTTCGGCTGGTTCTACCTCTGGACCGTATCGCCCGAGTGGCGTATGCCCGATGAGTCGCCGCTGTCACTGGTCGGACTTTGCGTGGCGGGCGTGGCAGCCATTCTGGGGGCAGGCCTGCTGGAAAAGGCGATTCGCGGCCTGCGCGAAAAGAATGACAAGGGCTTGGCGGCCAACTTGTACGGGGCTGCGCTGCTGGGCGCTGTTCAGTTCGGGCTGGTGCTATGGGTATTGCTGAATGCCAATCTGGCCGTCACCCAAACCACGCACGATGCCGTTATCATGGTTGGCCTTGCCTATGCACTGCTGCATAGCGGGCTGGGGGCCGTGATGGCATTGCTGCAGGGTATGCGAGTCGGTTACCGGTTTGTTGGCGCCCATGCGCCTTTCGAACCCTTGGTGGTGACTTACTTCTGGCGCTATAGCGTACTGGTGTTCTGGATGCTGGTCGGAGCACTGGCCATCTTGCCCAGAGTGATAGGGAGCTAGCGACCGTGAAAGCAATGACTCAACGAATGACTCAACGCCTGCATCTTACTCACCCCGGTCACTTTGTAGGCGGTCTGATTCTCTGGAGTATCTGGTTTGTAGCGGCTTACGGCGGGCTCTCGGTGGCCTGTGCCGTGGTGCCGCCTGATGCTGCCCGGGGAGCCTTCACGCCAATCAACGCTTCGCTGCTGCTGATGAGTCTGCTTACCGTGGTACTGATTGCGGCACTGGCCTGGGGCTGCTTCAGAGAAGCCAGGCTGCACCGGGCGCGGCGGCATTTCAATGCCAAGCTATCGGCATGGCTGTACCTGTTTTCGGCCCTGGCCGTTGTGTTCGTCTCTACGCCGATGGTGGGCTTGCCACCGTGTCTTTGAGCGAATTGTCTGAATGAAGGGTTCGGCGGGATCGGTGGGCAACAGCGACGAAGCACTTTATACCCTCCATGGCATGTGGTGCACCAGTTGCGCGCTGGCCGTGGAGGGCGTCGTCGCCCACCGCCCAGGGGTCGAGAGCATCAGCGTTCATTACCCCACCGCTACGCTCTGGATCAAGGGCGCGGCGCCCGCCATCACGCTTGACATCCTTGCCCCCCAGATCAAGCGCCTGGGGTATCGGTTGACCGCGCTTGAACCCAGCAGCGACGCCCATGCGCGCCTCGAACAGGAGAGCCGTTACTTGAGCCTGCGCCTGCTGGTAGGGTCGGTATTCGGCATGTGGACCATGCTCGCTTCCATCTTGATCTACGCCGGCGCCTTGCCCAACCCGACGGTGGAGTGGGTAGTGGCCTGGGTATCCGGGGCGTTTGCCGTCCCGGTGATCACCTTTGCCGGCTGGCCGTTCTATCGTGCAGGCCTTCGCACGCTGCGCGCCAAGCGCCCCGGCATGGATGTACTGGTGACGCTGGGCGTCTGGTCAGCGGTCGTGGTATCTCTGGGGCTTCTATGGCGCGGCTCGGCACAGGTGTACTTCGACACCGCCGTCATGCTGATCGTGCTTCTGCTAGGTGGGCGGCTGGTAGAAACGCTATGCCGCCATCGCGGGTTGAAGGCGCTGGATATCCTGCCCGAGCCCAGAGAGGAGATCCTGGCCTGGCAGGATAAGCAGTGGCTGGCTACGCCGCTGGCTGATGTCGCACCGGGCGCTCGGGTAATGCTGGGCGCAGGCGAGCTTATCGCGCTGGACGGTGTTCTGGAAAGCGCGGCCTGGGTGGATACCGCCTCGCTGACCGGTGAGAGCGTGCCGCGTCACTTCCCCAAGGGAGAGCCGGTGTATGCCGGCTGTCGGCTTCTGGGGAGTGAAGATGCCCCCATGACCGTTACCCACGCCATGGGCCAGCGACGCCTGGACCGTCTGCGTAACCAGATGCGTCATTACCAAGCCCAGAAGGGCGAGCTGCACAAGCTGGCCGACCGCTTCGCTGCCTGGTTAAGCCCGGTGGCGCTACTGCTGGGCGTGGCCGCCTTGCCGGTAGGGCTGCTGCTCGGTCTCGGGGTGGAGGAGGCGGCGGTTCGAGCGCTCTCGGTACTGGTGGTTGCCTGCCCCTGCGCCGTGGGGCTTGCGGTGCCGCTGGCAAGCCTTGCAGGCAGCGGCCGTATGCTGAGCCAGGGCATTGCCCTGCGCGACCCGGCTGCGCTTGAAACGCTTGCCAAGGTAACATCCATCGCGGTGGACAAAACCGGAACCCTGACCCGTGGCGAGCCCACGCTAGTCAGCTGGGAGTGCCGCGAGGGCATTTCTGAGTCACTACTAAAAGCCAGGCTTCATCAGGTTGTCACCAGCAGCCAGCACCCATTGGCGCAAGCGCTCAAGCGCTGGGCAGATGGAAGCGAGGCGTCTGTGCCAAGTGCACAGGTAATCAATGAGGTGCCGGGGCAGGGTGTGCAGCTGGAACTGGCAGGGCAGGGGCGCTTCTGGTTGGGCAGCCGGCGGTTTCTAACCAGCCAGGGCGTTGCGCTTGGTGAGATAAGCCCCGATACGCCACATCAGGCAGCCTCTGAAGTGCTTCTGGCCGACGAGCAGGGCTGGCTGGGCAGTTTCTATCTTGAGGATATGCCCTACGCGGATGCTGCCTCGTGCATTGCGCAGCTGCGGGCCGACTACTGGGTCATCATGCTGAGCGGCGACCGCCCAAGTGCGGTAGACGCCATGGCCAGTCAGCTGGGAATGGCGAACGACGTCTGTTTTGCCGAGCGCTCGCCGGAGGCCAAGGCGCGGCTGGTTCAGGGGTTGCCCGCACCGACGCTGTTTGTAGGAGATGGCGTCAACGATACGCTGAGCCTGGCCGCGGCGGATGTGGGGGTGGCGCCCTTCAATGCAAGCGACGCCGCCCGGGAAGGAGCGGCAGCGTACCTGCTCAAGCCCGGCCTTGCCAGTCTGGTAGAGGGGCTTTCTAGCGCGCGGGCCACCCGCCGTGTCATGGTCCAGAACCTGACGCTTTCTGCTGTGTACAACACGCTGGCGCTGGGGCTTGTCATCGTCATGGCCATTCCACCGCTGGTGGCTGTACTGGCCATGGTAGCAAGCTCATTGAGCGTGACGCTCAATGCCGCGCGGCTTGCCTGGCGCGAATGATGCTCGATCTAGCTGGCCACTGGAGCCAGCGGTGGGTAGCCCAGCGCTTCGGCCAGTAATGCTGCCTGCGTTGCCACCCAGGTCGGGTCGATCGGCCCCCAACTGACGATTCGGTATGCACCGCTGTTGTGGCGCTCGCCCTGGGCAGGTTGAAACTGGCATTCGATATCAAGCTCCGCCAGAGAGGTGATGGTGTCCTGCGCCGTGCGCCGCGGCATGCCGGAGGTGCTCATCAGCGCCGGCACGCTGGCTACACCTGAGTCGATCAGGTAGGCAACGTACAGGCGGCGGTAGAAACTGGATTTTGTCTTGCTCAAGGTGTCGGTCATGAAAAAGCTTCTCCTCGTTTTATCAATGCCTTGACCGGTTGGCGACGCATTGGTTTTGTTTTGCCATACACTGGTCACGGTTGTGTCACTTGGGGTTGCCATGCTGGCAAGTGGGTAGTTCCTACTTCCAAGAGGGTATGGCAAATGACCGATACGACCAACAGCGCCGGGCGGGACACGTTCTCCCGACATGGCGCGGAGACACAGCGTAAAGGAAAGCTCAGGCATTGGCTGACGCTTGCCTTGCTGGTGTATTGCCTGATTTGTGCGGTATCCATCGTGGGCGATGGCTTCCAGTTGGCTACTGGCGACTACGCCGAGCAATTGTTCGCCTTTGCCGTCAACCCGTTCGTGGGCCTGATGATCGGCATCACTGCCACCGCCTTGATTCAATCCTCCTCCACCGTGACCTCGGTCATTGTCGGCATGGTGGCGGGCGGGCTGCCCGTCGGCCTGGCAGTGCCCATGATCATGGGGGCGAACGTGGGGACCACGGTGACCAATACGCTGGTAAGTCTTGGGCACGTCAAGAACAAGGATGAGTTTCGCCGCGCCTTTGCCGCCGCCACGGTGCATGACTTCTTCAATCTGCTGGCGGTAGTGATTCTACTCCCCCTTGAAATTCTGTTCAGCCCCCTGGAGCGTCTGGCCGAGCGTATCGCCGTTATCTTTTATGGCGATTCCGATCTTTCCATGGACAATGTCAATCTCATTGGCCAGGCGACGCAGCCGATCACCGAGACCATCGCGCGCGCGCTTTCCAGCCTGCCGGAGGCAGCAGGCGGTATTGCCATGATCATCATTGGCGTGGCGCTGATATTTCTGGCCATTCGCTATATCGGCATGCTCTTGAAGACACTGATGGTCGGACGCGCCAGACAGATCATGCTCAACGCGATTGGTCGAGGCCCGGTGACCGGCGTCATTTCCGGGGCGTTGGTGACGATGCTGGTGCAATCGTCATCGACTACTACCAGCCTGATGGTTCCCATGGCTGGCTCCGGCGCGTTCACCCTGCGCCAGATCTATCCGTTCACGATCGGCAGCAATCTGGGCACCACCATGACGGCATTGCTGGCAGCCACCGCGGTCACGGGATCGACGGCCTTGCTGGCGCTGGAAATCGCGCTGGTGCATCTGCTGTTCAATCTATTCGCCGTGCTGATCATCGGCGGCTTGCCATTTTTACGTCTGCTTCCCGTGAAAGGTGCCCAGTGGTTGGGCAGGACAGGGGCCGAGCGCAAGACCCTGGCCGCCGGATGGGTGCTGGGCGTATTTATCGCACTACCCGTTTCGTTAATTGCCGTGACCGTCGTTGCAGGATAACGCCATGAGTATTGAACAGAACATTCACACCACGTCGACCGCAGAACTGAAGGCGATGTTGAACGATTCGGTCGAGATCATCGACGAAATCAGAGCCGAGCTCGATGCACGGGAAGCCCAAGCCCAGGAACTTGAAAAGATGGACTCGCTGGTCATCGAGGCGCGTCCCAGGCTTCAAGAAATACGCGGCTTTTTCGCGCTGGTGCTCGACGAGCTACGCGCGCGCCGCCGTTAAGCGCTGAAAGCGTGGTCAATCGAACAGGTCGCCCTGAGCGTGGGGCGGCCTGAAATCGCGGGTGTTGAGCCCCTGTTCGGTGCGCGACTGGAAATTCCACTGGCGGCTGGCACGAGCAAAACGCTGAGCAATCAGGTCGGCAAACACGCCCTCGCCGCGAAAGCGAGTGCCGAACTTGGCATCGTAAGCTTTGCCGCCACGGCACTGGCGCATCAAGCTCATCACCTTGGCCGCGCGTTCGGGGTAGTGAGTTTCAAGCCATGCTTCAAACAGTGGCGCCACCTCATGGGGCAGGCGCAGCAGCATCCAGGTGGCGGTTCGTGCGCCTGCCCGGCTGGCGGCCTCCAGCAGCCGCTCGATCTCATGGTCGGTCAGGCCGGGGATGACTGGCGAAATCAGCGTACCTACCGGAATACCAGCCGTGTTCAGCTCCTTGATCACTTTCAAGCGTGCCTGGGGCGAAGCTGCTCTGGGCTCCAGGGTACGCTTGAGGTTCGCATCCAGGCTGGTCAGGCTCACGAATACGCGCACCAGACGGTGTTCGGCCATCTCCGCGAGCAGCGGTAAATCGCGCAGTACCAGCGTACTTTTGGTCACGATAGTGACCGGATGGCGGCAGGCCAGCAGCAGTTCGAGCAAACGGCGGGTTAACTGCCGCCTGGCTTCCAGAGGCTGGTAGCAATCGGTATTGCCAGAAAGATTGATAGGCCGACAGACGTAGCCCGGCTTGCAGAACTCCTCGCTCAAGCGTTCCACCAACCCGTTACGGGCAATCAGCCGGGTTTCAAAATCGAGTCCTGGCGAGAGGTCCCAGTAGGCATGAGAAGGGCGCGCAAAGCAGTAGACACAGCCGTGTTCACAACCACGGTAAGGATTCAGCGAACGATCGAATGGAAGGTCTGGTGAGGTATTCCAGGAAAGCGCACTTTTGCTGTTTTCTTCGCGCACTTCGGTGGCAAGCGTGGCAGAGGCCTCCTCCCGCCACCAGCCGTCGTCTTCGTCAACGCTATGGGTAGGCGAAAACCGGTTGGCCGGATCATAGGTCGCCCCACGGCCTTTATAGATGCGTGCCTCTTGATGCGGTTTGCCAAGAGAAGCCATCAGCCTGCCTCTATCTCAGGATATGTTTATTTATACAGTATAGGCGATGTGACTATGCATGCAAACGCATACGCCTCGTAGCAGCGCTTGCCTATTGTCTGGGAAAGCCGCCACCAGGTGATGGGTAAAAATGCCTAACTCTATCAGCATTCACGAAAATGACATTTTTACTCGCTAGGCTTATTCAAACATCGAATTAGTTAAATTTAGCCTGAGGGGCAGGAATGAAGAATTTCAAGCGGAACGCACTTGCATTGGCGCTGGCGTCGGTCATGGTAACACCGGTAGTTGCGCAGGAAGAGGCGGCTAAAAACGTCATCCTGATGATAACCGACGGTACGGGCATCGAGACATTTCGTGCCGCGAGCTACTTCCGCCACGGTGCGCTGGGCCATGAAATCTATGACGAATTCGACGTGCAGCTGTTCATGGCAACTCATCCTTTGAATACCTCCAACACGCCCACTCATAGTGATGATGGCACGGTCACGTTCGAGGCGGCCGAGCTTTGGAATGACGAAGCGGTGGACACCGTCTACGAGGGTAGCCTTGGCAACTACAAGGGGTACTTTGCCGGCTACGACTACGCTCGCACCGATTACACCGACAGCGCCGCGGCAGCCACCGCGCTGTCCACAGGGCAGAAGACGTACAACAACGCCATCAACTGGTCCAACGAGGACGAGGCGCTCAAGCATATCGGCGAATACACCGTCGAGAGCGGCCGGGCACTGGGCGTCGTCTCTTCCGTACAGATTTCCCACGCCACACCAGCCGGTTTCCTGGCCCATAACGTAAGCCGCAACGATTACAGTGCCATTGGCCGCGAAATCGTCGATTCCGGCCTTGCCACCGTGGCCATCGGTACCGGCCACCCTTATTACGATGCGGCAGGGGAACGTGTCGACAACCCCGGCGAAAGCGACTTTCGTTTTATCGGCGGTGAAGAGACCTACCAGCGCTTGATGAACGGTGAAACGGATTACGCGTTTATCGAAAGCAAGGAAGACTTCGAAGCCCTGGCTGCCGGCGACATCGATCTACCCAAGGAGAAGATGCTGGGTCTGGTACAGAACATTCAGACCCTTCAGTACAACCGCCCTGGCGTCACCGGTGGCAACTTCCTGGATACATCGCCAAGCCTTGCCACCCTGACCGGCGCTGCCCTGAATGTACTCAACGCCAGCGAAAACGGTAGCGAGAATGGCTTTTTCCTGATGGTTGAAGGCGGCGCCGTCGACTGGGCCGCTCACGCCAACAACCTGCCGCGTATCATCGAAGAACAGATCGACTTCAACGAAGCAGTCGAAGCCGCCGTCGAGTGGGTAGAAAACAACAGTTCCTGGGACGATACGCTGATCATCGTCACCACCGACCACGGCAACGGCCTGCTGCAAGGCCCTGATTCCGATGTCAATGCCTACAGCCCCATCGTCAATCAGGGCGCCGGCGCGCTACCGCTGGTACGCTGGCACTCCGACACCCACACACGCGAGCTGGTGCCGCTGTATGCCCATGGCGCAGGCGCTGAATTCTTCTTTGACATCGCGCAGCAAGAAGATGGCCTTGCCCGTTACGAAGTGGACGAAGACAGCCACTACTGGGTCGATAATACCGACGTGTTCCGCGCAGGTCTGAACGCCTTCGGTATCGATGAAGAGTAAATATTCAGGTAGTCGAATGCCATCAGAGCCGCCTAAGGGCGGCTCTATTCCGTTAGCCGCTTTTACTTCCACCCCGAAAGAGTCAGATATGAAGTCTCGCGTTTTTTCCTGCGTGCTCCTGTTGGCCGCACTGATAACCACCCCCGTTCTGGCACTCAATGCAGAACGTGCGCCCACCGCAAGCGGCCACGCTTACGCCGAACCTTACAAGGCTGTACGCAAGAATGGTGTCCTGCATGTCGAAGTGCGCTTTGTGACCGACTACGCCGGTTACTCCGGCGAGCTCATTTATGAGGATATCCCCTTGGAGCGTATTGATGGGCTTATCTACGCGGAGTTTGGTGATCAGTCGTTCTCGCTGCTGCGTGAAGATGGTGATGTCGTCGCTCCGGATAACCTGCATCTCGGTTTCAACTACGATCCTTCAAGAAACCCGCGCGTCGGTTCCTGGAAAGCCGATTTCGTAGCTCCCATGCATGATATCAACGAAGTCACGATCTTCATGCCCAACGTGGCGCCCATTGGTCCTATCAAGATTCGGGATCGTTAGCCAGCCTCGTTGGTTCAATCTGGCGTCATCGACAATAGAAAGGCCTCTTTATCGCCCTGGTAAAACAACCAGGGCTCTGTTGTATCTAGAACCGATATTTGGTTTATGCTGGCGTTCTAATGTAGCCGACGAAAGAGGCCTTGAGCTAGCCATGAATGAGCAACCCGTTGCTCTGCTGATCATCGATATGCAGCGAGGAATGAGCGATCCTGCCATCGGCGAGCGTAATAACCCCGATGCCGAGACTAATATTCAGCGCCTGCTTGCCAAATGGCGTGAAACCGGCTGGCCGGTCGTGCATGTTCGCCATATCTCCCGCACGCCCGGCTCGCCGTTCTGGCCCGGGCAGCCGGGCGCGGAGTTTCAGCCAGCGCTGGCCCCGCTGGTTAACGAGCATGTGGTCGAAAAGAACGTGCCTTGCGCGTTTACCCAGACAGGATTGGAACGCTGGCTGCACGTCCGTGGCATCAAGCGGCTGGTTATCGTCGGTGTCAGCACCAGCAACTCGGTGGAAGCCACCGTGCGCACCTCGGGCAATCTAGGGTTTGACACTCAGGTCGTCGCAGATGCCACCTTTACCTTCGCCAAGCAGGATCATGCCGGGGTCTATCGCTCGGCGGATGAAGTACACGCCATGTCGCTGGCGAATCTGGAAGGGGAGTATGCACGTATCCTGTATGTTGAGCATGTTCTGAATGAGGTCGCTTTAACCCATGATTGAGCTGGCACTGGCAAGTATCTCGATATTTGGCCTTGGCGACTGGATGTGCGTATCACGCCTTGAGTACGGAGATGGTATGCAGGAAACCATTGAAACGCGAGTCACCACTTATCATGACTTGAGCTTTGAAGAGGTACAAACATTAAGCTATCAGATGGCATCGGATAATACAGTATCCAAGCTCAAGGTGTTCGTTTCGGGTTACAAGGAAGTTATCGGTAGCGCTTTCATTGCTCATCCTCAGGAAGTCGCCATGACTGTTGAGCTAGATGAGAGAGACATGTTCACACCGGAGTTTCTGAATATGGCCGAGGCGTTCTTTCTGGAAACCTCGCAACTGATCGAGGTGGTGGATCTGAATGCAGATACCATGACTCTACGTTTACAAAAGACTGGAAAGGAAACCACCTGCCAAGCATCAAGCGGAGGCGCGTAAGCTATCTGAAACCTTATAAAAATAAGCTTTAAAACCCTTTTTATCAGGCTGGGCGGCGTTAACGGTAGGTAAAACCGTGGGGCCAGCCGTACTGTTGCTTTCACCGCTTAATTGCCGAGTCGCCACGCCCAGCTCACGAGCAATACTCTTGAGCTCGCTGGCCATGGACTTGAGCTGTTCGGGTGAGGCAAAGCGCATCATGGCCTTGAGCGACTCTACCTATCGACCTGATCTAGGCTATGTTTAGCTAACATTATGGCCGCTGCGGAAACCCTGCACGAGCCCATCGATGTGACAACCGAATGGTTCACGGTGCTTTTCATTGTCGTAAATACGACGCTGTGCCATACACATATGGCTCGTTCAGCGTCATCGGCGCTGGAATTCGGCCGGACATACTCATCGACACACAACAATAGCTACCAAGGGATTGATGTCATGCTAACGTCACATTACCGGTGCCTGGCACTCGGAGTCCTCTTCGGAGTCGGCGCTTTGCCGTTTCCGGCACTGGCAGAGGCCACCTTCTCAGATACCTTCGAGGATACCGTCTTCTTCGGCGACAGCCTGACCGATAGCGGCTACTACCGTGCCGCCATCGAGCAACTGTTACCTATTGCGCCCGGTCAACTCGACTTCATCGGCCGCTTCACCGACAACCCAGGGCCGGTGTGGGCCGAGCACGTTGCCGCGCGCTACGGCAGCAACGCCGCGCCCGCCACCGCCGGGGGCAACAACTACGCCGCGGGCGGGGCGCGGGTAGCGGCGTCATCGAGCAGCCTGTTCGGCTTGGCGCCCTCGGTGAGCGATCAGCTGGCGAGCTATCTGGCCGCCACCGGCGGGGTGGCCGATAGTAACGCGCTCTACGCCGTCTGGGGCGGCGCCAACGATCTGTTTACCGTGAGCGGCGGAGACGATGCCGCAAGCGTGATCGGCAGCACGGCTTTCGCCACCGCCGAGGTGGTCGGTGCGCTCGAAAGTGCCGGTGCCCGCCATGTGCTGCTCTTCAACGTGCCTGATCTGGGCCTGACGCCGCGCTTCAACGACGACCCCGCCTCCAGCGCTGGCGCCACCGCGCTCGCCCGGCAGTACAACGAAACGCTTTATACCGCCGTGGCGGCAAGCGGCTTTGATGTAATTCCGGTCGATACCTTTGGGCTCTTGCAGGAGGTGGCCGCCGCCCCCGGCGACTACGGGTTTACCAACGTGGTCGAGCCCGCCTGCACGCAGCCGCTGCCGCTTTGTAATCAGGCAACGCTGGTCGCGCCCGATGCCGGTGACACCTACCTGTTCGCCGACGAGATTCACCCCACCAGCGCGACCCATCGCATCATCGGCGAGGTCGCCGCGTCGATGATCGAGGGGCCGCAGCTTCAGCAGCTGGCGACCCACTCGGCGCTGCTGGGCGGGCGAACCCGCGCCAACCGGGTCGCGGAACACCTGAACGGGGCCGCGCTTGAAAACGGCCTGCGCTGGTGGGGCGATCTGCGCGCCGAGCGCCAAAAGCTCGGATCAGGCGATCTTCTGGACGCCAACACGCCGGCGGGGCTTCTTGGCGTGGACTGGTATAGGGACGGCGTCGTGCTGGGCGGGTTCGTCGGCTACGGCGATCAGGATGGCGATTTCGGCGGTGGCCGGGGCGATTTCAAGCGCCGTGATACGACGCTGGGGCTCTTTTCCGGCTGGTACAGCGACAGCGCCTGGCTCAACGCCCAACTGAGCTACAGCTGGCTCGATGTCGACGTTGATCGCGAGATTCAATTGGGCAGCACTACTCGCCGCCACAGCGGGTCGGCGGACGGCCAGAATCTGACCGCCGCGCTCAACGCAGGCTTCGAATTCGGCGCGTTCTCGACGCCCGCGGGCGAGATGCGCACCGGCCCGGTAGCGGGTTTGACCTGGCAGCGCGTCGAGCTCGACGGCTACCGTGAGGCGGGCGCGTCTTCTACCGCGCTTGGCTACCCCGACCGCGATGTCGAGTCGCTGGTGGGGCGCCTTGGCTGGCAGGTTCGGCGCGAGGGGCCGGGTATCAATCCCTACCTGCAGCTGAGCTACAACCGCGAGTTCGAGCGTGAGCAGGGCGGCCGCGCGTCGCTTTCGAGCGTGCCGCAACTGGGTGACTACCGCGTTCCCAAGCTTGACCTGGATCGCGACTACGTCGAACTCGATGCCGGCGTACGCGCCACGCTTGGCGGCGTCGATGCTCAAATTGGCGCCAATGTCGACGTCGACGATGCGCGTAGCAGCGCGCTGTTTCTGAGTCTGGGCAAGCGCTTCTGACACATCGAGTGATCACAGTAGGGCGAGTGTGAAATAAAGACGCCCCGCCGGGTAGCTCCCGGCGGGGCGTCTTTCAACCAGAGTGATCGCTAAGCTTCTACATTGATAGTGGCAGTGGCAGTGGCTGAGCTGACAACGCTGGTAGCCCCTGGCAACATCTGGCCCAGCGAAGAATAAAGCGCATTGGACGTTGCCTGAGCCAGCGAGCGGTCAAGCCTGGCCATATCTTCCTCGGCCTTCTTGAGCTCTCGGCGTGCCTCTTTATCCTCTTCACGCAGACGTATTTTCAGTTCATTGATGGCTTCCTGCAGTTCTTTTTTAGCATCAATCAGAATGCCGCACAGGGCGTGTTCGCTGGCGCTGACTGTCGGTGAGCGGTTGTCATCGCGTTGTGAAACATTCGCGAACGCCAAGGCTTCACCTGCCACTTTTTCACTAGCATCATCCGAATTCAGGCTTTGTTCTTGTTCTTGTTCTTGTTCTTGTTCTTGCTCTTGCTCTTTCAGCTCGTCGTCCATCTCGGCCGAGATCGCGGCTTCCGCGCTGGCAAGCGCGGTATCAGCCCCCTGAGCGTTCGAATCTGGCCCTTCACTTTGCACACTGTCTGCAGAAGATACCTCTGAAACATTATGGGCAGGTTGCATGGCGTTAACGGTAGGCGACACCGTGGGGCTGGCAGAGCTGGTGCCCCCACCGCTTAATTGCCGAGCCGCCACGCCTAACTCTCGCGCAATACTTTTAAGCTCGCTGGCCATGGATTTAAGCTGTTCGGGTGAGGCAAAACGCATCATGGCTTTAAGCGATTCTAACCGCAGCTTTAAAAATCCCACTTTTTGCGCAGCGTTCTGCATCGCAGACTCTTTGGGGCTGGGCAGCGATGCCAGCGCTTCAAACGCTTCTTTCTGTTTCTTGAGCCGTTTAGTCTGAGGGTCGTCCGTGTTGGGGGCGGCAACCGACAAGGGTTGGCCTGTTACCCGCGCCGCGCTAGGCCCGGCTGAAGGCTCACGGCGAGTATTGATCATCATCAGGTTGGAAAATCCGATTTTCATGGCCAATCCCTCATTTTTATTAATAGAACCTATCGACTATTCCGATGATAACTTTAGCAAGATCACCGCTAATCGTTTTTTCCACTGCCAGAGAGCTGGCCTGCGCGCCGCAGCCGCCGATGGCGAGTTGTGGAATCTACGCGTCACACCGGTGCCTTCACCTGAGAAAACAAGCGCCTTTATTGAAACCGCCTTGAAAGGCCGTGAAGCAGGCCACCGTTTTGCGTTTGCCGTTATTGATGAGGCCAGCGGTACCGTGCTGGGTACGACGAGCCATCACGACATCTTGCCTGAGGTAAAACGGTTGGAAATCGGCCACACCTGGTATGCCAAACGCGCGCAACGTACCCCTATCAATACCACCTGCAAGCTGCTGCTGTTAACGCATGCGTTCGATACGTTGGGTTGTAACGTGGTGGGCTGGCGCACCGACAACTTCAACTACGCAAGCCAACGTGCCATTGAGCGTTTGGGCGCTAAAAAGGATGATGTCATACGCGGGCACAAACTACGCCGTGATGGCACCATTCGTGACACGGTGATGTATAGCCTGGGCATGGGGAGTGGCCAGAAGTCTGCGCGCATCTTGACGATTTGTTAAGCAGGCCACGTAGCTAATCAATAAGGCTTTGGCTCGATTTCACACATGGAGATAGCCCGCTGCTCGTAGCCCCAATCACATGTGCTTCAGGTCAGGCAAAGCGAGAAAGCACGCGAATTTTGGATATGCAGCCAAAATTTGCTTTGCTAGCAATAGGATCAATGAGATAGTTTTGATCTAGGCGACTAGATAACCTCAATGAACGCGCCAGCACGTTCATTGAGGTTATGCAGCCGGGCACCTAATCACTGTTAGCGAGAGCAACCACAGAGCGTTCGATAATTTATAAGAAATAATTCTAACGCTTAACTAAAATGATGCGGAGAAAAAGAAATGAGCGATTATAGGGATTTCCTTGGCGACAGCTACAACGAGGAAAGCGGCGAATTTTATCATAACAAAGCGAAAGATAAGGCCGTAAATGAAAAAGAACGATGCAATATCATTATTTCTGGTGCCAGCGGTGTAGGTAAAAGCACTTTGATTAATGCTATTTTTGGCGATGAAGTTGTTAAAGCCGGGGCAGGAAAGCCTGTCACTCAGCACCTTGAAAAGGTTGCCATACCTGAAAAAGGTATTTGCCTTTGGGACACTAAGGGCATAGAGGCTAAAAACTATCAAGACACAATGTCATCACTGGAAAATGAATTCAGACAAGCCATTGATAACGCCAATGACGACTGCGATATTCCTCATATTGGCTGGGTTTGCATTAAAGCCAGCAGTGATCGAGTGGAAGATCGCGATCTCACTTTGATTGGCCTTCTCGCGAAACGTAATATTCCCGCTATCATAGTTTTTACCCGTGTTACAGGTAAGGCCGAGAGAGAATTTGTTGAAGAAGCGAAGCTTATCATTGACAAAGAATATAAAAATTTTGTGCGCGGAGCTTATGTTTCCGTCAATTCCGTCCCCTATGAAATTGATGAAGATTTTGTGGTAAAGGTTAAAGGTCTTGAATCCCTGATCGAGGTCACCGAGGCGCGATTTCCTGAAGGTAAGAAATCGGCAAAAAATGCCTTTCTTAAAGCTCAGCGCTTAAAAATAGAAAAGCGCCTTGCCGCGATGAAAGAGGGAGCCAGAAAAGTGGTTCACTTTGCTTCCGCCGCAGCGGGAACAGCTGGGGCTTCACCGATTCCTGGGTCTGATGCACCTATTATTGCGGCAATACAAAGTACTATGATTTATAAAATTAATACTGAGTTCGAACTAGATGCGGATAATTCAAAAATGACATCGGTTTTAACCGGCATCATGGGTATTACCGCGCTGGCACAAGTGGGGAAAACCGTAGTGTCTAATGCCTTGAAATTCATTCCCGGTGCAGGCACCCTGATCGGCGGCGCAATTTCTGCCACCACAGCGATTGCTATCACGGAAGCAGTCGGCCATGCCTATATTGCTGTATTGGAAAAGTTCTTCGACATAGAAACAGGAGAAGTCGTTTTACCAGAGAACTCTGCTCGAATTCTATCCGTATTCAAAGATGTATTCAGCTACAAAGTGTAATTTTCCAGCATAAAGAACTTTCGACTGATTTAGACTCAGCTCGACTTTTGTAACAGTTGAACTGAGTCATTGTTAACAAGTTGTTGTACGCGGATAAATTACTCACCACGCTCTTGATTTTCCGATGGGCAAGGTGTTAGCCAACCAATCAAATGGTCGTCATTCTGGGAAAGTGCATGTCAGCAAACATCTTTAAAATCGAAGGTCAGCGGGTTGACTCTCAGGATGAGTTCGCTCGCCTTGAGGAAGAAAACTCCTGGCGTGATCTTCTTTATTATCCAGAGAGCTTTCAGAGTGCCAACCGTCACCCTATAGTTTTTTCCGAAAAGGTTTTCGAACGCATTTCATTCAAAGACACTGATTTTCGAAACATTCGCTTTCTTCGCTGTCAGTTCAAACAATGCTTATTTGCTGGCGCATCTTTTTCGGATTGTGAGTTCATTGATTGTCGATTCTTTGAGACAAATACATCGAAATTGCGTGTAACACGCTGTTTGCTTGACCCAAAGGATTTTAAAAATAACTTTGATTTGATTGATGACACAAATATAGCAATTGGCCTCTATCAATCGCTATACAAAAATGCATCAGACGAGCACCAGCCAGATCATTCGATTGAAAGCCTTTATCAGATGGAAAGAGCAAAGCATGCACACTTAGACTCACAAAAGAAGCGTAATGTGATTACGAGGCGGGAATATTTAAAAGGGAAAATTCGGCATTGGATGTATGACTTTGTTACTGGATATGGTCTTCGGCCTTTACGAGTTGTGCGGCTACTATTTATAGTTGTTGGGCTTTTCTCCACTCTTAATTTTCTATTCGATAGCCTTATTTTTGGTGAGAATGGTAGTCTTTCTTTTGTTGATTCTATTTATTTTACTGTCGTCGCAATCACAACCTTAGGGTTTGGCGATATAGTTCCTATTACAACTGCAGGAAGAGTTTTTGTTACTTTTCAAGCTCTTCTAGGATTTGTTGCTATGTCGCTATTTTTGTCTGCCATAGTGAATATCGCCCTGAGGTCACGCTAATATGTTTTCAATAGTTGAGTTTGGCTCATCCGTTAGAGGCAGCAACGATAAACATAGCGATAAGGATCTCCTAATCGTTTGCAGCAGGAGTTCACATAGGGTGTTGCGGAGGCGCTACGAGGCTAATGGCTATAGCGTGAGCGCTTTAACTCCCGGTCAGCTTATTGCTATGCAAAGGCGAGGCTCGCTATTCGTGCAGCATCTAAAAAATGAGTCACGGATACTATTTGACTATCAGAATATTTTCCAGGATTGGCTCAACGATTGCCAATTAGTTAAGCCGAATGTAGGTGATGTTACAACCTGCGCAGAGTCTATTATATTCTTTAGTTCTTGGCCTAGTGATTATCGTCTTAATGGCTGGAAAGCTGATGTTTTGTACTGCGTAACCAGAGACTTTTTAATTAAAAGTTTAGCTATGAGTTCGAAACTAGTTTTTGGAATTGAGGATATTGAGTGTGCCTTGCAAGAAACAAATATTTACCCACGCTTCGATGTGGATTCGTTAAGACGATTTCGTGAGATTAAATCAGCGTACAGGTCAGGAAGAATGCAGCCTGATATTTCATTTGAATCAGTTGATTCTGATGTGAGTAACGTAGTTAATGGAATTGGCTTGTCACAGAGAAAAGATGGAATAGGTTCAATGGAGTCTTTTATGATTAATCTCTCTACTAGACAGTTTAATTCGGCATATGAAAAATTGCGTAGCTTGGAAGCCGCCTACCTAATAGCTCGGTCGAACGGAATGTATCATCCAAAGCATATGTCTTTGATGAAGTTTATAAAGTCACCTAACGCATACGGATCATCACAGGTTAGGAGTCAAAAAACATTAGGGGGCTATATGGATGATGTCCTAGCTATATTGGCTAACAAAGCAATGCACGCGACAAGCGCGTGATTGCGGCGTTATGTGGCTCAGTCAGTAGACACAAAAGAAAGCATCAAATAAAAGAGAATATATGGATAGGTTTCTTGTAAATATGGCAGTTGTTAGGGTCAATTGGGATAAGAAAGGCTCTGATATTCTAGATAATTATATCCCTTTGGTTAATGAAACACTGGTATGATGACCGCTGATGTTTTCTCTGTTGATGAATTCAAGGAAAAATTTATTGAAATTGCAGAGTTTAAAATACCGACTGGCGCGGTACTTAGTTTGCTAAAAAGAGCTACCAATAAATATCAATTATTGGAGAAGCAGCCTCACGGAATATATAAAATCCAAAGAGATCGTGTTAAGAGTTCCAACTTCTCTACTTTGCGTGATGCTGAACAACGAAGGTACAATGGTTTAGTTCAGAAATTTGTTAATTACTGTAAAAGTCAACATTTCGTTGATTTAGAGTAAGAAATCGCTTCAACATACTTCTTTGAAGTATTATATGATATTGCTCTGTTACTATTTGCCAACCTAAGCGAAGCTGAAAAGATTAAGGCTGCACACTCAGACAAAAACAAATTTTTAGTTTCAAAATTTGTGTCTTACTCAAATAAGTATGATCAGAAATCATTTGAATCAATCCTCTCATTTGTTCGTAGAGAAATGCTGGCAGAAACATTTTATTACTCTCAAAATGCTACTGATATTACAAATAAGCCATTAAAAAAGTAGTTGTTTATTTAGATGCTCAGTTTTTAGTAAGGGTTCTCGGCTTCTCTCAGAAAGAGCTATGCATTCCATGTGAAGAATTAATGGAAATGCTAAAGGATATGGGTGTATATACCCGTTGTTTTAGGAATACCCTTGATGAATTGCATGGCATATTCTTTGCTGCGCTAAATAAAATTGACCAGTATGGTCGACTAAGCCCAAATAGGCCAAGCGATGTTTTCGACTATATTAATCACAATTCAATAACTCCGTCTGACTTGCTTATTATAATGAATAGTTTAGAAGAAAAGCTAAATGAAAAAGGGGTATTTGTTGAAGAAAACCTGAAATAATTGAAGCATTTTCATTAGATGAAAACACTTTATCTGAAAAGCTTGCTAGCGTGTTCGAACACCAGTCGGAGAAAGCACGAGCGCATGATATTGCTTGCTTACAGGCAATTTCCAGCTAAGAGAGGGAAGAAAGCAAGACTATCTCGATAGATGTAAAGCGATTTTTATAACAACAAATGCACAGTTACCTAGAATGTCAACCTTTTTTTAATGAAGAATACGGGCACTCCAATGCACCGGTATGCATGGGGGACCACGTATTCTCGTCTTTGGTTTGGATGAAATCTGTCAAAAAAACAGCCGACCTTCCTAAAGACAGGTTAGTTGCCAACTGCTATTCAGCACTTCTACCTTCAGATTCATTGTGGTCAGATTATATTAGCGAAGTAAACCGACTCAAAGAAAAGGAAAATAAACGAACATGATTATCACGTATTGATCCATAGCATGGCAGCGAGAGACCAGCTAATGGATCAAGCGTTTTCATCAGATGACAATATGTTTGGCTCCGTAACCACAATTTTAGAGAAAGCAAAAAAGATATATACAGAAAAGTTGGGCGCTAGGCTGGAAGATGCTGAAAAAAGTAGCATATCAGACTATGAAAATAGATAAAGTTATTGATACAGTTTCTCTTGTTGTTGAACGTACATTTCTGGTTTCGACTATAGGGTTATGGGTATGGTTACTGAGCTACGCTCTAATGTACACAAACCCTGATTCTATTAGTGATATTTGGAACTTTAATTTTAAGTCAATAATGCTTTTAGCATTGATTGGGGTTACTATATTGAATCTAATGTTTGGCTTTAAATTAATAGACTTTTG
This sequence comes from Vreelandella aquamarina, assembly GCF_020075495.1. Lineage (GTDB taxonomy): Bacteria > Pseudomonadota > Gammaproteobacteria > Pseudomonadales > Halomonadaceae > Vreelandella > Vreelandella aquamarina_A. The sequence continues at coordinate 67,120 of NZ_JABYQT010000013.1, forward strand.
CAAATCGTTAGCAAGTAGAGTTGCCCAGAAGATAGCCGTAAAAATTCGTCATTTTATAGATAACACGTAACAATCGGCTACACTGAACAAATTTCCGCTTTCATCTTATGTGTAAAAAGCCGCCATCAAAAATTTTCTTAGTGAGCCGGGCGTTAGGCCTGCTAGGGGGGGATCGATGACTATCAATCATAAGAGCAAATGCGCTGACTGCACAGCTGGTAGACCCTCTGATGCCTGTGTCGAGATCGGTCAGGACGTGCATATCAATGGAGGCCCTGCAGGTGACACTGATAATTCCTTCATGCAGTGCCAAAACTGCGGCTCAGTTTTAGTGCGTATTCGGGATCGTGGCGGGCTTGGCGGCAATGGCACCTTCTATCAGGTCCTCACGCGTGGTCTCTACTAGGCGCAGCCCTAACAATTCATTAAAGCCGACGCCGCTTCGCAGTGCGGCTTAACTCAGGTGTTATGCCATGTTTACATTAAGTTCCAGTAATCGATTTTGATGGTATCAAAATGCAAATTGCCAGATTGATAGCAGTGGAGAGTGATCACGATTTCATCTGGAGCGCTTTTTCAAACGCCTACCAAGAAGTAGTCGAGTGCCAGTTTGACGCTTGGGAAGGTAAGCTTCAAAAGTCAGTTTTTGACGAAAAATGGCACCAAGGTGGTTTTGAAGTCTTACAGCTAAACGGCACATCTGTAGGTGCAGTTTGGGTAACAAGCGAAGGGGGGTTTCTTCAGCTGCGAGAGATATTTCTTGCTCCTGAATATCAAAGGCGGGGGATTGGATCGCAAGTTGTGCGTTAGGAATTGGAAAAGGCACAAGCGGTAGGCATGTCTTTGCGGCTTCGGTCTTGAAGCAGAACCGTGCCATTGTGTTATACGAACGGCTGGGTTTTACAAGATGTGGTGAGACACAAGATCAGTACTGGATGGAAGCTATCTAGCTAGCACTTGCAGCCTTTGCGAGATCAAAGCTACCTATTCAAAAAAGTCCCGGCTATTTATTCAGCCAGGACGTTTGCTCACTTCTTATTTCAACTTCTAAAGCCTCCTAACCTTTTTTCTTACCCGCCTTTTTGCTGTCTTCGGCTTGACCATTCTCCTCTGCACCGCCACCCGAAAAATGCGCCCGCACCAACTCCAACAACCCCTGCGTAGACGCATCAAAATCCGCCGCATTGGTATCGATACGCTCACTGATTTCACCGGCGATGCGTTTACCCAACTGTACGCCCCACTGGTCGAACGAGTTGATGTTCCAGATGACGCCCTGCACGAACACTTTGTGCTCGTAGAGGGCGATTAGTGCGCCCAGGTTGCGGGGTGTGAGTTCGTCCAATAGCAGGGTGCTTGAGGGGCGGTTGCCGGGGCAGCTGTAGGGGTCCTGGCTCAGTTCCTGGGCGTCCCCCTGGCTGCCTTCCATGAAGGCGTTGGCCTGGGCGAGCATGTTGGTGAGCAGGGCGAAGTGGTGCTCCTCCATGCCGCTTTCGGGCTTGAGCGAGGCGATGAAGTCGATGGGTACGTAGCGGGTACCCTGGTGCAGCAGCTGGAAAAACGCGTGCTGGCCGTTGGAGCCGGTCTGGCCCCAGACGATCGGCCCGGTCTTGTAGCTGACCGGGTGGCCGAAGATGTCCACCGACTTGCCGTTGGACTCCATGTCGAGCTGCTGCAGAAACGACGGCAGCTGGTTCAGCGCCTGGTCGTAAGGCACGATGGCCTGGGTCTCGGCACCGATGAAATTGATGTACCAGATGCCGATCAGCGCCATCAGCACCGGCATGTTTTGGGAGAAGGGTGCCTCGATGAAGTGGCGGTCCATCTCGTGGGCGCCTTCCAACAGCTCGATGAAGCCCTCGAAGCCGATGGAGAGCGCGATCGGCAGGCCAATCGACGACCACATGGAGTAGCGCCCGCCCACCCAGGCCCAGAACTCGAACACGTTCTCTTCGCGAATACCGAACTCCATCGCCGCCTTGCGGTTGGTGGAGGCGGCGATGAAGTGCGCGCCCACGTCCGCGCCTTCGCCGGCGTGTTCCAGAAACCAGCGCCGCGCGGTCTTGGCGTTCAGCAGCGTCTCCTGAGTAGAGAAGGTCTTGGTCGAGACGATGAACAGCGTGGTGGCCGGATCGAGTCGCGACAGCACTTTCTGGATGTGCGTGCCGTCGACGTTGGAAACGAAGTGGAAGTGAAGCTCCGGGTGGCGGTATTTCAGAAGGGCGCGCACCGCCATGTTGGGGCCGAGATCCGAGCCGCCGATGCCGATGTTGACCACGTCCTTGATCGGTTTGCCGCTGTAGCCTTTCCACTCGCCGCTTCTCACCGCTTCGGAAAACGCCTTGATCTGCTCGCGGGTGCGGGTGATCTCCGGCATCACGTCCTTGCCATCGACGTGAACCGGCGTATCGCCCGGGTTTCTCAGCGCGGTGTGCAGCACCGGGCGGTTCTCGGTGACGTTGATGATGTCGCCGGAGAACATCTGGGCGCGGCGCTGAACCAGCGCCGAATGATCGGCAAGCTCCAGCAGCTTGGTGAGCACCTCATCGGAGACGTGGTGCTTGGAGTAGTCCAGAAACAGCCCGCCCACGCGCAGGCTCATTTTCTCGAAGCGCTGCGCGTCCTGGGTGAAGTAGTCACGAATGCGGTCGTTGTGGGTCTTGTCGCGCAGCCGTTCGAGGGCCTGCCAGGTGACGCTTCGGGTGAGCTGGAACATGAGGTGAAATTTCCTTGTCGATGAGGCAGTTAAAGCGTGGCGCCTTTACTCTGTTTGTTATGTAAAAATACTACATCAAGACGCGGTGGGAACAATGGGTGGCCATAAAAAAAGCGCCTTCGACGTAATAAAACGGTGCGAAAGGCGCTTTTATCCGATGGGCCGGCGTCATACCGGCGCTTGCATCAGCTGGCTACGGCGACCTGGGCGGCGCCGCGCTTGAGAAAGGCGTAGCTCACGCCGGTGATCAGCGAGCCCGCGACGATTGCCCCCAGGTACAGAAACGCCGGCGTGATCGCGCCCGGAATCAACAGCACGAAGATGCCGCCATGAGGCGCCATGAGTTTGGCCCCGATGAGCATCGAGAGCGCGCCGGTCACCGCGCCGCCCACGATACAGCAGGGAATCACGCGCAGCGGGTCCTTGGCGGCGAACGGAATCGCGCCTTCGCTGATGAAGCAAAGCCCCAACACGAAGGAGGCCTTGCCCGCCTCGCGCTCGGCGGCGGCGTACTTGTAGCGCGCCAGAAAGCTCGCGATCCCCATGCCGATCGGCGGCACCATGCCCGCCGCCATCACGGCGGCCATCGGCCCGTAGGTGTTCGAGGCGATCAGGCCCACCCCAAAGGTGTAGGCGGCCTTGTTGATCGGCCCGCCCAGGTCGACGCACATCATCGTGCCCAGCAAAAGCCCCAGAATGACCGCGTTGGTGGAATCCAGCGAGGCGAGATAGTTCTCCAGCGCCCCGAGAAGGGCGGCCACCGGCTCGCCGATGACGTAGACCATGATCAACCCGGTGACTAGGCTCGCCACGAAAGGAATGATCAGGATGGGCTTGAGCGACTCGACGCTTGCGGGAAGCTTGACGCCGCGGGTCAAGGCCAGCGCCACGTAGCCCGCCAGAAAGCCGGCGAGAATGCCGCCGATGAAGCCGGAGCCGATGTCCGCGGCGAGCATGCCGCCGATCAGGCCCGGCGCGATGCCCGGGCGGTCGGCGATGGAGTAGGCGATGTAGCCCGCCAGCACCGGCACGATCAGCCCCATGGCGCTGCCGCCGATCTGCATCAGCGCAGCCGCCAGCGTGCCCGGCTCCTCGAAGGCCTCGATCCCGAAGACGAAGGAGAGCGCGATGATCAGCCCGCCCGCCACCACCATCGGCAGCATGAACGACACACCCGTGAGCAGGTGCTTGTAGACGCCTTTCTCCTTGAGGCTCTTGCCCTCGCTCGGTGCGCTCTTCGACGCGCCGGCGCTCTCGACACTGGCCTCGGCCAGGGCGGCCTCGATGGTTGCCTGGGGCTTTTTCAGCGCCGTGCCCGTTGAGGTGCGGTAGATGCGCTTGCCCGCAAAGCGGGTCGGGTCGACTTCGATGTCGCAGGCGAGAATCACCACGTCCGCGGCCTTGATCTCCTCCTCGGTGAGCTTGTCCTGAGCGCCCACGGAGCCCTGCGTTTCCACGCGAATCGAATGATTCAGGGCGCGGCCCGCCTCGGAAAGTGCTTCGGCGGCCATGAAGGTGTGGGCGACGCCGGTAGGGCAGGCGGTAACCGCAACGATGGTCTGCTGGCCGGGGGAGGGCGTCACGCTGGCCGGGGCGTTTTCCGGCGGCGTGTAAAGCGGCGCTTCACGCTTGGCAGTGGCCAGAAAGGCTCCCGGGTCCGGCAGCGCCTGAGAAATAGGCGCCTGATAAAGGCGCTTGCCGGCAAAGCGTTCCGGTGCGGGTACCTGCTCCGCCGCCACCACGATAAGGTCGGCGGTCTGGATCTGCTCGGCACTGGCGGCCTCGAGTGGGGCCAGCTCGCCGTGCATTTCCACATGCACCTTCCAGCCCAGGCGCATGGCTGCCTGCTCCAGGCGCTTGGCGGCAAGGAAGGTGGTGGCCATGCCGCTGGGGCAGGCCGTGATCAGAATAACGTTCATCAAAGAGCTCCCTCGGTGCGGCTTGCGTGCAGGTGCTGTACCCGAGTGTGTTGTAGGAGTAAGGAAAAATCATCGGCCTGGGCATTACCCACGCCCACATGGCGGACGGATTCAGCGGAAAGAGCCGTCGCAAAGCGCAGCGTCTGTTCTTCGCTTTCACCCGACAGCCGACCGTGCAGCATGCCGGCCACGAAGGTATCACCGGCGCCCACGGTGTTGATCGCCTGCACCTTCGGCGGTGTTGCCTGCCATGCCCCGTCAGCATTGACCCAGATGACCCCATCGGCGCCGGCGGAAAGCAGCGCCTGGCACACCCCGGTCTGGTGAAGCCGCGTGGTGGCGCTCAGCCGTTGCTCGAAACTTTCGAGCGTATTGCCCGCCCAGTCGGCAAGCTCGATCTCATTGGGCTTGACCGCTTCAGGCGCCACGCTGATGGCGCGCAGAAGAGCGTCACCGCTGGTGTCTACCCACAGCGCCACGCCGGTGGCCTTCAGGCGAGTCAGAAATTCGCCAAAGGCGGTCAGGTCGAGCCCCGGCGGCAGGCTACCCGCCACCAGCAAGGCATCCGGGCGCGTGGTCGCTATCTGCTGCTCGAGAGTCACCATCAGGCTGTCCACTTGAGCTGTATCGACCGCGATGCCGGGGCCGTTGATGTCGGTCACCCGGCCGCTCGCTTCTGCAAGCTTTGCGTTGATGCGTGTTTCGCCCGTGACGCGAACGAAGGCGTCGGTCACGCCCATCTGCTCGAAGGCGCGCTGAAAAGGACCATCGTTATCACTTCCCAGAAAGCCGCTGACTACCACGTCGTGGCCAAGAGAGGCCAGTACGCGGGCCACGTTGACGCCCTTGCCGGCGGCTTCCAGCTGGGCGTGTCGCGGACGATTGACGGCCCCGAGCGTCAGCGTATCGAGCGCGAAGGCGAGGTCCAGCGCCGGGTTCAAGGTAATACACACCACGCGGGCCATCAGCGGGCCTCCAGCGCATCGCGCACATCGATGCTGGTAGCCTGAGCAAGCGCCAACTGAGCGCTGGCCTGGGCATCCGCCAGGTCGAACTCGCGCAGGCGCGCCTTCACCAGCGGAATCTGGCGCGCGCTGACGGAAAGCTCATCGACGCCAAGCCCCACCAGTACCGGGATGGCGGCGGAGTCGGAGGCAAGCTCCCCGCACACGCCTACCCACTTGCCCTTGGCGTGGGCGGCCTCGACGGTCATCTGAATCAGGCGCAGCACCGCCGGGTGCAGGCCATCGGCCTGGGCGGAAAGTTCCGGGTGGCCGCGGTCGATGGCCAGGGTGTACTGGGTCAGGTCGTTGGTGCCGATGGAGAAGAAATCCACCTCGGCGGCAAGGCTCGGGGCGAGCAGGGCGCTGGAGGGAATCTCGATCATCACCCCAAGCTGCACGTCACTGGCTCGCCCGTTGGCGGGAATATCGGCCAGCAGGCGGTCAAAGATCGCCTTGGCGGCGCGAAACTCGGCCACGTCCTTGACCATGGGCAGCATGATGCGCAGTGGCCGGGCACTTGCGCCGGCAACCGGGGCCGCGGCCATCAATAGCGCGCGCAGCTGGGTTTCCAGCACCTCGGGCTCGGTCAGCGCCAGGCGGATACCGCGCAGGCCCAGAAACGGATTGTCCTCCTGGGGCACAGGCCAGTAGGGCAGCGGCTTGTCGCCCCCCACATCCAGCGTACGCGCCACCAGCGGCCGCCCGTTCAGGGCATCGAGTGCCTGACGATACTCAGCGGTTTGCGTGGAGAGGTCCGGGGCGCTCGAGTGCGCCATGAACAGAAACTCGGTGCGCAGCAGGCCAACGCCCTCGGCACCACGCTCCACTGCGTCTTCGGCGTGGGCGGTGTTGCCCAGGTTGGCGGCCACTTCAACCATGTGGCCATCCCGGGTCTGGGCGGCTTCGAAACGCCGCGCCCAGGCATCCGCTTCGCGGGTCTGCAGGTCCAGAAGATTCTGTTCGGCGCGCTTCAGGCGCTCCTCGGAAGGCGAGGGAATGACCCGGCCCCGCTCGCCATCCAGAATCATCAGGCTTGCGTTATTGAGCGCCATTACCGCCTTCCCGGCACCCACCACCGCGGGAATGCCCAGTGCGCGGGCCAGGATGGCGCTGTGCGCCGTGGCGCCACCGCGCTCGGTCAGAAGGCCGCGCACTCGCGAGGTATCCAGGCGAGCCACATCCGACGGGCCAATATCGTCCATCACCAGAATGTAGGGGTGATCCGGCGGTTCGGGTAGCGTGACATCACACAAGATGCTTAGCACCCGGCGGCCGACATCGCGCAGGTCGGCAGCGCGCTCGGCCAGAAGCCTATCGGCCAGCATCTCCTGGGCGTGGGCGGCGGTGTCGATGGACTCCCACCAGGCGGCTTCGGCGGAGCGGCCTTCGCGAATGGCATCTTCGGCGGCGCGATGCAGCTCCGGGTCGTCGAGCATCTCTTCGTGCATGGAGAGAATGTCGGCCACTTCGCCGCCCGGGGCGTTGCGCACCAGCGTTTCAAGCTGTGCGATGCCTTCGGCAATGGCATTTTGCAGGCGCCCAAGCTCACGATCCGGGTTATCGGCGTGCTCGGCATAGTCGAACTGCTGGGGGCGGATCACGAAGACCGGGCCAATCGCCAGGCCCGGCGAGGCAGCGATGCCGGTGTGCGGCGTGTCCGCGGCCAGCGGCTCGACCGACCCTTCCTGAGCGGCGTGCCTGGGCACCGGGCGCTCGCGGCCGCTATCAAACGGCGTGACCTTTTCACCCAGGCCACTCTCGATAGCCTTGGCGATTTCACCAAGTGCCTGCGGAGCTTCGCTGCCTTCGCTGGAAAGCGTAAGCCACTGGCCGCGCCGTGCGCCCAGGCCGATCACCTTGGTCAGGCTGGCGGCGGAAACGCTCGTGGGGCTGCCTTCTTCCAGGCGCACGTTGACCGCCACCGGCTGGGCACGGGCCACCTGCACCAGCTGCTTGGCCGGGCGGGCGTGAAGGCCGTGGGGGTTGAGCACGCGTACGCGCAGGGTATGAGTGTTGGCGGTTTCACCGGCAAGCCTTGCCAGCACCTGCGAAGCCGAGGCGCCCAGCAGCGCCTGGCTGTCGCCGTTTTCAAGTACCGCTTGAAGCTGTTCGAGAAGCGGGCGGTGGGCATTATCCTGCGCGGCCAGGCAGAACAGGCCGTGAAGCGCATGACCATTCTCTTTCAGATGCTCATCGGCGGGTGTCGCCACGCCAAGGGCGGGCTGTTTGACCCCGCTCGCGCTGCTGGCAAGCCAGAAGCCGCCACCCAGCCATACCGGAGGCCTGGCGGCAATATCAGCAATGAAGTGATTATCCACACAGCCGCTCTGGCGCAGCCGGGCGGCGGCAGCCAGCGCCAGCTCCTGGGCGCTCTGGGCGGGAAACTGCAGGCACAGGGTTTCATTATCGAGCTTGGGCGTGGGAACGCTCTTCGAGAGCAGGCCGGCCACTTCTTCCGTCGAGTCGGCCGCTGCGAGCGCCTGAGCCACGCCATCGCGGTCCAGCACGTGAGTCAGCGCGCGCAGGATATCCAGATGTTCGTCGTTCTGCGCGGCAATGGTGACCAGCACGTAGACGCGATGACCGTCGTGCCATTCGATGCCTTGCGGAAATTGCAGCACGCGCACGCCGGTCTTCATGACGTGATGGCGGCTTTCCGGCGTGCCGTGGGGAATGGCAATGCCGTTGCCAAGATAGGTGGACGACTGCGCTTCACGGGCATGCAGTCCGTCACGGTAGTCTGGTTCCACCAGCCCCGCGTCAGTCAGCACCCGGGCGGCATCATCCAGCGCCGCTTGCCAGGTATCCGCCTGACGGCCGAGCAAGATGTCGTTTGAGCCCAGTGTGAGCATGCAATTCTCCTGTAAACACGAGTCCGTTAACGGCCCGGCAGTGACAATCGTTAAGTGACCAAGCGCCGAGCTTTACAAAGTGAACGGTGCCCGCTATTGATGATGATAAGGCTGAAACGATTCACCTGAAGGCACAAGGGGTGTGTTTTTAGACTTTGGTAGGGGCAGAGTCAAGGCGCTGGTACACTGTATGCGCTCAATCAGGGGAAAAAACATGACTCTTGCCGATATTGCCCGGCTGGCAGGCGTTTCACGCACAACGGCCAGTTACGTCATCAATGGTCAGGCCGAGCAGCGGCGAATCAGCCTGACCACCGTCGAGAAGGTCATGGCGGTAGTTCGAGCGCACCAGTATCAGATAGACCCTCAGGCAGCAGCGCTGCGCCGGGGGGCAAGCCGCCTGCTGGGGCTGATCGTGCCCGACCTAGAAAACGCAAGCTATGCACGTCTGGCCAAACGGCTGGAGCGCGGCGCACGCGAGCAGGGCTATCGGCTTTTGATCGTAAGCTCGGATGATTGCGCGCAGAGTGAGCGCACCCTGGCGCTGGCGCTGCGTGCTCAGCGCTGCGAGGCGCTGATCACCGCTAGTTGCCTGGCCGACAGCGATCCCTTTTATACCGATCTGGTCAACGATGGCTGGGCGGTAGTCGGTATGGACAGGGGGCTTGATGCCCAGCGTTTTGCCAGCGTGGTCAGCGATGACCGCGACGCCGCGGAACAACTGACGCGTTCGGTTCTCTGTGAAGGTACGCGCCGAGTGGCGTGGCTGGATGCCATGCCCACGCTCTCCATCAGCCGCGAGCGCCGCACCGGGTTTCAGGCGGCGCTTGCAGCACGCCACATCGAACCTGTCTATTTAAGCGGCGCGCGCTACGAGCGGGAAGAGGCCGTGCGCCTGACGCATCAGCTGCTGGATGAGAAGACGCCAGTCGATGCGCTGGTGACAGCATCCTATACCTTGATGGAGGGCGTCTTCGATGCGCTGCTGGCGCGCGGCGGGCTTTCCAGTCGGTTCAGGCTGGCCACCTTCGGCGATCACCGCCTGCTGGATTTTCTCCCCCAGCCGGTGAACTCGGCTTCCCAGGATTACGACCGCATGGCGGCGCTGACCCTGCAAAGCGCACTTGAGGCTACCCGAGACGATTCCAGCACCGGGCTGCAGGTGGTCAAGCGCCATCTATGCAAGCGAGGCTAGTTCTGCAAGCGAGGCTAGGTTCTGGCGCTGGCCCAGGCGTCGGCATCGGGAATCGACATGTCGTAGCGTTCGCTCAGAAAGGGCGATGACAGCAGGAAGTCGGCGCTGGCGGCGTTGCAGGCCACCGGCACGTTCCACAGCGCCGCCAGGCGCAGCAAGGCTTTCACATCCGGGTCGTGAGGCTGTGGGGCGAAAGGGTCCCAGAAGAATACCAGCACGTCGAGCCGCTGCTCGGCAATACGCGCGCCAATCTGCTGATCACCACCCAGCGGCCCGCTCATCAGGCCTTCTACCGTCAGGCCAAGCTGCTTGGTCAGGCGCGCGGCGGTGGTGCCCGTGCCCATCAACTGGTGCTGGCTCAGCGTTGTCTGCCAGCGCTGAGCCCACTCCATGAGCTCCTGCTTCTTGCCATCGTGAGCGATCAGCGCAATGCGTTTCTTTGCGGGCAGGGAGCGTGCTACCTGGCGGGGTGGTCGGGCATCGGTCATGGTGACTCTCCGGTTTGTTCTTCGAAGGCGTACATTATCATCGTATTCTGAGTGCGCCGAAGCGGCAGAAGCAAGCCAGCAGGGCGCTTCAACGGCGGCTTTTGGAGCATGGCTGGTCGTTGGCAACCATGCGGGGGATGTCAGGCGCCTGATGAGTTGAATTGTCGCCGGCGGGTATAGACGTCCAGGATGATAATATAGTAATTTTACTACAAATAGGTTGATTAATAGCCAAGAGAAAGTCGCTTTCAGGCATGACTTTCCTCATTGAAAGGTTTTAGGCATCTTTTAGGTAATTTTTTTACCGGAATGAAGCCGTCCACCCCCCAGTGTGAGGTGTCAGCATGACTATCAGAGTTGCTATTAACGGGTTTGGCCGGATCGGTCGCAATGTACTGCGCGCGCTGTATGAGAACCACTATCGTGAAAAACTTCAGGTAGTGGCCATCAATGACCTGGGCGACCCGTCGCTGAACGCGCACCTGCTGCGCCATGACAGTGTCCACGGCCATTTTCCCTTCGCCGTGGAGCACGATGCGCACAGCATGACTGTCGATGGTGACAAGATTGCGATCTCCTCCGAGCGCGACCCGGCCAACCTGCCTTGGGAATCGCTCAAGGTGGATCTGGTAATGGAGTGCACCGGGCTTTTTACCAAGCGTGAAGCCGCTGCCAAGCACCTGGCAGCCGGCGCCGCTCAGGTGCTTATTTCAGCACCCAGTCCGGACGCCGATGCCACCGTCGTGTTTGGGGTGAACGAGCATATTCTGACGGCCGAGCACAAGGTGGTTTCCAACGCGTCGTGCACGACCAACTGCCTGGCGCCGGTAGCCAAGGCGTTGAACGATGCGGTGGGTATCGAAAACGGTCTGATGACCACGGTACACGCCTACACCAACGACCAGAATCTTTCCGACGTTTACCACTCCGACCCCTATCGCGCGCGCAGCGCAACTCAATCGATGATCCCGACCAAGACCGGGGCCGCCGCCGCGGTCGGTCTGGTGCTGCCGGAGCTGGAAGGCAAGTTCGACGGCATGGCGGTTCGTGTACCGGTGATCAACGTATCGCTGGTGGATCTGACCTTCACCGCCAGCCGCGATACCAGCAAGGAAGAGATCAATCAGATCGTTGAAAAAGCCGCCGCCGGTTCCAAGGTGCTGGCCGTGAATGCGCAGCCTCTGGTGTCCATCGACTTCAATCACGATGCGCACTCGTCCACCTTTGATGCCAACCACACCCGCGTCAACGGTCGCCTGGTCAAGGTAATGGCCTGGTACGACAACGAGTGGGGCTTCTCCAACCGGATGCTGGATACGGCACTCGCCATGCAAGACGCGGCCAGGTAATCATTCGGTAAACGGTTAAAAAGATTGACCAAAAAGCCACGGATTCGTCCGTGGCTTTTTTTAATGCCAAAGAAAACACGTTTTTTTCGTTCTGGCTGCATCCAATCGCATCGCTTGCGGGTATTACTTGTACAGTCGTCATTAAAGGCGGCTGACAATAACCCTCTAGGAGACTGAACATGACCCTTCACCATCTAACGCGTACTGCCTTGGCCGCCGCTGTGATCGCTTCTTTCAGTCATGCCGCTCTGGCCGATGTGCCGGCGGATGTCCAGGTACCGGACGGCAATACCGTAGCGCTTGAAACCGTGGGTGTCGGCGCGATTACCTATATGTGTGAAACCAATGATGATGGCGATGTCGCCTGGGTATTCAAGGGCCCGGCGGCGGCGCTGAACGATGGCGAAGGCGCCCAGGTAGGCAGCTACTACGGCCCGCCCGCCACCTGGGAAGCGTTCGACGGCTCCAAGGTTACCGGCACACAGCTTGCCACTGCCGCCAATGGCGATGGCAATATTCCGCTTCAACTGGTCGAAGCCAACCCGGCTGAAGGCGAAGGTGCCATGACCGGCGTGACCTACATTCAGCGCCTGAACACCGAAGGCGGTGTCGCGCCGGACGCACCTTGTGATGCCGACCACGAAGGCGCAACGTCTGTGGTGACATATCAGGCCGACTACATCTTCTGGACGGCCGAGTAAGCGCTCTAGGGTTAATTTAAGTTACGCCGGGGGCTCGTGCGCAACGCCCCTGGCGGCTATTCTCTCTGAACAGGCGTCTATACGATCTCGACGCGTTGCCAGGGAGTCCAGGTGTGACAGACGTAACTCATGAATTTGACCATGCCGCTGTGCTCGAGCGCTGCGCGCGTGGTGAACACGATGCCCTGCATCAACTCTACCAGCAAGAGGGTGGCGCGCTTTTGGGCGTTGTCTTTAGAATCGTGAAAGACCGTGGCATGGCGGAAGATATCGTTCATGACGCCTGCCTGAACATCTGGCAGCGAGCCGCCAGTTTCGACCCCGCCAAGGGCTCGGCGCGTACCTGGATTTTCAGCGTGGCCCGCCATCTTGCCCTGAATGCGATTCGCTACCGTGACCGTGAAATCAATGTCGATCACAGCGACCCTGCGCAATTCGAGCACGATGAGACGTTTCAGCACGCGCTACGTATTGAAGAGGCCTTTGACTGGCAAACGGGCCAGCGTATGGATACCTGTCTGCAAGCGCTTGAAACAGAGCGACGCAACTGCATACTCCACGCCTACGTGGACGGCTTGAGCCATGCAGAAATAGCCGAGCATACAGGCGCGCCGCTGGGGACCGTCAAGGCCTGGATAAAACGCAGCTTGCAACGTCTACGGGAGTGCATGGCATGAGTGTTTCTGACCAGCATGGCGATGACCATACCCTGGCTGGCGAGTACGTTCTGGGCACGCTTTCGCCCAGTGAGCGCCAAGCCGTTGAAGCGCGGCTGACCCACGATGCAGCGCTACAAGACGCGGTCATGTCCTGGGAAGAGCGCTTTGCCCCTTATACCGCCCTGGCAACGCCTGTTGCCCCCTCTGCATTTCTGTGGCCGCGTATCCAGCGCAGCCTGAACGCCCAGACACCCGCTCATCATCCTCAAAAGGCGATGCCCGAGCGGCGGCGCCTTTTCAACAGCCTGCCGCTATGGCGCGGGGTGGCAGGGCTTGGTCTTGCCGCTGCGCTGGTCATGGCCATCATGCTGGCCCGGCCGCCAGCGCCAGCCACGCCGGAGTACATGGTGGTGCTGCTGGCGCCGCAGGCCCAATCTGCTGGCTGGGTAGTTCAAGCCTCTTCACGCCAGCGCATACAACTGATACCGCTGGGAACGTTCGAAGTGCCGGAGGGCAAGGCGCTGGAGTTCTGGACCAAGGCCGATGACTGGCAGGCGCCAGTGTCGCTTGGCCTGGTGGCGCCGGGCGAGCCTGTCAGCATCGATCTTGAGGCGCTGCCGCCGCTTGAAGACAACCAGCTTTTCGAGCTGACGCTGGAGGAGGCGAGCGGCTCGGCCACCGGCTTGCCCACCGGGCCTATCGAGTTCATTGGCCGCGCGGTGGAAATCTAGGCAGCTAAACGGTCGCTCAAAAGAACGTCAGGCCGACCTGGAACAGACGTTCCACATCGCGGATGCGGCGCTTGTCGATCACGAACAGGATCACGTGATCGCCGCTCTCCACCAGCACGTCGCCATGGGCGATGATGACCTCCTTGCCGCGCACGATCGCCCCGATGGTGGTGCCTTCGGGCAGGTGGATCTCGCTGATGGTGCGCCCCACCACGCGGGATGACTGCTTGTCGCCGTGGGCGATGGCCTCGATTGCCTCTGCCGCGCCTCGGCGCAGCGAGTGCACGTTGACGATATCGCCCCGGCGCACGTGGGTTAAAAGGCTCCCGATGGTCGCCTGCTGGGGGGAGATGGCGATATCGATCTCGCCGCCCTGAACCAGGTCCACGTAGG
>NZ_JABYQT010000014.1 GCF_020075495.1 Vreelandella aquamarina
GACGAACCCACCCGCCCGCTGCCGCTTGCCCACCACACCGCGGTGATCGAGCGCGGCCCGTTCACTCTGGAAGGCGATCTGGCGCTGTTTAAGCGCCACCGCGTCACCCGCCTCGTCTGCAAGAACGCCGGCGGCGACGGCGCCCGCGCCAAGCTCGACGCCGCCCACCAGCTCGGCGTGCCGGTCGTCATGATCGAGCGCCCACCACTTCCCGCCCGCCGAGAGGTGCACGGCGTCGATGACGTGCTCGCCTGGCTCGATCACGCCACTGATCGCGGCGTGTAAACCAGCGGCGCGCCGCTGCGCTCGATCAACCGCGTCTGTTTTGATCCCACGATCACCAGAGTGCGCATGTCCGCCATTTCGGGGGTGGCGTCACCAAGCGCCACCACGCGAATCGACTCTTCCGGGGTGGATACCGCGCGGGCGAAGATGATCACGCGCTCCGGCTCGCACTCATCAATCAGCACCTCCAGCGTACGCTCGAACCCTACCGGGCGGGATTTGGAGCGCGGGTTGTAGAACGCCATGGCGAAATCCGCCTGGGCCGCCAGGCGCAGGCGCTTTTCGATCAGCGCCCAGGGCTTGAGGTTGTCGGAGAGATTGATGCAGCAGAAATCGTGGCCCAGCGGCGCGCCGGCGCGGGCACTCGCCGCGAGCATCGCGGAAATCCCCGGCAGCACCTGGATATCCAGCTCACGCCACTCGGGCCTTCCCGCTTCCAGCGCCTCGAAAACGGCGCTGGCCATGGCGAACACGCCGGGGTCGCCGGAGGAGACCACCACCACCCGGCGGCCATCACAGGCCATCTCGAGCGCGGCCTCGGCGCGGCGAATCTCCTCGCGGTTGTCCGAGCCGTGGCGGGTCAGGCCCGCCCGCGGGGCCACGCGCTCGACGTAGGGCACGTAGCCCACCACGTCCGTGGCTTGGTCGAGCGCGGCGGTGACTTCCGGGGTAATCATCGAATCCGCGCCCGGCCCCAGCCCGACGATCTTCAGCCAGCTCATGGGCGCCTCCCATTGCCGTGAATCAGCACGATGGAGAAGTACGGCACTTTTTCGCCGGCATCCAGAAGCGGCACCACGCGCTGGTTCTCCATGGCGGCGTACTCGATCAGCCAGGCGTCGTCCTCGCGCCCGGCGCTTTTCAGCGCCCGGCGCAGCTTGCCCAGATGCCGGCCGATCTTCATCACCACCAGGGCGTCGGTTTGTTGGATGCGCTCACAAAGCTGCGCTTCCGGGAGTGTGGCCATCGCCACGGTCAGCACGTCGTCGCCCCAGGTGATGGGTGTGCCGGTGGCGGTCCAGGCCGCGGACATGCCGGTGATGCCCGGCACCACCTCGACCGGTACGCGACTCAAGAGCCGCGTGTAGAGATGCATGAACGAGCCGTAGAAGAACGGGTCGCCTTCGCACAGCACCACCACGCTCGCGCCCGCCTCGACCGTCTCCATGAGCTGCGCCACGCACTCCTCGTAGAAGCTAGCCAGAAGCTGGTTGTAGCGCGGGTCGTCGAACGGGATCTCGGTGGTGACCGGGTACTCCATGGCAAGCTCGGTCACGCCCTCGGCGAGCAGCCCTTCGACGATGCTGCGGGCGTGGCCCTTTTTGCCCTTCTTGCGAAAATAGGCAATGTGGGTCGCGCCGCGAATCAGCCGGTCGGCGCGCACGCTCATCAGGTCCTGACAGCCCGGCCCCAGGCCCACGCCAAATACGCTGGCCCGAGTCATTCGACGCGATCCGCCAGGGCGTTGATGGCCGCCACGGTCACCGCACTGCCGCCTAAGCGCCCGCGCACGATGCAGCCGGGAATTGCGGGGTTCTCCCACAGCGCCTCTTTCGACTCCGCCGCACCCACGAAGCCCACCGGGCAGCCGATCACCGCCGCCGGGCGCGGGCAGTGGGGGTCTTCGAGCATGTTGAGCAGATGGAAAAGTGCGGTCGGCGCGTTGCCGATGGCGACCACCGCGCCTTCAAGGTGCGGGCGCCATAATTCGAGCGCCGCCGCCGAGCGGGTGTTGGCCATTTCCGCGGCCAGCGCCGGGGTGCGTTCGTCGTTGAGCGTGCAGATCACCGCGTTGTCCGCCGGCAGGCGTTTGCGGGTGATGCCTTCCGATACCATGCGCGCATCGCACAGAATCGGCGCGCCGGCCTCGAGGGCGGCGCGGGCCTTGTTGACCATATCGCCCTGAAAGTGGATATGGGCAGCAAGCTCAACGAGGCCCGCGGCGTGAATCATGCGCACGGCGACGACCTCTTCCTCCGCGCTGAAGCGGGCGAGTTCTGCTTCGCGGCGGATGATCGAAAACGACTCCCGGTAGATCGCCGGGCCGTGGGTTTCATAGGTGTAGGGCACCCGAGTTCTCCAAAAAGTCCAATACGTCGGGCTCCGTGAGCCCGCGCGCCGCGGGGTCGCCGTCGGCGCGCTCGTCAAACAGTACATCGAAGCGCCCATCGCGGCCGGTCAGGCACACCGCCGCCGGGCGCCTGCGCGCGCAGCCCTTGGCGCAGCCGGAAACGTGCAGGCTGACTGCCTTGTGGTGTGTCAGCCGCGCGGCCATTGATCGAGTATCCACGCTTGCCTGGGCGCAAAACGGCGCGCCGGGGCAGGCGTCGATGGAAAGTCGCGGGTCGTCACCTTGAGTAATCACGTCCGGCGCGGTGGGCAGGCGCGCAGGCTCCGCGCCCTGGATCAGCAGCCGCCGCCAGGGCGTAACCCGCAGCGTGCCGTGCGCAAGCGGCGTGACCAACGCGCGAAGTGAGCCCGCCTGCACTCGGCCCAGCGCAAGCCCCACCGCTACGCCCTCGGGGTGATTGCCAAGGGTCAATATTCTACCGGCGGGCGCCGGGACGACGGTCGGGCGCGCCCAGTCGGGAAGGGATGCTGGGTGGCGGGCCATGCGCCCGGCCTCGCGCCCGCCGCTTGCCACGAACCAGCGGCACAGCCGGATGACGAGCGCCACCGCGGCTTCCGGGCTCGCCACCGGCGTGCCGCTGGCGTGGCCCTCGGCGCGCACCAAAAGCCCGCCGTCTTTGGCCCGCTCGATGCGAACATCCGCCGGGCTCTCGGTGAGTACCGGGGCGTGGCCCGCGTCCACGGCGATGCCCACCTTGGCGGGAAGCGCCGGGAATTCCTGGCCGCGGGCGCTCAAGCACTGGGCGGCGCGGTGGGTGTCGTCGCCCGGGCGCCACGTCGGCGCGAGCATCAAGGGCGGCGAGCGCTCATCCTCCTCGCGCCCGACCAGGCCACAGTCGAGCAAAAACGCCATCAGTCCCGGCCAGGTGGTTTCGCTCACCCCGCGAAGCTGGACGTTGGCGCGATTGGTGAGCTCGATCAGCCCGCTGCCGAAACGCTCGGACGCCTCGCACAGCGCCAGCGCCTGGGCACGGGTCAGTTCCCCCAGCGGCGGGCGCACGCGCACCAGCCACCCGTCGCCGGTTTGCATGGGCCGCCAGGCGCCGGGGCACCAGCCCCTTACTTGCGGCGCGTTCATGGGCCGCCTCGCTCGCGGGCGTCGTCCAGCTCCAGCAGCAGCTCCTGAAGGGCCGCGCCGTGCTCGCCGGGTTCCTGCCACAGGCCCCGCTGGGCGGCCTCGCAAAGCCGCTCGGCCATCTCCTCGAGCGCACTTGGGTTGTGCTCGCGCAGAAACTGCTGGTTGGCGGGGTCGAGCACCAGGGCGTCGCTCACCTGAGCGTACTGGTAATCGGCGACGAGATCCGTGGTGGCGTCATAAGCAAACAGGTAATCCACCGTGGCGGCCATTTCAAACGCGCCTTTATAGCCGTGCTCGCGCATGGCGTTGATCCACTTGGGATTGAGCACCCGCGAGCGGATCACCCGGGCAAGCTCTTCTTTCAGCGTGCGAATCCTGGGTACCGCCGGGTTGGCGTGGTCGGCGTGGTAGATCACCGGCGCCTGGCCGCCAAGCGCGCGGACCGCGCCCGCCATGCCGCCCTGAAAGGCGTAGTAGCTGTTGGAATCGAGAATGTCGTGCTCGCGGTTGTCCTGGTTGTGCATCACCGCATCCAGCCCCTTGATCTGGCGCTCGAAGGCGCCGCGGGCCCGGATTCCGGAGCCTTCGAACTGGCCGTAGGCGTAGGCGCCACTTGCCAGGTACGCCTCGGCGAGATCGTCCGCGTGCTCCCAGGCGCCGCTGTCGATCAACGAGTTCAGCCCCGCGCCGTACTCGCCGGGCTTGCTGCCGAAGATGCGATAGCGGGCTTCCCGGGCCGCCTGCTCGGCGCTCAGGCCTTCGTTTTGCAGCGTTTTCTGGCGCGCCATCACCGCCTGGCGGATGGTGTTGCTGTCGCCGGGCTCTTCGAAGTTCGCCACCGCCTCGACGGCGGCATCGAACAGGCGGATCACGTTGGGAAAGGCGTCGCGGAAGAAGCCGGACACCCGCAGCGTCACGTCCACCCGCGGGCGATTCAGCAGCATCGAGGGAATCACCTCGAAATCGATCACCCGCTGGGAACCCAGCGACCACCGGGGGCGCACGCCCATCAGCGCAAAGGCCTGGGCGATGTCGTCGCCGCCGGTGCGCATGGTGGCGGTGCCCCAGATCGAAAGCCCCAGCCGGCGCGGGTAGTCGCCGTTATCCTGCAGGTAGCGCTCGACGAACGCCTGGGCGGACTTTTCGCCCAGGCGCCAGGCGGCGGGCGATGGAATCGCGCGGTTGTCCACGCTGAAGAAGTTGCGCCCGGTGGGAAGCACATCCAGCCGCCCGCGGCTGGGGGCGCCGCTGGGGCCGGCGGGTACGAAAAGGCCGCCAAGGCCATCGAGCAGCGACTGAATCTCCAGCGTCACGCCGCGCTGCATGCTCGCCCACAGCCTGCGGGCAAAGCGCAGCTGCTCTGCGGTGGCGGGGTAATGGGGGGCCAGCGCCTCAAGGGAGCTGTCGCCCAGCACGTACTCGTCGACCCAGCGCTCGGCCAGGCGCTCCAGGCGCTCGCGGGTGTCCGCGCCGGTGCGCCAGGGGGCATTCAGCTGCTCGGCGAGAATAGCGGGCCTGGCGCCCTGCCACGGCTCGCTGCCGGCGGCCAGCGGGTCGATATCGAGCGCCAGATCGCGTGCCAGGTTGTGCAGCAGGCCGCGGCTTGCCGCGGTTTCGCCTCGCGGCAGGCGCAGCAGCGCCACCAGCGTGCCCGCGCGCTTTTCACGCGGCGGCGGCGCGCCCAGCACGTGCAGGCCGTGGCGGATCTGGGCTTCCTTGATATCGCACAGAAAGGTATCCAGGGCGTTGAGGATCTCGGCCTCGCACTCACCGTTCACCGCGTGGGCGAGCTCCCGGTCGATGCCGGTGTCGCGCAGGTGCGCAAGAATCTGGCTGCGAATCAGCGCCTCGCGCCGCGGGTCCATGTCCAGCGCCTGGTAGTACTCGTCACACAGCGCCTCGAGTTCCGCCATCGGGCCGTAGAGCTCGGCGCGGGCGAGCGGCGGCATCAGGTGGTCGATGATCACCGCCTGGCTTCTGCGCTTGGCCTGAGCCCCTTCGCCGGGGTCGTTGACGATGAACGGGTAAAAATGCGGCAGCGGTCCCAGCGCCACGTCCGGCCAGCACTCGGCGCCAAGCGCGGTGCTCTTGCCCGGCAGCCACTCAAGGCTTCCGTGCTTGCCCACGTGCACCACCGCCTCTACCCGGTAGTGCTCCCGCAGCCACAGATAGAACGCCAGGTAGCTGTGCGGCGGGGCGAGCTCCATGTCGTGGTAGCTCTGGGTCAGGTCATCGGCGAAATCGCGCTCGGGCTGGATACCCACGAAGGTTTCGCCCAGGCGCACGCCGGCAATCATCAGCCGGCCGCTTCGGTACTTCGGGTCGTCTTCCGGAGCGCCCCAGCGGCTCGTAACGGCGCTCTGGAGCGCCTGCGGCAGCGCTTCGAACCAGGCGCGGTACTCGTCCACCCCAATGCTCTGCCAGCAGCCGCGAATCGCAAGGCCCGCGTGGTCGTTGGTGATCGTCTCCTGGAGCAGATGAATCAGCGCGTCGCCGCTTTCGGGAATGTTCGCCACCGGGTAGCCGGCGCCTTCGAGCGCCAGCAGAATGTTGCGCGTGGAGGCCGGGGTATCGAGCCCCACGCCGTTGCCGATGCGCCCGTCCCGGTTGGGGTAGTTGGCCAGCACCAGGGCCACCCGCTTTTGCGCGTTCGGCGTGTCGCGAAGCGCCTGGTAGCGCCGGGCAAGCCTGGCCACGAACGCCGCGCGCTCGGCGTGCAGCGCGTGGTGGGTGATCGAGAGCTGGCAGCGCTCGTTGAAAAAGGCCTCCGCCTTGAAGCCGACGGCGCGGGTGATCACCCGGCCGTCCATTTCCGGCAGCACGATCTGCATCGCCACGTCGCGGCTGTGCAGCCCGGCGGCCATGCCCTGCCAGTCCTCCACCGTGCTGCTGGCCAGCATCGCCTGGAGCACCACGGGCCGGCCGATGAACAGGCTTGGCATTTCATCGTCCAGCCCATTGGTTTCATCGGCGTTGCGGTTCACCGAAAAGCTGGTGGTGTTGATGATCAGCGAGGCGCCGGTCTGCTCGATGAGATGATTGGCGAACTCGATGCACGACCCCTCCTTCAGCGAGGCCACGGCCACCGCCAGCGGCGCCAGCCCTTCGGCTTCGAGGGCGGCCAGCATGCCGTCGATCACGCCGGTGTTGGCGCCCTGCAAATGGCTGCGGTAGAACAGCAGCAGGCATACCGGCCGCTCGCCTTCATACCGCTGGCGCCACTCGCTGAGGCTGGCCGCCGGGCGGCTCGATTCACCTTGCTGCGGGGCGTAGATGACCGCCGCAGGAATCACCCTGGGCTCCTGCCAGGCAAACGCCTGCCCAAGGCAGCGACTTGCGATGAACCGCAACAGCCCTTCGGCGTTGTCCACGCCGCCTTCGCGCAGAAAACGCCACACGCGGTAGGCGTCATCGAAACCGATGCTGGACGCTTTTAGCAGCGCATCGTCCGGCGCGTCGCAGCCCGGCACCAGAATCAGCTGGCGCTCGGGTTTGGCCGCCGCCCAGGCCAGCAGGCGATCAAAGCCGTACTGCCAATACCCCTGGCCGCCCAGCAGCGACACCACCACTACCCGGGCCTTTTCCAGCACCCGATCTTCGTAGAGATCGTACGCCGCCGGCTTGATCAGGTTCATCCAGTTGGCCAGGCGCACCGAGGGGTACGCCTGCCCCAACCGCTCGGCGGCCTGAGCCAGCGCCGACAGATTGCTGTCGGCGGCGGAGAGAATGACGATCTCGGCGGGGCTTTGCTGAAGATCGACGATGCCTTCATCGTCGACGAATCCCCCGGGTTTGGCGGCAAATAGATGCATTAAGGTGCCGTGGCCGTCTCGGCAGCGGCCAGCGCCTCGTGCAGCTCGGCGCTATCGAGCTTGCGACCGATGAACACCAGCTGGGTCTGGCGCAGCTCGTCCTGGCGCCAGAGGCGGTCGAAGTAGCCGTCCAGGCGCTCGCCCACCGCCTGAATCACCCGGCGCATGGGCTTGCCAGGAATCGCGGCAAAGCCCTTGGCGCGGTAGATCTCGTGGCTTTTCAATAGCGCCTGCAGGGTGTTTTCAAGCGCCGCGCCATCCACCTCGCCCAGCGTCACCACGCAGGAGTCGAAGTGGTCGTGGGCGTGGTCGTGGTGCGCGCCTTCGGCGTGGTGCTTATCGTGATGGTTGGTAATCTTGTCGATATGCGCTTCACTGGCGGCGCCAATGCCCATCAGGGCCTCCAGCTGGGCCGTATCAGTGGCCCGGGTCTGGTCGATGAACAGCGTCTTGACCGATGCCGGCACCCGCGCCTGCACCAGCGCTTCCACCCGGGCTTTTTCATCGACGCTGAGCAGATCGGTTTTGGTCACCAGCACCAGATCCGCCGCGCTGAGCTGGTCATCCAGAAGCTCCTGCAGGCTGGGGTCGTGGTCCAGGCTGTCATCCGCCAGGCGCTGGGCGGCGACGCGCGCCTCGTCGTGGGCAAAGCGCCCGGCGGCCACGGCGGGGCCGTCGATCACGGTGATGATGGCATCCACGGTGCAGTGCTGGCGCACGTCCGGCCAGTTGAACGCCTGCACCAGGGGCTTGGGCAGCGCGAGGCCGCTGGTCTCGATCAGGATATGGTCGATATCCCCGCGCCGCTCGACGAGCTTTTTCATCACCGGCAGAAACTCTTCTTCCACGGTGCAGCAGATACAGCCGTTGGCCAGCTCATAAATGCCGTCGTCACCTTCGAGCGCCTGGCCTTCACCGGGTTCGCAGTCGAGCGCACAGCTGCGCAGCAGGCTGGAGTCGATATCCTGCTCGCCGAACTCGTTGACGATCACGGCGATCCGCTTGCCGGTGATCTGGCGCAGAATATTGGCGAGCAGCGTGGTCTTGCCGCTGCCCAGAAAACCGGTGACCACCGTGGCGGGAATTTTATTTAGCTGCATGAAAGGACTCCTCGATATGTGAGCTTGCGGCCGGGGCCTGCGCTGAATCGTTGCCGGGAGCACGGCTGAAAAGACGCGCCACCGCGGCCGGGTTATTCGGGAAAAACAGGTGCAGGTAGGTCGCGGTCAGCCGCCCGGCACGGTAGATCGGCTCGCCGGGTGCCGGGTGGCGCTGACGGCGCCCGTGGGCGATGGGCTCGGGCGTTTGCTCGGCCATGGAGCGGTGGTGGGCATGGCCGCGAATCGGCCCTTCGGGCAGCTCGGCGGTCTGCATGCCCTGGCAGCCGCGGCGGCCCCGCATGGCGCCGCGCCCCGGCAGTAAACCGAGCATGGCGTGCGTGTTCTCGGCGTAGTCGGTCAGCGTTTCCAGGCTGTACAGCAGGCCGCCACACTCGGCGAGAATGGGCTTACCCACACCAAAGAAGTCCTTGATGGCATCGCGCAGGGCGGTGTTCGCCGCCAGCGCCTTCGCGTGCAGCTCCGGGTAGCCGCCGGGCAGCCAGAGCGCGTCGCACGCGGGCAGCTCGGCATCGGCAAGCGGTGAGAAAAAGCGCACGCGCGCGCCCATTTGCGCCAGCACATCCAGGTTGGCCTGATAGATAAAGCTGAACGCCGCATCGCGGGCCACGCCTATCGTCTGCCCGGCCAGTGCCTGCGGCACCGCAGCAAGCGCCTCGGTCGGCGCACTGAAACTGACCGGCGAAAGCGTGGCCAGCGCGTCCAGCAAGCCCGCGGCTTCCAGCGCCTGTGCTGCGGCCTCGAAACGAACTTCCAGCTCAGAACGAATCTCTTCGGCCTGTACCAGCCCCAGATGGCGCTCGGGCAGTGCCAGTTCAGGGTCACGGGGCACGGCGGCCAGAAACGGTATGGCGTCAGGCAACGCGCCTTCGATCAGCTCCCGGTGGCGCTGGGAGCCGCAGTTATTGGCGATCAGCCCGGCAATCTGAATGTCGTCACGAAAGCCAGCGAGCCCCGCGACCAGCGCGGCGGCGGTCTGGGCCATGCCCTTGACGTCCATCACGATGGCCAGGGGAATGCCAAACAGCGCGGCTAAATCGGCGCTGGATGGCTCGCCGTCATGAAGGCCCATGGCGCCTTCCACCAGAATCAAGTCGGCCTCGAGAGCGGCGTCATGAAAGCGCTGGCGGCAGTAAGCCTCACCGGCCATCCATAAGTCGAGCTGATCCACCGGCTGGCCGGAGGCCTGAGCGAGTATTTGGGGGTCGAGATAATCCGGGCCGGTCTTGAACACCCGCACCACCTTGCCCTGGTTACGCAAAAGCCGCGCAAGCCCGGCGGTTAGCGTGGTTTTCCCCTGGCCTGAGGCGGGTGCCGAGATGAACAGCGCGGGGCAGCGGGCAGAGGGTGTGCTCATCAGTATTCGATCCCCGCTTGCGCCTTGACGCCGGCGCGAAAGGCGTGGCGCTCATCGTTCACCACGCTGATGGTATCGGCGATCTCCTGCAAGGGCGTTGCCATGGTGCGCCCGGTGATGATCACGTTCTGGTGCACCGGGCGGTTTCGGAGCGCCTCGACTATGGGTGCCACGTCGAGATAGCCGTACTTGAACATGTAGCTCATTTCATCGAGCACGATGAGGTCGATGGCGGGGTTTTCCAGAAGCCCCTTCGCCACCGCCCAGGCGGCCTCGGCGGCTTCGATGTCGCGGGCGCGGTCCTGGGTCTCCCAGGTGAAGCCCTGGCCCATGATCTGCCACGTAAGCCGTGGGTGGTCGCGAAAGAAGAGATACTCGCCGGTTTCCCGGCGGCCCTTGATGAACTGGATGACGGCGCCTCGCTTGCCGTGGCCCAGCGAGCGCGCCAGGGTGCCGAAGGCGGAACTGCTCTTGCCCTTGCCGTTGCCCTTCATGAGAATCAGCACGCCGCGCTCCTCGGTGGCCTTTTCGATGCGCTCGTCGACCACGTCTTTCTTGCGCTGCATGCGACGTTGATGGTCCGTCATGAAAACTCCTTGATTGGCAGTGTGCAGTAGCGTGCGTCAAGCTCCCGGGCAAGCCTTGGCCCCTGGCCGCGCTTGACCCGAGCCTGTTCGGTGTCCAGCACCAGGCAGTCGCCCAAAGGCGCCAGGCCCGTCAGGGATTCGCGGGTGCGGCCGTCGGTAATCAGGTAGGTGAGGATCGAGAGGCCGGGCTCGCGGCGCATCCACTGGCGCACCAGCTGGCCTGCCTGAACGAGCATGTCGCGCAGCGGCGTGCCGCCCCCGCCATCCGCCGAATCGAGCTGGGCCGCCAGGCTCTTGGGCGCACGCTGGCGGGGAAGCAACGAGGTAATGGTGTCATTGCCAAAGCCGAACACCGCCATCTGCTCGCGCCTCACATATGCCTGGCGGGTGAGCGACTCGATAAAGCCCTTGGCCCGGCCCAGCAGGCGCTGATTCAGGGTCGAGCCGGAGGTATCCAGCAGCACCAGATGCACCTTTGGCTGCCCGGCCCGCGCCGGGCGGTAGCAGAGTTTACGCCAGGGCCAGGCGCCGCGATTGGCGGCAAGGGTGGCAAAGGTATCCAGGCGCGGCGCGGGGGCCGGGGTGCGCTTGAACGCCCCCTGGCCTAGCTGGCGGCCCTTGCGCGCGCCGCCTTCGGCTGCGTAGTGCTGAGCGAGTGGTGGCGTGGCCGGGTCAGGTATGGCCGCCGTTTCCGCCTGCATGGCCTGGCTGACGGGCGGCATGGCGCCCCACTGCCCGGCTCCCGACTGCCCCTGGCCGCTTTGCTCCCGGCCATGGCTACCGTTCGACGGTGAGCCGCCGCTGCCGCCCTGCTCCGGTGGCGGCGGATTGTCTGGCGCGGGCGGCGCTTCTTCCTGGGTGCGCCGATGCGAAAGCACCCAGGGGGAGACGGTGTCGATATCGGTCTGATCGATGGCTTCCCCGCCCCGCCAGGCGGCGTGGGCCTGGGCGGCGCGGTGCCAGGTCACATCGGCGCGCAGGCCTTCGACGCCCGCCGCCTCGCTGCGCCTGGCGATCTGCTCGTATACCCAGTCCGGAGCGCTTATCGTGTCGAGCCGCTCACGGGCACGTTCGATGCGCTGGGTCAGCAGGCGCTGCTCGGCCTCGAAATCCGCCGTGTAACCTGCCGGGTCACGGTCGAATGCTTCGCGCTGGCGCACGATGGCGATGCGCTCTTCCACGCTGATCACTGCCGGCTGCTCCAGGCAGAGGCCGAAGCGGTCCAGCAGCTGCGGGCGCAGCTCGCCTTCGTCCGGGTTCATAGTGCCGATCAGGCCAAAACGCGCCGGGTGAGAGTGGCTCAGGCCATCACGCTCGACGATATTGACGCCGCTGGCGGCTACATCGAGCAGCAGATCCACCAGGGTGTCGGGCAGCAGGTTGACTTCATCGACGTAGAGTACGCCACCGTGCGCCTTGGCCAGAAGCCCTTCGTGAAAGGCGGCCTCGCGCTCGGTGAGCACCTTCTGTATATCCAGGCTGCCGGTCAGGCGCTCCTCGCTTGCCCCGAGCGGCAGCGTGACAAACGGCGACGGGCCTAGGCGCGTGGCGGGCAGAATGGCGGCCAGTGCCCGGGCCAGGGTAGATTTGGCGCTGCCCCGCGGGCCACTGATCAGTACCCCGCCGATACGCGGGTTGACGGCGTTGAGCAAAAGCGCCTGCTTGAGCGCGTGCTGGCCGACCACGGCGGCAAACGGGAACTCTGACACGTAAACTCCTACCGCGGTGAAAAGGCGGCGTTGGCAGCAATGAAAACAGCGGGTTGGGCAGGAGTTAAACACCTGCAAGCGACGTAGTGCACTTGAAAATTATTCATAACTGTCAAGAAGATAACGATGGAGCCAAGCGCCGAAAAAGCCTTTACAATGACCCGTTAGTATAAGGAAAGCACAAGGCCCAGGCCAGCCTGCCCTCTGCGCCCTCCCACACGCCAGGCGCTTGATGGGTTATCCTTGCGCCTTCGGCCACCCGCCGAGTTTACACCCATCGGTATCTGGAAGTGACTCCCATGACATTCATCCGCCCACACCTGAACGGGTGCTGGCTGGCCCCGCCAATGCTGCTGGCTGCGCTATTGGCGGGCACCGCCATCGGCGAAACATCGATCTCCGTCGATACGATCCTCAAGGTGCTCGCCAACCAGCTGTGGGGGGCGGAGTACGCGGTGGATCGTATCGATGCCGGCATCATCTGGAACTATCGCCTTAGCCGCGCCGTGGTGGCGGCCTGCTGCGGCGCCAGCTTGGCGCTGGCGGGCGTCGTGCTTCAGGCGCTTTTGCGCAACCCCCTGGCTGACCCTTATCTAATGGGCATTTCAGCGGGAGCTTCTACCGGCGCGGTGGCGGTCATGGTCGCGGGCCTGGGCGCGGGGGCGCTGACGCTTTCCGCCGGGGCCTTTGCCGGCGCCGGGCTGGCGTTTGGCCTGGTGGTACTTCTGGCTCACGCGGCCAGCAGCCCTACCGGCGGCGGGCGCGCCACCCAGGCCGCCGGGGCCATCATCCTGGCGGGCATTGCCGGTTCCCAGCTGTTCAACGCGCTGACCGCCTTCATCATCGCCAAATCTGCCAACGCCGAGCAGGCCCGCGGCATCATGTTCTGGCTGCTGGGCAACCTTTCCGGCGTGCGCTGGGCGGATGCGGCGCTGGCACTGCCTGCAGCACTCGGCGGCCTGCTGATCTGCCTGTGGCATCGGCGGGCGCTGGATGCGTTTACCTTCGGCGCCGACAGCGCCGCCTCCATGGGCATTGCCGTGCGCCCCATCCGCGCCTTGCTGATCATTGCCATGGCGCTGGTCACCGCCGTCATGGTTTCCATGGTCGGGGCCATTGGTTTTGTGGGGTTGGTGATCCCGCATGCCATGCGCTTTATCGTCGGCAGCCAGCATACACGCCTGGTGCCCGCTTCGGCGCTGGCGGGTGCGCTGTTTCTGATTGGCGCGGATATTCTTTCGCGGGTGATCGTACCGGGGCAGGTGCTGCCCATCGGAGTGGTTACCTCGTTGATCGGGGCGCCGGCGTTTGCGCTGATTCTGGTCAGAGGTAGAAGCGCCCCATGAACCTGAGCGCTGAAAACCTGAGCTGGCGGGTTCACGGCCATACCCTGCTCGAGAACGTTTCCCTTGCAGTAGCGTCTGGCCAGACCTTCGGGCTGGTTGGGCCCAACGGCTCGGGCAAGACTACCCTGCTGCGCCTGCTGGCAGGGCTAGGCAAACCCAAGACCGGCCGCGTGCTGCTGGGGGGTACGCCTCTGGCCAGGATGCGCCAGCGCCATATCGCCCAGTCCATCGCCTTGGTGGAGCAGCAGGCCGAAACCACTGACCGCATTCAGGTGCGCCAGGTGGTGGCGCTGGGTCGCACGCCGTTTCTCTCGGCGCTGCGCGCCTGGGCCAAAGAGGACGATGCCATCGTGGACCAGGCGCTAGTGGACGTGGATATGGCGCACATGGCAGGCAGGCTCTGGCATACGCTTTCCGGCGGCGAGCGCCAGCGCGTGCATATCGCTCGGGCGCTGGCGCAGCAGCCGAAAATCCTGCTGCTGGACGAGCCCACCAACCACCTGGATATCCGCCATCAGCTATCGATTCTCGAGCTGGTCAGGCAACTGCCCATCACGGTGATCATCACCCTGCACGACCTTAACCAGGCCATGACCTGCGACCGGCTGGGCATCATGGATGGCGGGCAACTGGTCGGCGTGGGCAAGCCCGGCGAAGTTCTCACGCCAACGCGGCTGCAGCAGACATTCGGTGTGCAGGCCGAGCTATTGGCCGGCGACAATGGCGAACAGGTGATGCGGTTCTATCACGCCTGACCCCATTAGTGCCTGGGCACGAACACCTGCTGACCGTCGATATCCCCCACCGCCAGCCGCTGCTGAAAAAGCGGCTCCAGAATCTCCGTGGTCAACAGCGCATCGCGCTCGCCAGCGCGCGCCTCGCCGCTCGGGTAGAGCAGCAGTACGTGATCGCACCAGCGCGATGCCAGGTTGAGATCGTGCAGGCACATCATCACGCTTTTACCTTCTCTGGCCTGCCCGGCCATCAGCGCCATTACGCCACTCTGGTGCTGAAGATCCAGATGGTTGGTGGGCTCATCGGCCAGCCAGATGGCCGGATTCTGGGTCAACAGCGTGGCAAGCGCCACCCGCTGGCGTTCGCCGCCGGAAAGTGTATTCACCAGGCGCTGCCCCAGGTGGGCGATATCCAGGCGCTCAAGCGCCTGCTGCGCGCGGGCATGATCGGCATGGCTCTCCTGCTGCCAGGCGGCGAGAAACGGGTGGCGGCCAATCAGCGCGGTTTCCAGCACGGTAGCGGGGAAGCTTTCCAGGCGCTCCTGAAAGACGAGCCCGAGACGTTGCGCCGCCCGGCGACGGCCCAGGCGGGCAAGCGGCGTGGCATCCAGCGTCACGCTACCCGAGCGCGGCGCGCGCAGCCCGGCCAGGGTATGCAGGAGGGTCGTCTTGCCGGCGCCATTGGGGCCAAGCACGCCCCACACCTGGCCAGGCTCGATGACAAGGTCGAGCGGCTGCGTGATTCGGTTGGGTACGTCGATCACCAACTGATGGGCAGCGAGCACTCCCATCAGCGGCTCCGGTGCAGCAGAAACAAGAACGTGGGGGCACCCAGCAGCGCGGTAATCACGCCCACCGGCAGCTGCTCCGGAGCGATCAGGGTGCGCGCCAGGGTATCGGCGAGTACCAGCAAGGTGCCGCCCGCCAGGGCGCAGGCGGGCAACAGCCGGCGCTGGTCGTTACCCACGATGAGGCGCAGCATGTGTGGCACCACCAGCCCTACGAACCCGATACTGCCGGCGGTGGTAACCGCCGTGGCCGTCAGCAGGCTGGCAAGCAGATAGATCCCCCACTCCAGCGCTCGCACGTTCACGCCAAGCGCCGCCGCCTGAAGCGAACCGCGGGCCAGCACGTTGAGACTACGCCCCAGCGGCATCAGCACCAGGCAGACACCAGCCAGCAGCAACAGCGGCGGCCAGGGCGTCCGGGCGTAGGTGAGATCGCCCATCAGCCAATAAAGCATGCCCGGCAGGCGCTCTGCCGGGCTGAGCGCGAGCATCAGCGTGATGACCGCGCCCCAGCCAGACGCCACCACGACGCCGGTCAGCAGAAGCCGGGCCGGGGTCCAGCCGCCGCGTCCATGGGCCAGCCCGAACACCAGCAGGGTCGAGAAAAGCGCCCCGATAAAGGCAGCGCCGGAGATCAGCAGTGCGCCAAGGCCCGCCAGCATGGCCGCCAGCGCGCCCACCGAGGCGCCGCCGGAAATCCCCAGTACGTAAGGGTCGGCCAGCGGATTGCGCAGCAGCACCTGCATCAGCGCGCCGGCCACCGCCAACAATCCGCCCACGGCGAAGGCGCTCAGTGCACGCGGCAGGCGCAGCTCCCAGACAAGCGTGTCGGCCAAGGGCCCGCCCTGGCCCCGCACCGCCGCCCACAGCTCACTCATCGATAGCGACGCGCTGCCCAGGCCAAGCGCCAGCAGCAGGGCCCCCAGCGCGGCAAGCACAAGCAAGCCCAGAGGCAGGCTCGAGTGGCCGCGCAGGTGCCACATTACCTGGCACCACGCTGCTGGCGTACGCTTTCCAGCTGGTCACAGAGAATCTTGGTGCCCTGCACCAGACGGGGCGTAGGGCGCTGAATCAGCGATGGCGGAACAAAGAAAAGATGATGGTTGGCAACGGCGGTCAGGTTCGGGTACTGCTCCCAGTACGTCAACCAGAGGGAGCTCTCCTCGCCCATCCCGCCGGCCACGATGGCTTCGGGGTCGGCGGCCAGCACCGTCTCGTCGTCCAGACGCGGCACCAGGCGGGGCTGCTCGCCGACCACGTTGGTGCCGCCACACAGCTGGATGACCTGACCGATCAAGTGCTGGTCATTCACACTCATCAACGGTTCATTCCATACCTGGTAGAACGTACTGACTGGCGGGCGCTCGGCGTACTGCTTTTCCAGCCTGCCCATCTGCTTGCGAAAAGCATCCGCCACGCGCTGCCCGGCCTGTTCGGTGCCCGCCAGGCGGGCCAGGCGTTCGATCGCGTTGGCCACCCCTTCGATGCTGCGGGGCTCGATATAGAACACGGCGACCCCCAGCGTTTCCAGGGTTTCCAACTGTTCGGTGGGGTTGCCACTTACCCAGCCAACCGCAAGGTCCGGTGCCAGGCTCACCAGCGCCTCGAGATCGATGCGGGTGTGGCTGCCCACTGAGACCACCGCCTTCGCCGCGGGCGGGTAATCGCTGTAGGAGACCACTGCCACGACCTGATCGCCGGCGCCGGCGGCGTAGGTAAGCTCGGTGGCGCCGGGTGAAAGCGTGGCAATGCGCCGAGCGGGGTTGTGCAGGCACACTTCCCGGTCAAGGTCATCGACCACGCAGCGCCCATGGTGATGCGCCTGCGCCGTGCCAGCCGCCAGGCACAGCGCCAGGCACAATACCCTGCCGCTCACCCGGCACGCCCGCAGGCGGGCATCACTGGCCAAAATGCACGCTCAGAAAGGCCGCCCGACCGGCGCTCAAGTAATCAGCGCCGTCAAACGAGCGCGTAGTGATGTAATCATGGTCCAATACGTTCTCCAGTGTGAGGCGTGCGCTCCAGAGCGGCGCAAACTGCCAGCCCCCGCGCAGGTCGACAAGACCGTAGCCGCCAAGCTGGTCTTGATTGTCCGCATCGCGGTAGCGATGGCCCTGCGCCACCCACGAACCACCCAGCGACCACTCGCCCAGCTCACGGTCCAGATCAAGACGCAGGCCTTGCGTTGCCCGGTTCTGCAGGCGCTTGCCGGTCAGGCGGTTTTCCGGGTCGGTATAGGTGAGCGCGAAGGCCAGCGACCACTCGTCAATTTCCACACCGCCAGAAAGCTCGGCGCCGCGAATACGCGAGGTGGGCACGTTGAACTGCTCGGCCTGCCCGGCAATCAGGTTGTCGATGTCAGTCTGGTAGATCGCGGCATCCCAGAACCAGTCGGCATATTGGCCGCGTACGCCCAGCTCCACGGTTTCCGAGGTTTCAGATTCGAGATCCGGGTTGCCGAAGTCCGGGTAGTAAAGCTGGTTATAGGTAGGCGCGTTGAAGGCCGTGCCGTAACTGGCACGCAGGGTGTGATGGGCATCTACATCCACCCCTACGCCCACGCTCCCGGTCAGTTCGTCGCCGTAGCTCTCGTTGCTGTCGAAGCGTGCGCTGGCCTGCAGTGTGAGCGGGGCGAAATCGAACAGCGCCTGGGTGAACACGGCCTGGTTATCGCGGCTGGTTTCGTCGTAGTCGACGATGCTGTCGACCTTGTCCTCGCTGTACTCGGCGCCGGCGATGAACTCGTGCGGGCCGGCGATGAAGGTGTTCTCCCACCGTGCGGTGCGGATCTGGCTATCGAAGGTGGAATTGCCGAAGGTGTCGATGTTGTCGCTTTCATCACGCGCCTCGGAGAGGGTCACCCGCGAGCGCCACTGATCGGCCACGGGTATCTCCACGTAAACGCCTGCCACCTGTTGAACGAAATCGTTCTCGCCGCCGTCGTACTCATTGTTGCCACGAGCACGCAGAGCCAGTACGCCGAGTTCGACACCGTTATCGAGCGTGTGCGAGACCTTGGCGAGCGCTGTGGTGTTATCGAACCCCTTGTCGTCGCCGCCTTGGCGAACGGGTTGGCCATCGGTATTGAAGTGGCTGGCGGCGAAGCTGTAGCGGGTGCCGCCCTCGCTCCCGCTGATACCGGCGCTGGCACGTGCCGTGTTGAATGAACCGCCACCGAAGGAGAAGCGCGGCGCTGGGCCATCAGCATCTGCCTGGTGGGTAAAGAGCTGGATCACCCCGCCCATGGCGTCGGCACCGTAAAGGCTGCCCCGGGGACCTCGCAGGATCTCGGCGCGCTCGAACATGCGCGGGTCGAGAGACGACCAGGCCGCGCCACCGCTGGTCGCCGAGCGCAGGCGGATACCATCGATCAGAAGCACGTTCTGGCTACTGCCGGTTCCACGAAGATAGACACTGCTGTTTTTTCCAAAGCTGCCGTTGGTACTCACATCTACCCCCGGCTGGCCACGCAGCAGGTCAGTAATGTTCACCGGATCCTGGCGGCGCAGCGTGGCTTCATCCAGTACCGTGACAGAAGAAAGGCTCTGCCCGGCGGTGCGCGGGGCAAGCGTTGCCGTGACCACGACCGGGTCGAGCGCGGCTGACGCCGTTGAACGGGATTCGACCGCCTGGGCGTGAGCCGCCACGGGCAGTGCGGCCAGGCTGGCAAGCAGCGTGGCGGCAGGAAAATGCTTGAACATGAAAAGGTCCCTTGCGCGCTGCGCCAACCCGCACAGCGAGGTTTTTATCGCCGGGCGCAATGGAACGCACAAGAAAGGGGCAGCGACCCATCAGCCTCTGCCACCCATTCCGGGAATCCACCGCGTCCGGTCTGTCTGGCTTGATGCCTTATCGTTCAGGCCGGTCTCCGGGCTGACAAGCAAAGCAGCTGCGCTTTTAAGCACTCCCCTTCCCATGCCGTTGACAGCACAGTGGTCTCGAGGGCTCTTGACTTGATCACCGTTGCGGGGGCAGCGTCGGAATGAACACCAACTTCCCGTTTCACCAGCGGCTTTGGCCGCCAGCACCTGAAAGTGGACGTAAGCTAGCAAGCCGGACTTGAAGGGTCAATTCAAATCGCGGAGATTATCGCTTTTTGGCGTGCTCGCGTTACGCAGCGCTGCCATACATGCCAAACAGGGCGAACATCAGCAGGCTAAACAGAATCATCGATGTCAGCGCGAGATGCACATTGCGCCCGTTGGGAACAGGCGGCCGCCCATAGCGATTTTCACCCTTGCTACCCGGCCCGAATACCAGAAAGAGCGTGAATATGAGATTGATCATGGGCACAAGAGCCACGATAACGGCCCAGCCCGTGGCGTTCAGGTCATTGAGACGACGAATGGTCAAGACAGCTGCCATCAACCCCATGACAATGGTGCTAAACAACATGGCTATGGAGAATATCTGACGCAATAACGCATCCTCGGTGAATCGAGGTATCACTTCGATAGTGAGAAAAGCCATGCTAAAAAACAGTAAAGTCAAGCTGAGCGAATAGGCTATGTATCTTAGCCGACCGATTCGACCGCGAATTTGAAGCATGCGCGGCTGATAACCGCCAGCAGGACTATCAGTCAACGTAGCGTCGCTATTCGTCGCAAGGGTGTTCATCCAATTACCTTTTCAAGCGAATCATCGAGATTGCAAGGCATGAGCTGCCCGCAGCGGAAAAGCGCAGATTAGCAAATCAATCTGGGCGTTCAATCGCCTTTGATGACAGATAGTCAATGTCCTACACGATATTAAGATATCTCTTACATCAAATGCTTCTCGCCTAAGCTGATCAAGCCATTCGCGCGCGCTAAACCTTTAACGGACGGGGGCATCTGACGATTTTTCGAAGCAGCCCTCAGCCCCGGGCCCGAGAAAAAAGCTCAGTAGTGCCGCTCAAGCTCTTCAAGCAATCCCTCCAGCCCCTGGCGCTGCTCGGCATGCGCCTCAGGATATTCACGCTTTGGGGTGAATGCATTTTCTGTCGCCTCGTCCCATGCCAGCACACGCTTGATGGTGGCTTTCCAGATATCTGGCTCGCCACCCAGGTACCCATTGATCTGTTGCCCGACAACCGAGTGGAGAGAGGCAAATAGTGCGGGGTCACCGGAGGGCGGTAAATCCGGGCGGGCGGTAAGGTGAATCCGATACCGGAGTTGGCCAGCATAGAACCAGAAGGCCGCCTCCTCCTGGTCGCCCTTGGAGAAGAGTTCAGCGGCATATTGGTAATATTCAGCCGGGTGCGCACTTGATGCATCGCTTGGGGCAAATGTAGATTCCGTGGCAGTATCTGAGGCAACAGATAGGGGCAAGAAAGTCATCATGATGCTCAGCATGAGGCAGAGCGTTGCAGTTCGTTTCATGGTGTTCATGTCCTTTTTATAGATTTTGGGGCTAGGCCCCGTTGTGTCGCATCAGGCGATCCAGGTTCTGTCTGAAAAGTCAGCTCTCGTGCATCGTTCGATGCAGGCCAGCGTCACCATGGCTTTAAAGCTACTGGTCAGCTTATCGTAACGGGTATTGAGAGCCGACTTTTCGATAGAACCTAGCAGAGCGGTTTATCTGCAGTTAACCACCGCTCTACAACAAATGCATGAAAGAAGCTTAACCGAAATAAAACGCCGAGAGCCGGTCTTGCAGCTCCACTATCTTCTGATTGAACGCTTCATCCTCCATATCTCGCCAAAAACGTGGAGGTCGCGCTATTTCTTTGTCCCACTCCAAAGTGGTAGGGTCAAGCGAACGGAACTGTTCCCACTGTGGCGAGTCTGGCAAGGGCTGAGAAGTATCCATAAAACGCTGCAGCATATCCCAGGCAGCCAATTGATCCAGGCGACTGGTGACCCCGAACATCCCCACCAGCGCAACATGGGCCTCAACGCTGTAGTGCACAAGGCTTAGGTTGTATTGTGCAATGCCTTGCGACGAGGGAGAGCTTTGCAGGTAACAATCAAACTCATGAAAAGGAAGTTCATGCGACACCTTCCATGCAGTACTTTTCTTAGCTGAGTTGGTAAATACTTTAACCATGCCTGTGCGGCGATTAAGCTCCCACATGGGGCCTGGCTGATAGCCTGAAGTAAAGCTAGGAAAAAAGTGATAAATAATATCCCCCCCCGCCCAGAGGAATAAAAAAAATCCTATGATTGCTCCATTAGTTAAAAAATCTAGAATTAACTCTTCTTTTAAATTTATATCTTGAGAAGGAAAAAAAAGAGTTAGAAAAAATGAGGCGCATAAAACAAATAAACCTAAAAAAAAACCAACCATTCCTAAAGCACGTAAAGCACCAATTATAAAATTTATTTTTGTTTGACTCGTATAACGAAGGCATTCCTCATCCCAGCGTAGCGGGTGCTCTGGCCGGTCAACTGGGCGGGGTGAGTGATTAGGCATTTGCTCTAGCTCGCGCAACCGTCTAGGCCGAGTATTAACAAGCTCGCTAGCCGGAAACAACGGCTCAGACGGATGGCGATACGGCAGCTGTTGACCTGAAGTCGCTGATAAGCGAAAGCGCTTGCCATGGTGGCAAGGCTCGGAGCGCGACCATAAAAATTTCTCAGAGGTATGCGCGGTGTCAGTGTAGATAATGGGTGTCAAATCAGTCATTGAGCATCGTTATGTGTCGGGTCCCTTATGATTGGCAACCCATTTGGTAAATAACATCAGTCCACCGCTCTGCCATTGATGAGCAAAAGAAGCTTAACCGTAATAAAATTCCGAGAGGCGATCTTGCAGCTCCACTATTTTATGATTGAATGTTTCATCATCCATATCCCGCCAATAACGGGGTGGGCGGTCTATCTCTTTGTCCGCTTGGATTGTTGTAGGATCAAGAGAGCGGTACATCTCAAAAACAGGTATGTCAGGTAAAGGCTGTGATGTATCCATATAGCGCTGAACCATGTCCCAGGCAGCCAATTGATCTAGGCGACTGGTGACTCCGAACATCCCTACTAGCGCAACATGGGCCTCATCGCTGTAGTGCACAAGGCTTAGGTTGTATTGTGCAATGCCCTGGGACATCGGCGAGCTTTGTATATAACAATCGAACTCATAGAAGGGTAATTCATAGGCTACCTTCCAGGCGGTGCTTTTCTTAGCAGAATTGGCAAAGACTATGACCATGTCCGTTCGCCGATTTAACTCCCACATAGGGCCCGGTTGGTAACCTGTAGAAAAATTAAGAAAAATTCGATAAATAAGATTCCCCCCTCCCCACATTAACAAACATACGGGTAGTGCTATAGAAAAAATTTTTATAGACATGAAGAAAAATTCTTTGAAGTCTCTTCCTTGTTCAGCATAAGAGACAAAAAAAACTAGAATATTCCCTACAATAGCTACAAATAGAAAAAGGAAAAAACCTACCATTCCAAGGCCACGAACAACCCCGACAATAAAATCTAACTTAGTCTGACTTGAGTAACGCAAGCACTCTTCATCCATCCTTATCGGATATTGCTTATAGCCTTTTGGGCGAGGTGAGAAATCTGGTTGACTTTCAATATTTCGTAACTGTGCAGGAGTAATTAACTCAAGTCCTTTCGCAACAGGAGGTATACTGATAGTAGGCTTTCTTGGCGCTAGCCGCTGTCCTGAGGCCGCGGACAAGCGAAAGCGCTTGCCGTGGTGGCAAGGCTCGGAACGCGGCCATAAAAACTTCTCGCAGGTATGCGCAGTGTCAGTGTAGATAATGGGTGTCAAATCAGTCATTGTTGTATCGTTCTTATGTAAATGCAGGCTACCATACTAGCAGAGCGGTTTATCTGCAGTTAACCACCGCCCTGCCACAAATGCATAAAAGAAGCTTAACCGAAATAAAACGCCGAGAGGCGATTCTGCAGCTCCACTATTTTCTGATTGAACGCTTCATCATCCATATCCCGCCAATAACGGGGAGGTCGCGCTATTTCTTTATCCCACTCCAAGGTGGTCGGATCGAGCGAACGGAACTGTTCCCACTGTGGCGAGTCTGGCAAGGGCTGAGAAGTATCCATAAAACGCTGCAGCATGTCCCAGGCAGCCAATTGATCCAGGCGACTGGTGACCCCAAACATCCCCACCAGCGCAACATGGGCCTCAACGCTGTAGTGCACAAGGCTTAGGTTGTATTGTGCAATGCCTTGGGAGGTCGGCGAGCTTTGGATATAACAATCGAATTCATGGAAGGGCAATTCATGGGCTATCTTCCAGGCGGTGCTTTTCTTGGCAGAATTAGCAAAAATCTTGACCATGCCCGTACGTCGATTTAGCTCCCACATAGGGCCACGCTGGTAGCCAGAAGTATAGTTGGGAAAAAAACGATAAAGTAAATTTGCGCCTCCCCACATTAATAAGCACAAGGGCAAAGCTATAGAAAAAACTTTTACGGACCAAATAAAAAAACCTCTGAACTCTATGTCAGAGTTGGAAAATGAAGCAAAAAAAATGATTACATTTCCAACAACGGCAACAAATAAAAAAAGGAAAAAACTAACCATTCCTAAGCCGCGAACAACCCCAATAAGAAAATTAATTTTCGTCTGACTGGTATAACGTAGACACTCTTCATCCCACCTTAGTGGATGCTCAGGGCGATCACTTGGCCGAGGCGAGTGATTGGACATCTGCTCAAGCTCACGCAATCGTTTAGGGGGCATATCCACTAGCTCACGAGCTGGGAATAAGGCTTCGGTTGGGTGACGAAAGGCAAGCCGCTGCCCTGAAGCCGCGGACAAGCGAAAGCGCTTGCCGTGGTGGCAAGGCTCTGAACGCGGCCATAGAAACTTCTCAGAAGTATGCGCAGTGTCAGTGTAGATAATGGGTGTCAAATCAGTCATTGCTGTATCGTTCTTATGTAAATGCAGGCTGCCATGCTAGCAGAGCGGTTTATCTGCAGTTAACCACCGCCCTGCCACAAATGCATGAAAGAAGCTTAACCGAAATAAAACGCCGAGAGCCGGTCTTGCAGCTCCACTATCTTCTGATTGAACGCTTCATCCTCCATATCTCGCCAAAAACGTGGAGGTCGCGCTATTTCTTTGTCCCACTCCAAAGTGGTAGGGTCAAGCGAACGGAACTGTTCCCACTGTGGCGAGTCTGGCAAGGGCTGAGAAGTATCCATAAAACGCTGCAGCATGTCCCAGGCAGCCAATTGATCCAGGCGACTGGTGACCCCAAACATCCCC
This sequence comes from Vreelandella aquamarina, assembly GCF_020075495.1. GTDB lineage: Bacteria > Pseudomonadota > Gammaproteobacteria > Pseudomonadales > Halomonadaceae > Vreelandella > Vreelandella aquamarina_A. Next base: position 24,112 of record NZ_JABYQT010000014.1, read on the forward strand.
ACCAGCGCAACATGGGCCTCAACGCTGTAGTGCACAAGGCTTAGGTTGTATTGTGCAATGCCTTGGGAGGTCGGCGAGCTTTGAATATAACAATCAAATTCATGGAAGGGTAATTCATGTGCCACCTTCCAGGCAGTGCTTTTCTTAGCAGAATTAGCGAATACTTTGACCATGCCCGTACGTCGATTCAGCTCCCACATAGGGCCTGGCTGGAAGCCAGAGGTATAGTCGGGAAACAATCGATAAAGTAGATTTGCTCCTCCCCACATCGTGAATAAAAAAATAAATACTGCTAGAAAAAAAAACCAATCAAAATTAAAAAATATATTTACAAGTATATTGCCAGAGTCATATTTTGAAGTTAAATATGAAATATAAATAGAAGAAAGAAAAAGAATAGGTATGAAAAAAAGTAAACCTACCATACCGAGCCCACGGAAAACTCCAATTATAAAATTAGTTTTAGTCTGACTTGTATAGCGCAGGCACTCTTCATCCCACCGTAGCGGATGCTTAGGACGATCACTTGGCCGAGGCGAGTGATTGGGCATCTGCTCAAGCTCACGCAATCGTTTAGGTGGCATATCCACCAGCTCTCGAGCGGGGAATAAGGCTTCGGTTGGGTGACGATAGGTCAGCTGCTGCCCAGAAGCTGCGGATAAGCGAAAGCGCTTGCCGTGGTGGCAAGGCTCTGAACGCGGCCATAAAAACTTCTCAGAGGTATGCGCGGTGTCAGTGTAGATAATGGGTGTCAAATCAGTCATTGAGCATCGTTATGTGTCGGGTCCCTTATGATTGGCAACCCATTTGGTAAATAACATCAGTCCGCCGCTCTGCCATTGATGAGCAAAAGAAGCTTAACCGTAATAAAATTCCGAGAGGCGATCTTGCAGCTCCACTATTTTATAATTGAATGTTTCATCATCCATATCCCGCCAATAACGGGGTGGGCGGTCTATCTCTTTGTCCGCTTGGATTGTTGTAGGATCAAGAGAGCGGTACATCTCAAAAACAGGTATGTCAGGTAAAGGTTGTGATGTATCCATATAGCGCTGAACCATGTCCCAGGCAGCCAATTGATCTAGGCGACTGGTGACTCCGAACATCCCTACTAGCGCAACATGGGCCTCATCGCTGTAGTGCACAAGGCTTAGGTTGTATTGTGCAATGCCCTGGGACATCGGCGAGCTTTGTATATAACAATCAAACTCATGGAAGGGTAATTCATAAGCTACTTTCCAGGCGGTGCTTTTCTTAGCAGAATTGGCAAAGACTGTGACCATGCCCGTTCGCCGATTTAACTCCCACATAGGGCCAGGCTGGAAACCAGCGGCAAAGTTAGGAAACGAGCGGTAGATTAGCCTTACCCCTCCCCACATTAACAAACAAAAACCCAATATATATATATATACTGAGATCAAATCAGATAGCATTTCATTATAATTAAAACTACTTTGGGGTGATTGTGATGCAAAAAATATTGCTACCATACTAACAAAAGCAGCAAATAATGCCAAAAAGAAACCAACCATTCCTAATGCGCGAGCAATTCCAAAAATAAAGCCTAACTTAGTTTGACTTGAGTAACGTAAGCACTCTTCATCCATCCTTATTGGATATTTTTGATAGCCTTTAGGGCGAGGTGAGAAATCCGACTGACTTTCAATATTTCGTAACTGTACAGAAGTAATTAACTCAAGCCCTTTCGCAACAGGAGGTATACTGATGGTAGGATTTCTTGGCGCAAGCCGCTGCCCAGAAGCCGCGGTTAAGCGAAAGCGCTTGCCGTGGTGGCAAGGCTCGGAACGCGGCCATAAAAACTTCTCGGAAATATGCGCAGTGTCAGCGTAGATAATGGGTGTCAAATCAGTCATTGTTGTATCGTTCTTATGTGAATGCAGGCTGCCATGCTAGCAGAGCGGTTTATCTGCAGTTAACCACCGCCCTGCCACAAATGCATAAAAGAAGCTTAACCGAAATAAAACGCCGAGAGGCGATTCTGCAGCTCGACTATTTTCTGATTGAACGTTTCATCATCCATATCCCGCCAATAACGGGGAGGTCGTGCTATTTCTTTATCCCACTCCAAGGTGGTCGGATCGAGCGAACGAAACTGCTCCCACTGGGGGGAATCTGGCAAGGGCTGAGACGTATCCATGAAACGTTGTAGCATGTCCCAGGCAGCCAATTGATCCAGTCGACTGGTGACCCCAAACATCCCCACCAGCGCAACATGGGCCTCAACGCTGTAGTGCACAAGGCTTAGGTTGTATTGTGCAATGCCTTGGGAGGTCGGCGAGCTTTGGATATAACAATCGAATTCATGGAAGGGCAATTCATGGGCTATCTTCCAGGCGGTGCTTTTCTTGGCAGAATTAGCAAAAACCTTGACCATGCCCGTACGTCGATTTAGCTCCCACATAGGGCCACGCTGGTAGCCAGAAGTATAGTTGGGAAAAAAACGATAAAGTAAATTTGCGCCTCCCCACATTAATAAACAAAAAAATAGTATATATATATATACTGGTATCAAATCAGATAAAATATCATTATAATTAAAATCACTTTGAGGCGATTTTGAAGCAAAGTACATTGCAATTAAGCTAACAACAGCTGCAAAGAGCACCAAAAAAAAACTTACCATTCCTAAACCACGAATGATTCCAATAAAAAAATTAATCTTTGTCTGACTCGTATAACGCAAACACTCTTCGTCCCATCGTAGCGGATGCTCAGGACGATCACTTGGCCGAGGCGAGTGATTGGGCATCTGTTCAAGCTCGCGCAATCGTTTAGGAGGCATATCCACCAGCTCTCGAGCTGGGAACAAAGCTTCGGTTGGGTGACGAAAGGCAAGCCGCTGCCCTGAAGCCGCGGACAAGCGAAAGCGCTTGCCGTGGTGGCAAGGCTCGGAACGCGGCCATAAAAACTTCTCGGAGGTATGCGCAGTGTCAGTGTAGGTAATAGGTGTCAAATCAGTCATTCGCACTCTCGTTATCCTGGTGGGTCATTTCATCGGCCCAATAGGGTTGTTCTGTACGGGTAAAGTCTGGAATTAACGGATTTCCGCTGGCCGTTTGTGTCGGTTTAGGCGCTGGTAACACTCTTGGTAGCTCGTCACTATTTTGGCTTTCGTTTTGGCGCTGCCACTGCACACGTACTTTCAGTTTATGCTGGGTACGCCGTTCACGACGCCGCCACGACCCCGGCTGGGTAGTGGCTGCAGGGGTATAGAGATAGTACTCCCGGCCATCCGTTGTACTACGTTCAAATAACGGCTGTACCACATCGCCCAACTCTTTGCCGTCCTCTATCCACTGAGAGTACCCGTCCTTACGGAATTCATGCTTGTATTCGGTGGTTTGCTCAAGCCTGAAGTGGGCGTTCTGCTCCCAGCCAGGCTCCAAACCGGGCAGGTTACTGTTGACCACTACCCGCGTGTTGGCGATGGGGCCGGAAAAGCGACTGGCGGCCTGCTCGGCAATCAGGTTTTCAGCGTGAGTAGGAGGAGGTGACTGGCTAAGGATGCCAATGGCAGGCCGCTGCTCGCCATCCGTTGCGACCATCTCGGCGGTCATTGCTCCAATAGGTTCTACACGGATACGGATATTGGCAAATAGACTGACTAAACGCTCAAATGCATCCGCCGAGTCATTGCGCCAATCGTAGCGGCTATTGGTGCCAAAGGGCCCCAGCCGCAGCCACTCTTCAATATCGTTATCCGTTAACTTGATCGCAATTAAGGCAGCAGCCAGAGATAGGCCTAACGCAACCCAGCCTACCGGCCCTAACCCTAACCACAACGGGCTGGTTTTAAATAACGCACTTCCGGCGACAACCAAACTACTAATAGACGCTATACTTAGCGCGATACCGGCTCCTAGGTTGCTATGTTGAAAGCGATTCCAAGCATCCCATGCCAGCAATGCAGAACTAATGAAGCCTGCAGCCACACCTGCGAAATTTACTATCGTAACGGCCCCTTTAAGACGCCCTCCCAATCCCACTAAGAGGGATGATTGAGAACGTAACAGAGCATCACCGAAAGGTACCTGACGGCTAATAGCATTAACACGGAATCGGTGAAATTTTTGATGCCTTTCGCCGTAGAACTCCAAAGCTTTTAAAGAGGCGATTGTAAGATCAATTGCAGCACTCCCGAATCCAAGTGAACTCTTAATATCATAAGAACTAATAAGGGACTGATACTGCTGTCGTACATTAAACAACTCAAACGCCGCAATTAAATAGGGCAAACGCAAACGTTCAGTTGCTTTGGAGAAGTTCAGTTGATGCCGTGCTCGTCTCGATAGCTGTACTGCTTTAGAGTCCGTTTCTGCCACCAGCACGGTGAGGTGTTGCTGCCCGGCCGCCTCTGCCGCGGCGGCCAAACGCCGTGCCTGGCTTGGGGCCAGTGTTTTACCCGATGCATCACGCACCGCGCTTTCAAAACTTTGCCGCGCCTGTGCGTGTGCTCCCCGCTGTGTAGCCGCGCGTTCCTGAGCGGTCAAGCCGTTACGTAGCTGGCCTGCACTGTCCTTCACACCGAGAATCACAACATCTTCACGTATAACGCCGCGGGTAGCTGTCAATTGGCCATACAACTCTGGAAAACCGACGCGCGCTAATCGTGCAACCGGCAGCATCATGGCCTGTTGAGCGCCTTGGTCGAACAGCACTTCCACTTGCTCAGCCAGCCGCCCGAACAGTAAATCGACTACCCCGCCCCAGCGTTTTAGCTCAGAGCTTAACAAGATTTCTCCGCCATCACTGGCTAACGCTGCCAGCCATGCGGTTTCCAACAGCTGTACATCGTCATCTTCCGTCGGTGGATCAAGCAGATGCTGTTCTGATATCGCCTTCAGTCTGATCAGGCCATCGCCGCGGTTTTCATCCTCTTCCGGTAACGATAGCGGCGCGCTTAGGGGAGTACTTTCATCACTAGGGAACAGCATGGCATGCAGTGGGTAAGTGCTATTGTCACTTAGAATATTAACCAATAGCTGTTGTGCACGTGATAGTGATGTGGGCGTTGAGTCACTCAGCGAATCAGCCCGCTCTGCGCTTTCGCGCAAGCCTTCCAGCAAGTCAAGGGCCAATGAATATGCCCCAATGTAATCGTGCCCCTCAAGACTTAAAAGATCGGCAAGTACCGCTGTGCCGGGGCGGCTGAGTAGCAGCGAAGAAAGCCGTTGCTGGTAAGCATCAAACTGGTAGCGTGCCAGCGCTCTATGGGAGCCACGTAAAATGCGATGAAGCTCCCCTGTATCACTTAAGTCGGCTTTATCCGCAAATCGGTTGAGGGGGTTGGTTTCTCCTGAACTATTCTGCTGTTTCAGAATGGTTTGATTGACCAATGCAGCGCATTCATAAAACTCGTCTTCTGCCGCTAGTGATGGAATTTGCTGTAGATACCCTAAGCTGGATTGGGTTCCGCGCATGGCATGGCGCAATTCAAACAGCGTGTCTTGAATCACTAATCCAGGAATATTGCGCTCTGCTATATCGCTTAAGCAGCTGGAGGTACCTCCCAGCGACTCCTGCCAGATACTGCCAGCTTCTTCATCGTCGCTTTCTTGTTGCAAACGCGCACCAAGAGCTGCCAACCGTGCGGACGCCTGCAGATAGAGCGGAGATGACGACCGGCCTTGATCACGCGACATTTCAGCATCAGCCGATGCGCGTGCCTGTTCTCCCCCCGCGTCAAATACTTGCAGCTCTTGAGCCGCTTGATCGCGTAACTGTTGCAGAAAACTCCCTTCAAGGTCGCTGGTCAGTTGGCTCGGGAAAGCAACATTTTCTTCCAAGAAAGGCAAGCGTAAACGTTGCTCACTATTCTCTTGAAGCATGTAGAGCATGCCCAAGGAGGGAAAATTATTGCCACTAGACAAATTAATTGACTGGCACCGCGTTAAACGCGCATGCTGATCTGTTTCTAAGTAATTTAAACGGGCGGCAGACAACTGCACTTCAGAAAAGGCAACGCGCAGTTGACCATCAATAGCCCGCCCTTCCTGGCGGTAAGGAAGCCAGACTTCCTCTAGCGGAACACCAACAGCAGGCCGACGATCCTGTTGATATTGTCCCTGCTCATTGCGATGCTCCGCCACATTGACATCACGAAATTCTAATTTGCTTTCCTCATCATTGGCGCTGACCTCCAGCTCACGCCATAACATCTCTTCAAAGTAAATATAGAGATAGCCAGAGCGTAGAGGTAAAGCATGACGCGTATCGCCAGTCACCTCTTGAAACAATGCCATAGGCATGACTGGTTGGATAATATTGTCTTGATAACGGGGCTTACGCTCGTTTTTATAAAGCCACTTCAATAGGGGCAGCTTGATTGGCTCGCCTGCTTCAGTGGCAATATGGAGCTGTGCATCCACACGCTGTAGACCTTGCCAACACCATTTGTGCAGGACACTCATTGGGTCGGAAAGCTCTTCTGTTTCTGCCTCGCCAAAATCGTCTAGGGGTTCGCCGCTATGCTGATTGACGATAACGATCTCATGCCCTTCCGGATGTTCTTTACCCATTACCTGAATAAACAGCTTTTCACCTTCACAGGCCGGATTACCCAATACACCACTCATATGGTGAAACTCCTGGTCTTTGACTGGGAAGTGTTCTCTGCACGCCGCTCGATTTCCTGCAGCCGATTAACCGCTGGCAACTCACTCACGCCTGCTAGCCATTCGCCGGGCGTTAAAGTCAGAAAAATCTCTAACACTTTTTGCAAATGTTCGCGGGGAAGCTCAAGCCGCATAGAGGCCGACACTCTTTGGACAAAGTAGGTAATATCTTCTCCTGAAGACGCTTTGGCTCTCTTTTGCTTAGACCACTTACGCCAGACGGCTTGAACTAATACAAAGTTTTCCATCGCCTGCTCCTGCGATGGTGAAAGCTTGTAAGGCTCCTCATCTTGATACTGCCCTTCTACTAGCTGCTGGTGTGGCTGCCCCACACAGCTGTACCACTGCTTTCCATGCTCTGCTATTTGAACCCAGGTGCCACCAAACCAAACAACTCTTTCCAGCGGGCCGAGCCATCTATCAATCACCGAATCCGCGCTAAAAAACACGCTCGCAATACATGAATCATAAAAGCGAAATAATGCTTTTCGAGATCCATAGAAGTGAATTTCGAGACGCTGACGAAGATATTTCAGCACGGCTTGCTCAGTTGCCTCGCTCATTATCAAAACACCTTGGCTAAAAGCGGTATCCTGCTGTTGCGAATAGGCATGCCAAAGCGCACTCCCTCGTTCAATACGAACCACCAGAGGGCTGTACTCCTCCAGGGAGGCGTATTTAGTTTCATGAAATAAAAACGCCAGTTGAGGCGATGGCTCTAACTGATAGATGCGCTCTAAGATTCCTGGGTAACGATCTACGACCAGCCAGCAAGGCAATGCATGATTAGGTTCAATATCGTCTATACGTGAAGCAGACAGTAGCTCACTCATGCTGCTCTTCCTCCTTCGTCGCATGGGCAGTCTTTACCTAGCGGGCATGGCCCACCATTCGACGGTTTCTGGCAAAGCTCTACTAATGGCTGATGCTCCACCATTGCCTGCTCTAAGCGATGCCCTACAATAGGCCCCATCGTGACATCTTCATGTATTTCAGCGACCGCCTGCCCAGGCAACTGCGGCGCCTGCGCCGCCTGACCACTCCCCGACCCCGGGCTGCCGCCGGAATTGATCTTGACCTGCGGTCCGACGATGGTGACGCCGCTAGGGTCGATTTTCAGGAAGCTGCCGCCGGCTTTCAGGGTGATTTTAGCACCGGCTTCGATCACCACCTTCATGCCCGCCTTGTGGTGAATCTCCTGCCCGGCTTCCACCAGCTGCGCCTGGCCGATGTTGTCGTGGCGGGTGCCGTTCACGGTGAGGTGGTCATCGCCGTCTACCTGACCGTAGCGATTGCCGTGCACCGTGTGGTGGTCGTCGTGGTCGATCTCGCTGATGCGGTCGCGGTGCACCTTGAGGTGGCTGTCGTTACGGATCTCCTCAGTGCGGTCATTGAGCGTCAGAAGCTCCAGGTCCTTCTGGGCGTGGAGCCAGATCTGTTCTTCCCCTGCTTCGTCTTCGAAGCGCAGTTCGTTGAAGCCTTCGGCCTTGTGGCTCTGGGTGCGCAATACCGTGCGGGTCTTGTGTTCCGGCAGTGCATAGGGCGGCTGGTTGACGGCGTGGTAGGTACGCCCGGTCACCAGCGGCTGATCCGGGTCAGCTTCTAAAAATGAAACGACCACCTCATGGCCGATGCGCGGGATGGCCATGGCCCCGTAGCCGCCGCCGGCCCAGCCCTGGGCAACCCGCACCCAGCAGCTCGCCGTTTCATTGGGTTCGGCGTAGCGGTCCCAGGGGAACTGCACCTTCACCCGGCCGTGTTCGTCGCAGTGGATCTCTTCGCCTTCCGGCCCCACCACGAAGGCGACCTGGGGGCCGTCCACGCGGGGTTTGGGGTTGGGCGTGGCGCGCCAGGGTGTATCGCCGGGGATAAGCGTGATCTGATTGACATACCGGGTCATGCCGTTCGCGTCAAAATGGCCGACGCTGTCCTCTTCCAGCGCCTGGGGCTGTTCGCCGTGGTGGAAGATCTCGATGGGCTGCCAGTCGCAGTTGAGGCTCTCGGTGTCGTGGTCGGTCAGGGTGAAACGCATTCCCGGCGCGAGCTCCGGCAGGTCGCTTTCCGCCTGGGCGGTGAGTGCTTCACGGCGCAGGTGTTCTACCCGTATACGGGTAAAGGGTTTACCGGAGGCATCCTCTTTATAGCGGCCGGGGTAGTCAAAATGCTCGTAGTCGCTGCGCTGTCCATGCTGCTCGACCTCGTGGCCTAGATGCTCGTGCAGCTGGGCGTAGGCCGGGTTCTTGAAGGTGTAGTCTTTCAGGGTGGCGGAGGCGGGCGCTATACGCGCCGTCTGGCGAAGTTTTCGCACATGGCGAGTAGGCGCCGTGCCCCCGGCACGGCTGTGGTAGGTACGCTCGCCCAGGTGGGCAAGCAGCAGCGGGTCGTCGGTAAATATCAGCCGATGCGCGCTTTCCTCGAAGGCGTGATAGTAAAATAGCCCCTCCTCGGCGGCCAAACGCTCGATGAAGGCGAGGTCCGTTTCGCGATACTGCACGCAATACTCACGCTCCAGAGGCTCACGCTTGACGGCGAAGGCTACATCCGTGATGCCCCGCTCGAGACACAAGGTGTTGATGATGGAGAGCGGGTCTACCTTCTGGAAGATGCGCGAATTGTGGCGCAGCGAAAGTCGCCACAATGAAGGGCTGAGCATGACGGAATAGAAGGTGCGCCGGTGGCCGCGATCCGCCAGCATGAATTCGCTGATCACGCCATTGACGTAGCGTAGCGGTTTGCTGTCCTGCCAGATGGTCAACGTGGCCGGTTGATCGAGCAAATCAGCGGCACTCAGGCGGCCTTCGCGGCTGGCGAAATTCAGCCGTAGCTCAAAAGGCTGAGACAGCGCCTCGCGGTAAGCAAAATCGATAACAGCGGCATCATCAACGCCTGGTAGCTTCAGAGTAAATTGTAGGCCAGTGCCGTCTGCCATCGCGCCGCTCCTTGAGCTGAACTCGGAAAATGAGAAACACTCAGGGTAATGGCGCTGGTATAAAGGGCAACCCCTTCACGGCACGTAGTGTCGATGTCTTACATGCTTGTAAGCCATTTCTTACAAATATCAGAAAATACAGGCTTTGAAAGCACTTGCGGCTACCTACCCAATGCCTGCACCAGCCCATGTCGCACATACCAGACCTGATCGGCGCATTCGGCCATGTCCTGGCTGAACCAGCCATTCAGGTCGCGCAGGCGGCGCTGGTCGCGATCCATGGGCACAATTCCGCGGCCAACCTCATTGAGGATGATGATCAAGGTCACCTGTTGGGAGTTGGCCCCGCACAACAGCTCCTGAAGATCGTCGCGCCAGCGCGACCGCCAGCTGTCGCTGCCCTCATCAGCCCCCATGGAAGCCGTCAGCCAGTCCAGTACGCCGTGTATCACCAGCGGGGTGTCTGGCAGCATGACGCAAGTGCATTCACGCAGCCGCTGCCCGGGTGCGAGCCGCCACCATACGGCATGGGGAAAGCGGTTTCTTACAGCCTTTCGTTTGCCGGCTCCGGCACCGCCGATGAACACCTGCATAGCCAACCTCCTTTGTCATTCATGCCATGATGCGTGAGCCACCAGCGCCTTCCCTGCGCTTGATGCACTCCCCCTTCCCAGAAACCGATGGTTTCAAAGCGTCGGCGCAATTCACGAATCACGCCGCCATGAGTAACGGCGAGTACTTTTCGGTACCCGTGACGTTGCACGCTTGCCGCCATATCGAAAAGCCACGCGTCAAGGCGCGAGCGCAGCTCGGCGGCGGACTCTCCGCCCGGGATCTGCAGCTCGCCGGCGCTGTCGATCCACGCGCGATAATGGGGCAGGTCCTTGAGTTCATCGTAGACCTTGCCTTCATACTCGCCAAAATCTAATTCACGCAGGCGTGGCTCCAGGTTCAGCGGCGTGTCTGGCCTCGCTGCCTGAATCCACTCGAGCGTCTGTCGGCAGCGCTGAAGATCGCTTGTGTAAATGGCGTCGAAACGCTCACCGGCAAGCGCCTTGCGAAGCAACAGTAGCCCTTCTTCAGCGTCAGGCAAGAGTAACGGAATATCGCGCTGCCCCTGATAGCGCCGCGCTAGGTTCCAGGCGGTGATGCCATGGCGAACCACCACCAGCTCCACATCAAGATCATCAACCATAGTTCTCCTCCTTCAATGGTGGCGCCTACCATGTCGCCGTTGATGCCGTGAAATAGCCTGAGCAGCACCCAGCGGGCAAGCGCAACCAGCAGGCAGGCCGCCACCAGCGCCGCCAGCACGCCGGGCCAGCCGATACTCATCACGCCAAGCGGCACCAGTGCCAGCGCCACATCCCGCGGGACCAACGACTGCTGCCAGCTCCACGCCATTCCCTTCTGCTGGGCGCAGGGGGTAAGCACCAGCAGCGCTGCCCCGCCAAAGCGGGCCAGCGCCGGTATCGCCACCAGCCACCAGAGCGGCGCCCCGTAGTGCAGCAGTGCCCAGAGCATCACGCCCTTCCAGGCCAGCAGGAAAAACAGCGCCAGCATGCCAAAGCTGCCTACCTGGGGGTCTTTCATGATCTCCCAGCGCCGCGCCATGGGCTGGTTGCTGCCTAATGCATCTGCCAGGTCCATCATGCCATCCAGATGCAGGCCACCGCTTAGCGCCACCCACAGGCTGAGCAGCGCCAGGGCAGCAAGCGGTGCGGGGGCGCCATGCATCAGCTGGGCGGCAAGTGCCAGCATCCCGCCGAGCAAGAGCCCGACCAGCGGGTAGGCGCGAACGGCCCAGCGGCGGGTAGCCGGTGTCCAGGGGCAGGCAATGGGCAGCGGCAGGCGGGTAAGAAACTGCAGCGCCAGTATGCCGCCGTAAAGCGCACTCTTCAGCACACGGGCTCCTTGCGCTTCCACTCGACGGCAAGCCCGCAGACCACTTCGAGTACCGAGTCCGCTTCCGCGGCAAGCCAGCAGTGCAGGCTCTGCAGAAACCCCAGGTAACGCCAGGTTTCCTTGTCATTGGGCAGCAGGTCTTCATTGAGGTCATTGGAGACCAGCACCAGATGCTGACGGTGCGAGCGCGCCATGCGAACCGCGCTTTCAAGCACCCCCTGGCCCTCGGCATCGGTCAGCTCGCTGGCGTAGCGAACCTGGCTTGCCCAGAGGGTCAGGCAGTCAAGCAGAACGGCAGCCCCTTCGGGTATCTGCGCGAGCGCGTCGTCAATCGCCAGCGGCGCCTCCAGGGTTATCCAGCTCGCGCCGCGCGTTGCCTTGTGGCGCTCGACCCGCGCGGCCATCTCTTCATCGAGCACATCGGCGGTGGCAATGTAGTAACAGCTGCCGCCCTGGGCCGCCTGCAGGACACACTGTTCGGCCACATCACTCTTGCCCGAACGGGCGCCACCACTAACAAACACAATCATTGAACACCTTCAAAAGCCGCTGATTGGCCGCCCGGTCACGCAGCGCGATACGCAACCAGCCGCCATCGAGGCCGGGAAAATTATGGGTATGTCGAACCAGCATGCCACCGCGCAGCAGCCGTTCGAAAAGCACGTCACTGACAAGCCCTCGCTCGCGCAAAGTGTGACCGGGCCGAACCAGAAAAAAACTGGTGGTACTGGGCACCACCTCAAGGCCCGTCTGCGCCAGTGCCGTTGCCATCGGCGGGTGCTCGCTCTCAAGCCAGGCCCGGGTTTGCCCGGCGAACGCCGTATCGGCAAGCAGCGGCGCCACCAGCTCGGCAGCCATTCGGTTGACGCTCCAGGCCGGCTGACACGCCGCAAGGGCATCAATAGTGGATATATCGGCCAAGACATGGCCAAGCCGCAGTCCTGGCAGGGTATAAAATTTGGTCAGGGAGTGAAGGAGCACCATATGCGGGTTTTCTGCCAGCAAAGGCGCAAGCGACGCCTCCTCACCCTGGCCTGGCGCCAGGTGGATGAACGCCTCGTCCACCACCACCTGGCAACCACAGGCAGCGGCGCACGCCAGCAGCCTGTGCATCTGCTCGAGCGGTATCAGCGTCGCGGTGGGGTTATTGGGCCGACACAGAAAAAGCACATCGATCTTCCTGAGTGCGACCATGAGGACTTCAAGGTCGAGCGCGAACCCTGGAGCGGGCAAGGCAATGGGCGTCATGCTCAGCCCATGGGCGCGGCAGGCCCGTGCGTACTCGCCAAAGCTGGGTGTCAGCACACCGGCCCGCTTGCCTGCATGAAGGGCCGCTGCCAGAAAAATCGCCTCGGCCCCGCCATTGGTCAGCAGCACCTGTTCAGGCGCTACCCCGTGATGCGCGGCAAGCGCTTCGCGGGCGGGCCAGTAGTCCGGCGCCGGATAGTGGCAAAGTGCGTCAACCTGTCGGCCAAGTGCCTCGGCCACCCAGGCGGGCGGGCCGAGCGGGTTGAGGTTGGCGCTGAAGTCTTCCAGCGAGTGGCCCGGCGGCAAGCCGTAACGCTGCAAAAGCGCGGCGGATTGGCCGCCGTGGCTTGGCCAGGGCGGCGCGCTCATCCTGCGTTCGTCAGGACTCATCTTGCCATCGCCCCCAAGGCGCCTGCTGCAATGACAAACAGCAGCCACCCCACATGCATGAGTGAAATGGTGGTGCCGATATGCGCAACGCGCAGCGGCTCGAAAGGCTCGCCCAGCGTTGCGCGGCTGGAAGTGACCCCCTGATAGGTATTCATGCCGCCCAGTTGCACCCCGAGAAGGCGGGCCACCATGGCTTCTGGCCAGCCGGCGTTGGGGCTTGGGTGGCGCGGGGCCTCGTGACGGGTAGCGCGAAGTGCGCCGCGCCAGCGCAGCGGCTGCCCGGCAGCAGACAGCAGCACGCCCCCTACCCACAGGCACAGCGTGGTCAACCGTGCGGGCAGCCAGTTGGCAAGGTCATCAAGCTTTGCCGAGGCGTAACCGAAGTCTTCATAACGTTCGTTGCGATACCCCACCATGGAATCCAGCGTGTTGATCGCCTTGTAGGCCAGCGCCAGCGGCGCGCCCCCCAGCAGGGCAAAAAACAGCGGCGCGGTAATCCCGTCCACCGTATTTTCCGCCACGGTTTCCACGGCGCCTCGGGTAATGCCGGCCTCATCGAGCGTCTGCGTGTCGCGCCCCACAATCATGGAGAGCGCCTGGCGTGCTGCCTGCAGGTCGCCCAGGGCGAGCGGTCGGGCCACGGCCCGCCCGGCGTCGGCAAGCCCCTTGATGGCAAGCGTGGTGGCCAGCAGCCATAGCTCGGCCGCCAGCGCAACCCAGGGGTGAATCATCGCCAGCAGCGCCAGCGCCGCCATGCTGGCACCCCACACGCTCGCCACCACCGTCCCCGCAAGCACAACGCCGAAGAACTTGCGGCGTGAAGCGCTCCCTCGGTTCCAGCGCTTTTCCAGATAGCTGATCATCCGCCCCATCAGCACTACCGGGTGCGGCAGCGCCCGCGGGTCGCCAATCAATAGATCCAGCACGATGGCCAAGCCAATCAGTACCGTCAGCGTCACGGGGTGCTGTCCGCCATGCCGGCCGAGGTGAAGGTGGCCATGTCGGCCATCATGGCGGTTGCGGCTTGCAGCAGAGGAAAAGCCAGTGCGGCGCCGCTGCCCTCACCCAGGCGCATGTCGAGCGCCAGCAGCGGCGTGGCGTCAAGCGCTCTGAGCGCTACGCCATGGCCAGGCTCCATGGAACGGTGGCCGAATACCAGATAGCCGCGCACCGCCGGACAAAGGCGACACGCGGTGAGTGCCGCGACCGTGGCAATGAAGCCATCCACGATGGCGGGCAGCCGGTAGCGCGCGGCAGCCAGGTAAGCGCCGGCCATGGCAGCGATTTCAAGCCCTCCCAGTGCCGCCAGTACGCTCAGCGGAGTGTCGGCATCAAACTTCCGCGCCGCCAGGGCGCGCGTGATGACACCCGCTTTATGTACCTGCTGCTGGCTATCGAGCCCCGAGCCTGCCCCTACCACCTGCTCGACCGGCGTGCCGGTAAAAGCCGCCAGCATGGCGCTGCTGGCGGTGGTATTGGCAATGCCCATCTCCCCGACGATCACGCTGCGACAGCCTGCCTCGTAGGCTCGCGCGACCGCCTTTTCCCCCGCCTGAAGAGCGGCCTCGACCTCGAAAGGCTGCATGGCATCTTCAACGGTGATATTGCCCGTGGCACGGCGAACCTTCTCGACCACCACGCCCGGTGCCTCTACATCGCCCAGCACGCCGACATCGACGACTTCCAGGCGCGCATTGATCTGGCGGGCAAAGACATTGATGGCCGCACCGCCGCGTGCAAAATTGGCGACCATCTGCGCGGTCACCGCCTGAGGAAACGCAGAGACGCCCTCGGCCGCCACGCCGTGGTCGGCGGCAAACACGATGACAGCAGGAGGCGTGACAGCAGGAGCCAGCTCTTTGCTGATCTCGCTTAGCTGAACGGCCAGCGCTTCGAGAGCACCCAGGCTGCCCGGCGGTTTGGTCAGCGTATCCAGATATGCCCGTGCCCTGTCACCAGCGGTTTTATCGACAGGGTCTATTCGGGCAATCAGCGAAGGCATGGCAGGCTCCATAGCAGGGTAAAGGTCAACCGCGACGAAAGGCGCAAATAGTAACAAAACTTGCGCCTCGACGGGCGGCTCTTTCACCAAGGCAAGCCATGCGGGTGATGGTTAAATCGCTTCTTCTCCGGTGATGGACGTCGTATCCTGCCAGCCGCCCCCCAGCGCCTTGAACAGGGTGGCAAAGGCGGTCAGGCGCTCGCTTTGCACCTCGGCGCGATCAAGCTTGGCCGAGAGCAGCGAGCGCTCGGCGTCCAGGCGTTCGAGCATGCTGGTCTGGCCCTGGTCGTAGGTCAGCACCGCCAAGTCCCGAGCACGTGACACCGCCTCGAGCTGCGCATCCACGGCGTTCAGGCGCTGGTCGGTCAGCTCGAAGCTGGTCAACGCATCGCGCACCTCATTGAAAGCGGTAAGCACGGTCAGCCGGTACTGGGCATCGGCCTGCTCTACCTGAGACTCCGCGATCTGGACGTTGGCGCGGGTGCGGCCAAAATCGAGAAGCGGGCCGACGATCGAGGCGCCAAGCCCCCAGGCACGGGCGTTGTCGGTGAACAGATCGCTCGCATCGGCGGCCACGCTGGCAAGCGAGGCGTTCAGGTTGATCGAGGGTAGCCTTGCGGCTTCGGCCACGCCCACGCCGGCATTGGCAGCGATCAGCGTGGCCTCGGCGGCGCGGATATCCGGGCGTCGTTGCAAGAGCTCCGAGGGAAGAAAGCCCGGCAGCCGTCGGGGTTCGGCGATCTCCACCAGGTGGGTATCGCCGTAGTCGAGCTCGCTCATCAGCTCGCGCGGGGTGAGTCCCACCAGAATCGCCAGCGCTCCTTTCAAGGCTTCCACCTGCTGCGTTACCTGAGGAAGCTCGGTACGCACGCTTCGCCATTCGGCCTCGGCCTGGCGGAAGCTGAGTTCGCTGATATCGCCAAGGTCATAGCGCAGCTTCTGTAGGCGAAAGGTCTCCTCGTAGGTGGCTTCGGTCTCTTCGAGGATCTCGCGCTGGTACTGAGCGTTCTTGAGATCGAAATAGGTGGTGACCACGTCCGCGATCACGCCGATCTCGGCGGCGTCGCGGGCGAACACGCTTTCACTGAAGGTAGCCAGCGCCGCCTCGCGCTGGCGGGCAAGACGCCCCCACAGATCGAATTCGTACTCGAGGCTGCCCGCCAGGGAGAACTGGTTGTTGGTCGAGGTGATCAGATCCTGCACCGGCTCGATGTCGATGGGAATGGACGCGCCAGGGGTGCGTTCACGGGTGGCCTCAGCCTGATAGCCCACGCTCGGGAACAGCTCGGCGTCGGCAAACCCGAGCTGGGCGCGTGCCTCCTGAATACGCGCCAGCTGCACCTCGAGCTCCAGATTGTCCTGGGTGGCGCGCTCGACCAAGGCGTTGAGTGCCGGGTCATCGAACTGGCGCCACCAATGGCGCCACTCTCCACGCTCGGCCTGGTCAAGCTCGATATGCGCAGGCCAGGTATCGGGCAGTTCGAGTTCCGGGGCCTGGTAATCCGGCCCCACCGCACAGCCGCTCAGCAGTATCGCCAGGGCGATGCCGGATAGGCGCCTCCTTGTGCATCCCTTCTTCATCAGCTCTCCTTGCTCATCGTCTTGCTTTTATATCGCCTTGATTTTTAAAAGCTTGGCCGCGGCCTCTTGGCGAGTTCGCTTGAGTGTCGATCATCTGGAAAAAAATGAAACGACTGTTCGCCACTTTTTCAGCCACCTACTATAGTAGGTGGCTGGCGTAATACCACCACTATTGAACCATGTTAACCGCTTGCAGGGAGGCAACGCATGAAGCCGGTTTTTTTAGGGATCCTTTTTCTCATTGCACCTTTGATATTGACCGGCTGTGGTGATGACGAAGAACAGCAGGAGCGCCCCGCGCAGGTCGTCAAGCTCGTCGAGGCGAGCCAGCAGGAGGTCTACCCGGGTAGGCGCTTCGTGGGCCGGGTGGATGCCAAGAGCACCGTGAACTACGCCTTTCAGGTGGGCGGGCGGATCACCGAGTTCCCCGCCGTTCAGGGGGCGGTGATCCCAGAGGGCGAACTGATCGCCCGGCTCGACCAAACCGACTACGTGCTGCAGGTGCGCGCCGCCGAGGCCGAGTACGAACAGGCTCGGCGCAACCTGAACCGTCAGCGCAGCCTGCGCGCCCAGGGCGCAGCGTCTCAGGCAGCCCTTGATGCCGCCATCGCCGAGGCCGAGCGCGCTGAAACCCAGCTCGACAGCGCCCGCCAGGAGCTTGAATACACCACTCTGAATGCGCCTTTCGACGCGCTGATCGCAAGGCGCCTGGTCGAGAACTACACCACCGTACCGCCCAACACCGAAATCGTGCGCATCCAGGACATCTCGGAGCTGCGCATTCGCTTCAACATTCCCCAGGCCATGATGCAGCACCTGGAAAATGGCCGACACTTCAGCGCCGAGGCGGAGATTGCCACCCTGCCGGGCCAGCGCATTCCGCTCGAGTACCGCGAGCATCTTACCGAGCCCGACGAAGTCGCCCAGACCTATCAAGCCGAGTTCGCCCCAGCGAACCAGAACATCATCGCCCTGCCCGGCACCACTGCCACGGTCTACATCAAGCCTGAAGCGCAGATCGACAGTCCCTTGATCAGCCTGCCCGGCAGCGCCCTGGACAACGATGAAGCGGGCGAATTCCGGGTGTGGGTATTCGATCCCGACGAGGGGGTGGTCCACCCTCAGCGTGTCAGCGTCGGCGAGATGGTCGATGACCGGGTGATGATCACCGCGGGTCTCGAGGCCGGCAGCCGGGTAGTGGCCACCGGCGCGCATCTGTTGCGCGACGGCATGCGCGTCAAGCCGCTCGACGCGGCACTTTAAGGGGGGCGTCATGGATATTGCCAAGCGCTCTATCGAAAAGCCGATCAATACCTGGCTGATCGTGGTGATCTGCCTGCTCGGCGGCATCTGGGGGTTCAATACGGTCGGCAAGCTCGAGGACCCTTCCTTCACCATTCCCTACGCGATCATCAACACGCCCTACCCCGGCGCCACCGCCGAGGAGGTCGAGGAAGAGGTCACCGAGCGCCTGGAGCGAGCCATTCAGGATATGCCCCAGATCGATGTGCTCGATTCGAAGTCGCTGCCGGGTCGCTCGGAGATCCAGGTGGAAATCCAGGACACCTACGGAAGCGACGAGCTGCCCCAGATCTGGGATGAACTGCGCAACAAGGTGAACGACGCCCAGGCAGAGCTGCCCCAGGGCGTAAGCGGCTCTCAGGTGAACGATGACTTCGGCGAAGTGTATGGCCTGTTTTATGCAGTTACCGCCGAGGGTTACTCCACACGCGAGATTCGCGATATATCGACGTTTCTGCAGCGCGAGCTGCTCGCCGTGCCGGGCGTTGCCCGGGTGAGTACTGCTGGCGAGCGCGAGGAGAGTATCTACATCGATATCTCCAACGAGCGCCTGACGACGCTGGGCATTCCCATCGAGCAGGTCATCAATACCATTCAGACCGAAAACGCCGTCGAAGATGCCGGCACGCTCAGAACCGGTGACCGCCAGGTTCGCCTGGTCGTGCGCTCGAACATCGACAGCACCACGCTGCTGGAGTCCATTCGCATCGGCCGGCCCGGCACCACCGAACAGGTCGCCCTTGCCGATATCGCCACCGTCTATCGCCAACCGGTAGACATCCCCGACCACATCGTGCACTACAACGGCAAGAGCGCGTTTACGCTGGGTATTGCTGGCATCGCCACCGATAACATCATCGAGATCGGCGAGGCGGTCGAGGCGCGCATGGAGGAGCTTCAGACCCGCATTCCGCTGGGTGTGGAGCTGAACCCGCTGTATGAACAGCACAACGTGGTCAACGATGCCATCAACGACTTCCTGGTCAACCTGGCCATGTCGGTGGCCATCGTGATCGGCGTGCTGTGTCTGGTCATGGGCTGGAAGGTCGGCATGGTGGTGGGCAGTACGCTACTGCTCACCGTGCTGGGCACGCTGTTCGTCATGGGTATCTTCAACATCGAGATGGAGCGCATCTCGCTGGGCGCCTTGATCATCGCCATGGGCATGCTGGTGGACAACTCCATCGTGGTGGCCGAAGGCATGGTGACCAACATCAAGGGCGGCATGAAGGCCAAGAAGGCGGCGAGCGCTGCTGCCAAGCGTGCCCAGATGCCGCTGTTCGGCGCGACGCTGATCGGCATCATGGCCTTTGCCGGCATCGGCCTGTCCGATGATGTCACCGGTGAGTTCATGTTCTCCCTGTTCATCGTCATTCTCGTCTCCTTGATGCTGAGCTGGCTGCTGGCACTGACCGTCACCCCGCTGTTTGGCTACTACCTGCTGCGCAAGAAAGGGGAAAAGGACGAAGAAGAGGAAGAAGAGGAAGAAGGAAAAGAGCAAGGCGAAGAGAAACGCAGCGAAGATGACAACAGTGAAGACGCTGACAGCCAAGACAACAGCAGCGGCGGCATCGTCTACCGCACCTACCGCAAGCTGCTGCTGGCCGCGCTCAAGGTGCGCATTCTCACCGTTTCGGCGCTTGTCGTGCTCACCGGGGTATGCATGTGGGCATTCACGCTGGTGCCGCAGTCCTTTTTCCCGGACTCCAGCACGCCGCTTTTCTTCATCAACTATGAACTGCCTCAGGGCACGGACATTCGCGCCACGATCCGCGATGTCGAGGAGATCGAGGCGTACATCCTCGAACACGAGGACGTGGTGTCGGTGGCAAGCTTCGTCGGCCGGGGAGCGACGCGCTTCATGCTCACCTACTCGCCAGAGCAGCCCAATACCGCCTACGCGCAGTTCATCATTCGCACCGAGGAGCTTGACCCTATCGATGCGCTGGACCGGGAGTTCTACAAGGAGCTCAACGAGCGCTACCCCAATGCCCAGGTGCGTACCCAGCGGTTGCAGTTTGGCCCCGGTGACGGCGCGGATATAGAAGCGCGCTTTCAAGGGCCTTCGCCAGAAGTACTGCGCGAGCTGGGCGACCAGGCCCGACGACTCATGGCGGCCAATCCCCTGTTGATCGATGAACGCATCGACTGGCGCCAGCAGGAGCTTGTCGTGGCACCGATCATCAACGAGGAGCGCGCACGCATCGCCGGGGTCACCCGAGAGGATATCGCCCAGACGCTCATGTTCGCCTCCTCCGGCATTCGCGCGGGCACCTACCGCGAAGGCGAACACTTGATTCCGATCACCGTGCGTGCGCCCCAGGCCGAGCGCGACGACGTGGCGCTGTTGAGCGATCGCCAGATCTACAGCGAAGCGCAGCAGCAGTTCGTGCCGATCACCCAGGTCGTGGACGGTTTCGAAGTGCGTTCGGAAGAGGCGCTGATCGAACGGCGCAACCGCGTTCGCACCCTGACGGTAGGCGCCGAGCCCGACAAGGGCTATACCGCGGCACAAGCCTTTGACGCCGTGCGCGCGGAAATCGAGGCGATCGAACTGCCGCCGGGCTACACGCTCGAGTGGGGCGGTGAGCACGAAAACTCCGGAGACGCTCAGGAATCGCTTGGCCAGCAGTTGCCGATAAGCTTCTTGATCATGGTGCTTACCTCGATTCTGCTGTTCGGCAAGCTCAGGCAACCCTTGATCGTCTGGCTGGTGGTGCCCATGTCGGTATGCGGCGTGGTCATCGGTTTGCTGATTACCGGCCTGCCCTTCTCGTTCACCGCGCTTCTGGGCATGCTGAGCCTGTCCGGCATGCTGATGAAGAACGCCATCGTGCTGGTGGACGAGATCGACGAGCAGATACGCTCGGGCACCGCGCGCTTCACCGCGCTGGTCGATGCCAGCATCAGCCGTCTGCGGCCGGTGTTTCTGGCCGCGGGAACGACGATTCTTGGCATGATTCCACTGTTGTGGGATGCCTTCTTCAACAGCATGGCGATCACCATCATGGGCGGCTTGCTGTTTGCCTCCATACTGACATTGATTGCCGTACCTACGCTCTATGCACTGTTTTTCCGCATCGACAACGATGAGGTGGACAACCGCTGATCTCGCGGGCGGCCTTGCCGGTAAGGCCGTCCGCATACGCTATACTGGTTTCAGTAACGGGCCACTTACCAACATAGAGTAATAAAACTACATATTTGACTCGTCTTTATTTTTAAAACTCTCAATATGGCGTATTAATATGTAAAATAACTACAAAGCCGTGCCGTTTCACTCATGCCGAGGTTCCTATGCCGAGTTCATCACCTGCTGCGCTACATACCACCGTCGCCGAGGTCACCCAACGTATCCGCGAGCGTTCCCGGCTACGGCGCGCTCTTTATGAAGACCACATGGCCGAGCAGCACAAGCAAGGCGTACACCGGGGCGAACTCTCCTGCGGCAACCTGGCCCACGGCTTTGCCGGCTGCGACGTACCTGCCGACAAGAACCGCCTCAAGCTGACCAACAGCGCCAACCTGGGCATCGTGTCGTCCTACAACGACATGCTTTCCGCCCACCGGCCGTTCGAGGACTACCCTGCCATCATCAAGGAGGCGGCGCGCGGCATGGGCTCCACCGCCCAGTTCGCCGGTGGCGTACCCGCCATGTGCGATGGCGTGACCCAGGGCCAGCCCGGCATGGAGCTGTCGCTTTTCTCCCGCGATGTGATTGCCATGGCAACCGCGGTGGCGCTTTCTCACAACATGTTCGACGCGGCGCTGTATCTGGGCATCTGCGACAAGATCGTGCCGGGGCTTTTCATCGGTGCGGCGCGCTTTGGCCACCTGCCTGCCGTGTTCGTGCCGGGCGGGCCGATGACCACCGGCCTGCCCAATGATGAAAAGGCCCGCGTGCGCCAGCTCTTTGCTGAAGGCAAGGTGGGCCGCGACGAGCTTCTGGAAGCCGAGTCCCAGTCCTACCACAGCCCCGGTACCTGCACCTTCTACGGCACCGCCAACTCCAACCAGCTGATGATGGAGATGATGGGCCTGCACTTGCCCGGCGCGTCGTTCGTCAACCCCGGCACGCCCTTGCGCGAAGCGCTGACCCGCTACGCTACCGAGCAGGCGATTCGCAATACCGAGCAGAGCGGCAACTACCGTCCGTTTTACCAGCAGGTCGACGAGCGCGCCATCGTCAATGCCATGGTGGGCCTGCTGGCCTCGGGTGGCTCCACCAACCACACCCTGCACCTGGTGGCCATGGCGGCGGCCGCGGGTATCACCATCAACTGGGACGACTTCACCGAGCTTTCCGCGGTAGTGCCCAGCATGACGCGCATCTACCCCAACGGGCAGGCAGATGTGAATCACTTCCAGGCGGCAGGCGGCATGAGCCTGCTGATTCGCGAGCTGCTTGGCGCCGGGCTGATCCACGGCGATATCCCCACGGTGTTTGGCACCGACCTCACCGCCTACACCCAGGAACCCTTCCTTGAAGATGGCAAGCTCACCTGGCGCGAAGGCCCGACCGAAAGCCTGGACCCGGACGTGCTGCGCCCGGTAGGCACCCCCTTCTCGCCCACCGGTGGGCTGACCGTGCTGGACGGCAACCTGGGGCGTGGCGTGATCAAGATTTCCGCAGTCAAGCAGGCACACCGCGTGGTGGAAGCGCCGGTTCAGCTGTTCGATGACCAGAACCAGGTAAAAGCGGCGTTCGAATCCGGCCAGCTTGACCGCGATGTGATCGTGGTAGTGCGCTTCCAGGGTCCCAAGGCCAACGGCATGCCGGAACTGCACAAGCTCACCCCGTTTCTGGGAGTGCTCCAGGATCGCGGCTTCAAGGTCGCCCTGGTGACAGATGGCCGCATGTCCGGCGCTTCCGGCAAGGTACCCTCCGCCATTCATGTAACGCCCGAGGCGGTCGACCGCGGCCCGCTTGCCAAGCTGCAGGATGGCGATATCGTGCGCCTGGATGCCGAAACCGGCGAACTCAACGTACTGGTGGATTCAGCGACCCTGGCCGCCCGCCCGTTCGCCCAGGCCAACCTCGAGCACAGTCGTTTCGGCATGGGCCGCGAGCTGTTTGGCGGTTTTCGCCACCTGGCGACTCGGGCGGAAGAAGGCGCCGGGGTATTCGGCGGCTTCGAAGCTGACGTGCTGGCCCGTGAACTTGAAAAAATCGAGCAGGAAGACCAATGAGCCGACCGGCCCTGATTGGTGATATCGGCGGCACCAATGCCCGCTTTGCCCTGGTAACCCCAGGGCAAGCGGCGCCGCAGGATATTCTCAACCTGCCCTGCGCGGATTACCCAGGCGTGGTGGAAGCCGCGCAGGATTATCTGGCCCAGGTGGGCGCCACCGGCAGCAGCGCCCCGGTCGAGGCCTGCCTGGCCTTTGCCTGCCCGGTGCATGCCGAGCAGGTCAAGATGACCAACAACCACTGGCAGTTCTTGAAAGGCGAAGTACAGCAGTCGCTTGGCCTCTCGCTGTTCAAGGTGATCAACGACTTTACCGCCCAGGCGCTGGGCATTCCTCATGTGCCTGCGCAGAACCTGGTTGAAGTCAAGCCCGGCAATGCTCAGGCCCACACCCTGCGCCTGGTGATGGGCCCGGGCACCGGCCTTGGCGTGGCGGGGGTCTTCCCCGGCCAGCGCGCCTGGATACCGCTGCCCACCGAAGGTGGACATGTGACGTTCGCGCCCACCGACGAACTCGAGCGCCAGCTCGTGGCCGAGCTTGCGTCGCGCTACTCGCGGGTCAGCGTCGAGCGTCTGCTCTGCGGCCAGGGGATCGTGGATATCTATACTGCCCTGTGCAGGTTCGATAACATCGACCCAAGGCTAGAAACCGCCGCGGCGATCACCCAGGCCGCTCAGCAGGGCGACGCGCCTGCTGGTCAGGCGCTGCAGCGGTTTCTGAAGATTCTTGGCGACGTATGTGGCGACACGACCCTGACCATGGGCGCGCGCGGGGGGGTATATCTGTGTGGCGGGATCGTTCCGCGCCTGCTGGACTGGCTGCCGGAAAGCGAGCTGTGCGAGGCATTTACCAACAAGGGCCGCATGCACGCCTACAACGCAGATATTCCGATCTGGGTGGTCACTCACCCCTGGACGGGGCTGCTCGGGGCCGCTGAAGCGCTGCATAACGAGGAAGTGCTTTAACGCCCGCCCTTGGCGATGCCCGCCTTCCACTGCGCCTTGATGGATAACGGCTTCAAGCAGGCAACTTTGGTCTGATTGCCAAAATGTCAGACATTTAATACGCTCAAGGTATCATCGGATACCCTGAGATGCGCCATGACGCTGGATGCCTTACCCACCCACTCCGGCGGGGCCGAGAACCTGGCCCGCCTGCTGGCTCGTGCCTTGCTGGCGGGGCACTGGCAGCCGGGCTGCCTATTTCCCAAAGAGCTGGATATCAGCCAGCATTTTTCGGTCAGCCGCAACCAGGTGCGTAACGCGCTGGCGAGTCTTTCAGGTGCCGGCCTTCTCGAGCGCACCGCCGGGCGTGGCACCCGAGTGCGCGCCATGAGCGACTGGCATCTGCTCGACCCATTGATGAGCGAATGGATGAGCGGGCTTGTGGATATTGACCCCAAGCTCGTGCGAGCCATCTACGCGTTTCGCTTTTCTGCCGAGCCGCTGGTCGCGGGTCTGGCCGCCCAGTCGGCCAGCGTCGAGGATATCCAGCGTCTTGAAGCCGCGTTTGCCGGCATGCAGCGCTCGGCAACGGCGAAGCAGCCCGATGCTCGCGCTCACCATATCGAGCATGATGTCGCCTTTCATGACGTGATTTACCAGGCGACCCATAACCTGGTCTGGCGGCAGATGGGCTATCTACTGCGCCCCTCCATCATGGCCCTGGTGCATCGCTCCCAGCACGCTATCGAAACCCT
This sequence comes from Vreelandella aquamarina, assembly GCF_020075495.1. Taxonomy (GTDB): domain Bacteria; phylum Pseudomonadota; class Gammaproteobacteria; order Pseudomonadales; family Halomonadaceae; genus Vreelandella; species Vreelandella aquamarina_A. The sequence continues at coordinate 48,993 of NZ_JABYQT010000014.1, forward strand.
CGACGACAGCCTTGCCCGCCATGGCCACGTGCTGAATGCCATCAAGGCAGGCGATGTGGCCGCTGCCGAAACCGCAGCCCGCGAAGTGCTGCGACGCACCGCCGTCGATCTGGGCATCGTGGCTGATACGTCTTCAAACACCCTGTAACGCGAGCCGCCTTACGGCCCACCACAAGGAACGCATCGCATGAAAATCACGCGCCTTAAAACCTGGCAGGTACCGCCGCGCTGGCTGTTTCTTAAAATCGAGACCGACGAAGGCTGCTATGGCTGGGGCGAGCCGGTCATCGAAGGCCGCGCCGCCACCGTGGAAGCTGCCGTACACGAGCTTGCCGACTACCTGATCGGCCAGGACCCGCACCGTATCGAGCACCTCTGGAACACACTGTACCGCGCCGGTTTCTATCGCGGTGGCCCGATTCTGATGAGCGCCATCGCCGGTATCGACCAGGCGCTGTGGGACCTGAAGGGGCGCGACCTGGGCGTGCCCGTGCACCAGCTTCTGGGCGGGGCGGTGCGCGACAAGATGCGCATGTACGCCTGGACCGGCGGCGACCGGCCCAGTGACGTGGGCGCGGGCGCCAAGGCGCTGGTCGAGAAAGGCTTTACCGCGTTCAAGATGAACGGCACCCCGGAAATGCAGATTGTCGATTCCCACCGCAAGGTTGACGAAGCCGTGGCGCGGGTGCGTGAAGCGCGCGAAGCGGTGGGGCCGGATGTAGGCATCGGCATCGACTTTCATGGCCGTGTGCACCGCCCCATGGCCAAGGCGCTCTTGCGTGAACTGGAGCCGTTTCATCCGATGTTCGTCGAAGAGCCGGTAGCGCCGGAGCACCTGCCGTGTCTCAAGGATATTGCCGGCGGGCTTGGCTATCCGCTGGCCACCGGCGAGCGGCTGCACACGCGCTTTGAGTTCCGCGACCTTTTGGCCGACGGCATGATCGATATCATCCAGCCGGATATTTCTCACTGCGGCGGCATCAGTGAAGGTCTCAAGATCGCATCGCTCGCCTCAGCCTATGACGTGGCCCTCGCCCCCCACTGCCCGCTGGGGCCGCTGACGCTGGCCGCCTCGCTCCAGCTCGATGCGGTAAGCCACAATGCCTTTATTCAAGAGCAGAGCATGGGCATTCACTACAATCAGGGCAATGACGTGCTGGACTACCTGGTGGATAAAACGGCGCTGAGCATAACCGACGGCTTCTGCGCCATTCCACAAGGCCCCGGGCTGGGTGTCGAGATCGACGAAGCCTTTGTCGAGGAGCGCGCCAAGACCGGCCACCGCTGGCGCAACCCGGTATGGACCCACGACGATGGCTCCATCGCCGAGTGGTAGGCCCGCAATGACAGGGAAGCAGACCAATGCACAGCAATGACACCTCAAGGCGCGAGCTTGCCTGGATAGCGGTGGACTGGGGCTCCAGCAACCTGCGCGCCTGGGCAATGGATGCCCAGGACCAGGTGATGGCCGACGCCGGCAGCGACAAAGGCATGCTTGCCCTTGCACCCGAGCGCTACGAAGCCGAGCTCCTGCGCCTGGTGCAGGATTGGCTGCCTGACAGCGGCCAGACGGATGTGGTGGTATGTGGCATGGCCGGCGCTCGTCAGGGCTGGCGAGAAGCCGCCTACCTGCCGGTGCCCGCCGCCCTTCGAAAGCTCAGCCAGGGGGCCGTGTCACCGCGCCTTGAAGGCACGCGGCTTCGAGTTCATCTGCTGCCGGGATTGAGCCAGAGCCACCCGCATTTTGACGTCATGCGCGGCGAGGAGACCCAGCTTGCCGGCCTGGTCGCCGAAAAACCTGATTTTTCAGGGCGTGTCTGCCTGCCCGGCACCCATGCCAAATGGGCCACGCTTGAATCTGGCGCGGTCACCCAGTTCACCACGTATCTTACCGGCGAGCTTTATCAGTTGCTGGCGGACCAGTCGGTGCTCAAGCACTCGGTAGGTAGTGACGATCTTGACGACCCTGCCTGCCAGGCTGCCTTTACGCGAGCCGTGGCTGAGGCCCATGCTGCCCCGCAGGCCTTCAGCAGCCGTTTGTTCGGGCTGCGCGCCCAGGACTTGCTGGATAGCCGCCTGCCCTCGGGCAGCGCCCGCTTGGCGGTTCTTTCCGCCAGGCTTTCAGGGCTTGCCATCGGCCTCGAGCTGAGCGATGCCTGCCGGGAGCAGCCTGGCGACGAACCCGTTACACTGATAGGTAACCCGGCACTTTGCCGCCGCTATCGCGTGGCGCTAGACGCCATTGGCTACCCGGCGACACACCTGGATGGAAACAGCGCGGTGCTGGCTGGCCTGCGCCTTGCCCACCGGGCGCTCACTGACAATGGAGAGTCACTATGACACTGCCCTTGATAGGCATTCTACGAGGCGTGACACCTGATGAAGTGGTGGAGATTGCCCGCGAGGTACTTGCCGCAGGCATTACCTATATTGAAGTGCCGCTCAATTCCCCCGACCCGTTCACCAGTATCGGCATGCTGGCTGAAGCCCTGGGTGAGCACGCCGTGATTGGCGCCGGTACGGTGCTGATTCCCGAGCAGGTGCGCGAAGTACATGACGTTGGCGGACGCCTGATCGTATCGCCCAACTGCCGCCCCAGCGTGATCGAGGAAACGCGTCACCTGGGCATGGCCAGCTGGCCGGGCATCATGACCCCCTCTGAAGCCTATGACGCGATAGACGCAGGCGCCACCGGCCTGAAGCTCTTCCCGGCCGTACAGGTAGGCATCGAAGGCATGAAGGCGATGCGCTCAGTACTGCCAGCCGGTACGCTGCTGTACGCGGTGGGTGGTGTTGGCGTCGACAACTTTGCCGCCTGGCGGGCAGCCGGTATTGATGGTGCAGGGCTTGGGAGCGCGCTGTATACACCGGGCCAGACACCTGAGGAAGTCGGCCGCCAGGCCAAGGCGCTGGTCGCCGCCTGGGAAGCGGGAGAGACACCATGAGTCCCTTTATCTGGAAAGCCGAACTTGCCGTGGATTCACGCTGCGAGCTGGGCGAAGGCCCGCAGTGGCACGCGGCGCAAAACCGGCTTTACTGGTGCGACATTCTTGGCAAGCGCCTGCACTGGCTCGACCCGGCCACGGCTCGCCATGAAAGCGTAACGCTCGACCAGATGGTCTCCTGCGCCGCGCCCGTGAGTGACGGCCGGCTGCTGCTTGTGGGCGAACGAAGCCTCGCTCTTTTCGACACCGAGCGCCAGACTCACACCCACTTGTGTGCTTTCGAAGCCGACAACCCGGTCACACGCAGCAACGATGCGCGGGTAGATCGTCACGGCGGCCTGTGGCTTTCGACCATGGGCAAGAACGCCGAGCCGAAGGCAGGCAGCCTTTACCGGCTTTATCGCGGCGAGCTTGTGATCCTGCGTACCGGATTGACCATTCCCAACTCGATCTGCTTTTCTGCCGATGACCACGCCTACTTCACCGATACGCCCACCGGGCAGGTGATGCGCTGGGCGCTGGACGAAAACGGCTGGCCCGTGGGCGAGCCCGAGTGCTTTGCGGATTTTTCCACCCACGCGGGCAGCCCGGATGGCGCGGTGATGGATAGCGAAGGCTGCCTCTGGCTTTCACTGTGGGGCGCCGGCGAAGTGGTGCGTCTAGATGAAAAGGGCCAGATCATCGGACGCGTCGCGCTGCCGGTTGACCAGCCCTCCTGCCCGGTGTTTGCGGGAGATGATCTCAAGACGCTGTATATCACCACGGCGCGGGAAGGCTTGAGCTCGGAAAAGCTTGCCGAAACGCCCACCGCCGGCGCGCTATACCGAGTGGAAACCGGCGTTGCCGGCCTTGCCGAGCCGCCCCTGCAGTTGGCCTAGCCGGCAGGCTTTCGACTACGCTCCCTTCACCAACAAACTCCCCCCCTTCACCAACAGAAAGCCCCGCGAGTTTTAGCGCTCGCGGGGCTTATTGACAGCTCGACTTCAAGCTCGGGTCATTCAGCTTGTGAATTAACCCGCAAAGCTTACGTACATCACGATCACCAGCACCACCAGCACGATACCCGCCGGTACTGCGCCCTTCCAGGGGGTGAGGTCGACATCGCCGGTATGCTCCTGTACCCAGTCGGTTTCCCGAGGGCGCAGCTTGCCGATGATCAGCATGGTTATCACCAGCAGTGCAAACACCAGCGCCACGAAGTGGAACTCGTGCATCACCTGGGGTAGCAGAGTAAAGGGCGGCACGAAGTAACCTGCGGCAATCAGCAGGCAGCCGCCCACCAGCGCAATCTTGGCCGCCATGGGCGGTACGCGCTTGGTCAGAAGCCCGACGATGACGACGGCCAGAATGGGGATGAAGTAGATCGCGTTCATCTTCTGCAGATAGCCAAACAGGCTATCCTGCCCGGCCAGCAGCGGCGCGATGATCATGGTGATGATCGCCATGATCCAGCCAAACACCTTGCCGGACTTGACCACCTGCGCTTCCGTGGCGTCCTTGTTCAGCACGCCCTTGTAGATACCCAGGCTGAAGATGGTGGTGGTACTGTTGAGCGCCGAGTTGAACGAGGAGAGAATGGCCCCGACCATCACCGCGGCAAAGAACCCGGTCAGGTAAGGCGGCAGCACGTGAAACACCAGATGGCCGTAGGCTTCATCGGCGCGCACGCCCTGGTCGGCATACAGGTGGTAGGCGATGATGCCCGGCAGCACCAGGTACAATGGGCCCAGCAGCTTGAACAGGCCGGTCAGCAGCACGCCTTTCTGCCCTTCGGCCAGGTTCTTGGCGGCAAAGGTGCGCTGGATGATCTGCTGGTTGGTACTCCAGTAGAACAGGTTGATCAGGAAAACGCCGGTAAACAGGGTGAAGAACGGCACCTGCTGCTCCGCGCCACCAATGGAGTTGAGCTTTTCCGGGTCGCTCTCCTTGAGAATGCTCCAGCCTTCCATGATGCCGGCGCCCCCACTGACCGCCTGCAGGCCGAAATAGACGATCACGAAGCCACCGACCAGCAGACCGATACCGTTGAGCGTGTCGGATACCGCTACCGTGCGCAGCCCGCCGAACAGGGCGTAAACCGCGCCGATGATGCCCACGATCCACACCGTCAGCCATAAAAGCGTCGTGGAGGACTGAATGCCGGTCAGCCCCTGCAGATCCAGCATGCCCTGCAGCCCAATGGCGCCGGAGTAGAGAATGATGGGCAGCAGAATCACTGCATAGGCGATCAGGAAGATGATGTTGGTAATCAGCTGCGTGTCTTTATCAAAGCGAATTTCCAGCAGCTGAGGCAGCGTGGCGATACCGCTTTTCAGAAAGCGCGGCAGGAAAAACAGCGCCAGCGCCACCAGGGCAATGACTGCCACCACTTCCCAGGCCATGACGCTCAAGCCATCAGCGAAGGCGGCGCCATTCAAGCCGACCATCTGCTCGGTGGAAAGGTTGGTCATCAGCAGTGAGCCGGCGATCAGCGGAAAGGTCAGCGAACGCCCGGCCAGAAAGTAGCCGCTGGTACTCGAATGGTCATCCCGATGCGTGATACGCCAGGTGATGAAGGCAACCAGTCCTGTAAAGAACAGGAAAGACGCGAGAGTAAGCATAAAGTGGCTGCTCCTTGTTTCTTGTCATCGCTCATTGCACCAGCCTGAGCGCATCTAAATGTCTGACATATTCACGCAAGTTTAAAGGAGCCAATGATTAACTGGTTATCCATCTTTGGTCGTACCGGCCAGTGAATTCCCGCCATGAAAAAACCGGGCAGAGGATGTCTGCCCGGTCTTCATGATCAGATTCGATGGCGCCTGGCGAGGCTACCGGTGAAAACGATCGACGGCTTCCTGTGCCAGCTTGCGAATGCCGTCCCAATCTTCGGCTTCGATCAGCTTGCTGGGCGTAAGCCAAGAGCCGCCTACGCACATCACGTTGGGCAGCGACAGGTAGGATTCGGCGTTATCCACGGTAATACCGCCGGTGGGGCAAAACTGTGCGCCGGGGATCGGTGCACCAAAGGCCTTGAGCGCCTTGGCGCCACCGCTGGATTCGGCGGGAAAGAACTTGAATCGACGATAGCCGTACTGCCAGCCGGTCATCAGCTCCGAGACGGTGGAAACCCCCGGCAGCATGGGCACCGGGCTTTCGACGCCGTAGCGGTAGAGTGCCTCGGTGGCGCCCGGCGTTACCACGAAATCCGCACCTGCCTCTTCAGCCTGACGGTATTGGGCTGGTGTCAGCACAGTGCCAACACCAATGCTGGCGCCGGTAAGTTCCTTCTTCATGCGCCTGATGGCATCAAGCGCGCAGTCGGTGCGCAGGGTGATTTCCAGCACGCTCAAGCCGCCTTCGACGAGCGCTCTGCCTAGCGGCACGGCATCCTCAAGACGCTCGATGGTGATGACCGGAATCACTTCGGCCTTGTAGCAGATGCTGTCGAGTTCGGCGGTGCGCGTTGAGGGCAGCTGTTTATCAATGGGCATGGCGTGTCTCCAGGTAACCTGTTGTTGAATGATCGTTATGGCGCCCAGTAAATCGCCAACGGGCAGGACAGAAAAGCACGTATCGGCAGTTGCCGGACATCGTCACCGCTCAGGGCGCTGGCCAGTACGGTGCGCTTGTCATCGCCGGTTATGTGCAGAATATGCCGGCTCGCCTGGTGCAGGCGGGCCGCGGAAAAGGTAATGCGCGGCTGGGGCTGGCTGGGCGTGCGCACGGCGACCAGCGGCTCGTCGGTGGCCAGTGCCAGGCCAAGCTCCTGGCTATCCGGAAACAGCGATGCCGTATGGCCATCGCCGCCCATGCCCAGAATGATCACACTTGCCGGCCAGGCAAGCCCTGCCGTGCGCCGGGCCACTTCCGCCACCCCCTCTTCCGGGGTCGAAGCGCTTGAGGTCAGCGGCACAAAGTGCGCAGCGGCCGCGTTGCCTTGAAGCAGGTTCTCGCGTACCAGCCTTGCGTTGCTGTCGGAGCTTTCGGCATCCACCCAGCGCTCGTCGGCAAGGGTAATATCAACCCGCTCCCAGGCAAGCGGCTTGGCCGCCAGCGCCTGGAAAAAGGGAACCGGGGTCGAGCCGCCGGAAACGATCAGCAGCACGCGTTCCTGGCGTCCTAGATCTTCCTCAAGGGCCTTGGCTACCGCTTCGGCCAGCTGCTCGGCAAGCTGTTGACGTGCCTGGGTCATATCAATAATCCTCGTACCAGCTGCGGCCATCCTGAGTAATCATGGCAATGGACGCCACCGGCCCCCAGGAGCCTGCCGGATAGCGCCGGGGCGGCGTTTCGCGCGCCTGCCAGCCTTCGATCAGCTGGTCGCACCAGCGCCAGGCGTGTTCGACCTCATCGCGGCGTACAAACAGGTACTGCTGGCCTTTCATGACCTCCAGCAGCAGCCGTTCGTAGGCATCGGGAATCCGCGACTTGGGGAAGGCGCTGTTGAAATCCAGGTGCAGCGGACCAGGGCGCAGGCGCATGCCCTTGTCCAGGCCGCTGTCCTTGGTGAGTACCTGAAGCGCGATGCCTTCTTCCGGCTGCAGACGAATGATCAGCTTGTTGGAGGCGATGCCGCGCTGGTCGGGGTCGAAGATATAGTGCGCCTGCTGGCGAAAGTGAATGACGATCTGCGAGAGCTTTTCCGGCATGCGCTTGCCGGTGCGCAGGTAGAACGGCACGCCGGCCCAGCGCCAGTTGGCCACTTCGGTCTTCATGGCCACGAAGGTTTCGGTCTGGCTCTCGGTGTTGGCGTCCTCTTCTTCCAGGTAACCGGGCACGGACTGGCCATCGCTGGTACCGGCAATATACTGCCCGCGCACCACGTCACGGCCCAGCGCTTCGCCGGTAAACGGCTTGAGCGCCTTGAGCACCTTGACCTTCTCGTCACGAATGGCGTCGGCATCCAGGTTGGAAGGCGGGTCCATGGCGATCAGGCAGAGCAACTGCAGAAGATGATTCTGAACCATGTCACGCAGCTGGCCTGCATCGTCGAAATAGCCCCAGCGGCCTTCGATACCCACTTTCTCGGCCACGGTAATTTCCACGTGGGAGATATGGTTCTGGTTCCACTGGGTACCGAACAAGGGGTTGGCGAACCGCAGCGCAATCAGGTTCTGCACCGTTTCCTTGCCCAGGTAGTGGTCGATGCGATATACCCGCGACTCGGGGAACACGGCGCCGATGGCGTCGTTGATCTGCTCGGACGAGCGAAGGTCGTAGCCGATGGGCTTTTCCACCACGACGCGGGTATCGTCATCCAGGCTGCCGCTGGCATGCAGGTTGTGGCAGATGTCGCCGTAGATACGTGCGCCCACGGACAGGTACACCACCATGGGGCGTTCGGCCCCTTCGCGCCACTGGCGAATGGCGTCATACCCTTCAGCCGTGGTGAAGTCGAGCTGACGATAGTCCAGGCGCTCGAGAAAACGCTCGATGCTGGCTTCATCTACCTCGCTCTCCTTGAGCCGCTTGCGCAGCGCAGCACTGACCAGTTGACGAAAGGCCGCTACATCGTGCTCCTGGCGTGCCAGCCCCAGAATGCGCGTAGTTTCCGGCATCAGGCCTTCACGATCCAGGTGGTACAAGGCAGGAAACAGCTTGCGCATGGCAAGGTCGCCCAACGCCCCGAACAGCGCCAAATCAATGGCATGGTCACGTCCGCCTAGCGGGGCGCCTGGAGAGGCATATGACTTGCTCATCTCTGCTCCTATGTATCGCCAAACCGCTTGAGTTGTTAGATTACCTAAAACCTATCTAAAAAGCGGCACAAAGCGCAATATTAAATGTAATTTTACTACAAAAAAACCAGGCTGCCGGTTTTGACAGCGATCAGGGTGGCCACCATCTGAATATGGTGCGCGCATTTACTTTACGCCCTCTACTCTAACGCCGCTACCGACGGGCCATATGCTTGAAGAGTCGCCTGGATATCATGCTTATACATTTTTTTAGGAGAATTTTACGGACGTCAGTCAACAGTCGTGATGAGATAGCCAACTGACCCTTGGCATAACTCAAGAGCGGATCAATGACCATTTCTTCCGGCCGGCTCCACTATCAGGAAACCTATCGAAACTGGGCACAGATATTCAAGATCATGTCGGTACTCTGGCTGGTACTGGCCATGTTCATGACCCTGCCATGGCTCGTGCTGCTTCTGGAAGGTGACCCGGACGCCGCCGCCTTTGGCCTGTCCATCGTGATGGTGGTGGGCGCTACGCTTCTCGCCTGGTTGCTGACCCGCGGTGTCTCGCTTGAATTGCGCCCCTGGCAGATGTTCGTTCTGACCGCGTCGAGCTGGGTCAGCATCACCGGGTTTGCAAGCCTGCCGTTGATTCTGGGCGCGCCGCAACTGAGCATTACCAACGCCGTGTTTGAATCGGTGTCTGCGATTACCACCACCGGCTCGACGGTGATGGTGGGTATCGAGCACCTCTCCGATGGCCTGAAGCTATGGCGAGGCTTGATGCAGTGGATGGGCGGCATCGGCATTATCGTGATGGGTATCGCCATTCTGCCGTTTCTGAAAGTGGGCGGCATGCGGCTTTTTCATACCGAATCCTCCGACTGGTCGGACAAGGTAATGCCGCGAACAGGCGGTATTGCCAAGGCGACCTTGAGCGTCTATGTGGCCCTGACCCTGCTGGCCATGGCCTGCTACTGGCTAGGCGGCATGCGCCCGCTGGACGCCATCGTGCACGCCATGTCATCGCTTTCGACGGGCGGTTTTGCCAACTCCGACGCCTCCTTCGGCGCTTATTCGGAAAAGCCCTGGCTCTTGTGGATGGCAAGCGCCTTCATGCTCAGCGGCGCGCTGCCCTTCGTGCTGTATATCCGCTTTATCCGCACCTCACGCAGCGCGCTGTGGAAGGACCAGCAGGTACGCGGGCTATTGAAGCTGCTGCTGGCAGCGATTCTGATCCTGAGCGCCTGGCGGGTGCTTCAGGGCGATCACTGGTTCGTGTCGCTCACCCACGTTACCTTCAACGTGATTTCCGTTGTCACCACCACCGGCTACGCCTCGGACGATTACACGCTGTGGGGCTCGCTGCCGGTGGTGGCGTTTTTCTACCTGACCTTTGTCGGGGGCTGCAGCGGCTCCACCAGCGGTGGCATGAAGGTTTTCCGTTTTCAGATTGCCATGCTGATGCTGCGTAACCAGCTGCGCTATCTGATCCATGCCAACGGCGTATTTACCACGCGCTATAACCAGCAGCCGGTTACCAGTGATATCTCCAGAAGCGTGGTGGCGTTTTCCTTTTTCTTCTTCATCACCATTGCTGCACTGGCGCTTGCACTTTCCGCACTGGGGCTGGACCTGGTAACGGCGCTGAGCGGCGCGGCCACGGCGGTGGCCAATGTGGGCCCGGGGCTTGGCGATACCATTGGCCCCGCCGGCAACTTCACCAGCCTGCCGGATGCGGCGAAGTGGCTCTTGTGCATCGGCATGCTGATGGGCCGCCTGGAAATTCTCACCGTGGTGGTACTGATGACACCGATGTTCTGGCGCCGCTAGATGGCTTGCGCACGCACGGGCTCCACCAGAAGCCGATACCCTACCCCGGCTTCGGTCTGCAGCAGTACCGGCGTCTGGGGGTCGTCGCCGAGTTTCTGGCGCAGCCGGCTGACCACGATGCGAAGGTAGTGGGTATCATCCACGTGGGTCGGTCCCCACACCTCCTTGAGTAGCTGGGTCTGGGTCACCACCCGGCCCGCATAGCGGCACAGGCGGGCCAGCACCGCGAACTCCTTGCGGGTAAGGTGCACCGGCACCTGATTCAGCGCTACCCGGCGAAGCTCAAGATCGATGGCGAGCCCCTGGCTTGCATAGCAGCTGGCGACTGCCTCGCCCTTCGCCCGCAGCACCTGACGCTGCACGGCGCGGATACGCGCCAGAAGCTCCTGAATACCGAACGGCTTGGTCACGTAGTCGTTGGCACCGTTATCCAGCGAGCTGACCTTCTCCTCTTCACGGTCACGCACGGAGACCACGATCACCGGCACGCTGCTGTGCTCACGGATCCCGCGCAGCACCTCATGGCCATCCATGTCGGGCAGCCCGAGATCGAGCAGCACCACGTCCGGCGCCTGGGTATACACCGCCCCCAGCGCCTGCTCGCCGTTCTCGGCTTCAAGTACCGCATACCCTTGGGACGCCAGACTGATACGCAGAAAGCGTCGGATCTGCGGCTCGTCGTCAACGATCAGAATGCGTGTGCTGCCTTCACTCTTCATCGGCTCTCCTTGGGTCGGTCTCCAATAGTGGCAGGGCAATGATGATGGCGGTGCCCCGCCCGCTTTCTGCAGTATCGGCACTGATCGAACCGCCGTGCGCGCCGATCATGCCGCGGCAGATCGCAAGGCCCAGACCACTGCCGTGAGCGCTGCGGTCGCCATCGCCACCGCTGTAGAACATGTCGAATACCTGCTCACGCAGATCGTGCGAAATACCCGGCCCCTGATCCTCGATGGTGATGACCAGCGTCGCGGGCTCTGCCTCACGCAGATGCGCCTTGATATAAAGCTCCCCACCCGGCGGTGAAAATCGCTGGGCGTTATCCAGCACGTTGACCAGCGCCTGTTCGATCAGCGCCGGATGAACGTACAAGAGCGGCAGGGAGGCAGGCCACGACCGGCGCACCGTGACGTGCTTCAAGGAGTGCTCCAGGCGTTTGAGCGCCGAGTTGATCAGGTCCTCGAACGCCACCCAGTCACGCTCGAGCTTGAGCGTGCCGTGCCCCAGGCGCGTCATGTCCAGAAGATTCTGGATATAGCGGTTGAGCCGCTCGCTTTCGGACAGGATACCGTCGAGCAGTTCGCGCTGGTCACTGTCACTGAGCTGTGGCTTGAGCTCGATCAGCGAGCTGGTCGCCCCGATGATCGAGGCAAGCGGCGTGCGCAGATCGTGGGAGACCGAGGAAAGCAGCGCCGAGCGCAGCCGCTCGTTCTCCTCGGACACCCGGGTGGCGTTGAGCTCGGCCACCAAGCGGGTACGCTCCAGCGCCATGCTGAGCTGGCGCACCAAGGTATCCATCAGCGCTTCCTGCTCGTGGCTCAAGGCCTTGGGAGCCGCCGACAGCTTGAGCGCCAGCATGCCCACGCCTTGCCCCTGCACGGTCAACGGCGTCAGGCGCCAGGCCTGCTGGCTGAGGGTCTGGGTGCCTCGTCCGCTGGGTTTCTGGTGCTGCCAGCTCCATACCGCGGCCTGCCGGGCGGTGATGTCCAGGTGCTCGGAGGCCGGCAGCGCGTGCAATACGCGCACTTCGCTGGCACTTTCGGCGCTCTCGAGAAAGGCGGTGGGCACCGCAAAGCAGTCCACCAGGGTATCCACCCCCACCTTGGCAACGCCACCGCTGTCGGTGGCCATGGAGAGCTGCTCGGCGTAGCGCAGCAGCAGCCGGGTCTGGTCACGGCTTGCGCGCAGCGCCATGAGTCGCTGCCGCCCGCGCCCGGCAAGCTGGCCCACCACCAGGGCCACCAGAAAGAACAGCACCACCGTCAGCAGCTGGCCGCGCTCCACCATCGCAAAGGTCAGGCGCGGCTGGGTAAAGAAGAAATTGAACGCGAGAAAACCGGCCACAGCGCTGAACATGGCCATGGTGGTGCCTGCCCATACGGCGCTGAACAGAACCGCGGCCAGAAACACCAGCGACAGATTGGCAAGCTCCAGCCAGGGCTCCAGCAAAAGCGCCACGCAAAGCGATGCCGCCACGCCCAGGCTGGTGGCAATGAACTGAGGAGGACGCAGCCGTAAACCCAGACGGCGCAGCGGCCGACGGCGATTGCCGCTCCCCTTGGCCACCACGACGATATCGAATGCGCCGGCGCGGGCCAGCAGCCTCTGCGCCAGTGGCCGCGACCATGGCCATCCGCGGCGCCGAGCCTTGCGCCCCACCACGATCGTGGTGGCATTGATGGCGCGGGCGTAATTGAGCACTTCACTCAGTTCACTTTGCCCCTGCAGACGTAGCGAATCACCGCCCAATCGGGCCACCAGGCTGAAGGTCTGTTCAACCGCCAGCTGCTCGCCGGCGCGGTCGTCGCCCCTGTCTACATAGACGGCGCGCCACACCGCCAGACGCCGTTCGGCCATCCGGTGGGCCGCGCGCACCAGCGATATATCCTCGTCACCGCCGTTGATGACCACGACCAGGTGCGGCCTGACCGGCCAGGGCCCCGGCCGGCCGCCAGCGTCCATGGCGACCTTGACATCGGCATCGACCCGCTCGGCCATGGTCTGTATGGCCAGCTCGCGCAGCGCGTTGAGGTTCGACTCGTTGAAATATCCCTCCATGGCGGCCCGAGCCTGCTCGGGGATGTACACCTTGCCACGCCTCAGGCGCTCGAGTAACTCGTCGGGAGTGAGGTCAACCAACGATACATCGCGGGCGCGCTCGAGCAGCGTATCGGGCACGGTTTCGCGCATGCGAATACCGGTAATCCGGGCGACATCGTCATTGAGGCTCTCCAGATGCTGGACATTGACCGTGGTCCACACATCGATGCCCGCGTCCAGAAGCTCCTCGATATCCTGATAGCGTCTGGCATGACGGCTGCCGGGGATATTGCGATGGGCAAGTTCATCCACCAGCAGAATGCCGGGGCGCCGCGCCAGGGCGGCATCGAGATCGAACTCGTGAAACGTTCGTCCGTGGTGCTGCAAAGGCGAAAGCGCAATGCGCGCCATCCCCTCGCACAGCGCCTCGGTGTCGGCACGCCCGTGGGACTCGACCACGCCGATCACGATATCCTCGCCCTCTTCCATGCGCTCGCGCGCGGTGCGAAGCATGGTGTAGGTCTTGCCGACGCCAGGAGCGGCGCCCAGGAATACACGCAAACAGCCACGCGCCTCCCGGCGCGCGGCTTTGAGTAACGCATCGGGATCGGGCCGTTGATCCACTGAGTACATCGTGTCACTCCACGGTGTTTGAAGGGCTATCGTCCTCACCCGAGGCCGCCGGGTAGCGTTCATCAAGGCTTGCGTTCAGCCGCAGCACGTTGATCACCGGCGCCCCCAGCCAGCCGGTATTCTCAAGGGCGGGCTCAAGCAGTGCGGTCACGCTAGCTTCGTCGATTTGGCGCACCTGCGCTACCCTTGCCACCTGGAGTCTGGCGGCTTCCGGCGAGATATGCGGGTCAATCCCGGAACCGGAGGCGGTAATCAGATCGACCGGTATCTGATCGACACTGACACCTTCACGCCGGGCAATGGTTTGGGCGTCTGCCTCGGCCCGCTCGCGCAGCGCAGCGTTGCCGGGTGCCAGATTGGAGCCGGATACGCTGGCCGCATCGTTACCCGCGGCGGAGGGGCGGCCGATAAAGTAGCCATCACCGACAAAGGTCTGGGCGACCAGGCGGGAGCCGATGACCCTTCCCGAAGGATCCCGCATCAGGCTGCCGCCCGCCTGCTCGGGAAACAGCCAGCCGCCGACGGTGGTGGTGGCCAGGGGGTAGGCAAGCCCCAGCAGCACGGCCATCACGGCCAGAAAGCGCAGCGCGCTGCTCCAGGAGGCGCGTGTCTGAAGTGCCTCGTCCTTCACGTGTAATGTTTCTTGCGCGACGTTCTCGACGGTTTTCATCGATGTTTCTCCTAGAGGAACAGGGCGATCAGCATGTCCAGCAGCTTGATGGCAGGAAACGGCAGCAGCAGCCCGCCGAGCCCATAGATGAACAGATTGCGACGCAGAAGCTCGGTGGCCGAGGCCGCCTTGACCGACACCCCGCGCAGGGCGAAGGGAATCAGTGCCGGAATGATCAGCGCATTGAACAGCACCGCGGCCAGCACCGCCGAGGTGGGCGAGTGCAGATGCATCACATCCAGCACGCCAAGCGCCGGGATGCTCGCGGCAAACAGCGCCGGGAGAATGACGAAGTACTTGGCGACGTCGTTGGCCAGCGAAAACGTGGTCAGCGCTCCCCGGGTCACCAGCAGCTGCTTGCCGATTTCCACCGCGCTGATCAGCTTGCCGGGGTCGGAGTCCAGATCCACCATGTTGGCGGCTTCGCGGGCGGCCTGAGTGCCCGAGTTCATCGCCAGACCAAGATCGGCCTGGGCAAGCGCCGGGGCATCGTTGGTGCCGTCCCCCACCATGGCCACCAGGCGGCCGCTGGCCTGCTCTTCGCGAATCAGCGCCAGCTTGCGCTCCGGGGTCGCCTCGGCAATGTAGTCATCCACCCCTGCCGTGGCGGCAATCGCCGAGGCGGTGATCGAGTTGTCGCCGGTGATCATGACCGTCTTGATGCCCATGGCACGCAGCTCGGCAAACTTCTCTGAAATACCGCTCTTGATCACGTCAGACAGGGCCACCACGCCCAGCAGCTGCCTGCCTTCGGCCACGGCGATGGGCGTGGCGCCGTCTCGAGAAATACGTGCAATCACCTGCTCGTAGTCGCCGGGTATCTCGCCGCCCTGGGCCGTCACCCAGGCGGCGATGGCGTTGGGCGCCCCCTTGCGCAGCGTGCGTCCGCTCGTGAGATCAACGCCGGATAGCCGGGTCTGGGCGCTGAAGGCTTCGAACGTGGCGCCATCGGCCTCTTCACTGAGCTGACGATCCACGCCCTGCTCGGTGGCAAGCGCGACAATCGAGCGGCCTTCCGGGGTCGGGTCCTCCAGTGAGGTCAAGAATGCCACGTCCCGCAGGCGCTGGCGCGATACCTGCTGGCAGGGGGCAAACTCCGTGGCGCGGCGATCCCCCAGGGTAATGGTGCCGGTCTTGTCCAGCAGCAGCGTATCGATGCTGCCGGCAATCTCGACGGCCTTGCCCGACTTGGCCACCAGGTTGGCGCGCAGGGCGCGCTCCATGCCGGCAATGCCGATGGCCGGCAGCAGCCCGCCAATGGTGGTGGGAATCAAACACACCAGCAGCGCCACCAGTATCACCGTGGACGTTTCCACGCCGACAAAGGCGGCCATGGGCACCAGGGTGACCACCACGATCAAAAACACCAGGGTGAGCATGGCCAGCAGCACCGACAGCGCCAGTTCCGACGGCGTCTTCTGGCGGCTGGCGCCTTCGACCAGGGCAATCATGCGATCCAGCAGCGACTCGCCGGGATTGGCACTCACCTCGATGATCAACTGATCCGACAGCACCCTGGACCCCGCGCTGACACCGCTGTTATCGGTTCCGGCTTCACGCAGTACCGGGGCGGACTCGCCGGTCACCGCGGATTCGTTGATGGACGCCGCGCCCTCGACGATGTCGCCATCCGCCGGAATCAGCTCACCGGCCATCACCTTTACCTTATCGCCGCGGCGCAGGGAATCGGCGGATACGGGGCGCGTCGAGCCATCGGCATCGAGTTTCTGCGCGGTGAGCTCCCCCCTGGTCTTGCGCAATGCCCCGGCGTGCGCCTTGCCGCGGGATTCCGCCAGCGACTCCGCGCCGGTGGCGAACAGCACCGTGGCCAGCAGCAAAAGCGCAATGGTCAGGGCAAAGCCACCGTTTTCGCCCTGGGCAAAGGCCACGGGGGTCAGCGCAAGGCACACTACGGTGCCAATGGCGACCACCGCCATGACGGGATTGCGGGCCAGAAGCTGCGGCGCCAGACCCTTGATCGCGCCAGTGACCACCTGCCCCACGGGCAGCGAACGGCGCGGCTTGTCGGCTAACTGTGTATCTGACATCTCGTTTCTCCTAGAAGCCCTGCACGGCGGCTTCGGCAATGGGGCCCAGCACCAGCACCGGCAAAAAGCCCAGCAGATTGACAATCACGATCACCCCGGCGGTCAGGCCCATGAACGCCGGGCTGTCCATGGGCAGCGTGCCCCGGCCGGCAGGAGCGGTGCGCTTGCCCGCCAGCCACCCGGCCACGGCCAGAGGCACCAGCATGGGCAGAAAACGGCCAATCAGAAGCGCCACGACGCAGGCAAGGTTCCACCAGGGCGTGTCGTCACCCAGCCCCTCGAAACCGGAGCCGTTGTTGGCAAAGGCCGAGGTGAATTCGTAAAGCACCTGAGACAGGCCGTGAAAACCGGGATTCGAGTTCTGCACGGCGCCGGGCATGGCCACCGTGAGCGCCGAAAGCCCCAGAATGACCAGCGGCTGGGCCAGAATCGCCAGGGAAATCCAGCGCATCTCCCGGGTCTCCAGAGGCTTGCCGAAAAGCTCCGGCGCCCGGCCGACCATCAGCGAGCCGACAAAGGCGGCGAGCATCAGGTAGAGAAAGAAGCCGATCAGCCCCACGCCTATGCCACCAAAGGTCACGTTCACGAACATGTCCATCAAGAGCATCATGCCGCCCATGGGGTTGAAGCTGTCGTGCATGGCGTTGACCGAGCCGTTGGAGGTCTGGGTGGTCCAACTGCCCCACAGCGCGGAAAGGTCGGTGCCGAAACGCAGCTCCTTGCCCTCCAGGTTGGCCCCGGGCTGGGAAAGCTCGATAAGCGCGGCGTTGGGCATCCGCTCGGAGTAGACCACCACCGAGGTGGAGACGAGCGAGAACGCCAGCATCACCGCCCCCACCCCCAGCATGAGCCGCCGGCGACCGCTGATCAGGGCAATGGCAAACAGCAGCGCCACAGGAATCAGCGTCAAAGAGGCGGTTTCAACCACGTTGGCAAGCGGCGTGGGGTTCTCGAGCGGCACGCTGGAATTGGGTCCGTACCAGCCGCCACCGTTGGTGCCCAGCTGCTTGATGGCGACCATGGAGGCCACCGGCCCGAGCGGGATGGACTGTACCTCCTCGACCTGGGCATCCAGCATTTCAACCTGAGGCGCTGCCTGATAGCTTGCCGGTACGCCCTGCCAGGTGAGCAGCAGCGCCACCACGACGGCCAGGGGCAGCAGAACGCGGACCACGCTGCGAGTCAGGTCCTGGTAGTAGTTGCCCACGCCTTTGAGCACGCTGGCGCCGCGCTTGACCAACAGCGTGCGCGCGATGGCCACCAGCACCGCAAGCCCCGTGGCCGGAGTCAGAAACTGCAGCGTGACAATCGCCAGTGTCTGACTCAGGTGCGAAAGCTGTGCCTGGCCCGAGTAGTGCTGCTGGTTGGTGTTGGTCGCAAACGATACCGCCGTATGCAGCGCGGTATCCCAAGGCATGCCAGCGATACCATCCGGGTTCAGCGGCAGCACGCCCTGGAACATGAAGACCAGCCAGGCCAGCAGGATCAGCCCGGCATGAAGCTTCAGGATGGCCAGCGCATAGGCCTGCCAGGTCATGCTCTGATGGCTGTCGATACCTGCCAGGCGGTAGATGGGGGCTTCGATGACGGCAAACAGCGCATCCATCCGGGTTCGCCGGCTCCCCAGCGCCCGCCCCATGTAGAGCCCCAGCGGCACGCCGAGCAGCGCCACCAGCGCGTAAATGGCGATCATGTCGTTCATGGCGATCTCCTAGAAACGCTCGGGGCAGATTAATGCGTAGAACAGATACGTGGCCGTAACCGTCGCGATGATCAGCAGTACGATATTCATCAATGCGCCTCCTGTGATTGACGCATCGAGCATAGAGAGAGCCGGCGTAAAAATTCGATGCCGTTTGCGGCGCTCGGCGTTAAAAAGGCGTAAAAAAACGCCCCTGCGGGCGTTATTGGCGGGCAAGCGCTCTCGACAGCTTCACCGGGAATGGGTGACTATCCCTTTCATCCTGTCCTTTCACCTGTTGCACGAGTGCTTCTATCGTCATGAAAATCATCATTCTTGGCGCCGGCCAGGTCGGCGGCACCCTGGCGGAGCACCTCGCCCGCGAGGAGAACGACATCACCGTGGTCGACACGGACGCCAATAAACTGCGCGAGCTGCACACCAAGCTCGATATCCGCACCGTGA
>NZ_JABYQT010000015.1 GCF_020075495.1 Vreelandella aquamarina
AGCGGGAAGCAAGCTTCCCCTGTTACCGCTCGACTTGCATGTGTTAAGCCTGCCGCCAGCGTTCAATCTGAGCCATGATCAAACTCTTCAGTTTAAAATCATTGTGATCCTTACGTGCTGCCCGAAGACAACAAAAGCGGATCAAACTTGGCTCAAGGTTCAAACGAATTCACTGTGATACTTAATAAAAAGATAAAAAGTATCGATGTGTCGCTTGCCTTGATATTTGGTGACTTGTCACCCTCATCGGCAAACGCCCACATGAATTACCTGATCAAATTGTTAAAGAGCTGTTTCGCTGGAGACCTATCAATACCTGGCTCGATGACCGGAGCCGCTTGCCTCAGCGAGGAAGGCGTATTCTACGCATTTCCTGGTGTTTGTCAAGGGCGTTGTTTTCGATGTAAAACCTGCCGCATCCAAAACCGCTAACCAACTGACAAACCGAAGGTTTTCACCTTCACTCACCGCTGGTAACGCTGGGCGTCCCCGGCAGCGGATGCGTACTTTACGGATTCATTGCCGGTTGTGCAAGCGCTTTTTTAAAATAAAAAAGGCGGCAGGCATCTTCATGAGAAGAGAACCTGCCGCAAACCACCGATCAGAAAGCGTTTACTAGATTTCAAACCCCAGGCCGAAGTCTTCGCTGGAGATCGCCATCAGGCTTTGCGCTCCCGCCTTGATCATCTGCGCGTGTGCCTGAGTGCGCGGCAGCAGCCGTTGATAGTAGAAGCGCGCTGTATTCAGCTTGGCGGTATAGAACGCCTTGTCGTCACCTTCAAGCGAAACGGATGCCTGTTTGGCGGCGCGGGCAAAAAGATAGGCAAGCGCAACATAGCCGGAGTACATCAAGTAATCGACGCTTGCCGCCCCCACCTCTTCGCGATCCTGCATCGCCTTCATGCCGATACCCATGGTCAGCTCACCCCATTCAGCGTTGAGCTTGGCCAGCGGCTCGACGAACTCCTTGAGGGCGGGGTTATCAGCCTCAGCCTTACAGAACTTGTGGATCTCCTTGGTGAAGACCTTGAGCGATTCACCCTGACTCATCAGCACCTTGCGGCCCAGCAGGTCCAGCGCCTGAATGCCAGTCGTCCCTTCGTAGAGGCGCGTAATGCGCGCATCGCGCACCAGCTGCTCCATGCCCCACTCTTTGATGAAACCGTGGCCGCCAAAGATCTGCACACCTTCGTTGGTGCTTTCAAACCCTACTTCCGTCAGAAACGCCTTGACGATGGGCGTCAGCAGCCCGAGCAGCGTTTCGGCACGCTCCTGCTCTTCACCGGGCTGGCCGTGCTCCACGATATCGAGCATCTGCGCGGCGTACAGCACCAGCATGCGGCCACCTTCGGCAAAGGCCTTCTGGGTCAGCAGCATCCGGCGGACATCAGGGTGAACGATAATCGGATCAGCGGGCTTGTCCGGCGCCTGCTTACCGGAGAGTCCACGCATTTGCAGGCGATCACGGGCATAGCTCAGCGAATTCTGGAAGCTGGCTTCGATCAGCCCCAACCCCTGGATACCCACGCCAAGGCGGGCAGCGTTCATCATGGTGAACATGCACGCCAACCCCTTGTTGGGCGGGCCAACCAGGTAACCGGTCGCACCGTCGAAATTCATGACGCAGGTGGCGTTACCGTGAATTCCCATCTT
Organism: Vreelandella aquamarina; assembly: GCF_020075495.1. Taxonomy (GTDB): domain Bacteria; phylum Pseudomonadota; class Gammaproteobacteria; order Pseudomonadales; family Halomonadaceae; genus Vreelandella; species Vreelandella aquamarina_A. The sequence continues at coordinate 1,654 of NZ_JABYQT010000015.1, forward strand.
GTGCTCGAGCGAACCGCAGGTAACACCGTTACGCTCACCCACGTTACCCTGAGCATCCGGCATGAACTTGGGCACGACGAACAGTGAAATGCCTTTGGAGCCTTCCGGCGCATCGGGCAGTTTCGCCAGCACCAGATGAACGATGTTCTCGGCCAGGTCATGCTCACCCGCCGAGATGAAGATCTTGGTACCGGTAATGGCGTAAGCGTCGCCTTCAGCAGGTACCGCGCGGGTCTTGATCAAGCCGAGGTCGGTGCCGCAGTGCGGCTCGGTCAGGCACATGGTACCGGTCCACACGCCTTCAACGAGCTTGGTCAGATAGGTGGCCTTCTGCTCATCGGTGCCGTGATGACGCAGGGCGTCGGCTGCGCCGTGGGAAAGCCCTGGATACATCCCCCAGGCCAGGTTGGTAGCGCAGATCATTTCCGAAAGCAGCATGGCCAGTGAGTGCGGTAGCCCTTGGCCACCGTGCTCCGGGTCAGCCGCAAGGCTAGGCCAGCCGCCTTCTACATATTGCTGATAGGCTTCCTTGAACCCTTTAGGCGCTTTTACTTCCCCACCCTCCAGGCGGCAGCCTTCAGCGTCGCCGCTCTGATTGATCGGCAGTAACACGTCGCGCGCAAAGCGCGCGCCTTCTTCCAGAATCGCGCTCACCACATCCGGCGACGCATCGTCATCTTTGGATAGGGCCGCGTAGTGGGCGGGATAATCAAGCATTTCGTCCATGACGAAACGCATATCGCGCAAGGGGGCCTGATAGCTGGGCATTGCACTTCTCCTGAACTGGGGGGCTGAAAGCCGGAACGCTTCACAGGCTTTCAAACACATGTTTGAAAATTAGCGCGCCCCGTCAGGCGAGTCAAGCGAGCGTTTGAATATAACCGACCTGAAGCGCCATTCTTTAGTCGAAGCCACCGGCTATAAAAAAGCCCGCCCACTGGGCAGGCTAGCCTTGAGCGTCGTGCAGCGCTCAGCTACTGCATACGAATACCGCCGTCCAGGCGAATCACCTCACCGTTAAGCATTGGGTTGGCAATGATCTGCTCGGCGAGCTGGGCAAACTCCTGGGCCCTGCCAAGGCGCTTGGGAAACGGCACGGCAGCAGCAAGCGCCTGAGCCGCTTCATCGGGAATCTCGCTCATCATGGGCGTCTCAAACACGCCAGGAGCAATGGCCATCACGCGGATGGCATGCCGTGAAAGCTCTCGCGCCGCGGGCAGACTCATGCCCACCACCCCTGCCTTGGATGCGCTATAGGCACACTGCCCTACCTGACCATCAAACGCCGCAATGGAGGCGGTATTGATGATCACCCCACGCTCGCCGCTATCCGCTGGCGTATTTTTCGCCATGGCCGCCGCTGCCAGGCGCATCACATTGAACGTACCTACCAGATTGATATGGATGGTCCTTGCATAGGCTTCCAGATCAGCCGGGCTGCCTTCACGGTCCACCAGCTTGGCAACGCTGACCACTCCCGCGCAGTGAACGACGCCGGCAAGCCCTTGCTCTTCGCTCAGGGCAACGGCCATATCGAACGCCTGCTGCATCTGCTCGGCCGAGGTGATATCCACTCGGCAGGCTCGGGCACTCTCGCCCAGACGCTCGGCAAGCGTCGTTACTTCTTCATTCAGATCACACAACATCACCCTGGCACCCGCCTTTGCCAGACGTTCAGCGGTGGCCGCGCCCAACCCCGAGGCGGCGCCGGTAATCAAGAACGTACGATCCTTTACCTGCATTGCAGCTCTCCTTGATGAATTACGGTATGTGGCGAACCTGATCGGCCGCCTGAGCGCGTAGCTTGAAGCGCTGAATCTTGCCGCTGGGGGTCTTGGGCAGCTCATCGACAAACTCGATCACTCGCGGGAACGCGTGAGTCGACAGGCGTTCGCGCACCTGCTGGCGAATCTCCTCTGCCAGTTCGTCGCTCGGCGTATATCCATCGCGCAGGACGATGTAGGACTTGATCACCTCGCCGCGAATGTCATCGGGCTGGCCAACTGCTGCAGACTCGGCCACCGCCGGGTGGGTCATGACGCTATTCTCCACATCCGTAGGCCCTACCCGATAGCCGGCGGTGGTAATGATATCGTCGTCACGACCGGCGAACTGGAAAGTGCCATCCGCGTTGCAAACCACCACATCGCCGGTCAGGTAGTAGCCGTTCACAAAGGGGTCTTTCTCCTGCCAGGTGTAACCCTGAAAGAAATGCGCAGGCGAGCGCTCGATATCCACGGCCAGCACACCAGGCTCCCCAGGCGGCAGCTCGTTGTACTCGGCATCCAGAATCGCCAGGCGATAGCCGGGCAGCGGCATGCCCATGCCGCCGACATGCTTGGGATGCTCGAGAGCGTGATGATTGTTGCAGGTCATGCCCGTTTCAGTCTGCCCGTAATGGTCCATGACCGAACAGCCCAATGACTTCTCGACCCAGTTGACCACCTCGGTATTCAGCGGCTCGCCCGCTGAACTTGCGGCACGCAAATCAAGCGTCCGATGGGCATCATCAAACAGTCCTGAAGCTTTCATCAATCGGTATGCCGTCGGCGCGGCGGCAAAATTGGTGATTCCGTGGCGCTTCATGAAGGCAAGTGCTCCTTCAGCGCTAAAGCCTGCCTCACAAAAATGCGTGGTAACGCCCAGCAGCAGCGGCCCGGCAATGGCGTAGTAAAGCCCGTAGGCCCACCCGGGGTCGGCCATGTTCCAGAAGCGATCCTCTTGTTGCAAATCAACCGCAAGCTCCATATACAGCGCAAACGCGGTCATCGCTGAAAGCGGCACCGCAACGCCCTTGGGTTTACCGACGGTGCCGGAGGTAAACATCTGCAAAAAAGGCGCTGACGGGGCAAGCCGGGGCGGTTTCTCGCTCATGGGTGCATGCGCCAGTGCCGCCTGCCAGTCCAGGTCGTCAGGGTGTTCACGGCTTGCCCCGCCCACGCTCAGTATCGGCGGGCACTGGCTCAGGCCATCAAACTTGTAGCGGTTAGCGTGATCGGTAATGACCAGCCGGGTATCTGCCCGGCTCAACCGATAGTCCACCGCGTCCGGGCCGAAGGCGGTAAATAGCGGCTGGTATACGCCCCCTATTCGCCAGACCGCCAGCACGGCCACCAACAGCGCTTTTGAACGGGGCAGCATGCAGGCAATGCGATCGCCCTTCTCGAGCCCCTGGGCCAGCAGCCAGCCCGCCAGCCTGGCGCTCTGCTCGTCCAGTTCGCGATAGGTCAGGGTATGGATTTCCCCGTGGGTATCTTCATGAACCAGCGCCAGCCCCTCGCCACGCCCGGAACGCACGTGGCGCCCGCAGCACGCCTCATAGGCATTGAGCTGACCATCTTGATGGTCATCAAGCGTCGATGTCACCTGATCGATGGAAAAGCGGTCAAGGTAGTCGGCATAGCCGGGAAGCGGTCGTGTTGTCGCTGTCATGGTGGCTCTCTTGTATTGTTGGTAGTGAGCAATCTGCAACGCGGGAGATCAACATCTAACCCTAGATTCATTCTTTCAGCTTACGTTAACGTAACCCTGTCGATAATTCTCAACGCTAAAAGCAAATGGCAGGAAGCGCAAGCGACGCGCCCTGTTTATGCGTTATACGTTGGTAGCGGGAAGCCCCACAGCGCCTAGCGCGCCATGATCATGCCTACCAGCTCATCGGCCAGGTCGTCCGGGGCGCGCGACCCATTGGGGTCATACCAGCGTACCGTCCAGTTCAGTGCGCCCAGTACAAAGCGCGATACCAGAAAGCGATCACCGTGGATCAACCCTGCACGCAGCGCGTCATCGATTACCTCTACCCACAGCGTCTCGTAGGCATCGCGCAGATGACTGAGGTGAGCACTGGCTGCCGGATCCAACCGGCGCCATTCGAACAGTGCCACCACATGCGCGTTGCGATCAGTAAACAGCGTTTTTAGATGCGCTCGCGCCATTGCCCGCAGACGCGCCTCAGGGTCCGGACCGCAGCGCTTGAGGGATTGACGCGCAATGGCCAGGGCATTCTGGGTGCCCTCTTCGATCACCGCGGCCAGAATTTCCTGCTTGTCCTTGAAATGGTGGAACAGGCTGCCTGACTTGATGCCCATTTCCTGAGCCAACATGCGCACAGTGGTGCGATCGAAACCCTCCTGAACGAACAGCTGGGCCGCCAGTCGGGTGAGCTCCTTGCGGCGAGGTGATTCATTCATTACATTCATATCATTCACACTAGCGCTTGCTTGGTTACTCAGGAGAAAACCACAGCCCCGGCAGCGGGTCAACGCATCGCTGGTGACGTCACACCACCACTTCATGTCATAAGCATAATAAATCTGAAGGAGTCAGCTCATGAGCAGCGCGAACGATATCGTGTTTCTTGCCGCCACTCGTACCCCCATGGGCGCCATGATGGGCAGCCTTTCCACCATGAGCGCCGCCGAGCTGGGCGCGGTGGCCATCAAGGAAGCCATCAAACGAGCCGGCATCGAACCCGGCGCCATCGATGAAGGCATCATGGGCTGCGTACTGCCCGCCGGTGTAAAGCAGGGGCCTGCCCGCCAGGCCATGCGTCAGGCGGGAATTCCCGATGCCATTGGCGCTACCACCATCAACAAGCTGTGCGGCTCGGGCATGAAGGCCGCCATGCTGGCTCACGATCTGATCAAGGTCGGCAGCGGCGACATTCTGCTGGCTGGCGGCATGGAATCGATGTCCAATGCCCCCCACGTGTTGACCAGGGCCCGTAGCGGTTACCGGCTAGGCCATGGCGAGCTCAAGGATCACATGTTTCTCGATGGGCTCGAGGATGCAGAAACCGGCAAGCTGATGGGCGTGTTTGCTCAGGATATCGCCACACAGCGCGGCTACACCCGCGAGCGCCTGGATGATTTCGCAATTGCTTCGCTTGAGCGCGCCATGACGGCCGCGAACGGCGGACATCTGGCAGCCGAAATGGCCCCGGTCATGGTTTCCACTCGCCAAGGCGAAACGCTGGTCGAGCACGATGAGCAGCCGTTTCAGGCAAAACTGGACAAGATCCGAGCACTGCGCCCCGCGTTTGCCAAAGACGGCACGATTACCGCAGCCAACGCGAGCTCGATTTCTGACGGCGCCTCGGCGCTGATTCTGGCAAGCCAGCACGCCGCCGAGCGCGTGAGCGCCAAACCGCTGGCCCGAATGCTCGGCCACGCCACCCACTCGCGCCATCCCAGCGAATTTACCATTGCCCCGGTAGGCGCGATTGAAAAGCTGATGAAGAAGCTCGATTGGCACGTCAGCGACGTCGACCTGTTCGAGATCAATGAAGCCTTCGCGGTAGTGACGCTGATGGCCATGGATGACCTGGGTTTGCCCCACGAAAAGGTCAACGTGTTCGGGGGTGCCTGCGCCCAAGGCCACCCCATCGGCTCGACCGGCTCGCGCATCATCGCCACGCTGATTCACGCACTGCGTACCAAAGGCGGTAAACGGGGTATCGCCAGCCTGTGTATCGGCGGCGGTGAAGCCACGGCAGTAGCGGTGGAACTGATCGATTGATCCGCCCGGCTGGCAGGACAAGGCATGAAGGCCAGCCGGGGTTAGAGGGGCCTTGCAGGTACTAGCCGAAACGGCCGGTAATGTAGTCGTGGGTGCGCTGATCCTGCGGGTTGGTAAATATCTGGTCGGTGCTGTCCACTTCTACCAGATCACCCATGTGGAAGAACGCGGTGCGGTCGGCTACCCGCGCGGCTTGCTGCATGTTGTGGGTCACCATCACGATGGTGTAGCTCTCGCTCAGCTCATCGATCAACTGCTCCACCTTGGCAGTGGCAATCGGATCCAGCGCGGAGCACGGTTCATCCATCAGAATGACATCCGGGCTGACCGCCACGGTACGCGCAATGCACAGCCGCTGCTGCTGGCCGCCGGACAGCCCTGTGCCGGGCTTGTCCAGACGATCCTTCACCTCGTCCCAGAGTCCCGCGCGGCGCAGGCTGCTCTCGACGATGTCATCAAGCTCCGCCTTGCGCCGGGCAAGCCCGTGCAGGCGTGGTCCGTAGGCGATGTTTTCGTAGATCGACTTGGGAAACGGGTTGGGCTTCTGAAACACGATGCCCACCTGCGCGCGCAGCAGTACCACGTCACGGTCCGCCGCGTAGATATCGTTGTCGTCCAGCGTGATCTTGCCCTCTACCCGACAGATATCGATGGTGTCGTTCATGCGGTTCAGGCAGCGCAGAAACGTCGACTTGCCGCAGCCCGAGGGGCCGATGAATGCCAGCACCTCGTTTTCATAGATATCCAGATCAATGCCGTTGATGGCTTGTGCATCACCGTAGAAGACCTTGACGCCCTGAGCGTTCATCTTCACCTTGTCCTTGGCCTTGCTCACACGGCTTTCACCGCTGCCAACGCTTACCGAAGATGTCGCCATGGGTTGTGCAGGAATATTCACTTACCACCTCGTCTCGAATTTTTTACGCAACCAGATCGCCAGTGCGTTCAAGCTCAGCATCAAGCCTAGCAGCACAATGATGGCCGCCGACGTGCGTGCTTCAAAGAAATTACGCAGTTCGTTGCCCTGCCATAGGTAGATCTGAACCGGCAGAGCCGTCGACTGTTCAAGCGGCGTTCCCGGCACGTTGGCCACAAACGCATTCATGCCGATCAGCAAAAGCGGCGCGGTTTCGCCCAGCGCCTGGGCCACGCCCAGAATGGAGCCGGTCAGGATACCGGGCAGCGCCAGGGGCAGCACATGATGAAATACCGTTTGCACCCTTGACGCGCCAATGCCCAGCGCCGCCTGGCGGATGGAAGGCGGAATGGAGCGCAGCGATGCCCGGGTCGCGATAATGATGGTCGGCAGGGTCATCAGCGTCAGCACCAGCCCCCCCACCAACGGCGCCGACAAGGGCAGGCGCAGATAGCCGATGAAGATCGATGCCCCGAGCAGACCAAAGACGATGGAGGGCACCGCTGCGAGGTTGTTGATATTGATCTCGATCAGGTCGGTCAGTCGGTTCTTGGGGGCAAACTCTTCCAGATAGATGGCGCTGGAAACCCCCAGAGGCACGGACAGCGCAATCACCACTATCATCATGAACAGCGAGCCCATGAAGGCACCGGCCAGGCCCGCCGAGGCCAGCGAACTGCGCGAATCGGTATTCAGAAACAGCGACGTGCTGAACGCATTGCGAATCACGCCCTGCTCTTCCAACTGATCGGCCCACCCACGGGTCTGCGCGCTGAGCTGCTGACGGGCATCAGGCAGGTCACGGCTGATGTTGCCCTTGAGCCAGACGTCCACGTTAGCGCTTGCCAGCATCTTGAGCTCGACGGTCTGGCCCAGCAGTGAAGGGTCTTCGATGAAGCGATCACGCAGCGCGTAGCGCTCGCCCGAGGTTACCAGCGCGCGCAGGTCGCGCAACTGGCGCGGCTCGACCTCTTCACCCAGCGCCTCTTCCAACGCGTTGTCGATCAGCGTCTGCCAGTTCACCAGTCCCGCCCGAGTCAGCCACTGGGAGTAGCGCTCGTTGAAGTCAAACTGGCTCTCGCCACGTTCTCGCTCGGGTTTTGGCTCGAGCTGTATCACTTCCGGGTCAAAGTAGACATCGGTATAGAACGTCGCCTGCCAGAAGGCCGGTACGCCGCGCATCAAAATGCTGACAAACAGAATGGCCACCAGCGTCATGCCGGTAACGACCGCCAGCAGCCCCATCCGCCGGAAGGCATTCTCCTTGCGGTGCCGCTTCGCCAGCGATTTTTCAATCGTCATGAGCCGGTGCTGACGACGCTGTTCAATCGATATGGACATGGTCACTTACTCGTATTGCTGGCGGTATTTACGCACGACAACCAGTGCGATGACGTTCAACCCTAGCGTAATGACAAACAGGGTCAGGCCGAGGGCAAAAGCCACCAGCGACTGGGGGCTGGCAAAATCCATGTCGCCGGTCAACTGGTTGACGATCGTCACGGTAATGGTCGAGACAGCCTCGAAGGGATTGGCATGCAGTACAGGATTATTGCCAGCCGCCAGCACCACGATCATGGTTTCACCGATAGCCCGGCTGGCAGCCAGCAAGAAGGCCCCCACAATACCGGGAAGCGCCGCAGGCAGTACCACCTGGCGAATCGTTTCCGACTTGGTCGCCCCCAGGCCGAGCGCCCCATCGCGCAGCGATTTTGGTACCTGGGTGATGATGTCGTCAGACAGCGAGGAAACGAATGGAATGATCATGATGCCCATGACCAGCCCCGCCGTCAGGGCGCTGGTCGTACGGATATTGATCCCGATGAGATCCCCCAGGCTGGAAAGGAACGGCCCCACCACGATCAGGGCAAAAAAGCCATAAACGATGGTCGGAATACCCGCGAGTATTTCGATCACCGGCTTGGCCACGTTACGTAGCCAGGGCGGCGCATACTCGGCCATGTAGATAGCGGTCATCAAGCCCACGGGGATAGCCACCAGCAGCGCAATGATGCTCACCATCATCGTTCCCCAGAGCAGCGGCAGCAGGCCGAACTCGCCCTGATTGCTGGACCCGGAGGTACTGAATCGCGGGTTCCAGGTCGTGCCGAAGAAGAACTCGACGGGGCTTATGAAGCTGAAAAACTTGAGCGCTTCCCCCAGCATGGAAAGCACGATACCGATGGTGGTAAAGATGGCCACCGCGGAGCTTGCCGCCAAGGCGACCATGATGACCCGCTCGACCTGGTTACGGGCACGCCAGTTGGGGGATATGCGCCGCCGAGCAACGATCAACCCCACCACGACCAGCACCGCCATCAAGGCAACCAGACTGAAGTTTTCAATGGTTTGAAGTCTTGCCATGTGCGCCGCGGCGTCAAGCTCCTCAGGGCTCCCGCCCCCGGCCACTCCCCGCCCATCGGCCAGCGCCGTCACACGACGCAGGACAGTTTGCAATTCACGATCACTGAGTCCGGCGACCAGGTCGGCCGGCAACTGCTGGGTAACCAGCATGTCGATCAGCTGTGGCGCCAGAAAGGACCACAGCAGAAAAATGGCCAGTGCCGGCAGGCCACACCACAGGGCGACCAGCACGCCGTAATAACCGGGGCGCGAATGCATTCGTACATCGTGCTCTGCCGCAACCGCGCGACTGCGGGTCAAGCCCAGGTGGTATGCCAAAGCCATCATTACCAGCAGCGTGGCTATCAAGGCAAGGTTGCTCATTATTTCTCCGCCTTTGACTTGCTACGTTTAAACGCCGGCATCACTGCTGCGATGCCGGCGTGAAAACAGACCTGATTAACGTAAAAGCCTGAACCGTTCAGCTTACTCGGCGGTAGCAACTGTACGTGATTCGAACTTCTCAAGCGCTTCGGCGCGCTCTTCTTCATCCATCGGGATGAGACCGGCGTCTTCCAGCGGGCTGCCGTAGCCAGAGGTCATGTCGTTCAGGAAGAATTCGGTGTACTCGGCCAGGCCCGGGATCACATCCAGGTGCTCGCCCTTCACGTAGAAGAACAGCGGACGGGAAACCGGATACTCGCCAGAGCCAATGGTTTCCAGGCTGGGCGTTACGCCATCAACGGTCGCCACTTGCAGGCGGTCACGGTTCTGGTCGTAGAAGCTCAGACCGAATACACCTACCGCGTCTTCCTGGGCGTCAAGGCGGGCCAGGGTTTCGGTATAGTCGCCGGCGATTTCCACGATACGGCCATCACCACGCAGGTTGTTACAGGCGTCGTCTTCCACTTCCGCCACGGTATCACAACCGGGGTGAATCACTTTCTCTTCGAAGACTTCACGAGTGCCGTGGTTGGAGGCCGGGATGACCAGCACGATTTCCTGGTCCGGCAGGCTCGAGTCGATTTCAGACCAGCGGGTATAGGGGTTGTCCACCAGCTCGCCATCCTGGGGCAGCTGGGCCGCGGCCGCCTTGAAGACGTGCTCGGGCGTCAGGGCGAACTCGGCACGGTCAAGGCGTGAGGCGAACACGATACCGTCATAGCCGAATTTCACTTCAAGAATTTCGTTGACGCCGTTCTCGGCGCAGCTTTCGATTTCACCACTGCGAATAGGACGTGACGCATTGGCGATGTCGATGGTGTTTTCGCCAACGCCCTGACAGAACTGGCGCAGGCCGCCGCTTGAGCCACCAGAGCCAACCACCGGCGTGTTGAACTCAGCATAAGTGTTGCCAAATTCCTCGGCGACGATACTCGCAAACGGCAGTACGGTAGAAGATCCCGCAATCTGGATGGTATCGCGCGCCATGGCGGCGGTTGAAACACAGGCGGCTAGACCGGCGACGACTGCAACACTTAGCGCATGCTTTTTCACGTTGTGTTCCCCTCTGGTTTGATATCCGGCCAGCTACTGCCTACCGGAATAATTGGCCCGTTGGCCGTTCACATCGAGGAGTGTGCACACAAAGGATTGCAGAAATGTGACAGCCATAAAAATCTTGATGATTCAGACACAATGGCAGTTGCCGTTCGCTACATCGCCAAGTCTGCATCGATCCGAAAACAAGCATCGCGGACACGCAAAACTGCAACATAACCTGCTTAGTCTCTGTTTCGTGAGCCTTACCAAGACGAATCTCTGGGGACGTCATGAACGTTAACGCCTTGAAAAATCTTCCCTTACGCTGGTTAAGCCTGTCAGCGCTCGCTCTGGTCGCCCTGTGCGTGCTGACATTTGCCCTCATTACCTGGAGCGTGATGCAGCAGAGTCAGCGCGATCTGGCAGCGCTGGAGCAGGTCAATGTTCAGCAATCATCATCGCTCAACAGGCTGCATATCGCAGGGCTGGAGGGCCTTCATCGCCTGGACCGGGCGCTTGAGCGTCAGTTGCGCCCCTCCCTTGGTGACCCGGTCGAGGCGCTTGAAGCAGTCGAGCATGAACTCTCGGAAATGGCGCAATCGCTGGCGACCTTCCTGGCAGCCACTGCCGATACTCCCCATGACACCTTGCGCGATGCCATCGAACAGCAGGCGTCAGCGCTGATCGCCACCATGCATGAGCAGCTCGGTGCCGTTAAGATGGGTGATCGCGGCGGCTACCGGCAGTTAACACTGGATGCGCTGACCCATAGCCAGGCCTTCAGCAAAGAAGCACGCGCCTTTTACCAACTGGCCGATCATCAGGGAACGAGCCTGATGAGCGCTGCCGAACGGCGCGCTCATGGCGTTGGCCAACTGCTGCTCTTGGGCATCGCCGTTGCGCTTGGCCTTCTGGGAATGATGGCCTGGGTGGGCCAGCGTCACGTTCTCTTGCCTATCAACCGCCTGATCCATCACTTTCGCACCATGGCGGCAGGCGATTTGAGCACGTCCGTTCCCGATCAGGGTAACAATGAAATAGGCCAGCTTTACCAGGCACTTGATCATATGCAGCGCGCCTTGATCGAGACCGTTTCCGAGCTGCACGGCAACAGCCGACATATATTCGACAGCGCCCAGCGCCTGGCATTGGGCAATGAGGACCTGGCTATCCGCACCCGCCAGCAGAACGCTTCCCACGAAGCCACGGCAGCCAATCTGGATGAATTGACGGAAAACGTGGCAACCACCGCCGGTTACGCTGCCGATGCCAACGGTCTCACGCTCAAGGCAGCTACCCAGACCCAGCAAGGCAGCCAGATCATGGCCGAGTTCTTGACGACCATGCAGGAAATCCATGCGCGTTCCAAAAAGGTCGACGAGATCGTCAACGTCATCGATACCATTGCCTTTCAAACCAACATTCTGGCACTGAATGCCTCGGTGGAAGCGGCACGCGCCGGTGAACAGGGCAAGGGGTTTGCCGTGGTAGCCGATGAAGTGCGCGCGCTCGCGTCCCGAAGCGCCGACGCCGCGCGCCAGATCCAGACACTGCTGGCCGCATCGGCCAGCAGCATCGAGCAAGGCCACGCCCTTTCAGCTCAGGCTGGCCAGGGAATGCAGGCGATCGTGGAATCTGCCGAGCAGGCCAATAGCATCATGCGCCAGATTGCCGATGCCGCCAGCGAACAGCACCGGCACATTGAACATCTCAACAGTACGCTTCACGAGCAGACTCAGGTCAGCCGTGCCAACGCCCGTCAGGTCGAAACCACCGCTCAAGATGCCATGTCGCTGGAAGCCGCTGCCGAGCGAATGCGCGAACAGGCAGCGCGCTTCAAGATCGACCGTGACACGCTTGACGGTGGCTTTACCTGGCAGGCTTCCCGGAAGGACGCACCAACGCCTGCATCGGAAGATATTCAGCGTGCGCCAGCCTTGCTACAGTAAGGGACTACTTACGCAAGGAGCACCGCATGGCCACCAGCCTTCTGACTCAACTCAAAGACATGACGTCGGTTGTCGCCGACACGGGCGATCTGGAAGCGATCCGCCGTTTTGCCCCCCAGGATGCGACCACCAATCCGTCGCTGATTCTCCAGGCCGCCCAGCAGGAGGCGCGTCGCGCGCGCCTTGCCGCCATCGCCAAGGAGAGCACCGATATCGACGATGCCGCCGATCGGGTGGCCGTCGAGATCGGTAGTGAAATAAGCGAACTGGTGCCGGGATATGTCTCGACCGAAGTCAACGCAAGGCTTTCGTTTGATCGTGATGCCACCGTCGCCCGTGCGCACTCGCTGATCGAGCGCTACGCTCAGAAGGGTGTGGCTGCCGAGCGTATCCTGATCAAGATGGCATCTACCTGGGAAGGTATCCAGGCTGCCCAGCAGCTCGAACGCGAAGGTATCCGCACCAACCTGACACTGCTGTTTGGCTTTGCCCAGGCTCAGGCGTGTGCCGATGCCGGGGTCACGCTGATCTCGCCATTCGTCGGCCGCATTCTGGACTGGCACAAGACGCGCCAGCCGGACGCCGACTTTTCCGGTGACAACGACCCGGGCGTGCAGTCCGTCAAGCAGATCTACAACTACTTCAAGGGTCACGGCTACGCTACCATCGTGATGGGCGCAAGCTTTCGCAACATCGGGGAGATTACTGCCCTGGCCGGCTGCGACCGCCTGACCATTTCGCCGGCCCTGCTCAATGAGCTCGATGAACAGCATGGCGAGCTTGCTCGCAAGCTGACCCCGCTAGGTGCCAGCAGTTCGGTCGAAGAAGCGCTGACGCAAAGCGACTTCCGCTGGGCCATGAACGAAGATGAAATGGCCTCTGACAAGCTGGCAGAAGGCATTCGCAAGTTCATGGCCGACCAGCGCAAGCTGGAAGAACTGCTGGCTACATTGCGTAAATCGTAAGGCCACGTCCGGTCAGGCATTACCGGCTGGAAATGATGAAAGCCCCCGACAGGGGGCTTTTTGTGTTAAAGCTCGGCGTTCTGGGCTTCCAGCATTTCGACCAGCGGCTGGAACTGCTCCCGATTATGCTCGTTCATGTGCATCAAGATACGGTGCGCTTCTAGAATACGCTCACGCAGCGCCCGCTCATCGGCAGGCTCCTCAGGCAAGTCGATCAGCCCTTCATCAAGTGCAGATGCCTGTTGAAGGGGTGCCTCCATCAACGTAAAAAAACGCGCAAACCCCATCACATCGAGCATCTTGCGTACATCGGGGTTATCGACAATGATCGTTGGCGGGTGGGCCAGGCGCCCTTTCACGGCCATGGCAACCTTGGCCAGAAAGCCAAGGGCTGTGGAATCAACGTTCGTTGCCTCGCGCAGGTCGATCATGACCGCGCGCAGTCCTGGCGTCTGGGCAAGGTGTTGCGCCTGGGTATCGAGCGTGGCACACAGCGTCAGACGCACGTCACCACACAGCTTCAGGACGAAAACACCAGAATCGAACGCCGCTTTGATACGGCCTTCTTCAATCAGCATGACCAAATCCGCTCACCATCATGATTGTCAGATCATCGGGTAAAGCATCGCGGTCTTGGTTCGCCTCATCAATTGCGCCTCCTTCTGCCAGGAGTGCATTCGTCTGGGCTAGCCGGTCGCGCAACTGCTCAAGCGTGACACTTTCGCTTATCAATTGCTCAAGCTCCTTGAGCCGCGTGTCGAGCGTATTACCCGGCAAGCATTCCAATACACCGTCTGAACACAGCCACAGGCGAAATTCATCCGGTAGAGCACAGCTGAGCGAAGGATACTCGATATCAGGGAAAAGACCTACCGGCATCCCCTCTCCCTCGAGCCTGACGAGCGTGTCGCGGGCTGCCAGCATCGGCATCGGCAGCTGTGCGCCGAGCGAATAGTGAAGGGTATGCGTCTCATGGTCAATAACCCCGACGAACAGGGTCGCGTGCTTGCCTATGTCGGTATCCTGCAACTCCCGATTCATGGCCGCCAGCCAATCAGGTGCAAGGCGCTCTGGCTGCTTGCCATCCCACTCGTTGAGCCAGCGATTGCACAGATATTTCAACAGCACCGTGACGAATGCCGATGACGCGCCGTGCCCGGATACATCGGCAAAATAGAACGCGCTGTAGCGCTCGTTATAGCGCTGATAATCCAGAAAATCCCCGGACAGGTAGAGCGAAGGCGCAAACCAGTAATCATAATAGACACGGTTGATCGTCTTGGGACGCGCCGGCAGCAGCCGACGCTGGATATGCCCCCCACTCTGCTGGTCCATGCGCAGAAGCGCCAGATGTGTCTCCAGACTCTCGTTGAGCTCCGCCAGGCGCTCACGATCACGGTCGCGCTCGATAGCCAGGGCATTGAGCTCGATCGCCTTGCGGATCATTCGCCGCAGCAGTTCCGTATGGCGCAGCGGATGCACGATATAGTCGACCAGGCCAATATCGATTGCCTTGATAAGATCCGCATCTTCACGTGAATCGCTGACCACCAGGGTAGGCAGGCGCCGCGTCAGCTGTGACCACTGCTGACGCGGCACCGCATGCGCATGAGCCACGATCAACGTGGTGGTCGCCGGCAAATGACCGATATCAGACGCTGCATACACGCACATGTCGTCGCAGGTGATCGCCTCTGCCAACGCGTTACGCTCGGGGCCGGGCTCAGCGATGACCGCAATCAGCTGCTTGGAATGCTCCATATCAAGCCTCAATCGGCAAAATCATCGTCACTGAAGTCGTTATCGTCGAACTCGAAGCTGTCCATGGCAAACGGATCATCACCCAACTGACCATCGTTGATTTCAAACTGGCGGCGCTGCAGGAAGGCGTCGCGTATGAAACTGTATCGATCGCCCTGAATCAGGTTCTCCTGATCGAGCAGACCCGCGCGGATATCGACGATATTGAGCGCCGCCAGCCCGATTCGGGTCGCGTCGTCCTCGATGTAGAACGTCGGGTAAGACGCCATATCCGCCGGCAGGCCAGTAGTGTCGCGCAGCGTGCTGGGGCCCAGCAGCGGCAGGACCAGATAGCGTGACTCCTCCCAGCCCCACGCGGCCAACGTCTGTCCGAAATCCTCGTCGTCGGCGGTGATTTCCATCAGCGTTGCGTAATCAAGCAGTCCACCGATACCCACGGTCGTGTTGATCAGAAACCGGGAGGTGGCAAGTCCTGCATTGGCGGGCTTGCCTTGAAGCAGGCTGTTGATGACCGTGCGGATTTCCCCCAGGTTGGAAAAGAAGTTGCCTATGCCGGTTTGCACGGGATCTGGTGTCACCGTGCGATAGCCTTTCGCCACTGGCTTCAACGCATAACGATCAAGCACATCGTTGAATACGAATACCCGGCGGTTAAAGCCTTCCCAAGGATCGTCCGGGTGTGGCTCCTGCGCCATCTGGGTACTGGCACAACCGCTCACGGCCAGGGTAGTCAACAGCATGACAGGCAACGCGGCCCTTGGCTTGGGGAGTGTAGGCATCTGGCTGGCTAATAACCGCAGCATGATCTTTCCTCTTGTGAAACCTGAGCGCTGTTACTGACGCTGTACGATGACGCTGCCGGCGCTGTAGCCTGCCCCGAACGAGCAGATGACACCGATATCGCCCTTCTTGAGCCCGCTGCGATGCAAATGAAAAGCAATGATGGAACCCGCTGAACTGGTGTTGGCGTAGCGGTCGAGAATGATCGGCGCCTGTTCCTCACTGGGCTCGAAACCCAGCACTTTACGCGCGATAAGGTCATTCATGTGGCGATTGGCCTGATGCAGCCACATGGTCTTGAGATCGTCCCCCGACAGCTCGAGCGATGCCAGATGTTCGGAAATAAGCTGCGCCACCATAGGGCACACTTCCCGGAACACCCGGCGCCCCTCCTGTACGAACAGCTTGTCCAGCGCCAGCGGGTCGCTGTCTGTGACGCGGTTCAGGAAACCGGCGTTATTGCGAATCGCGTTGGAAAATTGGGTCACCAGGCGCGTGCCAAGAATCGCAAACCGCTCCTTGGCAACCGCGTCGGCGCTGTTTTCCAATACTACCGCCGTACAAGCATCGCCGAAAATAAAGTGGCTGTCACGGTCTTGAAAGTTTAAATGCGCCGAACATATTTCAGGATTGATCACCAACGCACGCTTGATACGTCCAGACACGATGGCGCTGGTCGCGGCGTCGATCGCAAAGGTGGCAGAACTGCAAGCCACGTTCATGTCAAATCCGTAACCGCTGGTGCCCAGCGCCTGCTGCACTTCGACCGCAACTGCCGGATAGGCACGCTCGAGATTTGAGCAGGCCACGATGACAAGGTCGATATCCTGTGCTGCCACGCGGGCATTTTCCAGCGCCTGGCGGGCAGCACTGACCGCCATTTCACACTGAATGGAAGGCTCGTCATTGGCGCGCTGGGGCAGTCGCGGGCGCAGCCGCTCAGGGTCAAGAATCCCTGCGGCATCCAGCACGTAGCGACTCTTGATGCCAGAGGCCTTTTCAATGAACTCGCTACTCGAGTGGGCCAATGGCTCGCGTTCACCGCGAGCAATTTCATCGCCATGGCGAGCATTTTCACTATCCACCCACGTGTTGAATGCACTGACCAGCGCTGCGTTGTCAATGGCGTGTTCCGGCGTATAAAGCCCCGTGCCGGTAATCACCGCTTCATTCATGCCTATCTCCTTTCAGCGTCTTGCCATTGGTTATTCGCTCTCAGGCCAGTCAAGGCCCTGGCTCACGCTTATGATGACTGTGTGCTTTATCCGCGCCGTTTTCCAGTGGCGGTCTAAACGCTAATTATCTCTTGCCAACGTTTTTCCAGCCGCTTGGTCGACACCGGTGCAAGCGTACCGAGCTGCTGGGCAAACAGCGATACCCGAAGCTCCTGCAGCCACCATCCGAACTCGACAAGTGTCGGGTCTTCCACACGCCCGCGGCGTTCGCTTTTGCGCCGCGCATCAAAGCGTGCTTCCAGCGCTTGCACCTCGTGCATCATCATCTGATCACGTCCGCGCTCACGCGCGGCCTTTTCCAGGCGAATGAGCGCCGCTTCCGTATAGCGAGGATACTCCGTGAGCCAGCTTCCCGCATCGCGAATGAAGCCAGGATAGACCAGGCGCTGCATCTGCGCGCTGATATCGCTGTAGGCAAGTGCCAGCGCAAAATTGAGCTTGCCCTTGAGTACCTTGCTGACCGCCAGATGGCCTTTCAGCGCTGCCTCCACCTGACTTAAAAGTGTGGTGGCATGCGCTACCAGCTCACCCTTGGTGGCCTCGAGCCGTGCGGTCAGCTCGGCAGAGGAACGGGGCAGCGGCTGCTGTGCGACCACCTGGGTAAAGACCGCCAGCAGCAGGTCGTCCACCAGCTCCTGCTTGCCACCCACCTTGGCAAACAGCAGCGCACATGTCTCGACCCCGGGCAAACGCTTGATAAGCTTCACCTGATCGGCCTGCCGGGAAATTGCCAGGCGAGCTACCCCTTCCTGATGGGCCGCCTGTGCTTTCGCCGGATGATCGAACAGCGCCACCTTGAACTCGCTGGCCTCGGCCACCAGAGCCGGATAAGCCTCGACCCGAATCCCCGCCTGGGTGGTCACGCGGGACTCCGGCAGCGGCTCCTCGGGTAGCCCGGCAAGCGCGGGCGCCTGACTTGCCTGCTCTGCCAGCGCCTGAGCACCGGCACTGGCAGCCGCTTCAAAGCGGCGCTCCAGTGCCCGCACATCGCGCCCCTGACCCAGCAGCTTGCCCGCGTGATCGACCACTCGAACGTTCATGATCAGGTGAGGCTCGAGCAGATCCAGCCGCCAGTCATCGGCATGTACTCGTGTACCGGTGCGTCGGCGTATGAATTCGCCCAGCGCCTCGGTCAGCGGGCGCTGATCCGGCACCAGCGTTTCCAGCGCGGCGTCCACCCAGTCTGGAATAGGCACTACCTGGCGGCGGATGCTCTTGGGCAGCGACTTGAGCAGTGCAATGCACTTTTCGCGCAGAAGCCCGGGCACCAGCCACTCCAGCGCATGTATCGGCAACTGTGGCAGCATGGCCGCCGGCACGGTCAGCGTCACGCCATCGTCTTCGGCGTTGGGCTCGAAATGATAGCTGACCGGGTAGGTCACGCCAGCCAGGGTCAGATGATCGGGATACTGCGCCTGGGTAACGTCAGCAGCGTCGCGAGCCTTTAGCGCTTCAATGTCAAAGTGAAGAAGCGTCGGCGTCTGGCGCTCGGCCTGCTTGCGCCAGTGCTCGAACCCCTTGCCGTTGACGATCTCATGGGGTATGCGCTCGTCGTAGAAGGCAAACAGGGTCTCTTCATCGACCAGAATGTCGCGTCGCCGGGCGCGGTCTTCGAGCGCTTCGACTTCCTCTACCAGGGCGCGGTTATGGGCAAAGAACGCGCCCTTGGTAGTGAATTCACCTTCCACCAACGCCCGGCGAATGAACAGCTCACGAGACTCCATCGGAGCAATTGGCCCGTAGTGTACACGTCGACGCGCAACTATCGGCAGGCCGAACAGCGTGACCTGCTCAAAGGCAACGACCTGGGCGCGCTTTTGCTCCCAATGGGGCTCGCTGTAACTGCGTTTTACCAGGTGCTCTGCCTGGGGCTCGATCCACTGCGGATCGATCTTGGCCACGGTGCGTGCAAATAGCTTGGTAGTTTCAATCAGCTCGAACGCCATGACCCACTTGGGGGATTTCTTGGCAAGCCCCGAGCCTGGATGAATCATGAACTTGCGGTTGCGTGCGCCAAGGTACTCGCGATTTTCCAGCAGTGTTCCGAGATTGGAGAGCAGTCCCGAAAGCAGCGCCTGGTGAAGCTTGCCGGACGTCTTGCGCCGCGCTTGACGCGCCAGCTCCTCGCTCTGCTCGTCATCCTTGGGCAGTGGTGCGGGCACTTCTATGTCCATGTCGCGCAGCAATTGACGCAGTTGACGGAACGTATCGTGCCACTCGCGCATGCGCAGGTAATTGATATAGTGCTCACGGCACCAGCGACGTAGCTGGTTGCCGGAGAGCGCTTCGCGAGCGTTTTCGATGCCGTGCCACAGGTTCAGCAGGGCCACAAAATCCGAATCCGGATCGTGCCATCGCTGATGCGCCTGATCGGCGGCCTGACGCTTGTCCGCCGGGCGCTCGCGCGGGTCCTGTATGGCCAGCGCAGAGACCACCACCAGCACATCGCGCAGGCTGCCACGCTCGGCACCTGCGAGCACCATGCGCGCCAGGCGCGGATCAATGGGCAGCTTGGCAAGCTTGCGCCCAAGCGGGCTGAGGCGCTGCTTGTCATCCACTGCGCCCAGCTCGAACAGCAGCCGGAAGCCATCCTTTACAAAGCGGCTGTCCGGCGGGTCGACAAACGGGAACGCTTCGATGTCGCCAAGCTTGAGCGCCAGCATGGAAAGAATGACTGACGCAAGGTTCGTGCGCTGAATTTCCGGATCGGTGAACGCCGGACGAGAGAGAAAATCCTCTTCATCATAAAGGCGAATACATACACCGTCGGCAACCCGCCCGCAGCGACCCTTGCGCTGGTTGGCGCTGGCCTGGCTCACCGGTTCGATGGGCAGGCGCTGGATCTTGGCGCGATAGCTGTAGCGACTGATGCGCACCAGCCCCGGGTCGATCACGTAGCGAATGCCGGGCACCGTCAGCGAGGTTTCTGCCACGTTGGTGGCCAATACGATCCGCCGCCCACGATGAGAGGAGAATACCCGGTTCTGCTCCTCGTTGGAGAGGCGCGCATAGAGCGGCAGAATTTCCGTGCCCTTCAAGTCGGCCCGGCGCAGGGTATCCGCCGTTTCGCGAATTTCACGCTCGCCGGGCAGAAACACGAGCACGTCGCGCGGGCCGTGCAGCCAGCCCTTTTCACGTTCGATGGCTTCGATTTCATGCACCGCGTGCAGAATACCCTCCTGCAGCGTGCGATCCTCCTCGTCCTCTTCACCGCGTGCCAGTGGGCGATAGTGAACATCCACCGGGTAGGTACGCCCTGATACTTCCACCACCGGGGCGGGCGTTTCAGGCGTTCCGAAATGGGCAGCAAAGCGCTCTACATCGATGGTGGCCGAAGTGATGATGACTTTCAGATCCGGCCGTCGAGGCAACAATCGCTTGAGATAGCCAAGCAGGAAATCGATGTTCAGGCTGCGCTCGTGGGCCTCATCGATGATCAGGGTGTCGTAGCGCAGCAGCAAGGGGTCATGCTGGGTCTCGGCCAGCAGGATACCATCGGTCATCAGCTTGACCAGCGTGGTGGGGCTGCTTTGATCGGTAAAGCGCACCTGATACCCCACCTGCTCACCCAGCGGCACGTCGAGCTCTTCTGCCAGGCGCGTGGCTACGCTGCGCGCCGCCAGGCGCCGCGGCTGAGTGTGGCCGACCAGCCCCTTGCGCCCACGGCCCAGCTCCAGGCACATCTTGGGCAGCTGGGTGGTCTTGCCCGAGCCGGTCTCGCCAGCTACCACGACCACCTGATGGTCACGAATGGCAGCCAGGATGTCATCACGGCGCTCCACCACCGGCAGTTCATGAGGATAATTGAGCGCGACCTTCAACGCTTCACGCTGGCTGAACACCTGTTGGGCCCGCTGAATCTCACGCTGCACCTCGTCGAGACCACGATCGACGGGCTTTGTGTCGCGCACGCGCCGCGCAAGCCCCGCCAGGCGCCGCTCAAGCCTTTGGGCATCGCGTAGCATGACGTTGCCCAGGGCTTTTTCAAGCTCGGCCAGGCGCTGGTGGTCATTGAGGTCAGAAGGCGTATCAGGGATCACGTTAGGCTCGGTTTCCATTCGTCATGTAAAAGCGGGGGGATGCGCGTCGCTTGACGGCAGAGCCCATCAACAGTCGGCCCGCTGACAAAGCGGGCCGAATATTATAACGCTTTCCTTGACGCGACGCCTAACCAGCGGCAAGTTCGCTAGCCATTGGCATTGGTCGGTTCAGGTTTTTTCTCATCGCGCAGTTCCCGGCGCAACACCTTGCCCACATTGGTCTTGGGCAGTTCATCACGAAACTCGATGTACCTGGGCACCTTGTAGCCGGTCAACTCCTTCTTGCACCAGGCACGCAGCGTTTCGGCGTCGAGCTGGCTGTTCTTCGAAACCACGAACAGCTTGATGACTTCACCGGCGTCATCATCCGGCACGCCCACCACTGCCGCCTCGATGACGTCCGGATGCGCAGCGACCACGTCCTCCACCTCATTGGGGTAGACGTTGAAACCGGACACCAGAATCATGTCTTTCTTGCGATCGACAATACGGATATAGCCATCGTCCTGCAGCACGGCAATATCGCCGGTGTGAAACCAGCCATCCCCATCGATGGAGTTGCGGGTTTCATCGTCACGCTGCCAGTAGCCTTTCATCACTTGAGGCCCCTGCACACACAGCTCGCCCGGCTCTCCCATCGCGACATCGTTGCCATCGGCGTCGACTACCTTGACCGCCGTGCCCGCTACGGGCTTGCCGATCGTGCCCAACTGAATGGCATCGGTGGGGTTGAAGCTTACAATAGGCGACGTCTCCGTCAGGCCATACCCTTCGGCGATGGGGCATCCGGTGGTCTCTTCCCAGCGCTGGGCAGCCGCCTTGGTCAAGGCCATGCCGCCGGAAATGGTCAGCTTGAGATGGGAAAAATCCAGTTGCTTGAAGTCATCGCGATTGCACAATGCGTTGAACAGCGTGTTGAGGCCGATAAAGGCGGTGAACTTGACCTTCTTGAGTTCCTTGACGAAACCATCCAGATCCCGCGGGTTGGTGATCAGCAGTGAATGGTTGCCGGACTCCATCAAGAACAGGCAGTTAACCGTAAACGTATAGATGTGATAAACCGGCAGCGGTGCAATCACGACCTCTTCACCGTGCCTCAGGTGCGCGCCGATCGCGGTACGCGCCTGAAGCATATTGGCAATCAGGTTGCAGTGGGTCAGCATCGCTCCCTTGGGCATGCCGGTGGTGCCGCCGGTGTACTGCAGCGCGGCCAGATCGTCCTGACCACGGCTGACGTCGGTATGGTTCAGCGAAGCGCCCTTTTTCATGACGTCGACAAAACGCACCGAGCCCGGAAGCGAATAGGCAGGCACCATCTTTTTCACGTGCTTGACGACTGCATTGATCAACCAGCGCTTGGGCAGGCCATGAAGGTCACCCAGCTCGGTCACCAGCACATGCTGAATATCGGTCTTGCCCAGCACGTTTTCGAGCTTCTTGGCCATGTTGGCCAGAATCAGCACTGCCTTGGTGCCGGAATCCTTGAACTGGTGCGTCATCTCACGCTCGGTGTAGAGCGGGTTGGTGTTCACGACCACAAGCCCCGCGCGCAGTGCGCCAAAGACGGCAACCGGAAACTGCAAGACGTTGGGAAGCTGAATGGCAATGCGATCCCCCGGCTCGAGATCGGTTTCATGCTGAAGCCAGGCGGCGAAATCCGCCGACAGACGATCCAGCTCGCCAAAGGTGAGGGTCTTGCCCATGCAGCTGAAAGCGGGCTTGTCTCTGTAGCGATTGACGGCAGCGTGAAAAACGTCTGTGACCGAATCGTACTGGTCCAGCCCTTCAAGCGCCGGGCCGCGTAAAATTGAAGCTCTGGCGTGTTCGCTCATGGGCAATCTCCGCTATCCATGTCGATGATGTTACCGACCTTGTTATTGTCGCGAGGCAAGGAAGCCACCGTATACGATGCGCGGCATAGTGTAAAACGATCGCTTGAAACTTGCGTTTCAACTTTAGACCATAACCCGTAGCGCCCATCAAGGTCAGCCACGTAACGGGGGTTTCTCCTACTCGTGCTTTCTCCTATTTGCGCTTTCTTCTACTTAATAATGTAGCGACTCCTGGCCTGATGGACAGTAGCGAGCCTGAATTTCTCCGTTGCGCCAGACCAGAAGCTCACCGGGCACCATCCGCTGCCACGCTTCATTATGAGTCAGGGGTTCGGTGGCAATGACCGATACCACGTCGTCAGGCGTCGTATGTTCTGCGAAGTTGACCGTGATTTCCGCATCGGAAAGCTCGGCATCGCCAAACGGGGCCCGGCGAGTGATGTGAGCCAGCTTGGTTGAGCAGTAGGTATAAAGGTACTGTCCATCGGACAGCAACAGGTTGAACACACCCAGCCCGCGCAGCTCTTCACACAGCCCATGAAGCGTGGCCCATAGGGCGCTCGAGGAATCCGGCGCGACAGGAAACGCCTGTCGCAACGCGCCCATCAGCCAGCAAAAGGCGTGCTCACTGTCGGTGCTGCCTACCGGTGTATACATTTCAAGCGGCAGCTGCTCCCAACCGCTCAGTTGGCCATTGTGAGCATAGCACCAGGGGCGCCCCCACATTTCACGGGTGAAAGGGTGGGTATTGGCCAAGCGTACGCCACCCACGTTTGCCTGACGGATATGACTGATCACGATGTGGGACTTGATCGGATAGTCGCATATCAGCCGAGCGATAGGAGAATCCACCGAGGGGTGTGGATCGCGGAATTCGCGATAGCCGCCCTCTTCGTAAAAGGCGATTCCCCAGCCATCGCGGTGCGGCCCGGTGCCGCCGCCGCGATGCAGAAAGCCCGAGAAGCTGAAACAGATATCGGTGGGAACATTGGCGCTCATGCCCAGCAGTTCACACATGCATAGCTCCCTTTTCACACATGCATAGCTCTCTTTCTTGCCCCGGCGGCTAGCATCAGCCAAGAACCGGTTCGCGGCGACGTGTCGGCTGCGGGTCTTCGTCCACCTGCTTGACCCGTTTTGCTGGCGGCACATCTGTCGGCCGGCGCCACCACCACAGCGCAATACCGATCATTACCCCCACCGCAATACCCACGACCAGACAAAGCAGGCTGGTGCGCAGAGCATTGGTGTCATGCTCGAAGAAACCGACGGCGGCCACCATCGCGGCGGGCGCCCACCCGGTATAGAATTCACCCTCTTCTATCAAGGGCAAGCGGAACATGGCAGGCGCCCACATGGCCCCGGCGACTCCCCAGGTCACCACCAGACGCGGCAGGCGCGGCAGGAAAGCCAGTGCCAGATAGACCGCGGCCAGGACCAGCAATGAAATACCGTAATAGCTAAGCCACAGCAGTGACATTGAATTTTCAAACAGCATAATACCTCTCATGTGGGTGCATGCACCCGACGTTGATTTCCCGTTATGGTACCTGTCAATCTATGAAAGCACAGCCAGATACGCGTTCAGGCTCACCCGTGGCGCGCTATTATCGCGCTAATGACCCCAAATGGCACTGGTTGGAAGCCCGCGAAACGCCCGAGGTCAGCGAGTTTCTTGACGCCGCCAATCAAGAGCAGGCCGCATGGTTTACCCCTCTCGCCCCTCTGGCCGATGCATTGTACGAAAGCCACCTGGCGCGGCGCGAACTTGCCGTCAAGAGCCTTGAGACACCGCTTGACCATTTTACGTTCTGGAGCGAAACCGGCGCTGAGGATGACTACCCCCGCTGGTGGCGCTATCCCAATGGCCAGCCAGAACAGCGCGAATGCTTTTTCGACGTTCAAGCCCGCGCGGCCGATGAAGAATTCTATGACATGGGCGATATGGCGCTCTCTCCGGACGAGCAGTGGCTGGCCTGGACGGAAGACACCCAGGGCGACGAGCGCTATACGCTGTGGATCAAGCAGTTGCCAGCCGGCAGGCCTAAGGCATTGATCCATGACATTGGCGCTGGGCTCTGCTGGGCGGAAAACCAGACACCTGCATCCGCCACACTGTTTTTCACCCGGTTTGATGACACCCAGCGCCCGGACAGCCTGTGGCGGGTGTCACTGCCGTTTGAAGCGCCGGAGCAGCACGCTGAGCCGGTGCTGGTGTTACGCGAGGACGATACAGAATTCTGGCTTGGCGTCGGCAAGACTCGCTCACGCGAATGGCTCTTGATCGAAAGCGCCTCGAAAGATACCAGCGAGATCCATGCCCTGCCGGCTCATCGCCCGGAGACCACACCGTGGTGCATCCAGCCACGCCAGCCGGGAGTGGAATACAGCATCGACCACCGTCCTGGCGCGTTCTATCGCCTGCACAATCAGACGAGCGCTCACTTCCAGCTGGACTACCTGCCCGAGGCGGCCCTCCCCAGCACCGAAAGCCAGTGGCAGCCGCTGATCGCCCCGCGTGACGAGGTAACCCTTGAAGGCATCGACGCCTTCGCCTGGGGGCTGGTGATCGGCGAGCGTGATCACCGCCAGGCCCAGGTAGTGCTGCGTCGCTGGGAGTTCGATAGCCAGCACCAGCGCACATTGGACGAGTACCTGACGCAGCCCCAACCGCCCTGCTCGCAACTCCTGGAAGATGCACCTCACTTCGACACTCGGGTGCTGCGCCTTCGTGAAGAGTCGTTCACTCAGCCGCCCAGCTGGTTTGCACTGGATCTTGAAAGCGGCGAGCGAACGCTGCTCAAGCGCACCCCGGTATATGGCAGTCTCATGCCCGAGCAGTTGATCAGCCGCCGCCTGTGGGCGACCAGTCGGGACGGCGAACAGGTGCCGGTATCGGTAGTGATGCGCGCCGATCTTGCCGACCAGCCATTACCGACCCTGCTCTATGGCTATGGTGCCTATGGCGAGGCGCTCGACCCCTGGTTCTCGATTGCCCGACTGGAGCTGCTCGAGCGCGGTGCTGCCTTTGCCGTGGCCCACGTGCGAGGCGGCGGCGAGCGGGGTGAACCCTGGTATCTCGACGGCAAGATGGCGCACAAGGAAAACAGCTTCGACGATTTTCTGGCCGCACGCGATGCGCTGGTCGAAAACGGTATCAGCAACCCGCAACGCATTGCGGCTTATGGTGCCAGCGCAGGCGGCCTGCTGGTGGGCGCCTGCGTCAACCGCGCACCCCAGGCATTCTGTGCAGCGCTTCTCGATGTGCCATTTCTCGATGTGCTGCGCACCATGCAGAACCCGGAACTGCCGCTGACCACCGCCGAGTACAGCGAATGGGGCAACCCGGCAACACCGGAGGTCGCCGAGCGCATTCGTGGCTATTCGCCCATGGACAACATCACCGATCAGCGCTACCCGGCGCTATGGATTGAAGGCAGCTGGTTCGACACCCGAGTAAGCTACTGGGAGCCCGCCAAATTCTACGCCCAGGTAACTCAGCACCAGCAGGGCGATGCACCGGTGCTGCTGCATACCGACATGAGCAGCGGCCATGGCGGCGCGTCAGGGCGCTTCAAGGCGTGGCGAGATACGGCTCGCCAGGATGCTTTCCTGCTCTGGGCGCTGGGCCTGACGCCCCACTCTGGCGCAAACGAAAGCTGAGTCCTTGCAAGCCCTGCCTTCCATTCAACGCTCTCTTCGGCAGCGCCTGGCGCTGCCTTTTTTATTTTTTGAAAATACTTTCCATAAATCTTATTTTGCGCCATACTCGACGTTAGTCGCATAAACGTACGTCTGAGCCATGGAGCTCCTATCATGAAATATCAGGATCACTTCCCGACCATCTGGGATACGCCGCTCAAACAGCCTGCTCGCAAGGCCACCCACAAGGCGAGCGCGTCCAGGCCTTTGGCATTCAAGGCGCTGTTATTGAGTTTCTGGAATAGTGCAAAACGCAAACCAGCCGCCTGAAAGAAGGCACTGGTTTCGGTGATGCGAACTCGCTTAAAGAGGCAGGTTTGCCGCCCTTACATGGGCAGAACGGCAATGATGTGAGATTCCAGCGCCCGCTCGGGCACCTCTTCTTCCGATACGGCAAAATTGCGCACGCTGACTCCCTTGCGATGTACGCGCTCGGCATCATTGCTTAAAAGCGGATGCCAGCCCGCGAGCTTGCGCCCTTCCGACACCCGGCGATAACCGCAGGTGGGCGGCAGCCAGGTAAACTCCTTGACCAGCGCCGGGGTCAGCTGCGTGCAGTCCGGCACGCTGTCGAATCGATTGGGATAATCGCTGCACTGGCAGCTTTTGATATCCAGAAGTCGGCAGGCGACGTTGAGTATGGCAAGCTCCTGGGTGTCGTCATCGTGCAGCTTTAACAGGCAGCACTGTCCGCAGCCATCGCAAAGCGCTTCCCACTCGTCGGCATTGAGCTCCTCAAGCGTGTAGCGCTCCCAAAAGCGCTCGCGCAGTCCGGTTTCCATGCTAACTCCTCTCGTTGTCACCACTTAGGTGTCTGCTGCTCTTGGGCTGCTCAGCGCAGCGCTTAGCGCCGGCCATAGCGTATTGAAGTCTGCTTCCAGCCGTGAATAGTCGCTTTGCAGCCAAGGCACCAGCGCGGCCAGATGGTTGGGGCCAGACAACCGCCGGCCCAGCCCGGCAATGGCCCGGCAGGTAAAACCGAAGTCGGCATACCCGCTTAGCCAGTCATGTTCGACCAGATGCGGCACCATGTCCGCCATTCGGTTGGGTGCCGACCTTGCCGTCAGCAGGCGATAGCAACGTGCCACCAGTTGCTGCTGGGACGTCTGTCCGGCTTTCTCGCGGGCCAGAAAATGATCCCAGACGATATCCAGCGCAATCGCGGCATAGCGGCGCTTGCCCTGCGGCGCGCGGTGCTTGGCATTCAGCACACATGGATGCTGATCCACCCAGGCGTCCACCCGGCGATGATGACGCACGCCGGCAGCCACGTCAGCGGGCCAGGCGCTTAGATCACTGCCCTTGACCCCATCGGCAATGAGGTTGCCATACAGGAAGTCGTCGCTTCCGCTTCCGGCAAGCCAGGCGTGAGCCAGAAAGTTCATGGCTGGCCGTTACCTTTCCACGTCACGGGCATTGAGCTGCGCCCGATGTATATCCAGCAGATAATCCTCTTTGGCCGGCGGCATCTGCAGATAGAACCCCTGACTTTCGATTGCATCGATGACCTCGCCGGCGTCGACCCGTGCCAGCTTCTTGTCAGCGGTCAGAATCATGGTCAGCACCGAAATGGGCTTGCCGAAGGTTTCCATCAGCGCTTCGGGAACCCGTTCACACCCTTGGCGCTTGTCAACGTACAGGTACATCTCTTGCTTGCGCGAGCTCTTGAATATCTCGCAAAGCAGCTTGTCGCTCATGGGGACACCTCCTCAAGTGCTTGAACGAACCCGTCAGCCAGACACTCACCTCGCCACCCGTTCGGCAGCGTCAGCGGCTCACCGGCCATATCCTGCACCACCAGAGCTTCGATATCGCGGCGGCGCATCAGCACTTCAGACGCAATCCCGAGCTCTCCCGCCTTTTGGGTGACGACACCTTTAAGCGCCTTGAAGCGGCGCTTGAAAGCCGGCTGCATGGGGTCAGGGCAGCGAGCGGGCAGGCTCGCTTCGTCAACCTGCAGGGCCTTTTTGACGAGAGATAAAAGAGTGTCGCCCTCCTTTTTGATCAACGAGGGCTTCAAGCCTTCCACCTCGGCAAGCTCAAAACGGTTTTTGGGCATGGCCTCAGCCACCGCAAACAGCAGCTTGTCGGCGATCAGCCAGTTACGCGGCAGATTGCGCCGCCGGGTTTCCCCTTCCCGCCAGATGGTCATCAGCCGATAGGCTTCCAGTTCACGGGGGGCCAGCCGCCACAGCTGACGATGACGAGTAAACCACTGCCCGTCTGCCTCGACGCTGCGCCCGGCCTGCTCGATCAATCCAGCACACTCCGAGGCAAGCCATTCGCAGCGGCCAAGTTCGGTCAGGCGCTCGGCTTGCAGGGCCCACACTTTCAACAGATAGATCACATCCAGCGCCGCGTAATCGCACTGCGACGAAGTCAGTGGTCGCTCCAGCCAGTTGGAGCGCGTCTCCTCCTTGGGCAGTGTCTCGCCCATCCACAGCTCTACCAGCTTCTGATAGCCCATGGCTGGCGTTTCACCCAGCAGCCCCTGGGCTACCTGCGTATCTACCAGCGGCGTCGGGAGCACTCCCGCCCAATGCTGCAGCACTTCCAGGTCTTCACTGCAGGCATGCAGGAGCTTGACTGCGCGACCCTGGAGCAGCTCGCGGAATGCGGGGGTGCAGGGGGTAGCAAGCGGGTCGATCAGATACGCAAGCTCCCCGGCGGCGAACTGGATGAGCGCAGGCACGGGAAAAAACGTGTTTTCACGAAAGAACTCGGTATCCAGCGCGATCACATCGGCATCGGCTACCTGCGCGCAGGCGGCGTTAAGCGCGTCAGCAGTGTCAATCCATTGATATACAGGAGAGGCTAGAGAAGACAAGTCATACTTCCTTGATGCAACCGCGGCGGCGCTTGCAATGTGGGGTGTGATTATTCGCTGGTGAAGGGCTGACGTCCGTTGAACGCGCGGCTTAGCGTACCGCCATCGACATACTCGAGTTCCCCTCCCATGGGGACGCCGTAAGCCAGACGTGAAAACCTGATACCGTGACGAGCAAGCTGCGCGGCAATGTAATGCGCCGTTGCCTCCCCTTCCACGGTAGGGTTGGTGGCCAGCACGATCTCTTCGATCTGACCTTCATTCACGCGGGCTTCCAGTTGATCCAGGCCAATCGCATCCGGGCCGATGCCATCCAGCGGCGAGAGATGCCCATGCAGCACGAAATAACGCCCCTGGAAACCGCCTGCTTCTTCTATGGCCAGCTGGTCGGCCGGCGATTCTACCACGCACAGTAGCGTATCATCGCGGCGCGGCGTCTCGCATATGGCACAGATATCGGCTTCGGTCAGCGTGCGGCAGCGCCGACAGTAGCCCACTTCGTCGATGGCCTTCTGAATGATGGATGCCAACCGCTGCCCCCCCGGACGCTCACGCTCGAGCAGATGCATGGCCATGCGCTGAGCCGTCTTGGGCCCAACGCCTGGAAGGACGCGAAACGCCTCCATCAACTGCTCGATAAGAGGAGAAAAGCGCATTACTTAAAACGGCATCTTGAAGCCCGGCGGCAGATTCAGGCCTGCCGTTGCTTCTTCCATCTTGGCCTTGGAGTTGGCTTCCACCTTGCGTACAGCATCATTGACCGCCGCTGCCAGCAGGTCTTCAAGCAGTTCCTTGTCTTCTTCCAGCACGCTTGGGTCAATGGACACATTGCTGACATCGTGACGGCCATTCATGGTGACCTTGACCATGCCCGCGCCCGCTTCGCCCTGCACTTCTGTCTGGGCGGCTTCTTCCTGAACGCGCTGCATCTTTTCCTGCATCTCTTGGGCTTGCTTCATCAAGTTGCCCATTCCACCTTTAAACATGGTGTGCTCTCCTAGCGGGTTAATGACGGGATAAAACAGATAACGATAGTGCTAGCGCTTGTCAGCGGCCGGCTTGACGGTTGACTCGACCAGTGTCGCGCCAAAGGCCTGCTGAAGCTTCTGTATATTGGGATCGTGATGAAGAAGATCAACGGCCTGGGCATGGCGCTCCTGATTCAAGCGCTCTTCACGCTGGCGCGGTGTTTCACGATCAGCTGGCAACTCGGCAACGTCGAACATTACCCGGCGCGGCATACCCTGCTCACTCAGCGCCCGCTCGATACGGGTCTGGTGAACCTCGGCCTGCATGGCGGCCTGGCTCGGATCCAGACGCAGCGTCAACGTCTTGCCGTCATCGCTTTCCAGAAGACAGTTGGCTGCCAGGTTGCGCGTCAGCCCACCAAGCCCTAGTGAGTCAAAGCATAGCAGCCATTTCTGATGATCGAGCAGCCCACCAGGCTCAACGACCAGCGCCTGGGGCGGTTCAGGTGGCGACTGCGCTGTTTCTGGCTCTGGCTCTGGCTCTGGCTCTGGCTCTGGCTCTGGCTCTGGCTCTGGCTCTGGCTCTGGCAGGGATGTTACCTCTGTTGCCGCCTCGGCGACCTCGTCCAGCGACCAGGGAGGCGGTGCCTGGTTATCAGCCTCGTCTGGCGTAGCCGGCTGCTCGATCTCTGGGCGCGGTGGCTGCACCGCCGAGCCAGGTTCAGCCGGCACAGCGGCGAAAGGCTTTGCATCTTCCTGCGAAGCCTCTGGCGCTGACTGAGGGACGTCGGTCTGCTCTACACGAGGCTGAGCCGACTGCTCAGCACTGCCGCCCGACGGTTCGGCGCGCAGCGGTAGTGGCGTGCGCGGCGGCTTGGGAACGCCCTGGGGGCGAAACGCCAGCATGCGCAGCAAGGTCATCTCCAGCGCGCTGCGCAAATCCGGGGCGTGTACCATATCGCCACGGCCTTGAATACCAATCTGGTAATAAAGCTGAATATCTTCCGCAGTAAAGCGGCTGGCCAGGGCCAGAATCGTCTCACGGTCACCATGACTGTTATCGACCGCATCAGGCACCATCTGCGCCACGGCAAGACGATGCAGAATCGCCGACAGCTCGTCGAGTACCGCAGCAAAATCAGGCCCCTGTTCGGCCAACTGACTCACCTCGCTCAACAGCCGCTGAACGTCCACGTCAGCCAGTGCCTCGGCCAGCGCCAGCACATGGCGGTGATCAAGCGTGCCCAGCATGGCCGCCACGTCGGCATGGCGTACCGCGCCTTGCCCAAAGGCAATGGCCTGGTCGGTCAGGCTCATGGCATCGCGCATGGAGCCTTCGGCCGCCTTGCCCAGAAGCCATAGCGCACTTTCGTCAAATGCGACCCCTTCTTCTCCCAGCACATAGGTCAGATGCTCGACCACACGCTCAGGCGGCATGTGCTTCAAGGTAAACTGAAGGCAGCGGGAAAGCACCGTAGCCGGCAACTTCTGCGGGTCGGTGGTGGCCAGCAGGAACTTGACGTGGGGAGGGGGTTCTTCCAGGGTTTTCAGCAGCGCATTGAAGCTGCTGGTCGAGAGCATGTGCACCTCATCGATCAGGTACACCTTGTAGCGCCCCTGAGTGGGCGCATACTGCACGTTATCCAGCAGCTCCCGGGTATCTTCGACCTTGGTGCGCGACGCCGCATCGACCTCGATCAGATCGACAAAGCGCCCTTCATCGATGGCCTGGCAACTGTCGCACCGGCCGCAGGGCGTCGAGGTAATGCCTTCATCGCCGAGGCCGTTGGCCGTGCAGTTCAAGCATTTGGCGAGGATGCGCGCAAGCGTGGTCTTGCCCACACCGCGGGTGCCGGTAAACAGGTACGCGTGATGCAGACGGCCCTGGTCAAGGGCATTGACCAGAGCGCGTTGAACATGGGCCTGGCCCACGAGCTCGTGGAATGTACGTGGCCGCCATTTGCGGGCCAGAACCTGATAGCTCATTGAGCAATGTTTCCTTCAGCGGGCTGCATGATAGTGCATCACTTCAACACCAAGTGCCCGCAATGCATGGTAAAAACGCCATTCTAGCGGCTACGCTGCAGCCCGCCAACCGTCCGGGCGGCTAGCCCGGACGCGTTCATCAGGCGTTATCGTCGGCCTGCTCGGCATTGGCACGTTCAGCGGCTTCCTTTACCAGCTTTTCGAGTTCGCCATTCTGGTGCATTTCCATGACGATATCGCAGCCGCCAACCAGCTCGCCCTCCACCCACAGCTGCGGGAAAGTCGGCCAGTTGGCAATCTTGGGCAGTTCGGCACGAATATCGGGGTTGTCCAGAACGTTGACGAAGGCAAAGCGTTCGCCGCAGCTCATCAATGCCTGAACGGTCTGGGCAGAAAAGCCGCACTGAGGCAGCTGAGGCGTGCCTTTCATGTAGATCAGGATGGGGTTTTCGCCAATCTGACGCTGAATGTTTTCGGCTGTTGTGCTCATGTGAGTACTCCTTGAGTAAAGAATTGACACGACCAAGATGAGTATATGCAAGGCCCGGCATCTCGCTAACAATACCTGAGCGCGTTACTCGGCCTTCATCCTTGAACGCCATTCTACGCATGCCGCTTGCGTTGCGCATCCCCCGCCGCCTCGCTAGGATGGTGTTTTTGCGCGGAGAGAAGCAACCATGGCGACACGCCATTTCCTTACCCTGCTGGATTTGACGCCTGACGAACTGGATTATCTGATTCAGCGTGCCATCAAGATCAAGACGGACCTGAAAGCCAATGGGCCGGTCTATACGCCGCTTCCCAACCGCACGCTGGCCATGATTTTTGAGAAGTCGTCCACCCGTACGCGCGTCTCCTTTGAAACCGGCATGGCGCAGTTCGGCGGACACGCCCTGTTTCTTTCACCGCGCGACACCCAGCTTGGCCGTGGCGAACCCATCGAAGACACCGCACGCGTGCTGTCGGAAATGGTCGATGCCGTCATGATCCGCACCTTTTCTCACGCCGGACTTGAAACCTATGCCAGCGCCAGCAGCGTGCCGGTCATCAACGCGCTGAGCGATGACTACCACCCCTGCCAACTGCTGGCTGACGTCATGACCTGGACCGAGCTTCGCGGCAGCGTCAAGGGTCGCACGGCGGTGTGGATCGGCGATGGTAACAACATGTGCCACTCCTGGATCAATGCCGCCCGCCAGTTCGATTTCAACCTGCGCATCTGTTGCCCGAAAGGCTATGAGCCGCGTGAAGATATCCTGGCCGCCGCCGGTGATCGCGTGACGCTGCTTCACGACCCCGAGGCCGCCGTGCAGGATGTTGACCTGGTCACGACCGATGTGTGGGCATCCATGGGCCAGGAAGAGGAGCAGGCCAGGCGCGAAGCGGATTTCGCAGGCTTTCAGGTCAGCGAAGCCATGCTGGACAAGGCAAAGGACGATGTGCTGTTCCTGCACTGCCTGCCCGCTCACCGTGGCGAGGAGATCAGCCATACCCTGCTCGATGACCCGCGTTCGGTGGTCTGGCAGGAAGCCGGCAACCGCCTGCACGCCCAGAAGGCGCTGATCGAATTTCTGCTGCTTGGCCGTATCAGCGAATAGACGCCTGAAACCACCAGTACTGCCAGCCGCTAAAGATACTTTCTCGGCGGCTGGCAAGCCAGGACAATCTCATCGGCACCGGACACGCGCGCCTGCTGACAGGCATACAAAAAAGCCTCGCTACGGATAGCGAGGCTTTTTGGATAAATTTTGGTGGAGCCTAGCGGGATCGAACCGCTGACCTCAACACTGCCAGTGTTGCGCTCTCCCAGCTGAGCTAAGGCCCCTTTACTATCAGCGCGAACAATTCTGCGTGGACAGCGAGGCGCATACTATTATGAAAACGGGCCTGCGTCAATGTTCTATCCAAATAAGTGCTTACTAATTCTCCTTTATAGATAGCTGTGGCACTCTATGCGTAAGCATCAGCGGCTATCGCCTGAGCCCACTATGTTTCCATGCAGGAGCCAGTCCATTGATCAACGTTCTAATTGCCGATGATCACCACCTGGTGAGAACCAGTATTGCTCACCTGCTGAACGAAGAAAGCGATATAAAAATCATAGGCGAAGTCGACGACGGCGAAAGCGCTGTCACTCAGTGCCGGCACTTGAAACCCGATATCGTGCTGATGGATATACGCATGCCCGGTATTGGCGGTCTGGAAGCCACCAGGCGCATTCACCGTACGATGGTGGACATCAAGGTATTGATCCTGACGGCACACATGGAAGATAGCGTGCTGCGGCGCATGCTCGAAGCGGGTGCTTCGGGCTTCTTGAGCAAGGGCGCTGATGCGGCTGAAATGACCGATGCCATCCGCCAGGTTTTCCACGGCCGACGCTATGTCAGCCAGGAAATTGCCCAACGCCTGGCGCTGGCTCACTTTACCAACGAGGACAATCCGTTCAGCCATCTCTCTCATCGTGAGCTGCAGATTGCCCTGATGATCGTCAACTGCCAGCGCGTTCAGGACATCTCGGATCGCCTGCACCTGAGCCCCAAAACCGTCAATACCTACCGCTATCGACTGTTCGATAAACTTCAAGTCGCCACCGATGTCGAACTGACACACCTGGCGCTGCGCCACGGCCTTGTGGAAGGCTTTGACGGCAGCCAGGGTTGAACCTAACATCCCTAGCGACTCCTCGGCGCTCGATACGGTGCAATGACATTTAATGCAAAGCAGTTCTTAAGCTCGGTAAGCACCTCCCCCGGTGTCTATCGCATGCTGGATGACGATGGCAACACTCTTTATGTGGGCAAGGCGAAACGCTTGAAAGCGCGCCTTGCCAGCTATTTTCGTGGCCAGCTCAATACCAAGACCCAAGCCATGGTCGCACGAATTGCGGATATCCAGATTACCGTCACTCGTAGCGAAACCGAGGCGCTTTTGCTCGAACAGACGCTGATCAAGGAGCTGCGTCCGCCCTATAACATTCTGCTGCGCGACGACAAGTCCTACCCGTTTGTCTTCGTGACCGACCGCCACCCCTACCCCAAGCTTGAATACAAGCGCGCTCGCCAGCGTCGGGACGATGGTCGCTATCTCGGCCCTTATCCGAGCAGCGGCGCAGTCCGCGAAAGCCTCTCATTGATGCAGAAGATCTTTCATATTCGCAACTGCGAAGACAGCGTATTTGCCCACCGCTCCCGCCCCTGCCTGCAGTACCAGATCAACCGCTGCAGTGCGCCCTGCGTGGACTACATCGCCGAGGAGGACTATCAACGTGACGTCGAGCACGCAGTGATGTGCCTCGAGGGCAAGAGCGAGGACGTTACTCAGGCGCTTACCCAGGCTATGGAAACCGCAAGCCAGGCGCTGAATTTCGAAGAGGCCGGCCGCCTGCGTGACCAGATACAGCAACTGCGTCAGCTCCAGCAGCGCCAGTTCGTGGATAACGACAGTGGCGATGCGGACATCTTTGCCCTGGCCCAGCGCCCTGGCGCATTGGGCATTTCAATACTGAGCGTCCGCGATGGCCGGATGCTTGGCGCACGCCATCACGCTCCGAAGAACGGACTGGATCTGACCCCGGAAGCCTTGCTGACCGACGTCGTCAGCCAATACTACTTCGGCCAGCCACATAACGTTCCCAGTGAAGTCATCACCAGCCATACCCTGGACGATAGCGCGCTGATTGCCGAGGCATTGACCCAGCAGGCGGGCAAGCGCATCCGTGTCACCAGCCAGGTGCGTGGCCACCGCGCCCAGTGGCAGCAGTTGGCCATGACCAATGCAGAGCAGCAGCTGGCGTCACAACTGGCCAATACCACCCAGCTCACCCAGCGTTTTGCCGCCCTGCAGAAGGCGCTGGGACTTGACAGCCTGCCCGAGCGGCTTGAGTGCTTTGATATCAGCCACAGCCACGGCGAAGCCACGGTGGCCTCCTGTGTGGTCTTCGATCATCAGGGTCCGCGCAAGAGTGACTATCGTCACTTTCGCATCGAAGGCGTGGCCGCCGGCGACGATTACGCGGCCATGCAGCAGGCGCTTACCCGCCGGTTGAAACGCGTCAAGAGCGGCGAGGCCGTGGCACCGGACATCTTGATAGTCGACGGCGGCAAGGGTCAGCTCAACATGGCGCGAGAGGTGCTCGACGAGCTCGCGGTCACCGGCATCCTTCTGCTCGGCGTGGCCAAGGGTACGACGCGCAAGGCAGGGCTTGAAACGCTGTTTCTGGAAACCGCCGACAATCCGCTACCGCTGGACCCTGCATCGCCTGCCCTGCACCTTATCCAGCACATCCGCGATGAATCGCACCGTTTTGCCATCGCTGGGCACCGCGCGCAGCGTGATAAAGCCAGACGCACCTCGACGCTCCAGGAGATACCCGGTATCGGCCCCAAGCGCCGACGCGAACTTCTACGCTTTTTTGGCGGGCTTCAAGGCGTGCAGAAGGCCAGCCGCGCGGAGCTTGCGCGAGTGCCGGGCATCAACGCAGCACTTGCCGAGAGCATTTATCTTGCCCTTAATAAATAATATCTTGCCCTTGACGGATAAACCCGCCTTGGGCATGGATGCCGCCTGCCAAGGGGGATAGAATGGCCCTAGACCACATTTCGAATCTTATGACTCTCCGGTAAGGATCGCCGACCGCGATGAATATACCCAACCTACTGACACTAGCCAGAGTTGCCTTCATTCCTCTGCTTGTCGTGCTGTTCTACTTGCCTTTCAACTGGAGCATGCCGCTGGCCGCCGGGCTTTTCGCCCTGGCGTCGGCGACCGACTGGCTGGACGGCTATCTGGCCCGGCGCTGGAATCAGTCGACGCCCTTTGGCGCGTTTCTGGATCCGGTAGCCGACAAGCTCATGGTCGTCGTGGCTCTGGCCCTGCTGATCGAGCGTTACGACACCCTGGTGCTGACGCTACCGGCGCTGGTCATTATCGGACGTGAAATCGTCATTTCCGCACTGCGGGAGTGGATGGCAGAAATGGGCAAACGCGGCCTGGTGGCGGTTTCCTGGATCGGCAAGCTCAAGACTACGCTACAGATGGTGGCGCTGCTGATCCTGCTCGCCCTGCCGCCCAGTCACGAAATTGCCCTGCTGGGCGTTGTCGTTCTCTATGCCGCTGCGGTCCTGACACTCTGGTCAATGATCCAGTATCTCAAGGCGGCCTGGCCTCATCTTAGTCGCTCCATGTAAGTATTTGATTACCTGGATGAGATGATGACGACATTGATGATTGACATCTCACCGGCGATGCGTATAATTCGCCCTCGAGTCGAGCGGGAATAGCTCAGTGGTAGAGCATCGCCTTGCCAAGGCGAGGGTCGAGAGTTCGAATCTCTTTTCCCGCTCCAACTTGGACAGTGTGGCAAAGCAGGTAGGGTCGAGAGCTGGAACGCCAGCCCGGTCAAATCTCTTTTCCCGCTCCATCGACTCTTCAGGCTGGATGGCAGAGTGGTTATGCAGCGGACTGCAACTCCGTGTACGCCGGTTCGATTCCGACTCCAGCCTCCACTTTTATGTGCCGTGCAACGTTTTCATGCTGCACTGCCCGGATGGCGAAATCGGTAGACGCAAGAGACTTAAAATCTCTCGGGGGTAACCCCGTGCCGGTTCAAGTCCGGCTCCGGGCACCACTTCTATTTTTCGCTCCCCTTATTTTGACTATCTGCACGATCACCATGATCGATGCGGATTTTTTGCGTTTCTGCATCGCCAACCACTGATGGCCACGCTATGATGCCTGCCGTTTGGCAGCACACTGCAGATAGCTATAAAAAGGAGCGGGCCTGATGAGCACGCCAACAAGCGATATTCTGATTATTGGCGGCGGCGTGGCCGGCCTGACCCTGGCGCTTATGGCAGCCGAGCACTTTTCTGTCACACTGGTGCGCCCAGAACACGATGAAAAAGGCGCCAGCCGATGGGCTCAAGGGGGCATCGCCGCCGCACTCTCCCCGGAGGACAGCCTGGAAGCCCATATCCAGGATACGCTGATCGCCGGGGACGGCTTGTGCAATGAGCAGGCGGTTCGCTTTACCGTTACTCATGGCCCGGAGGCCATTCAGTGGCTGATCGACAATGGCGTCCCCTTTACGCCGGATACCACCGACGGCGCCCGCTATGCCTACCATCTGACCCGAGAAGGCGGGCATAGCGCGCGGAGAGTCATTCACGCCGATGACGCCACGGGACGTGCACTGATTGATACGCTCTCGCACAAGGCCGCACAGCACCCACGCATTCATCAGCGCAATGACCTCACCATGCTGGGGTTACTGCAGGATGATGACGGGGGTTGTCGCGGCGCTTACGGGCTTGACGCGCAGCATCAGTTGCACAGACTGACGGCCTATAACACCGTACTGGCTACCGGTGGCGCCAGCGGTCTTTATCAGCACACGACCACTCCCTCTCCCAGCAGCGGCGAAGGCATGATCATGGCCGCCGAGCTGGGTGCGCCGTTGATGAATCTGGAGTTTCAGCAGTTTCATCCGACCAGCCTGTATGACCCTGACGGGCCAGCATTTCTCATCAGCGAAGCGGTACGCGGCGAAGGCGGCTACCTGCTCGATGAAGCCGGCAAGCGGTTCATGCCCGCCCTTGATCCCAGAGCCGAACTGGCGCCCCGGGATGTGGTGGCACGAGCTATCGATGCTCAGATCCAGAAGAGCAACCTCGGGCACGTGTGGCTGGATATCCGCCACCTGGGGGAGCGCGCCATTCACCATCACTTCCCGACGATTGTCGCCCACTGCGCCGCACGCGGCATGGATATAACGCGGCAGCCGATCCCGGTAGTTCCCGCCGCGCACTATAGCTGCGGCGGCATTGCCACGAACCATCAGGGCGCCACGCAAGTACCTAACCTGTATGCCGTTGGGGAAGTTGCCTATACAGGCTTGCATGGTGCCAACCGCATGGCGAGCAATTCGCTGCTGGAGTGTCTGGTCTATGCCAGAAGCTGCGCCCAGGCGCTGCGCGAGAAAAAAGCGCCCCACTGGAAGAACTCGACGCCTTCAGGACCCGAACGCCTTGCCACGTTGAGCCCGCCAGATCAGGACATGCTCATGGCGCTACGCCACGAGCTTCGCTGTATCATGACTCAGCATGTATCGATTGTGCGCAGCAGCGCCGGCCTCAAGACTGCTCAACACAAGCTTGCCGAACTATCAATGCGCCTGAACGAGGGGCCAGTGGATCAATGCTCGCTTGAAGGCATCCAGCTTCGCCAGGCACTCTTGCTGGCAAAGCTGACGGTAGCGGCAGCAGTGACGCGCCGTGAGTCGCGCGGGCTGCACTACTCGACTGACTGGCCTTCTGGCCAGCCAGCAACCGCCCCCTCTTGCCTGACCCTTGCCGACCTAACGCCCGGCACGGTGGCATAACCGGCGCAGCTGCCGGTGGCTTTCGCGGGGCAGGCTATCGGGCCAGAGCCAGAGACGCTCAGGCCCTACCCAAAGTCCTATCAGCCAAGGGCCCAGGTAGTCACAGCGCACGGTCAACTCTTCCCCAAGCTCTCCATAGGCCAGTCGCCAACGTCCCGACAGCGTGCCCTCACCCTCTGTGAGGTAGAGTACCCCCTTGGGCTGGACAGAAGCGCTGCGCCAGAGCAGTACGATAAACACGGCGCCCGCGATACCGGCCACCCAGGCGCCCAATAGCTGAAGGCTCAGCACACAAAGCCCCAGTGCTAAAACCGCCTGGAGCAGACCAGCAGCGCTAGAGGGTACGATAGGCAGAATTATCGGTGTTTTCGGCATGCTCGACGATCATCTGCACGATACGCCGTAGCGCGGGGTCTTCCGGCCATTCGCGGTGCATCAGCCAGACAAACAGATCCTGGTCTTCTTCGGCAATCAACCGTTCGTAAGCTCGCCGGTCCTCCTCGCCAAGTGTTTGAAAACGTTTTTCCAGAAACGGAATCAGCAGTAGATCCAGTTCCCACATGCCGCGCCGGGAGTGCCAGTAAAGGCGCTTGCGCAGAATGGCTTCTGAGGATGTGTCGTCGCTCAAGGCCGGCCTCTTTGATGATGAAAATGAAGCGCCAGTATACCTAAGCTAAAAGGTCGCGCCAGCGCCAAGCTTCGCCTATGCTGTTATCCAGTCTAGTACCTTGTTTTATCTGCATTGTTTAATATCGATTTGCACAGTATGCTGAATTCGAGTGATCGAGATCAGCAGAGCCAGCCACGGCCTTCACAGCTTGCAGGGAGCCAACCGATGACCAAATCTGAATTGATCGAACAAATCGCGATGCGTCAACCGGAGCTATCCGCCAAAGAAGTCGAAACGGCGGTACGTATTATTCTGGACGATATGACCGAAGCCCTTTCCAGTGGCGGCCGCGTCGAAATACGTGGCTTCGGCAGTTTTTCGCTGCACTTTCGTGAGCCCCGCACGGGTCGCAACCCGAAAACAGGTGACCCCGTCGAGCTGGATGGCAAGTATGTTCCTCATTTCAAGCCAGGCAAGGAGCTACGCGAACAGGTGGATGCCAGCCGTGCGCTTGGCTACTAGCCCAAGGCAGTCACTGCCCTATTGGTAATCTATATCTGTAGGATGACGTCGCGCCAAGACTCATACACAATAGAGCCACTCTGCGAACGTCACTGACTAGGAAACTCTCATGCGTTGGATCAAAGGGCTGATTCTTGCCGTTATCTTGCTGGTTGTTCTACTGATCGGCATTCTGTTTGCCGTGAATAACCAGCAAGCCATTGCCTTGAATCTCATCTGGGTAGAACTGCCCGCCGTCTCGTTCTCGGTGTGGCTGCTGGCAGCGCTGACGTTTGGCGTGCTGCTGGGCATGCTCGCCATGCTGGGGGTCTATGCGCGCCTGAAAACCCGCCTGGCACGCAGCGAACGCCATAACAAGCAGCAGCGCAAGGAGCTGGATCGTCTACGCACACAGGAGTTCAAGGAACCGCGGGAGCTCAAGGAACTCGCCTAAATGCATGATGCCATGCTGCTAGGCTTGCTGCTGGCGGCCATTGCCATCGGCTTCGGGTTGGGCATTCGCCATGCCGCTCGCCGCGCCCGCCAGGCGCCCGTGGCCACCTCCTCCTCGCTATCACGCGAATACTTCATCGGGCTGAACTATCTGCTCAACGAGCAGCCCGATGAAGCCATCAATACGTTTATCAATGCCCTGGACGTCAATAGTGATACGGTAGACACGCATATTGCGCTGGGCAAACTGTTCCGAATGCGTGGTGAGGCCGACAAGGCCGTCAGCATTCATCAGAATCTGCTGGCTCGGCCCGCGCTGTCGCGTAGCGTCAATGAAAGCGTTCAACTCGAGCTTGCGCGCGATTTCATGGCACTGGGCGTCCATGATCGGGCGCAGCGTTTACTGGACTCGCTGCTTGAACACTCAACGAACGACGAGTTTCGCTATGCCGCCAAGCGGCTGATGGTCGATATTCTCGAGCGTGAAAAAGAGTGGCATCACGCCTACGATGTCATTCAGCCGCTTTTGAAGCAACATGCGGGAATGCGCCGCCCGGCGTCGCACTGGCTGTGCGAACTGGCCCAGGAAGAGATCGCCCAGTCCAGCCGCGCACTGGCTAGAAAGCACCTCAAGAAAGCGCTGCAGCTGGATGAACGCTGCATTCGCGCCACGCTGCTGCTGGCTGAGCTTGAAATGGACAACGGCCACTATGCGCGCGCCATCGAGCGGCTCGAGCATATTCCCACACAGGATGCCGCGCACATCCCGACCATGCTGCCGGCCTTGAAGCGCGCCTATATGCGCCTCGATGACATCAAGGGTCTGGAAGCTCACCTGTATCGGTTGCTGGACCAAGCCCCCTACACGAGCGTCATCGTGATGTTGGGCGAGCTTGTTCACCAGCGTGATGGCGTGGATAGTGCCATCGAGCGAACGGGTGAGTGGCTACACGAGGCGCCGAGCCTGGGCGGGCTTGACTACCTGCTCGACCTGTATGTTGAAAGCCAGCGTCTGAGCGGCAGAGCGACACCAGACTCGCGCCTGTTACTGCTCAAGTACCATACGCAGGCCTTGCTGAAGGACCGGCCACGACACCGCTGCAGGCGCTGCGGATTCTCGAGTGACGCCCTTTCCTGGCAGTGTCCCAGCTGCCGGCGCTGGGGAACGATCAAACCCATCACCGGCGTTGAAGGCGAATAGTGCTTCAAGCGAGGTCGGCTTCTATGGCGGCAAGCGCCTGCATGGGATCAGTCGCCTGAGTAACCGGGCGCCCGATGACCAGGTGAGTGCTTCCTGCCCGCATCGCTTCACTGGGCGTCATGATGCGCTGCTGATCATTGACTGCGGCAAAACTGGGGCGAATACCTGGCGTGACTTTCAAAAAGCGCTCACCGCATACCTTCCTGAGATGCGCCGCCTCCTGAGCTGAACATACCACGCCATCCAGGCCGCTTTGCTGCGTCAAGCGCGCCAGGCGTTCGACCTGCTCGTCCAGCGCGCCGGTAACACCGACTTCCTGCAGACCGCTCTGCTCGGTGCTGGTCAACACGGTGACCGCAATCAAATGGGTGGTCAAATGGTTGCTTGCAAGCCGCTCGGCCGCCGCCTCCATCATCCTGCGACCGCCAGCGGCATGCACATTCACCATCCATACCCCCTGCTCCGCCGCCGCCTGTACGGCACCCGCCACCGTATTGGGAATGTCATGAAATTTAAGGTCCAGAAACACGTCGAACCCACGCCCATGCAACGCTTCAAGCACGGCCGGGCCGCTACGGGTAAACAGCTCCTTGCCCACTTTCAAACGGCAGCGGGCCGGGTCAAGCTGGTCAGCCATGCACAAGGCGGCATCCAGAGACGGGTAATCAAGCGCGATGATCAGCGGGGATTCAGACACAGCACAACTCCATACTCATTTAAGCGCATTATAACAGTCTCTTGAGGCTTGCTTGTAAGCGATTTGCCACACATGGATAGCCGAATACTTACAAATCGTATCGCACATCTCTGACAACATTCATTAAATGAACGCGTTAAGTTAGTCAGGCGCACCGTTAACAATAATTCGGTCGCTACTTTTATCCTGCTGACTTACAAGGGACAATTCGCCTGATGAACATGACACTGAAAAACCTGTTTGCAGCTCTCGTACTGAGCCTGAGCCTGGGTGTGAC
Organism: Vreelandella aquamarina; assembly: GCF_020075495.1. Classification (GTDB taxonomy): domain Bacteria; phylum Pseudomonadota; class Gammaproteobacteria; order Pseudomonadales; family Halomonadaceae; genus Vreelandella; species Vreelandella aquamarina_A. Next base: position 45,077 of record NZ_JABYQT010000015.1, read on the forward strand.
CAGCAGTGCATTGGCACAAGATGTCGCCCCCATCAATATCAATACCGCCAACGAGGAACTGCTCGCCGAGCTGCCAGGTATCGGGCCAAGCCGTGCTGCGGCCATCGTTGAAGAGCGTGAAGCCAATGGTGACTTTGAAAGCGCCGATGACCTGACTCGCGTCAGCGGCATTGGTGAAGCGACGGTTGATCGCATGCGTGACCAGGTGGTGATTGAAGACTGAATGCCAAGCTTTGCCATTATCCGGTGGCACTTTCCAGGCCACCGGATAATTCACCTGCGTTTCTCGATTGCCAAGGTTTTCACCCCCTTGTGACGTCAGGGCCTCACCTTTCAGGCCTGAAAGCTGTCACCGGGAATGCGCACGACGCCTTCCATCAATACTCGAGCGCTACGGCTCATTACCGCTTTTTCGATATGCCAGCAGCCCTCGACAAGGCGGGCCTCTGCCCCGACCCGCAAGCTGCCGGACGGATGTCCAAACGTGACGGCATTGCGCTTGCCGCCCCCGGATGTGTCGCGGGTAGCGGCTAGGTTGACCAGCGTGCCCTCAATGGCAGCAGCGGCTGCAATGGCAACGGCTGCGGTGCCCATCATCGCATGGTGCAGTTTTCCCATCGAGAGCGCCCGCACCAGCAGATCGATATCCGCGCCTTTTATGCACTTGCCGCTCGAGGCAACGTAATCCGCCGGCGGGGCTACAAACGCGATCTTGGGGGTATGCTGGCGCTGGGCGGCTTCACTGATATCGGCAATCAACCCCATACGCAGAGCACCCTGGGCGCGAATCGTCTCAAATAGTTCCAGCGCACGCTCATCTCCATTGATGGCGGCCTGCCTTTCGGTGCCGTCATAGCCTAGATCTGCCGCATCGACAAAAACCGTAGGGATACCTGCGTTGATCAGCGTTGCCCTGAGCAGCCCCACACCGGGCACGTCGAGCTCATCGATCAGATTGCCGGTAGGGAAGATTGCCCCTTCACCATCGGCCGGGTCCATGAAGGCTACCGGAATCTCAGCGGCAGGAAAGGTCACGCCATCGAGCTCGAAATCCCCGGTCTCCTGCACTTGGCCATTGATGACAGGCACCCGAGACACGATGGTTTTCTGGATATTCACCTGCCAGATGCGCACTTCGACCACACCATCATGCGGAATACGCGCAGCGTCTACCAAGCCGTTGGCCACCGCAAAAGGACCAACCGCAGCGGAAAGGTTGCCGCAGTTGCCGCTCCAGTCCACGTAGGGCTTGTCGATGGCGACCTGACCAAACAGGTAGTCCACATCGTGCTCGGTGGATTCACTTTTGGACAGAATGACCGTCTTGCTGGTACTCGACGTGGCGCCGCCCATCCCGTCGATCTGCTTTTCATAGGGGTCGGGACTGCCGATGACACGCAAGAGCAGCTGATCACGGGCGGTGCCTGGCACCTGCGCGGCAGCAGGCAAGTCGCTTAACTTGAAAAACACGCCCTTGCTGGTGCCCCCCCGCATATAGGTCGCGGGAATACGGATCTGCGGTGGATAGTGGCGCGCGGCGTCATTCATGAGTTCACTCCGTCAGGTTCAGGCAGCCGATGATTCGAGAAAGTCCTGGGCAAAGCGCTGCAGCACGCCGCCGGCGGTATAAATCGACACTTCCTCGGCGGTGTCCAGGCGACACTTCACCACCACGCGCTCGCTTCCTCCTTCGCGGCGATGAATCACCAGGGTCAGCAGAGCGCCCGGCGACACGGCCCCTTCCACATCGAAGGTTTCGGTGCCATCAAGAGCAAGCGTCAGGCGCGTGGTGCCGGGCTCGAACTCCAGCGGCATGACGCCCATGCCGATCAGGTTGGTGCGGTGAATACGCTCGAAGCCTTCCGCAACAATCGCCTCCACACCGGCCAGCGCCACCCCCTTGGCCGCCCAGTCCCGCGAGGAACCCTGGCCGTAGTCGGCACCAGCGATGATGATCAGTGGCTGCTTGCGTGCCATATACGTCTCGATGGCTTCCCACATGCGCATGACCTGCCCTTCTGGTTCGACCCGTGCCAGCGAGCCCTGTTTCACGACGCCGTCAGCGTCGCGCACCATTTCGTTATACAACTTGGGATTGGCAAAGGTGGCCCGCTGGGCGGTGAGATGATCGCCACGGTGGGTGGCGTAAGAGTTGAAGTCCTCCTCGGGCAGCCCCATCTTGGCCAGGTACTCGCCCGCGGCACTGCTCAACTGGATGGCGTTGGAGGGCGACAGGTGGTCGGTGGTGATATTGTCCGGCAGGATCGCCAGCGGACGCATGCCCTTGAGGGTGCGTTCCCTGGCCATCTTGCCCTCCCAGTACGGTGGACGGCGAATATAGGTGCTCTGGGGGCGCCAGTCGTACAGCGGGCTTACCTGGGTACGTGCGCTCTTGTCCAGGTCGAACATGGGAATGTAGGTCTGGCGGAACTGCTCGGGCTTTACCGCCGCTTGCACGATAGCATCGATCTCTTCGTCGGCGGGCCAGATATCCTTCAAGGTAACGGGATTGCCCGCCTGGTCGATGCCCAGCACGTCCTTTTCGATATCAAAACGAATCGTTCCCGCAATGGCGTAGGCCACTACCAGCGGCGGCGAGGCCAGAAAGGCCTGCTGGGCGTTGGGGTGAATCCGCCCATCGAAGTTGCGGTTACCCGACAGCACAGCGGTGGCGTAAAGATCACGCTGGGTAATCTCCTGCTCGATTTTCGGGTCCAGCGCCCCGGACATGCCGTTGCAAGTGGTACAGGCGTAGGCCACCACGCCAAAGCCAAGCGCCTCAAGCTCGCTCATCAATCCGGCTTCTTCCAGATACATCTTGACGGTCTTGGAGCCCGGCGCCAGCGACGACTTCACCCAGGGCTTGCGGGCAAGCCCCAGGCGGTTGGCGTTGCGGGCAATCAAGCCAGCGGCCACCATGTTGCGCGGGTTCGACGTATTGGTGCAGCTGGTAATGGCGGCGATAATCACCGCGCCATCGGGCATTCGGCCAGCACGCTCCTCGTCGCGTGCCGCCTCAAGCCCTACCGCAATACCGCGAGCAACGAGTTCCGAGGTCGGCAGGTGCGCATGGGGATTGGAAGGCCCGGCCAGGGTGCGGGTCACCGACGAGAGATCAAAGCGCAGCAGGCGCTCGTACTCGACGCCTTTCAGGCTGTCTGCCCAGAGACCGGTGTGCCTGGCGTAGGTTTCCACCAGCGCTACCTGCTCATCCTCGCGCCCGGTCAGTTTCAGGTAGTCGATGGTCTGGCCGTCGATGTAGAACATGGCCGCCGTCGCCCCATACTCGGGCGTCATGTTCGAAATGGTCGCGCGGTCACCAATGGTCAGTGCATCGGCGCCTTCACCGAAAAATTCAAGATAGGCGCCGACCACCCGTTCCTTGCGCAGAAATTCGGTAATGGCCAGTACCATGTCAGTGCCGGTAATCCCCGGCTGCAGCTTGCCGGCAAGCTCTACACCGACGATATCCGGCAGGCGCATCATGGACGCCCTGCCCAGCATGACACTTTCGGCCTCGAGCCCACCCACGCCTACGGAAATCACGCCCAGGGCATCCACCATGGGCGTATGGCTATCCGTACCCACGCAGGTATCCGGGTAGGCAATGCCGTCACGGTTCTGCACCACCGGCGACATCTTCTCCAGATTGATCTGGTGCATGATGCCGTTGCCGGGCGGGATCACATCGACGTTCTCGAACGCCGTCCTGGTCCAGTTGATAAAGTGGAAACGATCGTCGTTGCGGCGATCCTCGATGGCACGATTCTTCTCGAACGCGCCCTCTTCAAAGCCTGCATGCTCGACGGCCAAGGAGTGATCGACAATCAATTGAGTGGGCACGACGGGGTTGACCTTGGCAGGGTCGCCCCCCTTCTCGGCAATGGCATCACGCAACCCGGCCAGGTCCACCAGCGCGGTCTGGCCCAGAATGTCGTGACACACCACCCGCGCCGGATACCAGGGGAAATCCAGATCGCGCCGCCGCTCGATCAGCTGGATCAGGGCATCGGACAGCAGTGCCGGGTCGCAGCGGCGCACCAGCTGCTCGGCGAGCACGCGGGAGGTATAGGGAAGCTTGTCATAGGCGCCGGGCTGAATGTCTTCCACCGCCTCACGAGCGTCGAAAAACTCGAGTTCGGTACCAGGCAGCGGCTTACGGTAGCGGGTATTCATGGCAGGACTCACGCAAAGGGGCAAAAATTCAGGCCCGGCAGCTTGGGCCGGGCCACGCGGTCAATCACGCGCTTCTATCGGCACCCAGGCACTCTTCTCGGGGCCGGTGTAATCCGCACTGGGGCGAATGATACGATTGTTGGCACGCTGCTCGAATACGTGAGCCGCCCAGCCGGTAACGCGCGACATGACAAAGATCGGCGTAAACAGCTTGGTAGGAATATCCATGAAGTGATAGGCGCTTGCGTGGAAGAAATCCGCGTTACAGAACAGCTTCTTCTCACGCCACATCACCTCTTCCACACGCTCGGACACTGGATAGAGCACGTTATCGCCCACGTCTTCGGAAAGTTTTCTGGACCACTCCTTGATGATCTCGTTACGCGGGTCGGACTCGCGGTAGATGGCATGGCCAAAGCCCATGATCTTGTCCTTGCGCTCCAGCATGCCCATGATCTTGCTTTCCGCCTCGTCCGGCGAGGTCCACTGCTCGATCATCGCCATGGCGGCTTCGTTGGCGCCACCGTGCAGCGGGCCACGCAGCGAGCCAATCGCACCGGTCACGCAGGAGTGCATGTCGGAAAGCGTCGAAGCGCATACCCGGGCAGTAAAGGTCGAGGCGTTGAACTCGTGCTCGGCGTAGAGGATCAGCGAAACGTTCATGACGCGCGCGTGCAGCTCGGAGGCAGGCTCACCGCGCAGCATGTTGAGAAAATGCCCGCCCACGGACACATCATCGGTTTGCGTGTCGATACGCACGCCATCGTGGGAGAAACGGTACCAGTAGCAGATGATCGAGGGCAGTACGGCCAGCAGGCGGTCGGCCACATCCTGCTGCTGGTCGAAACTCTCCTCGGTCTCGAGATTGCCCAGCATCGAGGTGCCGGTACGCATCACGTCCATCGGGTGGGCATCTCTGGGAATCTGCTCCAGCACGGTTTTCAGCGCATCGGGCAGTCCACGCAGGCGCTTGAGCCGGTCGATATAGTAATCAAGCTCGGCCTGATTGGGCAGCTTGCCTTTCAGCAGCAGGTAGGCCACTTCTTCGAACCTGGCCTTCTCGGCAAGCTCCTTGATATCAAAGCCGCGGTAGGTCAGGCCCGAGCCTGTCTTGCCTACCGTACACAGCGCGGTGGAACCGGCGCTCTGGCCGCGTAGTCCTGCACCTGTCACGGGTTTATCAGCCATGGTGTGTCTCCTGTCCTGCTCTTGTTGTTGGTCGTCAAGCTGGTGTTGGTCGTCAAGCTGGTGTTGATCGCCAATCTGAGGATGGATGGAACGCACTACTGCTGCCCGTCGCCTTTTTCGGCGAACAGCGCGTCCAGCTTCTGCTCGAAATCGTGGTAGTTGAGAAAGTCGTAAAGCTCATCCCGGGTCTGCATGAGAGGCACCACCTCTTTCTGGTGGCCATTCTCCAGAATGCTTTGGTAGACCTTGAGCGCAGCGGCGTTCATGGCACGAAACGCAGAAAGCGGATAGAGGACCATGCGACAGCCCACATCGCCAAGCTCTGACTGGGTAAACAGCGGCGTGGCGCCGAACTCGGTAATATTGGCCAGAATCGGCGCATTGACGCGCTCGCAGAAGGCCTTGTAGTCATCCAGGGTATGCACCGCTTCGGCGAAGATGGCATCTGCTCCCGCGTCAATACAGGCATTGGCCCGCTCGATGGCAGCATCCAGCCCCTCTTTCTGAAACGCATCGGTGCGTGCGATCAGATAGAAGTCCGGATCGACCCGCGCGTCTGCGGCGGCCTTGATCCGATCGACCATCTCCTGCTGGGAGACGATCGCCTTGTTCGGCCGGTGCCCGCAGCGCTTCTGCGCCACCTGGTCTTCCACATGCACCGCCGCGACCCCCGCGCGCTGCATTTCCTTTACGGTGCGGGCAATGTTGAACGCACCGCCCCAGCCGGTATCGATATCCACCAGCAGCGGAAGCTCGGTCGCCCCGCAGATGCGGTGAGCATCCTCCACCACGTCGTTCATGGTCGTTATGCCCAGATCCGGCAGACCGAAGGAGGCGTTGGCCACACCGCCACCGGAAAGGTAGATCGCCTGATGGCCTACCCGCTCGGCCATCAGGGCGGTATAGGCATTGATGGTGCCAAGAATGGGGAGCGGACGATGGGTTTCAAGTGCGGCCTTGAAACGGGCGCCGGGGGTAAGCGTCGACATTAGAATGGCTCCTGGCAATTGGGGCGGGCCGCTCACTCGGCCTGCGTTACAGAGGATTGTTCGAGCGTGGCCGCGTAGCGATCAGCCACATTGGCCCGGGATGCGCTGACATGACGGCGCATCAGCAGTTCGGCAAGCTCGGCATCCCCGGCCTCGATGGCATCCACGATACGGTGATGTTCGACAAAGGCGCGCTGGGGGCGCGTGCCGCTGGCACTGAACTGGGTGCGGTACAGACGAACCAGGTAGTAAAGATCGTTGCAAAGAAGGCTCATCAGCATCTTGTTGTGACTGCCTTGCACGATACGGTAGTGAAAGTCGAGATCGCCCTCACGCTGGTAGTAGGCTTCACCCCGCTGCAGATCGGCCTGACTTTCATGCAGGGTCAGCACATCGCGCAGGCCCTGGATCTCCTCGGCGGTCATGTGCTCGGCGGCGAGCCTTGCCGCCATGCTCTCCAGGGCCTCACGAACGTCAAACAGCTCGATCAGCTCTTTCATCGACAGCTTGACTACCCGGGCGCCCACATGGGGCACGCGCTCGATCAGCCGGTGCGACTCCAGGCGGCGCATGGCCTCTCGCAACGGCCCCCGGGAAATGCCGTAGGTCTTGGCGAGTCCTGGCTCGGTAATCTTGCTGCCCGGTGCCAGCACACCGCGTACAATGTCGCTTTGCAACTGGTGAAATACCCGCTCGGCGAGTGTGCGCACTTCGGGCGTCACCATGTCAGGTGCAAGCTCGGTCGGGTAGGGAGAAGAAACGGGTAAGTGCATGGCAAATTGTCGACAATTAAGAAAGTAGTGAAACTTTAGCCCTGTGGCAATAAACCGTCAACCTTGTAAATCGGCCCACCAATGCATCTTTCGTTGTAGTCAAAAAGTCTATCACGCCTGACAGTGTCAACAATCTTTCTGCGAGTGTGAGAAATGCGTCATGCATGGTACTGGCATGGGCGTCATGCGAGCTCTAATATAGGCGCCTTTTACCGGCTAGGCGTTTGCTCCATGACCACGGCGTTGTCGATCTCCACTCTGCCCTACTCTTCTGACCCGCTGAACTTGTTTGACGCGCTTCGCCAGCGCCCAGGCGCGGTGCTGCTGGATAGCGGCCGTCCCGTGGCCCAGGGGCGCTTCGATATCATCAGTAGCGACCCCGTGGCTACGCTTGAAGTAAGCGCTGAGGGTGTATCAGCCTTGCTAACGGCAGAGCCCGAGTTCCCCCCCCTGCCTCCCGGCGACAGTTTTGCCCAGCAGCAGTGGCTGCTCGAGCAACTGCCCGGCCAGTGCGCTGACGCATCGGCTCTTGCGAGTGAACTGCCCTTCATGGGTGGATTGATCGGCTACTGGGGGTATGATCTGGGCCGGGAGCGCCTGATCGACGCACAGCAACCTGATGTAACAAGCCTCCCTCAAGCACGCCTTGGCCTGTATGACTGGTGCATCACCCTTGATCACGCAACCCGTGAAGCGTGGCTGGTTGCCACTGACGAGCGCCGCAAGCAGGTATTGGCCTGGCTCGAGGCGCCGACAGCATCTGCGTCCTTCAGACTCACCGAGCCCTTCAAGAGCGAGCTAGAGCACCGCGACTACGCCGAACGCTTTGATGCCGTTCAACGCTACATTCGTGCCGGTGACTGCTACCAGATCAACCTTGCCCAGCGCTTTTCAGCCGCCTATGAAGGCGATGAGTGGCAGGCCTACCTGCGCCTGCGTAACGCCACCCCCACGCCTTTTTCCGGCTTCATGGCCTGGGACAAGCAGGCCGTTCTCTCGGTATCACCAGAGCGCTTTATTCAAAGCCGCAACGGTCGGGTGGAAACCCGCCCGATCAAGGGCACTCGCCCCCGCGGCGCCACCCCGCAAGAGGATAGCGCTCTCGCCGAGCAGCTACTGAGCAGCACCAAGGACCGCGCCGAGAACGTGATGATCGTTGATCTTCTGCGTAACGACCTTGGCCGCGTATGCCAGCCAGGCACCATCAGCGTTCCCCAACTGTGCCAACTTGAGAGCTACCCTAACGTGCACCACCTGGTCAGCGTCGTGCAGGGCGAGCTTGCCCACAGCGCCTCGCCCATCGCGCTACTGTCGGCGGCATTTCCGGGCGGGTCGATCACCGGTGCTCCCAAGATTCGCGCCATGCAGATCATTGCCGAGCTGGAGCCCTGTCAGCGCAGCGTCTACTGCGGCAGTCTGGGCTATGTGGATGTTCGTGGCAGCATGGACACCTCGATCACCATTCGTACCTTTGCGGCAAGCGAGGGTCGGCTGCACGTATGGGGCGGCGGTGGCCTGGTAGCCGACTCGACGCTCGACGAGGAGTACACGGAAACGCTGGACAAGATTCGTCATCTCATCAAGGCGCTGGAATAAGCAAGGCGGGATTTCAATCCAAAAGGAATATAAACGCCAAACCAAACGGTATTGGGGGTGTACAGGCGCAGTTTGATAGCCTACCCGCGTGATTTATCAATATGACAAGGAGGCAACATGTCCTCATCGCTTGAAGCGATCAATCGCGACCTGGGCAACAACCCCCAGGCGCTTATCGAGTGGGCGTTGACTCAGGGCGAGCGTCCTATCTGCACGACCAACTTCCGGCCATTTGAAGCCGTGATCCTGCATATGGTGACCCAGGTGCGTCCGGATATGCCGATCGTGTGGATGGATAGCGGCTACAACACCGAAGCCACTTACCAGTTCGCCGATACCGTGATCAAGCAGCTCGGCCTTAACATTGTCAGTTTCGTGCCCAGGCGCACGCGGGCACACCGAGAAGCACTGGAAGGCCCCATGCCCGGCATTGACGACCCGCGCCACGCGGCATTCACGCAAGAGGTCAAGATCGAGCCCTTCGAGCGCGCCTTGAACGAGATGCGTCCGGATATCTGGTTCACTGCGCTGCGCGCCGAGGACACTCCGGAGCGTGCCAGGATGCAGCCGGTCAGCCGCAATGGCGACGGTCTGGTGAAAGTCGCGCCGTTACTGCACTGGAGCGCCAAGGACATGTATCAGTACCTGGAGGCACGTGGCCTGCCGAACAACTTCGACTACTTCGACCCCACCAAGGTGGAAGAGAAGCGCGAATGCGGCTTGCACCTCCAGCACTGACCTGCCTGCTCACCTGGCGACTCCCCATGGGCCAGGTGAGACCCGAGGCCAGATTCAGTGCTCTGGCAGCTCGACGTCCTCGAACAGGGTCTGTTCGAAGCGTGGCCCTACAGTCAGCGCCTCGTCGACCAGATCACGGCTCAGGTGAGGCGCAAAACGGGTCAGAAAATCGTACATGTAGCCACGCATGAACGTGCCTCGGCGAATTCCTATCTTGGTGGTCGAACTTTCGAACAGGTGGCTTGCATCCAATGCCACCAGATCGTCGTCCAGCGCCGGGTCTACCGCCATATGCGCCACGATTCCCACCCCCATCCCCAGGCGCACGTAGGTCTTGATCACATCGGCATCGGCCGCGGTCAGTACCACGTTGGGGGTCAGGCCCTCCGCCTTGAATGCATCGTCCAGTTGCGAGCGGCCGGTAAACCCGAACACGTAGGTAACCAGCGGGTGCTCGGCCAATGCCTGAAGGGTCAGCGGTCCCTCCAGTGAGGCGAGCGCATGCTCCCTGGGTACCAGGATACAGCGGTTCCAGCGGTAGCAAGGCAGCAGCACCAGGTCGGTAAACAGTTCGAGCGACTCGGTGGCAATCGCAAAGTCGGCCTGGCCATCGCTGACCATCTGGGCAATCTGCTTGGGCGTTCCCTGCTGCATGTGCAGAGCAACTTCCGGGTACTTCAGCGTGAACTCACTGATGATGGGCGGCAGCGCATAGCGTGCCTGGGTGTGAGTCGTGGCGATGGACAGACTGCCACGGCGCTCATCGCTATGCTCCTGAGCCACCTGCTTGATGTTCTCGGTCAGCTTGAGCACCTGCCCGGCGAGCTCGATAATCGACTGGCCGGCTGGCGTTACCCGGGTCAGGTGCTTGCCACTGCGCGCAAAAATTTCCACCCCCAGCTCGTCTTCAAGCAAGCGAATCTGTTTTGAGATACCGGGTTGGGAGGTAAACAGGCTCTGGGCCGTTGCGGACACATTCAGGCTATGTCGGTTGACTTCCCAGATGTAGCGAAGTTGTTGCAGCTTCATATCGTCACCTCCTTATCTATACTGACAGCAGTCTGGCAGGTTACATGCTAGCTGCAGCCATCCTTCGCCTGTCATAAAGCACTATTTAGCATAAAAAATTAACTTATAATTCACTTATATTATAAAAAAAAGTGGCCATTCGCATCTATAAATTTAATTGCTCGATCAACAAATCCGCCGCGGATATTTGCCAGCCATCGTCGTGGCCGCTAACATCTGCCGACTTGGCGTAATAAACATGCGCTGGTTTATCGCGTAATGACCGTTGCTCCATCTGAGGCAACGAAACTGCAAGAGCAACGCAAACGGGAGAAGCAAATGGCTAATAATGTTGATGTTACCAACGCCAATTTTGAGCAAGAAGTTCTCAATGCCGAACAGCCTGTCCTGCTGAAGTTCTGGGCGCCCTGGTGTGGGCCGTGTAAAGTCATGGCGCCTGTGGTCGACGAAGTGGCTGCTGAACGCGGCGACAACCTGAAAGTGGTGAGTGTAAACGTCGATGACGCACCGGAGATTGCCGCTGAGCAAGGCGTGCGCGGTGTGCCTACCGTCATGCTGTTCAAGTCCGGTACCAAGGTCGCCTCACTGGTTGGCGCGCAGTCCAAGACGCAGCTGACTCAGTTCATCGATCAGAACGCCTGACAAGCATGACAACCGCTGGCGCTGCCGGCGGTTGTCGCTTGCCTACGGGCTCCCCTCTTCTTCACCCTTGCCTGCCTGATCCTCGTTTTTGCGCTTCCACGGCGCCCGCCCGGCATCCTGTCGACTCAGGTAACGCCCCGTACGATGCTTGCCTGGGCCAAGAAAATGCGCAATCCAGCGCGTTTGCGGATGGCTGTCCAGTGCGATCTTGAGCGTCATGGTCAGCACCACGGATAACAGCATCCCCGCCGCCCCGAAGATCCACCCCCAGACCACCAGCGACAAGAACGCCACGAAAGTAGAAAGTCCCAGCGCCTGCCCCATCACGCGAGGCTCGATCAGGTTACCCAGCACGAAATTGATCACCAGATAAGCAGACGCCAGCAGCAGCGCCTGAAGCACGCCCCCATCCTGGGAAACCAGCAGCAGCAATACCGGTGGAATCGCCGCCAGTGCCGAGCCGATATTGGGAATGAAATTGAGCCCAAAGGCCAGCACGCCCCACAGCAGCGGGAAATCGACACCCACCATCAGACACGAAAACCAGACCAGCACCCCGGTTGCAAGGCTGATCACGGTCTTGACCGCCAGATAGCGCTTGAGCGTAAGGCTGAACTCGCTGAAACGCTTCAAACTCGGGGCCGGGTTCTCGAGTGCCCGGGACACCTTCTGGCGAAAATTGAGCGTTTCAAACAGCATGAAGATGACCAGCAGCGCCACGATACCACTCTGCATGACCATGTTGCCGATTTCGCTCAGCAGCGTAGCAACCCAGGACCCCTCCTCGTCCATGGCGAATGCTTCCGTCAGTTGGTCAGGGTCGACGGCAAACCCATGCGACGCCAGTGTATTCAGCAAATCCCAGTAATGCTCGTAAAGACGTGCCTCGATATCAGGCAGCGCCGCCACGAAGGTACTGAAACTGTTGACCACCAGAACGCCAAGCAGCGACAAGAAGCCCAGCAGAATGAACAGCGTCAAAAGTGCTGCGGTGCGCATGCTCAGCCCGCAGCGATGCAGCCACTGAACAGGAGACGTGCATACCACGGCGATAAATACAGCCAGCAGCAAGGGCACAAGTAGATCTGCTCCCAGCTTCATCCCCGCGATGATGACCACCAGGGCAGCCAATGCCAGGGTGGAATTCAAGGGAAGACTTCGATAACCATCATCCGACAACTTTGCCATAGCCCCGCCCTTTGCCAGTTATCCGTACATAATGGCTGCTATATGTGCATTGCACAAACCGTGCAAGCAATAAGCAACTGTTTTGCGTCGGCTCTTCGCCAGTGAACTTTCCCTTGCGCGGCCATTCCAAGCAACGTCTACACTAGTTGACGCACCTCTTCATTCAGCAAGGGAATCATCCATGAATCCAACACCGGCACGTTTACCGCGTTTTCGCTATGGCATTCTGAGTGGCGCTCTGTTGGCGCTATTGAGCGCCCCGATTGCCTTTGCCGCTCCACCGGCGCCGCCAAGCTTGAGCGTTCAGGCCCAGTCCTGGGTCGAAGTAGAGCCTGACCAGGCGACCCTGACGGCTCGCCTCTGGGAGAATACGCCTGCCGTCTCGTCGCTCGAAGACACCGACAACGACGCACTGGGCGAGGCGCGCGAGCGACTTGAAAATCGTGCCAGCGAGCTGATTGCCGCCATGGAGGAGCTGGGCCTTGAGCGTCGCGCTGTCAACGCAGGCTCGCTGAATGTCTATCCTGACCACGTTCCCGCACCGCGTAGCGAAAACGGCGACCAGGAGATGATGCAGCGTACCCGTCTTGAACGCCCGTTCAGCATTGAATTGACGAACCTGGACCAGTTGGGCGATGTGCTCAACGCCTTGATCGGGGTAGGCGTGAATGCGCTGGACGGTGTTCAGTTCGATCTTCAGGACCGCGATGCCGCAACGGATGAAGCGCTGGTGAAGGCGCTTGAAAAGGCACGCCACAAGGCGGATCTGATGGCCAGCACCCTGGAAGCAGAGCTTGGCCATGTCCAACGCATCGAAGAGACGCAGTCGCCCATCTTCCAGCCGCGCATGATGGCCATGCGTGCCGAGAGTGATGCCGCAGGCAGCGGTGAACAGGGCGACTATCGCCCCGGCACCATCCGTATCGATGCCGGGGTCAACGTCGAGTGGACGCTTAAAGGGCCAGACGCTCCTGACCGCCAAGATAGGAACGTAGCGGCGCAGGAATAACCACCGAGCCATCTGCCTGCTGGTGGTTTTCCAGAACCGCCAGCAGGCAGCGACCGACCGCCAGACCCGAACCGTTCAGGGTATGCAGAAGCTGAGGCTTTTTCGCATCAGGGTGACGGAAACGCGCCTGCATGCGCCGGGCCTGGAAATCCTCGCAGTTGGATACGGATGAAATCTCCCGGTACGTTTCCTGGCTGGGCAGCCACACTTCCAGATCATAGGTCTTGGCCGCACCAAAGCCCATGTCACCGGTACACAGCGTGACCACCCGGTAGGGCAACTCCAGCGCCTGTAGAATGGCTTCTGCATGACCGCGCATCTCCTCAAGAGCTTCATAGCTCTTCTCCGGCTCGACGATCTGCACCATTTCCACCTTGTCGAACTGATGCTGGCGAATCATGCCGCGCGTATCACGCCCGTGAGAGCCCGCCTCGGAGCGAAAACATGGCGTGTGAGCGGTCAGCTTCATGGGAAGCGCTGCCTGATCGACGATCTCGTCGCGGACAAAATTCGTCAGCGGCACCTCGGAGGTCGGGATCAAGTGGTACTCGCGCTCGTCATCCAGCTTGAACAGGTCTTCACCGAATTTCGGCAGCTGGCCGGTGCCCATCAGCGAGTCACGGTTGACCATATAAGGCACGTAGCACTCTTCATAACCATGCCGTTCGGTTTGGGTATCGAGCATGAACTGCGCCAGGGCGCGGTGCAGGCGGGCAATTGGCCCGCGCATCACGGCAAAGCGGGCACCGGTCAACTTGGCCGCCAGCTCAAAATCGAGATAGCCCGACCGCTTGCCCAGATCGACATGATCAAGCACTTCAAAATCAAATTCGCGCGGCGTGCCCCAGCGGTGCAGCTCCACATTGTCATCTTCGCTCTTGCCTTCCGGCACACTGTCATGCGGCAGGTTGGGAATACCGCTGATCGCTTCGTCCCACGCCTCCTGCACCTCGGCAAGCTCACGCTTGGCGTTGTCCAGGCGCTCGCCCAGGTCGCTGACAGCGTCCAGCAACGGCTGGATATCCTCACCACTGGCCTTTGCCTTGCCAATGGCCTTGGAGCGTGTGTTGCGCTCGCTCTGCAGCTGCTCGGTCTGCGTTTGCAGGTCGCGGCGACGCGATTCCAGCGCCTGCAGCCCCTCTTTATCCAGTACATAGCCACGACGCGCCAGTTGTTGCGCCGCTGCGTCCAGATCACCGCGCAGCAGTTTCGGATCGAGCATGAGTTATTCCTTGGCCAGAATTCAGTTAAACATGGCGCCTGGCGCCAGCATCAAAGGCCTCTATTGTAGGCAAAAGCGCTGCAAGGGGCTATGGGGGTCGTGCCACGGGCTTCTGCGCTGGCCCACCAAAAGGTGATAAAGTGCCTGCCGAGTTGTAAGCCCACGTTTCTTATCGATTAATCAGCATGACAAGGAGGATATGCCCGTGAGCACATCGCAAGGCACATTCGGATGGTGGCGGCGCATCGCCCTATGGAAAAAGATCCTGGCGGGTCTGGCACTCGGCATACTGGCCGGCGCGCTGCTGGGCGAAGACGCCAGCGTGTTCAAGCCGCTGGGAGATATCTTCATCAACGGTATCATGATGCTGATCGTACCGCTGGTGTTCTCGACCCTGGTGGTGGGTATCACTTCAATGCGCGACCCGCAGAAAATGGGCCGCATTGGCGCGCGCACCATTTCCCTTTACCTGCTGACCACCGCATTTGCGATCAGTATCGGCCTGCTGCTCTCGACCCTGCTGCAACCTGGTGCCGGCGTAAACATGAGTCTTGATGGCAGCGTTGAAGCAAGCGAGGCGCCCACGCTTGCCTCCATACTGATCGACCTGGTGCCGCGCAACCCGATTGACGCGCTTGCCAACGGCAATATCCTGCAGATCATCGTGTTCGCGATCGGATTGGGGATATCGCTCACCCTGATCGGCGAGAAAGGCGAACCCCTGGTGAACCTCTTCGACAGCTTTGCCGAGGCAATGTACAAGCTCACGGGTATCGTCATGGCATTTGCTCCCTTTGGTGTATTTGGCCTGATCGCACACGTTTCCGGCCAGTACGGCCTGGAAATACTGCTCCCGCTGGCCAAGCTGATCGGCGTGGTGTATCTGGCCTCGGCGCTTCATGTCCTGGTGGTGTATTCAGGCTTTATCGGCCTGCTTGGACGGCTCAACCCGGTGCGCTATCTCAAGGGCAGCCTGGATGCCATGATGATCGCCTTCTCCTCTGCCTCCTCGGCAGGCTCCCTGCCGGTATCCATCCGCTGTGCGCAGCAGAACCTGGGCGTCTCGGAAGGGGTTTCAGGCTTCGTGCTGCCGGTAGGCGCCACCATCAACATGGATGGCACGGCGCTTTATCAGGGCGTGGTGGTACTATTTATTGCACAGATGCTGGGGATCGAGCTGACGCTGGTCGATTACGGCATGATCGTGGCCACCGGCACGCTCGCCTCCATCGGTACCGCAGGCGTGCCTGGCGCCGGGTTGATCATGCTCTCGATCGTCATGGCGCAGATTGGCCTGCCACTGGAAGCCATTGCCGTGATCGCCGGTATCGACCGGATTCTGGATATGGCACGCACCAGCGTCAATGTCGCAGGCGACATCATGGTCACCACGCTGGTGGGCAAAAGCGAAGGCGAATTGAATCTGGATATCTATAACGCCGACAACAAGGCCTGACGCTCACGACAGGCTTCATGCCCCGCGGTGCACCCCGGGGCATGTGGCAAGATACCACCGCTTGCCAGGCAGCCATTAGGGTGCAGCCTTGAAAGCGCTGAGGTAAAGTAGCGCTCTCTTTTCATGCTCCGGCAGTGACGGCCTGAACGAATATGATTGCACCCCTGGACCTGCGCAGCGCCCCGTTTGAACGCTTGGGTACCCACTATCTGCGTTTTCTGGAAGCCCTTAAAACACGCGGTTTCGAAGGCGAGATCGCCCCGGACTACGCCCAGCGCACGGTGCTCGCCACCGACAACTCGATCTACCAGCGCCTGCCCCAGGCCGCCGTGTTTCCGCGCCACGCCGAAGACCTCGAGCGCCTGGCCA
>NZ_JABYQT010000016.1 GCF_020075495.1 Vreelandella aquamarina
GTCGAGTGATAATTCACATGGAGTGATATGGCGGGATATGCAGATTGGGCGGGGAAAATAGCGGGTGAAACGGGGAGACATGGAGTTATATACAGTGCTATACAACGCTATAATTATTATCCAGCATCAGGACTTTTTGAGCCATAAGCTTCTGATTACCTTAATCATCCTCGAGCAATCAATTACGTGTTACCCAGGCAACTCCCCAGGTAAGCATTGTTTGCTTTCAACGTCATGAAAACAGCGATTGTATCGTCAGCCAGGATTGTCTGCCACGCCCGTTGCATGACCGTCGCTTTTTTGCGGTGTTAACGGTTCAAGAAATGCTGGGCTACGCTGAATAGCATCCAAGCCCGACAGGAGTACGTCATGGACAAGCGCATCATCGATGCCATTCGAGAAAAGGAGCAATTGCCCGCCAGCATGACCGATAGCGAGATTGCCAGGGAATACAAGGGAACCTATACCGCGGCCAGAGCCGCCATCAGCCAGGATCACAAGCCACTGGATCAGGAAATCAGTGATGCCATGGCCAAGATATTGCCTTTCATGCGCAAGAAGAAATGAAGATCATCCTGCATCCCTGACAGAAGGTCCGCAGACCTTCTGTCAGGGCATCTCGTTCACGCTGTACCGGCGACTAGCCCAGCGAGTTCTCGTTGAGGCGCTTGGCTTCGCTTTCAGCCTCCTCACGCGAGGAGTAGGATACGACCGACGTTTGATCATCCTGGGAGTCATCGGGGCGGGTGTCGATGACATGAAACTCGCCACCACGCTCCTGCACTTTATAAAACTTGCTCATCTTTCCTTCTCCTTGGCTGAACCAGCTCCAAGCGTAGACCACATTGCCCCAACCTTCCTGTGCGTGAAGCTGGCCCTTGCCGACCCTTAACAAGCCTTATACTCCAGATAACAATAACTTATATCGAATTTTCAAGGTTCAGGAACTAGCCATCGCAGGCATCAGTCTTTATTATCTTGGGCCTTCAACTCAGCGGGAGCGTGGAATGCATCAGCAAGTAAAATGGGTCAGCACGCTTTTGCTGGCTATTTTATCGAGCGTATCGCCGCTGGCAGGCGCTTCCACCTTCAGGGTGGTTGCCTCATTTCCCGTGCTTGAAGACTTGGTCAAGCGTGTGGCAGGCGATGATATCAGCGTCAGCACGGTCGTTCCCCCTGGTGCAGACGTACATAACTGGGAACTGACTCCGCCTAACGTGCTGGCCATCGAAGAGGCCGACATCCTGTTCTATAACGGTTTCGGGCTCGAGCCATGGCTGCGCCATGTCAAAGCCATGTCGGACGATTCGCTTTTGCTGAAAAGCGTTGCCGAGAACGCCGACTTCACTCCCCAGCCCATCCTGACAGGACGCTACAAAGGCACGCCTGACCCGCACATGTGGTTGGATCCCGAAGGCGCTGCCGCCTACGTCGAGGTGATCGCGGATACGCTGGCTGAGCACTATCCAGACCAGGCCGAAGGCTTTCATGCTCGCGCACAGCAGACCTATCAGGCCCTGCAACTTCTCGATCAGGCGATCAAGGAGCGTCTGGACGGCGTACCCAATATCAATCGCACACTGGTCACCAGCGAAGCGGGCCTTGGCTATTTTGCGCGTGCCTATGACCTGGAGTATGCCGCTATCTGGGGCGTCAACCATGAAACCCAGGGCAGCGCCCAGGCGATGGCCCAGATGAGCACCCGTTTGGCCAACGAGCGCCCACCCGCGCTTTTTTATGAAAGCACCGTTGCGTGTATCCATATGGATGCTCAGGCCAGAGAGCACGGCATCAAGCTGGCAGGTCCACTTTACGTGGACACCTTGAGCCCGGCGGATGGCCCGGCCTACAACTACCCGGCCATGCTGCGCCATAACGCCGAACTGATCCATGAAGCGCTGGGCGGTGCCAGGCCTGATTGACGGTGTGGCAGTTACGCGCTGGCCGCCTCGTACAGCTCGCCCAGGGTCGGCAGGAGCACATCGGGCTGGCTGAGCTCGATGGGGTCGCCGTGATTGTAGCCGTAGGGTAGCGCCAGAGTGGCAAACCCGGCCGCCTTTCCGGCGCCGATATCGTGGCGCGAATCGCCTACCATCAGGCATTCATGAGGGGCGAAGCCGAACCTGTCAGCGGCGTGTAGAAGCGGCATCGGCGACGGTTTTTTCTCCGCCAGCGTATCCCCACCCAGGCAGAGCGCAAACCAGTCTTTCAAGCCAAAGTGTTCAAGAATGGGGGCGATGAAGCGTTCAGGCTTGTTGGTAATCAACACCAGCGTAAACCCTGCCTGATGAAGTGCTTCCAGCGCGTTCTTGACCTTTGGATAGAGCCGGGTCAGCGCATTGGGCGCGGCGCCGTAGTGCTGCATGAATCCTTCAAAGGCGCGTGCTTGAAGGTGCGCCTTCGGCGGCTGCCCGGCGGCCCAGGTGAGCGCCCGCTCGACCAGCACTGGCGCACCGTTGCCGACCCACTCACGTACCTGGTGCTCATCGGGTACTGCCAACTCAAGCTCGCCCAGCGTGCGCTTGAGCGCTGCAGCCAGATCAGGCACCGAGTCGATCAGCGTGCCATCGAGATCGAAGGCGATCAGCCGCTTGCCGTGTAGAATTGGGTGCACGTAGTTACTCCTTGAGGATGGGCCTGAAAAGGCATTCAGCCACGAGATAGGCCATCCGTTATCCAGTAGGCGGTATGCTCGGTATCTTACTGGCGTAAAAGCACGGATGCATTCGTCAGATGAGCAGGAAGCTTCTATGCTCAAGCAAGCTAAGCCAAGGAGAAATCAATGGGCATACCTCGCATAGTTATCGTCGGCGGCGGCGCAGGCGGCCTGGCCCTCGCTACTCGACTGGGCCATACCCTGGGCAAACGCAAGCATGCCGAAATCGTGCTTCTGGACCGTAGCGCCACCCACGTATGGAAACCCTTGCTGCATGAGCTTGCTACCGGCATCTTGAACTCCACCATGGATGAGGTCGATTTTCGCGGCCACTCGAGTGTTCACGGCTACCGCTACCAGCGAGGCTCGCTGGCCGGGCTTGACCGCGACAGTAAGACGCTCAACCTTGCGGCCATTGTCGATGAAGACGGCGAAGAGGTGCTGCCCGAGCGTACCCTCACCTACGATTATCTGGTGCTTTCACTAGGAAGCGTGTCGAACGATTTCGGCACCAAGGGCGTTTCCGAGCATTGTCATTTCATCGATTCACCCGTACAGGCCAAGGCCTTTCAGCGTGACATGATCAACACCTTTCTGCGCTATACCGACCCGGCACTTAGAGAGCATACGACCCTTAGTGTCGGCATCGTGGGCGCCGGCGCCACCGGTGTTGAGCTTGCCGCCGAACTTCTGGATGTCACCCGCCTGCTCAATGCCTATGGGGTGACCAATGCAGACGACAACCAGATCAGCGTTCACCTGATCGAAGCGGCGCCGCGTATTCTGCCCGCCCTTTCCGAACGGGTCAGCCAGACCGTTCACAAGGAGCTTGACGAGCTGGGCGTCAACATCCACGTGGAAACCGCCATCGAAGAGGCTCAGGAGTACCAGCTGGTGACCAAGGATGGCGAGGTGATCGAAACCGATCTCAACGTATGGGCCGCGGGCATCAAGGCACCGGATTTCCTTGCCGAACTGGGGCTTACGGTGAACAAGAAAAACCAGATATGCGTCGAACAGACCATGCAAAGCGTGGACGACGCGACCATCTTCGCCATGGGTGATTGCGCAAGCTGCCCGCAGGAGGACGGCTCGACAGTGCCGCCGACGGCGCAAGCGGTACGCCAGCAGGCAGGGGTACTAGCCGACAACCTCGGCAAGGCGCTGAAAGGCAAGCCGCTCAAGCCTTTCAAGTTTCGCAACAAGGGATCACTGGTATCGCTTGCCCGTTACGACGCTGTCGGCAACCTGATGCGCAGCGGCGCCTCCCGAGGGCTGTTCCTGGAAGGCTGGCTGGCGCGTAACGCCTACGCCTCGCTCTACCGCATGCATCAGGTGTCGATCCATGGTGTGCCCAGAACAGGACTCACCTGGGTGGTGGACAAGCTGAACCGCTATCTGAAGCCCAGAATGAAGCTACATTGAGCGTGGATATTCAGCGCTTCGCCAGCGCATCACGCAGGGTCCGGATCACCGAGTCGTAGCCGTGAGGATCATCGGACTTGTGAGCACCGAAGATCGCCGAGCCGGCCACGAAAGTGTCCGCACCGGCGGCGGCGATCTCGGCAATGTTGTCCACCTTGACGCCACCATCGATTTCCAGCCGGATCGGCCTGCCTGAAGCGTCGATACGTGCACGCGCTTCGCGCAGCTTGTCGAGCGTCCCAGGAATGAACGATTGCCCGCCAAAACCGGGGTTGACGCTCATCAGCAGCACCATGTCGATCTTGTCCATCACGTAATCAAGGTACGACAGCGGCGTTGCCGGGTTGAACACCAGCCCCGCCTTGCAACCGCCATCGCGGATCAACTGCAGCGAGCGGTCGATATGCTCCGAGGCTTCCGGATGGAAGGTAATGTAGCTAGCCCCCGCCTCGATAAAATCGCCAATCATGCGATCCACCGGCTTGACCATCAGATGCACATCGATGGGTGCTGTCACACCGTGATCACGCAGCGCCTTGCATACCATGGGGCCAATGGTCAGGTTAGGGACGTAGTGATTGTCCATGACATCGAAGTGAACGATATCTGCTCCGGCGGCCAGCACGTTATCCACCTCTTCCCCCAGACAGGCAAAGTTGGCGGATAGAATCGAAGGGGCGATCAAGTTATCTTGCCCAGCGCTCATGGCACACTCCTGATGAATCGTTGAAAGAGGGGGTAACCGGCCTTGCAGGAAACAAGCCAGGTCAAGCCCGCAAGAAAGCGGGCATTTTAACAGAGCGGACCCGAAACAGGCGCTGTTTTATGCAAGGAAAGCATCGAGCAGCAGAACGACCTCCAGCGAGAAGGCTCCGCGATGGCGTAGCACCGCTTTATTTCCAAAAAGAATATAAATCCATATTGTAATTCCATTATGCCAGATTTACTCTTGGGTCATTGCGACCCGCTCGCCATTTTCTTCAAGGAGCCTGCCATGACATTACCCGTCCTGTTCCGCCGCAGCGTGCTAGCCATTGCCCTGGGCGCCAGCCTTGCCTCGCCTGCCATGGCGCAAGAGCGTGAACTTCTGAACTCTTCCTACGATATTGCCCGCGAGCTTTTCAGCGCGATCAATCCGGAGTTTGAAGCCTGGTGGCAGCAAGAGCATGGTGAAGAGGTCGACGTCAATCAGTCCCACGGTGGCTCTTCTGCCCAGGCACGGGCCATCCTGCAGGGACTGCGTGCCGACGTGGTCACCTTCAACCAGGTAACCGACGTACAGGTGCTGGCCGATGCCGGCCTGGTTGCCGAAGACTGGCAGCAAGCGTTTGACAACAACGCCTCGCCCTACTATTCCACGACTGCGTTTCTGGTGCGCAAGGGCAACCCCAAGGGCATCGAAAGCTGGGACGACCTGATCAAAGAGGACGTGGGTCTGGTCTTCCCCAACCCGAAGACCTCCGGCAACGCTCGCTACACGTATCTCGCCGCCTGGGGGTTCGCCGACCGGGAATTCGATGGCGACGAAGAGCAGATCCAGGATTTCATGCGCACGCTGCTGGCTAACGTCGCGGTGTTCGACACCGGCGGTCGTGGCGCGACCACCAGCTTCATCGAGCGCGGCATCGGTGACGTGCTGATCAGCTTCGAGTCCGAAGTGAACAACATTCGCCGTGAATATGGCAGCGATGACTACGAAGTCATCGTGCCCCCCATGAGCGTCCTGGCTGAATTCCCGGTCGCGGTGGTGTCACAAAATGCCGAACGAAACGGCAATACCGACCTCGCCGAAGGCTATCTCGAGTATCTCTATACCGAAGAGGCCCAGCGCACGCTGGCCGGTTTCAACTACCGCGTCCATAACGATACCGTGCTGGAGGAGTTCGCCGATGACTTCCCGCAAACCGAACTATTCAACGTCGAGGACGTGTTCGGCAGCTGGGACGAGATCATGCAGACGCATTTCGAAGGCGGCGGCATGCTCGATCAGTTGCAGCGTCGTTAACCCGCTACCATGACCCAACGCGCATTACGCTTTACCGGCAGTACCCGTGTACTGCCGGGCTTTGGCCTTTCCATGGGTATCAGCGTGCTGTTCATCTCGCTGGTGCTTCTGCTGCCCGTTACCGGACTCTTCGGTCAACTTGCCGGACTCAGCCTCGCCGAGTACTGGTCGATCATTACCGAAGGCCGGGTAGTGGCAAGTTATATGGTCACCATCGGCGCCGCCGCAGTGGCAGCGCTGGTCAACGCCGTATTCGGCCTGCTGCTGGCCTGGGTACTGGTTCGTTACGAGTTTCCCGGCAAGCGCCTGCTCGATGCCCTGATGGACCTGCCCTTCGCCCTGCCCACCGCGGTAGCCGGCATCACCCTGGCCACGCTCTACGCAGGAAACGGCTGGATGGGCAAGCTGCTCGAACCGCTAGGCCTTCAGGTTGCCTATACCTGGGTGGGCATTGCGCTCGCCATGGCGTTCACCAGCATTCCGTTTGTGGTACGCACCGTTCAGCCAGTCCTCGATGATTTGCCCGCCGAGGTGGATGAAGCTGCCATGTCGCTTGGCGCCACTGACGGTGTCGCCTTTCGCCGGGTGATCATGCCGCACTTGTGGCCGGCCCTGGTCACCGGCACCGGCCTTGCGTTCGTGCGCTCGCTGGGCGAGTTCGGCGCCATCATCTTTATCGCGGGCAACATGCCTTATGAAACCGAGATCACCGCGCTGATGATTTTCGTCAAGCTTCAGGAGTACGACTACGCCGGCGCCTCGGCGATTGCCTCGGTGGTGCTGTTTGTCTCGCTCGCCCTGCTGCTGGCCATCAACGTCTGGCAAGGGCGATTCATACGTCGCCTGCACGGAGGCAAGGGCTGATGCGTCGAATTGGTGATGCCCCGGCCGTCAGGCGCTTGCTGATAAGCGCTGCACTGGTGCTGTCGGCGCTGTTTTTGCTGCTGCCGCTGGTGGCCATCTTCGCCCAGGCGTTTTCTCAGGGCGTCATGGTGTTCTGGGCCAACGTCAGCAACTATTTCACCTTGCACGCCATTGCCTTGACGCTCGGCGTGGCGCTTATGACCATTCCCATCTGCCTGGTATTCGGGGTGGCCCTGGCCTGGCTGGTGACCCGCTTCAGCTTTCCCGGCCGGCGCCTTCTGCAAACCCTGATCGACATTCCCTTTGCGGTGTCGCCGGTAGTTGCCGGGCTTATCTATCTGCTGCTTTACGGGCGCAACGGCTGGATCGGAAGCTGGCTTGACGGTCACGACATCCAGTTGATGTTCGCCTGGCCGGGTATTCTGATGGTCACGGTCTTCGTGACCTGCCCCTTTGTGGCTCGTGAACTGATACCGCTGATGCAGGCCCAGGGCTCGCGCGAGGAAGAGGCGGCGGCCACGCTGGGCGCCCGTGGCTGGACAACGTTTCGCCGCGTCACCCTGCCCAATATCCGCTGGGCACTTCTCTACGGGGTGATTCTGACCAATGCGCGGGCCGTAGGCGAATTTGGTGCCGTTTCGGTGGTCTCAGGCGCCATTCGTGGACAGACCAATACGCTGCCGCTGCATCTTGAACAGCTCTACCAGGATTACAACGCCGTCGGCGCCTTTGCCTGCGCGGCCCTGTTGGCCCTGATCGCTCTGCTCACTCTGGCGGCCAAGGCAAGTCTTGAATGGCGCGCATCGCGCCGGGAGGTGCTCACATGAGCATTCGCTTAGAGAATATTTCCAAGCACTTCGGCACCACGCAGGCCCTCGAGCCTGTCAACCTGGATATTCATGAAGGCGAGCTGGTCGGTCTGCTGGGCCCTTCCGGTTCCGGCAAGACCACGCTTTTACGCATCATCGCCGGCCTGGAAAGCGCAGACCGCTCTGCCAGGCCGGGCCGCATCCTGTTTGGCGAGCGCGACGTCACCCACGTGCACGTACGCGACCGGCGCATCGGCTTCGTGTTTCAGCACTACGCGCTGTTTCGCCATATGAGCGTCTTTGACAACGTCGCCTTCGGGTTGACCGTCATGCCTAGAAAGGAGCGCCCCTCAAGCGGCGAGATTCGTGCGCGCGTGTTTCGCCTGCTTGAAATGGTCCAGCTCGAGCACCTGGCCAAGCGCTACCCGGCCCAGCTTTCCGGCGGCCAGCAGCAGCGCGTCTCGCTAGCCCGTGCGCTTGCAGTCAAGCCGGATGTATTGCTGCTGGACGAGCCGTTTGGCGCGCTGGATGCCAAGGTGCGCCAGGACCTGCGCCGCTGGCTGCGCCGCCTGCATGGCGAACTCAACTTTACCAGTGTGTTTGTCACCCACGACCAGGAAGAGGCGCTCGAGCTTTCTGACCGGGTGGTCGTGATGAGCAACGGGCGCATCGAGCAGATCGATGCGCCGGATACGCTCTATCGCGCGCCCAGAAACCGTTTCGTGTTCGAGTTTCTGGGTGACGTCAATCACCTGGAAGGCAGCGTGCGTAATGGAGTATTGACCTGCGGAGATGCCTATCTACACGTCAACCTGCCCGACGGCGCCGAAGAGTTGCTGCTGCGTCCGCATGAGGTACGCCTGGCCGAGCAGCCAAGCGATACCTGCCATTTGCCGGTCGTGGTGACGGCCATTTCACCGGTAGGCGCCGAGGTTCGCGTCGAACTTGAAGCCGACTGGCTGGCCAAGCCCTGGCTTGCCACCGTGCGTCATGCAGATTTCGAGCGTCTGGGCATGAAGCGTGGCCAGCATCTTTATGCCCACCCGCGCCAATGGCACAGATTCAACGACCAGATGCAGCCTGCAGCCCAAGCCACGCGCGCCGCGTAGCCATTTGGCCGGGTCGACCACGCATTGCTGGCGTTTTGCATGTAACAGCGGCATAGTTTACGCACCCGGTTGTAGACACAAACCGTTGTTGGAACAGATCGTTATCACGGAGAAAAATCATGCTTCGGCGCCACTTCTTACGTCTTTCAGGAGCGCTTGTAGCAGGCGCTCTATTAGCAGGCTGCTCAAGCCCGCAGTATCTTCAGTTGAGCCCCGAGCGCAGCGCCGCCGTTCCGCAAACCGGCTCTGGCCAGCAGGTAACGGTCGTCGCCGTCGATGGCCGTGAGCGTGAAGTGATCGGCACCCGTTCAGGTGGCAACATGTCGACGGCGCAGATCACCGTCAACAGCCACGAGTTGATTCCGCGGCTTCAGGCCGAAGCCGAGCGCGCGGTGCGCGAAATGGGCTTCAACCCGACCACCGAGCAGGCACAAAACCGCCCCACGCTGACCCTCGAGCTCGCCAGCCTGCACTATGGCCAGGGCGACAGCGGCCAGCCGCTGGTGGATGAGGCGCGTCTTGAAGGCGTCTTCAGGGCGATAGCCAAGAACAAGGGAACAACCTATACCGGCACCTACACATCGCGCCGCACCCAAGGGTACGCCGTCAAGCCCGGTGAAGACACCAATACACGCATGCTGAACGATTTGCTCAGCGATGGGCTCAACCGGGCATTCAGTGATCCCGAACTGGGTCGCGTGCTGGCCCGCTAGCCGTGCATGTGGGCCACGCTATTGGCGTGGCCCGCGCCGCTCAAGCGTCCAGACCGACTCCCTGCAACCCCGCTCATCGGGCTCACCACGCTCGAGCAGCGTTACCTGAAAATTGGCGGCAAAGAGTCTTTCTATTTCGATTGCGGGCACGCTGTAGGGCGGGCCCGCACCGTTATCAACGTGCTCGAGACTGACCAGAAGCCCCTTGGCCGCCGGCGGCACGAGCTGCGCCAGATGAAACGCATAGCGCTCGCGCGTGGCGGGCGGCAAGGCGATCAGCGACGCGCGATCGTAGAAAGCGCCTATTTCGGCCGCTTGCTGGATATGCAGGTGAAAGAAATCTCCACACCACAACTCCACACTACCCTGGCGCGAAACCTCGAATCCTGCCTGGGTATAGCGCGCGACCGCCACTTCACGCTCGGCCAGGAACTGATCGATGGCTTCCGGCGCAAGCTCGATACCCAGTACCGGGTGGCCAACGTCGGCAAGCCAGCGCATATCCAGGCTTTTGCCACATAACGGCACCAGCACCTTGGTGTCGGGCGCAACGTTCAGCTCAGGCCAGTACCGGGTAAGCGCTGGATGAGGGTGCTGCAAGTGAAAACCGATGCGCCCTTCTTGCCAGCGCGCTCGCCAGGAAGTGTTCATAAGCCACCCATGCCTTGATGAGGATCAGAACCAGCGGTCACGCTTTTTACGTCGACGCGGCAGGTGCGGCACGATCAGTCCCACCAGCAGCCCCGCTCCGGCCACTCCACCGCCGTACATGAAGTAACGCATCAACAGATCCTCTTCTTGAGTATCCAGGCGCGCCTGCAAGGCCCGCACTTGCTGACGCGACCGCTCGGCCTGGTTATCCAGCTCGTTGTTGCGCGCTTCAAGCTCGGCAATGCGCTGCTCGCGCACCTCCAGCGTCTCACTCATCGAAGAGGTGCGCTGCTCCCAGGTATCGTTGATGCCATCGAGCTCGGCAGTCAGCTCATCGACCCGCCCCTGGAGTTCCGGCAACTGCTGGCGGGCGCTGGGGGTTTCCTGAATCTCACTGGTCAGCACCCATACGGTATCGCCGCTTTGCCCACGCACGCGGGAATAGTCCCCGCTTTCTTCGAGCACCTCGACCTGTTCACCGGCTTTCAGAGTACCAACGATGCGATAGCCATCAGTAGGGCCGCTGCGCACATAAGTGCTCAGCTCATCGCTTACCCACGCCTGGTTGTCGGTTTGTGCCGTTGCCTGAACGCTTGCCATACTCAACAACACACCGGCAGCGGCGGCAACATAAGAAAAACGAAATTTATCTGCTTGCATGACGTCATGTCCTGATCAAAAAAACGCTGCATGGCAGACGAGGCCACCAGCGCTTACAGCGTCGCGCCTGTCGTAGGCGCTTACCCTTCGCTACGCGGCGGTAGAGGAAAGGGACGAGGAAACTCAGCGACGCGGGCATCGCTTTTTACGGCTTTGAGAGGACCTTCGCGCTCCACCTCGTCAATGCGCACAATGGCATTGAGCGGCAGGTAGCTGCGCTTGACGCCCTCGAAGGTTCGCTGCAACTTTTCCGTTGCAGGGTCCACCACCACCCGCGACGCATCGTCAAAGACAAACTCCTCGACTTCAATAAAGCCCCAGAGTTCGCTTTGAAAAATCTCTCGAACGTATAAATCCCAAATTTCACCCTGCTGGTGAACCACCACCCGGTATATCGGCTTGGCCGCCATCTTGGCCTATTCCTCTTGCCACTGGAACGTGAATCTTCCGGGCTAGCGTACCATAACCTGATCCACGGGACCTTAGGCGGCACGCCGCAAAGCGTGAATAACCGCTGGCAGAAGACCTGATGATCGCCTCACTAGCCGTTCATGCGGGCGTCATGTCGTGTAAACAGTGGGTACGTTCTTGCGTTGATTTTCTGCCTGCCAGGGTATCCAGCCGCCGTCTAACACGGTATAACCGCGCTTTTAACTGACCCATGCCTTTATGCAACGACTCGATCAACTGCTGGTCAGCCAGGGGCTGGCCAATTCGCGCACGCGGGCCCAGCGGCTTATTCGTCATGGCCGTGTGCACCTGGTGGACCCCTGGCGCGTACTGACCAGGGCGTCGGAAAAATGGCCGCTGGATACTCGCCTTGAAATCGAAGACGACCCCGAGGAGCGCTACGTTTCTCGCGCGGGGCTGAAGCTCGAAGGTGTGCTGAGTGTCCTGGCGCGTCGGCTGGATGGCCTGGGCGTGCTGGACGTTGGCCAATCCACCGGGGGCTTCACCGACTGCGCCCTGCACCATGGCGCCGCCCACGTCATTGGCGTGGAAGTAGGCCATGGTCAACTGGCAGACACCTTGCGCCATGACTCGCGGGTCACTTGCCTTGAAGGTCTCAATGCCCGGCACATGAGCACGGCCGCCTCGCTTATCGAGGCTATAGGCGCTCATCCGGTGGATATGGCGGTCATGGACGTCTCGTTCATATCGCAAACGCTGATTCTGCCCGAGATCGCCGCGCTGCTGCCCATAGGTGGCGAGCTGATCTCACTGGTCAAGCCCCAGTTCGAGCTGAGCCCCGGTGCACTGGATAAACGCGGCGTGGTACGCAACCCCGCCGACTACGCCGAGGTGGAAGCGAAGATTCGTCAAGCGTGCCATACCCTGAACCTGAAGATCGAGCACTGGCAGGAGAGCCCGATTACCGGCGGTGACGGCAATCGGGAGTTTCTACTGCACGCCGTCAAGCATGCCTAGCTGAGCGTTGGCGGCGGCAGGTGCTTGACGGACTGCACCTTGGCGGACTCGCCTTCGTCGCGGTGCAGCCATACGTCCATCTGTTCGAACGCCACACGCACGCCGGCTTCCCGGAACAGCTCGTCCACCCGGCAGTTGACCTCGTCGGCGGCAAACAGGCGATCCACCAAGTCGTTGACGAAAATGCGCAGCTCGAAATTGAGACTATGCTGACCATAACTCAAGCAGAAGACCTGTGGTTCGGGGTCGGCCAGCACTCGCGCGTTCTCGTCGGCGGCCTGACGCAGCAGCGTATGCACCTTGGCAAGGTCAGAGCCGTGGGCAACGCCATAGGTCAGCACTACCCGAGTGACGTTATCCGACAGCGACCAGTTGATCAGCTGGTCGGTGACGAAGGTCTTGTTGGGAATGATGATCTCCTTGCGGTCGAAGTCGGTCACCGTGGTCGCGCGTATTCGGATGCGACTGACGGTGCCGTGCAAGTTGCCAAGCGTGATGGTGTCGCCGATACGAATGGGACGCTCGAAAAGAATGATCAACCCTGAAATGAAGTTGGCAAAAATCTCCTGAAGCCCAAAGCCAAGGCCCACGCTCAATGCCGCCACCAGCCACTGCAGCTTGTCCCAGGAAACCCCAAGCGTTGCCAGCGCCATGACCACGCCCGAACCCACGATCGCGTAAGAGAGCAGCGAACTGATGGCGTAAGCACTGCCCTGCTTGAGCGCGAGGCGCGACAGCACCATGACCTCCAGAAGCCCAGGCAGGTTGCTTGCCATGATGACGGTCACCGCAATGATCAACAGCGCGGTAAACACATCGGAAATCGACAGCACGCTGTCAACCAGATCCCCCTCCTCGGCGTCCCACAGCGAGACGTGATCGAGGTATCCAAGTACAGAGAGAAGATCCGACCAGACCAGGTATAAAAGCGTGCTGAAGCCGATCAGCAGAATCAGTTTGGAAAGACGCAGCGACTGGCTATTGATCTTTTCCATGTCCAGCGGCGGCTCCTCCACCACCTCGAGTCCACCTTCGGCCCCCTCCTGCACCTGAGCCCGGCGACGGGCAAGCGCGCGGCGATAGGCAAGCCGACGGGCAGCCACGGCAAGACTGCGCACTACCGTCGCCTCCACCACGATCCAAAGTCCCAGCAAGTACAGGGTAATCGCGAACCGTCCGACCAGGCGTAGCGCCGTGTACTCATACCCCCATACGATCAGCCCTAGAAACACCAGAGGCACCGACGCCATGACAAGCCCCAGCATCAGGCGAAACAGGCGTACGCCAAAAAACGGGATATGCGAAAGGATCAGTTTCCCAAGCCACCAGCTCATGGTCAGAAGCCCGAGGGTTATCAACCCCAGGGCGACCGGACGCTGGGCCAGCGGGGTTTCCATCTGTCCCGACATGGCGGCAATCCCCACGACCGGCAGCAAGGCGATTCCCAACCCGCGCAGCAGTGAGCGAAGCCGCGCGTTATACCCAGTCGACCAGGTGAAGTGGCGCTCGGCCACGCCGTCGGGTACCAGCAGGCGACGCCCCCAGGCCACTACCGCCCAGCTCAACGACAGCTGCAACAGCGCAGGCGCAACACTATCGGCAAGCGACCCCTGTGCGGCCCGCAACCCGACACCGAGCCCGGCCAGCGCCAGCGGGCCAGGAATGGCCAGCAGCGCATTGAGCAGCACGGCCTTGGGAGTGTGCAACTGGGTGTCGCTTTTCAAGCGGCCGATCTGGGAGTGAATGAGCGCCAGCCGCCCTTTGATGCGCGGGCGCAAGCCCAGCAGCAGCAGGCTGAGAAGTACCAGGGGCGCGCCGTTGAGCATCTGCCACGAAAGTCCCTGCCAGCGGTTTGGCAAGATGGCTCGCCACTCGCCCTCACGCCACTCCTGGCGCGCGTTGGCAGGCAATTGACGCAGCCAGTTGATATCCAGCGGACGGCTGTTGGCGACCCAGAACAGCTGTTCATCGATCGTTGCCCGCAACTCCTGCGTGGTGGTCAACAGCTGCTGTTGATTGAGCTGTAGCTCGATGGCGGCACTCAAGAGACTGCCGTAGGATTGCTCCAGCTGTTCGACCAGTTCACGGCGCGACTGGTAAAGCCGTGAAAGCGAGCTGACCAGCCCCGGAGTAACGTCGAGCCCGGCCTCTTCAAGGCGCTGGGTAGCCAGCCGCTCCCCCTGGCGCAACTGGTCGCGCTGACGAATCAGATCGAACTGCTTCAAGCGAAGATCGGCGATTTCATCCTGCAGGTCGCGGCGAGGCATGATCGAGGGCAGCGACTGGCGCTGCTCGCGCAGGATCCTGGACAGCAGCTGGCTGCCGCGAATGGCGTCGATCTGCTCGTTGAGGCTGCGCTGCAGCTGGCGAACATGGTCCAGCTGGCGCTGGGCCTCGATATTTTGACGCACGATGCTGTTGGCTCGGTCCGTGGCACGAAGCAGTTCCAGACTAAGCTCCTGATTGATCTGCTGGGCACGTAGCACCACCGGATGGCCTTCGGCAATCAGCGGGTCATCCCGTGCTGCATCGGCAATGGCCTGTTCGGACTGCAAGCGTCGCTGCCGGTCGATGGCACCCTGCAGGAGATTCAGCCTTTGCTCCTGGTGATCAATCTGCAGCGACAGCAGATCGCGGCGCTGCTGGGCCAGTTCACGCAGCCGGCTATTGGCGGAGAGTTCGCGCTGATTGAAGGCCACTTCACGCTCGGCCAGCGCACGCTCCAGGCGCATCTGGATCAACTGGGCATCGTTGGCCGCCGAGAGCTGGCGGTCGGCCAGCAGGCCTTCGCGCTCATCATACTGGCGGCGCAGCGTCTCGACGCGCTGCAGCGCATCGGAAATGGCCTGCTGGGCACGCTCCGGCAGGGTTTGCGCGGCCAGCAGCTGGGAGTTCACCTCGGCGAGCTGGCTTTGAAGCTGCTGAAGCTCGACCACTGCCCCGCCCTGCTGAGCCTCGAGTTCATCCAGCGGCGTATCCGACAAGCTGTTGACCGACAGCTGCTGACTGTTGTCTTCGAGCTCGTTGAGTTCACGCTCGAGTTGTGACAGCTGCTCGGGCGCCTGCTCTACCCGCTGATTCAGGGCATCCAGACGTTCATTCATCGCGTCCAGGCGCTCGTAGGCCTGCAGGGCCGCACTCAGGGCACTCTTGTCCCGCGTCTGTTGCGCAGTGAGCTCATCTTCCGGTGCCTCCAGCTCGGCTAGACGTGCAGCAAGCTCTTCCTGGGAAGGCACCTGATCCACGCCTGCCCCGGCAACGCTGCAAAAAGCTATCAATAGCCACAGTCCCAAAAGCCCTTTTACCACCCAGCTACCGGTCGTTCTCACCACGTTGGATATGCCCTCGACAGACACCAGAAACCCGCTGAAACGGAAATAGCCGCCATTGTCAGGCGTTCCATCGAGAAGCGCAATGAACAGCAGTTGACTTAAGCGCTCAGCGTGTATAGAAACATCCCTGAAAACTGTTCTCCCTCCTACTTGCGAGCCACTTAGATGGTTATCCGAAAACTGCTGTGTGTAAGTTTGCTGACGTTACTGAGCGCCGAGACGCTGAGCAGCGCCGCCCTGGCCGACTCCAAGGACGAGATCGAGGCACGTATCCGTGAGCTCAACAGTGAGCTCTATCAACTTCGCCAACAACTCAACGACACTGCTGCGTCCGACGCTTCTCAGGACAGCACGGTGTTCGGCTTGCAGCCTGAAGAGATCGCTCGCGAAGACCTCAACGAGCGTCGCCAGCTGGAGCAGGAATCCACGCGTAATCCGTTTGCGATTACCACGCACCGTACCAACTACCTGTTCCCGGTCAGCTACAACTCCCGGCAGAACGAGGCGAACTTCAGAAATGTGACGACCGCTTCGTCGCCGGACAGCAATGAAGTCAAGTTTCAGCTGAGTGTGAAGGTCAATCTTGCCGAAGACATCTTTGGTGAAGTGGGCGATGTCTATTTCGGCTACACCCAGCGCAGCTGGTGGCAGGCGTATAATACGGATGCCTCCTCGCCGTTCCGGGAAACCAACTACGAACCGGAAATCTTCATTGATTTCGACAATGCCTGGAGCGCGCTGGGCTGGGTCAACACGCGTAACCGTGTCTCCTTCAACCATCAATCAAACGGGCGTTCGGACCCGTTGTCGCGCAGCTGGAACCGCGTTTACCTGGAAAGTACGTTCCAGCGTGGCGATTGGGCGCTGACCCTGGCGCCGCACTGGCGTATTCCGGAGTCGGCAAACGATGATGACAACCCGGATATCGAGCGCTACATGGGCTATGGTGACGTTCGCCTGTCCAAGCGACTGAACAATAACCATGAAGTCAGCGCCCAGTGGCGTGGCAACCCGAGTGCCGACCACCACGGCACCCAGATTGACTACAGCTGGCCTGCCTTTTACAACCTGCGCGCTCACCTGCAGTACTACTACGGGTACGGGGAAAGCATGATCGACTACGATAACCGCGTGCACCGCCTGAGCATCGGGTTCAGCGTGAATCCGCTCTTCAGTGCCACGGGGCTCAACCGCTGATGCAGGGGAACCAGTCAAAATCATGCTTGTCTATGCGTTATCGGCTGCTATGCTGATATAGGTTAAATCATTCATTCGTCAAAGGAAGACACAATGGCTAAACGTCAATTCGGTAGCGACTCCCGTGCAGATCAGCTCAAAGAAGATCTACGTCACCTGAGCGACACGGTCGAAGAGCTGGTCAACGCCACCTCCAAAGACGCCAGCGGCGAAATGAGCGACCTACGCGCTCGCGCTGAAAGCCGCCTCAAAAAAGCCCGTGCGCAGCTGGAAGCCCGCGGCGAGCGCTTATATGA
Source organism: Vreelandella aquamarina (assembly GCF_020075495.1). Classification (GTDB taxonomy): domain Bacteria; phylum Pseudomonadota; class Gammaproteobacteria; order Pseudomonadales; family Halomonadaceae; genus Vreelandella; species Vreelandella aquamarina_A. The sequence continues at coordinate 17,146 of NZ_JABYQT010000016.1, forward strand.
AGACACCCGCGAAACGCTTTCCGATCAGGTGGATTGCTGTGACCGCTATGTGCGTGAAAACCCCTGGTCAAGCATCGGCATCGGCACGGCCGTAGGTGTACTGGTAGGTATGCTGCTCGGTCGTCGCTAATGTCTCTGGGTCCAACCCAGCGCGTCTTTTCTGCCGCCAAACGCTTGCTGAGATCACTGGTTGCCAACAGTGAAACCCGCCTGCGTCTGGCGGTTTTGGAGCTTGAAGAAGAACGCGCCCGTATCTTGACCCTGATACTGCTGGCCGGCGCCAGCCTGCTCTTTCTACTGTTGGGTGTGGCGACGCTGACAGCGCTGGTCGTAGTCATCTTCTGGGACTCCTATCGCTTATTGGCCATTGGAATCAGTGCAGGTGTATTGATTGGCACCAGCGTGCTTCTGGCGGTCATCGCAGGCTATCAAGCCAGGCGGCACACGTTGCTCAAGGAAACGCTCAAACAGCTGGCGGCGGATCGTGCGCTGCTCGAGGTAAAAGACGATGACGAAGCAAGTCGACAAGAGCGCTGAACCATTGAGTCGTGCCGAGCGCAAGGCCGAACTGCTTGCCCAGATGGAACAGCAGCGAATCGACATACTCGTTTGCAGCGAGTTTCTGCAGCGCTCAACGTCACCGCTGGACCAAAGCTGGCGCAGTATCAAGCTACCGCTTTATGCAGCGAGCGGCGTACTGGCCTACAGGCTCGTTCGCCGCCCTGGCGGCATTGTGCGGGCCGCCCGCAAGGGGCTTGCTGGCTACATGCTGTTTCGCAAGCTCAAGCTGCTGACCAAGATTGCCACCTGACTTGCCAGGCTGCACACGCAGCCTGGTTGCTTCTGCCTGAATGCCCAGCAAGCAAAGAAGCCTAGCAAGCCTGTCCGCAGGCGACACCACTGGCCCACGCCCATTGAAAGTTATATCCGCCCAGCTCTCCCGTTACATCCAGCACCTCGCCAATGAAGCGCAGTTGCGGCAGATCCTTTACTTCGAATGTCTTTGACGAGATCGCTTGCGTGTTGACACCTCCCATGGTGACCTCGGCAGTGCGCCACCCTTCTGTGCCCGCCGGCTTCAACGTCCACTGATTCAACCGACCACCCCACTGCTCAAGCTCTGCGTTACTGTACTGAGCAAGCGGTCTGGCAAGATCTGGGTCGGGATACCACTCAAGCAGTGCCTGAGCAAAGCGTTTCGGGAATCGCTCGCCAAGCCAGGTAGAGAGCTGGCGCTTGGGCGTGATCTCTCGCGCCTTGCGCAGGGAGTCACCAGCATCCTCTGCCGGCAGCAGATCGACTTCAATAGCGGAACCCGGTTGCCACACGCTAGATATCTGCAGCATGGAAGGGCCGGAAAGGCCGCGATGGGTAAACAGCATGGGTTCGGTAAAGCGCCGCCCGGCACTTGAAACGGATACGGGCAGGCTGACGCCAGAAAGCTCGGCGCAGCGCGCCTTCCAGGCATCACTCAGGGTAAAGGGTACAAGCCCAGGCCGGGTAGGCAGTACGTCAAGGCCGAACTGACGCGCCAACTCGAAGCCAAACCCGGTTGCTCCCATGGTTGGTATCGAAAGCCCTCCGCTTGCCACCACCACCACGCCTGCCTCTATCCTGCCAAGCGAGGTGGCAAGGCACATGGCATCGCCTTTGCGCTCCAGCGTCGTAATCTGTGTCTTGAGCCGTATCTCCACCCCTGCCCACTCGCACTCGGTCAGCAGTACACGCAGGATCTCCTTGGCTGAGGTGGCACAGAACAGCTGGCCCGGCGTCTTTTCCACATACTCCACGCCGTGGCGGTCGACCAGCTCGACAAAGTGCTCAGGACGGTAGCGCTTGAGGGCTGAAATACAAAAATGGGGATTTGCAGAGTAAAAGTGCTGAGGTGTCGTCCCAAGGTTGGTAAAGTTGCATCGGCCCCCACCTGACATGAGTATTTTTTTACCGGCCTTGTTGGCATGGTCAAGTACCAGTACGCGTCGGCCGGCATAGCCCGCCTGTGCAGCGCACATGAGGCCGGCGGCACCGGCGCCGATGACCACAACGTCATACACCATAAAAAAGACTCTCAGGGCAAAAGAGCGCCCATTTTAGCAGCTCACGGCAGGGAGAAAATTTTCTTCATGCCTTAATACGCTTATAACAATTTCTACCGAGACGCTTATGTTCGTGCCTGCTCGACGCTTTCTGCTTATTTTGACGCTTTTCACGCTACCGGCCCAAGCCGTCGCCCAAACGCCACCGTCGGTGATCGGCAGCCGTGCCGAAGTAACCACCTGGTCCGACCCACTGGATGCGCTCGGCACCCTGCGCGCCGATGAAAGCGTGACACTGTCGGCAACGGTGACCGATATCGTCACCGAGATCACGTTTCAGGACGGTGAACAGGTAGAACGGGGACAACTGCTGGTACGTCTGGACGACAGTGAAGAGCAGGCCCAGCTACGCTCGGCCGAAGCCATCAGTGACGAGCGGCGCAATGCGCTGGGGCGCGCCACCCAGCTGCAGGCTCGCAACCTGGCCGCCCGGGCCGACGTGGAGGATTTCCAGGCCCAGCTGCGCCAGGCCGAGGCGGATATTCAGGCACTGGAGGCTCGCCTTGCCAACTACCGCATTCGGGCGCCGTTCAGCGGCCGGGTCGGCTTTCGAAATATCAGCGAAGGTGCGCTGGTGACGCCAGGGCTGGCGCTGGTCACGCTCGACAAGCTCGACGTCATGAAGCTCGACTTCAGCGTTCCGGAAAGCTACCTGGGCCGCTTATCACCTGGCCTTTCGCTGAGTGCTACCACGGCGGCCTATCCAGATGACGTCTTCAGCGGCGAGATTGCCAGTATCGGCACACGGGTCGACCCGACTTCCAGAAGCATCGACGTGCGCGCCGAGCTCGATAATGCAGATGGGCGGCTGCGCCCCGGCATGCTGATGGAAGTCATCGTCCAGCAGCGGGTGCGCCAGGCAGTGGTGCTGCCGGAAGCTGCCCTGGAACCCAGCGGCGACCAGCACTACGTCATGCTGATCGATCAGAGCGGCGATGCGCTGCGCCTGGAAAGAAGAGAAGTAACCATTGGTGAGCGACGCGTTGGCGACGTGGAAATTCTCGAGGGTGTGGCCGAGGGGGATCTGGTCGTGGTCCATGGCCTTCAACTGGCCCGCGATGGCCTGGAGGTACGCCTGCTGGGCATCGTGGATGACGATACCGGTATACGGACACTGCTGGAGGCGAATCGCTGATGCGCCTTTCGGATATCTCCGTTCAGCGGCCCGTACTTGCCATGGTGATTGCCGCGCTGATCGTCGCCTTTGGCCTGCTCGCACTTGAGCGCCTCCCTCTCCAGGAGTATCCCACCGTGGACCCGCCGATCGTCAGTATCGACACCCGATACCCGGGGGCGGCCGCCAACGTGGTGGAGACGCGCATTACCCAGGTGCTGGAAGACCGAATTGCGGGCGTCGAGGGTATCGAACTGATTACCTCGCGCAGTGAAGATGGACGCTCGCGTATCGAGATCGAGTTCAGCATCGCCATGGATATCAACGCGGCAGCCAACGATATCCGCGACCGGATCGCCGGCGCATTGCGCAACCTGCCAGATGATGCCGATACGCCTGAAGTCACCAAGGCGGACAGCAGCGAGGAGATCGTCGTCTGGCTGAGCCTCTCCGGCGCCGACTATTCGATCACCGAGCTTACCGATTACGCCAACCGTTTTCTGGTCGATAGCCTCTCGGTGCAGCCCGGCGTTGCCCGGGTAAGACTCGGTGGGGGCCGCGACTATGCCATGCGTGTCTGGCTCGACCGCAACGCCCTCGCCGCCCGCGGACTCACCGTGGGTGATATCGAGGACGCGCTGCGCGCCGAGAACGTCGAGCTGCCGGCAGGCTCCATTGAGTCGCAGGATCGCCAGTTCATCGTCCGCCTGCCGCGCAGCTTTGCCACCGCCGATGACTTCAAGCGCCTGGCGCTGAGCCAGAGTGAAAACGGTCATCTGGTGCGCCTGGCCGATGTGGCCCGGGTCGAGGTGGGTTCGGTGGAAGATCGCTCGGTATTTCGAGCCAACGGCATTCCCATGGTCGGCCTTGGCATGATCATGCAGTCCACCGCCAATGTGATCGAACTCTCTGAGGCGGTGCAGGCAGAGCTTGCGCGCCTTCAAGGCATACTGCCCGACGGCATGACCCTGAGCCTGAACTACGACGCGTCGGTATTCGTGGCCGGCGCCATTGATCAGGTGGTGATGACGCTGTTGATCGCCATGTGTCTGGTAGTAACGGTGATCTTCATCTTTCTGGGCAACCTGCGCACGACCCTGGTACCCGCGGTTACCGTGCCCATTGCAGTGATCGGCGCCTTTACCGCGCTTGCAGTGATGAACTTCTCCATCAACCTGCTGACGCTGCTGGCACTGGTGCTGGCCATCGGGCTGATCGTCGATGACGCCATCGTGGTACTGGAAAATATCAACCGCCGCATGCACGACTATGGTGAAACACCGCTGGTCGCCGCTTTTCGTGGCACCCGCCAGATCGCCTTTGCAGTGATTGCCACGACGCTGGTACTGGTCGCCGTCTTCGTACCACTGAGCATGCTCCAGGGCGATATCGGCCGGCTGTTTTCCGAGTTTGCGCTGACCATGGCCGCCGCCGTGGTCTTCTCGACGCTGCTCGCGCTCACGCTCACGCCCATGATGGCCTCCAAGATTCTCAAGCCGGGCATGCACGATAGCCGCATCGGTAAAGGCGTACAGCGACTGCTGGGCGCTACTCAGCAGCGCTACCAGCACGTGCTCGAGTGGACGCTGGGCATGCGTTGGCTGGTGGTCGGGTTGTTCTTTGGGCTGATCGCCGCGACGGCCTGGCTTGCCACGGCGCTTCCTACCGAGTACACGCCGCAGGAAGACAGGGGCAACTTCATCGTTCTGGTGAATGGCCCGGAAGGCGCCACTTACGATTACATGATGGATTACATGGATGAGATCGAAGCGCGCCTGACACCGTTCATCGACGCCGGCGAGTTCGAACGTGTGGTAGTGCGGGCACCGCGCGGGTTTGGCAATATCGAAAACTTCAACAGCGGCTTCATCATCATCAACATGACCGACTGGGGCAGCCGCCGCAGCGCCTGGGACATCATGGACGATGTGCGCGGACAGCTAAGTTCGCTGCCCGGCGTTCAGGCATTTCCCGTCATGCGCCAGGGCTTTGGGCAGCGCACCCAAAAACCGGTCCAGTTCGTGCTCGGTGGCGGCACTTACGAAGAGATTGCCCGCTGGCGGGATACCTTGATCGACCATGTCCGCGAGGATAACCCGCGCCTGGCTGCTCTCGAAAGCAACTATGACGAAACCCAGCCCCAGCTTCGCGTCGACATCAACTATGAGCGCGCCGCCGCACTGGGTGTGACCGTCACCGAAATAGGCCGTACGCTGGAGGTACTGCTGGGCGGGCGCAATGTGACGCGCTATGTGGATGATGGCGAGGAGTACGACGTGATCGTGGAAGGTGACCGAAGGCACCAGAACAGCCCACGCGCGCTGGATAACATTCAGGTTCGCTCGGCGCGCTCCGGCGAGCTGATTCCGCTGGCAAGCCTGGTCACGCTTTCCGATTTTGCCGGCGCCAGTACGCTCAACCGCTTTGATCGCATTCGGGCGATCACCATCGAGGCGAACCTGGTCGACGGCTACCCGCTGGGCGAGGCGCTTGACTACCTTGAAGATGCCGCCGAGCGGCTGTTGCCCGAAGAGGCACAGACCAACGTGGCCGGGCCCTCGCGGGACTTCCAGCGTGCCAGAGGCGCGACGACGTTCTTGCTGGTGCTCGGCGCTATCGTCGTGTTTCTGGTACTGGCCGCACAATTCGAAAGCTTGATTCACCCGCTGGTCATCATGCTGACGGTACCGCTGGCCATGAGTGGCGCGTTGCTTGCGCTGTTACTTACCGGCCAATCGCTCAATATCTACAGTCAGGTGGGGCTGGTACTGTTGATCGGCCTGGCCGCGAAGAACGGCATCCTGATCGTGGAGTTCGCCAACCAGCTGCGCGATGAAGGGAAAGTTTTTCGCACGGCGCTGATCGAGGCCTCGGTTACCCGCCTGCGCCCCATTCTGATGACGGCGATTACGACCATGGCCGGCGCCATACCGCTGATCTTATCAAGCGGGCCAGGGGCAGAATCACGTCTGGTGATCGGCACCGTCATCATGGCAGGTGTGGGGGCCGCCACGCTGTTCACGCTGTTTGTTGTGCCCGTGGCCTACGATCTGCTTGCGCGTCATACCGGCTCGCCGGGAGCAGTCAAGCGCCAGCTGGAAGCTGAGATGGCCATGGATACCCGGCCTTCTCGGCGGGAAATTGACACCTGAAAAAAAAGGGCGCTTTTAGAAAAAGCGCCCTTTTGGCTAGCGGATATGGCTAATCAGCCATACTGGCGGCGGTTTATTCGCACTCGCCCACCCGCTCGCCTTCGATAGCGGTATTCATCGCAAGCTCACCCATGGGTGACTGGGTCAGGATATCCACGCTGCCGGTGATCTGCTCGCCCATGAAGCGCATTTCACCGTCAATGCTCGCTTCGCCACCCTCGGCGCGGCATACCATGCTGTAGGAAAGGCCATCAGCGTCCATATCCTGATTGAGAAGCTCACAGCCCTCCTCTTCTTCGATCAACCCGAACTCGGCGCCATCGAGCTCGTCTTGGGTGATGCACTGACGCTCAGTTTCCGTCTGATCCGGAATATCCATGTCGCCACTGATACTGGTAACGCTGACGAACTCCCACTCGCCCGGCGTGACATTCGGAGTATCTGCCAGAGCGACCATCGGGAAGGCCAGAACGGCCGCAACTGCCATGTTTCGTAACATCATCGTTTCTCTCTATAGCACGTAGGAAATAGTACTTTTAAAAGACCGCGTCCATCCTACCTGATTCATGGCGGCAATGCTTGGTCCACGTGCCTGGCTGCTACACTGACCTATGCCATACTCCGCCCCTGACTAGCATTACCCTGTTCAAGGTAGCCTCTCATGCACGACGACGCGCTGGTAAACCACGACTTTCACTGCCCCTACTGCGATGCGCCACTTACCTTTGTGATCGATACTTCCCAGGGGAGCCACGCTACCTGGGAAGACTGCCATCAGTGCTGCGCGCCCATTCAGCTCAAGGTCGTGATCTCGCCGATGACCGGTGAGCTCGAAGCCGTGCTTACCGGTCAGGACGATGACATTCTCTAGGCGGCGTCCTGCTTGAGGCTTTGCTGCCGCTTGGCTTCACTGCGGCGCATGAAGTACCACGCCAGGAAGGTCGCCAGCGACACCGTGAGAATGATCAGCGTGGCCAGCGCATTGATCTTGGGCGAAACGCCCAGGCGCACGGAAGAAAACACCACCATCGGCAGCGTATTGGCACCGGGCCCCGACACGAAGCTTGCAATGACCAGGTCATCCAGCGACAGCGTAAAGGCCAGCAGCCACCCCGCTGCCAGCGCCGGCGCAATGATGGGCAGGGTCACGAAAAAGAACGTCTTGAGCGGCGGCGACCCCAGATCCATGGCGGCTTCCTCGATGGAGCTGTCCAGCTCGCGCAGCCGCGCTGCCACCACGACCGCCACGTAGGCACTACAGAACGTGGTGTGCGCAATCCAGATCGTGGAGGCGCCACGGTCGGCGGGCCAGCCGGTCAGCTGGGCCATCTGCACAAACAGCAGCAGCAACGAAAGCCCGGTGATCACCTCGGGCATCACCAGCGGGGCGGTGACCATGCTGGAAAGCGCCGTCTTGCCACGGAAGTGACCAAAGCGGGTCATGACAAACGCCGCCACGGTGCCGAGGCACACCGCCATGCTGGCGGCAAAAAAGGCGATCTTGAGGCTCGTCCATACCGCCGAGAGTATCTGCTGGTCGCGAAACAGCGCCGAATACCACTGGGTCGAAAAGCCGGCCCAGACGGTAACCAGCCGGGAGGAGTTGAAGGAGTACACCACCAGCACCGCCATGGGCAGGTAAAGAAACAGCAGGCCGATGATCAGCATGACGGTCGAAAAGTGGGGCCGCCGACGTACTAGGCTCATACTTCAAGCTCCCGAGACTGATAGCGATGGAACCAGACAATGGGTATCAGCAGCAACAGCAGCATGACCATTGCCAGCGCCGAGGCGATGGGCCAATCGCGGTTGAGGAAGAACTCTTCCCACAGCACCTTGCCGATCATCAGGGTATCCGGCCCGCCCAGGAGCTCCGGAATCACGAACTCCCCCACCGCCGGAATGAACACCAGCATGGAGCCCGCGATGATTCCGCCCAGAGAGAGCGGCAAGGTCACCTTGATAAAGGTATTCAGCTTGCGCGAACCAAGGTCTGATGCGGCCTCCAGCAGCGAGTTGTCCAGCCGGGTCAGGTGGGCATAAAGCGGCAGCACCATGAACGGCAGATAGGCATACACGATGCCGATCACCACCGCAAACTGGGTGTTCATCATGCGCAGCGGCGTCTCGATCAACCCAAGCCCCATCAACAGGTTGTTGATCAGCCCGCTGTTGCTCAGGATACCCATCCAGGCATAGACGCGGATCAGAAACGAGGTCCAGGACGGCAGCATGACCAGCAGCAGCAGCAAGAGCTGCCAGCGTGCCGGCGCACGCGCCATGGCATAGGCCATGGGGTAGCCGATGAGCAGGCACACCACGGTGGACATGAATGCCGTCTTCACCGACCCCCAGTACGCGGCAACGTACAGCGAATCCGAAAGCAGGAACAGATAGTTGCCCAGGTTCAGAAAGATACTCAGGGTCTGGTCGGCATACTCGACAAGCGGCCCGTAGGGGGGGATCGCCACTGCTCCCTGCGACAGGCTGATCTTGAGCACCAGCGCAAAGGGCAGCAAAAAGAACAGTAACAGCCATACCAGAGGAAAGGCGACCACCGCGCGGCGGCCCAGCTGCCAGCGCCTGAGCATGGTGGTCACGTGAGATAGCATCATGAAAGGCAATCTCCTGAAGGGACTAGAGGCCCCATTAACGGTTCAACACGATGGCGCTATGGTCTTCCCAGTAGACATACACGCTGTCTTCCCAGGTGGGCCGGTCGCCTCGCCGTTCGGTATTGGCCATGCTGACCTTGATCATCTGCCCCGTCGCGGTACGGATATAGTAAAGCGAGAATCCGCCCAGATAGGCGATATCGTCGACCTTGCCTTCGGCCCAGTTGTAGGCACCCGTGGGCTTTTCACGTGTCAGCCAGACCTTCTCCGGGCGCAGCGCGGCCCATACTCGCCGATCCATCGCCTGGGTCGTGATCCCGTGGTCGATATAGATAGGCCTTTCCAGCGCCGGCGATGCAATCTGGCAGTGATCGGCGGCATCCTTGACTATTTCGCCTTCAAACAGATTCACCGTGCCGACGAACTCTGCCACCATGCGGCTGGCCGGGCTTTCGTAAACATCCACTGGCGAACCAACCTGCTCGATCCAGCCATCGGCCATGATGGCCACGCGGTCGGCCATGGTCATCGCCTCTTCCTGGTCGTGGGTCACCATGATGCAGGTAACGCCCACCTGCTCGATGATCTCGACCACCTCGAGCTGCATCTCGGTGCGCAGCTTCTTGTCCAGCGCCCCCATGGGCTCGTCGAGCAACAGAAGCTTGGGCCGCTTGGCGAGCGAACGCGCCAGCGCCACTCGCTGGCGCTGGCCGCCGGAAAGCTGATGCGGCTTGCGCTTGGCAAAGCGCTCCATATGCACAAGCTTCAGCATCTGCGCAACACGCGCTTCTATTTCATCCTTGGGCAGCTTGTCCTGCTTCAGGCCGAACGCGATGTTCTGCGCCACACTCATGTGCGGAAACAGCGCATAGGACTGAAACATCATGTTGATCGGGCGCTTGTGGGGCGGTACGGCAGTAATATCCTTGCCACCCAGCAAAATGCGCCCTTCGGTCGGGGTCTCAAATCCGGCCAACATACGCAGCAGCGTGGACTTGCCAGAACCCGAGCCGCCCAGCAGTGCGAATATCTCGCCGCGCTTTACCTTGAGATTTACATCGTCAACGGCCAGCGCATCGTCAAACCGCTTGCTCAGGCGCTTGACCTCAAGCACGATATCTTCAGCAAACCGTGGGGTCTTTCCCTGGGGACGCTGTGCCGACGGAACAGGTGCTGAAGGCTCGTTCGACAGGGGCGTAGTGACCATTCGCCACTCCCATCAAAAGGCCCGGAAACCCGGGCATTGAAAGATGAACAGCGAGCCCGGTATCCCGAGCTCGCTGTCAGACAAGGTGTAACTTAACGGCCAGACTTTACGCGGTTCCAGATACGGGTAAGCGCACGCTGAGCATTTTGAGGTTTTTCCAGAGGTACAAACAGGTTCTGCATGACCTCGGATTCCGGGTAGATTGCCGGGTTGTTCAGGATCTCTTCCGGCAGGTAGGCATCGGCCGCTGCGTTGGGATTGGCGTAACTCACGTAGTCGGTGATTTCGGCGGCAATTTCCGGGTCGAGGATAAAATCGATAAAGGCGTGGGCATTTTCCATGTTGGGCGCATCCGCCGGAATTGCCATCATGTCAAACCAGAGTTCAGCGCCTTCTTTGGGAATGCTATAGGCGATGGTGAAATCGCGCCCGGCATCCTCGGCACGTTCAGCCGCCTGGAAGACATCACCTGAATATCCAGCGGCAACGCAAATGTCACCGTTGGCAAGATCAGAGATATAACGCGACGAGTGAAAATAAGTCACGTTGTTGCGAACCTGGGTAATCACTTCACCCGCTGCTTCCAGGTCGGCGCTGTCATTGCTCTGCGGATCGAGCCCCAGATAGGCCATGGCGGCTGGAAGCATTTCGATGCCGGAATCCATGAGGGAAATGCCGCAACCGCCAGCTTTCAGGGCGCTGGTGACCTCCGGGTCGAAAAGAAGCGCCCAGCTATCGACAGGGGCATCTTCACCCAGAATTTCTTCGATACGCTCGGCGTTGTAGCCGATACCGTTGGTACCCCACATATAAGGTACGGAGTATTCACTCTCCCCGTCGATCGGCTCAAGGCTCGCCATCAGCTCGGGGTTGAGGTTTTCAAGATTGCCAAGGCGCTCATGGTCGAGCGGCTGGTAGACACCTGCCTTCAATTGGCGCGTGAAGAAGTGGCTCGAGGGTACCACGACATCATAGCCTGAGCGGCCGGAAAGCAGCGCCGCATCCAGTACCTCGTTGCTGTCGTAGACATCGTAGATAACATCAATGCCGGTACGTTCGGTAAATTTCTCGAGCGTTTCCGGTGCAATATAGTCAGACCAGTTATACACCCGTACCTCATCGGCATGGGCGACAGACGCCGCTGCGGCAAAAGAGACGGCCGCAACGGCCCCGGAAAGTTTGTGAATGTTCCCCATTCTGCTGCTCCTTGATGTTCGAAAACGGTATCGCCTGCAAGACCTGCTAGTTCGCCTGTTCGATTCAGCTTAGGACTTTCTGCTTAACCTGCGAATTTTGCGTCGCAGCGCCCCCTATCGCAAGTCAATGTGAAAGATTCTTGCATTATAGGCGGGCTGCCCCCACTACAGGTACGGCAAAGCGGCGCTGGCCAGCTAGGCAATAGTTATATTCTATAAGTCGCATGGCTTTTTCCAATTTTAGCTATGGGTTAAATAGCTCTAGCATGACCACCATCGCTTTCACACTCATGCACAAGACACGGAGATAATCTGGATGTCCTTGATCAACACTGAAGTAAAGCCGTTTAAAGCCACCGCCTACTTGAATGGCGAATTCATCGATGTAACAGACGCCGACCTGAAAGGCCAGTGGTCCATCTTCTTCTTCTATCCGGCCGACTTCACCTTTGTCTGCCCGACCGAGCTTGGTGATCTGGCCGACAACTACGAAGCCTTCAAGAAGTTGGGTGTGGAAATCTACAGCGTTTCAACCGATACCCACTTCACTCATAAAGCATGGCACGACAGCTCTGAAACCATCGGCAAGCTTCAGTACCCGATGCTGGCTGACCCGACCCTGCAGATTTCACGCAACTTTGAAGTCCTGATCGAAGAGGCTGGCCTGGCCGAGCGCGGCACGTTCGTGGTCGACCCGGATGGCAAGATCCAGATCGTCGAAATCAACGCCGGCAACATCGGCCGTAACGCCGAAGAACTGCTGCGCAAGGTAAAAGCCGCACAGTACGTTCGCGAAAACCCCAACGAAGTATGCCCGGCCAAGTGGAAAGAAGGCGAAGAAACGCTGGCACCTTCCCTGGATCTTGTCGGCAAGATCTAAACGGCGAACGCAATGGTCTGCTGACGGACGCTTGAAACGAACTATCTCATTGATATTCGTGAACCGTTGCAGGCTTTCGCCCACCACCCGGACGCCCGTCCGGGTGGTTCATGCAAACGCGCTATCGGTTCTCCCAATGACGGCCTTTTGCCGTGCTACGCCCCCGGCAGGATGGTCATGCTGATTGGTCGAGAACGCCTTTTAAAGATTACGAGGAAGCCACTGTCATGCTGGACGCCAATTTAAAAAGTCAGTTGAAAGCGTATCTGGAAAAAGTGACTCAACCGTTCGAGATCGTTGCGTCCCTTGATGACGGTGCCAAGTCACGTGAACTTCTCGGTCTGCTGGAAGACATCAACAGCCTGAGTGACAAGATTACTCTGAAGACCGATGGACAGGATAGCCGCACGCCGTCCTTCGCGCTCAATCGCACCGGCGAAGAGACCGGCGTGGTGTTTGCCGGCATTCCCATGGGCCACGAGTTTACCTCTCTGGTACTGGCCCTTTTGCAGGTAGGCGGCCATCCGCCCAAGGCCTCCGACGAGGTGCTCGACCAGATCAAGGCACTCGAAGGCGAAATGCTCTTCGAGACCTACTACTCGCTCTCCTGCCAGAACTGCCCGGACGTGGTTCAGGCGCTCAACCTGATGGCGATCTTCAACCCGAACATTCGCCACGTGGCGATTGATGGGGCGCTGTTTCAGGATGAAGTGGAAGCGCGTGAAATCATGTCGGTGCCCAGCATTTATCTGAACGGCAAACCGTTTGATCAAGGCCGCATGACCCTTGAGAAAATTCTTGCCAAGGTAGATACCGGTGCCGCCGACCGCGAAGCCAAGAAGCTCAGCGAAAAAGCCGCGTTCGATACGCTGGTCATTGGCGGAGGCCCAGCCGGTGCCGCCGCGGCCATCTACTCGGCACGCAAGGGTATCAACACCGGCGTTGCCGCCGAACGCTTTGGCGGTCAGGTGTCCGACACCATGGGCATCGAGAACTTCATTTCCGTGACCCATACCGAAGGCCCGAAACTGGTCAGCGCGCTGGAAGAGCACGTCAAGGAGTACGAGGTTGACGTGATGAACCTGCAACGCGCCACGGCCTTCAAGGCGGCACAAACCGAAGGCGGGCTGCACGAGGTCACGTTTGAGTCCGGCGCCAAGCTGAAAAGCAAGACGCTGGTGCTGGCGACCGGTGCCCGCTGGCGCGAGATGAACGTTCCCGGCGAGCAGCAGTACCGCAACAAGGGCGTTGCCTACTGCCCGCACTGCGATGGCCCGCTGTTCAAGGGCAAGCGCGTGGCCGTCATCGGCGGTGGCAACTCCGGCGTGGAAGCAGCCATTGACCTGGCCGGTATTGTCGGCCACGTGACGCTGTTCGAATTCATGGGCGAGATGCGCGCCGATGCTGTCCTGCAGAAGAAGCTCAAGAGCCTGCCCAACGTGGACATCATCCTCAACGCCCAGACCACCGAAGTCACCGGCGACGGCAGCCGCGTCAACGGCCTGACCTACAAGGATCGCAACACCGATGAGGTCAAGAACGTCGCGCTGGAAGGCATCTTTGTGCAGATCGGCCTGGTGCCCAACACCGAGTGGCTGAAGGATTCGCCCATCGAGATGTCGCCACGCGGTGAAATCATCGTCGATGCCCATGGCATGACGTCAGTGCCCGGCGTGTTCGCCGCCGGCGACGTTACCACGGTGCCCTACAAGCAGATCATCATCGCCATGGGCGAAGGTGCCAAGGCATCGTTGGGCGCATTCGATTACCTGATTCGCAACTAGTTTCAACCCCGTATTATCAAATGCCAGGTACCGGGCAGCAGCGCTTTACATAGGCGGCTGCCCCCAGCCTGCCCTCCCTGATCCTTTTTGACGTAAAGACCGTGACGTCGCGCCCGCTCTGCCCAGCGGGCTTTTTTTTGCCTCTCGATTACGCTGCTTTTACCTTCAACACGCCCGAGCGCCGACGCTATTCCTGGCGGGAAGCACAGACGCTGCACGCCGGGTCCCGGGGTACCTTGAAGTGACGCCACTGGCCGTTTAGCCCATCAAAAGTGGACAGCCCTTGATGGGGCTGGCCCGCGCCGCTTAACAGCTTGAACGCTTCTACAGCCTGAAAACAGCCGATCAGCCCTACCAGCGGTGCCATGACGCCGCTTTCCGCACAGCTCAACGCCTCGTCGCCCAGCGCATCCGGCGGGTACAGGCAGGCATAGCAGGGGCAGTCAGGCTCACGCGGGTCAAACACGGCCAACTGGCCGGAAAAACGGATCGCTGCACCCGAGACCAGTGGCACGCCGGCCTTCTGGGTCGCCGCGTTGACGGCATAACGGCTGGAAAAACGGTCGGTGCAGTCCAGTACCACATCGGCCGACGCCACCAGGCGATCCAGCGCTTCACCGTCGGCATGGGCTTCAAGGGCGGTAACCCGGCACTCCGGATTGAGCGCCTGCATGCTGGCCTTGGCAGACGCTGCCTTGTTCTGGCCGATGCTTGCCTGCTGGTGAGCAATCTGACGCTGCAGGTTGGAAAGCTCCACGTGATCTGCATCGGCAAGCGTGATCTGCCCGACGCCGGCTGCGGCCAGGTAAAGTGCGGCAGGTGAGCCCAAGCCGCCCGCGCCGATAATCACTGCATGGGCGCGGCGCAGACGCTCCTGGCCTTCGATGTCCACTTCCGCGAGCATGATCTGACGGCTATAACGCAGCAGGGCCTGATCGTCCATCATGGGCTTATTTATCCTCGAATTCCTCGACATCGGGTACGTGCAGGCTGAAGCTTTCCTTCACCTCTTCCATGACCACGTAGCTCTTGGACTCCTTGACGCCGGGCAGGGTAAGCACCACGTCGCCAAGCAGCTGGCGGTAGGCGGCCATTTCCGGAATGCGGCACTTCAGGATGTAGTCGAACTGGCCGGACACCAGATGACACTCCTGAATCTGCGGCAGCGTTTCCACCGCGCGGCGAAATTCGTCGAAGACCGCCGGCGACTGGGTTTCCAGACTGATCTCGACAAACACCAGCAGATTGGCTTTGAGCGCCTGCGGGTCAAGAATCGCCTGATAGCCACGGATGACGCCTGCTCGCTCCAGGCGCTTGACGCGCTCAAGACAAGGAGTGGTGGATAATCCGACCTCGGCGGCCAGGTCCACATAGGAAATACGCGCATTCCCCTGCAGGCAGCGCAGAATTTTAAGATCGATACGGTCCAGCGTTCTATTTTTAGGCTTCATGGCAGGGTCCATTTGATAAAGCAGGCATCTATGGCAGCACCACAGGGCCATTCCGGGCGGGCGCTGGTTCCTGGCGTCTTCCCAGCGTAATGCGTTCGTGGCCGCTCAGGTCGCGGATGCTTTCGATCGCCTGATAGCCTGCCTCCGCAAGGGCGGCGCGAACACTGGCCGCCTGACGGTAGCCATGCTCAAGCATCAACCAGCCCGCGTCTGCCAGATAATCGCGCGCAGCGCCGACCAGGTAAAGAAGATCCGCCAGCCCGCCAGTATCTGCCACGAGCGCACTTGTCGGTTCAAAACGTACATCGCCCTGGTGAAGATGCGGGTCATCCGCGGCGATATAGGGCGGATTGCTCACGATCAGATCAAACCGCTCGCCGCCCTTTTCAAAGGCGCTGAACCAGTTGCTCTGCATGAAGCGGGCGTTATTCAAGGCCAGGGTTTCGGCGTTGCGCTGAGCCAGGGCCACGGCGCCAGGGCGAAGATCCACCCCATACACCTGCCAGCCGGGCTGCTCGCTGGCAAAGGCGAGGGCAATGGCCCCGGTGCCGGTACCCAGGTCCAGCAGCCGCCCCTTTCGAGTCGCGACACGTCTCAGCGCGGCTTCGACCAGCGTTTCGGTATCCGGCCGGGGAATCAGGGTGTCTTTTGAGGTAGCGAGCTTGAGCCCCCAGAACTCACGCTCGCCGGTCAGATAGGCAACCGGCTGGCCCTGAATGCGCGCGGCAATCAGGGCATCGAAACGGGCATGCTCCCAGGGCGGGCATTCGCGGTCGCCCCAGGTATACAACCAGGTGCGGTCGTGCCCTGTCACGTAAGCCAAAAGCACTTCCGCATCCAGCCGCGGGGAGGCAGACCCCGCTGCCTGCAATCGCCGAGCGGCCTTCTGGAGCAGCGCATCAAGGGTCATTACGCTTCCTGCAGCGCCGAGAGCTGTTCAGCCTGATACTCATGAATAAGGGGATCGATCACTTCATCGAGCTGCTCGCCGCTGACCACCTCATTAAGCTTGTAAAGCGTCAGGTTGATGCGGTGATCGGTAATCCGCCCCTGGGGAAAGTTGTAGGTTCGGATACGCTCGCTGCGATCGCCCGAGCCGACCAGCGAACGGCGCGCATCGGCCTGCTCCTGGCGCTGGCTGTCCACGGCGTTGCGCTTGAGCTTGGCCGCCAGCAGCGACATCGCCTTGGCACGGTTCTTGTGCTGGCTGCGCTCTTCCTGGCACTCCACGACCACGCCGGTGGGCAAGTGGGTAATCCGGATCGCCGAGTCGGTGGTGTTGACATGCTGCCCGCCTGCCCCGCTCGAGCGGTAGGTATCCACGCGAAGGTCGGCCGGGTTGATGTCGATATCGCCGACATCGTCAACTTCAGGCATGACCGCGACGGTACACGCCGAGGTGTGAATACGCCCTTGGGACTCGGTAGCCGGTACGCGTTGTACACGGTGAGCGCCGGACTCGAACTTCAAGCGCGCATAGACACCCTCGCCCTTTACCCGGGAAATCACTTCCTTGAAGCCGCCCTGCTCGCCGTGGCTGGCGCTGACGATTTCCACGCGCCAGCCGCGCTTCTCGGCATAGCGTGAGTACATGCGAAATAGGTCGCCGGCAAAGATTGCCGCCTCATCGCCGCCAGTGCCGGCGCGCACTTCCAGAAACACGCCGCGGCCATCGTCCGGATCCTTGGGCACCAGCAGGCGCTTGAGTTCCACATCCAGGGCCTCGAGCTTTTCGCGCCCTTCGCTGATCTCCATTTCGGCAAGCTCGCGCATGTCCGGGTCGCTGTCGCGGCTCAACTGCTCGGCGGAGTCGATATCATCTTCAACGCTGCGGTACTGCCGCCATGCAGCCACCAGCTCATCGAGTTCGGCGTACTCGCGTGAGTAGTCGCGAAAGCGCTGCTGGTGGTTGATCACCTCAGGGTCGGACAGCAGCATTGCAAGTTCTTCGAAACGTTCCGTGAAGCTGTCCAGGCGTTGGCGCAAGGTATCTTTCATGCGGGCGTATTATCCTTATGACGGTTAGCCTTGGGCGCGGGCTGTTCAAAGGCAGGTTTAGCAGGCAGCAGCAGGCGCGGCGCGGCGTCAAGCAGTGCATGATGTTCGTGGGAAGCCGCATCGCGTATCGCCTGGGTGGGCTGATGAAGCAGGCGGTTGGTCAACTGGTGGGCCAGGCGCTCGACCACCTCCGCCGGGTCTTCCCCCCGCGCCAGGCGCTCCAGCGCCTGGTCGCGCGAGGCATCGCGCAGCGCCTCGCCATGATGGCGATACTCGCGAATCAGCTCGCCACCGTTGCGGATGCGGCGCTCGTGCTGCCAACTGCCGACACCGTGTTCGATCAGCGATTCGGCCTGATCGGCGGCCACCTGGCGGTGGCGTCGGTTCTCTTCGATCACCTCTTCGAGGTCATCCACCGTATACAGGAAGACATCGGCAAGCTCGCCCACTTCAGGCTCGATATCCCGAGGAACGGCGATATCCACCATGAAGACCGGACGGTGGCGACGTTTTTTCAGCGCGCTTTCGACCATGCCCTTGCCCAGAATCGGCAGTGGCGAGGCGGTCGAGGAGATCACGATATCCGCCTCTTCAAGTGCCGCGGGAATCTCCGATAGCGTGATCGCCTGGCCGCCCAGCCGTGACGAGACCTGCTCGGCACGCTCACGCGTGCGGTTGGCCACGATCAGCTTGCGTACACCGGCTTCGTGCAGGTGACGCGCTACCAGCTCGATGGTTTCACCGGCGCCGATCAACAGCGCCCGGGCGCGGCCGAAATCATCAAAGATCCGGCTGGCCATGCTGACCGCAGCGTAAGCCACCGACACCGGGTTCTTGCCGATACCGGTTTCGGTACGCACCTGCTTGGCAACGGCAAAGGTATGCTGGAAAAGGCGCTCGAGTTCGCCGCCCAGTCCTTGCATCTGCCGGGCATGCTGGTAGGCGTCCTTCAACTGCCCCAGTATCTGCGGCTCTCCCAGCACCATGGAATCGAGTCCGACGGCGACGCGCATCAAATGACGCGCGGCGTCGTTGTCCAGATAGTGGTAGGCACAGCGGGTCAGTTCGTCGATACTCAGGTCATGAAAGCGGCTCAGCCATTCAAGCACCGTTCGCTCGCCAGCGGCGTCCGTGACGCAATAGAGCTCCGTGCGGTTGCACGTCGAGAGCACCGCGGCTTCGCTGATGTGGGGCAGGCCACGCAGTTGCTCCAGCGCGTGTTCAAGCTGCGCCGGCGTAAAAGCCACCTGTTCACGTACCGCCACACTGGCCGTACGATGATTGATTCCGAGGGCAAGGAGCGTCATGCGGTATGCGTCTTCGCTAGTGGTTCGGTCGTCACGTCACTATCGGTCTTGAAATCTCGATGTTGGTCGGGCTGCTACAAGCAGTAGCCCCTGGCGGCAGCGCCAGATACTCAATTGCGCCTATAGGGCTGCCTTTCAAGGTCGACTATTCTATCACAGCCCGCCATCATCTGGCGCACACCACTTTGCCGCAGCCAGCCAAGCCGCTATGCTGAACACTCGGCCACTTGAATGAGAGACGCATGCCCCTTCGCTCACGACTATCGGGTTCACCCCTGCTGCCCCTGGCCGCCACTGTGGTCCTTTTGAGCGGCTGCCAATCATCACCCTCTTTTAATGGTGGCTCGCCAAGCCTGTTCAACGATGACCCCATGCGCGCCGCGCCGCCCATTACCCGCGGCCTTGACGCCGAGGGGCTGCGCACGCTGCTGGGTGCCGAGCTTGCCGGCCAGCGCGGCGACTATCGCTATGCCAGCCAAGGCTACCTGGAAGCGTCGCGGCGCTATGGCACGCCTGCTCTTGCCGAGCGCGCCACCTTCGCCGCCCGGTTTGGCGAGGACGTATCGCTCATGGAGACCTCCGCGCTGCGCTGGCGCGAGCTGGCCCCGCAAGCAGAAACGCCCAACCGGCTGCTGGCCTCGATTTCCCTGCAGCGGGGTGACTGGGTCGACAGCCTGGAGCAGCGCCTGGCCATCACTCAGGGCGGCGGCCATGGCGAGCTGACCCCGTTTGCCGAACTTGCCGTGAGTGAAGAGAGTGCGCCACTGCCACTGCTGGTTCGGCAGTTGCGCGACCACCTGGCCCAGCCCGGTGCCGCGCAGCTCGAACACCACAGCGATGCTCTGCTGGCAACGGCACTGCTGGAAGCTGCGCTGGGTGACACCCAGAAGGCCCAGGAGCGTCTCAATGAGGTGGCCAGGCGTGAACCTGAGTCGCCGGCGCTGTGGCTGGCTCAGGCGCGCCTGGCACTCGAAGAAGGCGACCTGCAGACCGCTCGACGCGCCGCCCAGCAGGGCATAAGCCTGGCACCCGATGACGTGCGTTTTATTCTCATGCTGGCTCAAGCCGAGATTCGCCTGAACAACATTGCCGCCGCCGAAGCGCAGACCGATGCACTGCTGGAAAGCCATGGCGGCAACCAGGACCTGCGCCTGGCCCTTGCTCAACTCTATCTGGAGGAGGGCCACGGCGAGCCGGCCTATCGCCTGCTGCAACCGCTGATTGGCCAGGAGCACGTGCCCAACCTGGCCTACTATCTGCTGGGCGCCATCGCCCAGTCACAGGGCGACATCGATAACGCGCTACTTTATTACCGCCAGGTCAGCGAAGGCGACGAGTTTCTGCCCGCCCGAGCCACCGCCGCCCAGATGCTGATCGACGACGACCGACTGATCGACGCACGAGCCTTTCTGCGTATCGAACGGATGCGCTATGACCGCTATTTTGGTGACCTGGTGGCGCTCGAGGTGCAGCTGCTCGACCAGCTCAACCAGCCAGAAGAAGCCACCGCGCTGCTCGACCGGGAGCTGACCCGCACCCCCGATGATACCAACCTGCTCTATTTACGCGGCATGCGCGCCTGGGAGGCGGGCGATTTCGCCGGCATGGAGCAGGACCTGCGCCAGCTGCTGGACCAGGAGCCGAACAACGCGGTTGCCTTGAACGCACTGGGCTACACATTGGCCGACATGAATCTGCCAGGCCGTCTGGAAGAGGCGCGCACGCTGATCGAGCGCGCTTACGAAGCGGACCCGAACAACCCGGCCGTGCTTGACAGCATGGGTTGGGTCTACTTCCGCCTGGGCCAGCCTGAGGAGGCGCTTTCCTGGCTTGAAAGCGCTTATAATCAGATGCCGGACCAGGAAGTGGCCGCCCACCTGGCAGAGGTGCTCCACGCCCTGGAGCGCAGCGACGAGGCACGCGAGCTGATCATACGCATCCAGGCAAGCACCTCGCGGCACCCTCAGATCGACGAGCTGCTGCAGCGCCACCCCGAACTTGCCCCGACCTCACCCTGACGCCATGTGCCGTCTCGGGCAATTTTTAACGCTATCAATTAATGACAAGGAGTCTTTCATGTTGATCACACTGCCTGCTGCCAAGCGCCTTTCAAGCCCTCTTGGCCTCCCACGCCTATGGCTTGCCGGCGCCGCCCTGCTGCTTCTGGCCGGCTGTGCGTCCCAGGCCCCCGTAGACGATGGCGGTCGCCAGTCAGGGCAATGGGAGCGCCAGCAGGCAGAGGTAGAGGCGTTCGACACCTGGACGATGATCGGCAAGGCAGGGCTGCGCACGCCACAGGAGAACCAGAGCGCCAACCTGGACTGGAACCAGCACCCCCACTACTTCCGCATGCTGATCAGCGGCCCATTTGGCGGCGGACGCAGTGTGCTTGAAGGCCGCGAAGGCCGCTTTTCGCTGACTACCGGCGAAGGCCGCTTCGAGGCTGAAACCCCGGAAGCCCTGATGGAAGAGCAGCTTGGCTGGTCACTGCCGGTCAGCGCCATGCCCGACTGGGTGCGCGGCCTGCCGGGCGATCACGCAAGCTATCAGCTGGAAACCGATGAGCTTGGCTTTCCACGTAACCTGCAACAGGATGGCTGGGAAATCGACTATCGTGACTGGGAAGAGGTGGAAGGCATGTGGCTACCGCGCCGTCTGGTCATGAACTACGACGATGTGCGTATCACCCTGGTCGTCAACCAGTGGCGCTCCTGATCCATCCGTTAACCTGCGAGCCAGCATGTCCGCTTCATTAATACTGCCAGCCCCTGCCAAGCTCAATCGCATGCTGCATATCGTGGGCCGTCGCGACGACGGCTACCACGAGCTTCAGACGCTTTTTCAGATCATCGACTTGAGCGATAGCCTCACCCTGACGCTGCGCGAAGATGGCGAGATACACCTTGCCACACCGCTTGATGGCGTGGCCTGCGAAGACAACCTGATCGTGCGTGCCGCTCGCCTGCTGCAGCGCCATGCCCATACGCCCTTGGGTGTCACACTTGCCGTCGAGAAAAGACTGCCCATGGGCGGCGGGCTGGGCGGTGGCAGCTCCAACGCTGCCACCGTTCTGGCGGGCCTGAACACGCTATGGCGACTCGGCCTTTCCCGCGAAACACTTGCCACGCTAGGGCTTGAGCTGGGGGCGGACGTTCCGGTCTTCATCCATGGTCACAGTGCCTGGGCCGAAGGTGTCGGCGAAAGACTCACCGCCGTCACGCTGGACACCCCCTGGTTCGTGGTCATTCACCCGGCCGTCAGCGTCTCGACGCCGCTGATCTTCCAGGACCCGGAATTGACACGCGACAGCCGCCCCATTACTATGGCGCGCGCACTGCAGGGGGGAGCGTCTGAGTGGCGCAACGATTGCGAGGCCGTCGTCAAGAAACGCTATCCGCAGATAGCGGAAGCGCTCGACTGGCTCGCGCAGCATGCACCTAGTCGGCTGACCGGTACTGGTGGCTGCTTGTTTGCGACGTTCGAATCCGAGAGCGCCGCACGCACAGTTGCTAAATTGGCAGGTCAACGCTGGCCGGCGTGGGCAGCACGCGGACTTAACACCTCCCCTCTACAAGATGCTCTGGGCTGCTGAAAGCGCCCGGTCATCGCATTAGGTTGTTATTGCTGGGGTATCGCCAAGTGGTAAGGCACCGGTTTTTGGTATCGGCATTCCCAGGTTCGAATCCTGGTACCCCAGCCAACCTGACATGATCTGCGTTTTCTCCCCTGATTCCAAACACTGCAAAGGTGGCTGCGCGTGTCAAAATTGATGGTTTTCACCGGGAATGCCAATCCCGAACTCGCTCAAAAGATTGCCGAGAGCTTGGACAGCCGCATGGGTAACGCCACGGTTGGCCAATTCAGCGACGGCGAAATCGCAGTCGAGATCAATGAGAACGTGCGCGGTAAGGACGTGTTTATCCTCCAGTCCACCTGTGCACCGACGAATGACAATCTGATGGAGCTGATCCTGATGGTCGACGCCCTGCGTCGCGCATCGGCAGCTCGTATCACGGCAGTGGTCCCCTACTTCGGCTATGCCCGCCAGGACCGCCGCGTACGCTCGGCGCGTGTCCCCATTTCCGCCAAGGTCGTGGCAGACATGATGGTCAAGGGCGGCGTTGACCGCGTCATGACCATGGACCTGCACGCCGACCAGATCCAGGGCTTCTTCGACGTGCCGGTCGATAACGTCTACGGCTCGCCGATTCTTCTGGACGACATCGAGCGTCAGAACTATGCCGACCTGGTGGTGGTTTCCCCCGATGTCGGCGGCGTGGTGCGCGCTCGCGCCATCGCCAAGCAGTTGAATGCTGACCTGGCCATCATCGACAAGCGTCGCCCTCAGGCCAACCAGGCTCAGGTGATGCACATCATCGGTGAAATCGAAGGTCGCACCTGCGTGGTTGTCGACGACATGATCGATACCGCCGGCACGCTGTGCAAGGCCGGTGAAGCGCTGAAGGACCATGGCGCCGCTCGTGTCGTTGCCTATGCAACACATCCGATCCTGTCCGGCCCTGCCGTGGACAACATTACCAACTCAGTGCTGGACGAAGTTGTCGTGACCGACACCATTCCGCTTGCCGACCATGCGCGTCGCAGCGGAAAAATTCGTCAGTTGAGCGTTGCCGGGCTGATTGCCGAAGCGATCCGCCGGGTCAGCAACGAAGAATCTGTCAGCGCGATGTTCCACTGATCGCCTGACGATACAGCCCCCTTCTGGGGCCTTGGGAACGTCGTCGTCTGGTCGCGGGCGGCGGCGTTTCCTTACTTAAACCAAGAGGCAAATTACATGTCTGATTTTATCCTGAAAGCCAGCGTTCGTAACGACCTGGGGAAAGGTGCGAGCCGCCGCCTGCGTCGTGCGAACCAGCAAGTTCCGGCCGTTGTGTACGGCGGCGAGAAAGGCGCGCAGTCCATTTCTGTCGAAAAGACCGCTTTCTACAAGGCGATCGAAGACGAAGCCTTCTTCTCCTCCGTCATCAAGCTGGTAATCGACGGTACAGAAGAGCAGGTAGTGGTACGTGATCTTCAGCGTCACCCCTACAAGCCCCTTCTGACTCACGCTGACTTCATGCGTGTTGACGCCACTCACGAAATCACCATGAACGTGCCGCTGCACGTGATTGGCGAAGAGAAGTGTGTAGGTATCAAGGACCAGGGCGGCGAACTGCACGTACTGGCCAACGAAGTAGCTATCAGCTGCCTGCCGAAAGACCTGCCTGACTACCTGGAAGTCGACATCTCCAAGGTCGAGCTGGGCACCACCCTGCACCTTTCTGACCTGGCGCTGCCGGCGGGCGTTTCCTCTGTCGACCTGAGCCATGGCGAAGAGCACGACAACGCCGTTCTCAGCATCACGAAGGTAAAAGTACGTGATGAAGCAGAAGGCGAAGGTGAAGGCGAAGAAGGCACCAGCGCTGAGTAAGGCTGTTAGAGGTACGCATCGCCTTGATGGCTGATACGTACTTGGCTCGGGCCATGCTTGCATGGCCCGAGAGTGATAAGATCAAGCGCTTCGGCGCTTGATTTTTTTTGCGGCTTGCCTTTTGCAACTGCGCTTCAAGCCGCCAAGGACGAGCGACGTCAATATTCGCCGAATTTTTTGGAGGTAGGTCAATGAGCCAGGTAACGGCCCTGATAGGACTAGGCAACCCCGGCGCCGAGTATGATGCCACCCGCCACAATGCGGGGTTCTGGCTGGTCGATGCCATTGCGCGCAGCGCCCATACCGAGCTACGCCCGGAGAAGAAATTCCTCGGCCTGTATGCCAAGGCCCGCGTGGGTGATCACGAGCTGCACCTGCTCAACCCTACCACCTTCATGAACCGAAGCGGTGCCGCGGTGGCAGCGCTTGCCCAGTTCTTCAAACTTGCCCCGGAAAACCTGCTGGTCGCTCACGATGAGCTCGACCTCCCGCCGGGGCAGGCACGCTATAAAACCGGCGGCGGCCACGGCGGCCATAATGGCCTGCGCGATATCATCAGCGCGCTTGGCAATCAAAAGCAGTTTCACCGCGTACGCATCGG
Source organism: Vreelandella aquamarina (assembly GCF_020075495.1). Classification (GTDB taxonomy): domain Bacteria; phylum Pseudomonadota; class Gammaproteobacteria; order Pseudomonadales; family Halomonadaceae; genus Vreelandella; species Vreelandella aquamarina_A. The sequence continues at coordinate 41,978 of NZ_JABYQT010000016.1, forward strand.
TATCGGCCACCCGGGTGAAGCGCGCCAGGTCACCCACTACGTACTGGGCCGCCCCGGCAAGGCCGAGCAGGAAGCCATCGATAACGCCCTGCACGAGTGCCAGGCCACACTTCCTTTCGCGCTCGATGGTGACTGGGCCAAGGCCATGAATCGCCTGCATAGCGTAAAATAGTCAATACGAACATACTCACTTCAGGCAAGCGCTGGGCAGAGCACGTCAGCACTTGTCTTCAGCCAGGAATCCATTATGGGCTTTAACTGCGGTATCGTCGGCCTGCCAAACGTAGGCAAATCCACGCTTTTCAATGCGCTGACCAAATCCGGCATTGACGCGGAAAACTTCCCCTTCTGTACCATCGAACCCAACGTCGGCATCGTGCCGATGCCGGACCCGCGTCTGGACAAGCTGGCCGCCATCGTCAAGCCCGAAAGGATTCTGCCCACCACCATGGAGTTTGTGGATATTGCAGGTCTCGTGGCTGGCGCCTCCAAGGGTGAGGGCCTTGGCAACAAGTTCCTGGCCAACATCCGCGAAACCCAGGCGATTGCCCACGTGGTGCGCTGCTTCGATAATGACAACGTCATTCACGTGGCCAACCAGGTTGACCCACGTGCCGACATCGAAACCATTAACCTGGAACTGGCACTTGCCGACCTGGATACCGTCGAGAAGGCCAGCCAGCGTCTGGTGCGCTCGGTGAAAGGCGGCGACAAGGAGGCCACGGCCACCAAGGCCGTGCTCGACAAGATCCAGCCCCACCTGGCCGAGGGCTTGCCGCTTCGAAGCTTTGGCCTGGACGACGACGAAAAGCGTCAGGTCAAGAGCTTCGGCTTCTTGACGCTCAAGCCCACCATGTACATCGCCAACGTCAATGAAGACGGCTTCGAGAACAATCCTTATCTCGATATCGTCAAGGAAATTGCCGCCGAGGAAGGCGCCGTGGTGGTACCTGTGTGTAACCAGCTGGAAGCCGAAATCGCCGAGCTCGAAGACGAAGAGCGTGCCATGTTCCTGGATGAAATGGGCATGGAAGAGCCGGGACTCGACCGGGTTATCCGGGCAGGCTATGCGCTGCTTGGCCTGCAGACTTACTTCACCGCCGGCGTCAAGGAAGTTCGCGCCTGGACCGTGAAGCAAGGGGCCACGGCCCCTGAAGCCGCCGGCGCAATCCATACCGACTTCCAGAAAGGTTTCATCCGTGCCGAAGTGATCGCTTATGACGACTTCGTGACGCTAGGCGGTGAGCAAGGCGCCAAGGATGCGGGCAAGTGGCGCCTGGAGGGCAAGGAGTACATTGTCAAGGATGGCGATGTGGTGCACTTCCGATTCAACGTATAAACGCTGGTGATTCAAGCTCCTTGAGTACCAGCAGCAATCAATGCTTGACGGGCGGCGGATATCCGAGTAACATTCGCCCCCGTTGAAAGGCTACGTAGCTCAGCTGGTTAGAGCACATCACTCATAATGATGGGGTCCCCTGTTCAAATCAGGGCGTAGCCACCAGATACCGAAAAGCCCGCTGATTCGTCAGCGGGCTTTTTTCGTTGGCGCGTCGAGTGACGGTGTTATCAAGCAAGCACCGGGCGATTCAAGAAGACTTTCAACGCCCGGGTCAGGTACTCGACATCGCGGGTGCCAGCGGTTTCACGGATCGAGTGCATGGCCCACTGCGGCACGCCAATATCCAGGGTAGGCACGCCTACCTCGGTGGCCGTGATCGGGCCAATGGTACTGCCACAGCCCATATCCGCCCGGGTCACAAACGATTGAACCGGCACATCGGCCTCGCGGCATACGTCGCGAAACAGCGCGCCGGTCACGCTGTTGGTGGCGTAACGCTGGCTGGCGTTCACCTTGATTACCGGGCCGCCGTTGATGGCCGGGCCGTGGCGCTCGTCGTGCTTGTCACGAAAGTTGGGATGCAGCGCGTGGGCGTTATCGCAGGAAATCATCAGCGATGATTGAATCAGCTGAACCAGTGACTCCTCCGACCCACCGCCTACCTGCGCATTGATGCGCTTGAGTACATCGCCCAGAAATGGCCCTTGAGCGCCACAGGCACTGGCGCTGCCTACCTCTTCGTGATCATTGGCGACCAGTAGCGCTCCCTGGTGGCCGTCGCTTTCCAGCAGCGCCTCCAGCCCAATGAAGCACGACAGCAGATTATCCAGGCGCGCACTGGCGACAAGCTCCTGATTTACCCCCACCAGCGACGGCGGTTGTACGTCGTAGAAACCGAGCTCGAAATCCACCACTTCCGCAGCCTTCACGCCGTGCTGCTCTTCAATCCAGGAGGTCAGAAGGTCGGCAAGCGTGGCGCTACCGCTTTGCAGCAGTACCGGTGCCATCTGGGTCTGCGGGTTGATGGGCCGACCTGAGTTGACGTCACGATCCATATGGATGGCGAGGCTTGGCACCATGGCCACGGGCCGTTCGACGTCAAGCAGCAAGCTCTCCATCCTGCCATCCGAGTGGCGTACGTGTACCCGGCCAGCAAGCCCCAGGTCGCGATCGAACCAGGGCGCCAGCAGTACACCGCCATACACCTGCACGCCCAGCTGCAGCCAGCCCGCCGCGTGTTGTGTGGCATTTGGCTTCAAGCGCAGGCCGGGGCTATCGGTGTGCGCGCCCAGCATACGCAGGCTCTCAAGTGCCCCTTCGGGCAGCTGGAAGGCGATGATCGATGAATCGTTTCGCGTGACGTAGTAGCGCTGTCCGCGGCTCAACTGCCAGCTGGCGGTCTCTTCCAGCCGCTGAAATCCTGCTTTTTCCAACCGCTCGGCCATGCTCTGGGTCGCGTGCCATGGCGTGGGTGAATGGCGCAGAAAATCACATAGCCGGGTTAAACGATCGGCGTTGAAGGCTTCGGACATGGAAATCCTCTTAACAGTAATGATTGAGTCTCACAGAGCAAACGACCTGCTACAATGCTCCCTGGCCTAGGCAACTCATAGGCCACCTGCGGGTCTAGGGAAGCATGAGTGTACACAAATCCGGGAGAGCTTGACTGATGAGCTTGTTTGCAACGCTTTCGCGCTCGGTCGCGCTTGCCGTGATGCTGGTGGTCACCAGCCCGGCTGCGCTGGCGCAAATCGCGCCGACCGACGAACAACGCCAAGCGGCAGTAGAAATTGCGGATGCGCTCCGCTACGGCCACTACGCTGATATCACCTTTGATGAGCAGTGGTCACAGGAAGCCTTTCAGCGCTACCTGGACATTCTCGATGGCCAGCGCGCCTACTTGCTGAGCCGTGATATCGAGCCCTATCGTCATCTGGAAGGCGACATGGCCGAGGCGCTGTTCGAAGGTGATCTGGACGATGCCTTCGAGCTCTACGACCAGTTCAGCGAGCGCCATATAGCGCGCCTGGAGTGGCTGCTCGAGCGCCTGGATGAAGGCTTGACGTTCGACTTCGACAGCAATGAGCGCCTGGAAATCGATCGCGAAGAAGCGCCCTTCGCTACCCGCGAAAGTGAACTTGACGAACTTTGGCGCAAACGCCTGAAGAACGACGCGCTGACGCTTGCCCTCACCGACCAGGACGATGAACAGATCGAAGATAACCTGCGTCAGCGTTACGAAGGCCAGCTTTCCCGTCTGCGCCAGACCGAATCAGAAGACGTGTTCGGCCTTGTGATGGCGGCGGTGACCAGCACGATCGATCCCCACACCGGTTACCTTTCTCCGCGTCAAAGCGAATCTTTCGATATTCAGATGAGCCTTTCCCTCGAGGGCATTGGTGCACTGCTCCAGGCGGACGGCGAATACGTCAAGGTGGCAAGCCTGGTTCCCGGCGGCCCCGCCGATCGTGCCGATGTACTGGAACCCGCTGACCGCATCATTGCGGTGGGCCAGGAAGATGGCGAGATGGTCAACGTGGTAGGCATGCGCCTGGACAACGTGGTGGACCTTATTCGAGGCCCCAAAGGCTCGGTCGTACGTCTGGATATCGTGCCTGCCCAGGCGGTCGACATGACCCGCTCGCATATCGTCGAAATTACCCGCGATACGGTAAGCCTTGAAGACCAGGCCGCCCATGGCGAAGTCATCAATGTCGAGCGCGATGGCGAGCCCCACCCGATCGGCGTCATCAACATTCCCACCTTCTACGTTGATTTTGACGCCTGGCAGGCGGGCGAAGAGGAGTATCGCAGCACCACTCGCGATGTAGCTCGTGAGATCGAGCGCCTGAAAGAAGAAGGCGTCGAAGGCATCGTGCTGGATCTTCGCAACAACGGCGGCGGCGCGCTTCAGGAAGCCAACTCGCTGATTGGCCTGTTCATCGATCGCGGCCCTACCGTTCAGGTTCGCGATGCCCAGGGCCGCATCCAGCTCTACGGCGACAGCGATGCGGGCACCACCTATGACGGCCCGCTCACCGTTCTGGTCAACCGGCTATCTGCCTCGGCCTCCGAGATCTTCGCCGGCGCCATCCAGGATTATGGCCGCGGCCTGATCGTCGGTTCGTCTACCTTTGGCAAAGGAACCGTTCAAACATTGAACGACCTGAGCCATGGCCAGATCAAGCTGACCCGCGCCAAGTTCTACCGTATTTCCGGTGAAAGTACGCAAAACCGCGGCGTAGACCCGGACATCGCCTTCCCGAGCCTGATTGACCCTGAGCGTATCGGCGAAAGCAGCCTGGACAACGCCCTGGGCTGGGACACCGTGCAGAACGTTCAGTACCGCCGTTACGGCACGCCGGAAACGTTTGTCGATGCGCTGGCTGCCCAGCACCAGACCCGCGCCAAGCAGAACCCTAACTTCATCTACCTGGAACGCCAGTCGGCCCTGGCACGTCAACTGCGTGAGCAGCACACCAGCGTCAGCCTCAACCGCGAACAGCGCCAGCGCGAAATGGAAGCCCAGGAAGCCGAGCAGCTGTCTCTAGAGAACCAGCGCCGTCGGGCACTGAAGCTTCCTGAACTTGATGAATGGATGGATGCCCGCCTGGACACTACCGAACCCAATGGCAAGGATGAAAGCGCTGAGGACGAGGAAATGCCGGTCGACCGCGCGCCCGTGCTTGAAGCGGCAGAAATCCTGCTCGACTATGCCCACTTCCAGAAAGCCCAGCGGATGGCCAAGCGCTGATTGCTGCGCGTCCTGAAACAACGCCGGCCCCTGCGCCGGCGTTTTGCTGAATACATCACGCTGAACGACGACGTATCATGCCTGCCAGGCTATTTTTCCTTGCTGGCCTATCAGTATTTTTTTGGCGTGCAACGTCCTAGGCATACCCGCATCGGGCGCTTTCAGGAGATGGTGAACATGCGTTATCCAAATGAGAAGCAGCACGAACTTGAAAAGTTGTTTAGCTAAATCAATCATAACCATGCTAATTTTTATAACCCCCTCATCTTATAGCCTCTTTTTTCTCCCACCCTCCTGCACGCTGCATTTTGGTAAAAATAACGCGTGATTCGGCTAAGGTCTTGTCGGAAAAGGCCGATATAACAGCGTCATCCATTCTTGGCTTTGCTGTTATAGGAAAATCATGTCACGACTAACTACAAATCAACGACTCTGGGGCATTCTCGGGCTTATCTGCTTAGCCATGCTGACGCTGGTGGGCTGGCTGACCTGGGAAACACGACAAACCATCGAGCACGAGCGGCGTACCAGCATTCAGCATGTCGTCGAAAGCCTCCAGTCGCAGCTGCAGGCGCTGCAGGTTAACGCCAGTACCGGCGAGCTTACCCTTGAAGAAGCCCAGCAGCGTGCCGTCGACGCTATTGCCAATGCCAGCTTCGCTGAAGGTGAGTACGTGTTTGCCTTTGACGATCAGATGCACATCGTCTCTCACCCCAATCGCCCGCGCGGCGAAGACATGAGCAACTACCATGATGCCAACGGAATGCGGCTTTATGCAGAATTTCTGCAGGCTGCCCGTTCGGGTGGCGGCCACGTCGATTACTACTCGCGCCGTATTTCAGGTGACGAGCAGTTTCCCAAGATCAGCTACTTCGCCTACTTGCCCGAGTGGGGCTGGGCGTTTGGCGCCGGCATCTACGTCGACGACATCAATGCAGCCTTTATCAGTAACCTTACCCGCTCCCTGATTGCACTACTGATTATCGGCATCCCGGTTACGCTGCTGATGGGCTGGGTGATTCGCGATGTGGCTCGCCGTCTGGGCGGGGACCCACGCTACGCCGCGGAAGTGGTACGTTATATTGCCGATGGCGATTTGACCCGAAGCACTACGCTTTCCAGCCGCGACCAGGAAAGCCTGCTATTCAACATCAACCGCATGCGTGAAAGCCTGGCAGGCACCATTGGCGATATCCATCACGGTGCCGACCAGGTCAACAACGGGGTCGAGCAGATCGTCGGCGTCAACGAAGAGCTCTCGACACGCACCGAGCAGCAGGCTGCGTCTCTGGCTGAAACTGCCTCCAGCATGGAAGAACTGACAGCGACCGTTAAACAGAATGCCGAGCACGCCCATCACGCGCGTCAGCTGGCGACGAGCACGGCGGATAACGCCCAGCGTGGCAGCGATGCCATGACGGCCGTGGTGGCCACCATGGCCGATATCGATGAAAGCTCGGCTCAGATGAGCAGCATCGTGAACACGATCGATGCGATTGCCTTTCAGACCAACATTCTGGCGCTCAATGCATCGGTCGAGGCGGCTCGGGCCGGCGACCAGGGCCGCGGGTTTGCCGTGGTAGCCAATGAAGTTCGCCAGCTTGCCAGCCGCTCGGCAGCCGCCGCCCAGGAGATCAAGAAGCTGATCGAAAACTCCGGCGCCAAGGTGGCCGACGGCAGCCAGCAGGTACGTGCGACGGGCGAGATGATCAATAGCGTGGTGACGGATATCAAGCAGCTCAGCACGCTGGTCCAGGAAATCTCTGCTGCCACCAGCGAGCAGAGCAGCGGTATCGAGCAGGTCAACCTAGCCGTCACCCAGATGGATCAGATGACCCAGCAAAACGCAGGCCTGGTACAGGAAAGCAACCACGCAACCCAGTCATTGGCCCAGCTGAGTACTCAGCTTCGCCAGCGGGTGGCCAACTTCCTCATCAACGCCCAAACACCAGCGCCAGCGGCCTTGCCTTCTTCGTCACGGCATGTCACTGAGGAAAGTGACTTTTAGCCATTGAGGTTCCTTGCATCGAGGCAAGTACCTTTGTAGGTTGACGCCCTCTTTACCACATCAGGTTCAGAGGGCGTTTTGCATGTCCCAGCGTATTTTACACCTTGCCCTGATTATCCAATTCCACGGCGTCGTGCATTCTGTTCAGTAAATTCGGCACGGCAGCCTGAACGCGGTTCCAGCTGGGTATGAAGGGCCGCTCGCGCGGGTTATCCAGAAACAGGTTACCGGCTTCCAGCAGATTACTGGCAAACAACTCCACCGCCTGCTCTTCACTGTGGCGATCCAGACTCAGGCCATTCATGGTGGCGTCGTGGTCGTAGGCTTCTATCAGATCCAGCGCCAGCCGGTAATAGGTCGCCTTCAGGGTTCTGAAGTCTTCACTGCTGAAACTTACTCCGTGGGTGGCCAACTTCCGATACAGTGCCTTGGAGATATCCAGGCTCATTCGATTCAGCCCGCCGTTCGGGTCCTCTTCGCTTACCGGCTGGTGTTTATGATCGTAGGCATCGGCGATATCGACCTGGCATAGCTGACGGTGGGAGTAGTTGCGCTGCAGTTCCGAAAGTACGCCAATCTCGAGCCCCCAGTCAGCGGGGATGCGGATGCCCTCCAGCACTTCACTACGCATGGCAAACTCACCCGATAACGGATAACGAAAGCTATCCAGATACTCCAGATAAGGCAGTGGCCCACATACGGTCTTGAGCGCGCGCAGCAGCGGTGTGACCAATAAACGAGAAACGCGCCCGTTCAGCTTGCCTTCGGCAATGCGCGGATAGTACCCCTTGCAGAAGCTGTAGTTAAAACGCGGATGGGCGACCGGGTACATCAAGCGAGCCAGGAGACCACGCTCGTAGGTCAGAATATCGCAGTCGTGAAGGCCCACTACCGCCGAGCGGCCGGAAGCCAGCATATAGCCGGAACAGTACCAGACGTTGCGCCCCTTGCCGGGTTCCAGTGCACCTAGCCCATGGCTTTCAAGCTCGTCGTCCAGTTCACGCAGGCGCGGGCCATCGTTCCAGAGAATGCGGGTATGCTGCGGCAGGCGGGCAAAGAACTCGCGAGCGTGCAGGAACTGATCGCGATCCGCACGATCAAGCCCAATCACGATTTCATCGAGATACGGCACCTTGGCCAGCTCGTCGACGATATTGGAAAGCGCCGGCCCTTCCAGTTCGGAATACAGCGAAGGCAGGATAAGGCCCATGGGTCGACGCCGGGCAAACCGGCTCAACTCCTCTTCAAGCGCCTCGACTGGCCGCCGCGTCAGGTTATGAAAATCGGTAATGACACCGTTCTGGTGAAAATCGCTCATGAGTTCCCCTCCCTGGTTTATTGCGTGGTGATACGCGTCCCGCTGAGCGTCTGTAACGGCTTCTCCTCCCCACCCCACCAGTGGGTAACGCCTTCTGCCCACCCTGCCGGTCCCACGGCGGTTGTGCGATAGAGCGCCGGGGTGCGTGGTGTGACGCGGGCATCATGCACGCCTTGAATCACAACAGCCTGGTCGACGGCTTCCAGCATGCTGACATCATTGGGCCCGTCACCGAGGGCCAGCGAAAGCGGCGTGCAACCTCTAAGCATGGCAAACCGCTCGATCAGCCAGGTAACGGCTCGCCCCTTGTCGGTGCCGCGCCCCATGACGTGCCAGAAACGCCCGCCCTGCGTCAGCTCAAGGCCATCACTTTCAAGCGCCTGGCGAAACGTTTCAAGAGAGGCCTGATCACCATTCCAAATCAGCGGCTCGCACCCCTCCCGCTGTCGTGCGTCACTGGCGCGCGCTGCATCCAGGCCGGTCAACGCGGCAACCTCGTTGTTACTCATCTCTCCCATGCAGGTAAAGCCAATGTTCAGCCGCTTGCGCCATACGTTCAAGCGAGCACGAATAAAGCCGATATCTACACCGGTATGCTTGATGGCCAGGCCATCACGCCCACTGCTTGGGCGGTCAAGGCGGGCATGGCACCAACCAGGCGGTAGACCAATGACGGCTCCGTTTTCCGCAACAAACGGCGTGTCGACAAGCCCTAGCGACTCGCGTAGCGGAAGTAGCTCTGCACGGGTCTTGCTGGTGACCGGAATGACCGGTATGCGCAGCTGTTCAAGCCAAGCAAGCGTGGGCAGGGCGGGAGAAAAGTCATAGCTGTGATGATCCAGAAGAGAGCCGTCCAGATCGGTAAATACCAGGCGCGCCCGTTGCTGAGCGTCAGGTGCACGAGCGAACGATGCAGGAATGTCGTATTCAGACATGGCACTACCTCTGTATGACGCTATAGAAAGCCTAGAGCAAGGGAGTTGCTAACTAAAGATGAGAAGCAGCTTACATGCCAAGAATAGAAAAATTTTAACTATTAGCAACTTAACAAAAAGCGCACACTGATGGTGCAAAACGACGGGGAAAGAGCGTCCAGAAAGGATCATTTAGGTGCATTTGCAGGCTACGGTCTGGAAGATAGATATGGGCGACCAAAAAAGCGTGCCAGCGACTATTTTGCTTGGCAAAAAACGATCAATAGCTATACTCAAATTGTACTCGCTGGCACCTTTGTATACCCCCTCACCTGATGTCAGCGAGCTGCAGTGAGCCAAGTTTGAGCC
>NZ_JABYQT010000017.1 GCF_020075495.1 Vreelandella aquamarina
ATTATCCAGCATAACAACTTTAGCGTTCATAACCCTATGATTCTAATTGATGCTGCCTCTGTTTTACCCATTCGTTACCCAGGATGTTACCCAGGTCGGAAATTTAGGTATGCGGTATGGATTTGATTGTACCTGCGAGTGCTGGCGTCTGCCACGAAAGGGGTCATGCTCAAGGGATTATGAGTGCAAAGTAGCATCAAACACGGTCGCGCCTGCCATGCGGCCTCCCGCCTAAACCGCACGTCTCCTGCCTTCCTATGCTTACATTCCTTATATTGGTTGCAGTGAGTCAGCAACCAAACCGCAACCACGCTCAGCGGCGACCCTACTCTTTTTAAATTGACTTCCACATAAGCAATCCTATGCTGGAAACGTGCGCTGTATGCACAAACATGAAATTGCCACAGGAGGAAGCTATGCCTATAAATGCAGAAGATAAGGATTCGCTTATTCGATCAGCGTTTCCAGAAGGGTTTATCGTGAATTTTGATCGCTATAACGATAGCTATTCTCTCGCGACACCCGACCAGAATAGAGCTATTCACTTACCTTTGAACTCTTGTAACACCAGGTTTCGTGTGACAAACAGGCTGTTGTCGATTCGCAGTTACTTGCGTGACGAGCTTAACCATAAAATTGGCCATGAATGGGAGCAAGCAAACATCCACTGACGTTAAAAGATACGCGCAGGATGCGCTATCTACGGCCACATCTCTCATTTCATTAGCCCCACCTCTTCATACAGCTCACCTGCAAACACTTATCTGTGCTTCGCACGGCGGATTTTGAATCCGCTTCGGCAATTTCAGCGGGCCGCGCTTGCACAAGGCTTTGCTGTAATTTCAGCATCTTACGATCTTACTATGCTTACACCCGTTACATTGATCGCACACAGTCTGCGACCAAAACGCGACCACGCGCTATGCTGCTGGGACCATCATCACAATCAGCACAGCATCGAATATGGACTACAAAGCTACACTCTGGCGGAAGTCGCTCGAACGAAAAGGCTGGCGACGCTTCGGTAACTACATGCTGCCGCGATGCATGATCGAGTACCACATCATCCACCGTGGGCAACTATACAGCGGTCGCTGTTATTCCGGATCGCCGCCAGGTGACCCGAGCCAGCCCGGTACCGCTGCTTTCGTGATCCACCGGCGGGATATGATGACGGAGGGCGTGTGGCGGCGAACGAGAGGCGATGCAACGGTCGGCCAGGTCGTCAGGGCGCTGCCGTTTTAGAGGCACAAAAAAAACCGCTCTAGGCGGCGTCGGTGGCATTCAGCGAGACTAAACGCTCCAGTCCAGCCCCTCGACGTTAGCCAGTTCGCCGGACTCGATCTGCGCGGCGTACCCAGCTTCCCTGGCAATGAGTTTGCCGCGCCGGTCGCCGATTACTCGCAGACCGTTTTCCACGCATGATAGCGGGTAGTCGGCATGGAAGCCGCCGCTTGAGTCTTTCCATTTCGCAAACGTTTCGATGCCTGCTTCGCGCGCAAACTGTACGGATTCAAGCAGCGCTGCCCGATTCGCCGGATCGCCACTGTACGGCACGCCTTCGATTTCAACGCCTTGCGCCTCAGCGGCCTTACGTTCGGATTCAAGCTCTAAGAGCAGACTGGCTTTGTGCTGTCTTTCGGTTTCTTCTTTCGGTATAAACCAGGAATGACTCATTCTTCAGACTCCTGCAATTCTTTTTCAATTATGCGCACTGTCCAAGCGCCGTCTGCATCTTGAAAATATTCCGCTACTCCTCCTTCAAGTAAAGCTACCGCCCGAGGATTAGTTGCCGCCACATAACACCGCGAAGGATCATAATCCGCAGAATCAATCCAATCTCCTTCCCACCAGCCATTGCTCCCAACATTGACCTGATAGGCTTTGGTCATCTGCCCCAGGGTCACACAGAGTTCCCCATCAACCCACTCCATGTTATAGATACCTGCCTCATCTGTAGATTCATCTCCAAAAAAACGGGAGCCTTCAATAAAGAGACTTGTATCAATCCCATTGATAACAGCACCAGAAATATTGTAACTTACCGGCGCGAAACCTTTAGCTAGAAATTTAAGTTTCATAAAATCCCCTAATTAATACCAACGACCGTGGGCCAAAAGAACTATCGGTACCGTGGCTGGATTATAACTTTCTGCTTGTTTAAACCCTAACGACCATTGCCCCCCTGTTCCCAAGGAATGATCCCGAAGAGATTGTCTACGATTGGTACTAAGCACATCAACTCTACAAGAAAAACTGCCAGATACACTGCCCAAAACTAAATTAATAGGGTAATTATAATTCACATAAGAGTCAGTAGTTAAAGAATCTACAGTGCGCCAACATACAGCTGAGCCGTCTGCATACTTAACATACTCACCATCACTATTTTGCCCTCGCTCAATAATAGCTCCAGTCGGAATTCCTCCTGATTGTGAAACCCTTCCAAGAATGTTCTTGTCTGAGTAAAATTTGGTAGGAGGCTGCCATTCTATTGACGAGCCATTTCCGTCACCAACACGTGTTCTTAAATCTCCGGATATAGCATCGATGTGAAGCTCTTGTGCGCTCCCTGCAGACGTATATCGAGTTCGAAAACCCATGCCCGCCCGACCAAACGGGCTGCTAGCTCCGCTAGGATAGCGAGTGAATTCCGTAGGCCGCAGAGAATCGTCTATAGCAGATGTTCCTGACCCCACGCTATCGCCAAGCCTGAAGGCGCCTTCAGCCATCAGTCGGCCAGACCCTCCGACAACTGAGCGCCCCGCCACATCAGCGAGCGTCAGCCGTCTCAGCAGCTCTTGTAAATCCCCAATTGGCGCTGCTGCTAGATTGTCAATCGCTGCAAGCAGCCCAAGGCGTTGTTCTTCTCCGATGTTGATAGTGCCGAGTGCCGCGAGCAGCGCGTCTTGAACGCGCCGAACTAGCTCGTCAGTGACTTCGTTTAGCTGGTCTTGGTTTGATGCTGTAGCCACGTTCACTCCTAGAAATTGCTGGTGTCTATTAAGAGGTAGTTCCAGTTAGGCTGAGTCGCTGATCTGCGCCCTACCGGCGGCGGCGCGTTTATTTGCGTCTGCTCCTGAGATGTGACGAATCGGTCGCCGCTCGCGCGCATTGACGCCCACACATTCACAGAGAAAAATGGGCCAAATTCTCCGGAGCCAGCGACAAACCAGGTTGCAAACGCCGATCCTTGTATTGCCGCCAGATTCTTCCCGGCGTACTGCTTGTTTTGGTTGTGCCCGGACGTGCCATCGCCTTGTATGAAGTCGACAAGCCGCAGATATTTGTTCCGAGAATCGAACACTACGCGTCCAGTATTCGGGTTACGTATACGCATGCCGATGGCATCGTTGTAATAGCGTTCGCCGTATTCTGATGTGTCAAATATGTAGGCGCGCACCCACGTGCCTGGTTTGGCTGTGAGATTGTAGGTTGTGCGATCACCGTTCCGGGTGACGCTCCCAACGAATACGTCGCCCTCTGAGAACGCTACAACACCGCTGGTTGTTGTAAATGTTCGCTGAATTGTGACGTATTGCCCGCTGCCGTTGATTTGAAACCGCTCATACGAGCGCAAACACAGATTCGAGTAGTTTTCGTCGATCTGCACAGTCCCGCGAGCCGGGTTTGTGATTCGAGCGCCTATTGTCATGAGTAAACCCCATAGAGGAATGACCAGCTCACACGTGACGTCTGCGAATCGTCGCCGCTGAACGTCCATTCGATACGCCCATTTCGAACCACTATTTGGGGCATAATCACGTTGTAGCCCTCCGGATTACCCGGCAATCGAATAAAGAAAGGGCGGCCGCGTGAGAACTCAGGAACACTTAGATTGCCGTTTCCCGTGCCTGTAGACGCCTGCCCCAACATCGTCGTCAAGCTGTCTGTTACCTCAAAAACGACCTGGCCGTTATTTGGATTTCTCACTCGAATGCCGACCGCCATCAGCTGAGCTCTCCTATCTCGACCACCAGCACATTGCCCTGGTACATGCGCGTAAAAGTGGGTCTCTGCTCGACTCGCGCGCTACCATTCACTGCATTGAGCTCAAATCCTCCATGCGACCAGAACGCGAATGCGGGCCTCCCGTTCGCCGCCGTTACGGAAGAGACCATCGTGGTGACTTCCAGAAGATCCGCCCGCAATTTGCCGTTTTCGAACACTAGCCGCCCGTCGCTGCTGCGCAGTTTCGTGAAATCGAGACGATCAATGAATGCCTCGGGCATGATCACGCGGCCGTCAGACACGACAAATGCCGTCACCAGCTCTCCACTAACGGGGTTCATAACTGCGAACGTGTTTGCGACTGCGACAATTTCAGCCGTAGTGCCGTCAACCTGCATGCCGATCATCGCTTTGCCATTTGCAGTTTCGACAGTAGTGACGGCTCGGGCCACAGCGCCGGTCGCTGGGTCGTAAACTGCCGTTAGCTGCTGATTAACCTCTGCAAACTCCTCTCCCACATCGACACGGTATGATTCAAGGCTCCGAGCCAAGGCAGCGTCTTCTTCGCTAAGTGCGGTCAACTCCTGCCGGACGTTGGCTTTGTTCCCTTGATAGTCAGTAGAAAGCGTCTCTACACGCTGAGAAATAGAGAATCGGTCGTTCGCCTCGACGATGCGATCAGTATCTTGCTGAGCTGCCCCGTTCATCGTTTGAACGCGCATACCCAGATACCTGATGACCTGCATTTTCTCTTCGCGCTCGATGATTTGCTGCAGCTCATCGATGCGCGCGCCCTGTTTTTCGGGGTCGAGTTCCTCTAGCTCCGACTTCAGATCAGCAATGGATTTCTGGGCGGACTGAATCGCTTCCGAGTTTTCAGTCAGCCTGCCATCAAACTGCTCAAGCACGCCGCCAGGGCGCGTCAGACCATCATTGATGGCTTCAATTTCTTCTTGAAAATCGTTTGTCGTCTCGACGCTCACGCGCAGGAATGCAGACGATCCATACGCGTTCACTGACTGCACGTAATAGTAATAGCGCGTCGCCGGGGACAGGCCGGTGTGGGTGAATGATAAGCCCTCGCCAAGGTACGTAGCCTGCGGCTGTGTGGCCCCCTCGCTTTGCGTGACGTAGTAGCGGTAGTAGCCGCCGCCGAGCGAAGCGCCTGGTGGGAGCTGGGGAATCAACGTTACTTCACGGTTACCGCGAGTGAATATCACCCGCTCAGGCGTCGCGGGGGCCAGTACGGTGAAATTCACCGACGCCGGGCCTGACTGGCCCAGCCGACCACGCGCACGAACCTCAGCGACGTAGTTTCCGGACACCAGGCCGCCTATTTCGCAGCGCTCGACGCCAGCAGGAACCTGGGCGGACTGCACTGACTGGCCATCGTGTTTGATCACGACGTTGTAGTGCAGGGCGGCGTCAACTGGGTTCCAGAGCAGCACGCCCTGGACGACCTCGCCCACACTCTCTACCTGGTAGCGCAGGCCGGTGGGCGAGCCGATTCCCCCGGCAGGCAGCCGGATAAAATTCGTGGCGTCGAACGGCTGGCCTACGGCATCGTCGTAGATCTCGGGCTGTTCGGCGCGCAACTTCACTTTGCAGCCGTTCTCGCCGCTGAAATCCCAGTCCACCACGGCGAACTCGCCCTGGATGTTGAGCGAAGGCAGATCCACGCGCACGACGCGCCCTGGGCGGCAGGCGTAGCCGCGGAAGTTGAGCGCAAGCTCGAGGCGGCCGCCAGCGCGCTTGCGGCGCAGCTCGATGTTCGCTAGCCGCTGCGCTTGATACGGGCTCGAGACGAAACGCAGGTTCAGTGAGTCTTCTATCGGGCCGCCGTCCTCCTCGATCCACTCGGCCACGCTCACTGCCGGGTAATCGGTTTCGACCCAGCGCTGTTCGCGGGAAACGAACGTGCCGCGCATTGTATTCACGGCATCCGCCCGGCTGACCTCGGTCTGGCCGGTGACGGTGCCGATCACCATGTTCTCGTCGATGGTGAACTCGGCGGGGCCGTAGTAGGCGCCCACCTGCAGGCCGATCTGGCCGCCGACGCGCAGGAGCGAACCGGCGCAGGCGGCCATGAGGTCGGCCAGCACGCGGTCCTTGCGCTCGTCGGCGCGAAAGCCGCCGCTCACGGTGTAACGGCGCTCGCGGCTGCCGTCCGGGTTCGTGATGGCCTCGTCGCAGATGTTCGCGGCGTCGATGAACGTGTCCCACAGGATCTCGTCATCAGGCACGCGCAGGCGGTGGCGCACGTACCACAGAATCACCAGCGCGGCGTTGTCGCTGTAGCCGGTGGCGGTGCTGCGCGGGTCGTAAATGTCGTTGCGGCCGTGGTACTCGAACAGCAGGTCCGGAATGCCGCTTGCGAAATACTCGGGGTCGTACTTGAGCGTTACGCGCACCCAGGTCAGGCCACGGCCGATCATCGTCTCGCGCCAGTCCGGCGAGTGCTCGAGCATGTACTGGTTGGGTGCGGTTGCACCTGATACCAGTTCGTATTCGATCAAGTCGCCAGCGGTGGCCACCGGCTCCTGGTTGACGTAGATCTGGTCGAGCGAGTGAATAGTGCCCTCGGTGAGCACGTATACCAGGTAGAGGCGTTCGCCTTCGTCCTGCTCGCCCGGCTCTTCTTGCGCCCAGGCCAGCAGCGCGCCGGTTCCTACCTCACCGAACACGTAGCGCGCTGGCTCTTTTGACGAGCGGATCACTTGCTTGAGCTCGCTGCCGGTCATGCCGCTACCGGCGGCGTTGGGCACCTTGGGCATGAGCAGCCCGAACACCTTGTTGAACGGCCTGACCGCTGCAGTGACAACGCTGGATACCGCTTTTACCGCCTTACCCATGTTCGACTCTCCAGCATGCCAATGGCTCGGCGCGCACGCGGTGCACGCCCTCTTCTGTCACGGCCCAGATCGCACTGGCCCACACCACGCCCACGCAGCGGCCGTTATCGGAATCAAACAGCACAACGTCTCCGCGCTGCCGCATGTTGACCGGCACGCGCTGAAAGCACGCATCCCAGGCGCCTTCGAGCGAGCCGTGGGTATTGCGCAGCACGCGCTTGGCGCCTACGGCGGTGGTGTAGCGGCCCCGGTACGGCGCCGCCGGGTCGATGCCGCACACGGCGACGCAGCAGTCAGCGGCGAACAGGCAGCAGTCAAACTCGCCCCACGAAAAAGGCCGCCCGGAGGCGGCCTTGATGACGGTGTGTAGCTGGGTGGTCCAGTCTCTATGTCGCATGGGCTACCTGTACGTGAACGTGGGGGCGTCGCGCTTGGCGCCCCAGTAGATCGGCCAGTCGGACATTTGCCCAACGGCAAAAAAGAATCGGTCGCCATCGTGGCGGCTTTGCTGGTTCTCGTCGGTCCAGCGCTCGGTACCGACGCGCTCCCAATCAACAAAGCGGTCGGTCAGCGTGACGCTGATCGCGTTCTCGCCCTCGCTGCCGGCGTAGCTCATGGTCGGGGCATCCATGAATCCGCTGATCATTACATCGGCGGCGTAGTCGCTGTTGTCGTCGTAGGCCACAATCATCAAGCGCCCGAACCGGCCCCGGCAGCGGTCGGCCAGGGCGGAGGCAATGATGCTGGGGTCGAGGCCGGACAGCGTGAGCGTGGCAGACAGCGCAGACGAACTGTTCAGCCCCTCACGCACCGGGGTGACGTTGCCGAACGATCCTACACCCTCATACGTTTGCCCGTTGATCACCAGGGGGCCGAACCCGGTATGGGCGCGCACCCAGCCGTCACGGAAATCGAGTTCTACGGCGTAGGCCATCTGCACCGTGGGCCGTGCGAGTAGATCCACGACGGCATCGGAAAAGGGGAATATCTGCATTAGAAGGCCTCCCGCGCGGTGATCGTGCCGCTGGCAATGAGGGCTTGGACGTCGAACATTTGCTCGTCTTCGGATAGCCGCATGACGGCATAGGGCTGTTGATAATTCACCGCCTCCCCGTTTGTTGGCGAAACGCGCAGCCACGGCGCAACGGGTATCACCGCGCGGCCTTGGGCGTTGCTGGATACATCGTCCAATACTTCCAGCAACTGGTTGTTCACGGTGATGTAGTCGCCGGCACGCAGCACCACCTTACTGGCCTGCCAGTTGCGGGTAGCGATCTGGGCGCCGCGCTGGTTGGCACCATCCACTACGGCATTTCCGGCGAATGGCCCCGGCGGGCGCGTCCAGGGTCGCAGGCGGAAGGTGCCAGCCATGCCCTGCAGGCGACCAATGAACGTGGTGAGCGCACGTTCTTTCTCGCGGTTGAGCGACGGGAACTCGAGCGAGCATTGCCAGTACGCGCCAGGGGCACCGGTGATCTGCTGCGACTGCGACAGCGGCGACGTGAACGCGCGGGTATTGAACCGCCGCCCCCAGCTCATGCGGTGGGGCTTGATGTGTGCGGGCCAGTCGATCATTTAAACCCCTAGCTGTTGCCGCAATGGGCCGTTGTCGTTGAAATCTTGAGCCACTTCTCTGAGCGATTGCCGGACAGCATCACCCACAAGCCGCGCCGTCTCCGCTGGGTTGGTTGAACCCCGCGCATCAACATGAACGACAGGTGCGAAACCAGAGCCTGAATCGCTACCCCCTGGCCGGTTCATCTGGCTTTCCGTCCGCGCCAGCATGGCGTCCATTTTGGCGTTGGTGTCGTCCAGCGTGCGATCCAGCTTGGCACTGGTGCTGGCGGTGGTGACCTTCTCGCCCTTTTCAAGCAACCAAGTGCCGGTTTCGGGGATGGAGTCGATACCGTCGTGGGCCATGCCCGCCAGGCCGGTGCCCTGGATCGTAGTCACGATGCCAGCCGTGGCCGCGGCGACGCTGGCCATGGCGGGGATGTTCGCGGGGAACGGTAGCGCTGCGGCGCCAGCGATACCCTGTTGGATGGAGACAATTGACGACGCGATAGCGAACGCTTTCTCTGCCGCGAACATGGCCTTGTAGATGCCGCTTTGTTCACCGGCGAACGCTTTGGTGATGCTGGCCATGTCGCCGAACAGGCTTTCGGCGCCGGCCAACTGGGCAATCTGACGAGCTTTCTCGATGCGCGCCAGCTCGGCCTCGTGTTTCTCCTTGAGCGCTCGCTCCTGCTCATTCCACTGCTCGGTGAGGTCCGCGCGCTCCTGCCGGTAGTTGTTCAGCATGTCGAGCTGTGTGGCGTACCACTCCTGCAACTGGTTCTCGGCCTCGGCGATTTTGTTCAGCTCACCGAAGGCGCCACCAATGGTGGCATCCAGGCCGCCGTATGATGGGGCATCTGCAAAGCCTGCGACAGCGATCTTGGCGGCGACCTCAGCATACTCCTCGCCAGCGACATTCGCGGCATCGAGCACGGCGAGGCGTTCAGCTACCTGGGCGGTGAGACGCTCTTCAGTTGTGCGTAGCTCTACGAGAAGGGCGCGGTAGTCCTCGGCCGCTTTCTCGCTGGCTTCGTAGGCGGAGATGGTTTCGAGCGCTACGCGGGCTGAGGCAAGCTGCGCATCAGTAGCTCCCTCCTGCGCCAGCTTGTAAAGCACCATTTCATCTTCTGCCATACCCAGGGTTTTCGCCTGCATCTGTAGCGCGGCAATTTGATTGGCTATGGCCTTTGTTGCGCGCTCGCTCTCGCTGGTCTGATCCTCTGTAGTTTGCGTGGTTTCACGGGTCGTGTTCCCCAGCTCGGCCAGCTTTGCATCGATCTCAGCAACCGAGCCGCCAGCGGCCTCAATCGCGTTGCGAGTATCCATCAGCTCGACTTGCAGATCGTGCAGCGCCTGCTGCGCTTCGCTTCGCTGCCCCATTCCAAAAGCTTGCTGACCGCCAACAGAATTCCACTGACGTTGTTCTTCAGCCACTATTTCACGCTGATTGGAAACAGCCATGGCCAGTGTTGTCTGGCGGAACTGCTGAAACTGGCGCTCTGCCTCAAGCATAGCCTTGGCGTTCTTCAGCGCCGCTTGTGAGTTGGCATCCAGGGCGCTGGTCATGTCGTCTACGCGGTCCGTTGCCGACTGTATCTTGGGCGACACTAGCCCCAGCTCTTCGCGGAACGTGTAGATAGCGCCCACGGCTGCCCCCGCCACCGTTACCAACGCCCCCAGGGGATTGACGCGGATGGCGGCATTGAACGCCCACTGCGCAATGGTGGCGGCGTTGACGGCTACACGGTAGGTTACGTAGGCGCCAGCGGCTCCCGCCACGCCTACCGCGATACCTTTCATCACTTCGAGCTGTAGATCGTAATCCCCTGCGTGAAACGCTTTGGTCACATCGTTGACCGAATCCGCCATGGCGTGCAGCGAAGGCGCCAAACGGACGGCCACCGCATTACCCAACGCTTCGGACGATAGCCCCATACGCGCGATGGCGTCGTTGGCGTCTTCGATAGCGGCGGCATCCACCATTGATACAGAAAGCCCGTAATCCTCGATCTCCTGACGAGCATTACGGATTGCATCGCCACCCTTTAGGAATAGCTCGGTTGCGCCGCGCTGCTCGAAGCCCAACTGCTGGAGGTGTCGGGCGGCCTCTTGCGCAGAAACACCGGAGTCACGGATGCGGTCAGCTACGTAGGCCAACTGCTGGTCTACGTCCATGCCCTTCATTTCTTGAAGGTTTAGCTTTAACCGCTCTACCGTTTTCAGCGCGGGCCCGCCATTCATTTCAACGGCGCCCAGGCGGCGGTTCATGCGGTTTAGCGACGCCTCCATACCATCCAGACCAGAGTCTGATGCAGCCATGTTCACGGCCCTTAAGCCGTCAATAGTGCCACCCAGCGAACGGGCCAGCTTTGCGTTGGCGTCGATGGTATCCATATTGGATTTGGCATAGGCATAAAGCCCGGCAGCGCCTGCCGCTGCACCGGCTGCAATGGCCGCGATGCCCGCGGCCGCCATCTTGGCATCCTTCTCCATTTGACGCATCTTGCGCTGCGTATCTCGCTGGGCCTTATCCATGGGGCCCGTAAAGTTGCCGGTCTTCAGCACCATATCCAGCGTCAAGCTACCGAGCGAGCGAACCGACATACTTTTCTCCAGGCGTAAAAAAACCCGCCAGGGCGGGTTTATTCGAGTCGAGGTTAGACGCTAACGCTTTATGCAGTTATCAATATTCGAAGAAAGCTGCTCCAGAGAGACAAGCGCTAGATCTGGATTAGCGCCTTGCCACGCTCCGATCTTGTCAAAACCAGAATTCGCTACTGCTCCAGAGTTAAGCTGTGCCTGCTCAAGGTTAGAAAAGCGATAAACGTTTCCGCTTTCGCCCAATTGCGCTGTCATGGTAAAGCGAACAGCGCGCTTAACGAGAGCTGAGGCTGAGTACTCAGTAATACCCTCCGCAACGATATTCCCGCTTCCTTCCCGCACAATCACGCTGCCACCGCCAACTGAGTGCTGATTGCTTTGTTGGTAGTAGTTGCCGGTATATGTACCAAAATGACTTCCAGCAGTATCACTTAACGTAACACCTCTGTTGGTAACATTCTCAGCCACGCATGCTGCTAGCTTATCTTGGTCAACATCGCCGGCCGATGGATGTGCAAAGGCAACGGATTTTACCGCCTGGGCATTCACTCCCCCACCCCACTGGCCTAATTGCACATCGCCAAATCGTGAGAAGTCCATCGCCGTTTGTTGAGATGCACATCCAGATAAAAGCGAACCGGCCACTAAACCAAGCGCTATTTTTTTAATCACTTTCTACCACCCCTTTTATTTGCGGTACAAATTACCCGTTGAGCTACCTCAGCAAGGAACGTACCGCACTTGGCTAAGTTCCGCTAGGACTTTGGTGCGAGCTGCTCGCTCTCAGCGGCGCATGCTTCAGGGCTATCCCCAAGCCTCCATGGCTTGTTCCATGGTCAGTTCGGGTTTGTCAGTGTGAGGCATGAACTCATGCATTTTCCAAGGCGGTGTGCCTTTACTCCTGTTCATGTTGGCTTGCTGGCAAACGATCTGGGCCGCCGCTTGCTCAATACGCATGCCGGAGTGCATGCTGCCCCGCTTTTTCCGGAATGCCAACCACTTCAGGAACTCGGGGTTGCTGATGCGCTCTTGCGCTTCCTCGATTGTCCGGCCGCCGATGCCGTTGAGGACGAGCTCGTGCCAGACTTCTTCTTCGTCGTCGAGCTCGTCGGGCGCTTTCCCAGGCCGCTGACGTCAGAAATCACGCGCAACAGCTCGTTGGTCAGCTCGGCGCTGAGCGGGCCGCGCTCGTCGTCGGCGGTGCCGATGACGTCTGCGACGGTGAACACCGGGGCGCCGTCGTCGCCCACGATACAGTGGGCGATTCGGGCGGCCATCACATCGCCCTGGGCGTGCACGGCCTGAATATCGCTTTTGGCCGTGGCGTAGGAAAGCGGCAGCACGTTTACCGTGGCCGTGAACTCCTGGCCTTCGTGCTTCCATTTGATGCCTTTCTCTACCGGCTTGCGGGATACAAAGCCGCCATTGGCGGCCAGGGTTTCAATGGATAGCTTCATGCTTATTCTCCACTTGGCGGCTGGGCGGCTTTGCGCTGCCAGGTGCCGCGGCCGCTGCGCTGGAGTGAACCGGCAACGACCACGTTGGCGTTGAGCTGGAAGTCGAACGGGAAATCGGCGATGTAGGCGTCGAACGTGTACCAGGTGCGGGTTGTTGGTAGCGTGATCGTATCGCCGGAGGCTTCGGGCGCGGCTGTTTGCTTGCCTTCGGCGTCCACCGGGCCGTCGCTCCAGCCGACAAACCATTTCAACGTGGGCGTTTGACCGCCTTCGGCCATCTGCTGGAGTGCAATATGGGAAGGCTCAGCGGGGTCGGCATTGATCGCGAGACTACCTTGCCCGGGTTGCGCCAGCCCGGCTTCGTAGCGCATGGCTTGGGTTTCTTCGAGGTCGGTCTGGTCGATCTGCGTTTTGGGGCTCGAGCCGGGATTGAACGCGGTCAGGCGTTTGACGCGGACGATCTCGCCGCCGGGCGCTTGGAAAAAGACGCTGGTGCCTTTGGTCAGCATGGGGCTTTCCTCTACTGGGTGGTGTGCGTCCAGCTCACGTCGAAGCTGGTGGTTTTGAGCTGGGTGTTGGGCTCGGTGCCGGTCCCACCCAGTCGGGTGATATAGGCGTGTGGCTCAATCGCTCGGCGTAGCGCGGCCAACACCGCGTTGACGTCCGACACGGTGGTGGCGTAGATGTCGACCTGAATGCTCCAGTCGTCCACGTCCGGCGGCTCTGCCAGGTAGTTCTCGGGCACGCCGTTCAACACCTGGTACACGGCGTATGGCTTGGGTACGTTTTCGGGGGCGCCGCCGAACGGAAACAGGCGCGTAGGGTTAACCCCGAGCAACGCGGTGACCCCCGCGTTGGCGGCGCAAACTCGAAACAGTGGGGGCATGGGTTAGGCTCCGGCTTCCCGGGCTTGCTTGCGCAGGGCGCGGTCAAGCGCGCGGTTGTACTGGGTGATGAATTCGTCTGTTGCTGCCTGGACGCTCTCAGATAGCGACCGGCGCATGAAGGGTTGAGCCGGTGCGGGGCCTACTTCCTTCCCAAAGAATTCACCGGCTTGAGGGTTTGCCAGAATGCCACCTCCCTGGGCACGGATAGCATCACGGCCAAACTCGATATGCCGCCAGTGCCGGGTATCACCACCTGGCAGTCCGGAGAATGCTTCTGTCTTTCTCCTACCCCCTGCGCCACCCATAACACCCACGCGAAATACTAGATCACCGGTTTGACGAAATTCCTTTGGTGAGAACCGCACGGCGATATTCGCGGAAATGTCTTCGGCACTGACCGGGTCATCGATTTGCTTGGCGTTTTCCTTGGCCTTATCACGGATAAGGTTCGCGGCTTTACGCATGGCAAAGCGGCCGCCCTTCTTGCGTAGGTCGTAGTTGATGTTGTCCATGCGGGCTAGCAACTGGTCGAGGCCTTCGACATTGAGGGCAACGGGATCAGTCATACGGCACTACGTCGACCTTACCGCGATAGCGCTTTGAAAGAGCACGCTTGCGGTATTTGTGCAGCTTTACGCGCCCATCTTTGTCAGTCGCATACGCATCGGCTATGCCCCGTTTCGTATCTGCATAAAAGCAACGCGAAAGCCGTCGACCGTTAACATAGACTTTAAAGCGACCGTGGCCGGGCTTGTAAATATGGCTATCCATCGTTTACCCCCTCGCTGTAGGGCAGCGTCAGATACTCGCGGGCGCTGTCTTTATCGGGCAACACGCCTTCGATGTTGTAGATGTACCGGCCCTTGCGTACCCGCATCGTGCTATTGACGCCCATTCGCTCGCCGGCGTTGAAGCGCATCACAAGCTGGCCCTTCACTTCGGACTGCGCAGCGTTGGCGGCGATGAAGCCGCGCACGCTGAGCGGCTCGATGGCCATCCAGGCTTTTCCGACCACTTCCCAGCCCGCCACCATGGCGCCGGTATCGGGATCTTGCACTTCGGCTGGGCGCTCGATGGTGCAGCGGTGGCGGAGTTTTCCGGCTCTCATACGCCTAGCCTCCGGTATGGCCACAGAATCTCATTCACTGCCGGCGGGAGTGGCTTCTCGCCCTGGCGATCCTCAAACCGGTAGGCGATGTAAACCAGCATGGCGGTAGTGATGTCGTCGTCCAGCACCAGCGGGCTTTCTGCGCCGCTGAGCAATGCGGCTTCTGGGGTCTCAAACAGCGACCGGTCGGTGTAGTTCTCGACATACCGGCGGGCGGCGTTCGAGTACGTTTCGAGCAGCTGATCTTCGTCGGATTCGTCCGGCTCGATGCGGCACTGCTGTTTGATAATTTCAAGATCGAGCATAGTGAGCACCGAGCGCGGGGGTTATTTCTTCGGGGTGGATTTGGAGGCCTTGGCCGGGGTCGCCGGGGGCTTCTCCCCTTCGGCCTGGGGCGCGGAGGCGTAGCCTTTCTTGATCAGCTCGCGTCCGCGCATTTCGTCGACCGTGGCGGGGCTGCCGGGCTTGCCTACGTCGGTGCCGCCCATGTAGATGGGCTTATTCAAAATGACCTGCATGATGATTCTCCAAGGTTAAGGCGCGTCCCTGCGCTCTGGGTCGTCCTGAGGGCGTGCTTATTCGCCAGCTGGCGGGGTCGCCGGCGGAGTGAAGTCGCCCCAGACAAATGCTTCGGGACGCTTGACCGCCAGCGCCAACCGCTCTTCGCAGCGAATCGAGATCATGTTCTTCTCGAAGTCGTCGGCGTTTTCGGTGGAGATCACAACGTTGGCGTCTTCGCGGTCGAAGATCTGCGCGCCCGCCTGGAAGGCCCCGGTCAGGAACTTGCCCTGGAAGCCGTTTGCTTCGGTGGAAACCACCGGCAGCCCCCAAAGGGTCGGACCGGTGAGCGCCGACGGATTAGCGAGGATGTAGCGGCCCAAGGTGTCCTTGGCCAGCTCGATGCGCGCCCAGTCGATGAAGTGCAGCACGTGGCCGCTGGCCGGGAAACGCGCCAGCTGCGCCTGCAGCATAGCGAGGCGCAGGTCATCGATGCCGGTCTGCCCTTCCACCTCGAACGCCGGGTTAAAGGTAGACGCTTGGGGCACGATGCCTTCGAGGTGGTTGCCGGTCCCATCGCCGAACAGGATCTCGTTCTCTTCGACGTACTTCAGGCCGTAGCGCAGCTCGGCGTCGATCATCGATTGCAGCTGCGCAAAGTCATCAAGGATTTGCTTTGACGCCTTGAACATGTGCGCCACGGTCTGCACCGGGGTGATCTTGCTGCCGAACTGAATGCCGCTGTACGGCTTACCGCCAGCCGGGTTCTCGCCCACCACCGCCGCATTATTGGTGAAGCCGGTTTGCTGTACCCAGAAGATTGCCGGCGAGGTAGTGCGGCCGCCAGCGATCAGGTCGCGGATGAACAGGCGCTGCTTGGGCAGTTGATCGATGCCCGGCAGGCGCTGCGGTTCGACCACGCCTTCGGCGACGTCGGCGCTGGTCAGTGCGGCGCGCGGGATGCTGACGTTGACGCGCTTGCCGCCTTCGACGCTATGAGCAAAAGCCTTCAGCAGATCGGACTCGGCCACCAAGCTACCGGCGGTTTGCGCGGTTCGCTGTGCATTGTGGGTGGGCATGCGGGCGTATTCCTGCTCGAGCTCGCCCAGGGCAGCCTTCAGGGTATTGACGGACTCCTGCAGGCCGTTTTGCGTGGTCAGCAGGCGGTCAACCGCTTCTTTGGTTTCGGCGGACAGCTGACCGCTGTTCTTGGCCTCTTGCAGCGCGTCTTCGGCCTTCTTGTCCAGTTGGCCCTTGACGTCGTTCAGCGCTTTTGTGGCCTCCGCCAGAAGCTGCGCGTTCGTTTTATCAGACATGGTTGTCTCCGGTGTTCACTTGGAAAGATGCGACCGCTTGTTTAAAAGCGGCATACGCGGTGGCCGTGTCGGCCTCTTGGTCGGTAGCGCTGGGCGTACCGGGGTCGACAGCGCCGGGCATGTCGGATTTAAAAGACTGCATGAGGGCGCGGCGCTCGCTGCGCGGCACGCCTGCCTTGGCCATGGCAACGTCCATCTTGCGGGCGGCAAGCTTGGCGCTGGTCTGGGCGTTGGCGGATTCTTGAACGGTGTCAGATGGCAGCATTGCATCGGCCCAGCCAACGTCGACCGCTTCACCACCACCGATCCAGGTCTCTTCGTCCATTTCACGCTTGATGCGCTCGATGTCGATGTCAGTACGGGCCTGGTAGATGTCGGCGATGGTCTGGTCGAAAGGCTCCAGCCAGTCGGCAATTTCGCGTAAGTCGTTGCGGTTGCCGGCGGCCATCACCCAAGCGTTGTGAATCATGAAGAACGCGGCGCGGCCAATCTGTATCTCGTCGCCCGCCATGGCAATGAAGCTGGCGGCGCTGGCGGCCAGGCCCATCACGCGGACGGTGACCTTGCCCTTGTGCTCGCGCAGGATGTTGTAGATCGCCAGTCCTTCGAATACGTCACCGCCGGGGCTGTTGATGTTGACGAACACATCACCGCTGCCGATCGAGCGCAACGCGGCGGCAATACGCTTGGCCGTCACGCCGTCACCGAAGTAGTCATACCCGATGGGGTCGTAAATGGTGATGGTGTTCTCGGCGTCTTCATCCACGGCGTATAAGCCGGGGTTCCAGCGGTCTAGGGCTCGGGGTGAAATATCGCAGTACATGCCCGCGTGCGGGCGAGCCTCCGGGGCAGCCGGAAGATTTTTAAGGGTCATCAGGGTAGCTCCGAAGGTTAATCGGTGGGTTCGTCTTCGCGCATCCAGCTTTTGAACGCGGCGAGGGCGCGCTGGCTGGCACTGCCCGCCACATCGCCCAACTGTCTCAACGGCACTAGGTTGGATTGAACGGTGAGCTCGTCGCCGCCTTCGACCCGGGAAAGGTTCTCCAGGCGCCGGCCTTCGTTGCGGCTCATTAATCCGTTCTGGGTCATCGTGGAGAGGTAAGCGGCACGGCCTGCACTGTCAGCCCGCAATAGGCCTTCAACGTTAAACTCGACGTAATAGCGCTCGTCGTCATCCAGCAGACAGCGGTCAATCTCCTGCTCGATGTTCTCCAGGATGGGGCGTAGCGTGTTGGTCAGAAACTGGAGGTTCATGCCCTCGACGCTAGAGGCCCAGGACGACTGCTTGTCCATGTGCCCTACCATGAACGGCGGAACGCCGAACCAGCGGCAGATTTCCTCGATGCTGAACGCGCGCGTCTCGAGCATCTGCGCGGCTTCGGGGTTCATGGTGATGCTTTGGTACTTCATGCCCGCTTCGGCCACCATGACCTTGCCGGCGTTTTTCGAGCCCATGAACCGCTCGATATTCTTGCGCAGCGACTCGCGCTGGTCGCTGGTGAGGTTGTTGTCCGAGCTCAAAATGCCGGACGCCTGCATGCCCTGGGCGAAAACCTTATACGCCGCTTCGTCTGCCGACATGGCGCCGCCCAGAATGTCGCGGCCCTGCTTGACCGGCATCATGCCGCATACGCCATCGAGGCCGAAGCCGCGGATGTGCATCACATCCTTTTCGGCGATGTCTCGCGGCAAACCGTTCTCGGTGTATTGATATTTCAGGCGGCCGTTTTCGTCGCGGCTGACCACCATGTTCTGGGGCAGCAGCGGATTCAGCGCCACCACCCGGCCACCGACGCGGCGCTTTTCGACGAACGCATTACCCCATAGGCAGATACTGGCCACCACCATCAGCATGAAGCGGGCGGTGGTCATCTCGGCATTGGGGCGTCGGCTGATCATTCGGTACATGGGATGATTCGTCGCCGCCACGCGGGATCCGTCATCCTGTCGCTCGTACAGCTTGATAGGCAGCGTGGAGATCGTCTGCGACAACAGCTTCACGCACGCCCAGGCGGCGGAGAGCTGCATGGCGCTATTCACCGTCACGTTCTTGCCGGTGGACGACTGGCCTTGCCACTCGGCCCAGAACTCACCGGTGGTCAGGCTGATCGGAACGCCGAGCCAGTTCAGCAACGCCGACTTGACCCGGCCGGGTTTCTCTTTTGACATCAGATGCCCACCATAATCGGGTTGTCCACGAAGCCGGAAAGGTCTTCGGGGGTTGTTTGGGCCGCGTTCATGGCCCGGCCGATCGCCATGATCAGGGCCACGGCGCCGTCGATTTTGTTGTGCGAGCCCTGCTTGATGGGGCGTACCACGTCGTCATTGCCGGGCAGGTATTTGCCGACCACATTGCCGACGCACCAGGTCATGATCGGGTGGTCATCGTGGTGGAAGCGGCCCGTTAATATCGCGGCTTCCAGCTCTTTCATGGGGTCGGACATGTGCGAGTAGCTTTGCTGAACGGTGACCGGGTTCAGGCCAGCATCGTCGAGCTGGTGTGACAGGTTCGCCGCGCCGTGCGGGTCGATGCCGGACTCACTCGCCGGCGCCGCTTCGTGCGCCTCGACGGCCTGCGCCAGCACTTCCCGGTAGTCGATCTCGGCACCGTCGGTGCTTTCGAGGTGCCTGTCTTCGACCCAGCCCTGGTAGCGCTCGGCGGTACGGCGGTCGTCATTGCTGAACACCGTGTCCTCGGGCACCCAGAACGTGGGCGCCACGCAGTAGTAGTGCGTCTTGCCATCGATCTGTTTGGTGAACACGCGGACCATGCCGGTGAGGTCGAGTTTTCGCGCAAGGTCGAACCCGTAAAAGCAATCAACGCCGCGGAACTGCTCGAGCGTGAGCGACGGGTCGGCGCATTTGCGCCAGGCCTCGAGGTTGAAAAATCCCTCTTTGGCGGAGACCCAGACGTTCAAATGTTTCGTCTTGATCCGGTTGGCGGTGCGCGCCCGGGCCACGGCGGTGGCGATCTGGCTCTTGAGCCAGTCCATACTCACCGACACATCGGCGTTTGGGTTCGCCTTGCGGATCGCCTCTTCGCTCGTCCAGTCGTCATCGGGGTCGATGGTGTAGATCAGCGCGAACAGCTCGTCATCCTGCTGCGTGCCGTCCAGCATTTCGATGCAGCGTTCGCGGTGCGAGTAGCACGGCCCCGCTATATCGAATCCGGCGGTGGTAATCGCCAGCACCAGTGGTTGCAGGCGCGCCCCCATGCCGGAGATCATCGTGTCGTACAGGTTCGAATCCTGGTGCTCGTGGTACTCGTCGATGATCGCCAGCGATGGACTCGAGCCGTCTCCGGGGTCGCCGATGACCGGCTCGAATTTGCTGCCGTCGGCGCGCTCCAGCTTCTTGGCCCAGACCACCACACCGAAGCGCTTGCGCAGACCCGGCAGCTTCTTGGCCATCGCCAGCGCGGGCTTGAACACCTCCCACGCTTGCTTCTCGCTGGTCGCGCCACAGTAGACCTCGGCGCCGTATTCCTTATCGGCGCAGAAAGCGTAAAGCCCGGACGCCGCGGCGATGATCGACTTGCCGTTCTTGCGGGGCACTTCGATGTACGCCTCGCGATACCGCCGCGTTTTGTCCTTCTTGCGCACCCAGCCGAAGATCATCGAGAACAAAAACAGCTGCCACGGCTCAAGCACCAGGCGCTGTTTCTGCCGGGCCCAGCGGTCTTTAGTGTGGGGCATCTTCTGGATAAAGCGGCACACGCGTTCGGCCAGGTCGCGGTCGAACCGGTACGGGTAGCTCTTTGCCTTGCTGGCTTTCACATCGTTCAGATGCCTGGCGCAGGCTTGCTTGACGTAAATGCACGCCGGTATCCGGCCGCCTACTACGTCACGCGCGTACTTCTGCGCCGCGTTGACGTTGGGGTATGCGGCCATGTGTCAGAACTCGCTAAAGTCGTCGTCCTCGTTGGGCTGATCTTCCCCACTACTACCGGCGCCCATCATGCGCAGCCGGGTCAGCGGATCGAGCCCCAACAGTGAACCCAGGCGCGAGAGCTGGGCGATGGCATCATTTCGGGCAGCGACGTAGGGGCTTTTCTTGATGCTGCCGTCGCTAGTGGCCACCACCATTCCACCGTCGCGTGCCGCCCAGTCGGTTATTTTGAGATCGGCGGTGATCATGTACGAGAAGCTGTTGCAGTATGCCAGCAGCAGTGGCGCGTCTTCGGGCTCGAACGTGCCGCGCTCGATCAGCACCTTGCTTTGAGATTTCCACAGCCGAACCGCGTTCTCATCGATCAGCTCAGGGGGTGGCGCGATGCGTGTGATCGAGCTCTTGTGCGTCAGCGACGTCTTGCGTTTTCGGCCTCCGCCCGAGGCCCGGACGGGCGCTTCATTCCCCATCCTGGCCTCCCAGAAAATTTTCGTTATTTCTCACGTAAAAAAATCGACTTGAGGGTGCGGTGTCCGCGCTCGAGGACTGTAGAGATTCACCCCGCCCCCGGGGTGTCAGCCGCCGCGCTGGCGCGCCCGCAGCGCCTCGGCCTGCGTCTTCGCCGCGTGGCACGGCCCGCACAGCGCCTCAAGGTTCGCGCTCGTTGTAGCGCCGCCCTCGGCCTCTGGGACGATGTGGTCAACAGACTCAAACGGCGTGGCTTTACCCTGCCGTTTGCACTCCTGGCACAAGTAGCGGTCGCGTTCAGCTACTGCATCACGGATGCGGCGCCAGGCACGACCACCACGTCCACGGCCTGCGCGGCCGCGCGTCCATGCCTTGGCCTGGTCTGCGTGCTCGTCGCAGTAGCCGTGGGCATGACGTGTAGTCCGGCGGCAAAGCTTGTCGCGGCATGGGGTTGGTGTGCGTGCCGGCATCAAATAACGCCTACTCGATCTGCCAGCGCTTTGACCTGAGACTTCAGCTCCTCTGCAATCAAGGCCTCGGCCTGGCCAACCGTCATCTCTCTGTATTCGTCGATCTCAACTGACAGTTGGATCTCACCAAAGGGTTGACCTAGCTCTACGAAACCTACAACGCTTAGCCTGGTGACAACCTCTTCTACAGGC
Source organism: Vreelandella aquamarina (assembly GCF_020075495.1). Classification (GTDB taxonomy): domain Bacteria; phylum Pseudomonadota; class Gammaproteobacteria; order Pseudomonadales; family Halomonadaceae; genus Vreelandella; species Vreelandella aquamarina_A. Next base: position 21,246 of record NZ_JABYQT010000017.1, read on the forward strand.
TCGCCGACAGAGGATGAAACGTCCGCGAAGTCTTTCCTGATGCTGATACTCTTGATGCTCATGCTTCACTCCTCCAGATCAAGGTAAGGCCCATGCGAGCCACTGCTCTCGTCGCCCATGCTTTCGGCTTCTTGCGATAGCAGGTAATCAATCACCTGCTGGTTGCTCTCTGCCAGGCGATTGATCGCCGCCGTCTGCTCCTGCAGTGCGACGACCAAATCAGCAATCCGTGAGTCTGTCATCGCCGCCTACCCTCCACGCTGTCATAAATTCCCGCCTGCGCACGCGCCTGCTCCTTGGCCACTTGCCCGCTCTGCCATGTCGATATGCCACGCTCAGCGGTTTGGCCTGCAATGTACCCACCAACGCCCAACGTCATCAGGTTCCACAGCGCGTCTGGTAGCGGCAGCGTGAGACCGACACCAAACATGGCGGATAGATAGGGGGCAATCAGGTAGTTGTTCGCGACGATAGCAACGATGGTCAGCATCAGAATCGGCCGCCAGTTGCGCTGCAGCCAGCTCTCACCCGCTGCCTCAGCCAGCACCACTTCCATTTTCGCTTTGAGCGCACTGTTTTCCGAGTCGATCAGTTGCGTCTGTATTTCGTGCTTCAGTCGCGCCGCTTCGTCCTTATCAGTCACCGCCTTGTCGATAACGCTAAACAATGGGCTCACAAGAGATGCCAGGGCTTTGGCTGCAATACTCATTGAACGGCCTCCAGGCGGCTGACCCGCGACTCCAGCGCATCGAGCTTGCTTCGGGTTTCATTGCGGTGCATTTCGGCCTCACGCCGGGGCAGGTACTGAGAGTCCATGGCGCGCAAATCCTGACGCAGCTGCTCGGTCAATCCGATCAAGTGGCTGACCCTCTCGTCCTGCCGGGCGCTGCTTTCTGAAAGCTTAAGGGTTGTCATTCCCTGCCACGCGATCAGGCCTGCGACTAACGTCAATAGCAGCGTCTGGAAATGTCGTTCGAATATGGGCTTGGACCGCACGGCAACATCGGGATTGTTGTCTGACATCCCGCCTCCTGGTGGGTCGTTCGGTGATGTGATTAAGCGTTAGATGCGCGCCGTAGCAACGCCCGTTCGTACCACGTTTGGTCAGCGTCGCAGAGCTGACCCTGGGCACGCTGAAACTCCAGCAGCAGCCGCTCTAGTGAGTGCTCATGCTGTCCGTACCCAGCGCCTGGCAGAGACGCCCAGATGTTGCGGCATCGGTGGATTGCATCCGCTATGCGGCCCTGCTGGATCAGGGGCAATGCCTTCTGCTCTCGTATCTGCTGAATAGCGCAACGGTCTTGGCTCAGCGGGCCAAAATCGGGCAGGCCCAACTGATCGCGGTAGTGGGGCCAGTAGCGGCTGAGCTGCTGATAGCGGCCAGCCGCTGTTGAGCTCAACCCCTTGCGAATCCATACCAGCTGCTGCGGGTGGTCGTCGTAGTCGTCCATGAGAATGAGCTTGCTGGGGATAGACCCAACAATGATGCGATAGCCGTTATCGGTACGCGGATCATCGAGCATGGCTTTGCCCAGCTCAGCAAACGCCAGCATGTCGAGAAACGCGCACACGTTGACGCCGCCGGCGTGGGCGGGAGTGATAACAGGCATGGGCAGTCACTTGATGTAAAAAGCCCCGCACGACTGGGGCAAGGCGCACCAGGCGGCACGCGACAGGAACAGCGGAAAGCAAAAAGCCCCGCCGGGTGACCGGCAGGGCTTTAAGCGTTTAGAATTTGGCGGGCTTTAGCGCGTAGCTTGCGCAGCCTAGAAACAAGGGTGCATCAAACCCGACACTTTGGCAAGAAAAAAATTTCACGACAAACCTTGCAATGGTAACTGAGTTACCATATAGTAATTACATCAACGCAGCACATACCACCAACTGGAGCAAGTACAATGAGCTACAACGTCCAAGGTCAACTTTTCAACACTCGCACCGAAGCACTCACCCAACTGGTTGCTCTGTGGGTATCAAACAACGGCGAGCAAACCGATATGGAAGAAATCAAAAGCGCCCTCCGTGACAGCGAAACGCCCACTGAAATCATTTCAGAATGGAGCGGAAACCTGGGCGAGTTTCAAGAGCCCACTGATGAAGACGAGCTTGCCAATCATATCCAGACGCATAAAGCTGACATCATCATGGCCTGCTAATGATCGATGCTCGAACGCAACACGACCCGGCCAAGGCGCCGGGTCTAATTGATGCAGCAGTTACCAAGGCAGGAACACTGAAAGAGCTCTCCGAGAGAATTGGCGTTTCGCGCCAGCATTTACGGAAACTGCGCATAGGGGAATCTACCAACATGAGCTACCTGCTACAGGTAGCTCTCGAGTCATTTACCGAAGGCGGCGATTAGGCCGCTTTCACCTCACCTTGCGCCAGCCATTCCCACAACCGCTGGCGCGCTCGCTTACCGGCTACCTGCAGAGCCTCAACACTCTCAAAATGCCGCACGCCCTCATTCAGCCCTAGCGCCCGCAGCAACTCCCCTTGGCGCTCCACCATCTGCCGAGCGGTTACCATCCACTGGCTGGACCCCATCTTCTCCGGACGCACGCGGGCAGCCTGCAGTAACATGGCGGCAGCCTGGCGCCTGGGCAGCTGATCGAGCAGCAGCGCACAGGCGGTGTGCCACTGGCTCTCTGGGTGATACCGCATCGCGGCCAGCATCGCCTGATCACTACGCCCGCCACCACCAGGCAGCTGCCCCGCCAAAGCCGTCACGCTGAACGGCTGGTAACCTGGGTTTTGGTGCCGGCAATCAAGCTGCATTTCCAGCATTGTATCGACAATGCGCGCTACCGCAGCATCACGCGCCCGTTGATCGCTCTGTGCGGCCTCAACGACGCGCCAGGGGTTTGCTACCCGTTTCCAATCGTCAAACTGCATTACTGCCCCCTTAACCTGCGCCATTAGCTCTTTCTCCACTCGGTACCGCTATTCAAATGCTCGATGAAGTTGACGCCACACTCGTCATACTCGTCGCCCGTAGCTGCCCACCCCGCATACTCCTCCAGCACCCGCTTGGCTTCATCAAGCCCCACGGCCAGCACTGCGCAATAACCACGCTGCTCGGCCAGCGCCAGCCAGTCGTGCTGACTCTGCGCCAGCGCGGCGGTGTGCGGGGCAGACGCCTTGAACTCCATGTACAGACCAAACCAGCCGCCGCGGGCATCCATCACCACCAGATCGCTGACGCCCGACTTGACGCCCTGGCGCTTCATCGCCGCGCCGGTGGCTTTCGAGCGCTGGCCACCGTTGGGAACGTGGTAGGTCACGTCGTACAGCTGGCCCACTGCCGTACCGCGCTGGCGCTCGCCCAGCAGCCAGCGAATCAGCACGGCCTGCTCCTGCCCTTCCCAGTCGACCGGGCGCTTGCGTGGCGCTGTGCTGGCGCCAGCAGGGCCCAGTACGCGGCGCGGTTTGCGTGTTGTCGTCATACCCCACCCCGCTGGCGCTGCTTGCGCTCCCATTTGTTGTAATCGGACATAATGCGGTCGAGCATCACGCGGGCATCGTCGTTATGATCGATCTCGGCCCGACTCTGTACGCCGCAAGCGTCGCGCAGCCAGTCCTCAGAATCTTCCCGGCTGTGGGTGCCGTCGGGCATCTGTTCGTAGGGCACCTGGTGCACGCGGCGGCGGCGCTGGTCCAGGTAGAGCCAAAAGCGCTGGTTTTGGCACAGCATAGCGGCGCGGCGCGCCTGGGGGCCGCCCATTGGTTTATCCGTCATGTTTGGCAGCCTCGCATTTATATACTTCGTCTCCGACATAGAATGCCCCCAGAAAGCGGCACTCCCGCGATACGGCCTCGTGCGCCGCAATCCACCCCCAGATAAGCCCAAGGCAAAAGCCGGCCAGCCACCAGAAAGTACTTTTCATGCCCGAGCCCTCCCGCGCTGCACTTTCCGGAGACACGACTTGCACGCCGGCAACGCCAACCCGGTACCTGGCTCGCGAAACTCGCTTGCAGCTTTCCGGTATTGGCACTCCGGGCATTTGGCGGGCAGATGCGCTTGATGCTTCATGCGTCACCCCCGGCGCCCATGCAATAGTCTCTCAGCAGCGGCACGGCCAGCGCCTCGTGCGCGCCGAAGACAGTCAACCGGTACCGATCGCCACCGCCGGCGGCGTACTCCTCTTCGACCAAGGCGTCACACGCCACGCGAATCTGGTGCAGAGAGACCGGCAGCCCATGGCCATGCGCCAGCGTGGTCAGATACTCAGGTGCCGCGGGCCCTGTGCGGCCCAGCAAACGCAGCACGATATTCTGATGATCGACGGGTTTAAGCATGGGCCGTGGCATCGTGGCGCTCCTCCTGCTCGGTTGCGTCGGCGCTGGCGTCATAGTCGTCGATACGAATCAAGTCGCGAGACGCGATCATGCATGGTAAGTCGCTAGTAGTGCCGTCTATGAACGTCACGCTCCACCCATCTCGAATGGTTGTGCACTTTCCCACAGGAGATGGAAAGCTGGTTCCGGCCGCCACCCATTGATTGGCAATGCACTGCCCAGGCATTTGACTGTCGAGCGAGAGGCACAAACACCCCGGCTCAATCGGCTTTTGCATCACCCACCTCCTCGCTGTGCGCCAGCACAATCCCTGCTTTGGTCAGCGCCAACAGTTGCCGCGCCGGCTTGTCGCTCGTAGTGCCGTGCACGGTCACCAGGTCAGCGTCGAGCAGCTCGGTGCAGCGGCCGCAAATGCTCGATAGCGGGCGCTGGAGCCGGGCGGCGAGCTGGTTACGGGTCATCGGCCCGGCGGTGAGCTCCTCGAGGATTCGGCGCTGGTAGGCGTTCGCTTTGCCGCTTTTGCGGATCTCGCGGAACGCCTCGGCGGAGACCTCGCGGCCGGTGGGTTGCATTACAGGGCTGGTCATCATCGTTATCGGCTCCCCAGGGCCGCACGCATCATGCGCAGCCCCTGTTCTGAATTCATGCGCTCAGGCATGCCAGCGGCGGCGGCCTGGCGCTGCGCGGCCTCACGGCTGGCGCGCTCGGCACGTTCGCCGCGGCTCAGTTGACTGTCGTGGCCGACCAGGTGGCGGGCCTGCAGTTGCTCGCCGGCCAGCACGCGGTTGACCAGCGCGCCGTACTCCTTCCGGAAACGGCTTTCTTGGCGGCTGGCGCGGGATTCACCGCCGCCGTGGGTCAACTCCCACCAGCCGACGGCGGCGCCAGCCATGCGTACCGCTTCATGGCTCCAAGGGTGCTGGCCGGGCTGGTGGGCGTTGGCGGTGGCTTCGCGCCACGCCTCGGCCTCGGTCGGCAGCCCCATGTCCTCGGGCCGGGGCTGGCACAACGCGGCGAACTCGGCAGGCATCGGCGGCCATGCGGTATCACCCTGGCGAGCAGCATCCTGCACGCGCTGTCGCACCCGGCGTAGGCCGATGGCCAGTTGTGCCGGCGCCAGCAGTTTCAACTCAGCCCACCAGGCGCCGGTCTGGTCATACGCGCCCCAGTCGCTGGTGAACCGGGCACCAAACAGCTCGCCCATCACGTTGAACACGTTGTCGACGTCACCAGCCGCAACCGTGGGCGCTGTATTCGCCGTCGAGCGTTTGGCCTGGTGGTTGCTCTGGCGCTCGGCCTTCGGCGGCTGCTCGCGCCTCCTGAGCTGTGAGACGGCGTTTGGGAGTACGGTCGCGACGGTTTGCATGGGCGTTGCCTCCGGTGGTGGTCGGGGTAGTCTGCTGCTGGGCGTGCTGGTGCTGGCGCTTGGCGTTTTCGTAGATCCAGCGCACCAGGCGCCGGGTCCAATCGGCGTGAGTGTTCGTGCGTCCCGGATGGGCGGCGTAGTGTTCGCGGAAGTCAATCAGGGCGTCATGCACGTTGGCATCGGCTGACAAGCCACGCTGCATGCAGGCAACGCGGTAGGTTTCCGGCTCGGGTTCCCAGTCGAGGTGCATGGCGGTTTTGCGGGGTGCGGCTTGATCCTCGGCGGCGGGCTCGCCGTCGTCGGTTTGCTGTGCGGCACGCTCGAAAACGTTCGGCTGAGGCTCGCCCGCGTCAGAGAGAGAGGGGGTTACTCTCTGTTGTAGTCTCTGTAAGAAAACGCCGTTTGGGAGATTCTGTGCACTCCCTTCGGGAGATTCTTGATTCTCCGGTTGGGCGTTTTCAGATTCTCCGGTTGGGAGATTCTGGGCAGCGGCGGGGCTTTCAGGCGGTTTTTCGTCGGTTTCATCGGCCAGCGCCAGCGCCAGTTGTTGCGCCAGCGCCTCGGTGTTGACCCGGTACCACGTTTTGGCCGGCACGCCTTTGCGCACTTCCTCAAGCACACCGATCTGGCCCAGCTGTTTGCGGGCGGTGACCTGCTGCTTGGCGCTCATGCCGGTCTCGGCCTCCCAGCTATCGTGGTCGCCCTGTTGCTCTTTCCAGAACCAGCCATCGCGTGCGGCGGCGGTGGGCGTGTTCGTCAGGAAAAGCGCCTGGCTCAGGAAGATGGCTCCCTGCACAGTGACGCCCGGCAGGCGCGTGAACACGGCCTGATAGGCCACCGGACGGCCCAGTAGCGCGGGGAGCATGGCGGCGGTTATGCTCATGACGCCCCTCCAGCGAACATATCTGCTTGCTGGCATACAGCAGCAACGCGGGGAGACAACCATACTGATTCTGTGCGAATCACTGTGCCGCCCCGACCAGATGCAGGAACGTCACTGCGTACATGGGTCCAGTCGGCCAAATGCTCGCGATAGAGATCGCAGTCATACCCGCTAACGATGACAAAGCCGCGCAGCTGCTGGATCGCCTGCAGAAATACTTCGTGGTCGGCGTCGCTCATTTCATGCCGGTAGCAGCCACCATCTGCACCCAGGGCTCGGGTGCCATGAACATAAGGCGGATCCACGTAGTGCATGACCCGGGCACCATCACGATCACGCATTACATCCAGGGCGGGACGGTTCTCGATCACTACGCCGGATAAGCGCTCGCCGAAAGCAGCCAAGTTCTCCGGAAACCGACTCCAGTAGCTGGCTGGATTGACGCCTCGGCCACTTGAACCTGAGAAGCCACGAAATCCAGTCCGGCCTTTAGTCGCGGCCGCACTACCGAACCCCGAGAATGCCCTGAATACAGTGCGGCGCGCTTGCTCTACTGGATCGTCTGAAGGCTGATAGGAAAGCTCGAATTCAGCACGGGCATAGGGCGTCATGCGAAGAAGGCTGGCCAGACGCTCACGTAAAACGTCGTCTTGGAGTACGCGGAAGACGTTGACGATCTCGCCGTCCATGTCGTTGTAGACCTCGTATTGGCTACGAGGCTTGCGCATCAATACGCTGGCGCTGCCGCCGAAAGGCTCGACATAGGTGTCGTACGCCGTCGCGCTGGGGAAGTGCGCCAGCAGCCAGTCAGCCATTTTCCACTTGCCGCCGTGGTAGCGTAGAACGGGAGGTAATTTGCTCATGGCTGCCACCTCAGAGCCGACGCCCAAGCCGCCGAATCACAGCAGCGGATAGCGTGCCATCGCGCTGCATTTCAGCCAGTTGGTCGGAGTAGCTGGTGCCGCCCTCAAGGCGCAGGTCAGAGTCGGGAACACGACCACGGCGCGTCCAATCCGTGACGGTGCTTGGCGAAACTTGAAGCTGATCAGCAACAGCATTTGGCCCGCCGCAATCTTTGATTACGTCGTACAGGGTGATAGGCCGAAGAGGAACGTCGTGATCAGCGATCATCGGCGTAAGCGATGCAGATGGGTGAGTCATGGAAGGCGCCTCAATCACAGTTAATACGTAGAATATACGTATATAACCGTACTAAGGCAAGAATTGCGTATTTTTGAGCAATTACACATGCGCTTATAACCGCTAGACTGCGTTAAATAACGCAATAACGCTTTCGTTAAATAACGCACGGTCAAGGAGTGGCGCCAGAATGGATGACAACAAACTCTCAGAGCCTGATAGAGGGGTGGTCTGGGAGCGTGTTAAAGGCTGCGCTCAAAAACATCACAGTCATCCACTTGAGCGGGGCATCATGAAGCTTATTGCTATCGATGCTCAGACATCGCCTCAGTACGTTTCAGACTGGAAGGCCCAGCGATCACCTATACCGATGGGCAAGCTGGCCAGACTGGCAGACCTTTATGAGGTTAGCGTGGGCTATCTGGCCGGATTCACAGACAATCCGGAACAGACGTTTCCACAGGAGTCTTCTGAAATCAATGTCGTTATGGCTGCCTTGGTCGAGCGAGCAATCGAGAAATCCAGCCAGCCAGTAGACGCTCAGAAGGCCACCAGGCTCTGCTCAATAGCTATAAGCATGCTTGCAAAGGGCGAAAATCAAGCCTACATACTTGGCACGCTTATAAACGAGGCCGAAGGAATTACCGATTAAATAAAATTCATACAAGCAACCCGCTGAAATCAAGCGGGTTTTTTTATGCCTGTCGTTTATTGGCTGGCATTATCCGCTTCATCAATATACTGTATATAAACACACTATACAGGCATTAGAGGCTGGGGCATGCCGACCATAATTAAAAACACACAGCAGAAACATTTAGGCGGAAAGAGAAAGGCTCAGGCGGAGCGGCGTCGCTCACAACCCCCTATCAATCAGGAGTGCCGCCGAGCTATTGCAGCGTTTATAGACCGCGCGAAATACTGACGTCTTGCCCGAAGCCATATGGCAAAGTACGTACAGCCCATTTAAAGTACGCACCATGCTTGACTTAATACGTATATATACGTAGTTTAATAGATATACCGTATTTGAGATCAAGCCAATGCACCTCACTCCGAAACAATGCGAAATCGTTGAGCTACTGGCCCAAGGCCATACAGCCGACCAGTGCGCTGAAACACTTCACCGCTCAGTAGCCACCGTTCAGCGCCACATCCTCCTCGCCAAAGATCGGCTTCATGCCCGCAACACCACTCACCTGGTGGCGCTGGCCATTGTTCAGAAGTTGATCCACCTGATGATCGCGATCTGCATTCTGGCGAGCGCTACCAACCCCGACATGAGCGCCGCCCGCCACCGGCCAACCCCGCGCATCAGCGCCAGCCGCGTAGTCGCGCGCCGTTTTGAGGGCCTGTACGCATGAGCCTCTCAAACCCCAAAACCGTCACCGAAGTGTTCGCCGCTCACGATGTCTCTTCCGGCTCTGTGTGCGTTCTGCTCGAGTGCCTGGAGCTGGCCCTGGCCGTAACGCTGCAGGGCAAATACCGGGTAACGCTTGAGTCGGGTTACTACGGCATCCACTGCACGTCATGGCCGTTTGGTAGCTCGCCACGCGCCGGCGGATTGCGCGCCAGCAGCAGCCTGAACGACTTGGCAGACATTCACCTGGTGAGAGATCACCTCAACGAGCTGCTGGCCGATAGCGCCAAGGAGGGCGACCAATGAGCACCCAGCTTTCAAAGGGCCTATGGGCTGGCGCCCTATTCACTGCCGTACTGGCCATGGGCCAGCTATCGAAGGGCGAGGCGCAGGACCAGCAAGAGTGGCTGACCAGCTACTGCACCGACGCCGCGATCTGGGCCGCCGAAGAAGCCCGCGGCGTGCCGCTCAACCGGCGTACTGGTCAGCCCGACTATCGCGGCATTGCGGCCGAGCAGTGCCCCGGCATGCGCCCTGCAGCGCCAGCGATTGACGATGAACACCGGGTACCAGCGCGACTGGCGATGCCGGATACGGCGCCTATCAACCAGTACGTTCAGTTTTGAGGTGATGACAATGACGACTCAACAGAAAACACCGCGTGAGCGCTTCCAAGAAACTATTGGCCAGCACCAGTTAACGATCATTCATGACGACGGCCTGCATCGCCATCTGCGTTGTGCGGCACCTGGTACCAACGACCGCTATTTCAATATCACTACCTGGCCGGGCTTTCTGTGCATCAGCGGCGATATGGGCTGCTACGTATTCCAGCGCATCGAAGACATGTTCGCCTTTTTCCGTAATGACGAGATGGGCATTAACCCTGGTTACTGGGAAGAAAAGCTGCAGGCAGGCCCAAGCATTGCCCCGGATGAAATTACCAAAGAATGGGTGCCCGAGAAGTTCCGATCGGAAATAACCGAGTGGTTTAACGATGCCACCGAAGATTGGAGTGAGGAAGACAAGGCCGAAGCCTGGGAGGCAGTCGAGGAAGAAGTGCTTATCGAGGAAACGGAAGGCGAGCAGGCCTCAATTAGAGCCGCGCTTGAGTTTCGCTTTAACGATAAAGAGCTGTTTCAGGACTTCTGGGAAGTCGACTGCAAGAAGTGGAAAGGCCACTACATCTGGTGCTGCTACGCCATCGTGTGGGCCATTCAACAGTATGACGCGCAGAAGGCCGCCGCGTGATAGTCCGCAACGCACTTGGTCACGCCATCACGGTGGGAAACCGCCGAAGGCACTGCAGGTGCCGCTCATGCGGTGCCCGCCAAGTGAAAGCGAGGCACCCCGGCGATTACACAAGGCGCATTCGCTGCAAAAGCTGCGGCGCCTTCGACTCACTCCGGATCGATCAATGGGCGGATAAGCGCCGGTGGCGGAACAAGACGTGCTACTGCGACGGCTACCACTTCCCCCACCGGATCGGCAGCGAGTGGTGCTACCACAACCCCAATTATGCCGCCGACGAACAGCGCTTTATGTACGCCGGCATGTGAGGCCTCAGATGTTTGACCAGGAACAGTTCGACCGGATTTTTAAGCAACCAGCGCCAGCGAAGCCCGGCCAGCCCAAGCAAGGAGAACCGCAATGACCAAGAAAGTGCCTGCATGGCCGAGCAAGCTCACGCGTGAGCAAGCCATAAAGCTCCTCGATGCCATTACCGACCAAGACGACCCCTACTGGGAAAACATCGTTGAAGACTTCTACCACGAAGAAACTGACACGCTGCCAAGCGCCATGCACCTCTTCGCAGCTCTTGGCATCACCGAAGAGGAGTACAAGGCGGCAACAGGCGCTCAGAACGTCAACTGGCCGGGAGACGAATAACATGTGGTTCAAACACCTACACCTATACCGTCTGCATGGCATGCAGCTACTCAGCCCCGAGCAAACCGCCATGTTGCTGGAAGAGCATGCCGCCAAGCCGTTGGGCAATGCCGACGCCCGCCGCATGGGCTGGACGGCGCCAGCCGGTCGCTTGGGTGGTGGCCAACTGCTACACACTCTGCAGAACGATGGCCACCGCCTCCTGAGCGCCCTACGCCAGGAGCGCCTATTGCCCGCCCCAGTGGTTGCCGAGGAAGTCGCCGAACGTGTGGCCGACATTGAAGCCCGCGAAGGCCGCAAGGTCACCCGCAAGGAGAAAACCGCGCTCAAGGAGCAGGTCACCGAAGAGCTACTGCCCCGCGCCTTTGTGCGCAGCCAGAAAATTGATCTCTGGTGGGACACTGAGCGCAACCTGATTGGCGTCAACGCATCGAGCCGGGCGCGTGCCGAAGACGTGCTGGACCTGCTGCGCGAAACCCTGGGCAGCCTGAAAGCCACGCCCCTATCGTCTCAGACGCTACCCATTCGCGCCATGACCACCTGGCTGGGCGATCCAGCCAGCCGCCCGGCAGACCTGCAGCTGCTCGATGGAGTTGAGCTGAAAGCCAAGGGTGATGACGGCGTAGTGCGCGCCCGCCAGGTGGACCTCGACAGCGACGAAATGCAGCAGCTGCTGGAAAGCGGCCGCCAGGCCAGCAAGCTCGGCCTCAGCATCGAGGGACAACTGTCATTCGTCATGCACGACGATCTCGCCCTCAAGTCGCTGCGCTTTGGTGATGCGCTGATCGAAGAGGCAGACCACGCCGACGATGGCGACGACGCCTTGGCCCGGTTGGAAACTGACTTTGTACTCATGGCCGGGTGCCTGCGCGACAGCGTGGCGCGGATCCTCGAGTGGCTGGATGGGGAGAATCAACAGGAGCCAGCGGCCCAGGGTGATGGCCATGTTTAAACCCGTATACGTCACCGACCCCGCTAACGGCGAGCGGGTATCAATGAGCGAGCTGGCTAGCCGCTACAACATCAGCCTGTCGGCGCTATCGCGCCGGCACGCCCAGGGCAAACGCGGGGCCGAGCTGGTCGGCGAGCTCTACGGCCGCGACCGGCTTGAAGAGCAAAAAGCCATCGCCCGTGCCGCCGCCGAACGCCGTCAGGCGCTTATCAACGCAAGTAGCCGGGCACTTACCCGGCCTTTCAAACACATTGCCAGTGCCAGTCAGGTGCTCGGAGGTAATCACCATGTCTAAAGCCATCATCAAAGCGTTTGAAGAACGTCAGCGACAGATCAATGAGGAAGGGTTCGATGCTGTTCGTGATGCTCAATATGATGACGGAGAACTGGCTTTGGCCGCCGCTGGTTACGCCTCTCATGTGAGCTTTCAGCAGCGCTACCCTAGTCATCAAGACGCGGTTAGCCCGGGCGTATGGCCCTGGTCACCAGAGTGGTGGAAGCCCAGCGCCGACGCCAAGCGCAACATCATCAAAGCGATGGCTCTACTTGCGGCTGAATACGACCGCATCGAGCGGGCGGAAACGGCAGCCTCCGGAGCGCAACAAAACACTAAAACGGTCTGGTCGAACAACGATGAAGAGTTCAACTACGACGACCTGTATGAATTGATCTCTGATAGCGAGCGCCAAGCTGGCGATACCGTCTATGCGGGTGAAGCAGTCATGCTGCCACCTAGTGCTTTCGCTGTACGTACTGCGCTTAGCGTTATCGATGGACTACAGGACGAGGCCCACAACTTCGCAGATGAGGCTAGTGAAGGGTTCGCCGATTGCAGCCAGCCCCAGATCGACTTGTTGCAAGGGCTGATCGACGCCTGGGCCGACACGACGCTTACTGTCGATTTTTACGGCGTCACCAGTATTCAGCAGCACACCGTCACCGCCGAAGACGTGGAGGCCAGCCAGTGAACGATCAACGCCCTGGTACAGAGCCGTTCATGCACTCTCCCAAGGCCTGCGTCAGCTGCCAGCAATACCAGCACCTTGGCTTTGATGAAGATAAGCATTGCCCGTTTACACAGCAGTCATCGCTACAGCAAAAGCCAAGCCGAACCCCTTACGGCCGATGCGATCGCCATGGTGTGCAGGTGTTTGCCACCCAGATTTGCAACGCTCACGCGCCAGATCCACATATTAAATGCTTTGCCGTAGTGAACCGTCCGGAACCAAGAGTAGCGATTCAGGAGGGCATGGTGCTATGAGCTCAATGAAGCTTGGCATTCAGTCGCGGCACTTAGCCAATCTAGGCGAGGTGTTTCAACCAAAGGAACAGCCACCGCTAATCAGCTGCCAGCGCTACTTGAACGAAGCCGTGGTGAAACGCAAAGCCGATACGTTCCACGTATTCGTGGTGCGGATCCATGAGTGCACGCTACGCGGCAAGCAGTACCGGGTCATTGTCGACGGGCACCACAACTACGCTGCGGCGAAGCGGCTTGGAGTGGAGCCAACCTTTAGCGGGCCGGGCAATAAGTTCCTGCGCATTCTCGGCAAGATGACGCCGCGTCAGCAAGAGGCATTCATGATCAATAACGTGACGGACTGTGACCATTACTACGTCGAAACCGGTGAGATAGTTGCCGAGCTAGAAGCTCCCATGGTGGTTAAATGACCCAGCCCACCCACACCCACCGCACGCTCGGCGGCGGGTACGTCGAGATCCAGCAGTACCAGGGCACTGGCCCGCTCGCCGGCCAATGGCTGGTTGCCTACACGGACCTGATTAAGGGCATTGATAGCGTCACGACTCAGACAGACTGGACGACTCATTGGCGCGAGCTGCGCCCCGACGACTGCGCGGTGTGCTACGGCACCGGGCGGGACCACATCAAGGGGAATCCGGATAAACCGTGCGGGGGCTGCTATGGCCTGGGCAGGGTTCGCAAAGACGGCGAAACGCCGCTCGACCTATGGGCGCTTTCAGACGTTGCGCAACGCATCATCATTGAGCTAGAGGGCGATCTGCAGGAGTTTCAAGAGGCGATGGCCGTGCCTGGCGTACGTGAACTGGTAGAGCGTGAGCGCCAGCAGCGCATTGAAGACAGCATCGCTCAAAAAGAACAGGAATGGGCGGCGGGGCTAGGCTTCGGCCCGGGTGGCCAGAGGTATACAGGAGACTGAACATGGCACAACTATTACCCATGAAGCAGGTCGCGGAGAAGGTCGGTTACTGCGAAAGCAAGTTATACGCGATGATTCGCGAAGGCCATTTCCCACCTGGCAAGAAGATGGCCACCGGAGGCGTCCGGTGGCTTGATTCGGAAGTGGATGACTGGATTATGCGAGCATACGCTCAGGCACCGGAGGCGCGTCTGCGTCTTGCATAAGCGCGTCGATGAAGTCGCTATACCACTGCAGCATTTCGCGGCGCTCTTTCATGTAGTCGGCATGGTTGTAAGCTGCGCGCACTTGGTCGCCGGGCATGTGCGCCAGCTGCTTCTCAATCAGATCGCCGCGCCACCCATGACCGTTCAGCAGCGTTGACGCCGTTGACCTGAAGCCGTGACCACTGAATTTACCACCCCAGCCCATGCGATTCAGGGCCACATTGATCGTGGTTTTGTTCATCGGTTTTGCTGGATTTCTGTACGATGGGAACATGTATTCGCCATGCCCGGTGTAGCCATGCAGCTCCTGCAGCAGGGCCATGGCCTGCGTAGATAACGGCACTGAATGGGGGCGGCGCATCTTCATGCGTTCACCAGGTATACGCCACTCCCGCCGCATGAAATCTATCTCCTCCCACCGCCCCTGCCGAAGCTCGCCGGTACGCAGCATTGTCCTCATTAACAAGTGCATAGCGATAACATTCAAGCGCCAGCCCGCTTTGTCATCTATCTGCTTTGCCAGAGTAGCCAGCTCTGAAGCCGTCAACGCCGTGCTGTGCTTCACCGGCGGCCGTTGAACGGCACCGCGCAGTGGTGCCGAGGGATCGTGATCAGCACGCAATGTTGATGCTGCGTACCTGTAGATTTGGCCTACCCACTGCCTGACGAGCATGGCAACAGAAGGCGCGCCGCGCTCTTCAATCTTCTGCACCAGTGCCAGCACATCGGCTGGCGTGACCTTTGTGATGTGTTTATGGCCAAACGCGGGCCGCATTTCTCGCTCGATACCCACCCTGACCTGCTTTGTATAATGCTCAGTCCAGCGGGGCGAGTACTTCTCCAGCCATTCCAGCGCCAGCGCGTCGAATGAATCGGCCTGTGATCGCTTGGCCTTTTCGCGCTCCTCTTTCTGCAGGAGCTTGGGATCAGCACCAGTGGCCGCAATACTTTTTACCCGGTCGCGTATGCTTCGCGCTTCCTTGAGGCTGACGTGTGGATATTGACCAGCGGCGTATAGATTCTCCTTGTTGTCCAGAAAATAACGGATACGCCAGAACTTTTTACCGGTTGGCCGTACGTCCAGATAAAGCCCATCGGTATCGGGCATCCGATAGGGTTTATCTGCCGGCATGGCCTTGCGCGCTTTAGTGTCAGAGATCGGCACCTGGGTAACGCTCTATGAAAATGTGTGTTCAGATAGTGTTACCCAGGATATTACCCAGGTCGAGTGATAATTCACATGGAGTGATATGGCGGGATATGCAGATTGGGCGGGGAAAATAGCGGGTGAAACGGGGAGACATGGAGTTATATACAGTGCTATACAACGCTATAATTATTATCCAGCAT
>NZ_JABYQT010000018.1 GCF_020075495.1 Vreelandella aquamarina
AAAGATAAAAAGTATCGATGTGTCGCTTGCCTTGATATTCGGTGACTTGTCACCCTCATCGGCAAACGCCCACATGAATTACCTGATCAAATTGTTAAAGAGCTGTTTCGCTGAAGACCTATCAATATCTGGCTCGATGACCGGAGCCGCTTGCCTCAGCGAGGAAGGCGTATTCTACGCATTTCCTGGTGGTTGTCAAGGGCGTTGTTTTCGATGTAAAACCTGCCACATCCAAAACCGCTAACTACCTGACAAACCGAAGGTTTTCACCTTCATTCACCGCTGGTAACGCTGGGCGTCCCCGGCAGCGGATGCGTACTTTACGGATTCATTGCCGGTTGTGCAAGCGCTTTTTCATATTGATATGAAAAACATCTCCCTAGCGTTCAGGAGAGGCCGTGCAGCGAGTCGGGAACCAGCGAGTCCCTGCCAAGATCAGCAATGCTGTGTGCGCCCGTGAGCGTCATGGCAACCCGCATCTCCTTTTCGAACAACTCGAGCAGATGAGCTACGCCCGCCTCGCCCCGCGTGGCCAGCGCATAGATGAAGGCACGCCCCAGCAATACCGTATCGGCACCCAGCGCAATCATCCGCACGACATCAAGCCCGCTACGAATACCGGAGTCGGCCAGAATGGCCAGGTCACCTTTAACCGCATCGGCAATTGCTGGCAGCGCGCGCGCAGATGACATGACGCCATCAAGCTGACGCCCACCATGATTGGAGACCACGATACCGTCTGCACCGAAGCGCACCGCGTCGCGGGCGTCCTCAGGGTCGAGAATACCCTTGATGATCATGGGGCCATCCCAGAACTCGCGGATCCACTCCAGATCCTTCCAGGATATCGCCGGGTCGAAGTTGTTGCCCAGCCAGGCGATATAGTCTTCAAGCCCTGTCGGATTGCCCCGATAGTCCGAGACGTTGCCCAGATCGTGAGGTCGGCCGTGGATACCCACATCCCAGGCCCAGAAAGGGTGCATCGCCGCCTGGGCCATCCGCCGAATCGGTCCGCTCTTACCGCTCATGCCGGAGTGGGCATCGCGATAGCGCGCCCCGGGTACGGGCATGTCCACGGTAAATACCAGCGTCTTGACGCCCGCGGCCTTGGCCTTTTCCAGGGCGTGCTTCATGAACCCGCGGTCCTTCAATACATACAGCTGAAACCAGATCGGCCGATCGATGGCAGAGGCTACTTCATCGATAGGACACACCGATACCGTCGAAAGTGTAAAGGGTATGCCTTTACTGGCCGCCGCGCGCGCCGCCTGCACTTCACCGCGCCGAGCGTACATGCCTGCCAGCCCTACTGGCGCCAACGCAACCGGCATCGCCAGCGTCTCACCGAACAACGTGGTTTCAAGCGACAGCGATGACATGTCCTTGAGCACGCGCTGTCTCAACGCAATACCGGCCAGGTCTTCGACGTTACGCCGCAAGGTGTGCTCGGTATAAGAACCACCGTCTGCATAATGAAACAGAAAGGGCGGTATACGGCGCTGAGCCGCCTTGCGGTAGTCGGTGGAGGCAGAAATGATCATGGCAAGCCCTATGCAGTGGGTGCGCTACCTGTTACGGGTGAGCGCCGTGCACACCGACAACCAGAGGAAGACATTATACGAAATTCCCGACAGCGGTGATGAACGCCCGCTTGCCGTTCTCGTCGCCTCTGGCCAGAGATCAGCGTGCTCGCAATATCCAGATTGGTAAAACCAATTGACAACATCAAGGCTCTTACAGTAATTAGGCCCATGGTGAGTGTCAATTGAAGTTGCCCTGCCTGGGCGCTGCAAGAGCTTATACTTTAGTCCCATTAAGCCAAGTTTCATGGACTGGCACTTTCTGCCATGGGTGCTTGAGCGAGACTGGCCAACTGCCTTACTATTGGTATTACCAATTAAAGGAAGCTCGATTCATGACTTATCCCCCACTTCGCCAGCAGCGCTTGGCCGATGTGATTACCGAACGTCTGGAAGGCATGATTCTGGAAGGTAGCTTGAAGCCGGGCCAGCGCCTGCCACCCGAGCGTGAGCTGGCCGAGCGTTTTGGTGTCTCCCGGCCCTCGCTGCGCGAAGCGATTCAGAAGCTGGCTGCACGCGGGTTGCTCACCAGCCGCCAGGGCGGCGGCACTTTCGTCAACGACACCCTGAACAGCGGCTACACCGACCCGCTTCTGGAAATGCTCTCCCGGCATGGCGAATTTCATCTGGACCTGCTCGAGTTTCGCGATGCCATGGAGGGTATCTCCGCCTACTACGCTGCGCTGCGCTCCACGCCGGCAGACAAGGCTATTCTCATTCAGCGCTTTGAAGAGCTGGATGGAGGGTTTGTCGGCACCGACCCGGTTCAGGAAGCCAAGCTGGATGCGGCCTTTCACCTGGCCATTGCCGAAGCGGCGCACAACGTGCTGCTGCTGCACACCATGCGCGGTATTTTTCACCTGCTCGAGCAGAGCATCGTGGACAATCTGGCTCACCTGTTTGCCAAACCCGACTCACGCAGCCGCCTGATGCAGCAACACCGTGCGCTGCTGGACGCCATTTTAGAAGGCCGCGCCGAAGATGCCCGCGCCCGTGCCCATGAGCACCTGGTCTATGTCGAAGAGGGGCTTTTGGAAATGGCCCGTGCCGAAACCCGAGCGCAGCGCGCCCTGCGGCGCTCGCAAGGCTCCAGCAGTTCGCCTGCATGAAAAGGCTGCGCTGGAAAGCGGTATGGCTGGTCGTCATCAGCCTGGGCCTGGTCATCACCATATGGCAAGCCGCCCGGCTGGCCCATGAACAAGCGATTGCCAACCTCAAGGAGGACGCTGACAACGAACTGCGTCTTTCGGCTGCCAACCTGAACGGCTACCTGCTGCGTTACGACTATCTACCACAGATGCTGGCCACTCGTGAGGGGGTACAGCGCTTTCTGAGCGCCCCGGACAGTCAGAACCCGATGGCACTCAACCTGCTGCTTGATCGTTTTCGCTTTACCTCCGGCGTTTCCGACGTCTACCTGCTCGACCGTGATGCCACTACCATTGCCGCCAGCAACTGGCACCGTCCCAACACCTTCATCGGTCACAACTACGCGTTTCGCAGCTACTACAGTGAAGCGATTGCGGGTCGACAGGGACGCTTTTACGGCCTTGGCACCCAATCACTTGAGCGAGGCTACTTCTTCTCGGCACCGGTCTGGATCGACGACACCTCCCCCGATGCCCAGCCAGATGGCGTCATGGTCATCAAGGTGCTTCTGGACGACGTGGAAGAGAGCTGGGCCGAGCAGGACGCTGAGCTTCTGGTCACGGATGGTGACGACATCATCTTCATGGCCAGCCGCCCCGAACTTCGCATGCGCGCGCTCTATCCCTTGAGCGACGAGCAGCGCCAGACGCTTCGCCAGACACGCCGCTACGCCATGGAACCGCTATCGCCATCAGGCATTCGCATCGAAACCGCTTACGGGCCAGATAGCGCCCTGGTCAGCTTCGACGACGGCCCATTGAGTGGAGGGCGCTACCTGCGCCTGACGCGCCCGGTGGCCGAATTTGGCTGGCAGATGCATATCCTCAAACCCTTGACGCCGGTCGCCGGCGCGCAGTGGATCGCCGCGCTGATGGCCGGCGGCCTGTACAGCATGGTGGCGCTGGGCGGCGGCATTGGCTGGCAGCGCCTGCGCCTGCGCCGTGAGCGCGAAGCATTTGCCGAACGCGAGCGCCAGACATTGGCCCTGGTGCGCGACGAGCTGGAAGCAAGCGTCGAGCGGCGCACACGTGATCTGGTGGCCAGCAACCAGCGCCTTTCCGATGAGATCGAAGAGCGCCGCCGCGCCGAGGCGAGCCTTCGCCAGACTCAGGATGAGCTGATTCAGGCCGCCAAGCTGGCCGTGCTTGGCCAACTGGCCGCGGGCATCAATCACGAGCTCAACCAGCCGCTGGCGGCCATTCGCGCCTACGGCGAGAATGCCCGACGCTTTCTGGCGCTCTCCCGGCTGGAGCAGGTCGACGCCAATCTCGAGCAGATCGTCGAGTTGACCCAGCGCATGGCAGACATCAGCGCTCAGCTTCGCCAGTTTTCACGCAAGAGCAGTGAGCGTCAGGAGCCCATCTCGGTGCAAGCGTGCATCGAATATGCCCTGCGCCTGTTTCAAAGCCGCCTGCGCGATGGGCACGTACGCGTCGAACAGCAATGGCCGAAAGAAACGCTCTGGGCAATGGGCGACCTGGTGCGCCTCGAGCAGGTGCTGGTCAACCTGATCGGCAACGCGCTGCACGCCATGAAAGACACCCCCGACCCGACGCTTACGCTGAGCGCCGCACTCAGCGGCACCCAGGTCGCCATCCATGTAATGGATAACGGCCCCGGCATCGATGACGCTCATCTGGCGCAGATCTTCGAACCCTTCTTTACCACCAAGGCGCCAGGCAGCGGCCTCGGCCTGGGACTTTCGATTTCTTCGCGTATCATGGACGACCTGGGTGGCAAGCTGCAAGTCGACAACCGAACTAGCCAGGGCGCCTGTTTTACCATAATGCTGCCTCTGTCGCCCGCGGCGCCTACCTCCATCCACCCGTTGCAAGGAAACAGTAGCCATGCATGAGCCGTCGACGCTGCCGGTCATGGTGATCGACGACGAACCGCACCTGCGCATCACCGCCAGCCAAACCCTGGAGCTTGCCGGCTATACGCCCCACTGCTTCGAATCCGCCGAGCAGGCGTTAAGCGCACTGCCAGCGGAGTTCCCCGGGGTCATCGTCAGCGATATCCGCATGCCCGGCATGGGCGGCATGGAGCTTCTCAACGCACTGCACCGTCGCGACCCGACCCTGCCGATCATCCTGATTACCGGCCACGGCGATATCTCCACCGCCGTGGAAGCGATGCGTGCCGGCGCCTGGGATTTTCTGGAAAAGCCGTTTGCCGGCGACCAGTTGCTGGATGTCGTGCGCCGCGGGATCGAAAAGCGCCAGCTGAGCCTTGAGAACAGCCGCCTGAAAGCAGAGCTTGAAGTTCAGCAGGCCGCGCTTGGACCGCGACTCGTGGGCCGCACGGCGATCATTTCCCGCCTGGCCGCGATGATCCAGCGGATCAGCCAGGTAGAAGCCGACGTCCTGCTGTTTGGCGAAACCGGCACCGGCAAGGACCTGGTGGCCCGCGCCATCCACGAGCGAAGCGCCCGGCGCAACAACCCCTTCATGGCGATCAACTGTGGGGCCGTTCCGGAAAACACCATCGAGTCGGAGCTGTTTGGCCACGAGAAAGGCGCCTTTACCGGCGCGGTCGAACGGCGCATCGGCAAGTTCGAACACGCCAACGGCGGCACGGTGTTCCTCGACGAGATCGAATCCATGCCGCTGGCCCTGCAGGTCAAGTTGCTGCGCGTGCTGCAGGAGCGCAGCATCGAACGGCTGGGTGCCAATGAAACGGTGCCGCTGAACCTGCGGGTAATCGCCGCGACCAAGGTGGATCTGAAAGTCGCCGCAGAGGAAGGACGGTTTCGCGAGGACCTCTACTACCGGCTGAACGTGGTCACCCTGCCGCTGCCGGCCCTGCGCGAACGGCGCGAGGATATTCCGTTACTGTTCCAGCATTTTGCCGTGGTGGCCGCCAACCGCAGCGGCCTGGAGGCCCCCAGCCTGGACAGCCACGCCGTGGCCGCCCTGCTCGCTCACGATTGGCCCGGCAACGTGCGTGAGCTGCGCAACCTGGCAGAGCGCTACGTGCTGCTTGGCGCAGCTTTCGACTATCGCCTGGACATGCTGCTGGAAGGGGGCGCTGCCGATACCCGGGAGCCCACTTTGCCACGCCAGGTGGAGCTTTTCGAAAAGAGCCTGATCAGCCAGTCACTGGCCCGCCACCATGGCCGCGTGACCGATGTCTGTCGCCATCTGGGCATTCCGCGCAAGACGTTCTACGACAAGCTCAAAAAGCACGGGCTGAGCGCCGAGGACTACCGCCACAGCAGCGAGCCCTGATGCATCAGCTCCACCAGTACCGACCAGGGCGGAGCCCAGGGCAGCAGCGTCAACGTGGCAATCAGCATCAACAGGTTCGACATGGGCCGGCGGCTATCACCGAGCTTGAGCGCCGTACCAAACGAGCGCTTGAGCCGGGCACCTTCCAGGTCCACGCTGTAGAGCTCATCAAGCCCCAGATGAATCACGAACCCCAGCAGCACCGCCGCGCCGTGAGACCAGGCAAGCCACGGGGGTTGGAAAAGCAGGTGAAAGCTAAGCGCGGCGGTCAACAGTGAGCATAGCCCCGCCGCCAGAAGCGAGTGCCAGATGCCCCGGTGCACCGTCAGTTTCGAAAACAGGATGCCCGCCAGATACCTCACGCAGAAGTAGATGCCCCCGCACGCCACCAGCAGCATGCCCGGCGTCAGCCACGACTCCAGCAGCATCACGCCCAGCACCAGCGAAGGCACAGAAAGAAGATTGAAAATCAAGCGGATGGAACGGGATCGGTCGGCGTCGATATCCGGCAGAATACCGCCAAACGCGACCAGCGCCACGATCAGCACGGCCTGGGTCGACGGCCACCACTCGGCCTGCCACCCCGCGTAGGCCATCAGCATGCCGCCCGCGGTTGCTACCGTAATATGCGTGCGAAAGTTAGCCATGTCGCGGCACCCTGGAAAACTGGATAAATTACCAGATTTTTCAGAATTGCAACATGGCTCATTTCGAAAAAAGGTTGTCAGGCCAACTGTTTAGCCTGGATGCCTCATAAGGCGACTTCGGCCAGAAACTGATCCTTCAGTTTTACATAGTTACCGGCGGTGTAAGGAAAGAAGGCGCGCTCTGAATCTTTCAAAGGGCGCAGTGCCCTGGCCGGGTTCCCGGCGTACACGTAGCCGCTTTCCAGGCGCTTGCCCGGGGTCACCACGGCGCCGGCGGCAATGATCACCTCATCCTCGACTACCGCCCCGTCCATGACGATAGCGCCCATTCCGACCAGAATGCGGCTGCCCAGGGTACAGCCGTGCAGAATGGCCTTGTGGCCGATGGTCACGTCATCGCCCACGGTCAGCGGGAAGCCATCAGGGTTGAAGTCGCTGGCGTGGGTAATATGCAGCACGCTACCGTCCTGCACGCTCACGCGCGCCCCCAGGCGAATGCGGTGCATATCACCGCGAATCACCGTCATCGGCCATACCGAGCAGTCATCACCCAATACCACGTCGCCAATCACCACGCTTGCCGGGTCAATATATACCCGCTCTCCAAGGCGCGGCGAATGCGCGTTAAAGCTTCTCAATGCATCCCTCATGACACCCTCCTGACTCGTTGATCCTGATTCGTCGTACAGCGCGCCTCTTCACTTCAGCAAGCGGCGCGTTTACCTGCCACCTGGCTACAGCAACCCGCCCAGCAGTACGATAAATGTCAATGGAATCGACACCCAGCGCACGACGTTACGCCACACAAGATAGCCGCGCTCGCCCATCCCCAACGCCTTGATCACGACGCGCGGTGGCATGACCCAGACGGCAAAGGTCGCGATCAAGAGCCCACCCAGCGGCAGGAACACATCCGGCGGAATGCTGCTGACCAGCTCGAATATGGTGCGCCCGAAGAGCGGCCGAAACTCGGCCAGCGTCGAAAACGAGAACGCTGACAAGAGCCCCATCAGCCATACGCTCAGCGCCACGATGGCCGTCGATAGGCTTCGCCGCAGCCCCAGGCCTTGAAGCGTAGCCACCATGGGCTCCGCCAGGTTGATCGCCGAGGTCCAGGTCGCCAGCAACAGCAACAGGAAAAATACGCTCAGCCAGACCGTTCCACCCGGCAGCTCGGAAAAGGCGATAGGCAGCGTGACAAACATCAGCCCCGGGCCGTCAGCCGGGTCCATCCCTTGGGCGAACACTACCGAAAAGATCGCGATCCCGGCCATCAGCGCCACGCTGATGTCCAGCGCCGCTACCGCCACCGCTGCCTTGGGCAGGCTCTGCTCGTCGGGCATGTAGGCACCGTAGGCCATCAGCGCGCAGGCCCCGACAGCCAGGGTAAAGAACGCATGCCCCATGGCGTGCAGCACCACCGTTGGCGTCAACGCATCGAACGAGGGCAGAAACAGCCACGCCAGCGCCGTGGTAAAGCCACTGGTGGTCGCCGCGTAGCCGGCCAGCAGCAGCAGAAGTGCATACAGCAGCGGCATCAGCAGGTTATTGAGCCGCTCCAGCCCCTTGGCAACGCCGGCGGCCACCACCGTCATGGTCATGAACAGAAACAGAGAGTGATTGAAGATCAAAAGCCCCGGATTGGCCAGAAAGGCATCAAAGCCCGCGCCGATCTCGGCCGCCGTGGCGCCCTTGAACTGCCCATTGATGGAGGCCACCAGAAACTCGATCGACCACCCCGACACCACGGAATAGAAAGACAGGATGCAGAACACCGTGAAGGCGCCGAAAAGCCCCAGCCAGCGCCAGCTCGACGAGGCCCCGGCATCCGCCGCCAAGGCGCCCAGGGCCTGAATCGGTCCACGCCGACCGGCCCGGCCGATCAGGATTTCGGCCATCATGACCGGTATCCCCAGCAGCAGCACGAAAGCCACGTAGACCAGCAAGAACGCCGCGCCGCCGTTTTCACCAGCCACATAAGGAAAGCGCCAGATATTGCCAAGCCCTACCGCCGCCCCGGTTACCGCCAGGATAAAGGCGCGCTTCGACCCCCAGCGCTCTAGCGTTTCGCTCATCGATTTCTCCTGCCATCAAGGGCTCTAAAAGGCGGCAAGACTAGCAGGCGCTCGTCAAGAGGCCAAACCTTGGCATTGAAAGCGCCGCCCTGTGCCCACACTGTTTAGCTATTATCGTGTATTTTTGCACGCTGTTTCATGCCCCTAACGCGCCAGCCGAGGTGTTTATGTCCCATAATCCGCTGCTTGAAACCCACAAGCTTCCCCCTTTCGCTGATATGCGTGTCGAGCATGTGGTACCCGCGGTGGATGCGCTGCTCAGCGAGAACCGTGAAACGATCTACCGCCTGGCACGCCAGGCCGCCGACACACCGCCCACCTGGGAAAGCTTTGCCGAACCGCTCGAAGCGGCCAGCGACCGCCTTTCCCAGGCCTGGTCGCCGGTCTCGCACCTGAACGGCACCATGAACACGCCGGAACTGCGCGACGCCTACCAGGCCAGCCTGGAAAAACTCTCTGACTTCGGCACCTGGGTAGGCCAGCACGAAGGGCTTTTCCACGGCTGGCAGGCGCTCAAGGAGGGCGACGCCTGGAACCGCCTGGACGCCGCCCAGCGGCGTACGGTTGATAACGCGCTGCGTGACTTCCGCCTTGCCGGGGTCGACCTGCCCGCAGACAAGAAAGCCCGCTACGGTGAAATCCAGTCGCGCCTTTCCACGCTTTCCAACCAGTATTCCAACAACGTGCTGGACGCCACCCAAGCCTGGCACAAGGACATCACTAGCGAAGAGGCGCTGGCCGGCGTACCGGAAAGCGCACGCGAAACACTCAAGGCCCTGGCCGAAGCCAAGGGCGTTTCTGGATACCGCATCACCCTGGACTTCCCGAGCTTCTTCCCGGTAGTGAGCTACGCCGACAGCCGGGAGCTGCGCGAGGAGGTGTATACCGCCTTTGTCACCCGCGCCTCCGACCAGGGCCCGGATGCAGGAAAATTCGACAACGCCCCGATCATGGAAGAGATTCTGGCGCTTCGCCAGGAGCTTGCCAGACTGCTGGGGTTCGAGACCTATGCGGATTTCTCGCTGGCCACCAAGATGGCCGAGTCTCCCGAGCAGGTGCTCGACTTCCTGGGCGACCTTGCCCGGCGCGCCGTGCCCCAGGCAAAAGAGGAGTTTGCCGAACTTTGCGCCTACGCTCGCGATGAGCTGGGCCTTGACGAACTCAAACCCTGGGACATCGCCTACGCCAGCGAAAAACTGCGCGAAGCGCGTCACGCGATTTCCCAGGAGCAGCTGCGTCCCTACTTCCCCGCCCCACGGGTGATTGACGGTCTGTTTCAGGTCGTCGAACGCCTTTATGGAGTGAGCGTCGAAGAGGTGAACGACGCGCCCACCTACCATTCTGATGTGCGCTACTTCCAGATCATCGAGCACGGCCAGCCGATTGCCGGCTTCTACCTCGACCTGTACGCCCGAGAAGGCAAGCGTGGTGGCGCCTGGATGGCCGACTGCCGGGTGCGCCGCCAGACCAAGGACGGCCTGCAGCTGCCCGTGGCGTTTCTGACCTGCAATTTCACCGCCCCGGTAAGCGGCAAGCCGGCACTGCTCACCCACGATGAGGTCACCACGCTGTTTCATGAGTTCGGGCACGGCCTGCACCACATGTTGACCAAGCAGCACATCGCGGATATTTCCGGTATCAATGGCGTGGCCTGGGATGCGGTCGAGCTGCCCAGCCAGTTCATGGAGAACTACTGCTGGGAGCGTGAAGGTCTCAACCTGCTGGCCAAGCACGTGGACACTGGCGAGGCGCTGCCGGCAGAGTTGCTCGAGCGCTTGCAGGCAGCCAAGAACTTCCAGTCGGCCATGGGCATGGTCCGTCAGGTCGAGTTTTCGCTGTTCGATCTGCGCCTGCATCACGAACTCGAAGCGCCCAGCGCCGAGGACGTCCAGGCCCTGCTCGATGACGTGCGCCGCCAGGTATCCGTCGTACCTGCGGTGCCCTTCAACCGCTTCCAGAACAGCTTCGCGCATATCTTTGCCGGCGGCTACGCGGCGGGGTATTACAGCTACAAGTGGGCCGAAGTGCTCTCGGCGGATGCCTGGAGTGCGTTCGAAGAAGCGGGTATCTTCGATGCCGAAACGGGCAAGCGCTTTCGCCAGGAGATTCTGGAACAGGGCGGTGCCCGCGACGCCGCCGAGCTGTTCCAGGCGTTTCGCGGCCGTGAGCCGCGCGTAGAGCCGCTGCTGCGCCATAGTGGCATTCGCGCGGCCTGACCCCTTACTCAACCGCGGCGCCCGCCTGACGGCGGCGCCGCGCTCCCGGAGAAACCTATGTCTACCGTCAAGCGCTTCATTGCCGGCGTTACCTGTCCGCGCTGCGCCGCCATGGACCGTATCCGCGCCTGGGAACAGAACGGCATTCGCTACCGCGAATGCGTCAACTGCGACTTTTTCGAGCAGTTGCCTATCGAGGATGAAAACTCTTCTGAACTGACCACCCGCGTCAATCAGGTCCGCGACGAGCAAAAACGCCAGGATGTTCAGCCGGTGCGCATCCTCGACCCCGGCAAGCCCAAAAACTGAGTCACGACCCAAGAGGGCGCTCGCCCTCTTTCTCCCTTCCCTTCTCGCCTCCCATTTTCCCACCCTGAAGTGAGCGGAAAACCGCACATGCCTGTCCGCCTTGCGTGCGAATAACCAGACACTCGGTGCCGTTTCAATTTCCACTAAAGTTGAACAGCTTTTATATAACCTCATGTTTTTAAAAGCCAACTGATTAAATGGCACAACAATCGCTCTTTATCATGGCTTAATCAAGACGGCTACTGGCCCGCAACTCATGCCCGCCAGTCCACAATCCTAATAACAGCTCAGGAAATACGCTATGCGCACCATGATGCCTAAAACGCTCGCTATTCTGGTTGGCGGCGCGATGCTCGCCTCTGCCAGCGCCCACGCTGACCGCGCCGACTGGCCGGAAAACTTCACGGTCGGTACCGCAAGCCAGGGCGGCACCTTTTTCGTGTACGGCTCCGGCTGGGCCAACTTCGTGGCCGACGAGCTGGGCCTGTCCGGCGGCGGTGAAGTCACCGGCGGCCCGACCCAGAACCTGGCGCTGGTACACTCAGGCGACATGGCTTTCGGCCTGACCACCATGGGTCCGGCCTCCGATGCGGTCAACGGCAAGAGCCCGCTGGCCCCCGGCATGGTGATGGATAACGTCTGCGCCATGTTCCCGATGTATGAGACACCGTTCTCGATTGCCGCGCTTTCAAGCTCGGGCATCGAGTCCATCTCGGATATCCCGGATGGCGCACGTATCGGCTTTGGCCCGGCGGCATCGACCTCCGATACCTACTTCCCGGCGATGCTTGAGACCCTGGGAGTGAACTTCGAGCGCCGCAACGGCGGCTGGTCGGATCTTGGCGGCCAGCTGCAGGACGGTCTGCTGGACGTGATTGCCTTTGCCGCCGGCATTCCGATTCCGGCAGTTAGCCAGCTGGAAGTCCAGACCGACGTGAACATCATCGAGTTTACCGAAGACGAGCTTGCCGCTGTCCTGGACGCCTACCCGGTCGCGGAATTCACCATTCCAGCCAGCACCTACTCCACGCTTGAAGAGGATGCGCGCGCGGTTTCCATGTGGAACTTCGCCATCGCGGCCTGCGACCTGCCGGAAGACTTCATCTACGAAGTCACCAAGCTGACCATGGAAAACAATGACCGCATGCGCTCCATTCACCGCAGTGCCGAAACCAGCATTCCGGAGAACATCGTGCACAACACCGTGCTGCCCTTCCACCCGGGTGCGGCCCGCTGGTACGAAGAGAACGGCTATGACATCGCCGACGACATGATTCACTAACGCCATCGCACCATCTAGCTGCCCCGTTCCTGGTGATCAGGCGGGGCAGTTTTGGCTATTGCTCATTATCTGCTTCTGCTGTGAGGGTGAACTCCGATGAGTCCCGCTACCCCCCAAAACCCCGACGGCCTCAAGGATGATGCCCTGCTTGCTTCACCGCCGCCCACCATTGCCGAGGGCGTCGATGAAGAGGTCGTTGAAGCCAACCGCCGTGTGTTTACCGGCTGGCAGTTCGTTCTGTTTGCCGCACTTGCCATTGGCTACTCAAGCTTTCACCTGTTTTCACTCAACGTTTACCCCATGGAGACGTGGTCGTTTCGCATCGTCCACATCGCCGGGGCACTGATTCTGGGTTACGGCCTGTTTGCCGGCGCCCGTTTTGCCGAAGAGGGCCAGAACGCCTCGCCGGCCTGGCTGAAATGGGTGGGCTACGCCCTGCTGATTCCCGCGGCTTATGCGCTCGCCCAGGTATTTGTCATGCAGCAGACGCTGGGTGGCGGTGCCATGCGCATCGACCCGGCCGTCGAAACATGGCACTTCGGCTATCCCTTGATGGCCACCTCCGCGGCCGCCATCGTGCTGAGCTGGTTCTTCCGCCAGGCGCGCCATCAGTTCAACCCGGCAGATTTGGTGCTGATGGTGTGCGCGCTGGCCAGCGCCGGCTATCTGCTGCTGATGTACAACTCACCGCTGCGCGCCTCGACCGGCACCTCCTTTGCGCCCATCGGCATCTCCTGGGCCGCCATTGCCGGCTCGCTGCTGATTCTTGAGCTGACGCGCCGGGTGGCGGGCCTGGCCCTGGTGGTCATCTCCGCGATTTTCCTGGCCTACGTATTTGCCGGGCCTTACCTGCCGGGCTTTCTGGGTTATCCAGGCCTTTCACTGCAGCGCTTTTTCAGCCAGGTGTATACCGATGCCGGGATTCTCGGCCCGACCACCGCGGTTTCCTCGACCTACATTATCCTGTTCATCAT
Organism: Vreelandella aquamarina; assembly: GCF_020075495.1. GTDB lineage: Bacteria > Pseudomonadota > Gammaproteobacteria > Pseudomonadales > Halomonadaceae > Vreelandella > Vreelandella aquamarina_A. The sequence continues at coordinate 13,463 of NZ_JABYQT010000018.1, forward strand.
TTTCGCGGCCTTCCTGCAGGCTTCGAAAGTAGGCGACTATTTCGTCAACTTCGCCTTTGCCGCCGCCGGGCGCGCTCGTGGTGGCCCCGCCAAGGTATCCATCTTTGCCTCTGGCCTGATGGGCATGATCAACGGCACGTCAGCCGGCAACGTGGTCTCCACGGGCTCGCTGACCATCCCGCTGATGAAGAAAGTGGGTTATCCGGCCCGCAGCGCTGGCGCCATTGAAGCCGCGGCCTCGACAGGCGGGCAGATCATGCCACCCATCATGGGTGCCGGTGCCTTTATCATGGCGGAAGTCACGGGGATTCCGTACACCGATATCGCCATTGCGGCGCTGATCCCGGCGATTCTCTACTTCGCCTCGATCTACTTCATGGTCGATTTCGAAGCCGCTCGCAAGGGCATGCGCGGCATGCGTCGCGACGAGATTCCGCTGTTCTCCAGACTCGTCAAGCAGGCCTATCTGTTTGCGCCGATCATCATCCTGATCGTGGCGCTGTTCATGGGCTATTCGGTCATTCGGGCGGGAACGCTTGCCACTGCCTCCGCCGCCGTGGTCAGTTGGATTTCTCCCAACAAGATGGGCGTGCGCGCCATCCTCAAGGCGCTGCAGCTGGCGGGCACCATGTCGATCCAGATCATTGCGGTATGCGCCTGTGCGGGCCTGATCGTGGGGGTCATCTCGCTGACCGGCGTCGGCGCGCGCTTCTCTTCGCTGCTGCTGGGCCTGGCTGGCGTCAGTCAACTGCTGGCGCTGTTCTTTGCCATGCTGATCAGCATCCTGCTGGGCATGGGCATGCCTACCACGGCCGCCTACGCGGTCGCCGCCTCCGTGGTGGCGCCCGGGCTGATCAACATCGGCATCGAGCCGCTGATTGCGCACTTCTTCGTGTTCTACTTTGCCGTGGTGTCGGCGATTACCCCGCCGGTGGCGCTGGCCTCCTACGCGGCGGCGGGTATTTCCGGCGACAATCCCATGGGCACGTCGGTGGCGTCGTTCAAGATCGGTCTTGCGGCGTTCATCGTGCCGTTCATGTTCTTCTACAGCCCGGCCATGCTGATGGAAGGCACGCCGCTGCAGATCCTGCGAGTGGGCGTGACCGCCACGCTGGGAATCGTTCTGCTGTCCGGCATGGTCCAGGCGTGGTTCTTCGGGCCAGTGAGCGTGCTCAAACGTGTGGTCATGCTGGTAGGCGCCCTGTGCATGATCTACGGCGGTATCTATACCGACATCGCCGGTCTTGCCATCGGAGCAGGCTTGCTGGTCATGCAGCGCAAGCAGTTTGGTAACGGCAAGCCGACCGCGGCTGAAGCGAGCGCCGGTTAACCCAGACCCGCAAGAAACAACGCCCCGCTCGATGAGCGGGGCGTTTTTGTCTGGCGGTGAGGCGCGCGCCTAGCCGACAAGGTTGTCCACCACCTTGAGTACCGGTGCAGACTGGTTGAGGGTATAAAAATGCAGCCCCGGCGCGCCGCCATCCAGCAAGCGCTGGCACAGGTGACTGACCACCTCGGTGCCAAACTTGGCAATCGCGTCGCTGTCGTCGCCGTAACCTTCCAGCTGCTTGCGCATCCAGCGGGGAATTTCTGCGCCGCAGGCATCGGAAAAGCGCGACAGCTTGGTGTAGTTGGTAATCGGCATGATGCCGGGAATGATCGGCTGGTCGACACCCAGGCCGCGCGCCTTGTCGACGAAGTTGAAATACGCCTCGGCGGTGAAGAAGTACTGGGTGATCGCCATGTTGGCGCCCGCCTTCATCTTGCGCGCAAAGTTTTCGATATCCCGGTCAAGGTTGGCCGCCTGGGGGTGCGCCTCTGGGTAAGCCGCCACCGCAATGTCGAAGTGATCGCCGGTCTCGTTACGCACGAACTCCACCAGCTCATTGGCGTAGCGCAGCTCACCGATGCTCGCCATGCCCGAGGGCAGGTCCCCGCGCAGCGCCACCAGGCTTTTCACACCCTCTTCACGGTACTGGGCGAGCAGGTCGCGCAGCTGGGCCTTCTCGCTGCCAATGCAGGAGAGGTGCGGGGCGGTTTGCACGCCGCTCTGGCTTACCGTGCGCACGGTATCGCGGGTGCGCGCCTGGGTAGAACCACCGGCGCCGTAGGTGACTGAGAAAAACCGCGGGTTGCGGGCGGCCAGCTCATCGCGAACCAGCATCAGCTTGTCACGCCCGGCATCGGTATTGGGCGGAAAGAATTCAAAGCTGATACCTAGCGGATGCTGTTGGCTGCTCATGGGATTTCCTCATGCAGAACAATAAAGAGTGATACTTTGGTGTATTCTCGCCGCTTCACCGGGTGGCGGCTAATGAAAGATTCCACGCTTGGCCTTCAATTCGGCTCATGTTGATCACTGCTTTATCTTCTGCTGGGCATGGTGCCCAAGGCCTCCAACAGGGTGGTGACCAGGGAGCTGGGCATCATGCTGTGTGCCACCGGGCTTGGCTAGGGAGCGACGAAACCCTCCACGTTCAGCGCGCCCAGCTGCCCGGCCATCGCCTGCACCTCGGGGTGGGAGAAAAAGGCAGTCAGTGCCTCGGCCCTGCCGGGGCCGATGCCCGGCAGGGCCGCCCAATCGCTGGGCTGGTAAGCGCTTGCCGTCTGCCAGTCGGGCAGCGGGGCGGCGCCGGCGGGCGGCACGCCCAGCGCCTGTAGCCAGGCGTCATAGGGGGCAGTCCACGCGGTTTGAAACTGCTGGTAGAGGGCGTCACTGCGGGCTTCACCAATGCCGTGGGCCTGTCGCAGCTGGTCGGGTTCCAGCGTCATCCAGGCCAGCAGGTCCGGTATCAGTCCGGCATCCAGCAGCGCCTGCCAAGTGCCTTCGCCGACGCCCTGAAAGCCCAGTTGCTCGCCCAGGTAGGCAAGCCGCGCCAGCAGCTGTCCTCTACAGGCGGGGCTATCCTGAAAGCAGCTCAGCAAGTGGTAGGCGTCATCGGAAGGTGCCGCGACGGGGGCGCGCGTCTGGGTTTGCCATATCACCTCTTCAAAGCGGGGAATAGTAAGCCCGGCCAGGGTGATGGCGACCTGATCACCGGGGCGCAGATCCAGGCTTTCCCAGCGGGAGAGTGAACCCAGCGACACCCGGCTGATGCGCCGCCCCTCCAGTTGAACCGGATAGAGCCAGAGCAGCGGTGTCACCCGCCCGGTGCGCCCGACCCGAAACTCCACGCCGCGCACTTGCGCCAGCGCCTGCTGGGTAGGGTATTTCCAGGCAACCGCCCATTCTGGCGGGCTGCTGGACCAGCGCCGAATGCCGGGCCGCTCGGCCTGCTTGATGACCACGCCGTCCGTGGCGAAGGGCAGCACACCGTTGAACCACGCCTCGCGCCAGTAGGCCGCATCGTGTTCGCCATCCAGCAAATGGGTGTAGCTGGGTGTATCGAACCCCAGCGCGCTGAGCCCGGCCAGCCGCTCGGCCATCGCGGTGGGTCCGTCCGGCCAGCCCCATACAAAAAGCCCCACTCGCTCCCTGGTTTCCTGCGTGGGGTCTGCCTGGGCCATGGCGCCCGCCACCGCGCCCCTTGCCCCGGAGGCGGGCGTGCGGGACTGGACATGATCATCCAGGCGCCAGTAGAGCTCGCCCTGAAGTATCGCGGAAACGGGTGATGGCAGCGTGTTGGGCACGCCGGGAAGCGCCAGGGCACGCGCGGTCCAGTCCTGCCCCTCGATGCCATCGCCGCGGCTGACCGCTTCGACCAGCTCACCCGCCTGGTAGCGCAGGGTCACCGCCACGCCGTCCACCTTGGGCTGGATCCAGAGATTTTCCCGGCGGCTGGTGAAGCGCTGCACGCCGCGCTCGTCGGTCTTGTCGAGCCCCTGCTGAGCAGCGGGGTGGGCCAGCGTACCGCGGCTCGAGGTTATCCGAGTGAGCGGCCGGTGGGGCGTCGGGTCGTCCAGGCACGCCCGCCAGCCCTGCATCCGGGCGAGCGCCTGGTCGTAAAGACCATCGTCGATCAGCGAGATGCCCTCTTCATGATAGGCGTGGTCCCACTGGGCGATCTGGGCAGCGAGCGCCTGGGTCTCCTGCTTGAGCTGGGCCTCGTCCCATGCCGGGCATTCTGCGGCCAGGCCCTGCTGCCCCCAGAGCAGCAGCCCGACCGCCCAGCCGAAAATGAATCCACGCCCGCTCGGGCCGCGCTTGCGTATTGCCACCATGGCACGCCTCTTGTTCAGATTGTTTTTCTTCAGCCTAAACCAGTGGGCAATAAAAAACGCCCCCGGCAGAGCCAAAGGGGCGTTTTCCTACACACAGCGTAGCAAATGTCTTACAGATTGGCGGCCTGGCGCAGCGCGTCCGCTTTATCGGTCTTCTCCCAGGGGAAGGCGGTAAAGGTTTCGCTGTGCTGTTCGCCCTTATCGTCCACCCAGGTGTAGCTGTGCTCGAACGGTGCACGGCCGAAGTGGCCGTAGGCCGCGGTCAGCTGGTACATCGGGTGAAGCAGGTCGAGCATCTTGGTGATCGCGTAGGGACGCAGGTCGAAGTGTTCGCGCACGAGCTCGACGATGCGAGCATCATCGATCTTGCCGGTGCCGAAGGTATCGATGGAGACCGAGGTCGGTTCGGCCACGCCGATCGCGTAGGAAACCTGGATCTCGCACTTGTCGGCAAGCCCGGCCGCGACCACGTTCTTGGCGACATAGCGCCCGGCGTAGGCGGCGCTGCGATCGACCTTGGAAGGATCCTTGCCCGAGAACGCGCCGCCGCCGTGACGAGCCATGCCACCGTAGGTATCGACGATGATCTTGCGCCCGGTCAGACCACAGTCGCCCACCGGGCCGCCGATCACGAACTTGCCGGTCGGGTTGATGTGGTACTGAGTGTTCTCGTTGAGCCACTCTGCCGGAAGGACCTGCTCGATGATCTCGCGCTTGACCATCTTGCGCAGATCTTCTTGATCGATTTCGGGGTCGTGCTGGGTCGAGAGTACCACCGCATCAACGCCACACGGCTGGCCCTGCGCGTCATAACGGAAGGTTACCTGGCTCTTGGCGTCCGGACGCAGCCACGGCAGCAGGCCATTCTTGCGCAGCTCCGCCTGACGCTCGACCAGGCGGTGCGAGTAGTGGATCGGCGCCGGCATGAAGGAGTCGGTTTCGTTGGTCGCGTAACCGAACATCAGCCCCTGGTCACCCGCGCCCTGATCTTCGGGCTTCACGCGATCGACACCCTGGGCGATCTCCACACTCTGCTTGCCGATCAGATTGATGACGCCACAGGTGGCACCGTCAAAGCCCACGTGAGAAGAGGTGTAGCCGATGTCGGTAATCACATCGCGCACCAGCGTTTCCAGATCCACCCAGGCGGAGGTGGTAATTTCGCCGGCGATGATCGCCACACCGGTTTTCACCATGGTTTCACAAGCAACCCGTGCCTGTTTATCCCGGGCAATAATGGCATCCAGTACCGCATCAGAAATCTGGTCGGCAATCTTGTCGGGATGACCTTCGGAGACGGACTCCGAGGTAAACAGGGAATATTCGCTCATCGCGCTCTCGACCCTCTGTATGACGGCTGTGCAATCCACAGCATCAGCAGGAAATCACGGCAGGAGGCTCCCTGCCCGTATCGGAGACGGTACTGCCGCCTCGGGGGGCAGAGTCTACACGCTGTCGGCCCGGCTTCCCAGAACGCACAAGGCAGAATTTGTCGTCATATTTGCCGCCACCTGGGAAGTCGGCGACAATAGCGCCTTTCATCTTTCCGTTTTCAGGCGAGGAGCACCCCATGCCGTCCCGTTTTGAGCTGGCCAATGCCATTCGCGCCCTTTCCATGGATGCCGTTCAGAAAGCCAAGTCCGGCCACCCTGGCGCCCCCATGGGCATGGCTGATATTGCCGAGGTGCTTTGGAATGACTACCTCAAGCACAACCCCGAAGATCCCAAGTGGGCCGATCGTGACCGGTTCGTGCTCTCCAATGGGCACGGCTCCATGCTGCTCTACTCGCTGCTGCACTTGAGCGGCTACGAACTAAGCCTGGAACAGCTGCAGAACTTCCGCCAGCTGCACTCCCCCACCGCCGGCCACCCGGAATTCGGCTATGCCCCGGGCATCGAGACCACCACCGGCCCTCTGGGCCAGGGCTTCGCCAATGCCGTCGGGTTTGCCATTGCCGAGAAGACGCTGGCGGCGCAGTTCAACCGCCCGGGCCACACCATTGTGGATCACCACACCTGGTGCTTTCTGGGCGATGGCTGCCTGATGGAAGGCATTTCCCACGAAGCGGCGTCGCTTGCCGGCACTCAGCAGCTTGGCAAGCTGATCGCGCTTTACGATGACAACGGCATCTCGATCGACGGGGAAGTGGAGGGCTGGTTTACCGACGACACCGCCAAACGCTTCGAAGCCTACGGCTGGCACGTGGTGCCCAATGTCGACGGCCACAAGCCCGAAGAGATCAAGGCGGCCATCGAGCTTGCCAAGCAGAACGATGACAAGCCCAGCCTGATCATCTGCAAGACCATCATCGGCTTTGGCTCGCCCAACAAGCAGGGCAAGGAAGAGTCTCACGGCGCTCCGCTGGGCGAAGAGGAAGTCGCGCTGGCCCGCAAGCAGCTCGACTGGCCCCACGCGCCGTTCCATATTCCCGAGCCGGTCTACTCAGGCTGGGATGCCCGCGACGCCGGCAAGACCCGCCAGCAGGAGTGGGAAAGCCGCTTTGCCCGCTACGCTGAAGCCTTCCCCACCGAGGCACGCGAATTCAAGCGCCGCATGAAGGCCCAGCTGCCTGCCGAGCTTGCCACCGAAGCGCTGATTCAGAAGGCCCAGGAAAAGGGCGACAGCATCGCCTCGCGCAAGGCGTCGCTGGAAGCGCTCAACGTGATTGGCCCGCAGATGCCGGAGCTCCTCGGCGGAAGCGCCGACCTTGCGCCGTCGAACCTGACCTTCTGGAAAGGTGCCAAGGCGATCACTCCGGAAGATGCCAGCGGCAACTACCTGCACTACGGCGTGCGCGAGTTCGGCATGGGCGCGGTGATGAACGGTATCGCACTGCATGGCGGCTTCGTGCCCTACGGCGCTACCTTCCTGATCTTCATGGAGTACATGCGCAACGCCGTGCGCATGGCCGCGCTCATGGGGCAGCAGGCGATCTACGTCTTCACCCACGACTCCATTGGCCTGGGTGAAGATGGCCCGACCCACCAGCCGATCGAGCAGTTGACCAGCCTGCGCACCACGCCGAACCTGAACACCTGGCGCCCGTGTGACGCGGTGGAAACCGCCGCCGCCTGGGATGCCGCGATCAAGCGTCACTCCGGCCCGACGGCTCTGGTGCTGTCACGCCAGAATCTGCCGCATCAGCAGCGCGACAAGGCCCAGCTGGCCTCCATTCAGCGCGGCGGTTACGTGTTGAAGGATGCAGATACCACGCCGGAGCTGATCCTGATTGCCACCGGCTCCGAAGTGGCGCTGGCCATGGAGGCTGCCGACGAACTCGAGAAGCAGGGCAAGGCGGTGCGCGTGGTGTCCATGCCGTCGACCTACCGCTTCAACGGCCAGGATGCCGAGTACCGTGAAAGCGTCCTGCCAAGTGCGGTGACCAAGCGTATCGCCATCGAAGCGGGCCACGCCGACTACTGGTACAAGTACGTGGGTCTTGAAGGTCGCGTGATCGGCATGACCACCTATGGTGAATCGGCCCCTGCTGGCGAGCTGTTCAAGCACTTTGGCTTTACGGTCGAGAACGTCCTCAAGCAAGCCAACGAACTGCTTGGCTGACCGTGCCGGCTCTGGTTGGCTTTCTATGGCTGATTAGCTACTGGCTCATCGGTGAAGTGGTCGTCCACTTCACCGGTCTACCTGTCTCTTCCGGGGTGGTCGGCATGCTGCTGTTGAGTATTACGCTGGCCTTGCATGGCCGCGTGCCCGGCAGCATTGCCGCCGCCGCTCAACCGCTGATTGCCCTGCTCGCCATGTTGATCATGCCGGGTGTGGTCGGTGTGTTCTTCATTCTCGATGAACTCGCCGGCCAGTGGCCAGCCATTCTTTGCGCTCTGGTGGTGGGCACGCTGCTGAGCGTGACCACCACCTTGTGGCTGCTCAAGCGCCTGATGGAGAGCCAGCATGCCCGCTAGCTCTCCGCTGGACATCTTGAGTGCAACCCCGCTGTTTGCCGTCGGACTGACCCTGGCGGCGTTCCTGCTCGGCAACCTCGCTTTCAAGCGCTTGAAAAAGCCTACCTGGCTGCCGGCCATTCTGATGGCTGCACTGCTGCTGGCCGCGACCCTCGCAGTGATTGGCCTGCCTTATGAACGCTATCGCGAGGATGCCCGCTGGCTGACCATTCTGCTGGGGCCAGCCACCGTGGCGCTGGGCATGCCGCTTTATCAACAGCTGCCGCATATCCGCGTCCTCTGGCGCCCGATCACCATCTGCCTGCCCATCGCGGCAAGCCTGGCGGCGTGCTACGCGGTCATGATTGCCTGGCTGCTGGGCAGCCCGCCGCTCATTCTGGCCTCTCTTGCCGCCAAATCAGTCACCGCGCCTATCGCGATTGGCATTACCGAGCAGATCGGTGGCTCGGTGGCGCTATTGCTGGGCGCCCTGCTGGTAACCGGCGTTGCCACGGCAGCGTTCACGGGCATCGCCGCGCGGCTTTTGAAGATCGAGGATGAACGCATCATCGGCTTTGCGCTGGGGCTTAACGGCCATGCCATCGGCACGGTGCGTGCCTTTGAAATCGGCCCCACCGCCGGGGCCTTTGCGTCGCTGGGCATGAGTCTGACGGGTATTTTCACCGCCCTGCTGCTGCCGCTGGCCTGGCGCCTGATAGGCGTGGGGGGCTGAAATACGCTATCATCGCCGATGTTCTGGTTAACCACGGTCACTGATTCACTTTTAAGAGCCGCCTTCCTGCATGGCTAATTCTGCCTCTACGCACGCGACGACCTATCGCATCGCCATCAATGGCTATGGACGCATTGGCCAGTGCGTACTGCGTGCCCTGGTCGAACGCGGCGACCCGTCGCTTGAAATCGTTGCCATCAACGAACTGTCAGACCTTGCCACCATTACCTACTTGACCCGCTACGATACGACCCACGGACGTTTTCCCGGCGAGGTCGAGAGCGACGGTGAGTGGCTGGTGGTCAAGGGCCAGCGCATCAAGGTGCTGTGCGAACAAGACCCCACCAAGCTTCCCTGGCAGGCACTGGATATCGACCTGGTGCTGGAGTGCTCGGGCAGCTTCAAGGACCGCGCGACCGCTGAAAAGCATCTGGCCGCGGGCGCCAGGCGCCTGCTGTTTTCACAGCCCGCCGAGAACGATGTCGATGCCACCATCGTGTGGGGCATCAATCAGCACGAGCTTGCGCCTTCCCAGCGCATTCTTTCAGCGGCGTCTTGCACCACCAACTGCCTGGTGCCACTGCTGACCGTGCTGGATGAAGCGCTGGGGCTTGAGCATGGGGTGACCACTACCATCCACTCGGCGATGAACGACCAGCCGGTGATCGATGCCTATCACCAGACCGATCTGCGCCTGACTCGCTCGGCCATGCAGTCCATCGTGCCGGTGGATACCGGCCTGGCGCGCGGCATCAGCCGCTTGATGCCTAATCTGGCCGAGCGCTTCGAGTGCCTGCACGTGCGCGTGCCCACCATCAACGTCTCTGCCATGGACGCCGCGTTGACCGTGCGCCGCGACACCAGTGCCGAGGAAGTCAACGCGCTGCTGCAGCGCGCAAGCCAGACCCATCTTGCCGGCGTGCTCGGCTTTACCGAAGCGCCCATGGCATCGATCGATTTCAACCACGACCCGCACTCGGGCATTTTCGATGCCACCCAGACCCGCGTGGCTGGCAAACGCCTGATCAAGCTCTTATGTTGGTTCGATAACGAGTGGGGGTTTGCCAACCGCATGCTCGATATTGCCCGACACCTGGCGATGCTCTCCAAAGACACCGCCGCTTCACCATAGGTTGTCATATCACCACCTGATTCACCGCCTGGAAGACGAGGAAACCGCTCACATGAACGTGCAAAAAATGACCGACCTGCCCCTGGAAGGGCAACGCGTGCTGATTCGTGAAGACCTGAACGTGCCGATCAAGCATGGCAAGGTATCCAGCGATGCGCGCCTGAAAGCGGCGCTGCCTACCCTCCAGGCGGCAGTGAAGGCGGGTGCCAGGGTAATGCTGATGAGCCACCTTGGCCGCCCCACCGAAGGAAAAACGGACGAGGAGTTCTCGCTTGCTCCGGTGGCAGCACACTTGGGCGAGCTGCTGGGCCAGCCGGTCAGACTGGTCAGCGACTACCTGCAGACCCCGCCAACCCTTGAAAACGGCGAAGTCGTGCTGCTTGAGAACGTGCGCTTCAACGAGGGCGAAAAGAAGGATGACGAAGCGCTTGCCAAGCAGTACGCCGCTCTTTGCGACGTGTTCGTGATGGACGCCTTCGGTACCGCCCACCGCGCCCAGGCCTCGACGCACGGCGTTGCCCGCTTTGCACCCAGCGCCTGCGCTGGCCCCTTGCTTGCCCAGGAGCTGGATGCCCTCGAGAAGGCCCTTGCCAATCCCGCGCGCCCCATGGCCGCCATCGTGGGCGGCTCCAAGGTATCCACCAAGCTTGAGGTACTTACCGCGCTTTCCGAAAAGTGCGACCAGCTGATCGTGGGCGGGGGCATCGCCAACACCTTTATCGCCGCGGCGGGTTATAATGTCGGCAAATCGCTCCACGAAGCGGACCTGATCGACCAGGCCAAGGCATTGATGGAGAAGGTATCGATTCCGCTGCCTACCGACGTCGTCGTGGCCACCGAATTTTCCGAATCCGCCGAGGCGGTAGTCAAGCCGGTGAATCAGGTCGCCGACAACGAGATGATTCTGGATATTGGCCCTGAGACCGCAGCCAACCTGGCCGGCATGCTGAAAGACGCGGGCACCATCCTGTGGAACGGCCCGGTCGGGGTGTTTGAAATCGATCAGTTTGGCAAGGGCACCGAAGTCATCGCTCAGGCGATTGCCGAAAGCTCGGCATTTTCTATTGCCGGCGGGGGTGATACGTTAGCCGCCATTGATAAATACGCCATTGCCGATCGCGTCTCGTATATCTCGACCGGCGGCGGCGCGTTCCTCGAATACGTTGAGGGCAAGCAGCTGCCTGCGGTCGTCGCGCTCGAAGAAGCCGTTAAACGCAGCTAACATGAAACGAATTGACGGCAAAGTACCGCTCTCGTTCACACTGATAACTTGAAGAAGGTGACCCCATGGCTTTGATCAGCATGCGTCAGATGCTCGACCACGCCGCCGAATATGGCTACGGCATTCCGGCATTCAACGTCAACAACCTCGAACAGATGCGCGCGATCATGGAAGCGGCGGACGCGACCGACTCGCCGGTGATCGTGCAGGCCTCCGCGGGCGCCCGCAAATACGCCGGCGCGCCTTTTTTGCGCCACCTGATCCTGGCTGCCGTTGAAGAGTTCCCGCACATTCCGGTGGTCATGCACCAGGACCATGGCACCAGCCCCGCGGTCTGCCAGCGCTCCATTCAACTGGGTTTCTCCTCGGTGATGATGGATGGCTCGCTGGGCGAAGACGGCAAGACGCCCACCGACTACGCCTATAATGTCGATGTGACACGCCGCACCGTCGAGATGGCCCACGCCTGTGGCGTTTCCGTCGAGGGGGAGCTTGGCTGCCTGGGCAGCCTGGAAACCGGCATGGCCGGTGAAGAGGACGGCATCGGCGCGGAAGGCAAGCTGGACATGGAACAGCTGCTGACCGACCCGGAAGAAGCGGCCGAGTTCGTCAAGGCCACCCATGTGGATGCGCTGGCAATCGCCATCGGCACCAGCCACGGCGCTTACAAGTTCACCAAGCCGCCGACCGGCGATACGCTGTCCATCCAGCGCATCAAGGAGATCCACGCGCGTATTCCCGATACCCACCTGGTCATGCACGGCTCCTCGTCTGTGCCCCAGGAGTGGCTCGAGGTGATCAACCAGTACGGCGGCGAGATTCCGGAAACCTACGGCGTGCCGGTCGAAGAGATCGTGGAAGGCATCAAGCACGGCGTGCGCAAGGTCAACATCGATACCGACCTGCGTCTGGCGTCCACCGGCGCGGTGCGTCGTTTCATGGCGCAGAACCCATCCGAGTTCGACCCGCGCAAGTTCCTCAAGGAAACCGTGACGGCCATGCGCGACCTGTGTATCGCCCGTTATGAAGCCTTTGGCACTGCCGGCAACGCCAGCAAGATCAAGCCGATCAACCTGGAAGAGATGTTCAACCGCTACTCACGCGGCGAGCTGGACCCGAAAGTCAAGTAAGTCGGCGTATGACGCAAAAAAGACGGCCACCTGGCCGTCTTTTTTTATGCCGAATGAACGGCAGGCACAAATAGTTATTGCATTGCAGCATGAAGAGGCCAACACTGAGCAGGCGTCCATCCACGGAGACTTTCCATGAAACGAGCTACTCAGCCTGCCCTGATACCCATGTCACCTTTCGCGCTGCTGGATGTATGGCAGGTGAGTGTCATGGCCTTCGAGCTCTGGACATCCTCCTTTTCCACCATTGCCCGACGCAACCAGCTATGGCAGACACAACCCTTTTTTAGCCCGCGAATGATGAAGGAGAACCAGCGCATGGTGACGGAAAAGCTCGAAGCCAGCATGGAAGCGGGTCTGGCCATGCAAAAGACCTTTCTCGACATGCTTGACGGCCGGCATGCTCCCTGGTGGGTAACCAGCCGCCAAGCCATGCAGCCCTACCATCAGCGCAGCAGCGCCAATTCAAGGCGCCTGGCACGCTGAAGGGTCACTGCCTGACGCCAGTGTCTTGTTCGCTTTCGCCATCGTTGTCGTCATTGCTCTTTTCATCTTCTCCGGCTTCGATGGCGTCTTCGGCGCTGCCGGTGCCGCCCGTGCCGCCTTCTGTTTCCTGGCTGTCAGCATCACCATTATGCGCAGTGACCGGCTCACCACCGTCACTTTCTACTTCTTCTTCGCTCTCTTCATCATCGTTTGCCGTATTGCCACTATCGGCCGTGGGCGTGTTTGTCTCGTCTTGTGTATCGGCATTGTCTGCATCATCGGCTGTCGCCGCATCGTCATCACGCTGAACGGCGCCGGCCTTGATACCATACTTCTCTTCAAGAGCGGCATCGTCCAGGGGCTCATGTTGCCCGCTATCGTTTTCGGGCTCAGGTTCGGCAAGGGCACTGCCTGCCGTCGCCAGTAGCGGAGCACTCAGCATCAGCGAAAGCAGCCAAGGGGTTAGGCGCATGGAAAGCTCCTTTTCATGATTCATGCAATATTGCCTCTCTACTATAGCCGTTCTTGGACTCATTAAGCTAAAGGGTATAGAAAACACGCTTTTAACGCGTTGCACATCTGGTTGGCCAACCTCTTTTCAAACGCCAGTACGGGTTTTCCCAAATGGATGCAGAAAAGTAGCCGGAAAAAATTATGAAACAGTGTTCACAAAAGGTTTAAAATCCCGTTCAATAGACATCTGGCTGGCTTTAACCAACACGGGTAGCGTTTGAGTCGCTGCAAGGATTTCTTCCATGCCACTTCCACTTTTGCTGTTTGATTGTGATGGCACCCTCGTCGATAGTGAACCGCTGCTTGCCGAAGAGATGGCGGTTGGTCTCAACTCCGTTGGCTTACCCTTCGCTGCCTCAGATTATCTGGGCGAATTTCGCGGCGCCCGCTTTCGGCGTATCGTGGCCGAACTACAAAAGCGCCATGGTGAGGTAGACCCAGGCCAGCTCGACCAGATGGAAAGCGCCATGCGGTCCAAGCTGGCCGACCGGCTCGCTCAGGAGCTTACGCTGATATCCGGCGCGGGTGAGGCATTGGCGGCACTTTCCGCCTACCCCAGTGCGGTAGTTTCCAACGGCCCCGAAAGCAAGATACAAACCGCCTTGAGAACCACAGGGCTGACCTCGTATTTCGGCAACCGCCTGTTCAGTGGCTATACCGCCAACTGCTGGAAGCCCGAACCCTGTCTGCATCTGCACGCCGCCAGCATCATGGGCTATAGTGCGCAGAACTGTATCGCCATTGATGATGCGCTGGTCGGCGTGCGTGCAGCACTGGAGGCGGGCATGACGGTCATCCACCTGAATCGCTTTCCCGAGGCTGAAGAAACGCCGGAAAACGCCATCATGATTCACACGATGCATCAGTTACCTGGCGTGATCGAACGTCTCTACCGGGAAGTCTGGCGTACGCCGGTTTCCCGACGCTCAACCGGAGGATAATCATGGGCTCTTTACGTGACCAGCTCGGCGGGCTTGTGTATTCGACCGAACATGGCAAGACCTGCCCTGGCTGTCGCGAAGCGCTGGATGAGTGCCGCTGTGACGAGAGCGGTGAACAGGCGCGCCTTGCCGCTCTGGATGGTGTCGTGCGCATTCGCCGTGAAACCAGCGGTCGCAAGGGCAAGGGCGTTACCACGATCAGTGGCATTCCGCTTGCAAGTGCCGAACTCAAGACGCTTGCCAAGACGCTCAAGAAGCGCTGCGGTACCGGCGGTGCCGTGAAGGATGGCATCATCGAGATTCAGGGCGACCACCGTGAGACACTGCGCGAGGCGTTAACCGCCCAGGGGTACAAGGTCAAGCTGGCGGGCGGATAGCCGAAATCTCTACTCTCAGGCTTGCCTCGGGGCAGGCCGCTAAACGGCAAGGCACTGTAATGGTTTGGCTGGAATACCTGCTACCGCTCATTTTTCTGTTCCCCATGGCCGCCATGGGCGGCATCGTGATTGCGCTGCGTAACCTGCACGATGCGCGCGTTCAGTCGCCTTTCGATGCACCGCTGCGGGAGCCGGGGCAAGCGCTGCGCCATCGCCTTGACCAAGCGTTTGCCAGCCTGTTTTTAAACGGCGCCCTTGGCCCGATCATCAGCCTGGCGCCGCTGGTATACGGCATGGGCAGAATGCTGTTCGTCAGCCGTCAGGAGTGGGTCGAGTGGGCGCTCTACGGGCTATTGAGCACCTTGCTGGTACTCGCCTTTTCGCTGCTGCTGGTACGTGATTACCAGCGCATTCGCCGGCTCAAGCTGGGCCTTGCCTGCGAGCTGGCCGTGGGCCAGGAGCTCGAGCGGCTGATCCGCCCCGAGGCCCACCCCTACTACGTATTTCATGATGTGCCTACCGACAGCTTTACCATCGACCACGTGGTGGTCACGCCTCACGGCGTTTTCGTACTCGAAACTCGCGCTCGGGCGCTGGCGATCGGCTCTGACGGACGCGAACTCAATCAGGTAGCAGTAGAGCGCGAACGGCTACGCTTTCCTCATTGGCATGAGCGTCGGCCGCTGCACAAGACTCGCCAGGCGGTCGCCTGGCTCACCCAGTGGCTGGAGCGGCGCTGCGGTGTACCGGTGCCGGTACGTGGCGTGCTGGTGCTTCCCGGCTGGGAAATCGATACGACCGAATCAGCGGGCGACGTTCTGGTGTTCAGCGGCGAGCAGCTCTCCAAGCAGCTTACCGATCTGAAGCCGGGCACGCTCAGCGACCCGATCCATGACAAGATCATATATCTGCTGATGGAACGGGCGCGGCTGGTAGAGCTGCGCCATCTGCGTCAGCCGTCGGCCTAACCATCCTCATCAATCGCCGCGCAGCCGTCCGCCCATCTCCTGAGCCAGATCCACGGCGTAGTGGTCGGTCATTCCACCAATGAAATCCAGCATGCGCCGGTAGCTGTCATACAGTGGCCAGGAAGGCAGCGGCGTATTCTCACCGATCAGAGCCAGCACCCGCTGATGCTTGAAGGATGATTGCCCGGTATGGTGCAGCTCGTGGGCGGCCCCGATGAAAGCCTCCAGCAGAATACCCAGCGTCGTGTAGGCGCCGATCTCGAGCTTGGCCTTGCGTTCGTTCTGAAAGATGCGTTCACGGGCCAGCTGCTTGGCAGCTCGGACGCCCCATCCCAGATCCGGATGGCAGAGTTCGAGCAGATCTTCCTTGAGCGTGCCGCTTAATAGCGCCTGCTCGTGCTGAACGAATACCGCCCCTACGTCGTTGACCGCCCGCTCCATGGCCGCACCGCGCAGCAGGGCAATACGTCGACGCTGGGAGACCTGGCGATTCTGCATCTCTTCATATTCGGGGGGAAATTCGCCAGCGATCTGGCGCAGAATCTCCACGACCTCTTCGTAGCGCAGGATCCCCATCTCCAGACCGTCTTCGAGATCCAGCAGGGCATAGCAGATGTCGTCCGCGGCTTCGACCAGCCAGGCCAGTGGATGACGACACCAGCGCTGCTCTCCTTGAGGCAGCAGGCCTACGGCCTCGGCCACTTCGGCAAGCAGGGCCTGCTCGGACTGATAGCAGCCAAACTTGCCAGCGCGTCCGCTGTAGCGCACGGTCCAGGGATACTTGAGCAGTGTACCGAGCGTGGCCGCCGACAGGCGCATGCCGCCATTGAACTGGTTATATTCAATCTGAGTAATGACCCGAAAGCCCTGAGCGTTGCCTTCATAGGTCAGCAGGTCTTCCCGTTCGGCTTCTGATAGACCATCAAGCAGGCCGCTGCCTTGCGCTCGCCGGAACCAGTCGCGAATTGCATACTCGCCGGCATGGCCGAAAGGGGGGTTGCCAATATCGTGCCCCAGGCAGGCAGTTTGCACGATGACCCCCAAGTCTGCGGGGGTGATCCACTCGGGAAGATGGTCATGCAGCAGCTCGCCCACGATCATGCCCAGCGAGCGTCCCACACAGCCGACTTCCAGCGAGTGAGTCAGGCGTGTATGGATATGGTCGTTTTCGGTCAGCGGATGTACCTGGGTCTTGCGTCCCAGACGCCGAAAGGAGCCTGAAAAGACGATTCGGTCGTGATCCTTGTGAAAGGGCGTCCGGCCAATTTCCCGCGTATGGCCCGGGCGCTGATCGTGAAGACGTCGAGGGGAGAGTAGCTGCTCCCAGCGCATTTGTGTCATGGCAATCCTCCTTGAGAAGGACAATTTTGACACAGATTGAATAGCGCATGTGAGGAGTAAAGGGCGTACATGAAGTGAAGTGTAAAACCGAGCGCGGCATGCGAAGTATCGCACATAAAAAAATCCCCCGAGGCGCGAGCCCCGGGGGATTTTTCACAATAAGTGCCTGACGATGACCTACTCTCGCATGGGGAGACCCCACACTACCATCGGCGCTAAGCGGTTTCACTACTGAGTTCGGCAAGGGATCAGGTGGTTCACGCT
>NZ_JABYQT010000019.1 GCF_020075495.1 Vreelandella aquamarina
GGGGGGGGGTAATATTTACGGGTATTATGGCCTTTTGCACAATACTATTTATTTTTGCGGCCGACACATTGATACAAGCTTTTACACCTCTTGCTATTATGTTGGCGATTTGTGGTTCAGCCACTCTTATTCTCTACTTCTGGGATAAATACGAACTTAGATTTTATAAGCGTAACCGTAATTGGACTAACGATTTATCTTTCTGACGGCAGGATGGTATGGTAAAGACGTCTATTGGCGAGTTTCCTTTTTACGAATTCGATGCTTATATCGAGATGACGGTAGGGACTCAAGGTTCTCAATTCCACTCACTTAAGGTGATTCACCGCTATCCTCATCGCAGTCAACTGCCGCATACAAAAGATCCGCTGGAGTTCAGTTTTACTGTGGATGGCAGTATTGCACAGCTATACGCCGCCTGGGATATGCTACAGCGCTATATGGATGTGTCCCGGCCATTGCCAGATATTCCTCAGGTAGAGCCCTTCCGCCACCTTGACCCGACCACCAAAGCCTATGACGAAGCGGGTAAGCGCGGTCGACACGTGACTTATTGGCGTGATTTGTATGCCAATAGCAGCGAGGAAGAACTCAAGGCACTGCGTGAAGCACACCGTGTTGAAGTCGATAGTGCTGCTTGGGGCGGTCGTCCGGATCTGATGGAGCTTTCGGTGCCCAACTACCGCGAAACCCGCAAGGGCGAACCGGAAGATGTGAATGCCTTTGGCCGCTTTCCTTAATTATAAGAGCGGGTAGAAAGCCCACGGCCAGCAGAACGATTACGGTCATTTGGGTCGTCTCAATCGTTACAAGCAGGGCGTTTGCGGTAAACCTTCGAAACAGCTTGTTGCAAAGCGATTATCACGCGACCTGCTGGAAATCGCCCCAGCGTACGCTCTATTCTGGCCAAATCATGACCCGGCAGCGTTTCTTCAAGACATTATCAACACGCGAACATTTACGCCAACCCCTTCGCTGTTAACGTCAACCTCCCCAACTAGTGTTATGGCGCTACCAGACGCTCTTCCGCTACGCTAGCCGAGCCCTTTCTCCGGCTTTCTAGCCGTTGTGCTTTCACAATAACCATAACGTAGTAGCGAGGAGTGTCCATGTCGTATGACCGTCCAGAGCCGGTAGCGGCCCCCGTATTAAGTGGTGTGCACCATCTTGTGTTGCTGGTGGTGGCCATTGGCAGTTTGCTGGTGGCGATCATGTGGCTTTCCATACCCACGGCGGTGGCGCTGATCGTGGCGGGGAGCCTGGCGATCACGCTGTGCCTGGTGTGGGGCGTCCCCTGGGAGCGTCTGGAGGCGGACCTGTTATCAGGCATTCAGGCGATGCTCATTCCTATTCTGATACTGATCTGTGTTGGCATGATGGTGGGCGTCTGGATGCTCTCGGGGACGATCCCCGCCATGGTGACACTGGGGCTCGAGCTGCTGACGCCGGCGCTTTTCTTGGTCGTGGCGTGCCTTTCCTGCTCGCTGATGTCGGTGATGGCTGGCACGTCCTGGGGTACGCTCAGTACCATTGGCGTGGCGCTGATGGGCGTGGCAGCGGGGCTCGACATACCGCTTGCCTGGGCGGCGGGCGCCATCGTGACGGGGACTTTTTTCGGCGATAAGCTCTCGCCGCTTTCCGATACCACGGTCATGGCCTCGGCGGTTTGCGAGGTCAATATCGTGACCCATATTCGCCATATGCTGTATTCGACTCTGCCGGCCTATCTCATTGCACTGGGGGTGTACGCGTGGCTGGGAAGCAGCATCAGCGGAACGCAGGGTGACACGCCGGCGCAAACGGCGCTGTTGGTGAGTACGCTCGATCAGGTATTCAGCACCAACGTGGTCACGTTCCTTCCGCCGGTGGTGGTGTTCATCTGTATCTTGTTGAAAAAGCCGGTGCTGCCTTCCTTTGCCGTGGGTATCGTGTGCGGTGCCCTGATTGCTTTTTTACTGCAAGGTGCGAGCCTGAGCACCATTGGCCAGGCAATGAATAGCGGGTACAGCTCCAGTACCGGAGTGGACGTGGTGGACAGCATGCTTTCCCGGGGCGGCCTGCAGAGCATGATGTCGACGGTGGCGGTGCTGATCGCCGCCGCGGTTCTGGGGGCGCCGTTTAAAAGCGCGGGTACGCTGGATGCGGCCATCCGGCTACTGGACAAGCGCCAGGCAGGCCGGCGGCAGGTGCTGGGAAGTGCCATGGGGCTGCATAGCCTCGCCTTCTTGCTGACCGGCAGCTACTACGTGACCTTTGCTCTTCTGGGGCCTCTGCTTCGTCCGCTGGTGGCCAATAGCGGCACGCCCACCAAGAACTTGTCGCGGATTCTAGAAGATACCGGGACCACGCTTTCGCCGCTCATTCCCTGGGGCGTGACGGGCGCGTTCACCGCGGCCACGCTTGGGGTCCCCACGGCGGATTTCCTGGTCTATGCCATTCTCTGTTATGGCGCCATCGCGTTTTCACTTTTCTACGTCGTGAGCGGCATCGGTCTCGGTCACAAGGTGCGGGGTTCGAAATAGAGGCAGACTCTGCCGCCATCACGCTAAACTACCCCAAGGACCGGGGAGGCGGGCGGGCATTGCCCGTTGGGCATGCCGTCAAGCCAAGCAGCAAGAACGTATTTTTCATCGTGTGCATCAAAAAGGGAACGTGAATGCAAACCACTGATCGACAACGGACGTTTACGGAATACGCGCTGATCGCATTGATGCTGGGGGTCGTGGCATTGGTGTTGTGGCAACTGGTGGGGCTGCTGATCTTGATTTTTGGCGCGGTGGTTGGAGCCTGCGTGTTGCAAACCTGCATGGCGCCGCTGCTGCGGCTGGGGGCGCCGCGCTGGCTTGCGCTGTTGACCGTCATCATCGGGCTGCTCGTGACATTGGGGGTGATCAGTTGGGGGTTTGGAGCACAGGTCTCATCCGAACTTGAAGCCCTGTCCTCCTTGCTGCCGGACGCCTGGGAGCAGCTTCAGGAGCGCATCGAGGGCACTTCCCTGGCGCCACTTTTGGACAACGCCGCCGAGCGGGCAGGCAGTCTGTTCGAGAACGGCATTTCCCAGGTGGGCATGGTGGTGGTCTCCATGGGCGGTAGCGTCGTCAACTTCTTGGCGCTGATCGTCGGCATGGTCTATTTTGCCGCGCAGCCCGGCGTTTATCGTCGTGGCCTGCTGCTGCTTGCGCCGGTCAAGAGCCGGCCCAAGCTTGCAAAGGCGCTGGATGAAAGCGGCAAGGCGCTGCGTTTCTGGCTGGGCGGGCAGCTGATTGCCATGGTCGTGACCGGGTTGCTGGTGGGTATCAGCATGTGGCTGTTGGGGGTGCCCGCGCCGCTTGGCCTTGGGCTGATTGCAGGGCTACTGGATTTCGTGCCGCTGGTAGGGCCGCTGGTGGCGGCTATTCCGGCGCTGCTCCTGGCTTACACGGTCAGCCCGCAAACCGCGCTGTTCGTGCTGATTGCCTATACGATCATCCAGCAGATCGAGGGCAATATCCTGCAGCCTCTGATTCAGCAGCGGGCCGTGAACCTGCCACCGGCAATGCTGCTGTTTTCGCTGTTTGCGGCAAGCACCTTGTTTGGCGTGGCCGGTGTGCTGTTGGCGGCGCCGCTGACCGTGGTGCTGTTCGTGCTGGTCAACCGGCTCTACGTGACGCGTGAAGAAGACGCGGAGTAGATAGCGCCCAAGGGAATAACCATCGGCGTATAAATGATTTTACGCCCTCTG
Organism: Vreelandella aquamarina; assembly: GCF_020075495.1. GTDB lineage: Bacteria > Pseudomonadota > Gammaproteobacteria > Pseudomonadales > Halomonadaceae > Vreelandella > Vreelandella aquamarina_A. The sequence continues at coordinate 3,722 of NZ_JABYQT010000019.1, forward strand.
AGCGCAGCGTTAAGCTGGTAACCATTACCCCTACCGTCGAGAGCGCCTGTTTTCCTGCAGGCGCTTTTGGCATTTCAACAAGGTGAAAATATGTCAACGATGACACCGGCGGCGAGTACCCGTTACCGGGTGCCGCTGATTGCCACGGCGGCAATCGTACTGGGCGCGCTACTGATCGGCGTGGTGTTTGGGTCCAACATCGGTCTTTTGATGATCGTGGGCGGCCTGTTGGGCATGGTGCTGTATCACGCCGCCTTCGGGTTTACCGCCGCCTGGCGAGTGTTCATTACCGAGCGCCGTGGGCGCGGCCTGCGCGCGCAGATGGTTATGCTGACCATTGCCGTCGTGCTGTTCTTTCCGGCGCTGGGTGCCGGCACGCTGTTTGGCAACGAAGTACGTGGCTTTGTGTCACCTATCGGTATCTCCGTGCTGTTTGGTGCTTTCCTGTTTGGTATCGGCATGCAGCTGGGCGGCGGGTGCGCGTCGGGTACGCTGTTTACCGCCGGCGGCGGTAATGCGCGCATGCTGATTACCCTGGTGTTCTTCATCGTCGGTTCGGTGATCGGCACGGCGCATTTTGCCTGGTGGCAGAGCTTGCCTGCTTTTCAGCCAGTGTCGCTGATCGACATTGCCGGCACGGGCGGCGGCATCGCAATCAGCCTGGTGCTGTTTGCTGCCATTGCCGCCTTCACGCTGGTGATGGAAAAGCGCCGCCACGGCCAGCTGGAAAAGGCGCCGCAGGTGGAACAGCACGGCGCTGCGCGCTGGCTGACCGGGCCCTGGCCACTGCTTGCCGGCGCGGTTGCGCTGGCGCTGTTGAACTTTGCCACGCTGGCGCTCGCGGGCCGCCCCTGGGGCATTACCTCCGCGTTTGCGCTGTGGGGTGCCAAGGGATTCGAGCTGGTGGGCGGCGATGTCAGCCAGTGGGGCTACTGGCAGGCACCGGGCAATGCGGCGGCGCTCGAGGCCAGCGTATGGAGCGATATCACCACGGTCATGAACGTGGGGATCATGCTGGGGGCACTGGCGGCTGCCCATCTGGCCGGGCGGTTTGCGCCCAACTTCAGGATACCCCTGCGCTCGGTTCTGGCCGCTGTGCTGGGTGGGTTGATGCTGGGTTACGGTGCGCGACTGGCGTTTGGCTGCAACATCGGGGCTTATTTCAGCGGCATCGCATCCGGCAGCCTGCACGGCTGGGTATGGCTGGTCGCGGCCTTTGCGGGCAACATGCTGGGTGTCAGAATCCGACCATTCTTCTTTGATGGCGTAGAGGGCCGAAAGCCCGTTGCCAAGACGAGCTGATCGCCTCTAGAGCGCGCTAAATGGATGTTACGCCCCGGCTGTTCGCCGGGGCGTTTTTCATGCTTATAATCGTGTCACTTCCACCTTTGTCGTACTAGCATGTTACATTATCGGCCAACGCCGCCAACGCCCCGCGTTGCTGCATCGCAATAGACATCGACATGAACGAGAGCGCCTATGTCCACGACGAGTAAACGCCCCTTATATATTCCTTATGCCGGTCCTTCTCTGCTAGAAATGCCCCTATTGAACAAAGGCAGTGCGTTTACTCAAGAGGAGCGGCTGGCTTTCAATCTGATTGGCCTGCTGCCGCAGAATGTCGAAACCATCGATGATCAATTAGAACGGGCTTACCGTCAGTACCAGCAGTGTAATAGCGATCTCGAGCGTCACATCTATCTGCGCGCCATTCAAGACGACAACGAAACCCTCTATTTCCGCCTGGTATCCGAGCATCTTGAAGAGATGCTGCCGATCATCTATACGCCGACCGTGGGTCAGGCGTGCCAGGAATTCTCCAATATCTATCGCAATCACCGGGGCCTGTTCATCGGCTACCAGGATCGCGAGCATATGGACGATATTCTGCGCAGCGCCACCAAGGATAACGTCAAGGTCATCGTGGTCACCGACGGCGAGCGCATTCTGGGCCTGGGCGACCAGGGCATCGGCGGCATGGGGATCCCGATCGGCAAGCTGGCGCTGTACACCGCCTGTGGCGGCATCAGTCCAGCGCATACGCTGCCCATCATGATCGATGTGGGCACCAACAATCAGGCGCTGCTGGATGACCCCATGTACATGGGCTGGTGCCACGAGCGGGTAGGGCAGGAAGAGTACGATGCCTTCATGGACCAGTTCATCTCGGCACTGAAGCGCCGCTGGCCCAACGCGTTGCTCCAGTTTGAGGATTTTGCCCAGGCCAACGCGGTGCCGCTGCTTGAGCGCTATCGTAACGAGCTATGCTGCTTCAATGACGATGTTCAAGGCACGGCGTCCGTCGTGGTGGGAACCTTGATGGCGGCCTGCCAGGCGCGTGAGGAGACCATCGCCCAGCAGCGCGTGGTATTCGTGGGCGGCGGTTCGGCGGGTTGCGGCATCGCCGAGCAGGTCGTGGTCGCCATGGAAGCCGAAGGGCTTTCCGAGCGCGAAGCACGCTCGCGTATCTTTATCGTCGACCGTGAAGGTTTGATGACCACCGATCAGCCCTGGCAGCGCGATTTCCAGCGCCGTCTGGCTCACGACCCTGCGCTGGTGGCCAACTGGAACGGCCAGGGGCTGGAAGAGACCATCGCCCAGATGAAGCCCACGGTGTTGATCGGCGTGTGCGGTCAGCGCGGTATCTTCACCGAGCAGGTGGTCAGGACCATGCACGCCGGCTGCGAGCATCCGGTGATCATGCCGCTTTCCAACCCGACCTCCCAGGCGGAAGCCGTGCCGGAAGACGTGATCCGCTGGACCGACGGCCAGGCGCTGGTAGCTACCGGCAGCCCGTTTGCGCCGGTGGTGTACAACGGCCGTACCTATCCGATTGCTCAGTGCAACAATGCCTATATCTTCCCGGGCATCGGGCTTGGGGTCGTCGCGGCCAATGCCAGCCGGGTTACCGATGAGATGCTGATGAGCGCCTCCCGGGCGCTTGCCCGTGAAGCCCCCATCGTCAAGGAAGGTAAAGGTGCACTGTTGCCGCCGCTGTCGCGGATTCGTGAAATCAGTCAGTCCATTGCCTTCGAAGTCGCCGCCACCGCCCAGCACAATGGCGTGGCATTGACGACCAGTGGCACCAAGCTGCGCGAAGCCATAGAGAAAGCCAGCTGGTCGCCTGAATATCGGACCTATCGCCGTCGTGCCGTTTAAACAGCGGTTCACGAAATAGCGAGGCAAAAAAAAGCCCCCACCGAGGTGGGGGCGTGCAAGCATTGGTAGGTGTTACTCAGGCTGCGCCGATCATTTTGCGCAGCACGTAGTGAAGGATACCACCGTGGCGGTAGTAAGCCAGCTCATTGAGCGTATCAATTCGGCACTTGGCATCAACGCTACGTTCCTGTTCGCCGCTCTTGATGACTACCTTGACCGTCTTGCCGGGGCTTAGATCGCTCAGCCCTGCAATCGATATCTCCTCATCGCCGGTCAGCCCCAGCGTCTCGCGGGTCTCGCCTTCCGGGAACTGCAGCGGTACCACGCCCATGCCGATCAAGTTGGAGCGGTGAATACGCTCGAAGGATTCGGCGATCACGGCGCGCACGCCCAGAAGCCGTGTACCCTTGGCGGCCCAGTCGCGTGAAGAACCTGTGCCGTACTCCTTGCCGGCAATCACGACCAGCGGTGTACCAGCCTCCTGGTACTTCATGGCCGCATCATAGATCGACATCTGCTCGCCGCTTGGCACGTAGCGGGTCTCACCGCCCACCACGCCGTCCAGCATCTCGTTCTTGATACGTACGTTGGCGAAAGTACCGCGCATCATCACTTCGTGGTTACCCCGGCGCGAGCCGTAGGAGTTGAAGTCGACCGGCTTCACGCCGTGCTCCTGCAGGTAGCGGCCGGCGGGGCTGTCGGGTTTGATGGAACCTGCCGGTGAGATGTGGTCGGTGGTCACCGAGTCGCCCAGCATGGCCAGCACGCGGGCGTTGTGCACGTCCTCGATCGCATCCGGCTCGCGGCCCATGCCTTCGAAGAAGGGCGGGTGCTGAATGTAGGTGGAGTCGGGCCACTGGTATACCTGGCTTTCGGAGACGTTGATCGCCTGCCAGGTGTCGTCGCCTTCAAAGACCTCGCCGTACTCCTTGCGGAACATCTCGGTATTGACCTTTTCCACCGCTTCGGCGATCTCGGCCTGGGAAGGCCAGATATCCTTCAGGTAGACCGGGTTGCCGCTCTCGTCTTCGCCCAGCGGCTCCTTCGTCAAATCGCGCTGCACGTTACCGGCCAAGGCGTAGGCGACGACCAGGGGCGGCGAGGCAAGCCAGTTGGTTTTCACCAGCGGGTGCACGCGGCCTTCGAAGTTGCGGTTACCGGAAAGTACCGAGGCCACGGTCAGGTCGCCCTGGTTGACGGCTTTCTCGATGGCTTCCGGCAGCGGGCCGGAGTTGCCGATACAGGTGGTGCAGCCATAGCCCACCAGGTTGAAACCCAGTTCGTTCAAGTCGCCGTCCAGCTTGGCGGCGGCCAGGTAGTCGGTCACCACCTTGGAGCCCGGCGCCAGCGAGGTCTTCACCCAGGGCTTGGTGGTCAGGCCCTTTTCACGTGCCTTGCGGGCCAGAAGGCCGGCGGCCATCATCACGCTGGGGTTGGAGGTGTTGGTGCAGGATGTGATTGCGGCAATCACCACGGCGCCCGGGTCAAGGCTGAAGGAGTGCTCGCCGAGGGTGACATCCTGGCTGTCGGCGTGCTTGAAATCACCTTCGAGACTACGGTCGATGCCCACGGCCGTCTGGCCGCCTTCGGAGTCGAACTTGCCCTTTTCGGTCGTGGGCTGCGCCTTGCCATCGTCTTGCATGATCTTGTCGAAGGCAGTGGTCATGTCTTTCAGTGCAACGCGGTCCTGCGGGCGTTTGGGGCCGGCCAGGCTGGCTTCGACCTCGGTCATGTCCAGGTGCAGGGCATCGCTGAAGACCGGCTCGTCGCCGGGCTCGCGCCACAGGCCCTGCGCCTTGCTGTAGGCTTCCACCAGCGCTATCTGGTCATCTTCACGACCGGTCAGGCGCATGTAGTTGAGCGTTTCGTCATCCACCGGGAAGAAGCCGCAGGTGGCGCCGTATTCCGGGGCCATATTGGCAATCGTGGCACGGTCGGCCAGCGGCAGGTCTTTCAGGCCATCGCCGTAGAACTCGACGAACTTGCCCACCACGCCTTTCTTGCGCAGCATCTGGGTAACGGTCAAGACCAGGTCGGTGGCGGTGATCCCTTCGCGCAGCTTGCCGGTCAGCTTGAAGCCGATCACTTCCGGAATCAGCATCGACACCGGCTGGCCCAGCATGGCGGCTTCCGCCTCGATGCCGCCCACGCCCCAGCCCAGCACGCCCAGGCCGTTGATCATGGTGGTGTGGGAATCGGTGCCGACCAGGGTATCGGGATAGGCGTAGGTGGCGCCATCTTCCTCCTTGGTCCAGACACTCCGGCCGAGATACTCGAGGTTCACCTGGTGGCAGATGCCGGTGCCGGGCGGCACCACGCTGAAGTTGTCAAAGGCCTGCTGGCCCCAGCGCAGGAATTCGTAGCGCTCGCGGTTGCGCTGCATCTCGATCTCGACGTTCTCTTCAAACGCGGTGGCGTTGCCGAACTTGTCGACCATCACCGAGTGGTCGATGACCAGATCGACCGGAGAGAGCGGGTTGATGCGGGCCGGGTCTTCGCCGAGTTTTTCTACCGCAGCGCGCATGGAGGCCAGATCCACCACGCCGGGCACGCCGGTGAAATCCTGCATCAAGACCCGGGCGGGGCGATAGCCGATCTCGCGGCTCGACTTGCCCTCTTTCTGCCAGTCGACCAGCGCCTGCATGTCCTCCTGGTCAACACTTTCGTCATCGGCAAAACGCAGCTGGTTTTCAAGTAGAATCTTGAGCGACTTGGGTAGTCGGTCGATGTTGCCGAGCGCATCGGCTGCCTTGGGGAGGCTGTAGTAGCGGTACTGCTTGCTGCCTACATCAAGTGTCTGGAGTGTGTCGGGTGTGCTGCTCATGCCTTTCTCCTTTCATTGTGCGGCGTCTAACGCAACGCGACGGTCACTGTTTTCCTTTTAGTATGACCTACATAGTAGTAGTACATGCGTGTTTATAAAGGCCGTTTCAAGGTGTCTTCGCCTAATAGCGAAGGTCAACCCTTGCAATAGCTTGTACTTGGCGCCATTTCAGGCAGACTCTTGGCGATTCATATTTCGTTAGTGCGACTTTATCAGCTAGACATTTACAAGGTGGTGTCATGGAAACGCGTCATGAACGTTTGATTATTCTTGGTTCCGGCCCTGCGGGGTACACAGCGGCCGTTTACGCAGCGCGGGCGAACCTGAAGCCGCTGCTGATTACCGGAATGCAAGCGGGTGGCCAGCTGACCACCACGACAGACGTCGACAACTGGCCGGGCGATGCCGAGGGCGTACAAGGCCCGGAGCTGATGGAGCGCATGAAGGCTCACGCCGAGCGCTTTAACACCGAGGTGCTGTTCGATCATATCAACGAGGTCAGCCTGGGTGAAAAACCGTTCACCCTGAAAGGCGACAGCGCGACCTATACCTGTGATGCGCTTATCGTGGCGACTGGCGCCAGCGCCCGCTATCTCGGCCTGCCCACCGAACAGCAGTTCATGGGGCAGGGCGTTTCGGCCTGCGCCACCTGCGATGGGTTCTTCTACCGCAACCAGGAGGTCATCGTGGTGGGCGGGGGTAATACGGCGGTGGAAGAAGCGCTGTATCTTTCCAATATCGCCTCCAAGGTAACCCTGGTGCACCGCCGCGATACGCTGCGCGCCGAAAAGATTCTGCAGGACAGGCTATTTGAGAAAGTGGCTGCAGGTACCATGGCGATCGAGTGGTTCCAGGAAATCGACGAAGTGCTGGGCGATAACACCGGGGTTACCGGCGTGCGTTTGAAGTCAACGCGCGATGGCAGCACCAAGGAACTGCACGCGCCGGGACTGTTCATCGCCATTGGTCACAGCCCTAATACGGGAATTTTCGAAGGCCAGCTGAGCATGAACGATGGCTATATCAAGGTGAACTCCGGGCTTGAAGGCAACGCCACCGCGACCAGCGTGCCCGGTGTGTTTGCCTGTGGCGATGTAATGGATCATATCTATCGCCAGGCGATTACTTCGGCAGGCAGCGGCTGCATGGCCGCGCTGGACGCCGAACGCTATCTGGACGGCATTGCTTGGCCTGAAGACTCCACCGAGTAACGCCGGCGGCTAGCAGCCCGCCGGGCTGTCTTCCACGCGTGCCCGCCCCAGGGTACTGAGCACCAGGCTGGCGCCTTGAGCGCTGGCCTGGTGGCTAGCCGGGCAGATGGTAAAAGTGCTGTTGAATCCCGTGGCGTGGCCAAGCGGGGTGTACCTGATACGGTCATGGCCGTTCTTGGCAACGCTCACCCCGGAGGTCGCCGGAAATACCCGCACTACCTCGTCTTGGGCAACGCCGCGCAGTTTGTCGGCGCTGATCAGCATCAGCTCGCCGCTCCAGTCGCTGGCACAGGCCGTGCGGTCCCGGTTGGCCGGGCACAGAGTGGTGGACGCGCGGTGGGTGATAGCGGTACTGCGCGCCAGCGAAAGCGCTGACTGCAGCCGGTTTATCTCGCCGGTCACGGCGGTGCGCTCGCCCAGCGCATTGAAACTGGGCACTCCCCAGGCGGCCAGCACACCGACGAGTGCCAGTACCACCAGCAGTTCCAGCAGGGTGAAGCCTGGTGTCGGGTATCTGACGCTAGTGGGGTAGGGCATCACACGCTCCTGATCGCTTGACCTGTTCAGCCGGCTCGCTATCCTCTGTGTCCCATCCGGCCTTGGCCGGTTATCCAGTCAGCCAGAGCAGGCAACCCGAGTGAGCGATGTTCTAATTATTGGCGGCGGTGTCATCGGCATGATGACTGCGCTGCAGCTAGCCGATGCCGGCCAGCAGGTCACCCTGGTGGAACGTGGCGTCTGCGGAAAAGAGGCGTCCTGGGCCGGTGGCGGCATCGTGTCGCCGCTTTACCCTTGGCGCTATGCCGAGCCCATCTCGCAGCTGTCGCGCTGGTCGGAAGGCGCTTACCCCACCCTGGCTCTGCGTCTGCTCGAAGAGACCGGTATCGACCCCGAGTACCGCCAGAAAGGTCTTTTGTACCTGAATGTGGATGACGAGGAAAGCGCGCTTGGCTGGGCGCGCCAGATGGGCAAGCCGCTGGGGCGCGTGGCGGCCGACTTCGTGCGCCAAAAAGAGCCGGAAGTAGCGATTACCCACGAAAATGCGCTATGGATGCCGACGCTGGGCAGCGTGCGCAACCCCCGCCTTGGCCAGGCGCTGCGCGCCAGGCTCTTGGCAATGCCCAACGTCACACTGCGCGAGCAGTGCGAGGTACAGGGCTTTCGTCAGCGCGGTGGGCAGGTGACCGGCGTGAATACCGCGCAGGGGATGCTTGACGCCGGGCAGCTCGTCATCTGCGGTGGCGCCTGGACGGCGGGGCTTTTGGCCATACTGGAGGTGCGCCTGCCGGTACGCCCGGTAAAAGGGCAGATGATCGCCTATCAAGCGCCCTTGGGTCTGGTGCAGCGCGTGGTGTTGAAAGATGGCCGCTACGTCATTCCCAGAAGCGACGGTCTGCTGCTGGTAGGCTCTACCCTCGAAGAAACCGGGTTCGACAAGTCCACCGACGCCGCTGCACTTGCCTCGCTAAAGCAGAGCGCCGAGCAGATCGTGCCCGCGCTCAAGCAGTGCCCGGTGGCCTACCACTGGGCGGGGTTGCGTCCGGGCTCGCCTGCGGGCCTTCCGTTCATCGGTGCCTTGCCGGAAAGGCCCCACGTGTTTATCAATGCCGGGCATTATCGCAATGGTCTGGTACTGGCGCCTGCCTCTACGCACCTGCTGGTCGATCAATTGCTGGCGCGGACGCCGCTGATCGATCCCGCGCCGTTCTTGCCTACGCTTGAAAGGCTGAGCCATTCCGTTGCATGAACCATTCCGGTACATGCGCTATGCCGGTAAACGAGCCATGCCTAGGCGCCGCCGTTTCGGTCCGCCTGCTCCTGAGCGAAGCGGTCGCGGTGGGCGCTTGAACAGAACCACTGTTCGTGGTCGCGCAGCGCTTCGGTTTCCGGCACGTGAACCTCGCACCAGCGGCAGCGCACCATCTGACCGCCGTCATGGCGGTTCAATGCTTCGTGTTCGGCGTCGCGGGCCAACTTGTGCTGACGGTACATGCTGTAGAGTTTCAGGCCCGCGTAAAACACCACGGCAAAGATAATCAGACGAATGATCAACAGGTTCATCCTTGTAGGTCCTCCGGTACGGAGATGAATGCGTTCGATGCGGTGCAGGCTTTGCCAGCGGGCGGCCCTTGCGGGACAATGCATCGATGCAGGTGACAATGTTCAAGATTCTCAAGAGATTTTAACGCCCATGCAAGATCTAACGCTGGTAATGGCCCAACTTGACCCGCTTGTGGGGGATATTCCCGGCAATGCGGCGCGTGCTATCGAAGCCGTGCGCGAGGCGCGCATTGAGCATGGGGCGGATATCGTTATCTTCCCTGAGCTGTTTCTCTCCGGGTATCCGCCGGAAGATTTATTGCTGCGACCCTCCATGGAGGCGCGGCTGCGTGAAGCGCGAGCGACCATGGCCGCCAAGGTGGCCCGTGATGTGCTGGTGATCATCGGCTACCCCGGCGTGCGCGAAGGCAAGCGCTACAATTTGGCAGGTGTGCTGTACAACGGCCAGTGGGAAGCCGAATACGCCAAGCAGGCGCTCCCCAACTACCAGGTATTCGACGAACAGCGCTACTTTACGCCGGGGGCCGACTCCCTGGTGTACGAGCACAAGGGCGCCCGCCTGGGGCTTTTGATCTGCGAGGACCTGTGGGAGGGCGCGCCGGTCAAGGCGGCCAAGGCCGCCGGCGCGGAGGTGCTGATCAGTCTCAACGCCTCGCCCTACCATCAGGACAAGCCCGGCGAGCGCCTGCAGCTTCTGGAGCAGCGCGCTCAAGAGGTGGATCGCCCGATCGTGTACGTGAACACCATCGGCGGGCAGGACGAGCTGGTATTTGACGGGGGCTCCAAGTGCGTGGATGCCAAGGGACAGCTCAAGGTGCTGGCACCCTACTGGCAGGCGGGGCTGATGCCGGTGCAGCTGCTGCAGACCAGCGCGAACGCCTGGGAGCCCCAGGCCGGCGAGATCGAACCGGATGTGGACCCTGAAGAGAGCCTCTACTGTGCGCTGGTGACCGGCGTGCGCGACTACGTCAACAAGAGCGGTTTCGACGGCGTGGTGCTGGGGCTTTCCGGCGGCATCGACTCGGCGCTTTCCCTGGCGATTGCCGTGGATGCCCTGGGCCCGCAGCGGGTCCAGGCGGTAATGATGCCGTATCACTATACCGCAGATATCTCCCGGCAGGACGCCGCCCAGCAGGCCGAAATGCTCGGCGTTCACTACGACGTGATGCCCATCGAGCCTATGGTGGAGGCATTCATGGCAACGCTGTCGGAAAGCTTTGCCGGCACCGAGCGTGATACTACCGAAGAGAATCTTCAGTCACGCTGCCGCGGCGTGCTGCTGATGGCGCTTTCCAACAAGAAGGGCCTGATGGTGCTGACCACCGGCAACAAGAGCGAAATGGCGGTAGGGTATGCCACGCTCTACGGTGATATGGTGGGCGGCTACAACGCCCTGAAGGATGTCTACAAGACCTGGGTATACCGGCTGGCCCGCTGGCGCAATACGCAGTCGCCGGCGATTCCCGAGCGGGTGATCGAGCGCCCACCAAGTGCTGAGCTGGCGCCCGGCCAGCAGGATAGCGACTCTCTGCCTGATTACGACATACTCGATGCGATCCTGGTGCGCTACATCGAAGGCGATATGAGCGCTGAAGCGATTATCGCGGCCGGTTTCGACGCAGAAGATGTCTACAAGGTGGTCAAGCTAGTCGACCGCTGTGAATACAAGCGGCGCCAGGCGCCGGTGGGTGTGCGGGTCACGCCGCGCGGCTTCGGGCGTGACCGGCGCTACCCGATCGTCAATGGCTGGCAGCCGGGCGACTAGCGCGTTCGCCAGGCCCAACGTCAAAGGCTCCTGATCTCAGGAGCCTTTTTGTTAGCGCGGCAGCAATGGATTAGAAGCTTTCCCACTCGGGCTCCGGCTGGCGCTGGGCGGGGGGCGGGGCTGGCTGGCGCACTGCCGGTGCGGCGGCGGGCGCTTGGGGTTGAGCCGCCGATAGGGCAGGGCTCTGTGCCGCCTGAGGAAGTTTGAAGGCTTCCATCATCTGTAGAAGCTGATGGGCGTTCTGGCGCAGGTTGGAGGCGGATTTGGCACTTTGTCCCACCAGGGCGGCGTTCTGCTGGGTCACCTGGTCCATCTCGGTTACGGCCTGGCCGACTTCCTGTACCCCGGCGCTCTGTTCGGCGCTGGCGTTGCTGATCTCCTGCATGATGGTCGTCACACGGTCAATGGCCGCCACGATCTCTTCGGTGGATCTGCTCGCCTCTTCGGCGCGCAGGTTGCCGTGCTTGACGCGCTCCAGGTTGCTGGCGATCAGTTGATTGATTTCGCGGGCAGCCTCTGCACTGCGCTGGGCAAGGTTGCGTACCTCTTCGGCGACCACCGCGAAGCCGCGGCCATGCTCACCGGCGCGTGCCGCCTCGACGGAGGCGTTGAGGGCGAGAATGTTGGTCTGAAAGGCGATGGAATCGATGGTCGAGGTAATCCCCGCGATTTCCTGAGAACTCTGGTTCAGCTCGTTCATGGTTCCCACGACCTGATGTACCGCTTCGCCGCCCTTGGTGGCGATGTGTGATGCGCTCTGTGCCTCCTGGCTCGCCTGAGCGGAGTTGTCCGCGTTGAGTTTTACCGTGCTGTTGAGCTGTTCCATGGCCGAGGCGGTTTCGGCCAGGGCACTGGCCTGCTGTTCGGTGCGCGATGACAGGTCGTTGTTGCCTTCGGCAATCTGCTCGCTATTGGTCGCCACGGCTTCAGCCGACGCGCGCACCTGAGTAACGATGGTTTGCAACTGCCGAGCCATGGCCACCTGAGACGCCATGATGCTGCGCGTGTCGTCTTTTTTGAGCCGGGCCTGGGTGGTCAGTTCACCCCGCCCAACGGCCTCGGCAAACGCCTTGACCTCATGCGGCTCGGCGCCCAGTTCGCGCAGCAGCTGGCGAGAAAGAAACAGCGCAATCAAGCTGCCGGCGACTAGTGCAAACAGCGTCAGGCCCAGCATCAGCATCTGAAAGCCCGAGGCGGTGGCACGTGCTTCCTCCGTACTGGCGGCGTTGATCTCGCCCTGCAAGTCAATGAACTGATTGATACGATTCAGCCATTCACTATAGGCAGGCCCGGCCTGGTCGAGCATCAGTGTCTGGGCAAGCGCGATAGGCGCGGTGTCACGTGCCTCGATGACCTGCTGGGTCAAGTCACGGGTAATCACTGCCTGGCTTTCGATGCGATCACGCAGGCCCTGCTCCTGCGAGGTGGTCGAGTATTCGTCGATAACGGCTTGCATGCCGGACGTGGCGGCTTGGTAATCGTTCTGCAGGCGCTGAATGTCGGCCCGCAGGCTGCCTTGAAGGCGGCTGTCATCGGTCATGACGATGTCACGCAGGGCGATGGCCCGGTCGTGCACGCTGCCACGCATATCCACGGCAAAGCGCTGCTTGGCACCATTGATATCGTTGATGGCAGTCAGCCGGTGATCGATCCGGTTGACTTGATAGATCCCGACGGCTGTCAGCGTAATCAGCAGCGCCAGCAAGGCAGAGAAGGCGAGTATCAGGCGCGTGCTTATCTTGGCACCTGATAAGCGGCCATTTAACGTGAGCATGATCAGTTCCTTGAGCGCGGGGCGGCGCTTTTTATTGGGAAGGCATCAGAAATACTAATACGCAGTGTTTCTTTTGTACAATTATTGTTTAATTAATTTTCCTGTGGCGTTAAAGCAAAAAACCACGCCGAGGCGTGGTTTTTCAGACGGATGCCGCCCCTGGCCAAGCCAGGCGTCAGGCAGGCCATGGGCGTGCTATCAGTCGAGATACTTGGGTACGAAGCGCCCGCCCTGCAGCTGCTCGTGGTCCGGGGCATTTTCGCGCAGCACGGCCAGGACTTCGCCCGCGCGGTCGTCCATGCCCAGGCCCTGGTAGCCTTCGATCATGGTGGCCAGGGCGTCGCGCGTGGCGCTGGATTCCGGATAATGCTCCACTACCCAGCGGCCACGCTCGACCGCCGCCAGGTACGCACCCCGGCGCAGGTAGTAATCGGCCACGTGAAGCTCATGACGGGCCAGCATGTCACGCAGATAGACGATACGCTGCTGGGCGTCCGGGGCGTACTCGCTCTGCGGGAAGCGCTGAATCAGCTCGCGGAAGTCGTTGTAGGCGTCGCGCGAAGCACCCAGGTCGCGCTTGGAAATATCGATCAAGCGCAGGCGCTCGAGGCTGAAGCGGCCCGCCTGCCAGGCGGAAAGCCCGCGCAGGTAGTAGGCGTAGTCGGCCTGGGGGTGGTCTGGATGCAGGCGAATGAAGCGGCTGGCAGCAGCGCGCGCCTCTTCCCAGTCACCGTTTTCATAATAGGCGTATACCAGCTCCAGTTGGGCCTGTTCCGCGTGAGGGCCAAACGGGTAGCGGGTATCCAGCGCCTCTAGCCGCTCGATGGCAATGGGGTAGCGGTTGCTGTCAAGCGCAGTGCGCGCCAGTTCGTAGAGTTCGCGCTCCTGTACCCCGGCAAATTCGTCTTCCTCCTCCGGGGTCGTGTCGTTACTGGCGCAGCCTGCCAAAAGGGCAAGGCTCAACGCAAGGGCACCAAAGCGGTTGGCAGCAGAAAAAACGCGCATCATCATCCTCGTTGCAAGCAAGCCTCAATCACCGAAAAGCGACGATGGCCATAAGTAGAAATGGTAGAATAGGTCGCAATCAGCCCACTATAAATCACCTCGACACAAAACGCAGGCTTAGCAACGTTTTGTCGGGTGTCGTCAAAGGAAGTAACGTCATGTCCCGGATAGTTGAAGCCAGCCAGCGCGTGCCAGAGACGCTGGCAGGTGCGCGGTTGGACCAAGCAGCAGCAGAGTTGTTCAGTGACTACTCCCGCGAGCGGCTAAAGGCATGGATCAACGCCGGCGAACTGACCGTGGATGGCGTCAAGGTCAAGCCCAAGGTAAAGCTGCATGGCCATGAAGTGCTTGAACTCAAGGCCACCATCGAAGAAGACCTGCGCTTTGAGGCGCAGGACATCCCGCTGGACATCGTCTATGAAGATGACGCGGTGATGGTGATCAACAAGCCCACCAACATGGTGGTGCACCCGGCGGCGGGCAACCCGGATGGCACGCTGCTCAACGCGCTGCTCCATCATCACCCGGCGCTTGCCGAAGTGCCCCGGGCGGGCATCGTCCATCGTCTGGACAAGGACACTACCGGGCTGATGATGGTCGCCAAGACCATTCCCGCACAGACCGTGCTGGTCGAGCAGCTCCAGGCGCGCAGCGTTTCACGCCAGTACGATGCGGTAGTCATCGGCACGCCCGTGTCGGGCAGCACCATCGATGCCCCGATCGGCCGCCATCCCAAGGATCGCAAGCGCCAGGCGGTGACCGCCTCGGGCAAGCCCGCCGTGACTCATTTTCGGGTGGTCGAGCGCTTTCGCGCCCACACTCACGTGCGCTGCCAGCTGGAAACCGGGCGCACCCACCAGATTCGCGTGCACATGTCCCATGCCCGCTATCCGCTGATTGGCGACCCGCTGTACAGCGGCCGGGCCAAGCTGCCGCCGGGGGCGGCTGGCCCGCTCAAGGAGATTCTGCGCGAGTTCCCGCGCCAGGCGCTGCACGCCCGCAAGCTGAGCTTCGTGCACCCGGTCAGTAGCGAAACCATGACCTTTCATGCCGATTTGCCCGATGATCTACTAATGTTGTTGGACTATTTGCGCGAAGACAACGAGACCATGCAATGAGTGATGCCATCGATCTACGGCCGACGCTACTGATACCTGACTGGCCGGCGCCCGCCGGCGTGCGTGCCTTCGTGACCACCCGGGAAACCGGCCCGAGCCAAGGGGATTTTGCCGCCTTCAATCCGGCTTCCCATGTCCGGGACAACCCGGAGCACGTCGCGCTGTGCCGCCGCCTGCTGCAAAAGGAGGTCGGCGACGAGCGCCCTTTCTTGTGGCTGAACCAGACCCACGGCGCTCGGGTGCAGCAGAGTTATCAGGCTGACGTACCGGAGGCTGATGCCGCGATTGCGACCTCCGCCGACTACGCCTGCGTGGTGTTGACTGCCGACTGCCTGCCGGTGATGTTCTGCAACCGCGCCGGCACCCAGGTGGCCGTGGCCCATGCCGGCTGGCGCGGGCTGGCGGGCGGTGTGCTGGAGGCCACCGTGGCCGCCATGAACAGCGAGCCCGACGAGCTTTTGGTATGGCTGGGACCGGCGATCTCCAATGCCCAGTTCGAGGTCGGCCCCGACGTGTATGGCGCCTTTGTCGCCGTACATCCGGAAGCCGCGGAGGCGTTCGATCACAGCCCTTACCGGCTGGGCCACTACATGGCGGATCTTTACCGACTGGCGCGGTTTCGGCTGGAAGCGCTGGGCATCGAGAATATCAGCGGCGGCCACTTCTGTACCGCCTGCGAGTCGCGCTTTTACTCCTATCGGCGCGATGGCGGCAAGACCGGCCGCATGGCCAGCGTGATCTGGATCAACCATTAGCCGGGATAAGCGCATCACCTCTTGAAAATCGGCAAAACGGCGCCATCTAACCTGTCAAGCTAATCGTGGTTAGCACGTTAAATGACTTGTTGGGCCACGCCGTGCGTCCAAGCGCAGGGCTACCCCAGGAGGAGCGCTATGCGTTTTGATAAGTTTACCGCCAAGCTTCAGGCGGCCATTGCCGAAGCACAATCCCTGGCCGTTGGCCGCGGCCATCATCAATTGGAACCCGCTCATCTTCTGCTTGCCTTGTTGGATACCCGCGACACGGGCATCAAGGCCTTGGTCGAAAAGGCCGAAGGCAGCAGCACGCGCCTGCGTGAAGCCCTGGTGCAGCAGCTCGACAACGTGCCCAAGGTGGGCCAGTTCGACGGTGAAGTGCAGCCGTCGCGGGATTTCATCAAGCTGTTCAACCTGACCGACCGCGAAGCGCAAAAGCGCGGTGACCAGTTCGTCGCCAGCGAGCTTGTGCTGCTGGCCGCGCTGGAAATGAACGGCGCGATAAGCAAGCTGCTCAAAGACGCAGGGCTTGACCGCAAGCGTCTCGAAACCGCCATCGACAGCCTGCGCGGCGGCGCGACCGTGGATGATGCCAACGCCGAAGACCAGCGGGAAGCCCTCAACAAGTACACGCTTGATCTTACCCAGCGGGCGCTGGACGGCAAACTCGACCCGGTGATCGGCCGTGACGACGAGATTCGCCGCACCATTCAGGTACTCCAGCGGCGCACCAAGAACAACCCGGTGCTGATCGGCGAACCGGGGGTGGGCAAGACCGCCATTGTGGAAGGCCTGGCCCAGCGCATCGTGAATGGTGAAGTGCCGGAAGGCCTGAAAGACAAGCGCGTGCTCTCGCTGGACATGGGCTCGCTGCTGGCTGGCGCCAAGTTCCGTGGCGAGTTCGAGGAGCGCCTGAAATCGGTACTCAAGGAACTCTCCCAGGAAGAAGGGCGAGTCATCCTGTTCATCGACGAGCTGCACACCATGGTGGGTGCCGGCAAGGCCGATGGCGCGATGGATGCGGGCAACATGTTGAAGCCGGCGCTGGCGCGCGGCGAACTGCACTGCGTGGGCGCGACCACGCTGGATGAGTACCGCAAGTACATCGAGAAGGATGCAGCACTCGAGCGTCGCTTCCAGAAGGTGCTGGTCGATGAGCCCAGCGAAGAGGATACCGTGGCCATTCTGCGCGGCCTGAAGGAGCGTTATGAAGTCCATCACGGGGTGGACATCACCGACTCGGCGATCATCGCGGCGGCGAAGCTCTCGACCCGCTACATCACCGATCGCCAATTGCCGGACAAGGCCATCGACCTGATCGATGAAGCGGCCTCGCGGATCCGTATGGAGCTCGACTCCAAACCCGAGTCCATGGATCGTCTTGATCGTCGCCTGATTCAGCTCAAGATGGAGCGTGAGGCACTCAAGAAGGAGACCGACGAGGCGACCAGAAAGCGTCTTGAAGCGCTCAGCAACCAGATTCACGAGCTGGAGCGCGAGTACGCCGATCTCGACGAGATCTGGAAGGCAGAGAAGGCCAGCATCCAGGGCTCGGCGCAGTTCAAGGCGGAGCTGGAGCAGGCGCGGATCGACCTTGAACAGGCCCGTCGCCAGGGTGACCTGGGGCGCATGTCGGAAATTCAGTATGGCAAGATTCCCGAACTCGAGAAGAAGATTGCCGACAGCGGTGAGGGGGAGGCGGATATCTCGAGCCATCAGCTCTTGCGCTCCAATGTCACCGAAGAGGAGATCGCTGAAGTGGTGTCGCGCTGGACGGGCATTCCGGTTGCCAAGATGCTTGAGGGCGAGCGTGACAAGCTTTTGCGCATGGAGGAGGCGCTGCATGAACGGGTGATCGGCCAGAACGAGGCGGTGGAGGCCGTGGCCAACGCCGTGCGTCGCTCGCGGGCCGGACTTTCCGACCCTAACCGGCCCAATGGTTCGTTCTTGTTCCTCGGCCCCACCGGGGTGGGCAAGACCGAGCTGTGCAAGTCGCTGGCCAACTTCCTGTTCGATACCGAGGAAGCCATGGTGCGTATCGACATGTCGGAGTTCATGGAGAAGCACTCCGTGGCGCGGTTGATTGGTGCACCTCCGGGCTATGTAGGCTATGAAGAGGGCGGCTACCTGACCGAAGCCGTGCGCCGCAAGCCTTACTCGGTGCTGCTGCTCGACGAGGTGGAAAAGGCGCATCCGGATGTGTTCAACATCCTGCTCCAGGTGCTGGAAGATGGCCGCCTGACCGATGGCCAGGGACGCACGGTAGATTTTCGCAACACCGTGATCGTGATGACCTCCAACATGGGCTCGGACATCATTCAACGCATGGGCGGTAACACCGGCGATACCGATAGCGGTTACGAGACAATGAAAGAGGCGGTGATGGAGGTGGTGGGTAACCACTTCCGTCCGGAGTTGATCAACCGCATCGACGAAGTGGTGGTCTTCCACGCACTCGGCCAGGAGCAGATTCAGGCGATTGCCGGCATCCAGCTTCAGCGCTTGAAGACTCGTCTGGCCGAGCACAGCCTGAGTCTTGTCATCAGCGACGATGCCATGGCCCAACTCGCGGTGGTGGGGTTTGATCCGGTGTACGGCGCGCGTCCGCTCAAGCGGGCCATTCAAAGCCGCATCGAAAACCCGCTGGCTCAGGATCTGCTCGCTGGCAAGTTCCTGCCGGGCGATACCATCCATATCAGCGCTGACGAGGGCAAGCTTGTCTTCAATACCTGAACCGCGCTGACGCAAAAGCCCCGCTGGCTCTGCCGGCGGGGCTTTTTTTATGGCCTGACGTTGCGTCAAACCGAGGCCTTGCACATTCATGAGGCATTGGAGGTTGACATGCTTGAGTGCTAATGGAATCTTAACCATTCCTGATTTGCGGGCGCGGACCTGACGGGCAATCCCTATTTCCCGCGCGAAGGGTAGGCAAGCGCCTTTACCCGCCGAAGGACTTCCGGGCTTGAGCTAACCGCTCGACCTGGCCAACGCCCCGACGCGGCAATCCGCCGTGCTAGGGAGTTCCCGGCTCAAGATCTTGAGCCGGTGCTCTCAGAGAGTGCAGGCCCTAACCGGGCCGTATGCCAGGGTTTGGCATCAGGTGCCGGCATGGGCCGGCAGCGGCATACCGCCGCACTCGACACCGCAGGATGTCCTGCGGATCGCACTCGAGACCTCCAGGGGAGAAACACAGTGGAACTGCTTTCCGGCGCAGATATGATCGCCCGCTTCTTGCAAGACGAGGGCGTCGAATACATTTATGGTTATCCCGGCGGCGCAGCGCTGCATATCTATGATGCGCTCTTTCGCCAGGACAAGGTAAAACACATCCTGGTTCGCCACGAACAGGCCGCCACCCACGCCGCTGACGGCTACGCCCGTGCCTCGGGCAAGCCGGGTGTCGTGCTGGTAACCTCCGGCCCCGGCGCTACCAACGCGGTTACCGGCATTGCTACTGCCTACATGGACTCTATTCCCATGGTCGTGCTGTGCGGCCAGGTAATGAGTCATCTGATCGGCGAAGATGCCTTCCAGGAAACCGATATCGTGGGTGTGACGCGCCCGATCGTGAAGCACAGCTTCTCGATTCGTCACCCGTCTGAAATTCCCGAAGTGCTCAAGAAGGCGTTTTATCTTGCCTCGACAGGGCGCCCGGGGCCGGTCGTCGTGGATATTCCCAAGGACATGACCGCTCCCACCGAGCGCTACGAGTACGTCTACCCGAAAAAGGTCAAGCTACGCTCCTACAACCCGGTGACGCGTGGCCATACCGGGCAGATCAAGAAAGCCGTCGAGCTGATGCTCAAGGCCAAGCGTCCGGTGTTCTATACCGGCGGCGGCGTGGTGACCGGCCGTGCCAGCGAAGGGTTGACCGATCTGGTCAAGAAGCTGGGCTTCCCGATTACCACCACTTTGATGGGCATCGGCGCCTACCCGCAAAGCGATCAGCAGAGCCTTGGCTGGCTGGGCATGCACGGCTCCTATGAGTCCAACATGGCCATGCACCACGCGGATCTGATCATTGCCATTGGCGCGCGCTTTGATGATCGTGTGACCAACAACACATCCAAGTTCTGCCCCACGGCCAAGATCATTCACGTGGATGTGGACCCCAGCTCGATTTCCAAGACGGTGCGTGCCGATGTGCCCATCGTGGGCCCGGCGGACAGCGTCATCAGCGAGATGATCAGCCTGGTGCAGGGGCAGCCGATCACGCATCCTGAAGCGCTGAAAGAGTGGTGGGAGAAGATCGACGGCTGGCGCGCCGAGCGTCACGGCAAGCTGTATGAGCCTTCCAAGCCCGGCGAGGCGTTGAAGTCTCAGGAAGTGGTCGAAGCGCTGTGCCGCATCACCCGCGGCGAAGCGTACGTGACCACGGATGTCGGTCAGCACCAGATGTTTGCCGCGCAGTACTACAAGTTCGACAAGCCCAACCGGCTGATTACCTCTGGCGGGCTCGGCACCATGGGCTTTGGCTTTCCGGCCGCCATGGGGATCAAGCAGAACTTCCCGGACGACGACGTGGTATGCGTCACTGGTGAAGGCAGCTTCCAGATGATGATGCAGGAGCTGTCGACCTGCAAGCAGTACGGGGTGGGTGTCAAGATCCTCAACCTCAACAATGCATCGCTGGGCATGGTACGCCAGTGGCAGGACTTGAACTACAAGTCACGCCATGCGCACTCTTACATGGAGTCGCTGCCGGACTTCCATCTGTTGATCGAGGCGTACGGGTTTACTGCCATCACCGTCACCACAAAGGAGGAGCTCGAACCCGCGCTCGAGCGCGCGTTTGCCGACAAGCACGAGCTTGTGTTCCTCGACGTGAAGGTCGACCCCTTCGAGCACGTCTATCCGATGCAGGTGCCGCTTGGCTCCATGCGTGACATGCTGCTGTCTAAAACGGAGCGTACCTGATGCGACATATCATCTCGATTCTGTTGGAAAACGAACCGGGGGCGCTGTCGCGTGTGGTCGGCCTGTTTTCCCAGCGCAACTTCAACATCGAAACGCTGAACGTGGCGCCCACCGAAGACCCCTCGCTGTCACGACTGACGGTGACCACGGTAGGCGATGACCGGGTGATCGAGCAGATCACCAAGCATCTCAACAAGCTGATCGATGTGGTCAAGCTGGTCGATCTTACCGAGGGCAACCACATCGAGCGCGAGCTGATGCTGGTAAAGGTGAAAGCACTGGGCGCGGCCCGCGACGAGGTGAAACGCACCGTGGATATCTTCCGCGCGCAGATCGTCGACGTGACGCCAAGCCTCTACACCGTGCAGATCACCGGCGACGCCGCCAAGCTTGATGCCTTCCTGCAGGCCATGGCGCCGGTGGGCCTTCTCGAAGTGGCGCGCACCGGGGTCTCGGGTATTGCCCGGGGGGATAAGGTGCTGTCGCTTTAGTTTGAGCGAAAGCATGCGCTGTCATTAGCGTAAAAAACCGGTCAACGACAGTTGACCGGTTTTTTTTATGGGCGAGGCTAGTCAATCTCATCGACTAACCCATAGAAGGCTTCAGCGCGCGCAGCCGTTGATAGAACATATTGCGGCTGCGGTAGCTATATAAAAGCTACTCGGATCCATCAAAAGCCACGCAGTCCTGATAATACTGGTCGGTAAAATCATCCACGGAGGAAAACGCGTCCAGGTCGTAGGTAGATGCCTTGGCAAGAGCGAGGTCCAAAGAGGCAGAGGCAGTCGTGTCCTCCTGTTTGGCTTTCTTTAATTCTTCTTCTTCAAAATCTCTGGATACAGTGCTGCCCCATAAGTGCTCTCGCATCACCATGCCTGCCGATGCAGCCGCCATTTCACATGATTTTGGGCGGGTGTAGGCCTCTAAAGGACCATCATAAGACTCAATAGTATCACTGGCACGTGCTCCGAAACTATCGAAAGTATCAGCATGTACGCCGCTATAGCTGAGCAGGAAGACCGCTGCTGTGGTAAGTAGTTGCTTATGATGCATCTTGGTTGGCTCTTGGTTAGTCAATCATCCCCAGAAGGCGCTGTATCACCAATCACCGATGACAGCGATGAAGGAGTGGCAGGCCAGGCAACTGGAGTTATTTAACAAAGTAGTTGTCAATCATGCGGGACCTGACATGATGTAAGTCTGCCCTGATTGATTGGGCTTAAAAACGGCTAACGCTATCTCTCTTGTAGACAGTCCTGATAAAACTGTTCGCGGAATTCTTCTGCAGTCGAAAATTCGTCGAGGTCGTAGCGATACACTTGGGCTGTCGCCAGGCCCGTTGACATGATGCTGTAATCTTCCTCCAATTGTCGCACTTCCTCCTCGAGTTCCTCTCCCTCGATAACGGGCCCCTTGGGAGCACCGGCCAGATGATTCGCCATGATTGCCTCCGCCATTTGAGAAACCATGTTGCATGAGTCTTCCTGGGTAAAAGCGCCTCTTGTGTTTTGTTGCAACACTTGATCACGTGCAGCGCCGTAGCTGTTGAAGTAGTTGTTGAAATAGTCGCCATAAGCAGCGGTGCTGCCCATGATTGAAGCTGCCGTAATGGTCAGCATGTATTTCTTGATCATCGGGTTTCTCTCATGGATATGTGGAACTGATTTAAGTTAGGGTGTCTTTGCTTTTTCGATTCGTCAAGCTTTGATTAATTAACTAGGCTGAGGTGGTAAAACATAGGTTGAGCCTTCACAGCGTATTGGTATTAGCGTTATAGCGATAACCTTATGGTGTCAAATGGTGCCGAAGGCACGCATCCAAAAGGAGGAAAATTTTATGCGAGGATTGAAGATCTGGCAGGCGATTCTATTGATGGCTATAACGCTGCCCGCTTGTGCCAACTCGCCTTCCTATTCCACGGAACCCGACTATTACTTTTCCGACCCTTCTCAGCGGGCATTGGCTGTTGCCGCTGGACGGGGCGATACGGAGGCCATGCAGCAGGCGTTGGACCAGGGCGCCGACCCCAATATGCCGGGTAAGGACGGCATGACTCCGCTTTTCTGGTCAGCCACAGATACGATGGGTGCCAATATCGAAGGCTTTCGCTATTTGTTGGCACACGGCGGCGACCCCAACCTCGTGATCATTGATGAAGATAAGCCTGGTAAAAGCACTATTTATTTAATCTATCTAGCCTTTACACAAACCGACCCGGCGTTTCTTGAAGCAGCGCTGGAAACCGGGGCCGATCCAAATACGATAGTAAATACAAGTAGAGGGAATACTTTACTATTTGAGAGGCAATTAGATTTTTATATTGATCACGTCAAGCTATTGTTAGCTTATGGTGCTGATGTAAACCATAGAGGGCAATTTCAAGCACCTCCTTTGAATCGAGCACTTTACGGCAGTGAATATAAGGCTGCCTTGGCTTTCGTTGAAGCAGGCGCTGATCCTACATTAGAAAATGAAGTTAATGGTGCAACTGCTTTGGGTATCATTAAGGAGTTTCATGATAGGGAGGGTGGGTATGACTATAATCAACTTATTAAAGCCTTGAAGAATAAAGGTTATTTGGAAGAGTCTTTTTGAGTTTAAATTTTAAACGAAGAAATTATCTCAACAGGATCAAGCATTAACAGAGTTTATCGTGGTCAGCATGCTTCTGCTGGTGCCTCTGTTTCTGATCATGCTGCCCGTACTGGCGCAGGTAAGGTATTGAGCAGAGAAAAAATTCTGTTGTTAACGCTCGCTGATCGCTGCCCACAGCGCATCGATGATCGGGTTTTTCAGCCGTCGGTTGAGAACGCACAGGCCGACGTCGTAGTGGGGAAGTTCGGGTTTCACGTTCAGTACCCGGACCCGGTTGGCAAGCGGGCTGTTGTCCAGCACGATTTTGGGTACCACGCCAACGCCAAAGCTTAGCCCCACCATGCTCACGATAGCCTCGTGACCCGCGACCTGGGCATAGATGCGCGGGCTCACGCCCATCGCCTTGAACCAGGTAGTGGCGTACTCTCGCGATAGTCCCGCTTCAGAGAGAATCATGGGTACCTCTTGCCACTGCTCGGCGGTCGAGCTTTCGGGGGAGGCGGGCAGCCATTCGCAGGGCTCTGTGGGAGCGATGAAGACCAGCGGCGAGCGGGTGAGTGATTTGAACGCCAGGGCATTGGGAGGGATGCGCGGGCGCGGTGTGATGGCCATGTCATCGTCGCCCTCCATCACTCTTTTCATGGCATCGGCAGGGTCGCCGGTATGCAGCTTCAGCTCGATCCCCGGGTGGCGCGTGCGCACATCGCTCAATAGCTCGTAAAGAAAGCTGTAGCTCGCCGTTACCGAGCAGTAGATGCTGATCTCGCCGCTGAGCTGCGCGGTATCGGCCAGGCGCCGCTTGATTACCTCCCACTGCTCCAGTGTTTCGCGGGCGTAGCGCTGAAAACCAAGGCCATGTGCCGTCAACGTGACATGGCGGTTGTCGCGCTCGAACAGCGGAGTGGAAAGCTCGTTTTCCAGCTGCTGGATCGAGCGACTCAGGGTCGAGGGGCTTACGTGGCAAAGCTCACTGGCGCGGCCAAAATGCAGCGTGTCAGAAAGTGCCACGAAATGTCTAAGCAGCCGAAAATCCATACCGCCACCGTGTTTCAAATTTCGCAATAGTGTATTGCAAATATAGCGTTTTACGCAAAGTGGCGCGTGGCGTAGAGTGGCTCCAACGCCTTACCTAGCGCTGCACAAGACGGCGCAGGTGGCCATCAGCGCTGACACGCTTTGATAACGACCCGACTCGATAACACTTTTCTGGAGCCTCGCCATGCGCGTTTACTACGATAAAGATTGTGACCTCTCCTTGATCCAAGCCAAGAAAGTAACCATCGTTGGCTACGGTTCACAGGGTCATGCTCACGCGAACAACCTGAAAGAGTCGGGTGTGGACGTCACCGTTGCATTGCGTGAAGGCTCTTCTTCAGCTGCCAAGGCTGAAGCGGCCGGGCTTAAAGTGGCAAGCGTACCGGAAGCCTGCAAGACCGCTGACGTGGTCATGATCCTGGCGCCGGACGAAAACCAGAAAGCTATCTACGAAAACGAAGTAGAGCCGAACCTGAAAGAAGGTGCCACGCTTGCTTTTGCGCATGGCTTCAACATCCATTACAACCAGATTGAGCCGCGCCAGGATCTCGACGTGATCATGATCGCGCCGAAAGCGCCGGGCCACACCGTTCGCTCCGAGTTTGTAAAAGGCGGCGGCATTCCGGATCTGATCGCGATCCACAAGGATGCGTCTGGCAACGCCAAGGAGCTGGCGCTCTCATACGCAGCAGGCGTTGGCGGCGGCCGCAGCGGTATCATCGAGACTACCTTCAAGGATGAAACCGAAACCGATCTGTTCGGTGAGCAGGCGGTGCTTTGTGGCGGCGCGGTAGAGCTGGTCAAGGCGGGGTTTGAGACGCTGACCGAAGCCGGTTACGCTCCGGAAATGGCCTACTTCGAATGCCTGCACGAACTCAAGCTGATCGTTGACCTGATGTATGAAGGCGGTATCGCCAACATGAACTACTCCATCTCCAACAATGCGGAGTATGGCGAGTACGTAACGGGCCCGGAAGTGATCAACGATGAGTCACGTGCCGCCATGCGTAATGCGCTCAAGCGCATTCAAACCGGCGAGTACGCGAAAATGTTCATTCAGGAAGGTAACACCAACTATCCTTCCATGACTGCTCGCCGTCGCCTGAATGCCGAGCACGAGATCGAGCAGGTGGGCGCCAAGCTGCGTGGCATGATGCCGTGGATCACGGCCAATCAGCTGGTCGACAAGTCCAAGAACTAAGCATTTATCGATTTGGTCAACGGGGTGCGCTTTGGCGCGCCCCGTTTTGGTTTCTGGGGTCAGCAGGCTTGCATTGTGTTTGCTTGCGGTAATTGACTGGCTGACTAGGGTTCACCGTGTAGAATGAAAGTGTTCACTATTTGTGACTCTATATTAAACGGATGACATCTATGACTCAGGACGCTCGCGATCAAGAGCACGCCAACCCTTCCAAGCCCGAAATTCACGATGACCGTCATGAGGTCGGTAACGAGGACCTGGCGGCTGCTTTCTTGCGTGATACGGAAGTCGTCGAAGAAGCCCTGGAAGATGGCAAGAAGATTCGACGTAAAGGGATTTACCTGCTGCCCAATCTATTCACGACCTCCGCTCTGTTTTCCGGCTTCTTTGCCGTTGTAGCGGGGATCAATGGCGAATTTACTTCCGCGGCGGTCGCTATCTTTATCGCCATGGTGCTCGATGGCCTGGACGGCCGTGTGGCGCGCATGACCAATACTCAAAGCGCCTTTGGTGCCGAGTACGATAGCCTGGCTGACATGATCTCCTTTGGCATGGCGCCGGCGCTGGTGGCGTTTACCTGGATACTGCAGGATATCGGCAAGACCGGCTGGGTGGTGGCATTTTTATATGTAGCCTGCGCCGCGCTTAGATTGGCACGTTTCAACGTGCAGATCGGCAGCACTGACAAGAAGTGGTTCATTGGCCTGCCGAGCCCGTCGGCGGCGGCGGTAGTGGCTGCCAGTGTATGGACCTTCCACAGCTTCGATGCCGATGCGTTTGGCTTCAAGCTGCTGATGCTGGTAGTAGTGGCTGCTGCTGGTGTTCTGATGGTCAGCAATATTCGCTACTACAGTTTCAAGGATCTCGATTTTAAAAAGCCGGTGCCCTTTGTGGTGCTGTTGGCAGTGGTGCTTGGCTTTGTCATGATCTCGGTAGAGCCTTCAGTCATGCTGCTTTTGCTGTTTGGCGCCTACGTGCTCTCGGGCCCGATTTACGCAGTAATGCGCAAGGCCAAGCCGTAAAGCTGAAACTTTTTTCGCCGGTTTGCAAAAAGCGCTTGCACAACCGGCAGTGAATCCGTAAAGTACGCATCCGCTGCCGGGGACGCCCAGCGTTACCAGCGGTGAATGAAGGTGAAAACCTTCGGTTTGTCA
>NZ_JABYQT010000001.1 GCF_020075495.1 Vreelandella aquamarina
TACGCCTGACGACCATAGCGAGCGTGAACCACCTGATCCCTTGCCGAACTCAGTAGTGAAACCGCTTAGCGCCGATGGTAGTGTGGGGTCTCCCCATGCGAGAGTAGGTCATCGTCAGGCACTTATTATGAAAAATCCCCCGGGGCTTCGCCTCGGGGGATTTTTTTATGCGCGAAAGAAAAACAGTCAACTAAATGGCGGCTTTCGCCGCCTTGCATTGCTACTCTCTATTCGCAACGCTAAGCGCAAATTACTTCCAGCGCTTCGATCAGGCTATCCATCTCGTCGTCGGTACCGATAGTGATACGCAGGAAATTGTTGAGTTCGGCCGTGTTGAAGTGGCGCACCAGAATACCGCGCTCACGCAGCCCTGCAAAAAGTTGTGCGCCAGCAAGGTCGGGATGCTCGGCCAGTACGAAGTTGGCTGAGGAGGGGAGCACTTCAAAGCCCAGCGCTTTTAGGCGCTGACGGGTACGCTCTCGCGTCGTCATGACCCGCTCTCGGCACGCATCAAAGTGCGCCTTATCTTCCAGAGCGGCAATACCGACCAGGCTTGCCAGGCTATCCACCGGGTAGGAGTTGAATGAGTCCTTTACCCGCTGCAAGCCGTCGATCAACTCGGCTGAGCCAATCGCGTAGCCAAGGCGAAGGCCAGCCAGGCTGCGTGATTTAGAGAAAGTGCCGGTGACCAGCAGGTTGGGATAGCGGTCAACCAGAGAAATTGCGCTTTCTGCACCAAAATCGACATACGCTTCATCTATCACTACAACGCGGTCGGTTACCCGTTTCAGGAGCGCTTCGATGCTGGCAAGCGAATGAGCGTGCCCGGTGGGCGCATTGGGGTTGGCAAAGATGACGCCGCTACGCTCGGAGGCCGCGCCGAGCGCCTCGATATCGACTTCCCACCGTGAGGTCAACGGGTGGGTGCGTAGCTCAACATTATAGAGATTGGCATAAACCGGGTAGAAGCTATACGTGATCGTGGGCGTATCAAGCGGCGCATCGTGGCAAAAGAATGCTTGAAAGGCCAATGCCAGCACTTCATCGGAGCCGTTACCTACAAATACCTGCTGGCTTTCCACGCCGAAAGTGTCGGCAAGCGTGGCGCGTAAAGCCGCCGAGGTCGGGTCCGGGTAAAGGCGCAGGTGGTCAGTGGCGTAGTTGCGCAGGGCCTCGCCCACACCGGGTGCCGGGGGGTAAGGGTTTTCGTTGGTATTCAACTTGATCAAGCGCTCACGCGGCTGCTCGCCTGGGACATAAGGGGTAAGCGCCTTGACAGCGGGACTCCAGAATTGGCTCATGGTGGTAACCTGATTATCCTTGCGTAATAAGCCATGGTCGCTTGATGCTTGCCCAAGCGCAAGCATTCCCATGCGTCTAAGGGGTGGGCGTCGCACCTTGTAACGGTTATGCTGTCATAACCGCACGCAAGAAATGTATGACCAACACGATAAGGAGAGATCCAATGCAATTCAGGAGTTTGCTAGCCGGTTCGGCTATGTTGGCATTGTTGGCTGGTTGTGCAACCGGCGGCCCGTCAGGCCAGGAAAGTGACGCAGGAGTCAGCGCGTCACAACAGCACTACCAGGGAACGCTGCCCTGCCGCAACTGTGACGGTATCGACCTGGACGTTACCATGGTAGGCGAGGAAACGGGCGCAGCAGACGAGCGCACCTTTACACTGGATGCGACCTATCGTAACCATCCTCAAACACCGCCGCCGGAAAACTACGCGGGCAACTGGGAAGTGTTGAACGGTACGCCGTCTGACCCGGACGCAACCGTCTATGAGCTGACGCCTAATGGCGACGGCCAGA
This sequence comes from Vreelandella aquamarina, assembly GCF_020075495.1. Lineage (GTDB taxonomy): Bacteria > Pseudomonadota > Gammaproteobacteria > Pseudomonadales > Halomonadaceae > Vreelandella > Vreelandella aquamarina_A. The sequence goes on from NZ_JABYQT010000001.1 coordinate 1,818, forward strand.
TCTACTACTTCCAGCGTATCGACGAGCGTACGCTTGAATTGATCGACCCGGAGCGTCGTCGCTTCGAAAATGGCGAAATGTTACAGCTACAGCGTCAGTAATCAAGCAGTAGCGAAACAAGGCGGCCACGGGCCGCCTTTTGTATTTCAGCGCCTGACGCCATCAGCATGATTCGATAACGGGAGTATGAACGCAGTGGCTAAAGCCAAGAGTGCCTTTGTATGTACCGAGTGCGGGGCCGAGTACCGCAAGTGGCAAGGCCAGTGCTCCAGTTGCAATGAGTGGAATACGCTCAGTGAGGTCCGTCTGGCAAGCGCCCGTCCGGGCAGTGGCAGTGCAACCTCCGCCGGCAGGGCAGGCTATGCAGGCAATCTTTCCCGGGATGTGGTCGATCTCAGCAATGTCGACTTGAGCGAAGTGCCCAGGCTCACTTCTACCTTCAATGAGTTTGACCGTGTGCTGGGCGGCGGTCTGGTGCCGGGCTCTGCCGTACTTCTAGGCGGCAACCCGGGCGCGGGGAAATCGACGTTGCTGCTGCAGACGGCCTGCAAGCTGGCTCAGCAGCGGCGCATCATGTATGTGACCGGTGAGGAATCGCTTTCCCAGGTCGCCATGCGCGCCCACCGCTTGCAGTTGCCTACCAGCGGTCTGAAGATGCTGGCGGAAACCAGCGTCGAGACCATTCTGGCGGTCGCCGAGCGTGAAAAGCCGGAAATTCTGGTCATCGACTCTATCCAGACCATGCACCTGGAAGATATCAGTTCGGCGCCGGGCGGGGTCGCTCAGGTGCGTGAATCGGCGGCAGCCCTCACTCGCTTTGCCAAGCAGACCAATACGGTGCTGCTGCTGGTGGGCCACGTGACCAAGGACGGCACCCTGGCCGGCCCAAAGGTGCTCGAGCACATGATCGATGCATCCTTGTTGCTGGAAGGCGGCGCCGATTCCCGCTTTCGCACGCTACGCGGCCAGAAGAACCGTTTTGGTGCCGTCAACGAGCTGGGCGTTTTTGCCATGCTTGAACAAGGCCTCAAGGAGGTCAAGAACCCCAGTGCCATCTTCCTTTCGCGTCAGGAAGAGCAGGCGCCGGGAAGTCTGGTCATGGTGGTGTGGGAAGGCACTCGGCCCATTCTGGTGGAAGTGCAGGCGCTGGTCGATGAATCTGCGCTGGGCAACCCGCGCCGCGTGGCGGTCGGGGTCGATCAGAATCGACTGGCCATGCTGCTGGCTGTATTGAATCGCCATGGTGGGCTGTTTACCGGGGATCAGGACGTTTTCCTGAATGTGGTAGGTGGTGTCAAGGTACTAGAAACCAGTGCGGACCTTGCCGTACTGCTGGCCGTGGTTTCGAGCCTGCAGAACCGCGCGCTTCCCAAGGAGCTGGTGGTGTTTGGTGAGGTAGGACTTTCCGGTGAGATACGCCCGGTACCCAGTGGCCAGGAGCGCATTGCCGAGGCTGCCAAGCATGGCTTTTTGCGAGCTATCGTGCCGCGCGCCAACGCGCCCAAGCAGTCGCCGAAGGGGATGGAAGTAATCGCTGTGGACAAGCTCAGCGATGCCCTGGAGGCGCTGTAAGTAGTGCTACGCTTAAGTCATCATGAAAAAAATATCGATGTGCCAAGGAGAAACGCCATGAGTTCCATTCGCTTGACCCAGTACAGTCACGGCGCCGGGTGTGGCTGCAAGATCGCCCCGGACGTGCTGGATAGCATTCTGGCAAAGGCTGGCCCGAGCGCCGGACACAAGCAGCTGATCGTAGGTAATCAGGGGCGTGAAGACGCCGCGGTTTACGATCTTGGCGATGGCCGCGGCATGATCTCCACCACCGACTTCTTCATGCCCATCGTCGATGATCCGTTCGATTTTGGGCGCATCGCTGCTACCAACGCCATCAGCGATATCTATGCCATGGGCGGCACCCCGGTCATGGCCTTGAGCATCCTTGGCTGGCCGCTGGATAAACTGAGTGCGGAAGTGGCCGGTGATGTGATCGCCGGGGCTCAGGGAGTATGCCGCGAACTGGGCATCGCTCTGGCCGGCGGGCACTCCATCGATGCGCCTGAGCCCATCTTCGGCCTGGCAGTGAACGGGTTGGTGGATCTCGATCAGCTCAAGCTCAACAGCCGTGCCAAGCCAGGGGATCTTCTGTTTCTGACCAAGCCGCTCGGCGTTGGTCTGCTCACGACAGCCGAAAAGCGTGGGCTACTGGAAGCAGGCCACCATGGCCTTGCTCGGGAAACGATGCTCAAATCCAATCGTATTGGTGTTTCCCTTGCCGGTGTCAAAGGCCTCAACGCCATGACCGACGTGACCGGTTTCGGTCTGGCCGGCCATCTTTCGGAAATATGCAGCGCCAGTAACGTGATGGCCCAGATCGATTTTCGCCGCCTCCCGCGGCTGGCCGAAGCCGAGGCGTATCGCCGCCAGGGCGCCGTTCCCGGCGGCACCTTGCGCAACCGTGATGCCCTGGGCAAGAGCCTGCCCAGCATGGATGACGCCCACTGGCAGTGGCTGTGTGACCCGCAAACCTCCGGCGGCCTGCTGCTCAGTGTCGACCCCGCCTGGGAAGATGACGTTGAACGCATTGGCCGAGAATTTGGATTATCGCTTGAGCCCTTTGGCGTCATGAAACCCCGTGAAGGCGATGCGTTGATCGAGATGGTCGGATAATGCCTGAAGCACTGCCTCCCTCCCTGAGCTTTATCAGCGAAGCGCGCCCGCTGATTGATGTGCGTGCCCCGATCGAGTTTGCCCAGGGCAGCCTGCCCGGGGCGGTCAATCTCCCTTTGATGGTGGACGAAGAGCGCCGTCAGGTAGGCATTGCCTACAAGCAGCAGGGCCAGAAAGCCGCCATTGCACTTGGTGAACAACTGGTCAGCGGCGATATCAAGCAGGCGCGTATCGCGGCCTGGAAAGCCTATCTTTGCGAGCACCCTGATGCCGTTCTCTACTGCTTTCGCGGCGGGCTGCGCTCGCAGATCACCCAGCAATGGCTTCAAGCGGCGGGGATTTCGACACCGCGGATAGAGGGTGGCTGGAAGGCCATGCGTCACGCGCTGTGCCAGCGTATCGAGCAGGCGGCCGAGCAGCCCATGCTGGTGGTAGCCGGGTTGACCGGCTGCGCCAAGACCACGCTGATCAATCAGCTGGAAAACGGCGTCGATCTCGAAGCCTGCGCCCACCATAAAGGCTCTGCCTTCGGACGCAGACCAGAAGCACCCGCGACTCAGATCGATTTCGAGCATGCGCTGGGCGCGCGGCTGCTGGCCCTGCCGGACAAGCTGGTCATTGAGGATGAGTCACGCCAGATCGGGAATGCCAACATACCGCTCACCTTCTGGCATGCTCTGCAAAAGGCGCCACGTGTGCGCATCGAGATGCCCCTCGATTGGCGGCTCGATCAGCTCCTGAACGACTACATCATCGAGCTTGAAAAAGAGTACACCGCGTATTGCGGCGCGCAAGAAGGCTGGACCCTGATGCAGCGTCAGTTGGGCAATGCGCTGATTCGGCTGGAAAAGCGCTTGGGCAATGCACGTCTTCAACGCTTGCAGCGGCTTCAGGCGCTGGCCTTCAAGGCCCATGCCGAGGGCAATCCCCAGGCCCATGAAGCGTGGCTGGCACCACTTTTGACCGAGTATTACGATCCGCTCTATCGCTATCACCTGGAAAGGCAGCAGGCAAGCGCGGCACCGGATATTCATGTAGGCGATTGGGAGAGCTGCCTGGAGGCTGCCAGGCAGTGGAATGCCGGCAGCCGGTAGAATGGTATGAGCGACAGGTCCAGCGATCGTTCAGGTTATTTTCAGCCACTGGGTCATGACACGATCAAGCAGCGGCGCCAGCTGGTGAAAGCGGGTAGGGTTGTCCAGTATCTGGTCAGCGGTCTGCACAAAGCGTTCGGCCGCCTTGCTGCTGAAAGCCGAGTGTTCGGCCGCACCTTTCGCCTGCTCGAGAAGCTGCATCACGCTTGAACGCGTTACCTCCAGATGGCACAGCAGGCCCACTACGCGACCGCTGTCCCAGCTGAAGCCCTGCAGCGGGGCGGCGGGGCTTCCTCCCAGCGGCAGGGCGTCCTCGGGCAGGCTGAACACGTGGCGATGCCACATGAACGCGTCAAACTGCTCGGGTAGATCGAACGGGCTTTCCGGGGCGAGCGTCACCTTATGAAAGCCTCGTTCCGGATAGGTGCCGGGAGCTACCACGGCATCCAGTGCCCGGGCGATCAAAAGCGCGCCCAGGCCGATGCCCAGCACCGGCTTCTGGCCATCCAGGTAGCGGTTGATCAGCTTGTCCTCGGCCTTGAACCACGAGGGCGGCTGATGAAGAAAGGTTTCTGGCCCGCTCAACACGATCAGCGCATCGCTTTCCGCCGGGCGTGGGGCGAGTTCGCCCGCGTAAAGATGAAAAACGGTGTAACTATGCCCCATACTGCTCAACCAGTCGGTCAAGCGGGCGGGGTCATGATCAGAGCCGTGCTGTAGCAGATGTATATGCATGGTAATCTCCTCGCCGGCCGTACTCAGTCAGGCTGTCGGGGTTCATGACAGCGAGGTTCGACCATAACGTATTGCCCTCATTTCACCAATATCGCGCGTTAGGAAATCAGTATGGCGTCCAAACCCTTAGGTTTTTATCAGCGGCTTCAGGTGCTGCCGCTTGTGGCTCAGCAGGCGTTCATGGCTGCGCTTTGCGAGCGACTGTTACCCAATTACGCGCTCTATGAACAGACCACCGGCCATGGGGATGGTCATACGCTGCGCACCGTGCTGAATCTGGTCTGGGAGCGACTTAGCGTACCCGGTGCCAGTATCGATTTTGCCCGCCAGGCCGAAAAGCTCGCCGAGTGCGAACCCCCGGCAGAAGATGAAAGCTTTGGTGCGCGCCGAGCGCTGGACGCGGTGGTATCCATCTCGGCGCTGCTTGATACGCTACAGGGCGATTCTCCCGAAGCCGTGCTGGACGTGAGCCGTACCTCACGCGCTGGCGTGCGCGCCTTTATTGAACTCACCGAAGGTGAGGAGGATGCCCAGAAGCTCGCGCTGCTGATCCGCGACCACCCCTTGATGGAAGATGAAAACGACTTTCAGGATGCCGTGCTTGATGCCGTCAGCGAGCCGATCAGCAAGACCGCGCTGAAGGATATACGCAGGCTTGGCCGCAATAATGGCATCAGCAATCTGGGCTTGAGCCTGGACGAAGAGGAGTAGGCAGGCCTGCCGGACGTTGCAGGCCTGGGGTCACGCACGGCGTGTGATGCTGCTGGAGAGGGCGTAAATCCATGCGCCCGTCAAAGGCGCATTTCGATACCTCGTTCGGCCATATAGCGTTTTGCTTCGGGAATGGTGTGCTCGCCGAAGTGGAAAATGCTGGCCGCCAGTACGGCGTCGGCGCCGCCCTTGAGCACGCCATCCACCAGGTGGTCCAGATTGCCCACCCCGCCCGAGGCGATGACCGGCACGCTGACCGCTTCTGAAATCGCGTGGGTCACGCCCAGATCAAAGCCGATCCTGGTACCGTCACGGTCCATGCTGGTCAACAGCAGCTCACCGGCGCCGAAGTCCACCATCTTCTTTGCCCACTCCACGGCATCAAGCCCTGTCGGGCGACGCCCGCCGTGGGTGAAAATTTCCCATCGCGGAGGCTCGTCGTCACCGGATACCCGCTTGGCATCGATCGCCACCACGATGCACTGGCTGCCAAAGCGCTCCGCCGCCTCGCGCACGAACTCGGGATTGGTCACCGCCGCGGTATTGATCGACACCTTGTCGGCGCCTGCATTGAGCATGGTGCGGATATCGTCACAGGTGCGGATGCCGCCGCCGACGGTCAGTGGAATGAATACCTGCCCGGCAATACGTTCCACCATCTCCACCGTGGTGGCACGGTCTTCGTGGCTGGCGGTGATATCCAGAAAGGTGATTTCATCGGCGCCCTGCTGATTGTAGCGCTGGGCGATCTCGACGGGGTCGCCCGCATCACGGATGCCGACAAAGTTGACGCCCTTGACCACCCGCCCGGCATCCACATCCAGGCAGGGGATGATACGCTTGGATAGACTCACGCGCCGCCTCCTGTCAACTGGTCGCTGAGGCGCTGGGCCTCGGCAACGTCCAGGCTGCCCTCGTAAATCGCCCGGCCGGTAATCGCGCCTAGAATACCGCTGTCGGCCACGTCGCAAAGCGCCTTGATGTCATCCAGGTTGGTCACGCCGCCGGAGGCGATCACCGGCAGGCCGCCTTCGCGAGCCAGCTGCGCGGTGGCTTGTACGTTGACGCCCTGCATCATGCCGTCGCGAGCGATGTCGGTGTACACGATGCTGGATACGCCGTCATCGGCAAAGCGTTTGGCCAGATCCACGGCCTTGACGGTGGAGACTTCCGCCCAACCGTCGGTGGCCACAAACCCATCCTTGGCGTCCAGACCGACAATCACATGGCCGGGAAATGCGCGGCACATTTCGCCCACGAAGTCCGGCTCCTTGACCGCCTTGGTGCCGATGATCACGTAAGAGACGCCCGCATTCAGATAGTGCTCGATGGTCTGCGCACTACGAATGCCGCCGCCAATCTGGATCGGCAGGTTGGGATAGGCGCGAGCAATGGCGGTGACCGCTTCACCGTTGACCGGCTTGCCTTCAAAGGCGCCGTTCAAGTCAACCAGATGCAACCGGCGTGCGCCGGCTTCCACCCAGCGGGCGGCCATGGCCACCGGGTCGTCGCCGTAGGACGTCGCATCCTCCATGCGGCCCTGTTTGAGTCGCACACACTGGCCGTCTTTGAGATCGATCGCGGGAATTACCAACATAACTAAACCTCTCAGGGCGTCCAGGTGACAAAGTTTTCAAGCAGGCGCAGGCCCGCACGGGAGCTTTTTTCAGGATGAAACTGTACGGCAAAGGTGGCGTCACGGCCAATGGCCACATGGGCGCCTACCCGGCCATAGCGTGTGGTGCCGAATACCTGGGCATCGTCGGTCGCATTCACGTAGTAGCTGTGCACGAAGTAGAAGTGCTCGTTGTTGTCGATACCGGCCCACAGCGGGTGGGCGTGGTTCTGCTCGACCAGGTTCCAGCCCATGTGGGGCACTTTCAGGCGCTGGTCGTGTTCATCGCGCATGTCGGTCGGAAATTTGTCGACACTACCCCGGAAAAAGCCCAGGCAGTCGACGCCGCCATTCTCTTCGCTACGCTCCAGCAGCATTTGCTGGCCCACGCAGATACCCAGCAAGGGCTTGGCCTGACGTGTCAGCACATCGTCCACCAGCCCGCGCAGCTCGGTACGCTCGAGTTCGCCAACGCAGTCGCGGATAGCGCCCTGACCGGGGAGGACCAGCCGGGTAGCGCCGAGAATGCGCCGCGGGTCGCGCGTGATAATGACGTTCTCATGGGTCACGTGCTCCAGCGCCTTGGCGACAGAGTGCAGGTTCCCCATTCCGTAATCGATCACAGCAATGGTCATGGAGCGCTCCTTAACAAAATGAACGAACGGTGGCGTGGGTAATCACGGCACGTCATCAAAGGCTGCCTTTGGTGGAAGGCATCTGGCCCGCCATGCGCGAATCTTCGGCCACGGCCATGCGCAGGGCACGACCAAACGCCTTGAAGATGGTTTCGGCCTGATGATGAGCGTTGAAGCCCTTGATATTGTCAATGTGCAGCGTGACCCGAGCATGATTGACGAAGCCCTGGAAAAACTCCCAGAACAGCTGGGTATCCAGGCGGCCGATGGTGTCGCGGGTAAACTCGACATTCATGTAAAGACCGGGACGGCCTGAGAAGTCGATCACCACGCGTGAAAGCGCTTCATCGAGCGGCACGTAGGCATGGCCATAGCGGTAGATGCCGCGCTTGTCGCCAATCGCTTCATTGAAGGCCTGGCCCAGAGTGATCCCCAGGTCCTCGACAGTGTGGTGGTCGTCGATATGCACATCGCCGGTAGCCTGGATGTCCAGGTCGATCATGCCGTGCCGTGCAACCTGATCAAGCATATGATCCAGAAAGGGAACGCCCGTCTTGCAGTTGAGGCGGCCTTCGCCATCCAGATTGACGCTGACCTTGATCTGGGTTTCATTCGTATCACGGCTAACCGTGGCAATACGCGCTGACATGTTGCATCTCCTGCGCTCTAGCGCATTCTGAAGGGAAAGGCGATAAGCCGCCCTGTCTCTCCACCAGTTGATCAGGGCATAAATCTGCGGCAAAACAGCCATTATAGAGAATCGGCGCCCCCATCCGCTACAATGCGCGCAAGGTAGCTGCCGTTTCAGGGCATCAAATACGGCAGCCTGGCTGCTTTGGCAAGGAGGAGTTCACCATGCCGGTGACACTGGAGCATGTCGATCGAGCCCGATGGGACACCGATGAGCAGGTGCGCCTGGATCTTGTGCGTATTTATGATGATGCACCCAAGGAGCGGGTGCCAGCCCAGGCCGTGTTACCCTTTATCGAGCAGCACTTGAACACAGGCCACTTCTTTGCCTGCGCGCATTTCAACGACCACCTGCTGGCAGCAGCGGCGGTTCAGGAGGCGCCCGACCGGGCGTGGTGGGTATCTGAACTCTGTGTACGCAAGACCACCCGCCGCCGCGGCGTTGGTTCACGACTGGCGGCGCTTCTGGGGGAGCAAGCCTTGCAGCAGGGGCGTAAATTGCGTATTGAAACCGCATCACTGCCAATGGCCGATCAGCTACTGCTTTCCAAACTTGGCTACCGCCCAGGCAGCCAGGCCGAACGTTCCGCGTCGGGCGGTCCGCTTATCAGTGATTTCGTCGAGCTAGACCCACAAGGGAAAGGGTAATGAAACAGTTATTGCGTATTTTGCTGGCCGCCATCGGTATCATTGGCATTGTGGCGGTGGCCGCGGTGGTCTATGTCACCACCTTTCTCGATCCTGAGGATTTCAAGCCGCGTCTGACGGCCGTGGTAGAGGAGCACACCGGGCTGCATCTGGCGCTCGAAGGGCCGATCACCTGGTCGTTCTATCCACGCCTGGGCGTCAGTGTAGAGCAGGCCCGCGCCTGGCTGCCCGAGCAGCCCGAAGAGGAAGCCTCGTTTGCTGCCATCAACCGTGCGGAGGTAAGTATCGCCTTTGCCCCCCTGCTGCGAGGCGAAATTGCCATCGATGGCCTGACCCTCGATGGCATGCGCCTGAATCTGGAGCGTGATGAAGCGGGCGATGGCAACTGGGAGCCGCTGGTCGAACGCTTGGCCGAGCGCAGCGATGAGAAGGCGCAGACCGTGCTGGCGCCGGCAAGCGCTGGCCCGAACGCCGACGCTAGCAGCCTTTCGGTGGTGCTCAATATCGCCGGCGTCGAAGTTCGCGACGCTGATATCCGCTTTCGTGACGTGCAGCGTCAGGCATTGTGGCGTATGCAGTCGCTTAATATTTCCGGTAGCAACGTCAATCCGGTCAGCCCTTTCCCCTTGAAGGCCATGTTTACGCTTACCCGGCATAATCGCCTCGATGCCGAGGTGCTGGAGCGCACACCGGATTTGACCAGCGACGTTGACCTTGAAACACGCATCAGGCTCAAGCTCGGCGAGGACCGGGTCGTGCTGGAAAATACCCGGTTGAATACGCGCACGCGGGTAAACGCCGGGAGCCAACCGCAGCAGGTGAATCTGCGCGCCGCTGAAATCGTTACCCACCTGGAAGAGAAACGGCTGAGCGTTACCGAAGGGGTGTTGGAAACCGGTCTGCAGAATGCAGACAAGTGGCAGGGCAACCTGGCGCTGGCGCTGGCCTTTGGGCTGGAGAGCGATTGGGAAGCACAAACGGCGCAGTTAAGAGATATTCAACTGACCGGCCCTGATGGGCTACGGGTAAGCGGGCACCTCAATATCGAACAGATGCTGGATGCGCCAAGGTATCGCGGGCAGATGACCGCTGCTCCCTTTACCCTGCGCCCCTGGTTGAGTCGTGCCGGTATCGAGCTCAATACGGCCAACGAAGCCGCGCTTAGCGACATCGCCATGACCAGCCCCATCGAAGGCGATACGGAACAGGTGTCTCTGCCGCGCCTTTCTCTGGTAGTGGATGACAGCACCTTTACCGGTGAACTCTCTGCTGCACTGGATGGCACGCGAGTTGCGTTCGATCTTGAGGGCGACCAGCTCAACCTTGACCACTACCTGGCCGGCCCCACCACCGCACAGCAGGCAAGCCGAGGCTTTTTACGCAAGGCGATTGCCCAGAGCAGTGAAACCCTGCTTCCGCAAACCTGGCTGAGCGAGCTTTCGCTGGATGGTGCGCTACGCCTTGAACGGCTGCTGCTGGCCGGGCTGACCTTCGAAAACACGCGGCTGCGGCTGCAGGGCGAAGAGGGCGAGCATCGGCTTAGCGGATTCGAGTCGCGCTTCTACGGCGGCGAGCTTGATGTCAGCGGTCGGCTGGATGCGCGCGAGCGAATCATGGAGTGGACCCTTGCGCCCCGCGTGAGCAATGTTCAGGTGGGCGCCCTGATCGAAGCGCTGGGTGAAGAGACCTCGCCGCTGCGCGGCCGTCTCAATGCCGATGGCGAACTCACGTCGCGCGGCAACAGCCGTGAAGCGCTGGTCGGCAACCTCAATGGCCAGGTAAATGCTCGCCTCAATGAAGGCGCCATTCTGGATATCAACGTCTCCCAGCAGATGTGCGAGCTGGTCGCCCAACTGGAAGGTGAGGGAACGCTGCGTGACTGGCACGCCGACACGCGTTTCGAACGTTTCGATGCCGCCTTCCAGGTGCGCAACGGCATCGTCAGCAGCAATGATTTGCTGATCACCTTGCCGGGCATCAATGTAAGCGGTGAGGGCGAGCTGGACTTCAACAGCCGCCACTTCGATACCCGGGCCAATGCACGGCTGGTAGATACCGCTGATGCAGCTTGCAGCGTCAATCCGCGTCTCGAGCAGTTGCCGCTGCCCGTACGCTGTGAGGGCAATCTCAGCGACGATCATACGCAGTGGTGCCGCTTTGATCGCGACGCCTTTCAGGCGGCCGTGGTCGAGCTGCTGCGCAACGAAGCCGGCAGCCGCGTGGCCGAAGAGCTAGAGGAGCGTGTAGGTGGCTCCCTCGAACAACTGGACGAGCAGTTAGGCAAGGGGGCCGGCCAGGAACTTCGTGAAGGTATCCGGCGTCTATTCAACTGAGCATTCAGGTAAGTCAGTCTGCGCCGGCCCACACGCCGGCGTTTTTTTATTGGCGTCATGTGCAAGGCGCCACCGCGTCGGCTTTCTCTAGCTTTCTCTACTACCTGTTCTATCGAAGGAAACCCCATGGCTGATATGCCAACTCCAAGGCTGGCGGCAGACGAGTTCTGCCGTCGCCTGCTCACCTGGTTCGATAAGCATGGCCGACACGACCTGCCCTGGCAGTCGCCGCGCAGCGCTTACCGTGTGTGGGTATCCGAAATCATGCTGCAGCAGACGCAGGTGACCACCGTGATCCCCTACTTCGAGCGTTTCATGGCGCGCTTTCCAAGCCTTGCCTCCCTGGCCCGTGCGCCACAGGACGAGGTACTCCACCTGTGGACAGGGCTTGGCTACTACGCTCGTGCGCGCAACCTGCACAAGGCCGCCCAGGTGGCGCTCGACGAACACGACGGTGAGCTGCCTACCGAGAGTGTCGATGCGCTGATGGCCCTGCCGGGCATCGGGCGCTCGACCGCTGGCGCCATTATTGCCCAGAGCACCGGTCGCCGGGCGGCGATTCTGGATGGCAACGTCAAGCGCTCGCTGACGCGCCTGCATGCCATTTCCGGCTGGCCGGGCAAGCCCGGCATCGAGCGTAAGCTCTGGGCGCTCGCCGAGCACTACACACCATCGACCCGCCTGGCGGATTTTACCCAGGCAATGATGGATTTCGGCGCCACCCTGTGCAAGCGCAGCCGGCCGGACTGCAAGGCCTGCCCGTTCAACGATGTCTGCCTGGCCTACGCCCAGGGCGAACCCCAGCGTTACCCTGAATCCAAGCCCAGAAAAGCCCTGCCTACCCGCAGTACTCTCATGCTGGTGCTGCGTGATCAAGAGGGTAAGGTATGGCTCGAGCGGCGCCCGCCCAGCGGGCTGTGGGGCGGGCTCTGGAGCTTGCCCCAGTTTGATACGTACCGCGAGCTGAACACCTGGCTGGAGGAGCACGTGGCCGCTCCCAGACGCGAGGCGGCCATGCCCGCTTTCCATCATACTTTCAGCCATTTTCGCCTTGAGATTACCCCTCAGCCGATTTCCTGCGATAGGCTGAACGGGGTAAGAGAAGGCGGAATCTGGTATGACGTCAATAACCCCCAGGCGCTTGGCCTGGCCGCCCCGGTAAAGGCACTGCTTGATCAGCTTGCCCCTTTTACTCTCAACCTAACGCCCGGACGTGTATAACCTGGGCCATACGTCCAACAAGGAGTCTTCAATGAGCAACACGGTTTTTTGTCGCAAATATCAAAAGGAACTGCCCGCGCTTGCGTTCCCGCCGCTGCCCGGCAAGCAAGGGCAGGAGATTCAGGCCAGCGTTTCCAGGAAGGCATGGGAAGAGTGGCAGGCATTACAGACCCGCCTGATCAATGAAAAGCACCTCAACATGCTCAACCCGGAGGATCGCGCCTACCTGATGGAGCAGATGCAGCGCTACATGGATAATGAAACGACCGACCAGGCCGAGGGGTATGTGCCGCCTACACAGGCGTAACCGAAAGCCTGGCAGGCTGCAATGGCAGGAAATACGGGCGCTTCAGCCCTGTACCGTTAGTCGAAGGCATGGCCTAAGCGACGGTTAGAAAAGAAAGTTTCACAAAGGTGTTGACGAAAAGCTGCGTTTTTAGTTTAATACGCACCGTTGGCAGCGGCCAGATAGCTCAGTTGGTAGAGCAGGGGATTGAAAATCCCCGTGTCGGCGGTTCGATTCCGTCTCTGGCCACCACACTGCTGGGGTATCGCCAAGTGGTAAGGCACCGGTTTTTGGTATCGGCATTCCCAGGTTCGAATCCTGGTACCCCAGCCATTGCCAACAAGATTTCTTGTTGACTGACTAGCTTAACCGCCAATCAGTCATTTTCTCAAGAAAACGTGAAGCGCCGACATAGCTCAGTTGGTAGAGCAACTGACTTGTAATCAGTAGGTCCCGGGTTCGACTCCTGGTGTCGGCACCATCAAAAGATGGTTAAAAGCAACATGTTAGAGAATCAGATCAAGCCGTCCGCAAGGGCGGCTTTTTCGTATGTGTCTATCAATGTGCCTACAAACCTGTGCACACGTTCGATCAGCCTTTTCACTTTCAAGACAGAAAGGCCGTCCATGGCCAGCCGCGCTTCCTTTCTCCTTTCGCTCATCACCTTTCCTGTTCATCCCTGAATGAGCGCGGCACGCCACTACTGCGATCAATAGCCTCTTCAGTATAGCTGTCAGATGAAAAGTTGCTGTAGTCCATCAGTGACAATGTTTGTCAGCCAAGTCTTTCATGCGAGCAGCTGAACGATGGCACGCGCGCTTGTCTGGACCGTGGAGGCTTTTTCGGTGTGAACGTAAAAATGAACGCGGCTGATACTGAGGAGTGAAGGAAAGCGGAAATAGAGCGTCTATAAGCCAGAAACAGCTATAAGCCAGAAACAACAACGCCCCGGTTAAGGGGCGTTAGATGTACTCATGCCATCCTGGCGAGTGGTCACTCATCCTGAGTGGGAATTCCTTTTCTGTGGAGGCTTCCTGCCGCCGACAACTTCATACTAGGCCATGTATAATATATGCACAAGGCTAGAGCGGGAAAAATTGTACTGATATCTATGCCAATCCGTTCTAAGCTCAAGCCTTGTCTCAAAACTGCATCAATGAAAGTCGTGGCAGGACGCTACGATCAACGATATTGACCCCTATACCCTACCCAAAGCTTGCCATCAGGTACACATGAATGGGCTGGCGCATCTATACAGGCCATACGCTATTGGGAGGGTTGCATGGAGCTTGAAAGTATCAAGCTCTCCCAGCTGCCCCGAGATGCTATCAACGGCATAGTGAAAGATCCCTCACTGTGGGGTTGGTTTGGCAGCTAGCGCAAGGCTTGAAAGACGAAGACTGTGTTTCGTATCTTCTATCTGAAAAGCGTATGCCTATATTGAATGTTCAGATAATGGTCAGATTCTCAATGCGTTGAGTATAGAGACCTGCAGGATGGAAGTTTAAGTTTAAAAGTTTTATACCGAGCGCCATTCTTTTTATAAACTATGTTTCAATAAACATTGGATGATAGTGTTTTTTCCCAGTTTTGCGTCTATCCGTATCTCGCTTATGCATTTTTTATTTTTTCTTTTAAATTAATTGTTTATAAATATTTTTGCAGTCGTTATCAGTCATTTTAAAAATATCTCATGCTTCCATGATAAAAGTTAAACATTGATGGACGAGGTTGCCCCTGCTTGAAAAGCCGGTTGCCTTGGCTACGCTCAAATAGCCAGATTGATTGATCAATGGTTAATATTGAGTTAATGAATATCAGGCAATTAGCTTGATCAAACCACTGCTGGATCTCCATTCTTGAATAGCTGTTTCGAGTATTAACGAGCAGTTAAACGATGAGGCTATGCTATGTTCCATCACTCAGCAAAACTGCAATATCCAGTTAAAGTAGATAAACCCAACCCTGAATTTGCCATGTTGCTTCAACAAGCGATTGGCGGTGTAGAAGGTGAAATTCGGGTTGCCATGCAGTACTTCTTTCAAGCAATGGGTGCGCGAGGCGATGACCGTATTCGCGATCTACTGATGTCGACAGCGACCGAGGAGCTTTCGCATATCGAGATGCTCGGTCATGCGGTTGCCCTTAACCTTGAAGGCGCGCCGGTTTCCTATCAGGAAGCGACTGCCAAGGATCCGGTGATGAATGCCATTCTGGGCGGCGCGAATCCCCGTCATATCCTCTCATCCGGGCTTTCTGCCATGCCGGTGAACTCCAACGGCGTGCCCTTCGATATGAGCCATATCTATGCAACCGGTAACGTAGCGGCCGACATGCTGGCGAACGTGACCGCTGAAGCCAGTGGCCGCGTGCTGGCCTCGAGGCTCTATAACTGGACAGATGATCACGGCATGAAAGACTTCCTGTCGTTTTTGATCGCTCGTGATACCTACCACCAGCAGCAGTGGCTGGCCGTCATCGAGGAGCTGGGCGGGTTGGGAGCTCATCTGCCGGTGCCCAACTCGACGCCGGAAGATCATGAAGCCACACAGCACTCTTATTACTACCTGAACACTCTGTTGGATAAAGAGGCTCCCAAAGGACGTTGGGGTGAAGGCCCATCCTTTGATGGTCGTAGTGAATTTTCCATACAGAACCAACCGGCACCTGAAGGCCAGGAGCCCACTCTGGGTATGGCAAAAGAGAAATCAGGCGCTCAAAAAGAGCAGATTGACCCGTCTAAATAGAAGGCACTCAACTACTCGGTTTTTACAAGGAGAGGCACCATGGATACCAAGTATCTAGAAAACTGGTTGCGCGATGCACATGCTATGGAACAGCAGGCTGAGAAAATGCTGAAATCCCAGGCCGAGCGCCTGGTCGACTATCCGGAACTGCAGGGGCGTATCGAACAGCACCTGGAAGAAACACGTCATCAGTCCGAACGCCTTGAGCAGGCCATGTCAGGTCTGGATATCGATACATCCGCGCTCAAGGACCTGGGCGGCAAGTTGACCGCCTTTGGTCAGGCATTAGGCGGCATGATGGCCGGTGATGAAGTAATGAAGGGCAGTATCGCCTGCTACGCGTTCGAGCATTTTGAAATCGCCAATTACAAGGCGTTGATCCAAGCGGCGGAAAACGCCGGCCAGACAGGCGTGGCCCATGTATGCCGCGATATCCTCAAAGAGGAGGAGGCCATGGCGGATTGGCTGAGTCAGCACATCGAATCAACGACCACACAGTTCTTGATGCGTGCCGATGATGACAACCTGCGCGCCAAGCGTTAACACCACGTTCAGTTGAGCGAGCGCCCTGAAACCTCGGCAATGATGATTTGCCGGGGTTTTTTATGTTCTACAGACGTTGCCGCCGAAATACAAAAAGCCGTTATCAAGCGGCTTGAAGATGTTGCCTGGCTGGCGAACACCCTCGCATATCCGCTTGGTGACCTGGGGCATGAGGATAATTTCCCCCTGGACCTCCCGGAGCCAAGAGAAAAGCTGCCCTCGATATATCCTGAAGGGTAATTCTCGCTGATCAATACGGCTGTCTATCATGCTGGAAAATCAGTCATTTGTGGCCTGATATTGTTAATAGTCGATAAAGAGGATGGCTTGTTTACCTTAATGGCGATAGCGATGCTTGGTGCTTCATATATTGTGTGTTCTTTTATTTTGCGCAGTTATTACACGATGTGTCGTTATAACTCCGTTATCGCTCATTATGAAAATTTGAACACTGCCAGCTTTTTTAATTTATAAAATCACCCCTGATTAATACTCGGGTAGTGTAAACTAACTTAAAGCCATGATCCTGGTATATAAGTTATTGCCAATAAGTATGTGTTTATTTGAATAACTATTTATTTTAAGCATATATCCAGGTGATCTCTGTATCCATTATATTGCTAACTTAAATTGTGTTTTTGTATGTATAGAATTGTTATAAATTGAATTTATTATAGTAAGTTATAGAATTTCAGGGCTTTTTTTATAGCGGCAGGCTGTTTTTAATAAATGTTAAAGTTATTTTGCGACAACGCGTTAACAATGCGCTTTTATCCAGTTAAGCGAAACAAATAATCCTTGTTTATCGTTTCGCCGTTGACTATATTTTTTCCACCTGAATATTCCTCGAGTTGTATATAAGTGGTGCATTACTTTCTCGCCGTACAGCTTTTGTCTAACTACAAAGGAGTGTAGAAATGGATAAGGTAATGGCTGCAAGACATGATGTTATGGACAGTAAAGCTTTTAATAATGAATCTAGTGACGTGGCGATGAGCGATTTTAATATTTCATTGGAAAGTGTTTTAGGTTTATATGGAGAGTTGAGTGCTGAATCGCTGAAAAGCTTGAATGAGGTTCGTAAAAAAACGGTCGAGCTCAAGAGGAATCAAAAGATGTTCTCTTTATGCGATGGCCGGGCAGATGTTTTTATCGTCAAGGAGGGGTGGGCCAGCTTATGTCACGCATCCGATAAGCGCGGGCAGGACATATGCAATGTATTCATGCCAGGGGATATTATCGGTCTTCGCGAAAGTTTTTTTGAAAATCACGATATTATAATTCTTGCGCTTACTAATTGCGTTCTCGAGAAAGTGTCTGTCGAACATGTACACGAGCTTTTCAAGAATGATGTAAGTGTCAGAAGAGCTGTCATGTCTTATATCATGGTCAATGACAATATTACAATCGAGCGCTTGAGAAGTTGTACGCATCACCGCTCCGAAGAGCGTGTTGCTCATTTTCTACTGGAAATCTATACGCGCTTTTGTTTCAAGGGGCTGCTAAAGACCAATATTTACTCATTTCCTATTACTCAAGATGTCGTGGGAGAGCTGTTGGGAATTACCAGCGTTCATGTTAGCCGCTGCATGACCGCGCTTGAGCAAAAAAAGTTTATTCGTAAAACGCGCAGTAGCATCAAGTTGTTAAAGCCAGAAGAGATGGCCAAGTCAACTGGATTTGATGGTGATTTCATTTATGGCCATATTCGCCTGGATGGATGACTAATCGTCATGAAGTGGCTGTTTTATATTCAATGAGCGCCATATGAGTGTTCTTGTTAGGTATCTGCATGAAAAAGCAACAGAAGTCGGTGCGCTCATGTATTGGCTTCTATTGTGGTCGTCGCTATCCTTCCTTCTTGATTCTCTCCTCTGATATTTCTATACCTTCCCGTCTGGTTGCATCGTTAGCGGGCATTCTGCTGTCGGTAATAACCTTGATGCTATAAATTCTATAGCTTGTATGTAGGCAACGAACCAGCTGCATAACGATCTGGCATCAATGTTCGAAGGAAAGGAATACTATTGTTTGTAGTGCATTAGTCGCGCCGGGCGCTTTTTTATAACGCAAGTTAGATAAAACCGTTCGCGACTTGCAGCCTCGCCCGTGTTGTCTACCTTGTTAGGGCATGACATTGATCTGAAATTTAATCATACAAGGAGTGGATTAGATGACAGTCAGCAATCTATCTCTCAATAACGTAACAGCGCACAAGCAGTACAGTGAATTAGCCGATGTGCCCTCTACACAGCAGGCGGGCGTTCAGGATGATTACCCATCGCGTTTGACCCGCCGGCCCGAGTCGCTCTGGCAGCCACGTAAGGATGCAGTCGTGAAGGGGAGACACCTGTCGGGGCCGCTGAGTGAAGCCCAGCTTGAAGAGTTCGAGCGCAAGGGGTTTCTGTTCATTCCCAACCTGATTACCGGTGATGAGCTCGATACGCTGCGTGATGATATTCAAAAACTGATGACGACGGACGCATACCGCAATCGGGATTTCAGCATTACCGAACCGGACAGCAACGAAATTCGTTCACTGTTTGCCGTGCACTATCTCTCCGAGCGCCTGGGTGCGCTGGCAAATGATGAACGTGTAGCCGGGGCGGCACGCCAGATCATCGGCGATGACCCTTACGTGCACCAGTCACGCATCAACTACAAGCCGGGGTTTGCAGGTAAGGGATTCAACTGGCACTCGGACTTCGAAACCTGGCACGCCGAAGATGGGATGCCGGGTATGCATGCGGTGAGTGCTTCACTGATTCTGACCGATAATCATGAGTTCAATGGCCCCTTGATGCTGATTCCCGGCTCGCACATGAAATTCGTGCCATGCCTGGGCGAAACTCCCGAAGACAACCATAAAAGCTCTCTCAAGGCGCAAGAGGTTGGCGTGCCCAGCCATGAAGCGCTGCGCGAGCTGGTCGCGGAACATGGTATCGAGGCGCCCAAGGGAAAGGCGGGCGGGCTATTGCTGTTCGATTGCAATACGCTGCACGCATCCAATGCGAATCTATCGCCTGACCCGCGCAGTAATGTGTTCTTCGTGTTCAACCGCCCGGATAACCGTTGCCGCGAACCCTATGCGGCTCCCAAGCATCGTCCGGACTTCCTGGCCCACTCGCCGGATGAAAATTGGTCGCTAGAACAGTAAGTTTCGCTGGAGCGGTAATCGTGTATTAGGTTGTGGAACATTCGCATAGGTAAGGTAGACTGTTGCGTCTGTCGTTGCGAAGGCGGCACGCATAAAGAGAAGGAGAATACCCCCATGCGTCTTGTTCCACAATTTACCGATGGTCAGGCATTTTCCCATGCATTGGGCAAAGTCGTGTGCGTTGGCCGCAATTATGCTGATCACGCCAAGGAGCTGGATAACCCTGTTCCCAGCGAGCCTCTGCTGTTCATCAAACCTTCCACAAGCGTTGTCGATATCACTGCACCGCTTAGTCCGCCATTTTCGCGCGGCGACGTCCATTACGAAACCGAGCTGGCCCTGTTGGTGGGTGATACCCTGGCCCACGCAACGCCGGATGAGGCCGAGCGCGCGATTGTCGGTATCGGCCTGGCGCTGGATCTGACCCTGCGCGATGTGCAAACCCAGCTCAAGGAGAAGGGCCATCCTTGGGAAATTGCCAAGGGATTTGACGGTTCCTGTCCGCTCTCCTCGTTCTTGCCATTAAGCCGCGTGCCCAACTGGAATGCACTGGCCTTTACGCTGGAGATCGATGGGGAAGAGCGCCAGCGCGGCGAAGGCTCGGACATGATCTTTGCGATTCCGTCGCTGGTAGCCGAGATGAGCCGCCACTTCACCCTGGAGCCTGGTGATGTCATCCTGACTGGCACCCCCGCCGGCGTAGGTGAGCTGACGCGTGGCATGGCGCTGCGCCTCACGCTGACCGGTGGCCTTGAGATCACTACATCGGTGGTCGATTGACCACACGCTCTCGTAAAAACGCCCCCGGAGATCGATCAGGGGGCGTTCGGCTTGCCATGTAATTACGGCGCGGCTCATTCCAGATAGGTGTAGCCTTCGAGTCCTTCGTTCAGGCTTGCCGCAAAGCTTTCCTGCTCCTGTTTTGAAAATCCGCTGTTGGCGATCTGCTCGGTCAGCTTCTGCTTCAGCACGCGGGCATCGAAGTTGACGTAGGCCAGCACTGCGGCCACGGTATCGCCGGCCAGCGGATTGGAAAGTACCCAGTTGCCGTGCTCATCCAAGGCGGCATCCACCGAGTCGGTATCACCAAACAGATTGTGCAGATCGCCCAGAATCTCCTGATAGGCGCCCACCAGGAAAAAGCCCAACCAGCGCTCATCTTCTGACGGCCACTCGGGCAGGGGCAGGGTGCTTTCTACCCCTTGACCGTCCACGTAGCTATCGATACGCCCGTCGGAGTCGCAGGTAATGTCCTGAATCACCGCACGGCGGGTTGGCGTCTGGTTGAGTCCGCTGAGCGGGAGCACCGGAAATATCTGCTCGATCCCCCATACATCGGGCACCGACTGGAACAGCGAGAAGTTGACGAACAGCTTGTCGGCAAGTTTTTCGGCCAGCTCATCCATGATCTCGCGGTGGGCGCGGTTGCGAGTATCCAGCAGGCTGCGCAGCCGGGCGCAGGCAGCAAGGTAAAGGCGCTCACCCTCAGCACGCGCGCTGATGTCGCTCAGCCCCAGCACGAAGCGGTCCTGAAGTTCGCTCACCGCCTGAAGCAGGTCGTGCCAGGCCTCGACCAGCATGCGTGGCTCCTGAGGCGTTTCCAACTGCTCGAAGACGCGCCACAGGTCATCTACCTGTGGATCTTTCGTGGATGACCTTTCCGGCGGCGCAGCATCAATGCGCTCCTCGCCGATCACGTTGGTCACCAGTACCGCGTGATGCGCGGTCAGCGCTCGGCCGGATTCACTGATCAGGTGCGGCTGGGGCAGGCTGGCCTCCTCGCACAGCTGGGCGAAGGCGCTTACCACGTTGCGCGCGTACTCGCGCATCGAGTAGTTCGCCGAGCAGTAGCTGCGCGAGCGGGTGCCTTCGTAGTCGATGCCCAGGCCGCCGCCGACGTCTACCGTATCAATCGGTGCGCCGAGAGTAATCAGGTTTTCATAAAACCGTGCGCACTCGCGCAGGCCGCGCTGAATGTCGCGAATGTTGGCAATCTGCGAGCCCAGGTGGAAGTGCACCAGCTGCAGGCTTGCCAGGGCATCCTGGGCGCGCAGCGTTTCCACCACTTCTAGAATCTGGCTGGCGGTCAGGCCGAACTTGGATTTCTCACCGCCGGTATTCTGCCACTTGCCCTTGCCCACCGACGCAAGTCGGGCGCGCAGGCCAATGCGTGGCGTGACGTCCAGCTCCCTGGCCTCCTCCATGATCATGGCAAGCTCGGAGAGCTTTTCCACTACCAGATAGACGCGGTGACCAAGCTTCTCGCCCAGCAGGGCAAGGCGCACGTACTCGCGGTCCTTGTAGCCGTTGCACACAATCAGCGAGGAGCCGCCGCCGGACAGGGCCAGCACGGCAAGAAGCTCGGGCTTGCTGCCGGCCTCCAGGCCTACACGGCCATTGCCGCGTTCGGACGTAGCCAGAATTTCTTCCACCACGCGGCGCTGCTGATTCACCTTGATGGGGTAAACCGCGGTGTAGCCACCCTGGTAGTCGATGTCGCTCATGGCGGCATCGAAGGCGCCGCACAGCTGCTCGACCCGGTCGTGAAGGATGTCGCTGAAGCGAACCAGAACAGGCAAACGCAGACCCGCCTCCTGCAACTGGCTCACCAGCTCGCGCAGGGGCAGGGCAGGGCCTTCGGCGTCGCTGCCCAGAGGGCGCACCAGCGCCTGGCCCTGGTCGTCGACGTCAAAGTAACCGCTGCCCCACTGATCGATGTTCCATGTGCGGCGGGCACTCAGCGCCGATCCGCCAGTCTGCGTTGCACTCATAAATCAGCCTCGGGCAAGGGTAAGGCGCCATCTGCGATGCGCGCTTTTAAAATGGTATGAAAACGCTCGGGGTCGTGGGGCGTCAAGTCGTGGGCCGGTGGATCGACATAGACCACCAGCAGGCGCGACAGCCAGTAGCGCAGTGCCGTCAGGCGCAGCATGACCGGCCAGACGTCACGCTCGTCCTGGGTCAACGGGCGGCGGGCCTGATAGGCGGCAAGCAGCGTATTGTAGCGTTCGGCATGGAGCGTGCCGTCCTCGTTGGAGGCCCAGTCATTGACCACGATGGCCAGATCGAACAGCAGGTCACCGGTACAGCCGTTGTAGAAATCGATGATGCCGCCCAGCCGGTCGCCGTCAAACAGGGTGTTGTCACGGAACAGGTCGCCATGAATCGCGCCTTGAGGCAGCGTATCGACCTGGCCGAAGGCGCTCTCGAAATCATCGACCTCGTTTTTCATCAAGGTCTGATCGTCCGGGCTTATGTAGGCCAGCACCTTGTGATGCATGGCCTGAAGCCAGTGCAGGTCGCGCGGGTTCGGGCGGTGGCCGGAAAAGTGCTGGGATACCACGTGCATACGCCCCAGGGCGTCACCCAGTGCCTTGCACTGGGCCAGGTTGGGGGCTTCGGGATGGCGCCCCGGCATGCGCGGAAACAGCAGCGCCGGTTTGCCTGCCAGGCTGTGCAGGGCAATACCCTCGCGGTCGTGCACCGGGCCGGGGACCGGCAGGCGGTGCTCGTCCAGGTAGTCCTGCAGATCGACAAAGAACGGAAGCTCCTCGTGCTCGCCCTGTTCAAACAGGGTCAGCACCAGTTCGCGGTGTTCGGTGGTGACAAAAAAGGTCGAATTTTCGGTGCCGCCCGCCACTCCTTGCAGAGTCTTGAAGCTGCCGACATCAAACTTTTCCAGAAACGCTGCGACCTGTGCGTCGCTAAGCGGGGTGAATACAGCCATGAGAGTCTCGCCCAGGTTGCCAAGCCCGTTATTGTAGCGGCTTGCCGCACGAGTTGGCAGCGTTGATAAGCGGCTGGGGCAATTTGCCCGCAACGGTTTGGTTCTAGCCCTGGCGCTTAACGCGTATCATGCCACACTACTCATTTTTGCAATGGATATTGGTTATGGCCCGTGCTCCGATCGTGCTCGTCGATGGCTCCTCGTACTTGTACCGTGCTTTTCACGCGCTGCCGCCGCTGACGGCCTCCAATGGCCAGCCCACCGGCGCCGTCAAGGGCGTGATCAACATGCTCAAGCGGTTGATCAAGGATTACCCGAAAAGTCCCATGGCCGTGGTGTTCGACGCCCCGGGCAAGACATTTCGCGACGACATCTACGCCGAGTACAAGGCCCACCGCCCGCCGATGCCGGACGATCTGCGCAGCCAGGTCGCGCCGCTGCACGCCTGTGTCAAAGCGCTGGGCCTGCCGCTTCTGTGCATCGAAGGCGTGGAAGCGGATGACGTGATCGGCACCCTGGCCCACCACGCCACCCAGGCCGGGCGCGATGCGGTGATCTCCACCGGCGACAAGGACATGGCGCAGCTGGTCAATGCCCATATCACCCTGGTCAACACCATGAAGGATGAAACCCTGGACGAAGCCGGGGTAGAGGCGAAGTTTGGCCTGCCACCTTCGCTGATCATCGATTTTCTGGCCCTGATGGGTGACAAGGTGGATAACATTCCGGGCGTGCCCGGCGTGGGTGAGAAAACCGCGCTGGGGCTTTTACAGGGCATGGGCGGCGGGCTGGACGCCATCTACGCGGACCTGGAGCGAGTCAAGACGCTGAGCTTTCGGGGGGCGAAGACGATGCCCAAGAAGCTCGAGGAGCACCGCGAACAGGCCTACCTCTCCTATGAGCTTGCCACCATCAAGGTCGACTGCGAGCTGCCGGTGGGGCTCGATGAGCTGGAGATCGCCCACCCGGATCGTGAGCAGCTCGCCGAGCTCTACAAGCAGCTGGAGTTCAAGCAGTGGCTGGCAGAGCTTCTCGACGGCAAGGACGAGGGCGTTGACGATGTAAAAGGCGGCGAGCCGGTGCCGAAAGACGCCGCCGGTGAAGGCAGCGACACCGAAGCCCCTGTCGGCAGTTCGGCGCGGGAAGATCACGTCATCACCGAGCAGGGCGAGCTGGATGGTTGGCTCAAGCGGCTGAAAAGTGCCAAGCGGTTCTGCTTTGACCTGGAAACTACCAGCCTCAACTACATGGAAGCTGAAATCGTGGGTATTGGCCTGGCGCTCGAAGCCGGGCAGGCAGCCTACATTCCGCTGGCCCACGACTACCTGGATGCCCCGGCCCAGCTCGACCGCGCCCAGGTACTGGCCGCGCTCAAGCCGATTCTGGAAGACACGAGCATCGTCAAGCTCGGCCAGAACCTCAAGTACGATATTTCCGTGCTGGCCAATTATGCGATCGACGTCGCCGGGCCCTTGGCCGATACCATGCTGGCCTCCTACGTGCTGAACTCCACTGCCACTCGCCACGACATGGATTCGCTGGCGCTCAAGTACCTGGGCGAGAAGACCATCGCGTTCGAGGAGATTGCCGGCAAGGGTGCCAAGCAGTTGACCTTCAACCAGATTGCCCTGGAAGAAGCCGTGCCCTACGCCTGTGAAGACGTGGATATCACCCTGCGCCTGCACGATACCCTGCGCCCGCTGGTCGAGAAAGAGGGGCGCCTGGCCCAGGTGCTGGACCATCTGGAGCTGCCGCTGATCAAGGTGATCTCGCGCATCGAGCGCAACGGCGTGGCCATCGACGCCGAGCGCCTGCACGAGCAGAGCCAGCAGCTCGAGGCGCGCATCCGCGAACTCGAGCAAAAGGCCTTCGAGCTTGCCGGGCGCGAGTTCAACCTGGGCTCGCCCAAGCAGCTTGGCGAGATCCTGTTCAATGAGCAGAAGATCCCGGTGATCAAGAAGACGCCGAAAGGTGCGCCCTCCACCGCAGAAGCGGTGCTCGAGGAGCTGGCGCTGGATTTTCCGCTGCCCAAGGTGATCATGGAGCATCGCGGGCTTTCCAAGCTGAAATCCACCTATACCGACAAGCTGCCGCGCCTGATCAACAAGCAGAGCAAGCGGGTTCACACCAGCTACCATCAGGCGGTCACGGCGACCGGGCGGCTGTCATCATCAGACCCCAACCTTCAGAACATTCCGATTCGCACTGAAGAGGGGCGCAAGATCCGCCAGGCGTTCGTTGCCCGCCCCGGCTACAGGATCGTCGCCGCCGACTACTCGCAGATCGAGCTGCGTATCATGGCGCATCTTTCCGAGGACAAGGGCCTCCTGGAGGCGTTTGCCGAGAACCGCGACATTCACACCGCCACGGCGGCGGAAGTGTTCGGTACGGCGCTGGATAAAGTAAGCAGCGATCAGCGGCGCAGCGCCAAGGCGATCAACTTCGGGCTGATCTACGGCATGAGCGCCTGGGGCCTGGCGCGCCAGCTGCGCATCGAGCGTAATCAGGCGCAGACCTATATCGACCGCTACTTCGACCGCTATCCGGGCGTGGCCCGCTACATGGATCGGGTCCGCACCCAGGCGGCGGAAGATGGGTTCGTCGAAACCGTGCTGGGCCGGCGCCTCTACCTGCCGGACATCCATTCCCAGAACCGCAACCGCCGCCAGGGCGCCGAGCGCACCGCGATCAACGCCCCGATGCAGGGCACCGCGGCAGACATCATCAAGCAGGCAATGATCGACGTGGACGCCTGGCTCGATGAGCGCGAGTTCGATGCGCTGATGGTCATGCAGGTGCACGATGAACTGGTGTTCGAGGTCAAGGAGGAGCAGGTCGAGGCGTTCATCGTCGAAGTGCAAAAGCGCATGCAGGCTGCCGCCGAACTCAAGGTGCCGCTGATCGTCGAAGCCGAGAGTGGCGCCAACTGGGATGAAGCGCACTAACACCTGACGCGAGGGCGGCTAGAAAACCAGCGCTAGAACACCTGAGTAACAGGCTCATCCCTTGCCGGCACGGCAAGGGATGGGCGTTCAATAACCGACCAGCAGGCCGGGCAGGCCCGTGACCAGCCAGGGAAAGAACGCCATCAGCAAACAGGCCAGCAGAATCAGCGCCACGAAAGGCACCACGGCCTTGTAGAGATCGACGATCTCCACGCCGGGCGGGGCCACACCTTTGAGATAAAACAGCGCATAGCCAAATGGCGGGGTAAGAAACGACGTCTGCAGCACTACTGCTACCATCACCACGAACCACAGCGGGTCGACGCCCATCTGCTGGATGATCGGCAGCATGATCGGAAAGCTCAGCAGCACGATGCCTGTCCAGTCGAGAAACATGCCCAGCACGAACACCAGCAGCAGCATCATGATCAGCGCACCGGTGGTGCCGCCGGGCATGGCCAACAGCAGATCCTGAATCACCTGCATGCCGCCGCCTCTGGAGAACACGCCGGTAAATGCCGTCGCACCCACCAGCACCAGCATCACCATGGTGGTGGTCTTGCCCGCCTCCAGCAGCGTCTTGAAACAGGTGGAAAGCCTGCGGTCGCCAAAGATCAGAAACAGCACGAAGGCGATGAAAACGCCGATGGCGGAGGCTTCCGTTGCCGTGGCAATACCAGCGAACAGCGCCCCCAGCACGCCAAGAATCAGCGACATGGGCGGCACCACGTACTTGCCCAACATGATCAGCAACTGGCGCGTACTCACTTCAGCACGCTCCTCTCTGGGCACCGGCGGCCCAAAAGCGGGTTTGAAGTGGCAGACCAGCAGCACGTAAAGCGCATACATCACCCCCAGCATCAGCCCCGGCACCATGGCGCCGGCAAACAGCGCACCTACCGACACCGGCGAGTAGCTCGCCATCAGGATCAGCATGATGCTCGGCGGAATCAGAATGCCCAGGCAGCCGCTGGCCATGATCACCCCGGCGCTGAGCTCCTTGTTGTAGCCGTACTTGAGCATGGGCACCAGCGCGATCATGCCCATCACCGCAATCGACGCACCCACAATACCGGTCGTGGCGGCCAGCAGTACCGATACCATGACCACGGTCAGCGCCAGCCCGCCGCGCAGGTTGGCCAGCAGCAGGCGCATGGCGTCGAACATGCGCTCGGTCACGCCGGAGTCGTTCAGAAAACGTGCCATGAGGATGAACAGCGGTATCGCCACCAGCACGTAGTTATCCATGGCATTGCCGTAGATATTGTTGATCAGGGTGCCCAGCACCCGCTCGCCGGGGCCCAGAAAGGCCCCGATCACCGCCACGCCGCCCAGCACGAACGCCAGCGGATGGCCCATGAACAGCCCGACCAGCAGGCCGCCGAACATCGCCAGGGCGAGTAATTCAGGGCTCAGGTTCATGCCGGTGTCTCCTCACGCAGCTGCATCAAGGCGCGCAGAACGATGGCGATGGCCTGAAGCAGCAGCAGAACCGCCGCCACCACAATCACGCCCTTGATGGGATAGACCGGAATCGACACCATGCCGTAGGTGGTTTCGCCGCGGCTGAAGGCGCGCTCGAAGAACAGCCAGCCGTACTTGATCAGCATCCAGATGAACGGCACGAAGAACACCGCATAGCCGATTAGTTCCAGCACGGCCTGCTTGCGCCGCGATAGCAGGCGCTTCAGTACGTCTACCTCGACATGCACGTGGTGGCGCAGCCCGTAGGCTGCCATCAGCATGAAGTGCGCGCCAAACAGCATCTTGGTGACATCGAACGCCCAGTCGCTGGGGCGGCCGAACACGAAGCGCGAGACGATATCGAACAGCACGATCAGGGTAATCACGGCAATCAGCGGCGCTATCAGGCGCCCAAACGCCTCATTGAGCGCATCGATGGCGCGGGCAATCGCATTCATGAAAGACCTCCTTCGCACAATAACCGCCCCGGCCCGGCCGGGGCGAAACGTGAGCGCCTTACAGGCAGGCTTCGATCTCTTCCAGAGACGGCAGGTCGTTCATGGTGCGGCTCATGTTGAAGGGTACCGACACGTCGCGCCAGGTGGCATACTCCTGGAGATAGCTCACCATGGAGTGGTAGACCTTGGCGTGGTCGGGGTTTTCGCAGGCGCCCTGAACGATGACCTGGTTGGTCACTTCCTGAATGCGCGCCAGGTCCTCTTCGGAGAACTGGTTGATGGTCACACCGGCATCGATGAACTTCTGGGTGGCAGCATTGGACTCGCGCTCGGACCAGGCCAGCGACCAGGCCATGGTGGCATCGGCGGCGATGCGCAGCTTCTCCTGAGTCGCCTCGGAAAGCGCATTCCAGGCATCCATGTTGATCATCACACCGAACACGCTGGCGGACTGGTGCCAGCCCGGGGTTGCCCAGTTGTCGGCCACTTCGGCAAAGCCTGCGTTGAAGTCGACCCCTGGCGTCGAGAACTCGCCAGCATCGATCACGCCGCGCTCGATGGCCTGATACACCTCGCCACCGGCAAGCGTCACCTGGGAGCCGCCCAGTTGCTCGAGTACCCGGCCCTGGTCGCGACCGGATAAGCGCAGGCGCTTGCCTTCAAGGTCGGCAATGCTGGCAATCGGCGTGCGGCCCATGAAACCTGATTCGTTGTTGGTGATCCCGTAGGGCAGGTACATCATGTTGAACTGGCCGTAGATCTCCTCGTAGAGTTCGCGCCCACCCCACTGCTGAATCCAGTTAAGATAGTCGACGCCGTTGAACAGGCTGGTGGTCGTGGCCAAGGGAGAAAAGGCCGGATTGACGCCCGCCCAGTAGCCGGGCCAGTCGCCGGCGGCTTCGATGCTGCCGGTCTCGGTGGCGTCAAATACCTCCGGGCCGGGCATCAGCGTGCCACCGGCGCGAAAGGTGATCTGTACCTCGTCGCCGGCAAGCTTGTTGACCAGCTCGACCCAGTGCTGATCGATCTTGATCAGATCAAGATTTTCCGCCCAGGTGGAGGTCATGGTCCACTGCTGCTGAGCGTGGGCGGTGGTCGTCAGTGCAACGAGCGTGATGCCAGTTGCAAGGCCGGTGAGGCTGAAGCGGGAGAGCTTGTTCATGATGGTTTCCTGGTTGGCATATGGCGTTATTAGTGGTTGTTACCGCAATGCAGGAAAGAGGCGGCAGGCTAACGTTGACGTAAACGCATTATTGGCAGGCCGCAAGGTTAAGCTAGCACACTCGCCCGCCGGCCGCGCAATAGGGATAAAATAGAGGGCATGGCGGTATGTGAATCAAGGTATGTGAAAATATTAATTATCAAATCAATAGTTTGAATATGGTCATTGGGCGTGGGAGTGGCGGCTTGCCGGTGCTGCAGCGTTCAACCAAGCTGTTTTGTTCCACCAAAGTGTTAACCCACTGACCGCTGCCAGGAGCTTTATGCCAGCGCTACCCAGGCCCGAGGTCGAGCCATGTTGACGAAAACGTTAAGCAGCGATGCGCGCGCCATCAAGGCGTTGCTGGCACATGCCGGGCGTCTTCGCCGCCGCCGCTGGCGCCAGCTGGTCTGGCTTGCAGGCGGCCCCGCAGAGTGTCGCGCCCGTGCCCAGCAGCTGTGGCATGCCGCTTGTTGGCAGGCGCCGCTGTGGGTTGCCCATGAGGAGGATGCGCCGGCGGATTTGGCTTTTATAACGCCGCGCAAGGCGCGTACACGCCTGGGCGCCGAGCATCAGCTGGTGATATTCGATGCCAGCACCAGTGCAGGGTTTGACCCTGAAGCCTTCGGGGCGCTGGCGGGCACACTCACTGCCGGCGGCCTGCTGGTGCTGATCACACCGGCAGACTGGGGCGCCCAGCCAGATCCGGATTACGCCCGCCTGGCCGATCACCCCTGGCCATGGCAGCAGCTGAGCGCCCGTTATCTGGCACGTCTGGCGCATCTTCTTAGTAACCGCCAGGATGTGGTGACGTGGCAGGCTCAGGCGTTGCCCGCGCTTCCCCGCCTGGGGGCGAGCCTGCAAGCCGCGGGCAGGATTGATGACGCGGCCTGCCGCACGGTGGATCAGGCTGCCTGTGTGGCCCAGCTGGTGCGCCTGAAGCGCCGCCGCCCGCTGGTGATCACCGCCGATCGTGGGCGGGGCAAGAGCGCTGCGCTGGGCATTGCCTGCGCACGGTTGCTGGAGAGCGGCATGTCGCTGGTCATCACCGCGCCCAGGCTGGGCGCGGTGGAAAGCCTGTTCGAGCGGCTGGCCGCGCTGTGCCCGGAGGGCAAGCGTTCGCCCCCTGACCGCTTTCAACTGCAAAGCGGCGCCGAGCTCTGTTTTCTGCCACCGGACGTGCTGACCCAGGAGGTCGAGGCCGGGCGGCAGGGCGGCGATGGCCGCTACCTGATGGTCGATGAGGCGGCGGCCATTCCGGCGGCGCTTCTCGGTCAGTGGCTTGGGGCCTTTCCGCGCATTGCGTTTGCCACCACCGTGGATGGCTACGAAGGTTCCGGGCGTGGTTTTGCGCTGCGTTTTCGCAGCGCGCTCGACCGGCTGGCGCCGCAGTGGAAAGCGTTGACCTTGAACGCGCCCATCCGCTGGGCGGCGGGCGATCCGCTTGAAGCCGCGGTGAATCAGCTGCTGCTGCTCAAGGCGCCGTTGCCCGATGTTGAACGCCTGAAACCGCCGGTAGCGTCGCAGATGATCGAGCGCGCCGCGCTGGCCCTGGATGAAGTCGCCCTGCAAGCCCTGTTCGGTCTGCTGGTGCAGTCGCACTATCGCACCTCGCCCAGCGATTTACGCCAGTTGCTGGATGGGCCGGGCACCACGCTGCGCGTGACCGGCAGGTCCTGGGCTCCCCAGGCCGTACTGGTCTCGCGGGAGGAGGGCGGCTTTGCCCCCGCGCTTGCCGAGCAGGTGGCGCTGGGCAAGCGCCGCCCTCAGGGGCACTTGCTGGCCCAGTCGCTGGCGGCGCACGTGGGCAACCGGGCCGCGCTTTGCGCCCGCTGGAGGCGCGTGGTGCGCATTGCCACTCACCCTGAACGCCGCCGCGAAGGCCTGGGCCAGCAACTGATCGCCGACGACAGCCGGGACGCCGCGCGCCAGGGTGTGGCGCTGTACGGCGCGACCTTCGGCGCCGAGGCCGCTCTGCTGCGCTTCTGGCTTGCCCAGGGGTTTCAGCCCGTGCGGCTGGGGGTGACCCGCGAAACCGCCACGGGCGAGTTTGCGGTGATGGTGGCCAAACCGCTGAACGACGAAGGCGACGCTGTGCTGAGCGCCTTGAGCGCCGCGTTTGCCGCAGCGCTGCCCGGGCTTCTGGCCTTCGAGCTTTGCGGCCTGCCGGCGGAGGTAGTGTCGCTGCTGCTCCAGGCGCTACCTCGCCAGCCACTGAGCGCCGAGGAGTGTCAGGCGGTCAGCGATGTGGCCTACGCGCGCCGCGACCCGGCGCTGGCGCGGCCGGCACTCCAGGCGCTCGCCCGGGAAACCAGTGCCACTCAGGCAGCGTCTGCTGCTCACCAGCAATTGGCGGGGTGGGCCTATCAGAACCGTTCCCTGGCCGATGCTCACGCCGACGCCGCGCGGAGGCTACGTCAGGTGGTCGAGCAAGTCGCGGTAAACGGCATGCTTTTCCCTCGCCGCGTGGAGGGGTAAAGTGGAGCGACTTTGGATAATGAAGAGTTGTTATGAACGCACACCTGGACGCGCTGACGCCCTCCATCGTTTGGCGCCACTTTCGCACGCTGTGTAATACGCCGCGCCCCTCGGGCGAAGAGGCGGCGCTGGTCGCGATTCTCGAAGCCTGGGCCGACGCCCAGGGCCTGGCCCACGACCGCGACAGCTTTGGCAACCTGCGTATCTGCAAGCCAGCCACGCCCGGCTGCGAGCAGGCCCCAGGCGTCATTCTCCAGGGCCACCTGGACATGGTGGCCCAGGCCAATGCCGGCCACTCTCACGACTTCTCCCGCGACCCGATCAGCACCTACGTGGCCGACGGCTGGCTACACGCCGATGGCACCACGCTCGGGGCCGACAACGGCATGGGGGTGGCGGCCATTCTCGCCGTGCTGGAAGACCCCACCCTGACCCACGGGCCGCTGGAAGCGCTGTTCACCCTTGAGGAAGAAACCTCCATGGGCGGCGCGCTGAACCTGGCCGAGAACTGGCTCAAGGGCTCGCTGCTGCTCAACCTGGACAGCGAAGACCGCGGCGAAGTGTATATCGGCTGTGCGGGCGGCGCTGACGTGGTAGTGGATGCCCAACTGCCCAGCGCCGCGCTGCGAGACGATGAACAGCTTCTCGACCTGGCCCTCACCGGTCTCAAGGGCGGGCACTCGGGCATGGATATCCATCAGCCGCTGGGTAACGCCAACCGCCTGCTGGTACGTGCGCTGCGCACTCTGGAAGGCTTTGACGCGCGCTTGGTGAGCTATCAGGGCGGTACGCTGCGTAACGCCATCCCCCGGGAAGCGTTTGCCCAGGTAGCCCTGCCAGGTGATGAAATGGACGCCGCCGTGAAGGCGCTGAGTGATCTTGAAGTCACGCTGCGCGCCGAGCTGGGGAGTGGCGACAGCGGCCTTTCGCTGAAGGCGACGCAGGCGACAGGGGCTGGCAAGGCAGAGCCGCTGACGCTGGACGCCAGCGCCATGCTGGTTGCCGCGCTGCACGCTGCCCCTTGCGGGGTCGAGCGCATGAGCGCCGACGTGCCGGGCGTGGTGGAAACCTCCAACAACCTGGGCGTATTGAGCCTCGAAGCCGGGCGCTTGCACCTGTGCGCGCTGGTTCGCTCGCTGCACGATACGGCAGCGGCGGCGATGGCCGACCGTTTTCAGGCGCTGTTCGGCCTTATCGGTGCCCGGGTACGCGTGGAAAATGGCTATCCGGGCTGGGCGCCCAATCCCGAGAGCGCGCTGCTTGCTACCTTCAACAGGCGCCATGCAGCGCTGTTCGGCCAGGAGCCAGCCGTCAAGGTAATCCATGCCGGGCTCGAGTGCGGTATTCTGGGCAGCAAGTACCCACATCTGGACATGATCTCCTTTGGCCCGCTGATTCGCGGCGCCCACTCACCGGACGAGCGCGTCGAGCTTGATTCCGTCGATGAGTTCTGGCGCATGCTGCACGCGCTGATGGAAGACCTGGCCCAGAAATCTTGACTACCAGGCATAAAAAAACGGCACCCTGAAGGTGCCGTTTTGCTTGGCAAGTGGAGCGCGCTTTACTTGCCGAGATAGGCGTTGAGCATCCAGATGGTCTTTTCCTGTTCGCGAATATAGTCGCTGGCCAGTGAGGCGGTGCCTTCATCGTCGGCATCGGAGGCCAGGGAGAGCACTTCGCGCTGCAGCTCGATCAGAGTCTGGTAGCCCTTGAGCACGCCGTTGACGCAGGCCTTGCCGTCGTGAACGTCCTTGTCTTCCTGAATATGAGAAAGCTTGGCGTAGTCGCTGTAGGCGTGAACCGGCTTGTGGCCCAGGGTCAGAATGCGCTCGGCGACTTCGTCTACCTTGGTCAACAGATCGGTATAGAACTCTTCGAACTTGACGTGAAGCTCGAAGAAATCACTCCCCTTGACGTTCCAGTGGTAGCCGCGCACGTTCATGTAAAAGATCTGATAGTTGGCCAGCAGATGATTGAGTTTTTCAGCCAGCTGGCTGGCGCTGCTTTCATGCAGGCCAATGCTGTTGGTATCGGTCATGTTGTCTCTCCCTGTTGGAGCCGGAAAAAAACGGCCATCAAATCATTTGATCAGCATAAGACGTCGTGGCGATGTTGAAAAACAGGTTTTCTACATCGGACCCATAGCGTCACGGCATGGCGTCGAACTTGATGACGCGACGTTGTTGTCCAGTAATGCTGGCACTGGCCGCGTTTTTCAAGAGGTCCGCGAACTTGTCCACACCCGAATGACACTTTCCGAACGCGCGCTGAGCAGCTCGGCCGTTCGCGGCAGCGCCTCTTCAAGGGTCATCGGGCCATCGGCCAGGGCGAAGGCGGCGGTGACGCCTTCTTCCAGGCAGGCCTGCCAGCCTTCGCCCAGGCTGCCGGCCAGCACTACCACCGGCTTGCCCAGGCGCCGGGCGGCACGTGCCACGCCGATGGGCGTCTTGCCGGAGAGGCTTTGCCCATCCAGACGGCCTTCGCCGGTGATCACCAGGTCGGCGCTTTCCAGAAGCGCGGGCATATTGGCCTGCTGCATGATCATTTCGATGCCGGGCTTGAGCGTGGCACCGAGAAAGGCTCGTGCAGCAAAGCCCATGCCGCCCGCTGCACCGGCACCAGGCAGGTCGCGGTAATCTTCACCCAGCTCATGGGCGCTGACCTCTGCCAACCGGCCAAGCGCGTCATCCAGCATTGCCACCTGCTCAGGCGAGGCGCCTTTTTGTGGACCAAATACAGCACTGGCACCGCGCTCGCCCAGCAGCGGGTTATCCACATCCACCGCCGCTTCCACATCAAGCATGGCCAGGCGCGGGTCGAGGCCGGCAAGCTCCAGGGTGGCAAGTGCTGCCAGCGCTGCGCCACCGGGAGGCAACTGGTTGCCTTGTTGATCGAGCAGGCGCGCGCCCAGCGCCTGAAGCATGCCGGCGCCCCCATCGTTGGTGG
Organism: Vreelandella aquamarina; assembly: GCF_020075495.1. GTDB lineage: Bacteria > Pseudomonadota > Gammaproteobacteria > Pseudomonadales > Halomonadaceae > Vreelandella > Vreelandella aquamarina_A. The sequence continues at coordinate 36,119 of NZ_JABYQT010000001.1, forward strand.
CGCTACCACCCAGCAACAACAGAGCCTTTTCCGCGCCCTGATCCAGCGCGGCGAGAAAGAGCTCGCCGACCCCAAAGGTCGAGGTGTGCAGGGCGTCGCGCTCTGCAATACTCAAGTGTTGCAGGCCACTGGCTTCTGCCAGCTCGATAAACGCGGTACGCTGTTCGCCAAGCCAGCCCCATGTGGCCTGGCGCGGGCGGCCAAGCGCATCCTGTACCGTCGCCTGGCAGCGTTCGGCGCCGGTGGCGGCTATCAGGGCGTCCAGGCTGCCTTCTCCACCGTCGGCCAGTGGGCAGCAGTGGGTCTGCGCGCTGGGCGTGGCACTGTGCACCCCCCGCGCCATCGCCTGGGCGGCCTGTTCGGCGCTCAGCGCGTCCTTGAAACTGTCGGGGCAAAGCAGGATATTCATCGCACGACCTCCGTGGATCAGTGTCTGTGATCTATCGTGATAAAAGGGGCGAGCTTAACGCGCCGCTTGGTGGCAAACCAGCCGTGACGACCGCTAGAGGATCCAACATGAAGTCGATACCTGTTACGTTGACCTGCCTGCTGGCCCTGGCCGGCTGTCAGGCCACACCGGACCGCTTGCCCCAGGCCGAGCCTGCCCCGGCGGTGGCGTGTCACTTTCCCATTGGTGCAACCGATACCCAAGCGGTGCTGCGCCAGAGCGTGGCGGTGCTGACCGAGTGGGGGTTCGAGCTGGACTCCACCGACACGTCCCTTGGACTGATCAGCGCCAGCCGGCAAGAGGCGCTGCACGGCTACTACGACCCCTATGATAACGCCTACGGCTATGGCCGGGGGATGCGTGTCTTTGGCGGGTTCGGAATCGGGCGCGGGGCTGGCGCCGGTATCGGGCTCGGGTTTGGTGGCGGGCTCAATCAGCAGCCTGTCGAAGTCGAGCGGGTGTCGGTGCTGGTGGGTGATGACGTACGAATTTCCCGCGATCTGCGCCGCTACGACCATCTGGGTGACCTGCGCGAATCCCGCAGCGCCAGCAGCCATGATTTCTGCCAGCGCTTTCAGTCAGCCCTCGAACCGGGTAGCTTGCCGTCGGGGAGAGCACTATGAGGTATCTAGCCGCGAGCTGGGCCAGGTGGGCAGGAATCGGTGCGCTCGTCTTGCTGGTGGCAGGTTGTGCGACCACGTCACCTTCAGCCCCGCGCGAACTGGTGTATGCCGCGCCGGTCGACACCACGTTTCGAAGCGCCGTCGAGCTGATGATGGAGCAGGGCTATGTGATTCGCCACGCGGATTTGGCGCTGGGGCGAGCAGAGGCGGCGCTGGCACGCTGGCCCGAGTACCGCGTGCAGTTGCAGGTGAGTGAAGCCGCCCGCGGCAGTCAGGTAAGCGTGACGGCCTGGCGCGGCTCGCAGCCACTGCCGCCCTACCTGCTGGACCCGTGGCTCGTCAGTTTACAGGCAAGGTTGGGATTGGCACCGTGAAGCAGCCTATGAAACAGAGTCGTTATCACACCATGAAGCGTAGCTTGAGCAGCCGACGCTGGGCGCTGGGTGCGGGCATCATCGGCCTGATGTTGAGCCCCCTGGCAGCGGCGCATCCCCATGGCTGGATCGATTTCAGCATCCGGGTATTGACCGACGACGACGGGGTAATGCGCGGGCTTCATCAGACCTGGCGCATGGACCCGTTCTACAGTCTGGTGGTGTTTGAAGAGCTTACCCAGGTAGACGGCACAAGCCTGGACGAAGGGCTTGATCAGCTCGGCCTCGAAATACGCAATAATCTGGCCGAACAGCACTACTTTACCGATATACGCCTGGACGGCGAGCCCCTGGCGCTTGGCGAGGCCAGCGAATATACGGCCAGAGAAAACGATGGGCGGCTTGCGTTTACGTTCATTCTGCCCCTGGAAACGCCACAGCCGCTGGCCGGGCATACCCTCGACTATCAGATATTCGACCCGACCTATTACATCGAGATGGTGCACGAGGCAGACGGTAATCAACCCGACCCGGATGCCCTGGTGCTGCACGGCGAACCGGTGTGCGAGCTGACCATTCTGGGCGCCGACCCGGACCCGGAGCTGGTCATGCAGGCCGCGCTGCTGGATGTGGACGAGGAGGGTGAGCCGGGGCTTGGTCGCCACTTTGCCGAAACCGGGCATATCGACTGCCGCTGATTGATCGAACACGTATGAAGACAGGTACCGCGCGTCATGCACTCTCCCGTTAACCGTAAGCCACTGATGGTGGCCGGGCTCTTGGCCCTTGCCGCCATCGGCTTGTTTTTCCTGCTCCAGGGTAGCCTGCAAGGCGCAAGCTACCAGCTGCTTGCCTGGCAGCGGGAACTTCACCGTTCGCTGACCCTGGCGATCACCGAACTTGCCCGCACGCCCACTCAGGCTACCTGGTGGGTGCTGTTGAGCGTCAGTTTCGGCTATGGCGTCTTTCACGCCGCCGGCCCCGGCCACGGCAAGGCCGTTCTGGCTACCTATCTTGCGTCGCACGGTGGTGCCACCCGGCGGGCGCTGGGGCTCTCCTTTGCCGCGTCGCTGCTTCAAGGCGTTACCGCCATCGTGATGGTGGCCGTGCTGGTACACGGGCTGGGGTGGCTGACCCGCCAGGCCATGGGCAGCGTCGTGTGGGTGGAGCAAGCCAGTTTTCTGCTGGTAACGCTTCTTGGTGGGTGGCTTTGCCTGCGCGCCTACAAGCAACTGCGTCGCGCTTATCGGCCGCTGGTGTTCACGCCTGCCGTACATAGCCACACGGCTGGCCCTGTCCAGGGTCATGCTCATTTGCCCGGCCATGATCACCACTGCTGCGGCGGTGCTCATCATGTCGAACCCCAGCAGGCGCTGGATTGGCGCACGGCCATCATGACGGTATTGGCCATCGGCATGCGCCCCTGTAGCGGTGCGGTCCTGCTGCTCGGGGCTGCCAGCCTGCTGGGGCAGTTCTACGTGGGGGTCGTGTCTGTCGTGGCGATGTCGTTGGGGACCGGCATCACCGTATCGGCCCTGGCGCTTGCCAGCGTGTTTGCCCGCCGCTGGGCCACACGGCGCCTGGCCAAGCAGCAGCACGCCTCCGAGGCCATTCAGAAAGTAGCAGGATGGGCAGCACTGGCGGGTGGCGCCTTGATCATCGTGCTTGGGGTGACGCTTGCCATGGCAAGCGCCACCCAGCCTGCGGGCACGCCGTTTCTGGGCGAGCCACCCACCCGTCAGGGCAGCCCCTTGCTGCGTTAAACGTCCAGGCGCCCGACATGGGCGATCAGTTGATCTCGCAGGCCGGCCAGCTGTTCAAGGCCATAAGGTTCGGCGCTGCCGTGACCCCATACCGGAGCGGGCCAGGCAGCGTCACTGCGCCTGCGCACCACTACATGGACATGCAACTGGCTGACGACGTTGCCCAATGTGGCAATATTGAGCTTGTCGCCTTCAAACAGGCTTTTCATCACGCGGCCCAGCTGGGTGGCTTCTCGCCATAGCTGGGCCTGGTCTGACTCGGAAAGCTCGAATACTTCGCTGATACCCTCAAGGCGTGGCACCAGAATGGCCCAAGGGTAGCGTGCATCGTTCATCAGCAGCACTCGGCAAAGCGGCAGGTCCGCGATGGGAAAGGTGTCATCCTTGAGGCGGGGGTCCAGATTGACGTCGTTCATGAGGTACTCCAGGCGATCTTGGGTCAGGCCATCATAGCAGGTGAGTGCGCCGGCCAAGCTTGTAGATAACGCCTTTCAAGCAAATCAGCTCATGGAAAACAGGCGAAAATGCCAAAACGCTGTTACGCTGAGAGTACGCCTTAGAAGGGCGGTCACTGCCCATGGCGCTTTTTGCTGTTGACTGACACGTTAAGGAGAACATCCATGAAAAAGCTTTTGGCGACGAGCCTCATTTTGTTGATGGCAGCCGGTACACTGGCTGGCTGCAACACGATTTCCGGTGCTGGCAAGGATGTGGAGCGCGGCGGGCAGGCGGTTCAGGACGCTGCTGACTAAAAAGCATATGCCTTGACGATGTCGAGCGGGCCGGGCATACGCCTGGCCCGTTTTGTGTGCGGGTAACCCGAATAACCAGAACAAGGGCAAGCCAATGACCACCTGGCACTACATCACCATGTGCGGCGCAGTACGCTACTCGACAATGCTCGTGGCGGGCGGGGCAATCCTGCTGCTGGGTGCCTGCGCCACCGGCGTGGAAGACTCCTTTGCAGGCGAGCAGGCGGCCCAGCCTGTTTCGCTCGAGATGTGTGATGCCGCGGCGGTCGACTACGCGCTCGGCGAAATCTTCGATGAAGCCAACCTGCCCCAGCTGCAAAGCGAAAGCCAGTCGCGCCAGGTTCGCGTGCTGCATCCCGGCGATGCGGCGACGATGGACCATCGCCCCGAGCGCCTGAACATTCATGTGGATGACGACGAGCGCATCGAAGCGCTGCGCTGCGGCTAGCGCAGAATCAATATCACGCAGGCGGCGGTCAACATGCCCATGGTGACGTTGAATGCGCGCCAGGCAGCGGCGGTTTTGATCCAGCGGCCGATGGCCATGCCAAAGCTCGCCCATACCAGAAGACACGGCAGGGCAACCAGCTCGGCAAAGCTCACAAGAATCACGGCGTTGATGATCTTGGGTCCGCTCTCGGGCAGAAAGCCTGCGATGAGCGCAAGCCCCAGCACCCAAGCCTTGGGGTTGGCAAGCTGAAACAGAGCCGCTTGCCAGAACGTCAGCGGTGCGCTCTTGGCGCTGGTATTCTGCACGTTGGGCGGCGCCGCCGTGGCGATCTTGAACGCCAGGTAAAGCAGGTAAGCGCTGCCTACCCAGCGAAGTGTCGTGTGCAGTACGGGAAAACGCTCGAACAGCGCACCCAAGCCCAGCGCAATGGCCAGATAGAGCAGAAAGCACCCGCCGATGATTCCCCACATATGGGGCACGGTGCGACGCACGCCAAAGTTGGCCCCGGAGGCGGTCAACATCAGGTTATTGGGCCCTGGCGTCAAGGTCATCGGCATCATGAACATAGCCACGGGGCCCAGCAGAAGCAGCCATTCACTACTCATAGCGATCCTTCCAGCGCTGGCGGTTGACCTGCTCCTTGAGCATTTCCAGGATGTCGTAGAGCACCTGCTCGGTAATCTGGTTGCTCTGCTTGTCAACGCTCAGCCAACTGTCAAAGCTGCTGTCCGCGGTGCGCTCGATGAATTGCCTGAACTCGGGAGAGTGAATGCCGAGCGCCATTTCGTCTACCAGCCGTTGGGCAACACCGCTGATGGAGGCCTGCATGGCGCTGGTGGCGGTCTGGCCCATGGGCAGGCGTTGCAGGCGTTGAATCTCCGGGCTTTCGTTCAGCGTGCGGGTCACCAGATTGTCAATGGCCGTCATGGCGGTATCGCGATTGAGCTGGTAGGCCTCGCCGACGGTGCTCTCCAGGCGCTGGACGATCTCGCTGATCAGCGCCGCCTTGCGTGGCATGATGACCCGGTCGATGACCCGCTCGGTCAGGGAGTCGCTGGCCAGTATCTGCTGCTGCACGTTGCCCAGCAGGCGCAGGGCGATGCGGTCGGAAAGCTCTTCGAGCAGGATGTCGTAATACTTGAAGAAGAACTTGTAGATGGGCCAGTGGGTAACGTTGACAAGCCCCAGGCGGTGCAGACGGTGAAGCAGCGAGACCACGCGCAATACCCGCAACAGGCGAAAGCCGCTTAACGGAATACAGCCCAGCACGTCATACCAGTGAACGAAGGGGTAGAAAAACCAGCGGTGGTAACGCCGCTCGGCAATGGCTGCTGCCCAGCCCAGCAGGATATCGACCACGAACAGACCGACAAAGAACAGATCGATGTGAAAGAAGCGGTCATGGACCTCGCTGTCGTAAAACGCGTGAAACCCGGGCGCAAGGCTTGCCACTGCCTGATTGAACGGCCCGATCAGATAAAGCGAATCAAACAGCAAAAGCCCCAGGTTGAGCACTACCGCGATGATGATGATAAGGTCCCAGCCGATATGAGCGTACTCGACGGGCTTGGGCAGTTGTGGGTAGCGCCGCCTGATGGGCATGCAACCTCCTTGTTGGGCGTGAGAGCAAAATAGCTGCGTGGTCGTCAAGCCTGCGTTTGGCCGGGTTCAGTCTGGGTCTGGTAGTGCTGCTGGGTCATCTTCTCTTCCTGTTCCGCCTGCTTGCGATGCTTCTTGCGCAGCGCCGCCTTTTCGAAACGCAGTTTCTGGATCGGCGTGGTCAGCGTCAGCGGCGGAACGCTTGCGGGCTTGCCGTTCGCGTCCACGGCCACCATGGTCAGGTAGCAACTGTTGGTATGACGAATCAGCTTGTTGCGGATATCCTCGGCCACCACCTTGATGCCAATCTCCATGGAAGAGCGACCTACATGGTTCACGCAGGCCAGAAAGGTGACCAGCTCGCCAACATGAATGGGCTGCTTGAACAGTACCTGGTCGACCGACAGTGTTACCACGTAGTGACCAGAGTAGCGGCTGGCGCAGGCGTAGGCGACCTCGTCGAGCTTCTTGAGAATGGCCCCGCCGTGCACCTTGCCGCTGAAGTTGGCCATGTCGGGGGTCATGAGAACGGTCATCGACAGCTCGTGCTGTCCTGGCAAGGCGGCTTGCGCTGCATCTGACATAGTGAATCCTTGTCTATACGCGCCACCCGCTCAGGGCGGGTAGCGAATCCAAGGGTCGAGTACCTGGTGACTAGAACCAGACCAGACCCACCGAGATAATGATACCGGTAATGAACAGCTGCACCAGGCAAAAGCCCATGATGTCCTTGGCCTTGAGCCCGGCAATGGCCAGCACGGGCAGTGCCCAGAAGGGCTGCAGCAGGTTGGTCCAGGCATCGCCCCAGGCAACCGCCATCGCCACGCGGGAGATATCCGCGCCCAGCGCCTGGGCCGCCGGCAGCATGACCGGCGCCTGAACGGCCCACTGCCCGCCGCCGGAGGGGACGAACAGATTGACGATGCCAGCACTCAGAAACGACCAGAACGGCAGCGACGTTGCCGTGGCAAAGGAGATCAGCCACTCCGACATGCTCTGGGCCAGCCCCGACTGCACCATGATCGCCATGATGCCCGCGTAAAAGGGAAACTGGATGACAATGCCCGCCCCGCCCTTGATGGCTTCATTGAGGCTGGTCAGCAGACTGCGCGGCGTACGGTGCAGCACGATTGCCAGAAACAGAAACAGGAAGTTGACGACGTTCAGGTTGAGACCACCCCCACGCAGGATGAAGTGATCCAGCAGAAACACAAGCCCGGGTACACCCACCAGCAGTGACAGCGCCATGCTGTTTTCGAGTTTCTCGGCCGGGCGGGTAATCCGGCCCACTGGCGCGGGCTCATCATCGAGCAGTTGCGGGTCGACATGCACGCTGTCCTTTTCATCGGGCAGCATCAGGCGGTTGACCAGCGGCACGGCGATAAACAGGCACACCACGATCGCCAGGTTGAAGAAGGCAAAAATGGTCGAGCCGGTGCCGATCACGCCGATCTGGTCGGCAGTGAAATGGCCTTCGGTGGCAATCGTCAGCGGGACCGACCCGGCCAGGCCGCCATGCCAGACGATAAAGCCCGAGTAGGCGCTGGCCACCAGCAGGCGGTAATCGACCCGCACCAGCCGGGCAAGCTCCTTGGCAAACAGCGCGCCCACCACGAGGCCAAACCCCCAGTTGATCCAGCTGGCGGCAAGCGATACCAGAGTGACCAGAATGATCGCGCCGCCCGGGCTTCTGGCCGTGCCGGCCAGCCGTTGCAGAAGGCGTTTCACCGGCGGTGAGCTTGCCAGCATGAAACCGGTCACCAGCACCAGCAGCATCTGCATGGAGAAGGTCAAGAGTCCCCAGAAACCATCCCCCCACATGCGCATCACCGCAAGCGGTGTCTGGCGTTCTACGGCAATGGCCGCCACTGCTGCCACCAGGGTAAGCAGCAGCACGAATATGTAAGGGTCGGGCAGGTAGCGCTCGACCAGCCTGACGGCCGGTTTGGAAATCATTTTAAGCATGAGAGGGCTCTCTTGGTTGTTGTCAGCTAGTTGTTGTCAGCACAATATACGGCGGCGCGGAAGGGTTTTCACCTTCAACTGGCAGGTTTCGAAGAGTTGGGCCGGTGCCGTGAAGCGGCTGTTATCTAGTGCCAGTAGACACGCCGGTAGTGGCAGTAGTAACCGATCAGCACTGCCGAGCGCACGGCAATGAACAGCGTAAAGGCTAGCCACAGCCCATGGTTGCCAAGGCCCTGAGTCAGCCACCAGGCGGGCAGGTACACCGCCATGGCGATGAAGATGCTGTTGCGCATTTCACGCACGGCAGTGGCGCCGATGAAGACGCCGTCGAGCAGATAGCTCCATACCGCAATCAGCGGCATGAGCACCATCCAGGGCAGATAGCTTGCCGCCGTGGTGCGTACCTCTTCAAGCCCGGTCAGCAGTGCCACCAGCTGATTGCCGCCGAGAGCAAAGAGCAGCGCGGCCGCCCCCGCCGTCCATAGCGAAAACAGTGCTGTCCGACGAACGATGGCGGCCAGCTCCTGCCAATGGCGACGACCATAGGCTCGGCCCACCAGCGCCTCGGCGGCGTGGGCAAAGCCGTCTAGCGCATAGCTTGTCAGCATGATGAACTGCAAGAGCACCGCGTTGGCGGCCAGCACCGTGTCGCCCTGGCGTGCACCTTGAGCGGTAAAGAAGGCCATCACGAACAGTAAACCCAGAGTGCGCACAAACAGGTTGGCATTGATGGTGAACAGCGCGCTATAGGCGGAAAGTGCCAGCAGATGCGCGCGGGAGAAGTGCCCGCTCAGCTGCGTGAGCCGACGCACTACCAGGTAACCTCCAAAGCCCAGCGCGCTGTAATCGGCAATCACGCTCGCCCAGGCAACACCATCACTGGTCATGCCAAGCCCCACCACAAACCACAGGTCGAGGACGATATTGATGGTATTGGTCAGCAGCAGAATCGCAAGCGTCACGCGGGCGTTCTGCTGACCCAGAAACCAGCCCAGAATGGCGTAGTTGGCCAGCACCGCAGGCGCCGACCACAGGCGTATCTCGGCGTATTCACGCGCCAGCGGTGTGGCGACGTCGCTACCATCGAGCAGCCAGAGACCAAGCGAAATCAGCGGGGTGGAGAACACGATCAACAAGACGCCAAGGGCGCCGGCAATGATCAGCGATTGACCAAGCAGGTTCTGGACATCGCCGTCACTTTCGCGCCCCATCGCCTGAGCCACCAGCCCGGTGGTGCCCATGCGCAGAAAGCCAAATCCCCAGTAGAGAAAGCTGAACAGCGTGGCCCCCAGGGTCACGGCCGCCAAATAGCGCGCATCAGGCAGGTGGCCGACCACGGCGGTATCCACCAGTCCCAGCAGCGGGACGGTGATATTGGACAGGATGATCGGCCAGGCAATGGCCCATATACGCATGCGCCGCCTGGGGTCAGGCAGCGGTGATGATGCGGTACTTCTCCAGAAGCTGCTGCTGCGTTTCCGGCCGGGCCGGGTCAAGCGGAATACAGTCTACCGGGCATACCTGCTGGCACTGCGGCTCATCGAAGTGGCCAACGCATTCGGTACACAGGTTCGGGTCGATGACGTAGATCTCCTCACCGGGAGAGATCGCATCGTTGGGGCACTCAGGCTCGCAGACATCGCAGTTAATGCATTCATCAGTGATCATCAGGGCCATGGGCATACCTCGCGAACGGCTGGTACGCCGGGTCCGTCTTGCAACGATACCCGAGCGTTTTACTCAACAATGGTGGGTCGTTACGTAGTGTAATGCTTGCGCAGCGCTTCTGCGACCTGAGAAGGCACCAGCGATGAAATATCGCCGCCGAGCTTGGCGATTTCACGCACGATGGTGGAAGAGATATACGAATTTTCCACCGCCGGCGTCAGAAAGACGCTTTCGAGTTCCGGATTCTGGGCGCGATTCATGTTGGCAAGCTGCAGCTCGTATTCGAAATCCGACGCCCCGCGCAGGCCGCGCAGGATGATCGTGGCGCGCTGCTCCTGCATGAAGCGAGTCAGCAGGCCGGAAAACCCTACGGCGTCGACATTGCCAAGTGCCGAGCAGGTTGCCTTGGCCAGCATGATGCGCGTGTCCAGGTCGAGGGCCGGCCGCTTGTTGGGGCTCGCCGCCACGCCGATCACCACCTTGTCGAACAGGCGAGACGCCCGCTCGATCAGGTCGAAGTGGCCGTTGGTGATCGGATCAAAGGTGCCGGGGTAAACGGCAATATTGGCGCGTGGCGCGCTCATGGCGAGCTCTCCTCGTCGATGCGGCCAAAGGGGTTGTCGCTTGCCAGCGAAACGGGCTGGGCATAGCCCGGAATATGGATCCGGTCAGCGGAAATCTCAAGCTCCGGGCCTTCAAGCACGTCTTCGCCGAACTGGTAGCGGGGCGCGTAGTGGCCGCTATCTGCCTGGGCGAGGTAGGCAGCCGCCTGGGTGCGTACGGCCTCGCGGCGCTCCTTCCAGGCGCTGATGGCCGCACTGCCGTGGCGCTGGCGCAGCAGGTGCTCGGTCACGTCCGGAGACAGCACCACGCCGGTGGCGTTGTTGCCGCCAAACCCCTTGGCATTGATGAACGAGGCGTCGGCCTTGAAGGCCATGGTGGTCTGGGAAAAGCGCAGACGCTCGGCGTGTACGTCATCGGCCACCGCATCGAGGGTGGGAATACCGGGCACCAGGTCGTAGGCGAAGCTGCCCAGCGCACTGGCGAGCTGGTCGCCGGCAGCGGAGCCCTGCGAGTGGCCGATAAACGCCTTGATGGCCGCCACGGGCCAGTGCTTGATGCCGTTGGCGCGAGCAATTTCATCCAGCACGTGGGATTCGGTCGTGCGGTTCTTGGGCGTGCTGGTGCCATGGGCGTGCAGGAAGGTGCGCTCCCTGAGGCCCTTGTCGCCGAGAATATCACGCACAAGCGACGCCGCCTTGCCAAGGGTAATGTAGTTACCGATACCAGGGGCCGAGATCGAACGCTTGAAACCGTCGGCATTGACGAATACATCGGGTACGGCGCCCAGGATGTCGGCACCGACTTCAAGGGCCAGTGCGTCATCCATCAGGAGCACGAACTGGCTGGCTTCGGCCATGGTGAAGCCGCAGTTGCGTGCAAAGGGGCGGCTGGCGCGCTGATAGTCGGCGTCGGTCAATAGCTCGAGGGCGTCCAGCGCCTTCAGGCTGGCATCATCGGCAAGCGCCCCCATGGCGCGGAAGCCTTCGATGATTTCCGGCGTGATCGGCGCATCGGCAGTGCCCACCATGACCACCCGCCGCCGACCCGAACGGATATCCTCGACTCCCAGGCGCAGGTTGTAGAGAAAGCTGGCGCAGGCACCCAGCACGGCGCCGGTGCTGCCCACACTTCCCAATACGTAGGCGTTCAAGAAGTCTGCAGGCATCTGCCCATAGCCCAGCGGCATCTGCTTGGAGGTCGCCCGCTGGCCACTGACCAGGCTCTTGAGCAGCCCGCCCCAGCCGGCATCATCCAGCTGGCCGATGGAGTTGCCCGCATACACGGCGATGTGGTCAGGATTCAGCGTCTGGCGCAGGGTCTCCCAGGCGAAGCCGCTTGCGCCCAGACAGTCGCTGGCGCCGAACACGGCCATGGCCAGCCCGCGCGGATGGTGCACGCTACGGTACAGGCTTGCCGGGTCGAAGCCGCTTGGCAACTGGGCCGCTGCGCGTACCTTGGGTGTCTGCGCATCGGGCAGCAGCGTTTCCAGCACGCCGGCCGGTACGCTGACTTCTACCTCGCGAGCACTCAGCTCACGCACCTGCCAGGTGTCCGGCAGGTTGTCGGGTAGCTGGCGCCGGCGCAGGGTGAAGCGCAGCGGCTCGGCAAGCTGCAGGCTGGCCTGACGGTTGGCAGGCAGGCCGGAGTCGAGGAACTTGGGATCCTCGTTACGGCGAATCAGGGTGTGGTTCAGCACCTGGTCGCGCAGCGACTGAGCAGGCGAGTCGACAGGCTGGCCCGTATGGTCGTGCCACCCTTTTTCGGAGTGCTCGACAAGCTGCATGAGGGCCGCCAGGCCCTCCAGTGTCTGGCGCTGCTGAGCGGCGGGAAGGGCATCGAGCACGGTGCGGCAAAAGGCCTGATGGCCCGAGGTTCTGCCGGCGGGATTGATGCCGCCCATGCCGACAATCACCGGTAAGTGTGACAAGCCGGGTTCCTCGTGGTGCGGTGGTTTTTGATGATCGTTATTGTCAGTGATACGCAAAATCGCAACGTGTCACCGAGCTTAATAAATGTCGTGGGCGTGATCATAGCACCGGGCGCCCAACGGCGTCATGCTGCAAGCATCGGAGACTGATAGAATCACCTCTTTTCAATCCGAGCGATGGCATGCAGTACAATTCACGACCCGTCATATCCAATCAGCCGGGCCCGCATCATGATCTGGCACGCCGGGTAGACCGGGCGCTTGCTCAGCCGTTGCGCAAGCCCATTGCCGAACACACGCAACAGGCATTCGAGCAGGCGCACGCCTGGTATCAGGCCCGCCAGGCCCCGCTTGTTCTGGATGCAGGGTGTGGCGTTGGCGTTTCGACCCGCCAACTGGCGGTACGGTTCCCTGACCACGCGGTAATCGGCGTAGACCGCAGCGAGGACCGTCTGGGGCGCGACCACGGCGCATTGCCGGATAACGCGCTGCTGGTGCGGGCCGATCTGATCGATTTCTGGCGGCTGGCCGAGCGGGCGGGCTGGGCGCCGGCGCGCCACTACCTTTTGTACCCCAACCCGTACCCCAAGGGGGCCCATCTGAAGATGCGCTGGCATGGCCATCCGGTATTGCCCACGCTCCTGGCGCTTGGTGGCCAGCTGGAGCTGCGCTCCAACTGGCAGCTGTATGTCGAGGAGTTTGCCCTGGCAGTGGCCCAGGTAACCGGTAAGCAGGCTGAAACAGGGGTATGGCAGCCTGAAGGCGAGTACCTGACCCCGTTTGAAGCCAAGTACGCCCAAAGCGGCCAGACACTCTGGCGCCTGCGGGTTGATCTGGAGCGGACATGACGTTTGTTTATCTGGTTATGGCCATCGTGGCCGAAGTAATCGCCACCAGCGCCCTCAAGGCTTCCGAGGGCTTTACCCGGCCACTGCCCAGTATGCTCGTGGTGATCGGCTACGGACTGGCCTTTTATCTGCTCAGCCTGGTGCTGCGTACGCTGCCCGTCGGTATCGCCTACGCAATATGGTCGGGGCTGGGGATCGTGCTGGTTACGCTGCTGGGCGTGTACGCGTTCGGTGAAAGGCCCGACCTGCCCGGCGTGATAGGCCTAAGTCTGATTGTGGCCGGGGTCGTCGTGCTGCAAGTATTTTCCAAAATGAGTGTGCATTGAGGCGTATTAACGTGACTTACTTGTCTAAATCAGCGGCGCGCCCGTGGCGCGTCTGCTTGCTGGCTGGTGTGGCGGCGGCCGCGCTGAGCGTCTGTGCATCGGCCCTGGCCGATTTCACCCGCCTGGGCCAACTGCAGGAAAAGGGCTTTTCGATCAGTGCCGAGGCGCGCCTGCTGGATAGCAGCGCCCCCGTTACCCTGGGAAGCTTGAACCCGGAGCGGCAGATGGCGCCTGCCTCGGTCACCAAGGCGTACATGGCCGCTGCGCTGCTCAACCGCTTTGGCCCTCAGCACCGCTTCACCAGCCAGTTGGTCAGCAGTGGCCATATCGATAACGGCGTGCTGCGCGGCGATCTGGTATTCGAAGGCGGTGGCGATCCGGGGCTTACCACGGAGAACCTGTGGCGCCTGGTGCAGCGCCTGCAGCTGGCCGGTGTCCGCGAGGTCGATGGCGCCCTGGTCGTTAGCCAGTGGCGCTTTGGCCCGGTAGAGTGCATTACCAGTGACCGCTGCAATGCGCGCGCCCGAGTGACCAATGCCTACAGCGCGCCGCTGAGCTCGGCGGGGGTGAACTTCGGCAACTGGTGCGTCAACGTGGCACCATCCAGCGTTGCCGGCGAGCCCGCGCGCACCGGGCTGTGCGATAGCCAGCAGCCGCTGATCGCCATTGACAACCAGGTCGTTACCCGGCCTGCCAACAGCGGCACCGAGATCAGTGCCGAGCGCATCACCGATGAGCGGGGTGACATGATGCGCCTCACCGGCCAGATCTCGACCAACGCCATGGCTCAGGACATCTACCGCGGCGCGAGCGATGCCGCCGAGGAGACGGCCCAGGTGCTGCTTGGCATGTTGAACCAGGCAGGCATCGTGGTGCGCGACCCCTGGCGCTTGACCACCATGCAGCCTGCCGGCAGCGCTCGGCGTCTGGCCGCCGTGGATAGCCAGCCGCTGCAGGAGCTCTTGCTGCGGACCATGAACTACTCCAACAACTACATGGCCGATGTACTCGCCTTGAACCTGGTACAAACGCCGCAGGCGCAGCTGCGTCAGGCCGGGGCCGCCATCGAGACCTATGCCCAACAGCTGCCGGGCCATGGGCCACTCACGCTTTACAGCGGCAGCGGGCTGACCACGGAGAACCGAACCTCGGCCCACGGCGTCAACGTGATGCTCGAAGACATGTATCGCCAGAGTGCGCTGTTCCCAAGCTTCGTGGCCGCCTTTCAGTCACCGGCCAACGGTGTCATGCGTTTTATAAAGCGAGGCTCGCCCACGTTTCAGAATAACGTCATGCTGAAGACGGGAACGCTCAACCAGCCCTTTGCGGTTCGCGCAGCGGCAGGCTACTTTCGTACAGCGACCGGACGTTGGGGCGTATTTAGTGTGCTGGTGAACGGAAGTGGTAACACACCTTATTTAAGCTGGCCCGAGGTGCTGGATCCGCTGTCGCTCGATCTGGATGCGATGATTCTGGCGAACTGATTCTTTTACGTGCATGTGAGGCAAGCTGCATGAAACCAGGGCACACCGGTCTAACCCATTTGATGCACTCGACGCGATACTCCTGGAAAGGGTTGAAAGCCGCCTTTCGCAACGAGACGGCCTTTCGCCAGGAGGTCGGCATTGCAGCGATCATGCTGCCCTTTGCCTGGTGGCTCAGCAGCGACGCGATCAGTTGGCTGATGCTGGTGGGCAGCCTGTTTCTGGTACTGATCGTCGAGCTCTTGAACAGCGCGATCGAGAATGTCGTTGATCGTATCGGTACCGAGCATCACGTGCTTTCCGGGCGGGCCAAGGATATCGGCTCCGCGGCGGTGATGCTCTCGCTGATCATGGCTGGACTTACCTGGGGCCTGCTTGGCTGGCAAAGATTCTTCGGCTAGAGCCTTCTTGGCAATGAGGTGGTTATGCAACATGGCGATGGTGCTTTATCCGAGAATGTCCTGTCTGAGGCGCTTGCCGGGGCGGCGCAAAAGGCGAACCAGCGACTCAACGATGCGCTTGGCCAGGCGGATAACGTCGCCTCGATGACGAAGCAGCCGCTGCCATCCCGGTACTGGCAGGCGCTTGGCGAGCCGCGCCGCGAAGCGCTGACCCGTGTCGTCACGGTATCCACCTTTGCACTCGATACGCTGGCGCGCTATCCCGGCTGGCTGGCCGAGCTCGATACCCGCGGCGAGCTTGACGCGATGCCGACGCGCCGCGACCTGCAGCAGTGGCTTGAGGTGGCGCTTGAGGGCGCCGAGGATGAGGCTGCCATGCAGCGAGCGCTGCGACGTTTTCGTCGGGCACGCATGCTGGGTATCGTGTGGCGCGACATGAACCGCCCGGCGGGCTATACCATGTGGCACACCGCCCAGGCGGTTTCCCAGCTGGCCGAGCTGTGCCTTGAGGGGGCGCTTGGTTGGCTCGAGCAGTTCTATGCCGGCCGTTGGGGAGTGCCCGCTGCACGGGCCGACGGCACTCCCCAGCGCCTGGTGGTACTGGGCATGGGCAAGCTCGGGGCGGGGGAGCTCAACCTCTCCTCGGATATCGACCTGATCTTTGCCTTTCCCGAAAAGGGCGACACCCAGGGCGGGCGCAAGTCGCTTGAGCATCAGGAGTATTTCACCAAGCTGGGCCAGAAGCTGATTGCCGCGCTCGATGCGATGACCGCCGACGGGTTCGTGTTTCGGGTGGACATGCGCCTGCGTCCGCTCGGCGATGGCGGGCCGCTGGTGGGCAGTTTTTCCATGCTCTCGAGCTACTATCAGGACCAGGGGCGCGAATGGGAGCGCTACGCCATGCTCAAGGCGCGCCCGGTAGCGGGTGATATCGACGCTGGCACCGAGCTTCTGGCTAGCCTCAGGCCTTTCGTTTACCGCCGCTATCTCGACTTCGGTGCCATCGAATCGCTGCGTGAACTGAAGGCCATGATCAACCGCGAAGTGAAGCGCAAGGGCATGCAGAGCAATATCAAGCTTGGCCCCGGTGGCATTCGTGAAGTGGAGTTCGTGGCACAGGCGTTTCAACTGATTCGCGGCGGCCGCGACACCGAACTGCAGATCACCTCGTTGCAACAGGCGCTCAACCGCCTGCCTCAACTGGGCCTTCTGCCCCAGGCCGTGGTGGATGAGCTGCTGCCCGACTACGCCTTTCTGCGGGATATCGAGCACGTGCTGCAGGCCCTTGAAGATCGCCAGACCCAGACGCTGCCCGTCGATGAGCTCGATCAGGCGCGCGTTGCCTTTGCCCTGGGGTATGCCGACTGGCCGGCGCTGATCGGCGCACTCGAGGCAGCACGCGAACGCGTACGCCGCCACTTCGACGCGGTGATTGCCGACCCGGAAGAGGAAGAGGCCGAGGAGGCGGGTAAAGAGAGCCGCCTGGCGCCGGCCCAGTGGCGGCTGATATGGCGCAACGAGCTCGACCAGGAGGACGCGGTGGCCTACCTGCGCGACTCCGGCTTTGCCGAGCCTGATAAAGTGCTCAAGCGCCTGCAGAGCCTTTACCATTCGCGCCAGGTGCAGAGCATGCAGCGGATCGGCTTTGAGCGCCTGGATGCGCTGATGCCGCTGCTGCTGGCCGCCGTGGCCGAAAACGAGATGCCGGATATCGCGCTTGCCCGCGTACAGCCGCTGATCGAATCGGTCCTGCGGCGCACGGCGTATCTGGCGTTGCTGCGTGAAAACCCTCACGCCCTGGAGCACCTGATGCGCCTGTGCGTGGCCAGCCCCTGGATTGCCGAGCGGCTGGCGCGCTATCCCATCCTGCTCGATGAGCTGCTGACGCCCGAGACGCTCTATACGCCGGCCGACAAGTCGCGTCTGGCCGACGAGCTGCGCCAGACGCTCAGCCGCTTGCCGGAGGAGGATGAAGAGGCCCAGCTGGAAGCGCTGCGCGTATTCAAGCATGCGCAGATGCTTCACGTGGCCGCCTCGGACGTGGCGGGTACACGCCACTTGATGAAAGTGAGCGATTACCTCACCTATATCGCCGAGGTAATCCTCGACGCCGTACTGGCCATGGCCTGGAAGCATGTGACCCGCAAGCATGGCGCCCCTCAGGGGCTCAATGCGCGCGAGCCGGCGTTTTTGATTCTAGGCTACGGCAAGCTCGGCGGTATCGAGCTTGGCTATGGCTCGGACCTTGACCTTGTATTCCTTCACGACAGCGACGGTAAGGGCACCACCGACGGCGCGCGACCGATCGATACGCCGCTGTTCTTTACCCGCCTGGGCCAGCGGATCATTCATCTGCTCACCGCGGTGACGCCTGCCGGCAGCCTGTATGAGGTCGACATGCGCCTGCGCCCGTCGGGCAACGCGGGCCTTCTGGTTACCTCGCTCGATGCCTTTGCCGACTACCAGCAGCAGAGCGCCTGGACCTGGGAGCACCAGGCATTGGTGCGTGCCCGCGTCGTGGCGGGAAACGCGACGCTTGCCAAGCGCTTCGATGAGATTCGTGGCGAGGTACTCGGACGCCAGCGCGATACCCAGACCCTGCGTGACGACGTGGTAACCATGCGTCACAAGATGCGCGATCATCTGGGCAGCAAGACGCCGGATACCCGCTTTGATCTCAAGCATGATGCGGGCGGCATGGTGGATATCGAGTTTCTCTGCCAGTACGCGGTGTTAGCGCTTGCTCACCAGACGCCGGCGCTGCTGACCTATAGCGACAATATCCGCATTCTGGAGACGCTGACTGATAGTGGGTACTTACCTGCCGAGGAGGGCGAACAGCTCAAGCAGGCGTATCTTGCCTACCGCAGCCGCACCCATCGCGGTGCGCTGACCGGCGAAAAGGCCATGGGCGAAGCGGAGGACTTCAAGGTGCACCGGGCAGCGGTAGGCGCACTCTGGCAGCGCTTTCTTGAACCCTGAACAGGGGGGTGAAGTGGCGGTGCCCACACCATAACAACAAGTGATGTGACCATGTACCCACGCCAACCGGGGCGCACTCCATGATGGGGCATATTCTGGCCACTCTGCTGCCGGTGTTCCTGATTGCCGGCAGCGGGGCGCTCTATGGGCGTTTTCGCACGCCGGATATCAGCAGTCTCAACACCCTGAACATGGAGCTGTTCGTTCCTCTGCTGGTGTTTGCGGTACTGGCCGACCGTCAGGCGCCGCTGGCGGATTACGCATGGCTCGGATTTGCCGGCGCCGCCGTCGTGCTGGGGTCGGGTCTCGTGCTGTGGCCGCTGGCGTCCTGGTTGAAACTGGATATAAAAACCTTTCTGCCGCCCATGATGTTCAACAATACCGGCAACATGGGCGTGCCGCTGCTGGTGCTGGCCTTTGGTGAGGCGGCGCTGCCGGCAGCGGTGGTGCTGTTTATCGTCGAGATGGTGCTGCATTTCTCGGTGGGGCTTTACATGATCAACCCGCGCGCCCCGATGTGGCACATCCTGCGCATGCCCATCGTGGCGGCAAGCCTGGCCGGGCTTGTGGTGAACGTGAGCGGGGTGGGGCTACCGGGCTGGCTGCTGGAAGCCATGCACATGCTTGGCGGGGTGTGTATTCCTCTGATGCTGTTTGCCTTGGGCGTGCGGCTTCTGGACGTGGATCTGGGTGACTGGCGCACGGGCCTGCTGGGCGCGGTACTTTGTCCACTTTCCGGGCTGATGATTGGCCTGCCGTTGATGTGGCTACTTCCACTGGAGTCGCTTCAGATGGCGGCGCTTCTGGTGTTTTCCGCCTTGCCGCCTGCGGTGCTCAACTATCTGGTGGCCGAGCAGTTCAAGCTTGCCCCCCAGAAAGTGGCCTCGTTGGTGCTTATCGGCAACCTGGGAAGCCTGATCGTGATGCCGCTTACGCTGGCAGCTGCATTTTCATGGGTATATGCGCCGCTTTAAAAAAGCGACCCGATCTGTTTCAGAGAGGAGTAAGAGCGCTCTAATTCCGGCTTAGCGGGGTGGCGTTTCCTGTTTGACTTCATAACTGCCCTCCAGCGCGTCCTGATGATTTGAACGGGGCTCGGGCCGGGCATGCGTATGAGCATAGCCACCGCCAATATCCTGGGCCTGGTCGGCACGCATCTGCTCCATGCGCTTTTTCATCTTGTGACGCACGAAAGGCATCATCGCCCAGCCGATCAGAAGAAAGATCAGGCCAAGCACCACGCCAACCACCATCAATGCACCAAACGCCAGCCACGTTAATAAAAGCTTCAGGCTACCCATCAATCCGGTGGGTCGGGTCTGCGCGGCACGTGCCCGCCACTGGTGGGCGGCCTGCCAGGCAGCGTTGCGTTGGTCGCGATTCATCTGTGGCATAAAAGCCTCCATCGTCGTTTGCCTTATTGGAACACAGCTAGCCTGGCAAGTTCATTGGTAGCTGGCGTATATCTTGCTTGAGAATAAGCAGGGGTTGTATGGCTTTTAATCATCAAAAGGAACGCCCATGCAGGATAACAGCGTCTTAAGTCTCGCCTACGATATCGCCACCATTACACAGGAGAAGATCGGCATGATTGAGAAAATCATGCAGCAGACCGAAATTCTGGCACTGAATACCCGTATCGAGGCTGCTTACGGATATCGCCCTCAATGCCGTCGAGATCATTGACCGTAACCTGTATGAGCGCTCCTGTGATGTACGCTGGTGGGCCACGGATAGCGCCGTTGTGGAAGCTGCTCAGACGGCCAGTCAGTCACACTGTACTCATGCAAGCACCCGTTTGGCGACGATTCTACGCTCTTACACGGTTTATCTGGATCTGTGGGTTGCCGATGTGCAGGGCAACGTGATTGCCAGCGGGCGGCCTGAGCGATATCCCAGCGTACAAGGCGCTAATGTTGCTCATACTGAATGGTTCTGAAACGGCACTGGACACCGTAACACGGTTTTTCGGCTGGTTTGATCGGATCTCGGTATTCGGATCTGTCATCTTTTTTGTTTCCCCTTGCGTTCAGCAAGTATGCGAAGATGGGCCTTCGGACAGTACGCCCAACTACCAACTACAGCTTCTTTTCCTGAATAAGCATGCTGCTGGCGGCAGGGTTTGGCGTGCTGCTGGTGTCGCCTTTGCTTGCCTGTGGATTGGCGTATTTGGCGGCGCGGCGCTGAACATGGAACTCAACGGCGATAACGTTGGCCTGGCGGCGGCTACCGCCTTGCCGGGCTTTAGTCGGCATCGGTACTTGCGGCACTGCCGTTTACCTTTATTCTGTATATGATGGTGATCGTGCTGGTGCGCGAGCTGCGTGCTCACCGTGAAGCCATGCTGACGCAGCTGTGTCGTCGCCATGGCGAAACGCCGGTGGGTGGCGACGCTTTTGAAGCCGAGCAGGTGGGCAAAGAAGAGCGTCTGCGGCGTATGCCGAGTATCGTCAATCGGCGTATCCATAGTTACAGGGTATTGATCAGGCCTTCAGGAGCAGACACATGGAGCGGGGATGCTGATGGCTCGGCAGGGGCGACACGGTGCCACGCGGCGCCAGCCCAAGGGAGCAGCACTTGAGCGCTGGCTGGACCGCTGGCTCGACAGGATAGTCACCGTGGCTGTGGTCACGGCGTTGGTCGTCGGGCTTTCTGCTGTCTTGGCACATTGGCTTTTATAGGCCAACCTGTTGTAACGCTAGTCAAAGCGCCCGGCTATAGGCCGGGCGTTTGCTTTCGCAGTATGCTTACCCGCCATGAAGCGGCGTTGATCGTTGCCCCGCAGGTCGATACCTGCCTGTTGCCCTTACAAGAGAGCCCGTATGTTGCTAGATGATGCTGCCAAGGCCCCCGCTGCCTATGCCTCGCGCCGGGAAATAGTGGGCTGGGCCATGTTCGACTTCGCCAACCAGGCGTATACCCTGCTGATTATCACCGTCGTCTTTGGCGAGCTGTTTACCACGGTCATCGTGGGTGATCGGGGCGACGGCTTTCGACTGGCCAACTTCCTGTGGAGCCTTGCATTGGCGATCAGCTACCTGATGGTGGTGATCACCGCGCCGCTGTGTGGTGCGGTGATGGATTACCGAGCGGAAAAGAAGCGCTTTTTGATGCTCAGCTATCTCGCCACGGTTGCTACCACCGCGATGCTCTACTTCGTGGCGCCTGGGTATGTCGTCATGGGGCTTGTGCTGATCGTGGTGTCCAACTATGCCTACTCCATGGGCGAATCCTTTATTGCCGCCTTTCTGCCGGAGCTTGGCCCGCCGGAGAAGCTTGGCAAGATTTCCGGTTTCGGCTGGTCGCTTGGCTATATCGGCGGGTTGTTTGCCGCCGGTTTCACGCTCTTGATGCTTGGCGAGGCCACAGCGGAAAACTTTGAGCGCATACGCTGGGTAGGACCTTTCGCGGCAGGTTTTTTCCTGGTGACTGCCTTGCCTACCTTCTTGTGGCTCAAGGAGCGCGGTACTCCGAAACCCTCCGGCGTGGCGTACTGGCGAATCGCTCGGCAGCGTGTTCATTCGACCTTGCGCGAGTTGCGCTATTTCAAGGATCTGACGGTGTTCTTGATCTCTTTGCTGTTTTCCATGGCCGGGGTCTACATCATCATTGCCTTTGCGTTCATTTACGGCGCCCAGGTCATTGGCTGGGACGAGAGCGTGCGCAACATCATGTTCATCATCGTCCAGGTCACCGCGGCAGCAGGTGCCCTGGGATTTGGCTGGCTTCAGGACCGCCTGGGGGCCAAGCGTACCTATCAGGTCACCCTCGGGCTTTGGGTAATGGCCATCATTGCCATCTGGGCCACGCCGGAAATAGCCACGCTGGCAAGCGCATGGTTTGGCTGGCAGTGGCAGGCTCAGTACGTATTTCTGGTCGTGGGCTGTCTGGCAGGTCTCAGCCTGGGTTCCAGCCAATCGGCTAGCCGGGCGCTGGTGGGGCTGTTCTCGCCGCTTGAAAAATCCGCCGAGTTCTTTGGCTTCTGGGGGCTGGCCAACAAGCTTGCCGGGGTGCTGGGAATCGTGATGCTGGGTGTGCTGCAGGCAATGATTGGTCTGCAGGCGTCTATTCTTTTATGTGTCGGCCTTTTTGTGGTGGCCATGCTGGTCTGTGCACGCGTCAACGAGCGCCGCGGCCGCGAGGCCGCCATTGCCTGGAAGAGCGCCTAACACACCAAGCAGGGAGCCTATAATGCATTCAGCACAGCGTGGCGGCATCGTGATGATGATGCTTTTCTGGGTACTGCTCATCGGGCTTGGAACGTGGTGGCTGGATGGCGGTATGGAAAAGATCATGACGCCCAATGCGCATATCGTGCAGTCCGCCTCCGACGGTAGTCCGGTGACGCTCAAGCGTAACCGCTCGGGGCATTTTGAAGCGCCTGGTGAAATCAACGGCGAGCCGGTCAGGTTCCTGCTGGATACTGGTGCTACCTATGTGGCCGTCTCGGACCAGCTGGCTCGCCAGTTGGGCCTGGAGCGTGGGCGCAACGCCTGGTTCAGCACTGCCAATGGTCGGGTGCAGGGCCACCTTACCGAGCTCGATGAAGTAGTGCTTGGTGGTATTCGGGCAAGCAACGTCCAAGGCTCCATCAGCCCCGGCATGGATGACGATACGGTACTGCTGGGCATGAGTTTTCTGCACCTGCTCAACATCGAGATACGCGGCGGCGAAATGGTCCTGAGCCTGCCCGACTCTTGAACGCTGCTTGTGAACATGGCGGTCATGTGCTTAGCTGAAAGCTCATGGATACAACACGCTAAGGAACTGCTATGGGTATCGAAGTAGGTGGATTGTTAGGTCTTATCTGGCTCATCATTCTGGTATGGGCCATCGTCAAGGTTGCCAAGAGTTCGGCCGGAGGCGTTGCCAAGCTTCTGTGGATACTGGCCCTGCTGTTTTTCCCGCTGGTCGGGCTGATCATCTGGCTGTTGATGGGGCCAAAAGGGTAGCGCCACTTCTGAAATACGTCTTGTATTAAAAAAGGCAGGCCTTGCGCCTGCCTTTTCTATTACGATGTATGGCTACGCGCTATTTCCCTGATTCGGTGGCGCCTTATAATGCCCCGGAATTTTCAGCTTTTCCCCATTGGGCAGGTCGCGCACCTGAGTGGGAACGTAAATACGCTTGATAACACTTTTCGCCTTGCCATCTCCCATGGCTCAACCTCCTGTCTGATTGTCGACAGCCTGCTTTCTTGCCCTTACATTAGTCCTCGCCGGTAGAAGAATCAAGAGGACGCGAGGGCCTGCGAAACGCGAAAAGGCATACTGCAGCAGCATCAGGCGGTCAAGGATTTCAAGGTATCGTATGAACAGGTGATAGCCTGCTTTTTTTATAACGGGCAGATGGATGGATGACGGACTGCCCAGGCAGAGTGAGGGATGAGATGGTAAATCACTTGGAAGAGCAATTTCAGGCGCTTGAATCACAGGAAACCGTGATGCCTGACTATCCTGATCAGGATCATGTCCTGATTATCGAAGACGACCAGCGGCTTGCCGAGCTCACGCGTGACTATCTTGAAGCTAACGGTTTCCAGGTCACTCTGGAAGCCGACGGTGCCAAGGGCGCCGATCGTATTCTGACTCTGCAGCCGGATCTGGTGATTCTGGATCTGATGCTACCCGGCGAAGACGGCCTCTCCATCTGCCGCCGTGTCCGTCCCAATTTCGCCGGCCCCATCATGATGATGACGGCGCGTACCGACGACCTTGATCAGATTCTGGGACTCGAGATGGGGGCGGACGACTACGTGCCAAAGCCCGTCCAGCCTCGGGTGTTGCTGGCCCGCATGCGTGCCTTGCTGCGTCGCGCCGACGGCCCGGCCCCCAACGGCGAGATGCGCCTGCGCTTTGATAACCTGGAAATCGATAACGCGACTCGCGAAGCCTGGCTTGCCAGCGAGCGTATCGACCTGACCAGCGCCGAGTTCGATCTCTTGTGGCTGCTGGCACGCAACGCAGGACGAGTGCTGACCCGTGAAGAGATATTTACCGAGCTGCGCGGTATCAAGTACGACGGCCAGGACCGCTCCATCGATGTACGAGTGTCGCGCATCCGGCCCAAGATTGGCGACGACCCCAACCAGCCCCACCGCATCAAGACCGTGCGCAGTAAAGGCTATCTCTTCGTGAAAGACAGCTGATGAACGTCAAGGGCAAGTGTCATGCTTCGACCGCTTAGCCATAGCTCGTTTCTCAAGTTCTACCTGCTGCTGGGCCTGGCGCTGTGCGTCGTGCTCTTGATCGCCTTGGGCGGCCGGTCGTTCATCGAGCAGGTGCGCCGTGAGGATTACCGCGAGCAGCTGGCGGCGCTGCCCATGACACTGATGACCCACCAGCTGGCGGAGGTATCCGATGACGAGCGGGAGCGTTTGATCAGCCGCTTTGCCGAGCGGTTGGGCATGCAGCTTACCCTGCGGCGCATCAGCGACGTGGAGCTTGGCTATTTTGCAGAAAAGCGCATCGAACGTGGCAGCGTACTGGTGTCCGAAGACCCGTGGCGTCTTCGCCAGCGGCTTCCAGACAGCCCATGGCTGCTGGAGGCCACGCTGGCGTCCTGGAGCGAGCGCCAGTGGCAGGGGAGCATGCTTCTGCTGGGAGAGTGGCTTGGTGCGCTGTCAGATGATCAGCGCGAGAGCGCCTTGGCTGGGCTAAGCTCTGGCAGTTGGCCGCTTCTTTTACTGTCGACGCTTCCCGACAACCTGACCGACCGACAGCAGCGCCAGCTGGAACAGGGTGACGTCCTGACCCTGTTGACGTCGGACAAGCTTGCCATCAGCCTGCTTCACCAATTGCCGAATGAGCAGTCCTGGGTGATGGCGGGCCCGATCATGCGGGGGCACACGCTGCCCATGAATCTGCAGTTGCCCCTGCTGATCGGGGTCATGGTGGTATTGTGTCTGATCATTTACCTGATCATGCGCAATATCGAAACGCGCATGGCACGCCTGGAGCTGGCCGCCACGCGTATTGCCAGCGGCAGGCTCGAGACGCGAGTGAAGGTCGAGAGCGACGATTTTCTGGGCCGTCTGGGCATGGCCTTCAATGGCATGGCAAGTCAGGTGCAGACCCTGTTGCGCGGCCAGCAGGAGATGATTCGCGCGGTCTCCCACGAGCTGCGCACGCCGGTTGCGCGGATTCGCTTTGCCGTGCAGATGGTGGAAGACATGACCGACCAGCCCGCCATTCGCCGCCAGCTGCAGGGCATTGATGCGGATATTTCCGAACTCGATACATTGGTGGATGAGATTCTCACCTACGCGCGTCTGGGTGGGGAGAGTGTGAACGGTGCCGAGCTGGAAATGGCCCTGGTGGACTGTCGCGCCATGGCCGAACGGGTGATCGAGACGCTGGCGCCACTGCATGAGGAGCTTTCCCTGTCGCTTGCCGATGGCCCGGATATCGAGCTCATGGCCGAGCCGCGCTACCTGCAGCGGGCGCTGCAGAATCTGGTAGGCAATGCCTGTCGCTATGGTAAAAGACACATTACCATCCGGCTATGGAGCGAAGCCCAGCTGGTGCGTATCGATGTCGAAGACGACGGCCCTGGCATACCCGTCGATGCGCGCGTTGATATCTTCAAGCCCTTCACCCGGCTGGATGACAGCCGAGCCCGCAGCCTTGGCGGCTATGGCCTGGGGCTGTCGATTGTCCAGAAGATCATGGCAGGCCACGGGGGCAGTGTCACGGTGGATACCAGCCCCACGCTTGGCGGTGCCCGCTTTACGCTGCTGGTTCCTCGTCGCGAGCCGCCGGCTTGATGCCTGACAGCACCGCAAACGAGGTTTCCTGAGCGGTGCGCAGAAAATCCTGCATCCAGGGCGCCTCCAGCGTCTCTTCGCGAATGGCGGCATACAGCGTGCTCCAGATACCGTGTTCGCCGAGCTTTACCGCGCTGACGTAGTCGCGCTCCAGGTACTCCGTCAATGCCCAGTTGGGCAATGAACAGACGCCGCGTCCGCTGGCGACCAGTTGCATCATCATGATGGTGAGTTCTGCGGTGCGGATCTCCTGGGGGCGCACGCCGGCGGGGTCGAGAAACTGAGTAAACACGTCCAGGCGAGACTGCTCGACGGGGTAGGTGATCAGCGTCTGGTCCGCCAGCGCCTGCGGCTCCACGAAGCCCTGCCCGGCGTAGGGGTGCTGGCGAGCGACGGCCAGAAGCCCTTCATAGCGAAACAGCGGTGCGTAGTGCACGCCGTCAAGCGGCTGGGGGTCGGCGGTGATCACCAGGTCGAGCTGCTCGCGGGCCAGCGCCGGTAACGGGTCGAAGTGGTGACCGCTGGGGATATCGATTTCCACTTCCGGCCAGTGATCGCGAAAGTAGTCCACCGTGGGCATCAGCCACTGAAAGCAGCTGTGACATTCGATGGCCATGTGCAGACGCCCCTGTTCGGTACCTGCCAGGCGAGCCACATCGCGCTCGGCCTTGCGGACCTCCGGCAGGATCTGATCGGCCAGCGCCAGAAGCCGCAGGCCGGCACGGGTAAATTCAACCGGCCGTGTCTTGCGCACGAACAGCGCGCTGTCTATTCGGCTTTCCAGATCCTTCAACTGGTGAGAAAGAGCCGATTGGGTAAGATGAACGCGTTCGGCCGCCTCCACCAGTGAACCCGTCTCGCGCAGGGCAAGCAGGGTGCGTAAATGGCGTAACTCGATCATGTTGAAGCCTATTCACCCGAATTGTCGAAAAGCATGAGTTTCATGCATTTTTCCATACTCGACCGGGGAAGTGAAACCATTGCTTCGGCACGCCTAGCTTTTGGATGCGTAGGCGTAAAGCAGGGTCTCCTGGGCGCTGATGGCATCGCCGCTGCCGGGGTCCTGGGAGCGGTAGCTGCCATCACTCTGCAAAAGCCAGCTCTGGCAGTTATCGACCAGATAGGTTTCGAGGTCCTTGCGTACCCGCGTGGCGAGCTTCTTGTCCAGCAGCGGAAAGCAGGTTTCAACGCGGTGAAACATGTTGCGTGACATGAAGTCGGCACTGGAGCACCAGGTTTCCGACTTGCCGTCGTTGTGAAAGTGAAAGACCCGCGTATGTTCCAGAAAGCGGCCGATGATCGAGCGTACGCGAATGTTTTCGGAGACACCCGGCAGGCCGGGTTTCAGGCAACACATGCCACGAATGATCAGATCGCACTCGACGCCTGCCTGGGAGGCACGGTAGAGCGCCTTGATCAGTTTGGGTTCGGTCAACGAGTTGCACTTGATGATGATATGGCCACGCTTGCCCTTGCGCGCCAGCTGGGCTTCGCGATCGATCATCTCTACCAGGCGCTCGTGAAGGGTGAAGGGGGCGTGCAGCAGCGTGTCGATCTTGCGTGCCCGGCCCATGCCCGAGAGCTGTTGAAACACCTTGTGCACATCGGCGCACAGCGCGGTGTTGGCGGTAAGCAGGCTGTAGTCGGTATAGAGCTTGGCGGTCTTGGAGTGATAGTTGCCGGTGCCTAGATGCGCGTAGTGGCGCAGCTCGCCTTTCTCACGGCGTACGATATGCAGCATCTTGGCGTGGGTCTTGTAGGCCATCACGCCATAGATGACGATGGCCCCGGCTTCCTGCAGGCGCGAGGCGAGCTGCAGGTTGTCGGCCTCATCGAAACGGGCGCGCAGCTCGATCACCACGGTGACTTCCTTGCCCTGGCTTGCCGCATCCACCAGGGCGCTGACAATCGGTGAGTCGGCACCGGTACGGTAGAGCGTCTGCTTGATGGCCAGCACGTCCGGGTCGCGAGCCGCTTCGCGCAGAAGTTCCTCGATCGGCGAGAACGACTGGAACGGGTGGTGCAGGAGCACGTCGTTCTTGGCGATGGCATCGAACAGGCTGCCGGTTTTCAGCGCCTTGGGGATGCCCGGCATATATGGGCGATACATCAGCTCAGGGCGGTCTACATCGCCCAGCACCGACATCATGCGGGTCAGGTTGACCGGACCCTGAACGCGGTAGAGATCTTCTGCGTCCAGCTCGAACTGGCGAAGCAGGAAATTGGTCAGGTCATCCGGGCAGTTGTCAGCGACCTCCAGGCGTACGCCGCGGCCGTAACGCCGGGCAAGCAGCTCGCCGCGCAGCGCCGAGGCCAGGTCTGATACCTCCTCAGGGTCGACGGTCATGTCCGCGTTGCGGGTCAGCCGGAACTGATAGCAGCCGCGCACGCGCATGCCGGGAAACAGCTCCTCGGCGTGGGCGTGAATCATCGACGACAAAAACACGTACTCGGAAAAGCCCTCGGCACACAGCTCCTTGGGCAGCGGCATCAGCCTTGGCAGTGAGCGTGGTGCGGGGAGAATGGCCATGCCGCCCGCTCGGCCAAAGGCGTCCTTGCCTTCAAGCTCGACGATGAAGTTCAGGCTCTTGTTGACCAAGCGAGGGAAGGGGTGCGACGGGTCCAGGCCGATGGGGCTGATGACCGGCATGATTTCGTTGTTGAACAGCTCATACACCCAGGCCTTCTGCTGCTCGGTCCACTGGTCGCGGCGGCGAAAGCGCAGCCCCTGATGCTCCAGCGCCGGCAGCAGGGTATCGTTGAGAATGTGGTACTGGCGAGCGATCTGCTGATGAGCAATCTCGGAAATCTCGCTCAGCACTGCCTTGGGCAGGCGGCCGTCGGCGGCGGTGGTATTGTCACCAAGTGCCAGCTGATGCTTCAGGCCCGCCACGCGGATTTCGAAGAACTCATCCATGTTGGAGGAGAAGATCAGCAGAAACATCAAGCGGTTCAACAGCGGGTGGGCATCGTCCAGCGCCTGCTCGAGTACGCGAATATTGAACTGAAGGTGGGAGAGCTCGCGGTTGAAGTAGAGCTGGGGGTCGTCGAGGTCGGTTTCGCTGAGCGCTTCTCTGGCATGCACGCCGTTGGGTGTGCGGTTGATCCGCAGCGGCAGGCTTTCGCCCTCGGGGCTTGCGGATTCCGTCAGCGTCGTGGATGGTGAAACGTTCTGGTCCATGGTGGCTCCCCCGCCGTAATGGCTTTCATTAGCATAGCGCGATACCTGTCTTGCGAGCAGTATGGGGAGTAAAGATGACAAATAAGTGTCACCTATTTGTCATCTTCGGCGTCGGACCTAGCGCTCAGCCTGCAGCAGGCGCGCGGCTTCCAGCGCAAAGTAGGTCAGGATGCCGTCGGCGCCAGCTCGCTTGAAGCACATGAGCGATTCCAGAATGACAGGCTCCGCTTCCAGCCAGCCGTTGTCGAACGCGGCACGGTGCATGGCGTACTCGCCGCTTACCTGATAGGCGAACGTAGGCACCCGGAGTTCGCTCTTGACCCGTTGAACCACGTCCAGGTAGGGCATGCCGGGCTTGACCATGACCATGTCGGCGCCTTCGCTGATGTCCATGGCCACTTCGTGCAGCGCTTCATCGCTGTTGGCCGGGTCCATCTGATAGGTGCGCTTGTCGGCCTTGCCCAGATTGGCCGCCGAGCCGACCGCATCACGGAACGGACCATAGTACTTGGAGGCGTACTTGGCGCTGTAGGCCATGATGCGCACGTTATGCAGGTTATCCTGTTCAAGCACCCGGCGAATGGCGCCGATGCGGCCATCCATCATGTCGGACGGGGCCAGTACATCGGCACCGGCTTCGGCATGGGAGAGCGCCTGCTTGAGCAGCGTATCGACCGTACGGTCATTCTGGACATAGCCGTGCTCGTCGAGAATGCCGTCCTGACCATGGCTGGTATAAGGGTCGAGCGCCACATCGGTAATGATGCCGAGCTCCGGCAACGCTTCCTTGAGCGCTCGCACGCTGCGCTGAACCAGGCCGCTTGCGTTGTAGGCCTCTTCGGCAAGCTCGCTCTTCTGCTCGCTGCCCACCACGGGAAACAGCGCCAGGGCGGGAATGCCAAGCGCATGGGCTTCTCTTGCCTGCTCGATCAGCAAATCGATCGACAAACGCTCGACGCCCGGCATGGAGGGGATCGCCTCGCGCTGGTTTTCGCCCTCCAGCACAAATACCGGCAAGATCAGATCAGACGGGGTCAGCGTGGATTCCTGCATCAGGCGGCGAGAAAAGTCGTCGCGGCGCATGCGGCGCATGCGTGTACCGGGAAACTGGCGGGAACTCAATGTACTCAACGTCTCTCTCCCAACTGGGTCAAAAATGAGAATGCCCAAAGGCCTGCCCGGAGTATATCAGGCATGTCCTACGGCGAAAGCCGTCTTGTGGCCGTGCTCCTGACTGACTAAAGTTAGCGCTTGCTTGCCTGATAACAAGAGGCAACCCAGGGACAAGGAGAAAGGCATGACCAAACAGGTAGCAGTAGTGCTGGCAGGCTGCGGCGTTTTTGATGGTTCTGAAATCCATGAGACCACGCTGACGCTGCTGCGGCTGGATCAGCTGGGTATCGCTTACCGCTGTTTTGCTCCGGATATCGAGCAGCATCACGTCGTCAATCATCTGACCCAGGATGTTCAAGAAGGAGAGACGCGCAACGTGCTTCAGGAATCGGCGCGCCTGGCCCGCGGCGATATCCAGCCGCTAGGCGAGCTGAACGCCGATGACTTTGGCGCGGTGATCGTGCCGGGCGGTTTCGGCGTGGCCAAGAACCTCTCCGACTTCGCCAGCGAAGGTGATGGCATGCAGGTGATGGACGCCCTCAAGCAGGCGCTGACACCATTTTGGGAAGACGCCAAACCCATTGGCCTGATGTGTATTTCCCCGGTGCTGGTGCCACGTCTGCTGGGCGACAGTATTGCGGTCACCGTGGGCCATGACCCGGGCGTGGCGGGTGCCATCAGTGCCATGGGCGGTCTGCACCGCAGCTGCGCAGTCGACGATATCGTGGTGGATCTTGAACATCGCGTGGTCACCACGCCCGCCTATATGCTGGCAACGCGTATCAGTGAAGCCGCTACCGGTATTTTCAAGCTGGTGGAGCGGGTCGGTGAAATGATGGATCAGAAGCCGCTGAGTCCTTGAGCTCAATCGCCTCTGCCGAAGAACGGGCAGAGGCGTTCTGAAACCTGACAGCGAGCCTAGGACTCCTGCTCTTCGGCGGCCGCTTTCTCCTCGCGCTTTTTACGCACCAGGCGGCCAAACAGCAGGCCCACTTCATACAGCAGGTACATGGGCAGGGCGAGCAGGCTTTGTGACACCACGTCTGGCGGGGTCAGCAGCATGCCGATGACGAAGCAGCCCAGGAAGATATAGGGCCGCTTCTGGGAAAGGCTCTGCACGCTGGTAGCACCGGACAGAATCAGCAGGAACGTGGCGATTGGTATTTCAAAGGCCAGGCCGAAGGCAAAAAAGAGCTTCAGCACGAAGTTCAGATACTGGTTGATATCGGTCATTACCGCGACGTTTTCAGGCCCGGTCTGGGTGAAAAAGGCAAACAGCAGCGGAAACACCACGTAGTAGGCAAACGCGGCCCCGGCGTAGAAAAGCGCGATACTCGATACCAGCAGCGGGATCGCCAGCGCCTTTTCGTTATCGTAGAGGCCCGGCGCGATAAAGGCCCACGCCTGATGCAGCACGAAAGGAATGGCAATGAATACCGCTACCACCAGCGTCAACTTGAACGGCGCGAGAAACGGCGAAGCCACTTCGGTGGCGATCATCTGCGAGCCGGGTGGCAGCAGGGCCATCAACGGCTCGGCCACGAAGCTGTAGATGTCGTTGGCAAAGGCATAAAGGCCCAGAAAAACCACCAGTACCACGACGACCGCCCGCACCAGCCGCATGCGCAGCTCGATGAGGTGTTCGATCAGCGGTGCCTGCTGCTGGCCCTGCGGGGGCTCCCGAGAGTCGCCAGGAGTGCTCATGGGTGATTGCTATCCTTGTGAG
This sequence comes from Vreelandella aquamarina, assembly GCF_020075495.1. Classification (GTDB taxonomy): domain Bacteria; phylum Pseudomonadota; class Gammaproteobacteria; order Pseudomonadales; family Halomonadaceae; genus Vreelandella; species Vreelandella aquamarina_A. Next base: position 68,079 of record NZ_JABYQT010000001.1, read on the forward strand.
AGGTCGCCGGGGGATGGTCTGAAGAGGCCGGCTCTGGCGGCGTATCGTTGACTTCCTGCAGGGCATCATCGAGCTGCGCACTCGCCTGGGCGACGCGTCGCTCGGTTTCCCTGGGCGCCTGGGACGTCGCATTGGGCGCTGCCGGCGAGGAGGGGTCGGCAATGCTTTCCACCTCCTGCTTGGCCTTTTTCAGACTGTCGTTCAAGGATTTCTGCTGATCCTTGAGCGTCTGGCGCAGCTCTTCGGCTTCAAGCTGGGCGCTGATTTCGCGCTGCATGCCGGATATCGTGCGCTTGATCTTGCCAACCCACAGCCCGGTCGTGCGTGCCGCCCGCGGCAGACGCTCGGGGCCAAGTACCAGCAGCCCGACGATGCCGATCAGCATCAGTTCAAGAAAACCGATATCCAGCATAGATTACTTGCGCTCTTCGCTGCGGGGCGTGGTCTTCTCTTCCGCCTGCACGTCGTAGGTATTGACCGGTTCTTCGTGGCCTACCTGGGCGTGGGGCTGATCGGCGGGTTTCTCGTCCTTTTCGTCTTCATGAACGGCTTTCTTGAAGCCCTTGACCGCGCCGCCCAGGTCGCTGCCCACGTTGCGCAGTTTCTTGGTGCCGAAGATCAGGATGATGATGCCTAATACAATCAGCAACTGCCAAATACTGATGCCACCTAACATATGCATGTCCTCATTGATTCAGGGTCGTCTTGCTATTATGGCGTACGGGCGGCTTTTTCGTCATGGCCTGACATGCCAAAGCGTCGCGCCAGCTCGTTCAATACATCCTGGTGGTCAAGCTCCAGATGCGACAGCATGACCAGACTATGAAACCACAGGTCGGCGGTCTCTGCGATGACCGCATGGCGCTGCTCCGCACTGCCGTGTTCGGCATCCTTGGCGGCCAGTAGCGTCTCGGTCGCTTCCTCGCCCACTTTTTCGAGTATCTTGTTCAAACCCTTGTGATGCAAGGAGGCGACATAAGAATTATCCGGAGAAGCGTTGCGACGCGTTCTGAGTACCTCGGCCAGGGTATCCAGTACAGGCGCCGATTCAGACGTTGGGTTGGGGGGCGTGTTCATGTCTCTCCTTTGAAACAGATGGCGTACCGAAAACCCGGCTATTGCCACAACAGTAGCAGCAGGCCAAGGCCCGCGCCGGCCAGCACCGGCCACTCCTGGGCGCTTGCCCAGCCGCTCAGCGGCTGCCAGGCCAGGGCAATGGCCACCAGCAGAAGCCCGATGCGCAGACGGTAATGGCGTTTTCCCTGGCGAGTCATGTGGCGCTGCATATGATGAATGGCGTCTACCTGCTGGTGACGCTGGCGGTGTTCGATTTCCATGCGGGTAAGCGCCTGGTGGGCAAGCACGGGAAGTTCGGGCAACTGGTGAGAGAGTTCGGGCGCTTGACGCTTCAGCGACTCCCAGAGCCCGCTGACCCCGGCACGCTCTTTCATCCACTGTTCGAGGTAGGGCTTGGCAGTGCTCCAGAGGTCTAGCTCCGGATAGAGCTGACGACCCAGCCCCTCGATGTTGAGCAGCGTCTTCTGCAGCAGCACCAGCTGCGGCTGAACCTCCATGTTGAAGCGTCGCGCGGTCTGGAAAAGCCCCAGCAGCACCTGGCCAAAGGAAATATCCTTCAGCGGCTTTTCGAGAATCGGCTCGCACACGGTGCGAATGGCGGCGGCAAACTCGTTGGCTCGGGTGTTTTCGCCTACCCAGCCCGACTCGATATGCAGCGCGGCAACTTCATAATAATCCTGATGGAAAAATGCCAGCAGATTGCGCGCCAGATAGTCCTGGTCCTCACGGGTGAGGCTCCCCACGATACCGCAGTCGATGGCGATATACTGAGGGTCTTCGGGGTTGTCGCAGTTGACGAAGATATTGCCGGGGTGCATGTCGGCATGAAAGAAGTTGTCGCGGAATACCTGGGTAAAAAACAGCTCGACGCCACGCTCGGCGAGTTTCTTGAGGTTCACGCCTTGCGAGATCAACGTCTCCATGTCCGCGACGGGAACACCGCGGATGCGCTCTTGAACCATGACATGGCGGCGTGTGAAAGGCCAGTAAATCGTCGGCACGAACAGCAGCGGTGAGTCCTTGAAGTTGCGCTTGAGCTGGGAGGTGTTGGCCGCTTCCTTGTAAAGATCGAGCTCGTCAAACAGGGTGGCTTCGTAGTCGCGGATGACTTCCACCGGTCGCAGTCGGCGCGCTTCGGGTATCTTGGCAAACAGTCTGGCGACCTGATACATCAGCGTCATGTCTTGTCGCATGATGCGATCGATGCCTGGCCGAATGATCTTGACCACCACCTCTTCACCGGTGTGCAGCCTGGCAGAATGCACCTGGGCAATGGAGGCCGAGGCAAGAGGCGTTTGCTCGAATGCGGCAAACGCCTCTTCAAGCGACATTTCCAGCTCCTTTTCGACGCGGGCAGCGGCAAGGTCGGCTGGAAAAGGCGGCACTTGATCCTGCAGCCGGCGAAGTTCGTTGGCGATGTCATCGGGCAGGAGATCCCGCCGCGTGGAGAGCATTTGCCCAAACTTGATGAAGATGGGGCCAAGCGCTTCCAGCGCCAGGCGCAGGCGCTCGCCGCGGGTACGCTTGCCCACCGGCATCAGCCGTAGTGGCGAAAACCACAGCAGGGTACGCAGCCAGAGCGGCAGGCGCTCCATGGGAATCAGCGTGTCCAGTCGATGACGCGCAATCACCCAAAGAATCTTGAACAAGCGCAAGCTCATGATCATGCACGCGGCTCCTGGGCAGCAGACGATACATCATGGTCGGATACTGCTCGGGTCAGACGGCGATGCAGCCGGTCAAGGCGCGCTTCCAGACGGTCGGTGGCCACCTCGAGCTCGGTCAGATGGTCACGCAGCAAATCACGCTGCTGTCGGCCAGGCAGAAGGCGTGCCTCTTCGAACACGTATTCGGAAACGTCCTGAAGCAGCTCATCCCTGGCGCGCAGTCCCCAGCGCGTCAGGCGGCGCACGCCTTCGGCCAGCGAATGCGCGGGCATGTCACCGAGCCAGCGGGCAAGTTCGCCCTCCCAGTCGATATCCAGGTCAAACAGCAGGTCGCGGGTGGCTTCCAGCAGGTGAATGCGCCCGCGTACGGCCAGCTTGCCGTCGAACATGAGCCGTTCGATGGAGGCGCCGCTGATCCACTCGGAAAATGTCTCGGGGGTAAGCTCTACCACGGCATCAACATCGCTCTCCTCGACGTTGTCGCCGTGCATCAGATCGATGCCTGACAGGTGATAGTGCAGCACAAGCTCGAGATGAGGCTTTTCAAGGCGCACCAGCAGGCGACTGCCCGCCAACGCCGCCAGGCGCGAAGGGGCCGCCGGGTCGCGGGCCAGCAGAGCGTTGAGCGTGCGTTCACAACCGGCCAGGAGCAGGGTCGGGGTTACCAGCATGCTGACCTCTGGTAGGGAAATGCCGTAAAAGACTTCTGCATGCAGTACGGCAAGGTCATAGCTTGATGCCGCGGTGCAGGGCCACGATACCGCCGGTCAGGTTGGTGTACTCCACCCGTTCAAGACCTGCGGTTTCCATCATGGCCTTGAGCGTTTCCTGGTCCGGATGCATGCGAATCGATTCGGCCAGGTAACGGTAGCTTTCGCCATCACCAGCCACCAGTTCGCCCATGCGCGGCAGCAGGCGGAAGGAGTACTCGTCGTAGGCCTTGGAGAGCAGCGGGTTGTTGGGCTTGGAGAACTCCAGTACCAGCAGCCGGCCACCGGGCTTGAGCACCCGCGCCATGGAGCGAAGGGCGGCGTCCTTGTCGGTGACGTTGCGCAGGCCAAAGGCAATGGTGATGCAGTCGAAACTGTTATCCGGGAACGGCAGGCATTCGGCGTTGGCCTGAACGTACTCGACGTTGCCGCCCACGCCGTTATCGATCAGCTTGTCGCGGCCTACCTTGAGCATCGAAGCATTGATATCCGCCAGCACCACCTTGCCGCGCGGGCCCACCAGGCGCGAGAACTTGAGCGTCAGGTCGCCGGTGCCGCCGGCGATATCCAGCACGTGATGGCCGGGGCGCACACCGGCGCGCTCGATGGTGAGCCGCTTCCAGACCCGGTGGATGCCCATGGACATCAAATCGTTCATGACATCGTAGCGGGCGGCAACGGAGTGGAAGACATCGGCGACACGGGAGGCTTTCTCGTCGACCGGTACTTCCTGGTATCCAAAATGGGTGGTGCGCTTTTCCGTGGGGCTCATGGGGCTTTAGCTCCCGATTTCGAGGCGGTAACAATCGACCGGATGGTCGCCGTGTTAAAAGATTGCCGATATTGTAGCCTTGTCTGGCCCAATTTGTCTGCGCCAGCGCAGGCATGCCTCATTATAGTGGCTGAAACAGGCAGTATCGGTGATGGATATTCACAGCTGCTTGAAGTGAATGCCGGCAGGCTCCCGGGAGGCGCCAGCGTCTTCCAGCCGTTTGAGGTAGTTGTCCCAGTACGCCTGCTGATGAGTGGCAAGCTCGAACAGGTAGTTCCAGCTGTAAAGGCCGCTGTCGTGGCCATCATCGAAATGTAGCTTCAGCGCATAGTTGCCCGTCTGGGTAATGTTCTGCAGCCCGACGTGCTTCTTGCCCACCTGCAGCACGGCGCTGTCGCCACCGTGGCCGCGTACTTCGGCCGAGGGCGAGTAGACCCGCAAGAACTCGACAGGTAGCCGGTAGGTGTCGCCGTTTGAGTAGCCAAGCTCCAGCTCGCGCGACTGCTTGTGATAGTGAACCCGGCTGGGAATCGGGGCGGTCGTAGGGGCGTTCATGGATGCATCACCTCGTGACGATAGACGATGAAAGGCAGCTTGCCCCGCGGTGCGTGCGATGGCAAGCGCGGCGGCAAGCTGCCCTGACCGTGCCGATTGGCAGGCTTACAGAATGTAGCGCGACAGGTCTTCGTCGACCGCCAGCTCGCCCAGCTGGGCGTTGACGTAATCCGCATCGATGGTCAAGGGGCTATCCATGTCGCCACCCTTGAACGAGGCTTCTTCCAGCAGGCGCTCCATCACGGTGTGCAGGCGCCGCGCGCCGATGTTCTCGGTGCCTTCGTTGACCTGCCAGGAGATCTCGGCAATGCGCTCGATGCCGTCCGGGGTGAACTCGACATCAAGTCCTTCGGTGGCCAGCAGCGCCTGGTACTGCTTGGTCAGAGAGGCCGATGGCTCGGTCAGGATACGCTTGAAATCATTCGGAGTGAGCGCATCGAGCTCGACACGGATCGGCAGGCGGCCCTGAAGCTCCGGGATCAGATCCGACGGGCGCGACAGATGGAAGGCACCCGATGCAATGAACAGGATATGGTCGGTCTTGACCATGCCGTACTTGGTCGACACGGTGGAGCCTTCGATCAGCGGCAGCAGGTCGCGCTGCACGCCCTCTCGGGAGACTTCGCCGCCGCTTGATTGACCGCTGCCCTTGGCGACCTTGTCGATCTCGTCCAGGAACACGATGCCGTGCTGCTCGACGGACTCCACTGCGCGCGCCTTGATCTCGTCTTCATTGACCAGCTTGCCCGCTTCCTCGTCGCGCAGCAGCACCAGGGCTTCCTTGACGGTCACCCGCCGGCTTTCGCGTTTCTGCTGGCCCATGCTGGAGAACAGGCTCTGCAGCTGGTTGGTCATCTCTTCCATGCCCGGCGGGGTCATGATATCGACGCCCGGCCCCTGGGAGAGCACTTCGATATCGATCTCCTTGTCGTCGAGCTGGCCTTCGCGCAGCTTCTTGCGAAACGACTGGCGCGTGCTGCTCTCTTCACGCGGCTTGTCTTCCTGGCCGCGGGGCGGGGGCAGCAGGGCGTCGAGCACACGATCTTCGGCGGCGTCTTCTGCGCGATGGCCGACCTCCTCCTTGGCGTGCTCGCGCACCATCTTGATCGCGGCTTCCATCAGGTCACGAATGATCGATTCGACATCGCGGCCTACATAGCCGACCTCGGTGAACTTGGTCGCCTCCACCTTGATGAACGGCGCGCGGGCGAGCTTGGCAAGCCGCCGGGCGATCTCGGTCTTGCCCACGCCGGTCGGGCCGATCATGAGGATGTTCTTCGGGGTCACTTCCGGGCGCAGCTCGGCGTCGAGCTGCATGCGCCGCCAGCGGTTACGCAGCGCAATCGCCACGGCGCGCTTGGCGTCCTTCTGGCCGATAATGTACTGATCGAGGGCGTGAACAATTTCGCGGGGTGTCATCTGAGTCATAATTCAACCTCAACGTTCGTTGGTATCAAGCTCTTCGAGCGTCACGTGATGATTGGTGAATACACAGATGTCACCAGCAATTTGCAGCGATTTCTCGGTGATTTCGCGCGCCGACAGGTCGGTGTTTTCCAGCAGCGCCCGGGCGCTGGCCTGGGCGAAGTTGCCCCCGGAGCCGATGGCGATGATGCCGCGCTCGGGTTCGACCACGTCACCGTTGCCGGTGATGATCAAGGACGCGCTGTGATCCGCCACGGCGAGCAGGGCTTCGAGCCGACGCAGGGCGCGGTCGGTGCGCCAGTCCTTGGCAAGCTCCACGGCCGCCTTGGTCAAGTGGCCCTGATACTTCTCGAGCTGGGCTTCGAAGCGTTCGAACAGCGTGAACGCATCGGCGGTGCCGCCGGCAAACCCGGCAAGTACCTTGCCACGGTAGAGGCGACGCACCTTGCTGGCGTTGCCCTTCATCACGGTATTGCCAAGTGATACCTGGCCGTCACCGGCCAGGGCGACCTGATCACCGCGACGTACGGATACGATAGTGGTCATGGAGATGACTCCTTGAGGGAGGCTGGCTCCCGGTAACTGTCCGGCCACCTGATGAATGAAAGGGCGGCCGCCTGAAAAGACAATGGACAATAAAATGCGGGCGGTTGATGAAAAATCAACCGCCCGCCGGATAATGCATGCCGCGTTATCAGTTCTGCAGCTGGATCAGCAGGGGCTCGATGCCCTGAGTGGTCATCAGGTCCTGGGCACGATTCAGCTCGCGGGTATCCTCATACGGCCCCACCTGCACCCGATGCCAGGTGTCGCCACCGGCCTGGACTTCGCTGATATGAGCCAGCAGGCTGAGATTGCGCAGCCGGCCGCGCAGCTGTTCGGCATCCCCCAGCTCTTTGAACGAGGCGGCCTGCAGCATGTAGCGGTTGGGCGAACTGGCGGCGGCAGGGGCTGCCTGCGGCGCGGCGCTGGCCTGCTCTTCGGGGCGCGTGTTGGCCGCGATGACCTGAGCGATCGGGTCGTCATCCCCGGTTTGCGCGTTCCCCGAGGCGTCCGCCGCCTGTTCGGCAACGTCAGGACGGGTAACGTTGGAGGGCAGCGTCACGCCCGGCGCAATGACCTCGGTCTCCGGCAGCAGCGTGTAGAACTCGAACGTTGGCATCGCCGGCTGGCTGGATGATTCACTTTCGCGGGCGGCGGCGCGCTCGGCGCTCTCCGGCTTTGAAAGCACCGTGGCCTGGGGCTGGTCGCTCGGCGCATCCTGCCAGGGGGCGGTGCCGTGCTGATGCTGGGCGAGGAAAAAGCCTGCTGCCATGCCGGCCAGGCCCCACGCCCAGCCGGGCAGGCGAAAACCACCACCGCTGGACGACCGGGGCGCCTTGCGCTGCGACGTCGCGCCGCGGCGGGAGGGCTTCTTGCGCGGGCTGGCCATGTATTACATCTCCTCGGGGGCGCTGACGCCCATCAGGTCCAGCCCGTTGCGCAGCACCTGGCGGGTCGCCAGGCCAAGCGCCAGGCGAACGTTGCGCAGAGTGTCGTCATCGACCATGACCTTGACCGCGTTGTAGCAGGTGTGGAAATCACCGGCCAGGTCGAGCAGGTACTGGGCTACCTGCTGAGGCTCACGGTTGCGGGCCGCGTTCTGGACCACTTCCGGGTAGCGCGCCAGGCGGTTGAGTACGGCTTTCTCCTGGTCGCTGTCCAGCAGGGCCAGGTTGGCCATGGCGAGGGCGTGGTCAAACGGCTGGTCGGCGGCTTCGGCCTTGCGCAGCATGCTGCTGACCCGGGCATGTGCGTACTGGATGTAGTACACCGGGTTGTCGTTGGACTGGGAGCGCGCCAGGTCGATATCAAAGGTCAGCTGGGAATCGGCGCGGCGTGCCGCCAGGAAGAAGCGCGTGGCATCGCGGCCCACTTCATCGATCAAATCGCGTACCGTGACGTAGCTGCCGGCCCGCTTGGAGAGCTTTACCTCGACGCCCGAGCGCGTCACCATGACCATCTGGTGCAGCACGTAGTCCGGCCAGCCCTTGGGAATGCCCACTTCCAGCGCCTGAAGCCCGGCGCGTACCCGGGTGACGGTGGAGTGGTGGTCGGCGCCCTGCTCGTTGATCACCGTGGTGAAGCCGCGCTGCCACTTGTTCAAGTGGTAGGCCACGTCGGGCAGGAAGTAGGTATAGCCGCCTTCACGCTTGCGCATGACGCGGTCCTTGTCGTCGCCAAAGTCGGTAGTGCGCAGCCACATGGCGCCATCTTCTTCATAGGTATGGCCGTTGGCAACGAGCTTTTCGACCGTCTCATCCACCTTGCCATCTTCGTACAGCGAGGACTCGAGGAAATAGACGTCAAACTCGACGCCAAAGGCCTTGAGGTCCAGATCCTGCTCGCGACGCAGCCAGGCCACGGCGAACTCCTGGATGGCGTCCAGGTCGTCCGGGTTGGCCTTGGCGGTGACTTCACGGTCATCGGCGGTGACGGTCTTGCCGGCCAGGTAATCATTGGCGACATCGATGATGTACTCGCCGCGGTAGCCGTCTTCCGGCCAGCTGGCATCGTCCGGGCCCAGGCCCTTGGCGCGCGCCTGCACCGAGCGCGCCAGGTTGGCGATCTGCGCCCCCGCATCGTTGTAGTAGAACTCGCGGGTCACGTCGTAACCCGTGGCTTCCAGCAGGCGGCTCAGGCAGTCGCCGATTGCCGCCCCCCGGCCGTGGCCCACGTGCAGCGGGCCGGTGGGGTTGGCGGAAACGAATTCCACCTGCACTTTTTCCCCTTTGCCCACCAGGCTGCGGCCAAAGGCGTCGCCGGAGTCCAGCACCTGGGCGACGATCTGCGCGGCGGCATCGGCGGCGGCAAAGAAATTGATGAAGCCGGGGCCGGCAATCTCGGTTTTCTGGATGGCGTCACTCTGGGGCAGGGCGGTAATCATCGCCTCGGCAAGCTCCCGAGGATTCTTGCCCGCCGGCTTTGCCAGCATCAGCGCCAGGTTGGTCGCGTAATCGCCGTGGGCCTTGTCCTTGGTAGGGTCAACCTTGATGGTGGGCTGAAGGTCAGCGGGCAGCACGCCTTGGTGCTTGAGCGCGTCGACCGCGCCGGTGAGCAGGGAAATAATCGTGTCTTTCATGTCGGTATCCGGATAACGTCGGTGGCGGCGTGTGCAGGCAAGCACGGCTAGGCGGGCCAGGTCGCGGGCGCTCAGGCCAGGCCTAGGTGCATCAGCAAAGCGGCCATTATCAGCATTTGACGCACAGTTTCAAAGCGGTTGATGCGATCAGGGCATAAGTGCCCCTGTCTGGTCCGGCCTTTCAGAGCCGTTTTCAGTGACCTGGTACGAGTCTGGCCAGGATCAGCTCAGGGTCTGCGGGTCGATGTCGATTGACCAGCGCACCCGGCGCGCCTCACGGTTAGCCTCCATCCACTGCACCAGCCAACTGGCGGCCGCGTGCAGCTGGCTGCGCTTGCCGGCAGCCAGCATCAGGTGAAGATGATAGCGGTTCTGGCGCCGCTCCATGGGGGCAGGCACGGGCCCGAGGCAGTGAGTGGCAAGCCGGGTTTCTCCAAGCCACTGGCGAAGCGCCTGGCCTGCCTGCTGGGCAAGCGCCAGTGCCGCTTCTTCTCTGGGGCTTTCAATGCGTAACAGCGCCATGAAGGTGAAGGGCGGCAGCTGGGCCAGGCGACGCTCTTCAAGCAGGTTGCGGGCGAGCGCACCGTAGCCCTGTTCGGCCAGCTGGCCCAGGTGCGGGTCATCCGGATGCAGGGTCTGTATCAGCACTCGGCCTGGGTCGGCGGCGCGGCCCGCCCGGCCCGCTACCTGCTCCAGAAGCTGGGCGCTGTGCTCAAGAGCGCGGAAGTCGGCGGCGTAGAGCCCGCCATCGGCATTGATCACCACCACCAGGGTCACGTGGGGCAGGTGGTGCCCCTTGGCGAGCATCTGCGTGCCCACCAGCAGGCAGGGTTCGCCGCGCTGAATCTCCTTGAGAATCTGCTCGAAACTGTCTTTCTTGCGCGTGCTGTCGCGGTCGATGCGGTGTACCGCCACCTTGGGGAAAAGGCCCTGCAGTGTTTCCTCGGTACGCTCGGTGCCTGCCCCGAGCGCGCGTAAATCGCCGCTGCCGCACTCGGGGCAGGCATCCGGCAGCGCCCGGCGGCTGTCGCAGTGGTGGCAGGCGAGCAGCGGCGGCTGGCGGTGCAAGGTCATGCGCGAATCGCACTGGCCGCATTCGGCTATCCAGCCGCAGGCGTGGCAGGCAAGCGTTGGGGCAAAACCGCGCCGGTTGATGAAGACCAGCACCTGCTTGCCGGCGGCCAGGGTCGACTTGATCGCCTTGATCGCTTCGGGCAGCAGGCCGCCTTGACGACGCTGGTGGCGCAGGTCGATCAGCTCGAGCCTGGCTGGCTGATGGCGGCTCGGGCGCTGGGTAAGGCGCACATGGCGATAGCTGCCGGAGAGTGCCTGCTGAAGGCTTTCGAGCGAGGGCGTGGCGCTGCCCAGCAGCAGCGGAATGCCGTGGTAATGGGCGCGGGCCACGGCCAGGTCCCGGGCGTGATAGCGTAGCCCGTCCTGCTGCTTGTAGGAGCCGTCGTGCTCCTCGTCGACGATGATCGCTCCCGGGTTGGCAAGCGGGGTGAAGATCGCCGAGCGCGTGCCGATGACGATCAGCGCCCGCCCGCTGGCGGCGGCTTCCCATACGTCCAGCCGTTCAGGGTCGGTCAGCCCCGAGTGCAGAGCGACGACCGGCGCGCGAAAGCGGCTTCTAAAGCGGGCCAGCGTCTGCGGGGTCAGGCCGATCTCGGGTACCAGCACCAGCGACTGCTTGCCCTTGGCCGCCACCGCTTCAATAAGCTGCAGATAGACCTCGGTCTTGCCGCTGCCAGTGACGCCTTCAAGCAGGCAAGGGTGGTAGCCATCCAGCTTCTCGTGCAGGGTCGAAAGCGCCACTGCCTGTTCGCGGCTGAGCGGCAGGGCCGGGGCGGCCAGCAGATTGCCACTTGGCGGCTCGGGGGCCGTCAGCGTGATGTCCTGCGAGTAGGCCAGGCCCTTTTTCATCAGCGCGTTGAGCTGCTCGCGACCAAAGCCGTGGGCGCTGACGGCGCGAGTGGCCAGACCATGAGGATGCTGGCAGAGCAGCGCGTATAGCTCCGCCTGCTTGGGCGCGCGGTTCAAGTCCGGCGAAACCTGCCTATTGGCCCGCCACAGTGTCTGCGTACGCCCGGCCATGGGGTGGCCCTGGCGCAGCCTGGCGGGCATGGCGTGATGCAGCGTATCGCCCAGGCTGTGCTGATAGTAGCGGGCAGCGAAACGGCACAGCCACAGCCAGTCCTTGGGGAGCGGCGTGTCATCCAGTGCTTCGATGACGGCACGCAGCTGGCTGCGCGGAAGCTCGCTGTCATTCGCCAGTTCAACCACCACGCCCACCACGTCGCGCCGCCCGAAGGGCACGCGTACGCGAAGCCCCGGCTGCCAGCCGCAGGGGGGGACACGGCTGGCCGGCAGGTAGTCGAACAGGCGGCGCAGCGGAGAAGGCAAGGCGATTTTCAGCACCTGTAAAGAAACAGTGTCAGGCAATTGGCCTCCGGCGATAAGTTTTGCTAAAATATGCGGCCGCTCAGAATCTATACGATCCGGCGGTTAACCGGTTAGCAGTTTTTCCAAACCCGTATGCGGTGCCTGGCAGCGGATCAGGTGGCGGCATATAGCTTGAGAGGTCATCACGATGAAACAAGGTATCCACCCGAATTACAACACGGTCACCGCCAACTGCTCTTGCGGTGCCAGCTTCCAGGTCGGTTCTACTTCTGGCCAGGATTTCTCGCTGGACGTATGCTCCAACTGCCACCCGTTCTACACCGGCAAGCAGAAGCAAGCGACCACTGGTGGCCGCGTAGAGCGCTTCAACAAGCGTTTCGGCGCTGCTGTCAAGCGCGGCTGATCCTCACGGAAGCCACTGCGCACACCCAATGTGTGCCGCAGAAAAACCCACGCCACGGCGTGGGTTTTTTATTGCCTGGAAAATGGAAGGGATTTTCATGAATGCTGCGCTACAGCAATAAGCAAACCGTTATGGCTAGAGTGTGTTTACATAAGATTCAGCAAATAGCTGTTAAAAGTAATCAACGTGAAGGAAAATTCACTAAAAGGCGGGTTTCTCGTTTGGGTTGACGGATCGCTTGAGGCAGCCGGTGTTTTTCTATATTCTGAAAGGACTTATCTGTTTTACTACTTTAGGCTAATTGGACGCGACCATGACGGATGCAAACAAGCAGGCAGCGCTGGACTATCACGCACAACCGATCCCCGGCAAGCTCTCCGTGGAGCTGACCAAGCCCACCGCTACCGCACGGGATCTGGCGCTGGCGTATAGCCCGGGCGTGGCCGAGCCGGTTCGTGAAATCGCGCGCGAAGCTGAAAACGCCTACCGCTATACCGGCAAGGGCAATCTGGTCGCCGTCATTTCCGACGGTAGCGCCATTCTAGGCCTTGGCAACCTGGGGCCGCTGGCCAGCAAGCCGGTCATGGAAGGCAAGGGCGTGCTGTTCAAGTGCTTTGCCGGTATCAACTCGGTGGACATCGAAGTCGATGCGGAAAGCCCGCAGGCGTTTATCGACACCGTCGCCCGCATTGCCGATACCTGGGGCGGTATCAACCTTGAAGATATCAAGGCGCCGGAGTGCTTCGAGATCGAGAAAGCGCTGATCGAACGGTGCAATATCCCCGTCTTCCACGACGACCAGCACGGCACCGCCATCGTGACCGCAGCCGGTATGCTCAATGCGCTGGAAATCGCCGGCAAGTCGATCGAGAACGTCAGGATCGTCTGCATGGGTGCGGGGGCGGCAGCGATTGCCTGCATGCGCCTGCTGGTTTCCTGCGGTGCCAAGAAAGAGAACCTGGTGATGCTGGATCGTCGGGGCGTTATCCATACCGGTCGCGACGGCATCAACGAGTACAAGGCCGAGTTTGCCCTCGATACCCAGATGCGCACGCTGGATGATGCCATCGATGGCGCCGATGTGTTCATCGGCCTGTCCGGCCCCGGCCTGCTGTCCGCCGAGCAGGTCAAGAAGATGGCCGCTGACCCGGTGATCTTTGCCTGCACCAACCCGGACCCGGAAATTCACCCGGACGTTGCCCGCGAAGCACGCCCGGACGTGATCATGGCCACCGGCCGCTCGGATTTCCCCAACCAGGTCAACAATGTGCTGGGCTTCCCGTTCATTTTCCGCGGGGCGCTGGATGTACGCGCCACGCGCATCAATGAAGCCATGAAGCTGGCGGCGGTACACGCCTTGAAGGATCTGGCCCGCGAGCCGGTGCCCCAGGAAGTGCTGAGCGCCTACGAGCGCACGGAAATGAGCTTTGGCCGCGACTACATCATCCCCACGCCGGTGGATATCCGCCTGCTCGAGCGTGTCTCGTCGGCGGTGGCCCAGGCGGCGGTGGATTCCGGTGTGGCGCGCAAGCCTTACCCGGCGCACTACCCGCTGAAGACGATCAATGACGTCTACGGCGACTGATCGTCTCGCTTGAAAGCTGCACAACGCCCGCCCATGCTGCGGGCGTTGTGCTTTCTGGCCATGGCGTTTGACGCTTGCTGTCAGCGAATGGACTCATCGTGCATGCGGGTCAGCCCTTCCTGGGCGGTGGATGCAATCAGGCGCCCATCGCGGCTGTAGATATGCCCGCGCGCCAGTCCGCGCGAGCCGCCCGCCCAGGGCGAGTCGATCACGTACAAAAGCCACTCGTCCAGGCGGGTGTCCTCGTGAAGCCACAGGGTGTGGTCCAGGCTTGCGATGCGCAGCTTCGGGTCGGTAAATTCGATACCGTGGGGCAGCAGGCTGGTGGTCAGCAGGTTGAAGTCCGAAGCGTAGGAAAGCAGGTGGCGGTGCAGGGCCGGGTCATCGGGCAGCGTGCCGGAAAAGCGGAACCACAGGCACTGCCCGGCCGGCTCGCCGTGGCCCGGATTGCCCTTGATATGCAGAAACTCGATCGGGTGGCCGGGAAAACGTGAATGCTTGGCCGCGCCGCTTTCGATCAGCGCTTCCGGGGCGTCGACATCCGGCATGGCGCGCTGATGCTCGATGCCTTTTTCCGGCGCGTGAAACGAGGCGCTGCAGAAAAAGATCGGCCGCCCTTTCTGAATTGCCGTGACGCGGCGCGTGGTGAAACTGCCGCCGTCACGTACGTTGTCCACCTGGTACACCACCGGGCGGTGGGGGTCGCCGGGGCGCAGAAAATAGCCGTGCTGGGAGTGCGGGCGGCGCTCGGCGGGCACCGTGCGCGAGGCGGCGGCCAGCGCCTGCCCAAGCACCTGGCCGCCATACAGCTGAGGAAAGCCTAAATCCTGGCTCTGGCCACGAAACAGTGTCTCTTCGAGGGTTTCGAGCTCAAGTAAATTTACTAGCGTATTCAGCGCGTCGGTCATTCTGGGTATCCTTGGGCTATCCAATGCGGTCCATGAGGGCGGGCTTGCGCCTGCAACAGGGCCGCCGCGCACAACATTTTGCTACCTTAGCGGAGTTTGCCTTGATACGCAGCGACGAATTTTACATGCACCGTGCCCTCGAGCAGGCGCATCTGGCGGCCGAGGCGGGCGAAGTGCCGGTAGGGGCGGTGGTAGTCAGTGTCGATGGTGACATACTGGCAGCCGCCCATAATGCCCCGGTGGCCAGCTGTGACCCAAGTGGTCATGCAGAAATTCGCGCCTTGCGTGAGGCCGGGCAAGTCTGCGGCAACTACCGCTTGGAGGAGTGCACGCTGTATGTCACGCTGGAGCCGTGCATGATGTGCGCCGGCGCCATGGTTCATGCCCGGGTGAAACGGCTGGTGTACGGCGCTGCCGAGCCGCGTACCGGCATGGTGGAGTCCAAGGCCAATCTGCTTGCCCAGCCGTGGTTCAACCATCGAATAGAGGTGAATGGCGGCGTGCTGGCGCCGGCGTCCAGAAAACTCTTGAAAGCGTTTTTTGCCGCAAGACGCTAGGCTTGTTCGGATCTGCCTGGGTTTCAGGCGGTCACTCGACGTGGCGTGGAGACTATATGCTCGCAGTGTGGAATATCTTGATCGTTCTGCTGACGGTGGCCGGCATGGAAGTGTTTGCAACGCTGGCTCACAAGTACATCATGCACGGCTGGGGGTGGGGCTGGCACCGCTCGCACCATCGACCGCGTACCGGATGGTTCGAACGCAACGATCTGTATGCCGTGGTGTTTGCGATTTTCGCCATTGGCCTGATCGCCCTCGGCACGGCGGGTGTATGGCCGCTGCAGTGGATCGGCGCGGGCATGACCGCTTATGGCGCAATCTATTTCATCGTACACGACGGGCTGGTGCACAAGCGCTGGCCGTTTCGCTATATTCCCCGGCGCGGCTACCTCAAGCGCCTCTACAAGGCTCATCGGCTGCACCATGCAGTGAAGAGCCGCGAGGACTGCGTATCGTTTGGCTTTCTCTACTCCCCGCCGGTGGAAAAGCTCGAGGCGACGCTCAAGCGCCGCCAGTCAACTACGCCGGGCGCTGCCAAAGCCCCGACGGACGCGGCTCAGGCGTCGCGACGCGAGAACTGAGCGTAAGCGCGCTCGCCTTGGCCAGCAGCGCCAGCTTTTCCGAGCGGCTGGTACTCTGGCGTTTGTCCCAGGCGTGCGCCCCGGCCCGCTGCACCTTCAGACCAATCCTGCGGTAGACCCCGTGGGCGGTGGCAATCGCCCAGGCCGAACGTAGCGGCAGTCCGGCAAGCCCGGCCTTTGCGGAGGCGTAGTAGGGCTCGGCCTCGTTGACCAGGCGCCCGGCAAGCCGCGCAACCCGAGGGCGAAGAGCAGGGTCACTCAGCGTCTCGACCGTCAGCCCCTCTTGTGCAAGCCAGCTTGCCGGCAGGTAGCAGCGCCCGGTGTGGGCGTCCTCGACGATATCCCGGGCGATATTGGTGAGCTGAAACGCCAGGCCCAGATCGCAGGCGCGATCCAGCACGTGCTCATCGCGCACGCCCATCACCTGCGCCATCATCAATCCCACCACGCCCGCCACGTGATAGCAGTAGCGCAGCGTATCCTCGAAGGTGGCGTAGTGCTCCTCGCGTACATCCATGGCAAAGCCTTCCAGATGCTCGAACGCCCGCCGGGGGGCAATAGCGTGCTTGAAGGCGACTTCCTGAAACGCGGCAAAGGCGGGTACCTGCATGGGCTCGCCCGCATAGGCCTGGCGGGTCTGTGCTTCAAGGCCTGCCAGACGCGTCTGCGCGTCGGTAGTGCTGGCGGCACCGGTAGTGAAGCCCAGTGCCTGGTCGTCGATCACGTCGTCGCAGTGGCGGCACCAGGCGTAGAGCATCAGCGCGCTGCGCCGGGTCTCGGCATCGAACAACTTGGCCGCGGTATCGAAGCTCTTGGAGCCAACGGCCATGGTGCGAGTGGCGTGGTCAAGAAGTGGCTGGTTCATGGGCTCAGCTGCTCCACCATCAACCCGGCGGTGGCCTTGGCCGAGCCGATCACGCCCGGGACACCCGCGCCTGGGTGCGTGCCGGCGCCCACGAGATAAAGGTTGGCAATGCGGCTGTCGCGGTTATGCGGGCGGAACCAGGCGCTCTGGGTCAGGATGGGTTCGATGGAAAACGCCGAGCCCTGGTGTGCGCCCAGCTGGTCGCGAAAATCAAACGGCGTGAACATCCGGTGGGTTACCAGCTGATCGCGCAGCCCGGGCATGTAGTGCGCCTCCAGGTAGTCGAAGATGCGCTCGCGCAGTCGCGGACCTTCCACTTCCCAGTCAAGATCAGCAGTGCCCAGGTGCGGCACGGGGGCTAGCACGTAGTAGCTGCCGCAGCCGGGGGGTGCCAATGAGGGGTCGGTGACGCAGGGCGCATGCAGGTAGAGCGAGAAATCCTCGGCCAGGGCGTCGCTGTTGAAGATATCGTCAATCAGTTCCTTGTAGCGCGGCCCGAAACAGACGGTATGGTGGGCCAGCTGCTCATGGTGGTGGTCGAGGCCAAAATAGAGTACGAACAGTGAGTTGCTCATACGCTTGCGCTTGAGCGAGGTGCTGCGCTTGGCGCCTACCGGATGATGGCCGAGCAGCTTTTCGTAGGTGTGCACCACATCGGCGTTGGAGGCCACGGCGCTGGCGTCGATGCGCCGGCCATCGGCCAGCTTTACCGCCTTCAGGGTGTTGCCCTCGGCCTCTAGCTGCGTGACTTCGGCATTGAATTCGATCTCGCCGCCCAGGTCCTTGAAGAGTTTGACCATGCCCTGCACCAGCGCGCCGGTGCCGCCGCGCGGAAACCAGACGCCCCATTCGCGCTCGAGCGCGTGAATCAGCGTGTAGATGGAGGAGGTGGCAAACGGATTGCCCCCGACCAGCAGCGAATGAAACGAGAACGCCTGGCGCAGATGGTCATCCTCGACGAACTTGGCGACCATGCTGTAGACGCTGCGCCAGGCCTGCAGGCGCGCCAGTTGCGGCCCGGCGCGCACCATGTCGCGAAACGACAGAAACGGCACGGTGCCAAGCTTCAGATAGCCCTCCTTGAACACCGCCTGGGAGTAGTCTAGAAAGCGCCGATAACCTTCTACATCCGCCGGGTTGAACTGGCCGATCTGCTCCTCCAGGTGCGCCTGGTCGTTGTCGTAATCGAAGACCTTGCCGGACTCCCAGCACAGCCGGTAGAAGGGCGTGACCGGCATCAGCTCGACGTAGTCGTCAAGGCGTTTGCCGGCGAGGGTGAAAAGCTCCTCGATGGCGCTCGGGTCGGTGATCACCGTGGGGCCAGCATCGAAGGTGAATCCCTGGTCCTGATAGACGTAGGCGCGCCCGCCAGGCTTGTCGCGCTGCTCGAGAATCAGGGTGGGAATGCCCGCCGCCTGAAGACGAATGGCCAGGGCCAGGCCGCCAAAGCCTGACCCGATTACGATTGCTTTACTCATCATGAAAGGCTCGCAGCCGAGGTGTTTGTTTGAGAACCGCCTGTAAGGCCTCGCCTACCGGTACCGGCGGCTTGCCCGTCAGTATTCGCGCCTGGTCGGCAAGCGTCAGCCGGCCGGCATAAAAGCGTGCTATCAGGCCATCGTTCAGGCCGTAAAAGCGCTGCATGACCTGCCAGCGCTTGTCGTCGGGGCCGGCCAGAAACAGCATGCGGTTGAGCATGCGAAAAAAACGCTGCTGCCGCCAGCACTGCCGGGCATAAGCGTGAATAAGGCGATACAGCGACTCCGGCGTCAAGCGGGTCTGTTCAGCGATCCTGTCTGCAAGCGTTACGGCCAGCGGCAGCGAATAGCCGGTGGTCGGATGAAACAGCCCGCCGCGCAGGCCGCTCTGGGGCAGGCCCTTGGCCGCCTGCCAGAAGGCGCTGTGATTGCCGGTCAGGGTGATCGGCAGATTGCCCTGCTCTTCGCGCTGGAGGGCTTTCACTACCCAGCCCTGCGCCTTGGCGTAGTGGGCGATATTTTGCCGTGCCCGGTCGTGGTCGAGCGTGGCCCGGTCGATGTAGTGGGTGTCTTCGATTAAAAGCGTCGTGGGCGTCAGTGGCAGGGTATAGACGAACCGGTAGCCGCCCTGCTGATCCACGGTGGCGTCCATCAGCCGCGGGCGGCTCAGCCCGTGGGGGCGCTCGAGCTGCCACTGCTGGCCGAGAAACGCCTGGAGCCCGATCGTCAGGTGCGGGCTTGGCTGGTAGCCACGCCCGTCGATCACCGCTGCTGCGTTGAAAGTGCGGCCATCCTCCAGGGTAACCGAGGTGGGCGTAAGCGTAGTGACCGGCGCATTCGTGACAAGACGCTCGCCAAGCGCCTGGCGGATGAGCTCGGCAAAGCGCTCGGAGGTGACGCTTGCGTAGCCGCCGGCCACGGTGCGGGCAAGCGCAGGAAAGAAGACGTCGTAATCCGGCCAGCGGTGGGCCACCAGTGGGCTGAGCCAGGCGTGCTGGCCGGCGCTCAGGTCCCCTTCATGAAACGACCAGGTATGGTTGCCGCCGGGCGTGGCGCCGGCCTCAAGCAGCAGCACCTTGAGCTCGGGCTGGCACTGATGCAGGCGCCAGGCTATCAGGCCGTTGGCAAGGCCGGCACCGACTAAAATGAGATCCCACCGGGTATCGTTCATGCGGCCTCCGCCAGAACGGGACGACGCTCGCCGAGCGCTTTTTCGGCAATCCGCGCTGCCCTGGCCGCCCCGCCGGCCTGGGCGAGCGTCGGGTGCATGGTGCGCAGGCGCAGTCGATAGATATCGTCATTGAGCAGACCGCTCAGGTGCTTGGCAAATGTGGTGCTTCGGGCAAACCGCGAGACGCGCTGCCCGATGCCGTGATGCTCGATGCGGGCGGCGACGCCGGGCTGGTCGAACGCCAGCGGCACAGCCAGCATGGGAGTGGCGCTGTGGATGGCATCGACCACGGTATTCAGGCCGCCATGGGTAATCACGGCGCGGGCTTTGGCAAGTACGACAGGCTGGTCGGCGAAATCGGTCACCCAGGTGGTGCCGTGGCGCTCTAGCCGGGCCGCCTGAGCAGCGTCCAGCCCGCCGCAGTGAGCAATCAACAGCGGCATTTCCAGGCGCTGGCAGGCCTTGGCGATCTTGCAAAACAGCGGGTAGCGGTGCCCCTGCAGCGTACCGAGCGAAGCAAACACGAACGGTTTTGGCGGCATCACGCCCGGCGCTTTGGGGCAATGGCTTGAGCGTTCATTGCGCAGTGGTCCTACCGCATGAAAGCAGGCGGGCAGCGCCGAGCGCGGAAAGTCCAGTGAAGCTGGGGTCTGGCTGATCTGGGCAAGCGTCGACAGGCACTCGTGCAGCGAACGGCGCGGCGCAAGCCCCAGGCGTCGGGCATGATGCTCGATCACCCGGGCGTGGCGGCGCATCAGCCAGTCGTAGATTTTCTCGCTGGCATCATAACGGTGGCGAGCGCGGGCGCTGGTCGAGTAGCCAAAGGGCATGACCGGCAGCGGCAGGCCCGGTTCGCGATTGACCGGCAGGGCGCAGGCGATGGATACATAGGGCAGGTCGAGCGCATCGGCTACCAGCCCGCCGGCGGCCTCCATCTGATCGACGATCAGCCCATCGATCTTGAGCGCCTCGAGAGCGGCAGGCAGCTCAGCGCAGAGCATGTCGGTCGTGGCGGCCAGGTCGTCGATCAACCGGAAAAGGCCAAGGCCCGATGGGTGAGCGGCAAGCGCCAGGGTTCGGGCCAGGCTGCCCGGGGCAAGGCGCGTTTCGCCCAGCGGATAAAAGCCGATGCGCGGGTCGTCGAGAAGGCTGCGCGCCTCGAACTGCTGCACGAAGGTGACCCGGTGGCCGCGCTCGATCAGTTGGACCGCCAGAGCCTGAAGCGCCTTGACGTGGCTGTAAAGCGGTGGGGCGACTACCGCATAGTGGCTCATGCACCATCCTCGATACGCCGCAGCACGGCATGCCTGAGCGCCGTCAAATCAGCGCTTTGGGTGCAGAAACAGGTGACCCTGAGCTGTTCGATCACGATCCGGAAGTGGTCGATGACGGCGTCAAGCGAGGTGGTAGCGCTGTGCAGGGCCGCCGCGGCCTGGCCCACCAGATCAGCGCCCAGGCACAGCGCCTTGGCCGCATCGATACCGTCGTTGATACCGCCGGAGGCGATCAGCGGCATCGTGGGCAGTGCCTGGCGTACCTCGCACAGCGCCTGGGCGCTGGGGATGCCCCAGTTGGAAAACGCCATGGCAACGGCACGCTTTTGCGGTGTGCTGGCGCGCTCGCCTTCGACGGCGGCCCAGCTGGTGCCGCCAGCACCGGCGATATCCAGCATGGCCACTCCTGCTTCCTGAAGCTGGCGGGCAACCGCACAAGAGAGCCCGGCGCCGACCTCCTTGACCACCACCGGGGCGCCGAGTGAGGCCGTGATGCGCTCGATGGCGGCAAGAATGCCGCGCCAGTCGCGATCACCGCCGGTCTGCAGGGCTTCCTGCAAGGGGTTCAGGTGAATGATCAGGGCATCTGCCTCGATCATGTCCACCGCTCGCCTGGCGTAGTCGATGCTGCGCTGGCCGGTCAACTGGGCCGCGCCCAGGTTGGCCAGCAGCGGGATATCCGGGGCGAGGAGGCGCAGCTCGCGGGTCAGCCCCCAGTTGGCGTCGCTTTCAAGGGCTACCCGCTGGGAGCCGACGCCCATGGCCAGGCCCAGTGTCTGCGCCGCCTCGGCCAGAAAACGGTTGATGTCATTGGCGCGGCTGGCGCCACCGGTCATGGAGCTGATCAGCAGCGGCGCCTGCATGGCTCGCCCGAAAAGCGATGTGCCCAGGTCGATACTGTCCAGATCGAGTTCGGGCAGCGCACAGTGCTCAAAGCGCCAGCGTTCGAACCCGGTACGGGTCTTCTGCACGGCCAGCGCCGGATTGAGCACGATATCCAGATGATCGTTCTTGCGCTGGGTCAGCTCTGACTCCTGCATGTCCACTCCCTTGAACCTGGTATGAAAATCCCGAAAAACGGGCAAGGTACGCCTGGCAGGCCTTGTGTCATCCGCCGAGCATGGCCAGCTGCCTGTCGAACCAGGCGCGTACAAAGCCTCGGGTAACGGCCTGCTGGCCACAGGCGCGCGTCAAATACTCGTCGGCGCGAACCAGATGCGTCTGCAGGCGCCGGTGTACGTCCTCTGGACCGAAAATGGCCACCAGGGTCGATTTGCCGCTGTCCTGGTGCATGTCCTTGCCGGTGCTGCAGCAGCCATCGGAGAGATCATCCAGCAGCTGAAAGGCCTGCCCCAGGTCCTCGGCAAATCGACGCAGGGGGTGGCGCACCTCGTGAGGCGCACCTGCTGCCAGGGCGGCCATCTGCAGCGTGGCCTCGAACAGCGTGGCGGTCTTCAGCGTGTTGGTCGAGAGAATGGCGTCAGCACTGCGGGCATGGGCGCCTTCGCTGAGATCACGAAACTGGCCCTGTACCAGCCCTTCAAGACCCGACGCGCGGGAAAGCTCTGCGGATGCCTGGGTTTTGCAGCTGTCCGTCAGGCCCTGGGCCTCGGCCACGACGCCAAACGCGCGGCTGAGCAGCGCCACGGCGGCAAGAATTGCCACGCTTTCACCAAACTGGCGATGAATCGTCGGCTGGCCACGGCGCAGCGCTGCGTCGTCCATGCATGGAATGTCGTCCAGAATCAGCGAAGCGGCATGGACCATTTCCACCGCGCAGGCAAGGTCTACAAGTCCGGGCTGTTCGGCCGAGCCGCCCAGGTCCTGTGCTACCAGCAGCAGCAGCAGGGGCCGAATGCGCTTGCCCGGCGCCAGGGTGCCTGCGCGCATGGCCGCGCTCACCAGGTCTCGCTCGCTACCTTCTGGCAGCAGTTGTGAAAGGCGGGCCTGGAGTGTATCGCGTAGCGTCTGCAACGCGGTTTCATGGCTTGCAAGGGTATCGACGCTGGCGTTCATTGAAGCAGTCCCTGGTTTCCCGTTATGGCAATCTGTCTATCAGATACGGTAGAGCTGGTGGCGGCAGACCCACGTACCCCCATCCTGCCTGTCACTTTACCGTACTGGCGGCTGACGTCTTGTCAACGCAACGAGCTTGTTATCGTCAGCGCATGTGTTCAGCGATTAGAAAAGCGTAATCCATATGCGCTGAATTTTCTTTAATTCCCGGATTTAGGTAATTATTTTTCATGCAAGAACGTCCGATGTGCCCAGGTATGTGCATGGTGCGGGGGCGGCTTTAAATCACGGGTTTCTCGGTGGGACAAGTTCGAACGGCAGCAGCGAAGGGCTGTCGCTGCCCGAACGCTCGAGGTGGAAAAACTGCTGACGACTACGCTCCACGTACTCGATCATTTCGTAGTAGCGGCGAATATTGCGCACGTAGATGACCGGCTCTCCGCCGCGCGCGTAGCCGTGGCGGGTCTGGCCGTACCAGGCCTGATGCTGCAAGAGCGGCAGGGACTCGCGCACGTCGCGCCACAGGTTCGGGTCGCCGCCACGGGTTTCGGTGATCTTGCGTGCATCGTAAAGATGCCCAAGCCCTATGTTGTAAGCCGCCATGGCCATGTACAGGCGATCATTTCCGGTGATGCTTTCCGGCAGTCGGTCCTTGAGGCTGCGCAGGTAGCGCGCGCCACCATCGATACTCTGCGCTGCGTCGCGCCGGTTGTTGACGCCCATTTCGTCGGCGGTCGGGTGGGTCAACATCATCAATCCGCGCACGCCGGTCGGCGAGACGGCTTCTTCATCCCAGTGCGACTCCTGATAACCCACGGCGGCCAGCAGCTTCCAGTCAAACCCGGTATCGCTGGCGGCCTGCTGGAAAAGCTCGACGAGCGGCGGCAGGCGGGCGTCCAGATGGGCAAGAAAGGTGCGTGTACCCACATACTCCAGATAGTCATCGTGGCCAAAGTAGCGGTTGACCAGGTGATTGAGCGTGCCGCTTTCATCCAGATCCTGCAAGAACCGATTGGCTTCCTCCAGCAGCCCCAGTCCACGCCCGCTGGGCACGGCCCATACCATGGAGAGCGGGTCACCCACCAGAAAGCCGCGCTCGACCTCGGGGAAGAACAGGCGGTTGAGCCTGAACTGGTGATCAAAGATTACCGCCGCGTCGAGCGCTCCGCTCTCTACCTGGGCAAGCAGCTCGGCAATTTCAAGTGCCGGGGACTCCTTCCAGCTCAAGGCGGGGTACTCCTGCTGGAGCTCGCGCAGCGCTTCGCTGGTGCCTGCGTCGCTCAGGGTGCCAAGCTCGAGCCCGACCAGGTCGGCTGGCTCCTGTATACCGTAAAGGCCGCGGCGATAGACCACCAGCGGCTGCATCTGAATGATCGGGCGGGTGTAATGTATTCCGGGAGTGGCGGGCTTGAGCGGCAGGGCCGCGGCACCAAAATCGCCCCGCTCACGCACCGCCGAAAGCACGCTCTCAGGATGGTGCTTGGCGTTCAGGTTCAGGCTGACGCCCAGATGCTCGGCAAACAGGTGCATCAGCTCATACTCGAAACCGGTCGGCCCCTGGCGTCCTTCGTAGTAGGTCGTGGGCGTATTGCGGGTATGGGCGGTAATGAAATCACGTGCCTTGATCTGCGCTAGATGCTCCCCTGGCAAGAGCTTGGGAAACGTCGGCACAAGAATCAGTAAAACAATGATTAGTAACGCAAAATAGAGGCGCGAGCGGGGCGGGAGATGGCGGTGAATCAGCGTCGGCATGGGGTCTTGTCAGCTTGAAACAAGCTGCCACGATACCCAGCCGAGGGCAGGCTGTCACCTTGTTGATTTCGTGTGGCCGCCGCTTTCCAGTATCATGGTGCCAACCAGTGTCATGAAGGGGGCCGCCTGGCGGCCTCTATTACCCTGCTCGAATTCTCCCTGCTCTAGAGGCTTCAGGATATGCTCGAACTGCGAGGCGCGCCCGCCCTTTCTGCCTTCCGTCATACACGGCTGTTAACGGTGCTGCGTGAACGTGTCCCCGAGGTGGAGGCGCTGTCTGCCCACTATGTTCATTTCATTGATCACCGTGAAGAGCTCAGTGATGCCTCCCGCGAGCGCCTGGCCCAACTGCTGGACTACGGCACCGCGCTCCAGGATGCCGAGCTGGACGATGGCCGGCGCTTTCTGGTCGTGCCGCGCCTAGGAACGCAGTCCCCCTGGTCCTCCAAGGCGACCGACATTGCCCACAACTGCGGGCTTGACGGTGTCCGCCGCATCGAGCGGGGCGTGGATTACCGGGTCGCCTTCAGCAGTGCGCCTGACAGTGAGCGCCTGGCGGCCGTGGCGGCGCTGCTGCACGACCGCATGACCGAAACCGTGCTGGAAGACACCGCTGATGCGGCGCGGCTTTTCGCCCGCCACGACCCGGCGCCGCTGGGCAGCGTGGATATTCTGGGCAGTGGCCGCGAAGCGCTGGTGGTAGCCAACCGCGAGCTGGGCCTGGCTCTTGCCGACGATGAGGTCGACTATCTGGTCGATGCCTTCAACGAACTGAACCGCAACCCGACCGATATCGAGCTGATGATGTTCGCCCAGGCGAACTCCGAGCACTGCCGGCACAAGATCTTCAACGCCGACTGGGTGATCGACGGCGAGCCCCAGGCCCAGTCGCTGTTCAAGATGATCAAGAACACCTTTGCCACGTCGCCGGATAACGTGCTCTCCGCCTACAGCGATAACGCAGCGGTCATCAAGGGCAGCCAGGCCGGGCGTTTCTTCGCCACGCCCTTGACCGGTGCCGAAGACGAGCGCGCGCTTTACGGCGCGCATCAGGAGCCCATCCATATCCTGATGAAGGTGGAGACCCACAACCATCCGACGGCGATTGCGCCTTTCCCGGGGGCAGCCACCGGCTCCGGCGGCGAGATCCGCGACGAGGGCGCCACCGGCATCGGCGGCAAGCCCAAGGCGGGGCTTGCCGGTTTCACCGTTTCCAACCTGCGCATTCCAGAGTTCGTGCAGCCCTGGGAAGCGTTCGATTACGGCAAGCCCGAGCGCATGCAGTCGGCGCTTTCCATCATGCTGGAAGGCCCGATCGGCGGGGCGGCATTCAACAACGAGTTCGGCCGGCCCAACCTGACCGGCTACTTCCGTACCTACGAGCAGGAGGCGCTCAACGAGGGCGGTATCGAGCGGCGCGGCTTCCACAAGCCAATCATGATTGCCGGCGGGTATGGCAACATTCGCGCCCAGCACGTGCAGAAGGGCGATATCCCCGTCGGCGGCAAGCTGATCGTGATGGGTGGCCCGGCCATGCTGATTGGCCTGGGCGGCGGGGCGGCATCCAGCATGTCCTCGGGTACTTCCAGCGCCGATCTGGATTTTGCCTCGGTTCAGCGCGAGAACCCGGAGATCGAGCGCCGCGCCCAGGAAGTCATCGACCGCTGCTGGTCGCTGGGGGACAAGAACCCGATCCGCTTTATCCACGATGTAGGCGCAGGCGGGCTTTCCAACGCGCTGCCGGAGCTGGTGAAGGACGGCAACCGCGGCGGGCTTTTCGACCTGCGCGCCGTGCCCAACGCCGAACCCGGCATGAGCCCGCTCGAAATCTGGTGCAACGAAGCCCAGGAGCGTTACGTGCTGGCGGTGGCGCCGGAAGACCTGGCGACCTTCGATGCGCTGTGCAAGCGCGAGCGCTGCCCTTATGCGGTCGTCGGCGAGGCCCAGGCGGATCACCACCTGGAAGTGCGCGATGGTCACTTCAATACCAAGCCGATCGATCTGCCCATGAGCGTGCTGTTCGGCAAGCCGCCGAAGATGCAGCGCAGTTTCGAGCGTCGCACGCCCGAGCTTTCCGGCGTGATGCTGGATAACCTGGATCTGCGCGAGGCGCTTGACCGCGTACTGCGCCTGCCTGCCGTGGCCTCCAAGAGCTTCCTGATCACCATTGGCGATCGCTCGATTACCGGGCAGGTTGCCCGCGACCAGATGGTCGGCCCCTGGCAGGTGCCGGTAGCGGATGTGGCAGTGACCACCGCCAGTTACGACACCCATGCCGGTGAAGCCATGGCAATGGGCGAACGCCCGCCGGTGGCCTTGATCGACCCGGCCGCCAGTGCCCGCCTGGCGGTGGCCGAGGCAATCACCAACCTGGCGGCGGCCCCGATTGCCAAGCTCTCCGATATCAAGCTCTCGGCCAACTGGATGAGCGCGGCGGATCATCCCGGCGAGAATCAAGCGCTGTATGACGCGGTACATGCGGTGGGCATGGAGCTTTGCCCGGCGCTTGGCATTGCCGTGCCGGTGGGCAAGGACTCGATGTCCATGCGCACCGCCTGGCAGGATGAGAACGAGCAGGGCGAGCTGGAGGCGAAAAGCGTCACCTCGCCGCTGGCGGCGGTGATTACCGGGTTCGCCCCGGTGGTCGATGCGCTGGCCACGCTGACGCCCCAGATCAACATGGAGCAGGATGAGTCGGATCTGATCCTGATCGACCTGGGCAACGGCCGAAACCGTCTGGGTGGCTCGGCGCTTGCCCAGGTCTACGGTCAGGTGGGCGACAACTGCCCGGACCTGGATGACCCGGAAGACCTGAAGGCGTTTTTCGAGGTAATCCAGGGGCTCAACCGTGATGGCAAGCTGCTGGCCTATCATGACCGCAGCGATGGCGGCCTGCTGGTGACCCTGCTGGAGATGGCCTTTGCCGCCCACGCCGGGCTCGAGATCAAGCTCGACTGGATGATCGACGAGCCGGTGGAAGCGCTCAACGCGCTGTTCTCCGAAGAGCTGGGCGCAGTGATTCAGGTCAACCGCCAGCACACCGAAGAAGTACTGACCCAATTTGCCGTGGCGGGCATCGAGACCTGCGGCGTCATCGCCCGACCGCGCTACGACGATCAGGTACGCGTCACCCTGTTCGAAGAGCCGCTGCTGGAAACTACCCGCCAGCTGACCCAGCGTACCTGGTCGGAGACCAGCTACCGCCTTCAGGCGCTGCGCGACAACCCCGAGTGTGCCAAGAACGAGTTCGACAACCTGCTCGATGCACGCGACCCGGGCCTTTCGGCCACGCCGACGTTCGATGTCAACGAGGACATCAGCGCGCCGTTCGTCAACCTGGCCAAGCCCGCCATGGCGATACTGCGCGAGCAGGGCGTCAATGGTCAGGTCGAGATGGGCTGGGCCTTCGACAAGGCCGGTTTTGACGCGGTGGATGTGCACATGAGCGACCTCCTTGAAGGCCGCGTCAGCCTGGATGAATTCAAGGGGCTGGTCGCCTGTGGCGGCTTCTCCTATGGCGACGTACTGGGCGCTGGCGGCGGCTGGGCGAAGTCGGTGCTGTTCAACGAGCGCGCGCGCGAGCAGTTTGCGGCGTTCTTCAGCCGCGAGGACAGCTTCTCGCTGGGCGTGTGCAACGGCTGCCAGATGCTCTCCCAGCTCAAGTCGCTGATTCCCGGTGCCGAGGAGTGGCCTGGCTTCGTGCGCAACGAATCCGAGCAGTTCGAGGCACGGGTCGCCATGCTGCGGGTCGAGAAGACACCTTCGATCCTGCTGGCGGGTATGGAGGGCTCCCAACTGCCCATTGCCGTGGCCCACGGAGAAGGGCGTGCCGAGTTCCGCGACAGCGCGCATCTGCGCCGCATGCAGTCCAGCAACCAGATCGCCCTGCGCTATATCGACAACTATGGCCAGGTCACTACCCGCTACCCGGCCAACCCCAATGGTTCGCCATCAGGCATTACCGGCCTGACCACGCCGGATGGCCGCGTGACCATCATGATGCCTCACCCGGAGCGCGTGACCCGTGCGGTCACCAACTCCTGGCGCCCGGCAGAGTGGACACAAGACGGCGCCTGGCTGCGCATGTTCCGCAACGCGCGGGTATGGGTAGGCTAAGCGCCGCCTGGTAACACAACAGCAACGCATGACGGCGGCCTTGGGGCCGCCGTCATCGCTTAGCGCAGGACTACCGGGCCCATGGGCGCCTGGTTCAATCATTTTTGCCGAAGGAGCATCATGTCGTCACCTGCCTTGCGGCCTTACCAGACGGATGCCGTGAAACGCGTCGTGGAGCACTTTCGCGGCTCCAGCGAGCCTGCCGTGGTGGTGCTGCCCACCGGCAGCGGCAAGTCGCTGGTCATCGCCGAGCTTGCCCGCCTTGCCCGTGGGCGTGTGCTGGTGCTTGCTCACGTGCGCGAACTGGTCGAGCAGAATCACGCCAAGTACCAGGCCTATGGGCTCGAGGCGGACATCTTCAGCGCCGGGCTCAAGCGCAAGGAGGCGTCGCGTCAGGTGGTGTTCGGCTCGGTGCAGTCGGTGGTGCGCAACCTGGACGCCTTCAACGATGCAGGCTTCACGCTGCTGGTGATCGACGAGTGCCACCGGGTCTCCCTGGACAAGGATGCCAGCTATCGCCAGGTCATCGATCACCTGCGGGCTCAGAATGAACATCTCAAGGTGCTGGGCCTGACCGCCACGCCCTATCGGCTGGGGCAAGGGTTCATCTACTACCGCCACTACCACGGCATGGTGCGCGGGGGCGAGGAGAGCTTCTTTCGCGACTGCGTGTTCGAGCAGCCTTTGCGGCTGATGGTCAAGCAGGGCTATCTGGCCGAGCCAAAACGCCTGGACATGGCCATTGAAGGCTATGATTTCTCGTTGCTGGCGCCTGCCGAGAGCGGCCATTACCGTGAAGCCGAGCTGAACCGGGTCGTGGCCGGCAACCGCGCCACGCCCATGATCATCCGCCAGATCATCGAGCGGGCCGCTGATCGCCAGGGAGTGATGATCTTTGCCGCCACCGTGGCCCATGCCGAAGAGATCATGGGCTACTTGCCGGCGGGGGAGGCGGCGCTGATTACCGGGGCTACGCCGTCGGTGGAGCGCACCGCGCTGATCGATGCCTTCAAGGCGCGCACGCTCAAGTATCTGGTCAACGTCTCGGTGCTGACCACGGGCTTCGATGCGCCGCACGTGGATTTGATTGCCATGCTGCGCCCCACGGAGTCGGTGAGCCTCTATCAGCAGATTGCCGGGCGGGGCCTGCGCCTCTCGCCGGGCAAGCAGGAGTGCCTGATTCTGGATTACGCCGGCAACCCCTGGGATCTCTACGCGCCGGAAGTAGGCGAGCCGAAGCCGCCCGGTGACAACGAGCCGGTTCAGGTGCCGTGCCCGGCCTGTGGCCACGCCAACCTGTTCTGGGGCAAGCGCGACGGCGAGCTGGTCATCGAACACTTTGGCCGCCGCTGCCAAGGGCTGGTGGAGGATGACGACGGCCGCCGCGTTCAGTGCGATTTTCGCTTTCGCTTCAAGGTGTGCGACCACTGTGGCGCGGAGAACGATATCGCCGCCCGGCGATGTCACGGCTGCGAACAGCTGCTGGTGGATGCCGACGACAAGCTCAAGGACGCCCTGAAACTCAAGGACGCGCGGGTGCTGCGGGTCAGCGGTATGCAGCTCGAGGCGACCCGCAACGGGCGCGGGCTGCCGCGGCTGAAGGTGACCTATCACGATGAGGACGGCGCGACGCTCGCCGAGTGGTTTGCCCTGGAAACCCCTGCCCAGCGCCGGGCGTTTTATGCCGCCTTTCTGCGCCGCCACCTGCGCGCGCCGGGCACGCCCTGGCAGCCGCAGACGCCGGAGGAGGTCATCGCCGACGAGCGGCGCCTGCGCGCACCGGATTTCGTGGTCGGGCGCAAGGTGGGGCGGCATTTTCAGATTCGCGACAAGCTTTTCGATTACCATGGCCGCTACCGCAAGGCCGACGAGGCCGGCTGAGGCGCCAGCGCTTGCCTCTGCCGGTTTTGCTACACTGCCCGCCAGCCCATTGACCAGGAGATAGCTACCGCGTGAGCGAGACACAAGGCGCCCCGGCTGAGACAGATTTACCCCCTGACACCGCATCAGCGCCGGTGCAGGAAGCGCTTGGGCGGTTGTTCGACGAGCCGATCACCCAGTTGCCGGAGGATCTGTACATTCCGCCAGAAGCGCTGCGCGTGTTTCTGGAAACCTTCGAAGGCCCGCTGGACCTGCTGCTCTATCTGATCCGCCGGCAGAACCTGGATATCCTGACCATCAACGTGGCCGCCATCACTCACCAGTACATCGAGTACGTGGAGCTGATGAAGGCCATGGAGATCGAACTTGCCGGCGAGTATCTCCTGATGGCGGCCATGCTGGCGGAGATCAAGTCGCGCACGCTGCTGCCAAGGCCGCCCAAGGCAGAAGGCGAGGAGGAAGAGGACCCGCGTGCCGAACTGATTCGAAGACTTCAGGAGTACGAGCGCCTGAAGGCCGCGGCCGAAACCCTGGATACGCTGCCGCGCATGGGCCGCGACTGGTTCAGCGTGCAGGCCGGCCTGCCGCCGATCGAGGCGCGGGTGATTCATCCGGACGTGGAGCTCGATGAACTGCTCGGCGCGCTGTCTTCCGTTCTCAGGCGCGCCGAGCTCATTCAGGCGCACCAGATCAGCCGGGAGGTGCTCTCGACCCGTGAGCGCATGCTCAGGATCATGGAGCAGCTGACCCAGGAGCACTACACCCCCTTCGAGGCCCTGTTTGTGCTGGAAGAGGGACGGGCGGGCGTGGTGGTCACCTTCATGGCGATACTGGAGCTGGCCAAGGAGTCGATGATCGAGATCGTCCAGAATGCGCCGCTGTCGCCGATTCATGTACGCGCGCGCAGCGGTACCGAGGTCGATGCAGAAGAGGATGTGTTCGAGGCGTCGGCGTTTGACGAGCCGGCCTTCGAGCCCGATGAGAAGTCGCCATGAGAGACACGACCCTAGACGACATTATGGAAGCGGCGCTTCTGGCCGCCGGCGAACCGCTGGCGCTGGAGCGCCTTGAAACGCTGTTTCTGGAACAGGAGCGCCCCGCCCGGCGGGAGCTTCGCGAGGCGCTGGCCAGGCTTTCGGCGCGCCACAAGGAGGGAGCGCTGGAGCTGGTCGAGACTGCTTCAGGGTTTCAGCTGCGCATTCGCCCACGGCTGTCGCATTGGGTGTCGCGGCTGTGGGACGAGCGCCCCCAGCGCTACTCCCGGGCGCTGCTGGAAACGCTGGCGCTGGTCGCTTATCGTCAGCCGGTTACCCGTGGAGACATCGAGGAGGTGCGCGGCGTCAGCGTGAGCAGTTCGATCATGCGCACCCTGATGGAGCGCGGCTGGATTCGCGTGGTCGGGCACCGCGACGTACCCGGACGACCGTCGGTCTATGCCACCACGCGCAGCTTTCTGGACGACTTCGGGCTCAAGACGCTGGATGCCTTGCCCCCCATGCACGAGCTTGCCAAGTGGGGCGAGAGCGACGACGCTGATACACAAGATACCCAGGAAGACCTGCCGCTGGCCAGCGCTTCAGCTGATGAGCAAGACGGGCAGGAAAGACTGGACGAGGCGCCGGAAAGCGTGCAGGATGCGCCACCCGAGACGGCTGAGACAGCCGACGACCACGCCGAGACGGCGTTAACCCAGCCGCTGAGCTTTGCCGATCTGGAAGCACGGCTCGCGGCACGTGCGCAGCGCACCGATGATGAAAGCGCCCGCACGCAGACCAATGATACGAGGTCAGACGATCATGACTCAGAGCACTAACACGCCCCCCGCCAACGAAAAACTGCAAAAGGTGCTGGCGCGAGCCGGGCTTGGTTCACGGCGCGAGATGGAAACTGCCATTGCCGACGGCCGGGTGAAGGTCAATGGCCAGGTCGCCAAGCTGGGCGACCGCGTCGATATGCGTGACAAGGTCAATTTTGATGACCGGCCCGTGACGCTGCGCCCGGAAAACGAAGCGCCGCGCCGGGTGATCATGTACAACAAGCCCGAAGGCGAACTGTGCACGCGCAAGGACCCGGAAGGCCGTCGCACGGTGTTCGAGCGCCTGCCGCGCTTGAAAGGCGAGCGCTGGATCGCCATTGGCCGTCTGGATATCAATACCAGCGGCCTGCTGCTGTTCACCACCGATGGCGAACTCGCCAACCGCCTGATGCATCCCTCGACCCAGGTGGAGCGGGAGTACGCGGTGCGTGTGATGGGAGAGGTCAAGCGTGAGCATATCGTCGCCATGGTGGATGGCGTCATGCTCGAAGACGGCCCGGCGCGTTTTACCGACGTTCAGGAGTTCGGCGGCGAAGGCATCAACACCTGGTTCCACGTCGTGATCCTGGAGGGCCGCAACCGCGAAGTGCGTCGCCTGTGGGAATCCCAGGAGCTTACCGTCAGCCGCCTGAAGCGGGTGCGCTACGGCAATATCTTCCTGGACAAGCGCGCCAAGGCAGGCGAGTGGGTCGAGCTGACCCAGGACGAAGTCGATGACCTGGCCACGCTTGCCAACCTGGAAACCCGCAAGGTACCTGAGCTCACGCCCGACGAGAAGAACCGCTGGAGCCGTGACAAGAACAAGCGCCGTCCGGTGCAGGCGATGCGCAAGCCCAGGCAGAACCGTCGCTGAGCGGCCTGACGAAAGCAGGGCGTTGAGAGAAAGCTAAAAAAGCCCTTGCCATCCATAAGTCGTATCTGTACTATATGCATCCGTTCGAGGGGGTCGTTAGCTCAGTTGGTAGAGCAGTTGACTTTTAATCAATTGGTCGTAGGTTCGAATCCTACACGACCCACCACTTGAACGAAATACGGCCCGGTCTTGAGCGGCGCTGTGATAGAACGTCATCAAAGCATGAATTTGGGTCGTTAGCTCAGTTGGTAGAGCAGTTGACTTTTAATCAATTGGTCGTAGGTTCGAATCCTACACGACCCACCAAATTCAACGCCCCTGGTAGCCTCGCTGCCAGGGGCGTTTTGCCGTGTGCGGCTTCTGCCTTCGCTGCCACTTGCGAAGCGCTGTGGCTTGCCACCACAATAGCCCACGCTTTTCGCGCTTGAAACATGGTGCAAAGGCGGATCTGCGCCCGGCCGCCGCGAAAGACGCAAAGGCCTGGTGCAATGGCGGGCGGCAGCTGTGGATGACACTGCCGCGACGGTGTTCAACAGGGGGATTCCCTGTTCGTCACAGTGGTAGACACGATGACTATGATGACTACGGCAGAGCTTGATGCTCCGCAACAAAGCCCTTATTGCCCTACCCGTATCCCTGCAGAAGACCAGGCGCGCGTGGCCGAGATAAAGGCACTGCTTCAGGCCAACAATGCGGTACTGGTTGCGCACTACTATACCGACGATGCCATTCAGCAGCTGGCCGAAGAGACCGGTGGCTGTGTGGCCGACTCCCTGGAAATGGCCCGCTTCGGCGCACGTCATGAGGCGACCACGCTAGTCGTGGCGGGCGTGCGTTTCATGGGCGAGACGGCCAAGATCCTGTCTCCGGAAAAGCGGGTGCTCATGCCAACCCTCGAGGCCACCTGCTCGCTGGACCTCGGCTGTCCCGAGGCGGCCTTCAATGCCTTCTGTGATGCTCACCCGGATCGCACGGTGGTGGTTTACGCCAACACCTCGGCCGCGGTCAAGGCGCGGGCTGACTGGGTAGTGACTTCCTCCATTGCCGTCGAGGTGATCGAGCACCTGCAGGCCCGGGGAGAAAAGATTCTCTGGGCGCCGGACAAGCACCTGGGTGGCTATATCCAGAAAAAGACCGGCGCGGACATGCTGCTGTGGGAAGGGGCCTGTATCGTCCATGAAGAGTTCAAGGCCAAGGGGATTGCAGACCTCAAGCGCCTTTACCCTGACGCTGCGGTGCTGGTGCATCCGGAGTCGCCGGAGCCCGTGGTGCGCATGGCGGATGTGGCCGGCTCGACCTCGCAGCTGATCAGCGCCGCAAAGACGCTGCCCAATGACAAGCTGATCGTGGCCACGGACCGGGGGATTTTCTTCAAGATGCAGCAGGCGGTGCCGGGCAAGGCGCTGTTCGAGGCGCCTACCGCCGGTAATGGCGCCACCTGCCGTAGCTGCGCCCACTGCCCGTGGATGGCCATGAACGCGCTGGATAACCTGGCGGACGCCCTGCGCCAGGGCAGCGGCGAGATTGTGGTGGACGAGGCGCTTCGTCTGCGTGCCCTGATGCCCCTGGAGCGGATGCTGAGTTTCAACGCCCGGCGCTAGTACCGCGCGCAGCCAAGCCCTGCTTCACAGCGCCCGGCCCTGCGCCGGGCGCGTTGCGTTGAGATGCCTAGAAGTCGTCCAGCGCCTTGCGGTACTCGATAAACGCCTCACGACGCTGCTCGATACGCGCCAGCGCCTGCGTGTCGTTTTCACGCTCGGCGGTATCGCGGGCCAGGGAGAGCTGGCGTATGCCTTGATCGACGCGTCCGGTCAACTGCAGGTACTCGGCACGGGCCAGGTGCCCCCAGCTATCGTGTCCGCTGCGTCCGGCCGCCTCCGCCAGCAGGTTGAAGCCTTGCGGATTCTCCGGGTGGCGCGCGGTTATATCGTTCAAGAGCGAGTAGGCCGCGTTCGGGTCGCGCTGCAGCTGGGCTTCTGCCAGCACTAGCTGAGCGGGCAGGTAGCCTGGCATGAAACGCAGCAGCCGCTGGCTGCGGCTGATGGCGTCGTCGTAGCGCTGGGCCTCCAGGGCAAGGCTTGCCCCGGTGGCGGGCAGCATGCCGTAGTCTGGCAGCTCGGTGGCCAACTGGTCGATCATCTGCAGTGCGCGGTCGCTCTGGCCGTTACGGGCGGCAATCAGTGCATCGAGGTAGCGCCGGGCAGGCTCTTCTGCTCCCTCCTGGGCAAGTCGCGAAGCCGCCTGCTGGGGCGAGTTGCGGTAAATGCTCAGCAGGGCGCGGGCGCGCATCATGTCGTAGAGCGTGTCGCTGGTGTGCGTGTCGGCAATGCTCAACTGCGAGGCGCGAGCCTGGGCATCGCTCAGGCGGCTGTCGGATACCGGGTGGGTCAGCAGGAACTCCGGTGGTGTACCGCCCTGCAGGCGGGCCATGCGCTGCATGGCGGCGAACATGCGCACCATGGCCTGTGGATCGTAGCCGGCATTGGCCATGGCCTGCAGGCCAACACGGTCGGCCTCCTGCTCGAAGCGGCGTGAATAGGTGAGCTGGTCTTGAATCAGCGCCGCCTGGGAGCCCATGGCGGCAGCAAGGCCGGCGTCACCGCCGCCGCTGGCGGCCACCAGCATGCCGGCCAGCATGGCCGCCATGGCGGGTAGCTGTGTCTGCTCGGCTCTGGCGCTGCCGCGCGCGTAGTGGCGCTGCGACAGGTGACCAAGCTCGTGGGCGATGACCGAGACGAATGCCCCTTCATCCTCGGCAAAGGCGAACAGTCCGGAATTGATGCCAATCACCCCGCCCGGCACGGCAAAGGCGTTGAGCGAGCGGTTATCCACCATCACGGTAATGGGCTGCAGGTTGCCCATCTGGCTGTAGGGCATCAGCCGGGCCACCAGGGTATCCAGGTAATCGCTGACGATCGGGTCCTGCCACTGCGGGGCTTGCGCGCGAAACTGGCGCAGCCAGGCACGCCCTAGCCGGGCCTCCTCGCTGGTCGCCGAGGAGGCCGCGCCGCCAAGCGCGGGCAGGTGGTAGTCGTTGAGTGCGTGGCTGGCTGGGCTCAGGGCGCCAAGGCTCAAGGCAACGACAAGTGCTTTGAGCCCGCGGGAGTAAGCGTTCCGTAAGTGCGGCATGGCATCCTCATTGATAAGGGTAAGGCGCAGCGGTCGACCTGGGACATTGAATGGGTGCAGTGACGTGCCGTTAAATCAAATACGCATTGAGCATCGCAAAGTAAATAGTTTATGCAACAATGCGGTGTTCATGCAGGCATTTTTGGGAGTACGTATGGCTGAATCATCGACAGGCCTTCAGCCCGACCAGGTACTTGATGCAAGCGGGCTGCACTGTCCGCTGCCCCTGCTCAAGGCCAAACAGGCGCTTGCCGGGCTGGCCGCCGGGCAGCTGTTGGAGGTGCGCGCCTCGGATACGGGCTCGTGGCGCGACATGGCCGCTTTTACCGAGCAAAGCGGCCACACCATGGAAGCGCGGACACAAGAAGGCGAGACGTACATTTTCTGGATACGCAAGGCGGGGGATGGGCGTCCATGACCATGCGGACGATTCTGAAAAGCTGGGTCGAGCGCTACTTCTCCGACGAAGAAGCGCTGGTGCTCCTGCTGATACTGGTGGCCGGGTTTGCCGCCATCATCTGGTTTGGCCGCATGCTGGCGCCGTTCTTTACCGCGCTGATACTGGCCTTCTTGCTGCAGGGCGTGGTCAGCACGCTGACCCGGCGCGGCGTGCCGCATCTTCTAGCGGTCATCAGCGTCTTTCTGGCCTTTGTCAGCGCGCTGCTCACCCTGGCGTTCATCCTGATGCCCTTGATCTGGAATCAGCTGGTAGGGCTTGTGCAGGAAACCCCCCGGATGTTTGCCAGTGGCCAGGCGTGGCTGGATGACCTGCAGGCGCGCTACCCTAACCTGATCACGCCGGACCAGATGCAGAGCTGGATCGGCGTGGCAAGCCGCGAGATCAGTCAGTTGGGCCAGCGTGCCCTGACACTTTCGCTTGCCTCGCTTGGCAATGTGATGTCGCTGATCATTTATCTGGTGCTGGTGCCCATTCTGGTCTTTTTCATGCTCAAGGACCGTGAGGTGCTGGTCGGCTTTACCCTGTCGCTGCTGCCGCAAAAGCGTAGCCTGCTGACCCGTATCTGGCAGGAGATGGATTGCCAGATCGCCAACTATATCCGCGGCAAGTTCATCGAGATCATGATCGTGGGAAGCGTTGCGTTCTTTACCTTCACCTTCTTCGGGCTGCCCTATACGGCGCTTCTGGCCGTGCTGGTCGGGTTTTCCGTGCTGGTGCCCTTCATCGGGGCGGCAGTGGCGACCCTGCCCGTGGCAGCGGTGGCGGGTTTCTATTTCGGCTTGAGCGATCAGTTCTTTTATGTCCTGGTGGCCTACGCCGTCATCCAGGCGCTGGATGGCAACGTGCTTTCGCCGGTGCTGTTTTCCGAGACCAACAACATCCACCCGGTTTCCATCATCGTGGCGGTGCTCTTCTTTGGCGGTATCTGGGGCTTCTGGGGCGTATTTTTCGCCATTCCGTTGGCGACGCTGCTGAAGGCGCTGATCTACGCCTGGCCGCGAGGCATTCACGAAAAGGAAGCGGCCAGCGGCATCGTGCGCGTGGATTCCTGACGTGACGGCCAGCTAACGGATACGACCTACCCGGACGCTTGCCAAGGGTAGCGGAAAGGACGCCCGCTCGGTGATACCGGGCGGGCGTCTGGCTTATCGGCCGGCGTCGAGCGCCTGCGCCGCGGCCAGTACTTCCTCGGCATGACCCGGCACCTTGACGCCGCGCCACTCCTTGGCAAGCCGTCCCTCGGCGTCGATCAAGAAAGTGCTGCGCTCGATCCCCAGGTGCTCCTTGCCGTACATCTTTTTCAGCTTGATCACGTCAAACAGCGCGCAGAGCGTTTCATCCTTGTCGGAAATCAGCTCAAAGTTGAAATCCTGCTTGGTCTTGAAGTTTTCCTGAGCGCGCAGACCATCCCTTGAAACACCCAGTATCACGGTGTTGGCGTCGTCGAAAGCAGCCTTGCGATCGCGGAAATCGCCGCCTTCGGTGGTGCATCCCGGCGTGCTGGCCTTTGGATAGAAGTAGATGACGACCTGCTTGCCGCGCAGTGCTGCCAGCGTCACGGTAGTATCACCTGTGGCGGTGGCGGAAAAATCGGGAACGGGCTTGCCTATTTCAATGCTCATGCAGACTCCTTTTGGTGGGCAGGGGCTTGGGTGATTACACGCAACCTGAGGCAGCATGTCAAAGCACGATGAGGCGCACGGCGTAAACTCGCTGCGGTTTGCGCTGTACAGGCTTGAATCGCCTGAGTACCATTTACCCCCTGTAAGCTCGAAAGTGATAGCGCTGAGACTCCAGGTCGCCATCCGGCGTCTTGTTCGATGCCTTGCCCCGGGCTTGATTTCACATTTTGCAGGTGAGGAATAAACGGATGATCACAGGCAGCATCGTCGCCCTGGCGACGCCGATGAAAGTCAATGGCGACATCGACTGGGAGGCGCTTCGTCGTCTGGTGAATTTCCACCTTGAAAACGGCACCGACGGTATCGTGGCTGCGGGCACCACCGGCGAGCCGACCACCATGTCGTTTGCCGAGCACTTTGACGTCATCCGAAGCGTGGTCGAGGAAGTCAACGGGCGCATTCCGGTGATTGCCGGTACCGGCGCCAACGCCACCTCCGAAGCCGTGGAGCTTGCCCGCTACGCCAGCGAAGTAGGCGCCGACTACTGCCTGTCGGTGTGCCCTTACTACAACAAGCCGACCCAGGAAGGCCTGTACCAGCACTTCAAGGCCGTGGCCGAGGGCAGCAAGCTGCCGGTCATCATGTACAACGTGCCGGGGCGTACCTGCTCTGATCTCTATAACGAGACCGTGGTGCGGCTGGCAAGCGTGGACAATATCATTGGCCTGAAAGATGCCACCGGGAACCTTGAGCGGGCAGAGGATCTAATCTCTCGGCTCAAAGGCAGCGATTTCATGCTCTACTCCGGTGATGATGCAACCGCCTGCGACTTCATGCTGATGGGCGGGCACGGCGATATCTCGGTGACCGCCAACGTCGCACCCAAGGCAATGCATGAGCTGTGCGCGGCGGCCGTGGCGGGCGATGCGGATAAAGCCCACCAGATCAATACCCGCCTGATGCCGCTGCACACCAACCTCGGCATCGAGTCGAACCCGATTCCGGTAAAGTGGGCGCTTAACCGCATGGGATACATGGACGCAGGGATTCGCCTGCCGCTGACGTGGCTATCCGAGAAGTACCACGCCACGGTGAGTGAAGCGATGCAACTGGCGGGCGTGATCGAGGAGTAATGCTCTTTTATCGCACCCAGCGAGATACTCTTGCTGCCTGACGCGCCTCGAGGCGATTCGGGCAGCGGCTCTGTTGACTTAAGGTGGCTTGATGAGCTCTGTGCTTGAAAAACGTGCGCTTAAATGGATACCGCTGGCCCTCGTAACGGCTGTCGCTTTGGCCGGGTGTGCGCGTGATGGTTACTACCACGACCGCAACCTGGACTACACCAAGGCCGCTCCGGCACCGCCTCTGGTACTACCCGAAACCCGCAATGCCCAGCGTTACCAGGATGCGTTGCCCGTACCCCAGGCAGCGGTCCAGGGCGCCCGTATCAAGGAAGCCGCGGACGTGCGCCCGCCGCAGTCGCTGGCCATTGGCAGTGGCCTGGAAGCCGAGTACGTTGAGCGCCGTCAGGTCGGTAATCAAAGCTGGCTGGTGGTGGCTGCCGATACCGGTTCGGTCTGGCCCCAGCTTGAAGCCTTTGCGCAAAGCCGCCAGCTGGGCGTACAGCAAAGCGATGTGTCCCGGGGTGTCATCGTGACCTCCCAGGCCGACCTGCGCCTGCAAAGCGCCATGCGCTCGGGCAACAGCGAAGTGCGCTGTGAACGCAATGGCCAGACGATCACCAACTGCCTGGATGCCCTGGAAGAGTACCTGAGCGCTCGCAGCGCCTCGCAGAGTGCGACCTCCTCCTGGAACGCACAGCGCCTGAATACCCAGCAGACGCTGCAGCTTCGCGAGCAGGGCGATGACTGGGAAGCGGTGATCCCCCAGCCGGTGGACCGCGTATGGGCCGAACTCAATCATTACCTGGCGCTGGATTTTACTCAGGAAGGGCAGCGCAACCTGCTGGGCGCCGACGCTGACAATTATGAGTTCCTGATTGATTACATGACGGAAACCGAACGCGGCCGCAACCCGCTGCAGATTGTGTTCAGTCGGGACGTGCGCCAGATGTCACAAGAGATACGCCTGGTGCTGCAGCCGGATGGCAACCAGACCGTCCTGCGTGCCGTCAATGCCAGCGATCGGGCGTTCACCGCCGAGGACCAGCGCGAGCTGCTCGAACGTGTTTCCAGCTATTTACGTTAACCTGTTGACTTGATCCCTTTCGGAGCCCTCATGGAAAAGCGCCAAGAACTCTATGCCGGCAAGGCAAAATCTGTATATACCACCGATGATCCGGACCTGCTGGTGCTGCATTTTCGTGATGACACCAGCGCGTTCGATGGCAAGAAGAAAGAAGCTCTTGCCCGTAAAGGGATGGTAAACAACATCTTCAACGCGTTCATCATGGAGCGTCTGCAGGAAGCCGGGATTCCCACGCACTTTGAAAAGCAGCTTTCCCCCACGGAAAGCCTGGTGAAGAAGATGCAGATGATTCCGGTCGAGTGCGTGGTGCGCAACATTGCCGCAGGCGGGCTGGTAAAACGTCTGGGTGTTGAAGAGGGAATCGCGCTGACCCCGCCCACCTTCGAGCTGTTCTTGAAGAACGACGACAAGGGCGACCCGATGATCAACGAGTCGCTGGCGGAAACCTTCGGCTGGGCGACCCCGGAGCAGCTTGCGCAGATGAAAAAGCTGACCTTCAAGGTCAATCACGTGCTCAAGCAGCTCTTCGCTGAGGGCGACATGCTGCTGGTGGACTACAAGCTGGAGTTCGGCGTGTTCAAGGGCGAAGTCGTGCTGGGTGACGAGTTCTCACCCGACGGCTGTCGGCTGTGGGACGCCAACACCCGCGAAAAGCTCGACAAGGACCGCTTCCGCCAGGGCCTGGGTGGCGTGATCGAAGCCTATGAGGAAGTGGGGCGGCGCCTGGGGATTACCTTCCCGACGGCGTAGACATCACTACGCTGTGACCGACTCGATAGCCACCACGTTCAACGTGGTGGCTTCGTCGTTTTGCACGGCGCAGAATTTCACATCCACATTGCGCAGGCGCACCCCATATACCCGCTCGCTTTCTTCGTCTCGCTTATAGGCGGGCCGCGGGTCCTGGCCTAGTATCTGGGTAATCAAGGTATGCAGGGTGGCGCTGTCGGTGCGGGCACTCAGCGTGTCGAGCGCCTGCTGGCTAAAGCTTACCTGCAACAGGGGCGGCGCCTCGGGCGCAAAGCCGGCGCTGGCCTCCGGGTGCGCTTCTGCCCAGGGCAGGTAGGGCTTGATATCCACCACCGGCGTGCCGCTTACCAGGTCGCAGCCTTCGAGTTTCAGGCGAACGCCGCCTCGGGTGTCGATACCGGCCAGTTTCACCAACGAGAGCCCCAGCCGGTTGGGGCGATGGGTGCTGCGGCTGGCGAATACGCCCACTTTCTGATTGCCGCCGAGGCGGGGTGGGCGCACCAGGGGCGTCCAGCGGGCGGGGCTTTGATGAAAGATGAACGACACCCAGATATGGCTAAAGGCGTCAAGGCCGCGTACGGCGAGCGGATCGTCATAGGGTGGCACCAGTATCAGGCTGGCCTCTGCCGCCGGTGCCAGGCCCGGTTGGCGCGGGATGCCAAACTTGTCCGGGTAGTCGCTCTCGACGTGACCAATCGGCGTGAGCGTAAAGGGCGCGCTGGCGGGGGCGTTGTACATGATACTGCCTTATGCTGAGATAGGCGCCCCAGTATAAAGCAGCCTGGCGTCATGCGCCGAGTGCCCCGTCATCCTCATTTCGATAACTGCGTAGAGGTGGTGAATGCCAACGATCGACGAGCTTTCTGCGCCTGAAGCCTCTCCGGCCCGGGTAACCTACCGCGCCGCCCTGGCGCGTGATGCCGCCGACCAGGCGGAAGTGTTCTATCACGCGGTCATGCAGGGAGCAGCGAACCACTATACATTGAGCCAGCGACGTGCCTGGGCCAATGCGCTACCCCGCGAGGCCAGCGCCTGGGCGGTTCGTCATGCGCTCTACACTACGCTGGTCGCGGTGTGTGACGGGCGCTGCGTAGGCTTTCTGGAGCTGGATATCGAACAGGGACGCATCGAGACCCTGTACGTCTGGCCGTCGCTTGCCGGGCGTGGAATCGGAACGACGCTGTTGATTCATGCCGAGCGAATGCTGCTGGAGCAGGGCATCGACCGGGTGGAGATCGAGGCAAGCGACGTGCTGTTCGATCGCCTGCTGCGCCGCGGTTGGGAAAACCGTGGCGAGCAGTGGGTCGAGCGCAGCGGCGAGTCGCTCAAGCGCTATCGACTGGAAAAACGCTTGAGCGCCATCGAGACCTGACCTCGCCTAGCCCTGGACGTTGAACGTCTGGGTGATGCGCATGGAGAGGTCGACCGACGTCACATCCTTGGTGAGAGCGCCACTGGAGATGCAGTCAACGCCGGTATCGGCAATGGTTTTCAGCGTTGCCGCCTCTACATTGCCCGACGCCTCAAGCGTTGCCCGGCCGCCGTTGAGTTCGACGGCCACGTACAGATCCTCCACGGCAAAGTTGTCCAGCATGATGATGTCGGCACCGGCCGCCAGGGCCTGATCCAGCTCTTCAAAGGTTTCGACTTCCACTTCGACCGGCAGGCCGGGAGACAGCGCCCGCGCCTTGGCAACCGCGGCCTGAATCCCGCCGCAGGCGGCAATATGGTTCTCCTTGATCAAGAACGCATCCCACAGCCCCATGCGGTGGTTGTACCCGCCGCCACAGGTAACGGCATACTTCTGCGCCAGGCGCAGGCCCGGAAGCGTCTTGCGGGTATCCAGCAGGCGCACGCCGGTGCCTTCGATCAGGTCGACATACGCTCGGGTTGCGGTCGCGGTAGCCGAAAGTGTCTGCAGCACGTTCAAGGCCGCGCGCTCGCCGGTCAGCAGGCTGCGGGCCGGTCCCTCGATTTCCAGGAAGCACTGCTCCGGGTCCAGGCGGTCGCCGTCGGCGGCCTGCCAGCGCAGGGTGACGCGCTCGTTGAGCTGGCGAAAGATTTCCTCTACCCAGGCCGTGCCGCACAGTACGCAGGCCTCGCGGGTAATGACCTTGGCGGTCGCCCATTGGTGCTCGGGGATCAGTTGAGCGGTAATATCACCGCTGCCGACATCCTCGGCAAGCAGGCGGGCAGCACAGAGACGGATCTCTTCGGCAAGCGCATTCTGGTCATTCATGGCAGTGAGTTCTCTGGGCATCGGCAAATGTGACCGGCATTATAGTAAGAGAGCGAGCAAAGAGCAGCGAAACTGCAAATGTCGGTTACAGGAGGCCTTGTGAATGAGCAGTGATGACACGACAGGTGTGAAGTATCCGCACGCACGACAGCGTGCCTCGCCCAACTGCGACGCGCGCCCGAGCAACGAAGTCTCCGTGGTGGTGCTGCATGCGATCAGCCTGCCGCCTGGGCAGTTCAGTGGCGCAGCGATCGAGGCGCTGTTCACCAATCAGCTGGTGGCGGATGAGCATCCGTTCTTCGCCGAAATCGCCCACCTGCGCGTGTCGGCACATTTCTTGATTCGACGCGACGGTGAGTGCGTGCAGTTTGTTGATACAGATCAGCGCGCCTGGCATGCCGGGCGTTCACGATGGTGGGACAGCCGGTGCGCAAGTCTACGCCAGGCGCTCAACGATTTTTCGTTGGGTATCGAGCTCGAAGGTGACGATGTCACGCCGTTTACCAAGGCTCAGTATCAGGCGCTGGTAAAACTCGTGAGATGGTTGATGGCGCGCTATCCTGAACTCGATGAGTCAAGAGTCACGGGCCACGCTCACATCGCGCCTCTGCGCAAGACCGACCCGGGGCCTGCCTTTGATTGGGCCTATTTTTATCAGGCATTAAGCAACGAGAGCGTTAACGGACTTTAGAGACACAGGATAAGTGATTCACGCGCAAGAGAATAAAACAGTAGTTTAACTACACCAGGCAGCTTATAAAAGTCTGGAAATGATTTTTGAAACCGCTTATGTTGCGGTGCAATAGTTTGTTTTCGATAGCCTTTTCAGCAGTTCTATAATTGGCAGCAAGGCGACTTTGCGGTATCTTCCTATATACAAAAGGCTAACTTTTACGACATTCGTGTAGCTTTCCTACATTACAAGCCGTGTAGCTCGTTGAATGTAGAACGAAAATACCGGTAGCGTTACCGCGCAAATGCTTATCTGCGGTGGCCACCAATCACCGCAGCCGCCCCAGGCCCACACGGGTTGGCGGGGCTCATGTCATTTATCGTCATTCGGAGAGACCTCTATGAGTCTGGAGACAAGAGAAGATCTCGATCCGGTCGAAACCACGGAGTGGCTGGAATCCCTGGAATCGGTTCTGGATCGTGAGGGCGAAGATCGCGCCCGTTACCTGATGACCCGCCTGGCGGATCGCTTGCGCCGGGACGGGATGAAGGTGCCCTTCTCGGTGACAACCCCGCACCGCAACACGATTCCGCTTCACCGTGAAGCGCCGATGCCTGGCGATTTGTTCATGGAGCGGCGTATCCGCTCGCTGATCCGCTA
The DNA here is from genome assembly GCF_020075495.1 of Vreelandella aquamarina. GTDB lineage: Bacteria > Pseudomonadota > Gammaproteobacteria > Pseudomonadales > Halomonadaceae > Vreelandella > Vreelandella aquamarina_A. The sequence continues at coordinate 112,809 of NZ_JABYQT010000001.1, forward strand.
CAACGCGATCGCCCAGGTCATTCGCAATAACCGGGCAAACCCCGGGCTTGGCGGCCATATTGCCAGCTTCATGTCATCGGCCACCCTGTACGATGTGGGCTTCAACCACTTCTTCCGTGCGCCCAAGGATGACTTCGCCGGCGATTTGATCTACATCCAGGGCCACGTGGCGCCGGGTATCTACGCACGCTCCTTCCTGGAAGGCCGCCTGTCCGAAGAGCAGATGGACAAGTTCCGTCAGGAAGTGGATGGCGACGGCCTATCGTCCTACCCGCACCCCTGGCTGATGCCGGATTACTGGCAGTTCCCGACCGTCTCCATGGGCCTTGGTCCCATCCAGGCGATCTACCAGGCTCACGTGATGAAATATCTGCATCACCGTGAAATGAAGGACATGTACGATCGCAAGATCTGGTGCTTCATGGGCGATGGTGAGTGCGACGAGCCGGAATCCCTGGGCGCCATTTCGCTGGCCGGCCGTGAAAACCTGGATAACCTGATTTTCGTCATCAACTGCAACCTGCAGCGTCTCGACGGCCCGGTACGCGGCAACTCCCGCGTCATGGACGAGTTCGAAGGCGTGTTCCGCGGTGCTGGCTGGAACGTCATCAAGGTCGTCTGGGGCCGTCACTGGGACCCGCTGTTCGAGAAGGACAAGAAAGGTTTCCTGCAAAAACGCATGGACGAAGCGGTCGACGGCGAGTACCAGAACTACAAGGCCAACGGCGGCGCCTATACGCGCGAGCACTTCTTCGGCAAGTATCCTGAAACCGAAGAGATGGTCAAGGAGCTCTCCGACGAGGATATCTGGAAGCTCAACCGCGGCGGCCACGACCCCTTCAAGGTGTACGCGGCGTATCACGAAGCGGTGAATACCCAAAACGGTAAACCCACGGTCATCCTGGCGCATACCGTCAAGGGATACGGCATGGGCTCCGGCGATGGCGAAGCGGCCAACGAAGCGCACCAGGTCAAGAGCATGGAGTACGAGGCGCTGAAGAAATTCCGCGACCGCTTCGGCATTCCGCTCACCGATGAACAGCTCAAGGACGTACCGTACTACAAGCCGGAAGACGATTCGCCCGAGCTCAAGTACATGCACCTTCAGCGCGAGCGGTTGAACGGCTATCTGCCGAGCCGCAAGAGCGACTTCGAGGCGCTGGAAATTCCCTCGCTCGAAGACAAGACGTTTGCCTCCCAGATGGGTGGCTCGAAGGGGCGTGAAGTCTCGACCACCATGTCCTTCGTGCGCGTGCTGAACGGTCTGGTCAAGGACAAGAAGCTCGGCAAGCAGGTGGTGCCGATCATTCCTGATGAAGCGCGTACCTTCGGCATGGAAGGCATGTTCCGTCAGCTGGGTATCTACACCGCCGAAGGCCAGAAGTACGAGCCGATGGACAAGGGCCAGATCATGTATTACCGCGAGGACCAGAAAGGTCAGGTTCTCGAGGAAGGTATTACGGAAGCAGGCGCGATGTCGGCGTGGATTGCCGCGGCAACGTCCTACAGCAACAACCATGTCACCTTGCTGCCGTTTTACATCTACTATTCGATGTTCGGCTTCCAGCGTATTGGCGATCTGGCCTGGGCCGCAGGCGATCTGCAGGCGCGCGGCTTCATGGTCGGTGGTACTGCCGGACGCACCACGCTCAATGGCGAAGGCCTGCAGCACCAGGATGGTCACAGCCTGATCCAGGCCTCCACCATTCCCAACTGCCGCAGCTACGACCCGACCTACGCTCACGAAGTGGCGGTCATCGTTCAGGATGGTCTGAAGCGCATGTTCACTGATAAAGAGAACTGCTTCTACTACCTGACCGTGATGAACGAGAACTACGAGCATCCAGAGCTTGAAAACGTGCCGGTCGACGACATCGTCAAGGGCATGTACCTGCTGCGTGAAACCCAAGGCGACAAGGGTCGCGTTCAGCTGATGGGCTCCGGCACCATTCTGCGCGAAGTGGAAGCCGCCGCCGAGCTGCTGGAAAAGGATTGGGGCATTGGCGCCGATATCTGGAGCGTGACCAGCTTCAACGAGCTGCGCCGTGAAGCGCTGCTGCTCGAGCGTGAAGCCTTCCTGAATCCGGACGCCGAGGCCAACAAGCCTCACGTGACCAAGTGTCTGGAAGGCCGCGATGGCCCGGTCATCGCCTCGACGGATTACATGAAGCTCTACGCCGATCAGGTGCGTGCCTGGGTACCGGGTAGCTACACCGTGCTGGGTACCGATGGCTTCGGTCGTTCAGACACGCGTGAGAAGCTGCGCCACTTCTTCGAAGTGGACCGCTACTTCGTCACCGTCGCGGCGCTGCGTGCGCTGGCAGGCCGTGGTGATATCGAGGGCAAGCTCGTTGGCGAGGCTCTCAAGAAGTACGGCATTGACGCCAGCAAACCCAACCCGCTGATCAGCTAAACCGCTGCCCGGCGGGTCAAGTGACCCGCCGGCTCGATCCGATTTGAAAGGAGCGCGACCTTGAGTAGCGAAATCATCAAAGTGCCCGACATCGGCGGTAGCGAAGGTGTCGAAATCATCGAGATCGCGGTGTCGGAAGGCGACGTCATTGCAGCGGAAGACACCCTGATCACGCTGGAGTCCGATAAGGCCAGCATGGACATTCCCGCCCCGAAAGGCGGCAAGGTCATCAAAGTGCTGGTGAAGGAGGGCGATACCGTCTCCGAAGGTGACGATATCGTTGAACTGGAAGCCGAAGGCGGCGATGCCGAGGAAGAGGGCGACAAGCAGGCGTCCGAACCCGAGCAGAAGGAAGCCCCGAAAGCGAAAGAGACACCCGAGGCCGAGCAGAAAAACGCCCGGAAATCCGGCGGCGGCAAGCAGACCGTGGATATCAAGGTGCCGGATCTGGGCGGCTCGGACAACGTTGAAATCATCGAAGTCGCCGTTGGTGAAGGCGATGAGGTCAGCGCTGAAGACACGCTGATCACCCTCGAGTCCGACAAGGCCTCCATGGACGTGCCGAGCCCTTATACCGGCAAGATCGTCGCGTTTACGGTAAAAGAGGGCGATACGGTTTCCGAGGGTGACGTCATCGGCCAGATGGAAGTCGAGGGCGAGGGTGGCGACGCTGACGACGCCAGCGAATCCGCCGATGCGCCGCAAGGTGCCAAGGACCCGAAAGTCTCCGATGATCTCGAGGCAGCCGCCGACACCGCCGATGAAGAAGGCAACAGCACCGAAGAGGAGAGTGCCGAGTCCGAGCGCAAGGAAATCCGTGTCCCGGATATTTCCGGCTCCACCGATGTGCCGATCATCGAGATTGGCGTTGCCGTCGGCGATGAGATCAACGAAGAAGACCCGCTGATCACGCTCGAGTCCGACAAGGCCTCCATGGACGTGCCGAGCCCCTATAAAGGCAAGCTCGTCGAGCTGAGCGTCAAGGAAGGCGATACGGTTTCCGAAGGCGACCTGATCGGCTACATCGAAGTAGCGGGGGCGAAGAAAGCCGCCTCCAAGCCGGCGCCGAAGAAAGAGGCATCGCAAAAGGCTTCCGAGAAACCCGCAGCCAAGCAGGAAAAACCGGCAACTGGCGGCGCACCAAGCCCGGAAGCGCAGATGGCGGCCCACAAGCCGCGGGATGGCAAGCTGGTGCATGCCGGCCCGGCCGTGCGCATGCTGGCTCGTGAGCTGGGTGTCGACCTTGGCCTGGTGAAGCCGAGCGGCCCCAAGGAGCGCGTGCTCAAGGAGGACGTGCAGGCTTATGTGAAGCAAGTCATTGCCAATCAGGGCAAGGCCCAGGCGTCCGGTGGCGCCGCTGCGGCGACAGGTGGCGCTGGCATCCCGCCGATTCCCGAGGTCGACTTCAGCCAGTTTGGGGAAGTGGAAGAGAAGCCGATGGGACGTCTGCTCAAGATGGGCGCGACCAATCTGCATCGCAGCTGGCTCAACGTGCCTCACGTTACCCAGTTCGACGAGGCGGACATCACCGAGCTCGAGAGCTTCCGCAAGTCGATGAAGGCGGAAGCCGAGGCTCAGGGCGCGAAGCTCACGCCGCTGCCGTTTCTGGTGAAGGCCTGTGCCTTTGCGCTCAGGAAGTTCCCGCAGTTCAACGTCAGTCTCAAGGGCGACGGCGATACGCTGGTCTGGAAGAACTACGTTCACATCGGGATTGCCGTGGATACGCCAGATGGCCTGATGGTGCCGGTTTTGCGCGATGCCGACAAGAAATCCTTGATCGAGATCGCCAAGGAGATGGCCGAGCTTGGCAAGAAGGCACAAACCAAGAAGCTCAAGCGTGAAGAGATGACCGGTGGGTGCTTCACCATTTCGAGTCTGGGCTCGATTGGTGGTACGGCATTCACGCCGATCGTCAATGCGCCGGAAGTGGCCATCCTGGGGGTTTCCAAGGCACAGATGAAGCCAGTCTGGGATGGCAGCGCCTTCCAGCCGCGCCTGATGATGCCGCTGTCGCTCTCCTACGATCACCGAGCCATCAACGGTGCCGATGCGGCACGCTTCACGGCCTTTTTGGCTGATGTCCTGACCGATATTCGCCGCTTGCTGCTGTAATGCGGTACTTGCCGAATGCATGGCAAGAAGCGGTAAGGTCCAACGCGCGGCGCCCCTAGGGGGCGCCGCGTGCGTTTGGGGCAGCCGCAGGAGTGACCAAAGTACAAGGCTTTCATCATTTGGCTGTTTTATTTAAAAAAATTTCAGAAAAAAGGCTATCTCAGGCTTTTGGGGAGTTGTGCCGCCTGAGTGGCGCGGTTATTGTCGGTTAATTCATTGTGTTGCATTTTTTTCATTCAAGGAGCAGTGCCATGCGTTTAATCCTGTTGGGTGCCCCCGGCGCGGGGAAGGGGACTCAGGCTCAATATATTTGCGAGCAGTTCAAGATTCCCCAGATTTCCACCGGGGACATGCTGCGCGCGGCGATTAAAGACGGCACCGAGCTGGGGCTCAAGGTAAAGGAGATCATGAACAGCGGTGGGCTGGTATCCGACGAGATCATCATCGATCTGGTCAAGGAGCGTATCAGCCAGCCGGATTGTGAAAACGGCTTCTTGTTTGACGGTTTTCCACGCACCATCCCCCAGGCGGACGCCATGAAGGAAGGTGGCGTGAAGATCGACCACGTACTGGAAATTGCAGTACCGGATGAGGAAATCGTCAACCGCCTGGCGGGCCGCCGTGTCCATCCGGCATCCGGCAGGGTCTACCATATCGACCACAATCCGCCCAAGGAGCCGGGCAAGGATGACGTGACCGGTGAGCAGCTGATTCAGCGCGAGGACGACCAGGAGTCGACCGTACGCAATCGCCTTTCGGTCTATCACGACCAGACCGCCCCTCTGGTGAACTACTACCAGCAATGGGCGGAAAGCGACCCGGATGCTGCGCCTCAGTACCACCGGGTAGAGGGTGTCGGCAGCGTGGCCGATATTACCCGTCAGGTAAAAGAAGCGCTTAGCTGACGCCTGCCGTAGCGCTTCCCGATGGCCCGCTGATGCGGGCCATCGTCGTCTGGGAGCGCGAAAGGTATAATGGCCGAATACTTATCACGAGTGCTGAATTGCTATGTCGTTACACCTTCTGGCGCTAGACGCCTCTTCCAGCGCCTGTTCGGTGGCGCTGCTGCGCCGGGATGGCGCCGCCAGCGAGTGCCTGGTACGCCACGAGATGACGCCGCGCGCCCATACCCGACGGCTGATGCCCATGGTGGACGAACTGCTGGCGGAGGCCGGGATTACCCCGGCGCACCTCGATGCCGTGGCCTTTGGTCAGGGGCCCGGGTCGTTCACCGGGCTGCGTATTGCTGCCGGGACTGCCCAGGGGCTGGCCTTCGGGCTTGACCGTCCGCTGCTTGGCGTGTCGACGCTCAAGGCGCTGGCGCTTCAGGCCCACCGGCGCTTTCACTTTCGCTATGTGGTCACCGCGCTTGATGCGCGCATGGGCGAGATCTACGCGGCGACCTGGCACTGCCTGCACGATAGCGTGAGCCTCGAGCTCGACGAAGCCGTGCTGGCGCCCGAAGCGTTTCATCTGCCGGAGGACGAAACCGACTGGGTCGGCGTCGGCACCGGCTTTACCCTCTGGGAGCGCTTTGCTCCCACCGTGCAGGTGCGCATGTCCCAGCACCTGGTCGATATGGAGCCTCGTGCTGAAGAGATGGCCTGGCTTGGCGCGGATGATTTCGCCGCCGGGCTTGGCAAGCCTGCCCACCAGGCGCAGCCGGTTTACCTGCGTAATGACGTGGCCTGGAAAAAGCCGGCATGAGTGTACTGCCAACCGCTGAACTGCCCGAAGGACTGGCGCTGGTACGTCAGGATGGGCGACTGGTGCTGGCCGGGGACGAAAAGCGTTATGGCAAGCCGCTGAGCGTCGATTTTGCCCAAGGCAAGGCCGCTCATCGGCGCCAGTTTGGCGGCGGACGCGGGCAGCTGGTGGCCAAGGCCTGCGGGCTTGCCAGAGGGGTGACGCCAAGCGTGGTAGATGCCACGGCGGGGCTTGGCCGGGACGCCTTCGTGTTGGCGAGCCTGGGCGCCCGGGTCCTGCTGATCGAGCGGGTCGAGGCGATTGCCGCACTTCTGGAAGACGGTCTGGCGCGGGCCGCGCGTGAAAGCGAGATTGCCGAGATCATCGCCCGCATGACGCTGCGCCAGGGGGATGCCACCAAAATGCTTGGTGCGTTGATCGAAGACGCCGGGTTCAGTCCCGAGGTCATTCATCTGGACCCGATGTTTCCCCATCGGGAAAAGTCCGCGCTGGTCAAAAAGGAGATGCGCCTGTTTCGCGAGCTGGCCGGCAGCGACGATGACGCGTCTCGCCTGCTGGAAGCCGCGCTGGATATTGCCACTCACCGAGTCGTGGTCAAACGGCCGCGCAAGGCGCCTGCCGTGGCAGGGCCAGCGCCACAGCATGTGCTGGAAGGCAAGACCAGCCGCTATGATCTTTATGTAAAGAAGTCACTGCATCGTCAGGACAGGGTAGAGTGCCAGGGATAGTGCAAGAGATAGTCAAAGGAGCAGGTCTTTATGAAGTATCAGCCGATGACATGGCGTAAGGGCAATCGCTTTACCCTGCTGCCCGAAGCGTCGCGCTTTCTACCCGCCATGTTCGAGGCCATCGAGGGTGCTCGCCACTACGTGCTGGTCGAACTTTATCTGATGGAGTCGGGCGAGTTTGCCGACCAGTTGATCGAGGTGCTTTCAAGCGTAGCCGGTCGAGGTATCAGTGTCTACCTGCTGCTCGATGGCTACGGCGCCCGCGGACTTGCAAGGGCTGACCGGGAGCGGCTGAAGAAGGCCGGCGTGGCGCTGCGCTTTTTCAATCCTCTTGGGCTTCACTCGCTGGCGCGAAACTTGAGCCGTGACCACCGCAAGATCATGGTGGTCGACGGCAGCGTCGCCTTTACCGGTGGTTTCGGGGCGGTCGATGAGTTTCTAAAGGCCTGGTATGAGATTGCCGTGCGTATCGAAGGGCCGGTCGTGGCCGACTGGGAAATGCTGTTTCGTCGGCTGTGGCGCTCGCGCCTGACCCGCGCCGATGACAAGCGCCCACCCGAACCGCTGCCCAAGCAGCGCAAGGCCAAGGCGCTCGAGGACGGCCATGATGGACGGGCCATGCAGGGCCGTGGGTACCGCTACCAGGCCATTCGGCGCTCGCTGTATCAGCAGGTAGGGGGTGTGCAGGAGCGCCTGTGGCTGTGTACGCCTTACTTCGTGCCTACCTTCACCCTGCGCCGGCGTCTGGTACGCGCGGCAAAGCGCGGAGTGGACGTACGCCTGCTGCTGCCGGGCGCCAAGCACGACCATCCCGGCGTGCGCTACGCCGGGCAGCGTTTTTACCAGGCGATGCTCAAGGCAGGCGTGCGCATCTACGAATTTCAGCCGACGTTCATTCATGCCAAGTTCGTGCTGGCGGACGACTGGGTGAGTATCGGCTCGTGCAATTTCGATCACTGGAACCTGCACTGGAACCTCGAAGCCAATCAGGAAGCGATCGACCCGACCCTGGCAAGCGACGTGCAGGCGCTGTTTGAGCGCAACTTTGCAGCCAGCAAGGAGGTGCTGGCCGAGGAGTGGGCGGCACGCGCCTGGTCGCAGCGTGCCTTCGAGTGGATATTCGGCACGCTGGACTCCATCGTCACCCGGCTCAAATAGCGCCGCGAGGCGATTCAGCGGCGCTTGCCGCCTTTGGCCGGGGTCTTCTTGCGCGGTTTGGGTTTCGGTGTTTCCGGTGGCACGCGGTAGTGCAGGTACAGGTCAAGCACCAGCTCGGGCAACTGCGCTACCAGCGCTTCCTGGCGGGCGGTATCGCTGGCCATGTCAGCCATGTCGGGTTCGTCGTCAAACAGTCCCGAAAGCAGCATGAAAGGCAGCAGCAGCGTGGCAGCGGCTTCTTCGTCATCCTGGAACCAGGCGCTCTCGTCGCTGAAGACGCCTTCCATGAAACCCGCGCACCAGTCGCCGATCGAGGTCTCTTCGGCGGGCAGCCCATCCAGGGTCAGCTCGAAGGGCAGCTCCGGCAGGCCGCCCTGCTCCAGAACCGCTACCGCATTATCGCGCAGTTGCGTCAGCAGCATGATGATCTCATCGCGCTCTGCATCGTCTGCGTAGCGCGGCTCGCCCTGGAACAGCTCGGCCAGCCACTGGGTTGCAGGCACTTCGCTCGGGGCAACGGCAAGCGCGACCAGAAAGCCATGGGCCGAGATCAGATCCAGCGCGTCCTCGTCTACCTGCTCCGAGTCGAGGAAGTCATCCAGCCGGTCAAGCTGTTCGTCGGCCAGCAGCGGCTGCGGGGGGACGGTGTCGGGCGCTGCGTCGTGGGGGCGCTCTGCCATGGCAAACCTCATGGGGTGATCGATTGATGAATAGCAAGTGTCAGACGTCGATGGACGACTAGTTTATCACTAATAGGGAGATCACCCATGGGCGTATCGCCACTGCCGCCCTGGCCGCAAGAGGAACTGGCCGCCCTTTCCAGCGAGGCGCTGCACAAGGCGGCCCTGGAGCGCGTGGATGAAGCGTGGCAGCGCTGTCTGGAGGTCTATCCCACGCTGCCACGCCCTGGCGTTTGGTTCGATCTGAAAGGCGCCAGTGCCGGGCAGGCCCACATGGGCCGTGGCGGTCTGCGCTTCAACCCTATCTTGCTGGACGATAATCGCGCCGCTTTCTTCGATGACGTCATCCCCCACGAGATGGCTCACTGGCTGGTCTTTCACCTGGACAATGCGCGTCGCTTCAAGCCCCACGGGCGCGAATGGCAGACCGTGATGCGCGATTTATTTGGCCTTCCGGCTCGGGTGACACACTGCTTCGATGTACACAAAGCCCAGCCGGCGCCTTACCTCTACCGCTGTGGTTGTCGCACCCATGCGCTGACGCCTCGACGTCACGCCCTGGTGAGCAAAGGGCGCCGCTATCGTTGCCGCCATTGCCGAAAAAGCCTGGTCCATACGCCGGATGGGACAGGATAATCGTCATAGGTTGCTGTTTTTTAATTAAAAATCGCTAATACCAATGTCTAAGGGGAAGGTGCCTTGGGGAGGTTTATGCTAGGGGACGATTAGTGGTGTCGGCGCAGCCCCTAGGCATACCGACTATATTTTTATAACAGTGCATTTCCACGGACAGAGGCAACCATGAGCGAACATCAAAACGTCTACCCGGTGCGCGATGCCATCGCCGCCAATGCCTGGGCCGATAAAGACAAGTACACGGCCATGTACCAGCAGTCCAAGGATGACCCTGAAGGTTTCTGGGCAGAGCAGTCCAAGCGCCTGGACTGGATCAAAGCGCCGACCAAGATCAAGAACACCTCTTTCAAACGCGACAATGTGGATATCCGCTGGTTCGAGGATGGCGTACTCAATGTCAGCGCCAACTGCCTGGATCGCCATCTGGAAAAGCGCGCCGATCAGACCGCCATCATCTGGGAAGGCGACAACCCGGACGATTCCAAGCATATTACCTATCGCGAACTGCATGCGCGCACCTGTCAGTTGGCCAACGCCCTGAAATCGCTGGGTATCGAGAAAGGCGATACCGTGACGCTGTACATGCCGATGATTCCCGAGGCCGCCATGGCCATGCTCGCCTGTGCGCGGATCGGCGCCGTGCACTCGGTAGTGTTTGGGGGGTTCTCGCCGGACGCGGTGGCCCAGCGCATCATCGGCGCCGACTCCAAGCTGGTCATTACCGCCGATGAGTCGGTGCGTGGCGGCAAGCAGGTGCCGCTCAAGGAGAACGTCGATTCCGCATTGACCCGCGATGGCACCGATGTCTGCAAGAACGTGCTGGTGGTGAAGCGTACCGGCGGTGATATCGACTGGGTCGAGGGCCGCGACCTCTGGTTCGATGAGCTGGTCGATCGCCAGCAGGGCGTATGCGACCCCGAGCCGATGGGCGCGGAAGACCCGCTGTTCATTCTCTACACCTCGGGCTCGACCGGCGCGCCAAAGGGGCTCAAGCACACCACCGGCGGCTACCTCACCTACGCCGCCATGACACACCAGTACGTGTTCGATTACCAGGAGGGCGAAATCTACTGGTGCAGTGCCGATGTCGGCTGGGTAACCGGACACAGCTACATCGTCTACGGGCCGCTTGCCAATGGTGCGACCACCCTGATGTTCGAAGGCGTGCCGAGCTACCCGACCCATGGCCGTCTGGGTGAAATCGTAGACAAGCACAAGGTCAATATCCTTTACACCGCTCCAACCGCCGTGCGCGCGCTGATGGCCCACGGCGACAGCGTGATGGACACAAGCTCGCGCGATAGCCTGCGCCTGCTCGGCTCGGTGGGTGAACCCATCAACCCGGAAGCCTGGGAGTGGTTCTATCGCGTGATCGGCAACGAGAAATGTCCGATCGTGGATACCTGGTGGCAGACCGAAACCGGCGGCATCATGATTGCCCCGCTGCCGGGTGCCACTGACCTCAAGCCGGGCTCAGCCACGCGGCCGTTCTTCGGCGTGCAGCCCGCGCTGGTGGATAACGAAGGCCACGAGATCGAGGGTGCAGCAGAAGGCAATCTGGTGATTCTCGACTCCTGGCCTGGTCAGGCGCGCTCGATCTGGGGTGACCACGAGCGTTTCGTGCAGACCTACTTCTCCACCTACGACGGCATGTACTTTACCGGTGACGGCTGCCGCCGCGACGAGGATGGCTACTACTGGATCACCGGCCGGGTGGACGATGTGCTCAACGTCTCCGGCCACCGCATGGGCACCGCCGAGATCGAGTCGTCGCTGGTCGCGCACTCTGCGGTCGCCGAAGCGGCAGTGGTGGGCTTCCCTCACGATATCAAGGGGCAGGGTATCTATATCTACGTCACCCTGAACGACGGTGTCGACCCGACTGATGAACTCAAGAAAGAGCTTTCGCTGTGGGTGCGCAAGGATATCGGCCCGATCGCCTCGCCGGATGTCATCCAGTGGGCGCCGGGGCTGCCGAAAACCCGCTCGGGCAAGATCATGCGGCGTATTCTGCGCAAGATTGCCGCCAATGAGTGTGACGGCCTGGGAGATACGAGTACACTGGCAGACCCCTCGGTGGTTGACGATTTGATTGAGCATCGCGCCAATCAGTAGTAGCTTGACACTCAGTGAGCTTAGCCTGGCTAAGCCATCTGATGTGATAAGCGCCAACCAGTCAGGGCGTAGATAGCAGCATACTGCGCTTGCGCGCTGTAGTGCCGGCCACGGGGCCGGCACTGTTGCGTTTGAACGGGTGACATAACGATAACCAATGTGCATGGGAGAGTTGGGCTTGAATCAGCCCATGGGGTACCATGTGACCGTATGAGCCTAGCGTCGCGGCGGCCGGTAATACCGCTGCACGAGGAACCGGAGGAGTATCCATGGCAGTAGCCCATAAGTTTATCGTCGCAGACGACCATCCGCTGTTTCGCGCAGCGCTCACCCAGGCGTTACGTCAGCTGGCCCCGCAGGCCGAGATAGTCGAAGCTGACACCATGGAGGCCACAACGGAGGTGGTCAATCGTCATCCCGATGCCGATCTGATCTTGCTGGATTTGCACATGCCGGGCGCACACGGCTTCTCCGGGCTGATTCAACTGCGCGGCCAGATGCCGGACATTCCGGTGGCCGTGGTATCAGGTAGCGACGAGCCCTACGTTGTTCGCCGGGCCATCGATTACGGCGCCTCGGGCTTCATCCCCAAATCCTCCTCGTTGCAGCTGATTGCCGAAGCGGTGGGCGAAATTCTTCAGGGCGAAGTCTGGCTGCCCGAAGCGCTGGCCAACGTGCTCGAAGAGACCAGCGAGGAAGAGTCGCGCTTTGCCGAGGCGATTGCCTCGTTGACGCCCCAGCAGTTTCGCGTGCTCAACATGCTCACCGAAGGGCTCTTGAACAAGCAGATCGCCTACGAGCTCAACGTCTCGGAGGCCACCATCAAGGCACACGTGACGGCCATCCTGCGCAAGCTTGGTGTTCATTCGCGCACCCAGGCGGTCATTGCAGCCCAGAAACTGGAAGTCGAGCCGCCCAAAGTCGAATCCTGATCACCCAGCACCATCTCAGAGAGCCTCGCTTATGGTTGCCATAAGCGAGGTTTTCTCTTGTCTTGGTGCGCTGCATTCAGCTCTTGGCTCGGCTGGCCTGCAGCGTGCGGGTCAATAGCGCCCGCAGCGCGGCGGGTTTGACCGGCTTGAGCAGCAGCTGGTAGCCCGTACGCTTGACCAGCTCGGCCACTTCCTCGGTACGGTCGGCGGTAATCACGATGCCCGGCACCGCGCCGATCACGCGTTCGCTGAGCGCTTCCAGCGCCATCAGGCCGGTGACTTCGTTGTCCAGGTGATAGTCGGCCAGAATCGCATCCGGGTCGCCGTCCATGTTGCGCAGAATCGACTTGGCTCCGCCGATACTGGTGGCGGTGAACACCTCGCAGCCCCAGCCGCTGAGCATGGCGGTCATGCCTTCGAGAATCAGCGTCTCGTTATCGATGCACACGATACGCGCTCCGGCGAGCTTGTTGCCGTTGCGCTTGCTGGCCGGCTCTTCGGTAGTGCTGATTTCCCTGGGCGCGACGATCGGCACGCTGACCGAGAACACCGTGCCCACGCCCTCCCAGGAGCGCACCTTGATAGGATGATCGAGCACCCGGCTCATGCGGTCGGCAATCGAGAGCCCAAGGCCCAGGCCCTTTTCGCTCTCCTTGTGCCTTGAAACCTGATCCAGGCGGCGGAACTCCTGAAAGATTTCCGTCAGCTTGGACTGCGGGATGCCGGGGCCGCTGTCCCATACTTCAATCACCAGCCGCTGGCCCTGGCGGCGACAGCCCAGCAGCACCCGGCCGTGCTGGGTGTAGCGAATGGCGTTGGACAAAAAGTTCTGCACGATCCGGCGCAGCATCTGCGGGTCGGAGTCGACCCACTGCCGGGTCGGCACTACCATGAAGTCCAGGCCGCGATTGTCGGCCATGGCCTCGAACTCGGCGCGCAGCGGGCGGAAGATATCTGCCAGCGCAAAGTGGCTGCGCCGGGGCGTAAGCGCACCGGCATCCAGCTTGGAGATATCCAGAAGCGTGCCCAGCAGCTCTTCGGCGGCCTGTAGCGAGTTGTCGATATGGCCGATGGTGCGCTGGGTGTCCGGGGCGGTAATGTTGTGCATCAGCGCCGAGGTGAAGAGTCTGGCAGCGTTGAGTGGCTGCAGCAGGTCATGACTTGCTGCGGCCAGAAAGCGGGTCTTGGAGGCATTGGCATCTTCGGCCAGCTGCTTGGCCTGGCGCAGCGCCTGTTCGGCCTCGGCGCGCACGCGGTTCTCCTGGCGCAGTGCGGCGTTGGCTTCAGAAAGCGCCTGGGTACGCTCGCGCACGCGCTCTTCGAGAGTTTCGTTGGTCTCTTTCAGGGCGATCTCTGCCCGGCGCCGCTCGGTAATATCCTGATAAAGCGCAAAGAAGCCCAGAATCGACTGACTATCGCCAAAGTGGGGGGTGTAGGTCACCAGCATGTAACGCATGACGTCGTTGACGCGCATGGCCACCTCGAAGCTGACCCGCTCGCCGGCAAGCGAGCGCTCGACCCAGGGCGCGCGCTCCTCGGTCTGCTTGAGCGACAGCACGTCCTCATAGCGGCGGCCAATGACCGCGTTGCGGTCGATACCAAACGCCTGCTCGTAGGCCCGGTTGGTGAACAGGTAACGGCACTCCTTATCGAAATAGGCGATCAGTGCGGGCACGTTGTCGGTGTAGATGCGGATATTGTTTTCCGAACGAATCAGCGCCTCCTCGATGCGCTTTTGCTGGGTAATATCCTGATAGGTATACACAAAGCCACCGCCGGGCATGGGGTTGCCCTGAACTTCCAGCACGCTGCCATCCTGGCGATAGCGCACGTAGCGGTGAGGGTGGCCATCACGAATGTTGTCCAGCAGCAACTGAACGTGCTCTTCCGGATCGCCGGGACCGTACTCGCCGTTGTGCGCGTTGTAGCGGAAGATGCGGTCGATCGGCGCACCCACCCGGATCAGGTGGTCGGGAAAGCGGAACAGCTCAAGATAGCGCTGGTTCCAGACCACCAGGCGCAGGTTCTGATCCACCACGCTGATGCCCTGGTTGATGTTCTCGATGGTAGCCTGCAGCAGCGCCCGGTTGAACTCCAGCACCTGAGAAGCTTCATCGACAATCGAGATGACGTCGGAAATACCGATTCCGCGGCCCTGAAGCGCCGAGTTCACCACGATGCGCGCCGATGAGGCGCCCAGTACCGACGCCAGAAAGCGCTCGGTAAACTGGATGACGTCGATCGACGCCCGCGTGCCGTTATCCAGCGGCTTGCCGATGCGGCGGGCGTAATCCTCGAAGGCCCGGTCGACCTGACCGGCCCCCAGAAAGCGTTCGCACAATACCTTGAGATCGCCCACCGTGGTGGCGCCTGTCCAGGGGCGGTTGACCGAGGTCTGGCGGGTTTCCACGCTGTCCACGAACAGCGAGGCCTGAATACGCTCCACCACGCGCTGGGAGGTTACCTGGGAAATGAAGATATAGCAGAACAGGTTGACCCCGAGCGAGAGCATCACTCCGTTGGTGAAGCTATCGCCCAGATGCAGGCCAAACAGCTCCGTAGGCGAGAGCCAGGTCACGCCCAGCGGCCCGCCGGCAAGCCACGCGGCAGGCAGGACGCCGGCGTTGATCATTGCTGGCATCAGCAGGCTGTAGGCCCAGATGGCAAAGCCCGCATTCATGCCCACGATCACGCCCAGCCGGTTGCCGCGTTTCCAGTAAAGACCGCCGATCAGCGCGGGCGCGAACTGTGCCGCCGCGGCAAAGGAGAGCATGCCGATAGAGGCCAGCGACGTGAATTCGGCAATCATCCGGTAGAAGCCATAGGCCATGGCCAGCACCACGGCGATGGTGATACGCCGTGCGCGCAGTACCAGGCGGCCGTAGTCGCGCGCCTTGGTATCGAACCAGCGCAGCCGGAACAGTGCCGGAATCACGATTTCGTTGGAGATCATGATCGAGACCGCCACGGCCGCGACAATCACCATGCCGGTAGCGGCGGAAAAGCCGCCAATGAAGGTCAGAAGCGTCAGCCACTGCTGGCCGGAGTGCATGGACAGCGCCAGCACGTAGGTGTCCGGCTCCACGCCACTTTCGGAAAAGAGCATCAGTCCGGCGGCAGCCAGAGGCACCACGAAAAAGGCAATGGCCAGCAGGTAGAGCGGGAACAGCCAGCGCGCCTTGGTGGCATCATCCGGGTGGATGTTCTCCACCACGGCCACATGAAACTGGCGGGGCAGGCACAGAATCGCCAGCATGGCGAGCAGTGTCTGGGCCCAGAAACTCTGGCCAAAATCCTGATTGGCGAGCTGGCGCTGAAGTTCAAGCTGGCTTTCGGCATGGCCCATCAGCTCCCCCAGGCCATCGAACATGCCCCAGGTCACGAACGCACCGAGTACCAGAAACGCCAGCAGCTTGACGATGGACTCGAACGCCACGGCATGTATCAGGCCTTCGTGGTGTTCGGTGGCGTCGGTGTGTCGGGTGCCGAACAGAATCGCAAACACCACCATGACGATTGCCACGTAAAAAGCGGTGTCGCCAAACAGCGGCGCCCCGGACGTATCGGTATCGGTCAGGACGCTGAAGGTGGTCGAAACGGCCTTGAGCTGCAGGGCGATATAAGGCAGCGTGCCGATCAGCGCCACCAGGCTTGCAAAGGCGGCAAGCGACTGGGTCTTGCCGTAGCGCGAGGCGATGAAGTCGGCAATCGACGTCACGTTCTGGTGCTTGGCCACACGAATCATCTTGGCCAGCACCGGCCAGAACAGCAGAAACGTCAGAATCGGGCCGACGAAAATGCTGGCAAACGACCACCCGGCGGTGGCGGCCTGGCCTACCGCGCCGTAAAAGGTCCACGAAGTGCAGTAGATGGCCAGCGCGAGGCTATAGATGATGGGGCGGCGGCGGCTGGCCCCATGGGTGCGTGCGCGGCGGTCGCCGTACCAGGCAATGCCGAACAGTACGGCGATATAGAGTAGAGATACCGCGACCAGCAGCCCACCGTGAAACATGCCTATTTCCCCAGCCAACGATTATTGGCGCCCGCCAAGGCGCGTGCAGGCCCCCATTCTAGGCGAAGAGCGGCATACGCGTCTCGCTCAAGCGGTGGAGAGTCCGCATACCGTGGTCAGCAGGGGCGAGGTGTCGCGCAGGCGGCGCAGCTCCCCGATTTCCGCCTCACCACCGATGCTGTCAAGCGGCACCAGCTCGCGGCTTGCGCAGTTCAGGACGTAAGGCTGCACGATGAGGATATCGGTATGGTGGCGCTCGAACTGGTACAGAAGAAATTCCACGACCGGCGTGCCATCGATTTCACGCGCCACGATATTGTCACTGTCCACCACGCTGAACCTGGTGGTCATGGGAAACGCGAAGGTCCAGGGGCGCCATAACGCGGTCGACGTATCGCTGGATATCACAATGGCCGTCTCGGGCAACTGTGCCTTCTTGTGCTCGAACCATGAATACTCTACCTGGATCTGGTAGCCCAGCATGCCCAGCCCGCCCAATACCGGGACGATCCACTTGGGCAGTCGTTTGCCGCTGAGCGTACGCAGCAGCAGGCCGATCCCGGCGCCGGCAAGCCCGGCAAACACGGCGGCAATCAGGTGCCATATCATAATTTTTCCTTCTGAAAGTCATCGGGCCTCCCAGAGGAGGCCCGATGGTCACTTTTGATCCCGACGCCAAACGCCAGGAATGATTATGGCTTAGTGGTCGATGGCTGCACCAGCACCTTTTGGATAGCGAACGCTTTCCACCAGATCGCGAATTTCCTGCGGCGGCTTGGCCGTGACGCTGGAGACCGCGAAGGCCACGATAAAGTTGATCATCGCACCCACGGCACCGAAGGAGAGCGGCGAAATTCCCAGGATCCAGTTATCCGGCGTGTTGGCCAGCGTGTTGGTGCCGGGAATGAAGAACCAGCCCAGGTAGGTGAAGATGTAAAGCAGCGTGCAGATCAGGCCCGACAGCATACCGGCAATCGCCCCCATGTTGTTCATGCGGGTCGAGAAGATACCCATCATGAGCGCCGGGAACAGCGAGGCACCGGCGATACCGAAGGCAAGTGCAACGGTCTGAGCGGCAAACCCGGGCGGGTTCAAGCCCAGGTACGTGGCCAGCAGAATAGCGCCCGCCATGGAGATACGCGCCGCCAGCATTTCGCCTTTCTCGGAAATCTTGGGATTGATCATGGTCTTGATCAAGTCGTGGCTGACCGCCGAGGAGATGGCAAGCAGCAGGCCCGCCGCGGTTGAAAGGGCAGCGGCGATACCGCCAGCGGCAATCAGGCCGATGACCCAGGCCGGCAGATTGGCGATTTCCGGGTTCGCCAGTACCAGGATGTCGTTGTTGACCGTCAGCTCGTTGCCTTCCCAGCCGCGATCCGTGTAGTCAGCCGTCTCGTTGTAGAACTGGATACGGCCGTCGTTGTTCAGGTCGTTGAAGGTGATCAGGCCGGTATCTTCCCAGGTGCGGAACCAGTCAGGACGATCTTCGTACAGGATGGGATTCTGAGTTGCCTCTTCGTAGTTTTCCACTTGCCCGGCCATTTCCGGATAGACCGTGGTCATCAGGTTAAGGCGTGCCATGGAGCCTACCGCCGGTGCGGTCAGGTAGAGCAGGGCGATGAACACCAGTGCCCAGCCCGCTGACCAGCGAGCGTCGGATACCTTGGGCACGGTGAAAAAGCGGATGATGACGTGAGGAAGACCAGCGGTACCCACCATCAAGGAGAGCGTGAACAGCACCATGTTGAGCTTGTTGTCGACGTCAGCGGTATAGTCCTGAAAGCCCAGTGCGCTGACTACATCATCGAGTTTCTGCAGCAAGGGAACGCCGGATTCGGTATGCGTACTGAACATGCCGAACATGGGGATCGGGTTGCCGGTGAGCTGAAAGGCGATGAAGACGGCAGGGATCGTGTAGGCCACGATCAGTACGATGTACTGGGCCACCTGCGTATAAGTGATCCCCTTCATGCCGCCGAACACCGCATACAGGAAGACGATCAGCGCGGCAAGCCAGATACCCCAGGTATTGCTGACCTCCAGAAAGCGCGAGAAGGCAACGCCGGCGCCGGTCATCTGGCCGATGACGTAAGTGACGGATGCAATGATCAGACACACGATGGCAACGAAGCGGGCAGTATTGCTGTAAAAGCGGTCGCCAATGAAGTCCGGTACGGTGAACTTGCCGAATTTACGCAGGTAAGGCGCCAGCAGCATCGCCAGAATAACGAAACCGCCGGTCCAGCCCATCAGGAAGGTGGAGTTGGCATAGCCGCCGGAGGCCAGCAGGCCCGCCATGGAAATGAACGAGGCCGCCGACATCCAGTCTGCGGCCGTGGCCATGCCGTTGGTAATCGGATGAACGCCGCCACCCGCCACGTAGAAGTCCTTGGTGGACCCTGCCCGCGCCCAGACCGCAATGCCGATATACAAGGCAAAGGAGGCGCCGACGAACAGAAGATTGATTGCAAACTGGCTCATACCGGCTTACTCCCCAAGGCCAAATTTTTGGTCGAGCTTGTTCATTCTCCAGGCGTAGAAGAAGATAAGCACGATGAAGGTAAGAATGGAGCCTTGCTGGGCGAACCAGAAGCCGAGGTCTGTTCCCCCGACAGAAATGTTCGCCAGAAGGGGGCGAAACAGGATCGCACACCCATATGAGACGAATGCCCATACCACCAGGCATCCGAAGATTAAGCGAACATTGGCTTTCCAGTATTCAGCAGCATTGGATTTGTCGTCTGCCATTGTGTTGCTCTCCACTTGTGTTTTTAGGGTTTGGAAAGTTCACCAGGAATAGCGTTTGGCGTATCAGGGTAATTGCGCGCCAAAAACCACTTAGTTTTAATTATCGGCTCTTGTCAGGTTTCCGTTTGCTTGAATGATCACTTTTAGCGTTAGGGAAAGTGCGGAAAGGCCCTGTGTGATTGCCCTGAATCATACCGTGTTAATACTGGACAATAACAGCTAAAAAATAATCCCAGACTTTGGTATCACGAATCGAGCAGGCGCAGGCCTTGATTTTAATCTGTCTGTAATGAAAGAGATTTTTTCCTGACGCTCGAATGAGGTAAGCCACTTGAACCATGGTCTAGGGTAGGGTTGAAAGATAATGTTTGCTACTTTGAAGAAAGCACGGAATATGCTTGTGTAAATGCGATAAGACACGACTTTCGTCGTTAGACCAAACGTCGTGTCGACGTTGGCAGTATATCCCAAAGTAGGGGTAATCAGATCGAATGACTGTTTCAGTTGCTCTTGCTTAATGGGCGTTTCGTTTCTGTTTTACCTTAACATGAGTTTAACCAGGTCTGGCCGGTTGCCTGCCATTGTCAGGCAGAACGTGTTTGCGTTTAACAACAAGCGACCTGCCGGACATTGAGGGCGTGCCCCATGGTTGATGTCGATCTGTCCCAATTGCCTTTTACGCTGCTGGATGATGAGGGGCGCGACCATGTTCGCCGCAGCCTGGATCTGGCCTACTTCGAACGCGATAGCGTCATTCTGGAAACGGGGGCGAACGGCGAGCATGTGTTTCTGGTGCATAAGGGTGACGTGGCGGAGATCGATCCCACGCTACCCGCCGCCAGCGCTCGTTTGGGGCACTATACGGCGGGGGATCTGTTCGGCGCCATCAGTATCTTGAATGGCAAGAGTCGCTACCGTTTCCAGGCCGAACAGGAGTGTCTTTGCTATCTCTTGCCCCGTGCGCTGTTTCTTCAGCTGTGCCGTCAGTATCCACCCTTCGAGCAGTTTTTCCGGCAGTCGCTGGCACACAAGGCGCGTTTGCTGACCGAAAAGCGTGCCGAGGGGGGCGTCACCATGGCGGGCTTCATGCTGGCAAGCGTGAGTGAATGCATGCGCGACCCGCTGCTGGTCGATGCCAAAAGCAGCATTGCCGACGCCGTCAGAACGCTTAACGACAGTCACGCCGACAGCCTGCTGGTCGAAACCCAGGGCACACTTGGCATGGTCACCAAGACCGACCTTCTTAACGGCCTGGTGATGGAAGGTTTCAGTCAACAAACGCCGGTCGACCGGCTTGCGCACTTCTCGCTGGTCACGGTGACGCCCACGCAATATCTCTTTGAAGCTCTGGTATTGATGACCCGGCACAAGGTGACGCGCGTGGTGGTCATGGAGCGCGCCGTCTTGAAAGGCGTGGTCGAACTCACAGACGTATTGAGCTACTTCTCCAGCCGAAGCTACGTGGTCAGCCTGCAGGTGGAACAGGCAACGGATCTGAATGCGCTGGCGGCGGCCAGCCAGCGTACGCCGGAGCTGGTCCGGGCACTGATGGCCCAGGGGGTCAAGCTGCGTTTCGCCATGGACCTGCTGGCCGCGCTCAACGGTCGCATCATGAACAAGGCCTGGGCATTTACCGTGAACGAGACGCACCACTTGCACAGTTGCCTCGTGGTCATGGGCAGCGAAGGGCGAGGTGAGCAGATCCTGAAGACCGATCAGGACAATGGATTGATTCTTGAAGATGACGCAGCGTGGCCCGATGTGGCAGGCGATATGCAGCGCCTGACGGATACGCTGATTCGGCTGGGCTACCCACCATGCCCGGGAAACATCATGGTCTCCAATCCCCAGTGGGTAGCAAGCGTCAGTCAGTGGAAAAAACGCATTGCCCAGTGGGCCGACGTGCGCGATGGCGACAGCCTCATGAAGCTTGCCATCCTGCTTGACGCCCATGCGGTAGCGGGCAACCCAAGGCTTGTGGAAAGCGTGCGCGAAGCGCTGTTCGAGCGCTGCGCCCGAGACGAGATACTGCTCTCCTACCTGGCCCGTACGGCGCTGCGCTTCTCTACACCGCTTACCCTGTTTGGCTCGCTCAAGAAGCCCCAGCACGGTATTGATATCAAGAAAGGCGGGATTTTTCCGATCGTGCATGGTGTACGCACCATGGCGCTTGAGCGGCGTATCGGCGAGACCTCGACGCTAGGTCGCCTGGAGGCGCTGGCCGATGACGGCCGCCTCGAGCGCCGTGTGGCCGATGACCTGGGCGAGGCACTTTCGCTATTTACCGAACTGCGCCTCAAGCAACAGTTGAGCAGTCAGGCGGTTGACGATGCGCACGCCAACCGCGTGGTCGTTCAGGAGCTCTCATCTCTCGAGCGGGATCTGCTGCGTGAATCGCTGCATATCGTGAAAGACTTCAAGCAGCACCTTTCCCACCGTTATCACCTAGAGTACTCATGAGCAGCATGCAGCAGATCGATAAATACGCAACGCTGGTCGGACGCTCGCTACGCATGCTGTTCAAGCGAGAGCGGGATCGGCGGCGCCATGCCCATTCGCCTTATGCCTGGCTGTTTCAACCCTACATGGGAGAGGAGCTGGTCGCCTTGGCCTGCCAGGTTACACCAGGGCCTGAGCCGGTGCTCAGTATCGCCGCGGTAGTGCTTAACCAGCAGCGCGTTCAGCTCAGTCAGGCATGGCAGGCGACCCTGGCTGACGGCGAGGCCACGTGTGACAAGACCGTGCGCCGTCATCAGGAGCTTTATGATACCCAGACCACGCTATGCTTCAGCGCCCATACCCTGAGAGGGCTGGCGGAGTTCATCGGTAACCGACCGCTGATCGGCTGGCAGCTGGAGCAGCAGCTGATAATGCTCGACAGCGCCTTCAGGGCTCATCTGGGGTTCGGGCTGCCCAATGCCCAGGTAGATGTGGCGAGGCTGCACCACCGGCAGCTGCGCCGTCGGCATCCGCTGGTCGAGACCTCTTGCCAGTTTTCAGAGGCGCTGACGTGCTGGCAGGTTCCTTCGGTTGCTGCCCGGGGATTGCTTGGCAAGGCAACCGCCAGCGCGCTTTTGTACATGCGCCTGCAGCGCGATATGGCCCAATCTGGTTAGTATCTGCCGCTTAACGGTCGCAAGCTTGCCAGTTGGGCGAAGGCGGGGAGTGTTGTTAGAATAGCCGCTGCTCCTTCTACCATTGGCAGTGCTTATACCATGCAACACATCGATCATTTTGACCCCGCCACGGCAACGGTTGCGCCCACGGCTGGCCATGACGGCCAGCGGGACACTGTTGATGCCAAACAAAAGCGTGAATTCAACAAGTTGCAAAAGCGACTGCGGCGTGAAGTGGGTAACGCCATTATCGACTATCAGATGATCAATGAAGGCGACCGGATCATGGTCTGCCTGTCCGGTGGTAAAGACAGCTATACGATGCTCGAGATTCTGCGCAACCTGCAGCGCAACGCCCCGGTGAACTTTTCCCTGGTGGCGGTCAACATGGATCAGAAGCAGCCCGGCTTTCCCGAACACGTGCTGCCGCGCTACCTGGACGGCCTCGGCGTGGAGTACCATATTCTCGAGCGTGATACCTACTCGGTCGTGAAGGAGAAGACTCCGGAAGGCAAGACTACCTGTGCACTGTGTTCACGGCTGCGCCGCGGGTCGCTCTACGGCTTTGCCGAAGAGATCGGCGCCAACAAGATCGCCCTTGGGCATCACCGTGAAGACATTCTGGAAACCATGTTTTTGAACATGTTCTTTGGCGGCACGCTCAAGGCAATGCCGCCCAAGCTGCTCTCCGACGATGGCAAGAATATCGTGATTCGTCCTCTGGCCTACTGCAAGGAGGCGGATATCGCCGAGTTCTCGCGGCTGATGGAGTTCCCGATCATCCCTTGTAACCTGTGCGGCTCGCAGCCCAACATGCAGCGCCAGATCGTCAAGGAGATGCTTGCCGAGTGGGACAAGAAATACCCGGGCCGCCTTGAAAGCATGTTCAAGGCGGTTACCAATGTCGCTCCTTCCCAGCTTGCCGACCGTGACCTGTTTGACTTTGCAGGGCTTGAAGCCAAGCAGGCCGAACTGATGAGCGGGCGTATTCAGGCGTTCAACGTGAGTTGATCGTCTGGTCATCCTCTTCACTCAGCGCCACCAGGCGCTGCATGTCGAGAATGTTGACCTCCCGGCCCGAGACGGCCACCACCTTCTGCTGCTGGAAGCGGCTCAGGATACGGCTGACCGTCTCGACGGCCAACCCCAGGTAGTTGCCGATGTCCGCCCGCGCCATGGAAAGCCGGAAGCTGTAGGGCGAGTAGCCGCGGCGCCGAAAGCGCTCTGACAGCGTGAGTAAAAAGCTTGCCAGCCGCTGGTCGGCGGTCTTGCGCGAAAGCAGGCGCATCATGCGCCGGTCATCGCGAAGCTCTTTACTCATGCTGCGGTAGAGCTGCCCGCGCAGCTCCGGCAGCTCTTCTGAAAGCGTATCCAGCCGGTCAAACGGAATCTCGCAGACGGTCGTGGTTTCAAGCGCGATGACACTGCCTGGATAGTGCTCTTCATCGATGCCGTCCAGGCCGACGAGCTCGCTTGGCAGGAAGAAGTTGGTCAACTGATCGTTGCCGTTACCTTCGCTGGTGATCTGCTTCAGGCTGCCCGAGCGCACCGCATATACGCTGGTGAAGCGGTCGCCCTGGCGAAACAGCGGCTCGCCCTTTTTCAGCGGCGCCCGGCGGCGGATGATGGCGTCGAACTGCCCCATGTCCTCCAGTTCCAGCGCCAGCGGCAGACACAGCGAACTCAAGCTGCAGGTCTGACAGCGGGCTTCCTGAAGAAGCGAGCGGCGTTGGCTTGCCGGTAGTGACATACATCTCTCCCTGTCTTGTGCCCAGTAGATATCAGCGCGTTCAGCCCGTTAGACGATTCTTGAATAGCGCGCGCCCGTATGACCAGGCAGATAGGCATCAAACGCCATGGCCAGATGGCGAATCAAGAGCCGCCCCATGGGGGTTGCGACTAGCGTAGCACCTTGCCAGGTGATTAGCCCATCCTGCTCGGCGGTGCGCAGCGTATCAAGCGCGCCGGCAAAATAGTCGGTCGCTTCGATGTTCCAGCGCTGGCCAATCGCGTTCAGGTCGAGGCGCATATCACACATCAGCCGTTCGATGACGTCCGCCCTTATTAGGTCATCCTTATTTAAGCGCACACCCTTTACCGTGGCTAGTCGACCTTCATCCAAGGCGGCTTCGTAGTCGCCAAGGCTGGTCGGATTCTGCGCGTAGACATCGTCGATACGCGAGATGGCCGAAACCCCGAGACCGATCAGATCGCACTGGGCGTGGCTTGAATACCCCTGAAAATTGCGCTGCAGCGTGCCGTTGGCCTGGGCGATCGTCAAGCTGTCATCGGGCTTGGCGAAGTGATCCATGCCGATATGCACATAGCCCGCCGCCGTCAGCATCTCGATCGTGGTGCGCAGGATCGCGAGTTTCTCCTCGGCTCCTGGCAAATCATCCTCCTTGATGCGCCGTTGGGGCTTGAAGCGTTCCGGCATATGCGCGTAGTTGAACACCGACAGCCGCGCCGGATTCAGCTCGATCACCTGGGCCAGAGTGTCGGCGAAACTTCTTTCGGTCTGAAAGGGCAGGCCGTAGATGAGATCCAGGTTCAGCGAGCGAAAGCCCAGCCGATGGGCCTCGTCCATCAGCGTTTCGGTCAGCACGCGCGGCTGGTGGCGATTGATCGCCTTCTGCACCTGGGGGCTCAGATCCTGAACCCCCAGGCTCAAGCGGTTGAAGCCCAGCGACTGCAGGTGGCGCAGGGTGAAGACGTCCGCCTCGCGCGGATCGATCTCGATGGCGTAATCACGCTCGGGGTCGTCGGAAAGCCCGAACCGGGCATCCAGACGGTCGATCAGGTCGCTCATCTGCGAAAGCGAGAGAAAAGTGGGCGTCCCCCCGCCCCAGTGCAACTGCTTGACCGGCCGTGAGGTGTCCAGGTGGCGTGCTGCCAGCACCATTTCGCGGTCGAGCCGCGAGAGGTAGGGTTCGGCCAGCGAGGTGTCCTTGGTAGCGATCTTGTTGCACGCGCAGTAAAAGCAGATCTTGCGGCAAAATGGCACGTGAACATAAAGCGAGAGCGGGCGACCGCGCTGGTTGCTGCGCTCCAGCGCCTGAGCGGTATCATCTGGTGTGAAGCGCTCATGAAAGGCAAGCGCCGTTGGGTAGGACGTATAGCGCGGGCCGCTCTTGTCGTAGCGGCGCAATAGAGCGTCGTCCCAATGAGGCATCGGCTGGCTGGCGGCCAGGGCGAGCAGGGAGGCAACAGGGGCACGTATGGGCATGAAAAACGCCTCCGGTGGCTGATACGTTAAAACCTGCCGAAACAGTAACCGAGACAGCGCCGTGAAGTGTTGAGCCACATCAATGAATGGGGTGGGAAGGCGTATGTGGATGGGAAGGCGCATGTGAATGGGAGTGCGTAGCGGGGCCTGAGTGATCGTGCGAGTGCCCGTCCGAGTGGGCATTCAGTGTCCACAGCTGCCATAGCGCAAAGGTGATGATCACCAATGCTGCCAGTGTGCGCGTGGCCGGGTGGCGAATCAGGCCGCCAAGCTTGCGGGCGGCAAACCCGGTGGCCAGCAGCGCTGGCAGCGTGCCGAGGCCGAAAGCGCCCATCAGCATGGCTCCATGAAGCGGCGCGGCCATTGCCAGGCTCCAGGCCAGCATGGCGTAGACCAGCCCGCAGGGCAGCCACCCCCAGATAGCGCCCAGGGCGAATGCCTGGGGCACGTGAACCACCGGCATCAGCCGTCGCCCGACCGGTTCGAGGTAGCGCCAAAGGCGTCTGCCCACGGCTTCGATACCCAAAAGCCCCTTCCACCAGTCGGCGATATATAGCGCCATGAGGATCAGCATCACCGCCGCCAGCCCCTGCAGCACCTGACGTGCAAGAGGCGCAAGCGATATCAGCGTACCCAATGCGGCTACCAGAGCGCCTGCCGCCATGTAGCTTGTGATTCGGCCCAGATTATAGCCGAGCAGCAGGCCGGCCATACGCCCGGGGCGGCGCATGCTGGGCGGCACGGCAAAGCTCAGCGCGCTCATGATGCCACCACACATGCCGATGCAGTGGGCGCCGCCCAGCAGGCCGAACACGAATGCGGCCAACAGAGGTGGAAGATCAAGCCCGGTGGGATTCATGGGTCTCCTTTGAAGCGCAGGGGCGCCCCAGCAGCCGCTGCGTATTGCCAAGCACCGCCAGCACGCTGATGGCGCTGCCCGAAACCGCACCCAGGGGAGAGAGCTGGCCTGACGCTGCCAGCCCTACCAGCGCGAGCGTGACCCCGAGCGCAATTCGTCGGTTCTGCTGCGCGCATCGCTTGGCAAGACGCGCCATCGCCTGTACTTCGTCAAGGCGCCCGGCGCGAGGGCCAGGCAGCACCACGTCAGGGTGCGAAGTGACAGGCGCCTTGCGCGCCAGGACGAGCAGGGCGCCTGGGCGAGTCACCCATGCCCCGCGTCTGCCAAGCTGCTGGAGCGTGGTGCCAAGCGCCAGCGGCGTGGCCAGTGACAGGCCAAGCGGGATGCCTGCCAACAGCATGGCAACAAGCGTATCGACGGCCTGGGAGGTGCCCCACAAAAGCCCTGTGGTCACCGCCGCTGCCGCGAGCAGGCATGGTACCCAGACATGCACGTAGGGCGCGTCCGCCGCATCCGGGCACCGCGCTTGCCAGTTGGCTCGAATAGCGGTACTGATCGATCCCGCATGCGTCTGGTCGCCTGCCCGGGATACCTCAAGGAGCAGCGGATTCTCCAGGTTGAGAGCGCCGCACAGCGCGTCATCGCCCGCCCGGCAGGCCACCGGCAGCGGCTCGCCGGTAAGGCGCGAGGTGTCGAGACTCGATTCGCCCTGGAGGATAGTGCCGTCAGCGGGCAGGCGCTGGCCAGGCGCCACGCTGATGCAGTCGCCGGCTAACAGCGCAGTGGCGCGAACCAGGCGTTCATGCGCTTCCTGTACGCTGGCCTGCCGCGTTACCCCCTCTAGCCGGGTGGCAAACGCCGGCAACGTCCATTGACGAAGCATTTTCAGCCGGCTGCGAAGCGCTGTGTAGCGGCCAAGAAGCAAAAGCGTCACCAGCAGGGCGATGGCGTCTGCATAATGCCCATCACCATGCAGAACCGCGTAGACCGAAGCCAGGTAGGCGCTGACAAGCACCAGGCTGACAGGCACCATCAGACCCGGCTGGCGGCGCTTCAAATCGCCCAGCGCACGGCAAAAAAAGGGCATGGCGGCGAACATGGCAGCGCTGGAAAGCGCAATCGACACCCCGGCAACAAGCCCAGGGGTGTTCTCTTCAAGTCCGCCCGAAGGGAAGAGCGTCAGCATGGCGTTGCCAGCCAGACTGGCCGTCGCTACCGTCAGCCCTCTAGCGGTGAGCCGCATGCGTGCCTGAAGGCGAGTCTGGACAGGATCGGGCGTGGAAGGCAGGGCGCTATAGCCGATGGCGGCAAGCTCGGCCATCAACGTCGAAGGCTTGAGCGTTTCAGAGTACCAACTGACCCTGAGCCGATGGTGAGCCAGATCCACCGCGCTGGCAGCAACCCCCTCGAGTGCGTTCAAACGGTGCTCGATAAGCCAGGCGCAGGCATTGCAGGTGATCCCCTCGACAGCCAGGGTGGCACTTGCCTTACCGGTTGACGGTTCGAGGCTGACCCATTGCTGGCGTTCGGGGAGATCGAAGTGCGCCCATAGGTCCCGCTTTACGGCTTGCGTTGCGGGTTTTGCAGGTGGTTCGGTGCGTTGCCGGTAGTAGTGCTCGAGCCCGCCCCGCACGATGGCATGTGCCACGGCTTCGCAGCCTGGGCAGCACACCGGGTAAGATACGCCATCCAGGGTGATCTGCCAGGCTGCGCCGGCAGGCACGGGGCTTGAACAGTGGTAGCAGGCGGCAGGTGTCGTCATGCCTTGGTTATCCGCTCTAGGGGTGACGGGGTCGGTGGCGTTTTCTCGACCAAACGGATGTCCTTCAGGCCAGGGCCCGGTGTCGTTGAGTGAATCAAGACCAGTCTTCAGTGGTTCAAAATCAGTGGTTCGAAAAGAGTAGCAGGATCGCTGCCTTCGGGGCGAATTAACCGGGCAAGGCGCTCGAGCCCGCCAAAATGGCGCCCGACAACTTCAAAAAGGATAAAGCAGTGAGCCAGAATGCTTACGCAGACTACCTACCAATCCTGCCAGCCGCGCTGGCCGAGGCGCTCGACGAGTCTGTTGCGCCACGCTTGCTGGTAGACGGCCTGGGGCCGCTGGCAGTGGTGGGGCAAGCGCGCCATGGGCGGCTCTTGTGGGCGCATGGCGCCGGTGCTGGCCATCAGTCGGCGTTCATGCAACGGATCATCAAGGCGCTTGCCGAGCACGGCATCCAGGTACTGGCGATCGACTTTCCCTACATGCAGCAGATGCAGGAGCAGGGAAAGCGCCGTCCGCCGCCCCGCGTCGAACGCACGCTCGAGCATTTTGCCGCGTGGTATCACGCGCTTGAACCGCTTGGCACCCTGCCGCTCTGGGTAGGGGGCAAGTCCATGGGCGGGCGCATCGCCACGCTGTTGGCAAGTGCCCTGCACCGCGGCGCGATAGCGGGGCCCGGCTGCCCGGGCGTCATTGTGGCCGGCTATCCGTTTCATCCACCCAAGGCGCCAGAGAAGCTGCGCCTGGGCCACTGGCCGGACATTCGCTGCCCGCTGCTGGTACTTCAAGGCGAGCGCGACCCGTTTGGCACGCGTGAGGAAGTGGAAGGTTATACACTGCCCCAGCACACGCGCCTTGCCTGGCTTGCCGATGGCGATCACGATTTCAAGCCAAGGCGGGTGTCAGGATTGAAACATGAGTTTTTGATTGACGAAGCCGCCCAACTTGCGGCATCCTTCGTCCGCGCTCATGGGACGCCGTCGGGAATGTGAGCAACGCGCTGGTTTGAACCACAAAGTTTGAACATAACGTGTTGACATTCAGGCAGGCTTCTGTAGAATGCAGCGCCACGTGACCAGCGGGTGGTTAGCTCAGTTGGGAGAGCACCAGCCTTACAAGCTGGGGGTCACTGGTTCGAACCCAGTACCACCCACCATCGCAAGATGGCCTGGAAACGTGAAGCAGTAGCAAAGTAGCATCAGCATGATGTCACAGCGGACCGGTAGTTCAGTTGGTTAGAATGCCGGCCTGTCACGCCGGAGGTCGCGAGTTCGAGTCTCGTCCGGTCCGCCATCATCACGCTCACCTGCTTTGAAGCCAGTTATCGCTATTCGGACCGGTAGTTCAGTCGGTTAGAATGCCGGCCTGTCACGCCGGAGGTCGCGAGTTCGAGTCTCGTCCGGTCCGCCACGATAACTTGCAGATTATCTGTTGAAGATAGGTTGACGAATCGTCAACGACCCGGGTGGTTAGCTCAGTTGGGAGAGCACCAGCCTTACAAGCTGGGGGTCACTGGTTCGAACCCAGTACCACCCACCATTTAAAGTCCTTTTAAATGGTTGCAATAGCGTCAAAGTGCTTTATCTGCGGACCGGTAGTTCAGTTGGTTAGAATGCCGGCCTGTCACGCCGGAGGTCGCGAGTTCGAGTCTCGTCCGGTCCGCCATCAAGCACGCTCGGTTGATACCGAACGAATTCCAAAACCCCGGATCATCGATCCGGGGTTTTTCGTATGCGCTTGCCGTGCATTCATCACGCAATGGCGCTGACCCCCGCCTTGGCGATCTGCACGTCCTGTTCGGGCTTGACGCCGGATACGCCGACCGAGCCGATCACCTGTCCATCCACGATGACCGGCACGCCGCCGGATAGAAGGCCCTGCAGCGGGGCGGT
Source organism: Vreelandella aquamarina (assembly GCF_020075495.1). GTDB lineage: Bacteria > Pseudomonadota > Gammaproteobacteria > Pseudomonadales > Halomonadaceae > Vreelandella > Vreelandella aquamarina_A. The sequence goes on from NZ_JABYQT010000001.1 coordinate 142,905, forward strand.
CACAAATGCCGTGCGTCCGCCGTTGATCATCTCTTCGAACACCTGGGTCTCCTTGCGGCCCAGCGCTGCATTGCGCGCCTTGTGAGTCGCCACGTCGGCGCTGAAGGGAGCGGCGCCATCCAGGCGGCGAAGTGCCAGCAGGTGGCCGCCATCGTCGGCCACGGCAATGGTGACCGGCCAGGCGTTGCTGTCAGCCTCTTGCTGGGCGGCATCGAGGATCTTGTTGATATCGGCGAGGGCAAGAATCGCTTTGGTTTGCATATCGGTTTCCTGTGGTTTGCAACGTGCTCTTCGGGTTGAAGCCGCGCCGCCGGGCAGGCGCGGCCAAGATAACGCTATCAGGCCAGTGCGGCGTCCACGACTTCTATCCAGTGGCGCACCGGCGTGCGGTTGGCGCCCGCCAGGTGCGTCTGGCAGCCGATGTTGGCGGTCACGATAAGCTCCGGGTTGCCCGCTTCCAGGGCATTGAGCTTGTTGTCGCGCAGTTGGGTGGCAAGCTCGGGCTGAGTGATCGAATAGGTGCCTGCCGAGCCGCAGCACAGGTGGGCATCCTGCACCGGGGTCAGCGCAAAGCCGAGCTTGGTAAGCACACCTTCCACCGCGCCGTTGAGCTTCTGGGCGTGCTGAAGCGTACACGGGCAGTGGAAGGCGAGCCGCTGTGGCTCAGCCACCTTGAGCGACTCCAGCGGCTCTTCACGCAGTACCTCGACGATGTCCTTGGCCAGCGCACTGACCCGCCTGGCCTTTTCGGCGTAGTCAGGGTCATCCTTGAGCATGTCGCCATACTCCTTGATGAACGCGCCGCAGCCACTGGCGGTCTGCACGATAGCCTCGATGCCCTGCTCGATGTGTGGCCACCAGGCATCGATATTGGCACGCATGCGGGCACGGCCATCATCCTGGGCGTTGAGGTGAAAATCGATCGCCCCGCAGCAGCCGGCCTCACTCACCGGGCTCAAACTGATGCCCAGACGGTCGAGCAGGCGCGCCGTGGCCGCGTTGGTGTTGGGCGAAAGGCCTGGCTGGACACAGCCTTCCAGAATCAGCATGCGGCGGGCATGCCGGGGGGCGGGGCGCTTGCCGGCATCCATCGGGGCGGCGGGCATCTTGTTGCGCAGCTTGGCAGGTACCAGCGGCTTGAAGGTCTGGCCCAGTGTGAGCAGCGCCTTGAAGCGCCTGGGCTCGACCATCATCTTGCGCAGCGCATAGCGCTGGGCGCGGTCCGCCGGTGGTCGCGGTACGCGCCGCTCGATCTCCGCCCGGCCGATGTTGAGAAGCTTGTGATACTCGACGCCGGATGGGCAGGTGGTTTCACAATTCTGACAGGTCAGGCAGCGGTCCAGGTGCAGCCTCGTCTCTTCGGTGACCTGGTCGTCATCGTCGCGGCTCTCCAGCAGCTCCTTCATCAGATAGATGCGCCCGCGCGGGCCGTCGCGCTCATCGCCCAGCAGCTGATAGGTGGGGCAGGTGGCGTTACAGAACCCGCAGTGCACGCAGGTGCGCAGGATGCGCTCGGCTTCCTGAATATGCGGCTTTTGACGATCGGCATCGGTGAAATGCGTCTGCATATCAGCTCTCCTGATTAAAATGCCGCGTAAAGACGACCGGGGTTGAAAATGCCGTGGGCATCCAACTGGGTTTTAAGATGGCGGTGATACTTTTCCACCACGGCATTGAGGGGCGTGAAAGGCTCGGCCGCGCCGCCCTGGGCCTCGGGGGTGTAGCAGGTTGCGTGCCCACCGGCCGCCTGACAGGCATCGCGCAGGGTCTTGGCATCCAGTGCCGTCTTCACCCAACGCTGGCTGCCGGCCCAGTCGTAGAAGATATCAGCATCGGCGATATCCAGTGAAAGCGGCGGCGTATGGGGGGGAAGCGACAGGCGCCAGAGCGCCTGGCCCTCGGCCAGGGTGAAGAAATCAAGCGTATGGTCGCGCAGTGACGTCCAGAACTCGGCGTCCAGCGCCTCACCACCCAGGCGTTCGCGAGTGGCCTTCACCGAGCTTTCACCCCCTTCAAGGCGAATGAAAAGCTCGCCGGCATGCCAGGCTGCCGCGGTAATGGGCAGCGGCTGGCGGCCCAGTTCGGCAAGCTTGCCCAGGGCGTCCTCAAGACTCATGGCAAGGCGCAGGCAGTGGCTTGCGGTGGGGATGGGCAGCACCTTGAAGGAGATATCGGCAAGTACGCCAAGCGTACCCTGGGCGCCGGTCATCAAGCGCGAAAGATCGTAACCCGCCACGTTCTTCATGACTTCGCCGCCAAAGCGCAGCAGCTTGCCTTCCTGGGTGATCACCCGGGTGCCCAGCACAAAATCCCGCGCTGCTCCTGCCCAGGGGCGGCGCGGGCCGGAAAGCCCGGTTGCAACCGCGCCGCCGATGGTGCTTTGTGCGCCAAACACCGGCGGCTCGAAGGGGAGCATCTGATGGTGTTCGGCCAGGGCACTTTGCAATGCGTCAAGGCGCGTACCGGCGCGTACGGTAACCACCAGCTCCACCGGGTCGTAGGCGACGATGCCGCTGTGTTCTGCCAGGCAGAGCTCCTGGCCCTCGACCGCGCGGCCATAGAAGGCGCGAGTGTCGCCGCCGACGATGCGCAGCGGCGTGCGCGCTTCATAAGCCGTGCGCACCTGATCACACAGGGTATCGGCGATATCGCCATCAACGGAGTGAATCGCTAGATCAGTCATGAAGTATCCTTGTGCCATCAAAAGCGCGGTAGCTCAGGGTGCGGCAGTTCATTGTTATGCACGTGCATGGCACCAAACTCGGCGCAGCGGGCAAGCGTGGGAATGTTCTTTCCGGGGTTCAGCAGGCGCTTCTCGTCGAAGGCGGCTTTCAGGGCGTGAAACACGCTGATCTCGTCGGCTTGGAACTGGCTGCACATCTGATTGATCTTTTCGCGCCCTACGCCGTGTTCGCCGGTGATCGAACCGCCGGCGGCCACGCACAGCTCGAGAATCCTGCCGCCTACCTCCTCGGCAAGCGCAAGCTCGCCTTCCTTGTTGGCATCGAACAGGATCAAGGGGTGCATGTTGCCATCGCCAGCGTGGAACACGTTCGCCACACGAAGACCGCTCTCTTCAGACAAGGCGGCGATGCCCTTGAGCACGCGGGGCAGTTCGCGACGCGGAATGGTGCCGTCCATGCAGTAGTAGTCCGGCGACATGCGACCCACGGCTGGAAAGGCATTCTTGCGCCCGGCCCAGAATTTCGCCCGTTCGAGCTCGTCGCGGGCCTGCTGGATCTGGGTGGCGCCGGCCTGCTCGAGTACCCGGCGCACCGTTTCGCAATCGTCGTCGACATCGGCTTCCACGCCGTCGAGTTCGCACAGCAGGATCGCTTCGGCATCCAGCGGGTAGCCCGCGCGGACAAAATCTTCCGCAGCCTGGATGGCGAGCCTGTCCATCATCTCGAGCCCGCCGGGAATGATGCCTGCCGCGATGATATCGCCCACCGCTCGGCCTGCCTTTTCGACATCGTCAAAACTTGCCATCAACACCTTGGCGGTTTCGGGTTTGGGCAGCAGCTTGACGGTGATCTCGGTCACCACCCCCAGCATGCCTTCCGAACCGTTCATCAGCGCAAGAAGATCAAACCCCGGCGCGTCGAGGGACTCGGCGCCGAGCGTCATGCGCTCGCCTTCGATGGTCAGCACATCCACGCGCAGCACGTTATGTACGGTCAGACCATACTTCAAGCAGTGCACGCCGCCGGCGTTCTCCGCCACGTTACCGCCAATGGAGCAGGCAATCTGGGAGGAGGGGTCCGGCGCGTAGTAAAGCCCGTAAGGAGCGGCCGCTTCGGAAATGGCCAGGTTGCGTACCCCTGGCTGCACACGGGCCAGGCGGGCATTCGGGTCGACGCTTATGATCTTGTTGAAGCGCGACATCACCAGCAGCACCCCCTGCTCCAAGGGCAGCGCGCCGCCGGAAAGCCCGGTGCCTGCGCCGCGGGTTACCACCGGTACACCCAGTGCATGGCAGCGCCTGAGCAGCGCTTCCACCTGGTCAAGACTTTCCGGCAGGGCCACCAGCATGGGCAGAACGCGGTAGGCAGCCAGACCATCACACTCGAACGGGCGCAGGTCTTCCTCGCGGTGAAGCAGGGTCATGCCAGGGGCGGCCTGCTGTAGATCCGTCAGGACCTCGTGTTTGTCACGGCGTGCAAGCTCGCCATCAAGGCGTTCATCAAAGAGGATATTCATCACGACATCCCGGTTTTTATCATTGAAAAGTAACCGCACGGTCGGTCGGCAATGGCGTCAATCTGAGCTTTTTTTGTGTGCCTGTCCAGACTGTGGTGCAATGGTCAGACCAGTAATTGGTCGACGATACCAAGGGCATGGCATATTCAGGTGCTCTTGGTGGGTAAGGGCTGCCACCGGGTCAAACCACTGGCGGCTGACAGGATGCAAGACGCCCATGGTTTGAAAGGAGAGAGCATGACGCTTTCAAGCGAGGAGCAAGTAGCCGGGCGGCGCACGCCGGAAAACGTGGCGGCGCGGCTCGAACAGCTGATTCTGGACGGCGTGTTTCGCCCGGGCCAGTTGCTGCCGTCCGAGCGCCGGTTGTGCGAGCGGCTCAAGGTATCGCGGGCGTCGCTGCGAGAGGGACTGCGTATTCTGCGCAGCAAGCAGATCATCGATACCCGCCAAGGCCACGGCTCTACGGTGGCGTCGCTTCTGCCCATGCATCAGCAGAGTCCGCTGATGCACCTGTTCAACGATCATCCGCGCACGCTGTTCGATCTGCTGGAAGTGCGCGCACTGCTGGAGGGCGAATCGGCGTTTCTGGCGGCCCGGCGAGGCACCTCGATGGATCGGGTGGTCATCACCCGGCGCTATCGCGAGATGGCCGACTACGTCGAGCAGGCAGCGCCTATCGAGGTCGAACCGCTGGCACGGCTGGATCACGCCTTTCATCTGGCGATCTCCCAGGCCTCGCACAATCCGGTGCTGGTGCATACGCTGCAGAGTTTGACCGACCTGCTGCTGAGTTCGGTATTCGCCTCGGTCAAGCACCTTTACCACCGCGAAGGCCCTAGAGAAATGATCAACCGCCAGCACGCCCGGCTGCACGACGCCGTGGTGGCCGGTGATGCCGAACAGGCCAAGCAGGTAGCGCTTGAGCATCTGACCAGTATCAGCGAACTTCTGCGTGAGCTTGAAGCCGAGAGTGAGCGCCTGGAGCGTTCGGCCATGCGAATAGAACCGTGGTGAAAACACCGCCTGTTGCCTGGTTGCTGGAACAGGCGTTAGCCTGACTGGACGGGCTATCGACAATAACGAACAGGAGAAGCACGTGGCCATTTACCAATATGCAGAACATCAACCCGAGATACACGAAGACGTCTATATCGCCGAGACGGCGGACGTGATCGGGCAGGTAACCTTGAAAACCCGCGCCAGCGTCTGGTACCAGGCGGTGCTGCGCGGCGACACCGAGCGCCTGGAAGTGGGCGAGGAGAGCAACATTCAGGATGGCGCGGTGCTCCACGCCGACCCGGGCTACCCGCTCAAGGTAGGCCGTGGCGTGACCGTCGGCCACCAGGCGATGCTCCACGGCTGCACCGTGGAGGACGGCTGTTTGATCGGTATTCAGGCGGTGATATTGAACGGCGCGGTGATCGGCGAGAACAGCCTGGTCGGGGCCTGCGCCTTCGTGAAAGAAGGCGCGGTGTTTCCGCCCAATTCACTGATCGTCGGTTCGCCGGCGCGGGTGGTCAAGACGCTGCCCGAAGGCGCGGTGGATGGCCTCAAGCTCAACGCGCAAAGCTATGTGGAGCGCGGCCGGGAGCACGCCCAAAAGCTCAAGCGACTCGACTAGCGGCTGAGAGATAGCGGCTACCACGGTGAGGCGGGTAGATGTCGATTCCTCAGTTACCAACCGTAGAAGCGAGGCCAGGTCTGAACAGTACCATCGGGCAATATGGCCTGGTATTCGGGATGCTGTGCACCGGTCGCGCAGGCGTGATTGGGCAAAATGCGTAGTCGCGTACCAATAGGGAAGCGCTCCAGGATGTTCTTGTCCGTCTCACCCACGTGGGAGAGCACGCCGTGCTCCTGATTGGCAGAACTCAGGATGTAGCCTTCCAGTAACGTTCCATCCTCGGTGCATACCTGACCAAAGCCAAAATCATGTGGTTGTTTCTGAGTGCCGCGGTCACGGCTCATGGCCATCCAGCCGGCATCGACAATCGCCCAGCCTTTCTCTTGCTGGTGGCCGATAACGGTGGTAAGAACGCTCAAGGCGATGTCGTCTTCTGTACACACGCCAACGTTACGCATCACCAGGTCAAACAGTACGTAGACACCAGCGCGCACTTCCGTTACACCGTCGAGCTGTTCTGCCGACAGGGCCGTCGGCGTCGATCCGACGCTGACAACCGGGCAGGGCAAGCCGGCTTCCCGTAGTCTCTCGGCAGCACGTACGGCGCCTGCACGCTCCTGTTCAGCAATAGCCTTCAGGGCTTCCGGGGTGTTGTAGTCATAGCTGGAGCCTGCGTGAGTCATGATGCCACCCATGCGCATGCCTGCCTCCTGCAGCACGCGGGCAATTTCCAGCAGCGCTTCCTCTTCCGGTTTGATGCCCGAGCGATGGCCGTCGGTGTCGATCTCGATCCACACGTCGAAGACGTCTTCGTGCGCCTTACCGAAACGGCCGATCTCCCGCGCCGTTTCGACATTGTCCACGATGATCTTTAGATCACAGCCGCGCTTTCGCAGGGCAAGCACCTGAGAAAGCTTGCTCGGCACAATGCCAACGGCATACAGAATGTCGGAAAACCCCGCCTCGAAGAACTGCTCGGCTTCCTTGAGGGTGGAAACAGTGATGCCCTCGGCGCCAGCTTCCCGCTGTGCCCCAGCAACGGGCAGGCACTTGGCCGTCTTGACGTGCGGGCGAAAACGCACGCTGAGGGTGTTCATACGTTCCTGCATACGTTCGATATTGCGCTGCATGCGCGGCACATCGATGAGGGCGGCAGGCGTGTCGATTTCCTGGATACTGGTCATGGGGGCGCTCGTTCTGCAAACGTAATGGAGTTGATATATTGACAGATTGTCCAGATCTGAACAAACTGTCTAAAACATTCAGGAGCACTGGCCTCTATCATGACAAAACGTACTCCCGAGCAGCGCCTGCTGCTCGAGCAGATCAAACAGGTTGCCGAGGGACTCGCCAAAACGTTCACGCCCTTTTGCGAGATCGTGGTGCACGACCTGCTGGATCCTTCACATGCCGTGCTTGCCATTCACAACAACCTGTCTGGCCGCGAAGTCGGCCATCCGGCCACTGAACTGGGGCTAGCCCGCATCAAGGACGCCGAATTCGAGCAGGTCATTGCCAACTACCCGAACAGCTTTGCTGATGGCCGCCAGGTCAAAAGCACCTCGATCGGCATCAAGGATTCCGAAGGCCGCTATATTGCAGCGCTGTGCATGAACATCGACCTCACGGTGTTTCAAGGCTTTCAGGGCATGCTGAACCAGTTCGTCGATATTCAGACAGAGGCGCCAGCCAAGGAAACCTTTGACGCGGCGGGCGCTGATGCGATTCGTGCGCGTATCGATCAGTTCGCAGCGAGTATGGCCACCACGCCACGTGCGCTGAAGGCAGAAGATCGTCGCGTCCTGGTCAAGGAGTTGAAGGCCGCCGGCCTGCTGGAGTTACGCCGCGCGATGGAGATCGTTGCCGCGCACCTGGGCGTCTCTCGTGCATCGGTCTACAGCTATGCGAAGTAACCGCCCATTTTCAAGCCGATCACGAACCCGCTCGACACGTCGGCCATTGTGACAAGCGTCTTTTAAACATCCGCGATGTGCGTGGATATCCGTAGTGTATAGCCCAGGTGATGGGCCAGCAGGAGGTGCCTCATGAACCATCTTCCCACCTTTGACGATGTGGTCGCCGCATCCGAACGTATCAAGGGCTACGCCCGCCACACACCGGTGATGACATCGCGTACTGCTGATGAAGCGTTGGGGGCACAGATATTTTTCAAGTGCGAGAACTTTCAGCGTATGGGTGCCTTCAAGTTCCGTGGCGCCTTCAATGCGCTCTCGAAATTCAGTGCTGAACAGAAGCGGGCCGGTGTCGTGGCTTTCTCGTCCGGCAACCATGCCCAAGCCATCGCGCTATCAGCCAGAATCCTGGACATTCCTGCAACGATCGTGATGCCACACGATGCGCCGGCCGCCAAGGTAGCAGCAACACAAGGCTATGGTGGCAACGTCATATTTTATGACCGCTATACCGAGGATCGAGAACAGATTGGCCGCGACCTGGCCGAGAAACATGGCCAGACCCTGATTCCTTCTTATGATCACCCCGATGTTCTGACGGGCCAGGGCACGGCAGCCAAGGAGCTCTTCGAAGAAGTCGGTCCGTTGGATGCACTGTTTGTGTGTCTGGGCGGTGGTGGCTTGCTGTCGGGGTGCGCGCTAGCGGCCCGAGCGTTGTCTCCGGACTGCAAGGTGTATGGCGTTGAGCCCGAGGCGGGCAACGATGGGCAGCAATCGTTCCGCAGTGGTCAGATCGTTCATATCGATACACCCAAAACCATTGCTGATGGCGCCCAGACCCAGTATCTGGGCAAGGTGACCTTTCCCATTATCCAGCGCAATGTCGACGACATCCTCACCGCGACGGATGCAGAGCTTGTTGACTGCATGGCCTTCATGGCCGAGCGCATGAAGATGGTGGTCGAGCCGACCGGCTGTCTTGGCTTCGCCGCAGCGCGGCAGATGAAGGCCGAGCTTGAGGGTAAACGCGTTGGCGTGATCATCAGTGGCGGCAACGTCGACATGGCAAGGTTTGCAAGCCTGCTGACCTCGTAACCTTCTGATGGCCCGGTGACGGGCCATCCATATCCATTTCAATGTCCAGTCTTCAATCCTTCGATTGAGGGTCAAGGCACCCCTTTGTCTCACATAAAGAGAAATGACCAATGAATAAAGCCGTTCAACACACCGATATCCTTTGCCAGAACAGTTCAGAGATTTCTGCCCCCGGCGGCCACTACTCCCATGTATGCGTGGCAGGCGACCAGGTATTCATCTCGGGCCAGTTGCCTATCCAGCCGGATGGCACCCAATTGACCAACCACTCTTTCGAAGAGCAGGCACGTCAGGTGCTCGAGAATGTCGATGCCTGTCTGGCATGCGTCGATCTCGATAGAACCAGGCTTACGCAGGTGCGTATTTATGTCACCGATATCAACAACTGGCCACGCTTCAACGAGCTTTATGCCAGCTGGATCGGCGAGCACCGTCCCGCCCGCGCGGTGGCTGGCGTAGCACAGTTGCACTTCGGGTTTGGTGTCGAAGTGGAAGCCGTTGCGATGCTCAGACCGAATAACGAAACCCAGCAATAACTTTTTCTAGCTAATTATTTGCTGTCAGCCAGCGGGTAAAACACTACGCCCATGTAAGTGCATCAAGCGTATAACGGCATATAAATCAATAAAATGCTGAAAAAGGAGTAACATAATGATAAATAACACCTCTCATTCACGCACTCGCCGTGGACCATTGTCTTTCTGGCGCAATATGCCGCTCTGGAAGAAGATATTCATCGCGCTAGCGCTGGGTCTGGTTCTGGGGGTAGTGCTCAATCAAACAGGTAATGCGGATATCGCCGCCAGCTTCAAACCGATCGGCGATCTTTTCATCCGCGCGATCACGATGTTGATCGTTCCGCTGATCTTCGTTTCACTGGTCACTGGCGTCACCTCACTGCAGGATCTCGCTACCATGGGGCGGCTCGGAGCAAAAACGTTTGCTCTGTACCTGGTTTTGACAGCCGTGGCGATTTCGATTGGTCTTGCCTTATCGGCTATCTTCAAACCCGGCGTCGGTGTCGATATAGGCGCGGCCTCTGCCAGCAACGTAAACGCTAATGCCAGCGAAGCACCAACCATCACCGATACCCTTCTGGGGCTTGTTCCGACCAACCCGATTGAAGCGTTCGCGACCGCCAACGTGTTGCAGATTATCGTCTTTGCGGTCTTGTTCGGTATCGCGATCGTTCTCGCAGGCGATGTCGCTAAGCCCGTGAAGAATTTCTTCGATTCGGCTGCTGAAGTGATGTATCGGCTGACATCGATCATCATCGCCTTTGCGCCCTATGGCGTGTTTGCGCTGATGGTCTGGGTGGCCGGTACCTATGGTCTCGACGTGTTGGCTCCGCTTGCCAAGGTCATCGGCATGGTGTATCTCGGTTGCGCCATCCATGCACTTGTGGTTTACGGGGGGCTGATCAAGTTCGCCGCTCGGCTTAACCCCGTACGATTCTTCCAGGGCAGCGTCGAGCCGATGCTGGTCGCCTTTACCAACACCTCCAGTTCGGGAACGCTGCCGATCACGATGATGGCGGCCGAGCGCAACCTGGGCGTGTCACGCCGCATCTCTAGCTTCGTCCTGCCATTAGGCGCGACCATCAACATGGACGGTACGGCACTTTACCAAGGCGTAGTGGCTGTGTTCATTGCGCAGGCCTATGGTGTCGATCTAGGCACCAGCCAGTATGTAACGATCGTGTTGACCGCGACGCTGGCGTCCATCGGTACCGCCGGCGTGCCGGGTGCGGGGTTGATCATGCTGTCGCTGGTACTGACTTCAATCGGCCTTCCGCTCGAGGGCGTGGCCATCATCGCTGGCATCGATCGGATTCTCGATATGGCGCGTACGTCGATGAACGTAGTAGGCGACTGCGCGGTAACCTGCCTGGTCGCCCGTAGCGAAGGTGAGCTCGATCAAGCCGCCTACGACACCCCTCATGTACTCAGGTCCGATGACATGGTGGCGCCCGCAGAGACACATCAGGAGCAGACCCCACCTGCTCATGACCGCGCTGTTTCCTGATCTTTCCTGGAGAACGAGAGTCCCATCTCTCGTTCTCTTTCCGTTACAGACGTTTTGCCCTTGGAATTTTCCATTCATGTTTAATCAACTCAAACAGCTGCTTGAAGAGCAACATGCGAACTTTCGCGTGATCGAACACCCCCCTGAAGGCAAGTCCCAAAGCGTTGCCCAGATACGCGGTACGTCCGAGGAACAGGGAGCAAAGGCGATGCTGTGCAAGAGCAAGCACGATCCGAACGTGCTCATGCTGGCCATCTTGCCGGGCAACAAGAGACTGGACTTTCAAAAGGTCGCCAGCGCCATGGGGATAAAGAAAGCGACACTCGCAAGCCCGGAAGAGGCGACGCTTGAAACGGGCTGTCAAATCGGGGCCATCCCGCCGTTTTCGTTCTCACCTCGCATTCACTTACTGGTCGACCCTGCACTGGTAGAAGAGCACGATGAAATTGCTTTCAATGCGGGTCGGCTCGATCGTTCGATGGTACTGAATACGCAGGACTACCTTCGGATTGCAAAGCCCGAGTTGCACTCCTTATGGACCTGAGAAGCGCCAAGGCGCTGTCGCTGGATCTGGACGATACCCTCTGGGGGTTCGATGCTGCCGTCAGCCGTGCAGAAGTAGCGCTTCACCAATGGCTGCTGAAAAGTGCGCCATCTACCCGTGATGTACTGACGAGTTCGGCATCCCTGGGGCATTTTCGCAAAAAGATCGCCATCAGCCGACTCGATCTGGCACACGACCCGGCGCTGCTGCGACGGGCGTCTATCCGTGAAATTCTTCGAATCGCAGGGGAAAACCCGGATCTATGCGATGAAGCCTATGATGTTTTCTATGCCGAGCGACAGCGCGTGGTGCTGTTTGATGACGTCTTGCCTGCGCTCGACTGGTTGAGTGCGCGTTATCCCATCGCGGCGATCACGAATGGCAATTCCGATCTCAATATCATCGGGCTCAAGCATTTTTTCCAGGTAACGATTGCAGCAAAAGAGGCGGGCGTGGCCAAACCGGAGCCCGCGATATTTCACGCAGCTGCACGGGCCCTTGACGTCACGCCCAATCAAATACTCCATATAGGCGATGACTGGCAGTTGGATGTCGAAGGCGCCCATTTGGCGGGACTGCAAACCGCATGGCTCAAGCGGGAAGGGGGGCGGTCAGTGGTGGTGGGCCGACAAAATCAAATGTCCCGGCTTTTACAATAGATAGCTTGTTTGAGCTGTGCGACAAACTCAGGGTCGTTTAATGTTTGCCTATGGATGTTAAATGATCACCGGATACCCGAAAAAAACCACCCTCGAAAGGGTGGTTTTTACGTTGCGAGCTATGCCATCTAGGCGATTTACTACATCAGTGTATCGGTGACGCCGAGAACGTAGAACGCGATCAGCGCGATGATGCCGGCAAAGGTGAGGTAGTAGATCGTCGGCAGAATGGTAATGCGGATCGTCGCGCCCTCGCGGCCCAGAAGCCCCACGGTGGCAGACGCCGCGACCACGTTGTGAATGGCGATCATGTTACCCGCGGCAGCCCCTACGGCTTGAAGCGCGACCATCATTGCCGTCGACACCCCGAGGGTTTGTGCCACGTTGAACTGAAACTCCGAGAGCATCAGGTTCGAGACGGTGTTCGAGCCCGCAATGAAGGCACCAAGTGCCCCGACGGCGGGCGCGAAGAGCGGGTAGATATCGCCCACGCCGTTGGCCACGGCCTGAGCCATCATTACCGGCATCGAAACCAGGTCCGCTCCGTTCACGCCGGAGTTGATCAGAATGCGCACCATCGGCACGGTGAACACCAGTACGAAGCCCGCGCCGAAAATGGTCTTGGTGGACTCGGACACCGCCGCCTTCAGCTGGCCGCCGTTCATCCGGTGCAGGAAGTAGGTGATCGCGACCACCGCCAGAATGATGCCGCCGGGCAGGTAGAGCGGCTGGACGCCGCCGCTGACGCCGGTTTCACCCAGGATATTGGCCCAGTTCAGGTTGATGGATGTCAGAGCCGCCTGCAGTGGCTCGATAGTGCGCGAGGCGACCAGAAAAAGTGCCAGCAGCACGTAGGGAATCCAGCCGCGGAAAGTAGACATCGGCGCCTGGCCCGTCACGTCGTCGAGCTTGATCTGCAGCTTGCCGATCCACTCGTCCGGCCAGGAGCTGGATTCCGGAAAGTCCCAGGTGTCCTTCGGCAGCAAGAAGCCTTTACGCGCCGCCGGTACCACGATGGCAAGGCCCACCATGGCGCCGATCATCGAGGGGAATTCCGGGCCAAGGAACACGCCGACCAGCATGTAGGGCACCACGAAGGCGATACCGGTGAAGATCGCAAATGGCGTGATCGATAGCCCCTCCTTCCAGGACTTGTTGGCGCCGAAGAAGCGCACCATCACGGTCACCAGAATCAAGGGCATCATAAGGCCCACGATGCCGTGGGTGATGACCACTTCGCTGGTGATCAGTCTGAAGAACACCTCCCAGGAGGAGCCGTTGGCGACCAGGCTTTCGGTAATGCCGTTACGGTCGAGCCCGGTGCCCACGCCCACGATGATCGGTGTGCCCACCGCACCAAAGGAGACCGGCGTGGACTGCAGCATCATGCCCACGACCACGGCGGCCATGGCGGGGAACCCCAGTGCAACAAGCAACGGCGCAGCCACGGCGGCGGGGGTGCCAAAGCCCGACGCACCCTCGATGAAGCAGCCAAACAGCCAGGCCACGATCAAGGCCTGCACGCGCCGGTCCGGGCTGATACCGGAGAAGCCGTTGCGAATGGCGGTGATGCCGCCGGAGTGCTTGAGCGTGTTGAGCAGCAAGATCGCGCCGAAGATGATCCACAAAAGGCCGGCGGTCTGGATAAGGCCCTGAATGGTCGAGGCCGCCACACGGTTAAACGACATGTCCCAGGCGGTCAGACCAATAATGGCGGCCGCAAGAAACACGATCGGCATGGCGATCTTGGCAGGTATCTTGAATCCAACGAGCAGAATGCCCGCCAGCAGTAGCGGTAGGAAAGCCAGAAGAGCTAGTATTGTTTCATTCATGGGAGAAGGCCGCCCCGGTTATTTATTTGATGTACTTCACGTTCATCCAGCGTACAAGGCGCTGGACGCGACAGTGTGAAAGATACGGCCCGGCCACAAAAATAACATCATTGGAAAATTGGTATTACCACTCAAGACGCTGCTGCCACCTTTGCCAGTGACGGCTGCAAGATCATAAGTTAATGTTTTGTATTGTATTTGTTGATCTCGCTTAACGCGGGTGCTGTCAGTAACCATTAGACTAAAAGACAGGGTAGAAGCACTCTACCTGCCCGGCCAGCCGTTGATGCTCAACCAATCCCGATGATTCCAGTTCGCTGATGACGAGGATAATAAAGATGACGCGCACCCTTTATGACCTGTGTGGCCGTGATGAACGTCTGCGTTTTTCTCCCTACTGCTGGCGCGTTCGTATGGCGCTTGCTCACAAGGGGCTGGATTTCGATACCGTCGCCTGGCGGTTTGAGGACAAGCAGGCGCTGGCATTTGCCGATTACGACAAGGTGCCGGTGCTGTGCGATAACGACCAGGTGATTACCGACAGCTTCGACATCCTGCGCTACCTGGACAACACCTATCCGCACGCGCCGGTGCTGGGCGAGGGCACGAGCTTTCAGCGGGTACTGTTCTTCAAGCACTTTGTCGAACGCAGTATAAACTCGGCGCTGTTTCGTCTGGTGGCGATGGACCTGCTGATGGCTATTCATCCAGACGACCGGGCCTATTTTCGTGAAACCCGCGAGGCGCGCTTTGGGGCTCGCCTGGAGGAGGTGCATGACCCGGATGGGGCCAGAAAGCAGCTGGCAATGCTACTTGCCCCTGTGCGCGACCAGCTGGCGCAAACTGCTTTTCTGGATGGCGAGGCTCCCAGCGGTGCCGACTATCTGCTGTTTGGCAGCCTGATGTGGGCGTATACCGTATCGCTTGAAACCCTGGGCGAGGCGAATGCGCCGGTTGAGGCGTGGTTTCAGCGCATGCTGGCGGTTCATGGTGGCGTTGCAGGCCAAGCCATCACGATTCGTGACCTGGTATGAATACTGGTTAGTGAGCGGATGCAGCGAATGTTTCAAGATTCATCATTACCTCTTTTTATTCTCCAACCTGCTGATAAATAAAGCGTTAGTGTGAATCGTGAGGGCGTCTGGCGAGGAATTTAAAAAAATCATGTTGCGATGCACAATAAGCACTGCTAGCTTGTGGATAGCAACGGCAGACGCCGACGCATCAGCATCGCTTCCAGTATGACCGAGTAGCGACCTGCTGGCTTACTCTAGGAGATGTCATGATGAAGACTGCAGAAAATACGACCCAACAGTTCGAGTCTACGTTTGTATCGCCTATGCGTTCTTACACGCTGGCAGCGCTGGATTATTACGAAAAGTTGATGGGTGCCCAGATGGACGCGGCGCGCGCCTATTCCGACATGACCATTTCTCAGGCGCGTACTTGGCTGGATGTCAAGGATGCCGATAGCTTCAAGCAGGCGTTGGAGAGCCAGCAGCGTGTGGCCAGCGACTTCATGGAGCGCGTCAAGGGCGACTCCGAGAAAATGACGTCCATTGGCCAGAATTTTGCCCAGAAAACCCAGCAGGCAGCGGAAGATGGCACGCAAAGAGCGGCCGACGCCGTCAAGTCGTAAGCTCCTTTCTGACGGCAGATAATCTGCCGTGGTCGAAAAGCGCTGCACCCTTGGGTGCGGCGCTTTTGCCATGTCAGGCCGGGTGCTTCAATCGCCCCGAGCCCTGGCTCTCAACCGCAGCTTGGCAATGCGAATTATCTGCTCGATGGCCGTCTGACGCTCGGTGGTGGCATCATTGTTCAACCGCGCTTCAAAGGCGGCCAGGATAGCGTGACGGTCGAGTCCCTTGACGGCAATCACGAAAGGAAAGCCAAACGTTGCCTTGTACGTATCGTTTAACGTCTTGAAACGCGTAAATTCCTCCGGCGTACACTGATCGAGCCCTGCGCCTGCCTGCTCGCGCGTGGAGTCCGGGGTCAGCTCACCGGCAAGGGCCGCCTTGCCGGCCAGGTCCGGGTGCGCCTTGATCACGGTTATCTGCTGCTCGGCGGGTGCTTGCTCAAGCACTTGCCCCATCTTGATGGCCAGTGCGTCAGGGGCGTCGTGTGCATCATTCAATCCCTGCCGCCAGGCAGCTTCGGCGACCCAGGGCGAATGCTCATAGATATCTCCGTAGCCATCGATAAAGGCTTCCAGCGACAGCTCGCTGGGGCGCGGGTCAAGCAGCTGGTGGGCGGTATCGGATACCATGACGTTCCCCCTGAATGTGTGCATTGGCTAATCATGTATACAATATTAATCACACGAAGGTAATCTAGGCCTACCACTCTTGACCACCAGATAGCAGCAAGGAGCCGCTATGGGACATTTGACAACGCACGTGCTGGACACCGCCAAGGGCCAGCCTGGGCATGGAATTACCATCGAAGTATTTCGCGTGGAAGCCGGGCAGCGCGAACACCTGGGCGAAGCAGTGACCAATATGGATGGACGCTGCGATACGCCGGTACTGGAAGGCGAAAACCTCACCTCCGGGGAGTACGAGCTGGTGTTTCATGTAGGCGACTATTTGCGCGTACAGGGGGTTGAGGCCGCCGAGCCGCGCTTTCTGGACGTCATTCCCGTGCGTTTTGGCGTGGCGGACCCGGATGAGCACTACCACGTGCCGCTACTCTTGTCCCCGTATGGCTACTCCACCTACCGGGGAAGTTGATTGCCAGCCGACAGGAGCGCTAGATGAGTGATGTGCAGGCGGTCGCCAAGCGGACCGCTTCGGAAAAAGAGGGTGATGAGCGCCATGAAATCATCTACCGAGCGGTCAGCGATGCCATTGTCGAGCAGCGCCTGAAGCCCGGTGCTCGGCTGCGTGAAGATGCCCTGGCGGAGGTGTTTGCGATCAGCCGCACCGGGATTCGCAAGATTCTGCAGCGCCTGGCGCTCGAGCAGCTGGTCACGCTGACGCCCAGACGTGGTGCCCGCGTGACCCGGCCAACGGCAAATGAGGCCAAGGACGTATTCGACGCCCGCCAGCTGGTCGAGTGTGGCTTGATGCCGGAGGTAGCCCGGCGCATAGGCACGAAGGAGGCGGCTGAACTGCGCGACATGGCCCACCGGGAGCGCAAGGCACTGCGTGAAGGCCAGCAGAGCGCGGCCATTCGCCTATCGGCGGACTTTCACGTGCGCCTGGCACAGCTTTCCGGCAACGCTACGCTTGCCGAGTTCGTCGAGCGGCTCTGCTCGCGCTCCTCGCTGATTCTGGCGGTCTACGGCCACCCAGGCCACCTGGGCTGCGAGTCTCACGACCACGACGACCTGATCGGCTACCTGGAGGCGGGCAATGGCGAGCGCGCCCGCGCGTTCATGAGCCGCCACCTGAAAGCCATCGAAGCGTCGCTTTCCATGGTCGAGGAAGAGGACGACGTGCCGGATTTGCAGGATATCTTCGGCGGGTAGCGGCGCCTGCAGGTCATGCGAACGCCCGGCTGATGCCGGGCGTTCGCGCGTTACGCGAAGGGCAAAGCTCAAGCCCGTTGGCGCATCAGTCCGAAGTACAACAGGCCACCCAGGCCCGCGCCAATCAGCCAGCCGTAACCGTCAAGGCTCGAAAGCGCGGGCACCAGCACGGTCGAGAGCGAGAACAGTGCCGCGACGCCAAAGGCGATCAGCGCGCGGGGGTTCCAGCCGTTGGTGTAGTAGTAGGCGCTGCCGGGTCTTGAAGAGAACAGAGCCTGCATGTCCAGGCGCTGGCGCTTGATGAGGTAGTAGTCCACCACGATGATGCCGTAGAAGGGCGCCACGATCGCCCCCAGGGCATTGACGAAGCCGGCAATCCCGATCTGACTGATGAACGAGAGCCAGAAGGCGCCGACAAAGAAGGCGATCACTGCGGTAATCAGCCCGCCCAGCTTGAAGCTGATTCTGCTGGGGAACAGGTTGGCAAGGTCATAAGCGGGCGGAATGAAGTTGGCGACCAGGTTGATACCTACGGTCGCGGCAAAGAAGGTCAGCGCGGCGACGATGGTCAGCGGCAGTGAATCGACTCGCTCGACGATATCCGCCGGGTTGGTCAGCGCTTCGCCGAACAGGACGAGGGTGCCCGCGGTAATGATCAGGGCGATGAACGAGAAGAATGCCACGTTCAGCGGCAGGCCTAAAAGGTTGCCAAGCTTCATCTGGCGCTCGCTCTTCACAAAGCGGGTGAAATCGCCAAAGTTGATCACCACTGCGGCAAAGTAGGCCACCATGGTACCGACGATGGCAAAGAACGCCGCCACACCGCCGCCGGACTCTCCACTGCCGCTGAAGATCGTGCCTACTGCGGGCAGCAGCGCGTCACCGGCCTGATACCAGACCACGCCCATCAGCACCAGCATGACCACATAAACCAAGGGCCCCGCCCAGTTGAGAAAGTGCTTGATGCGCTCGATGCCCTGCCAGAAGATCGCGATCTGAAACAGCCACACGATCAAAAACGACACCCAGGCGACGCCGGAAAGCCCCAGGAAAGTGCTGCCACTACCCGCACCGAAGAACGCGGTAATCATCAGCGTTACTGCCGTCGAGGCGAAATAGGTCTGCACCCCGTACCAGAAGATCCCCACGATGGCGCGCAGCATGGCGGGCAGGTTGGCGCCACGTACGCCAAGGCTTGCGCGCACCATCACCGGAAACGGAATGCCGTACTTCACGCTGGGCTTGCCGGTCAGGTTGACCAGAAACATCACCACGACGCCTGCCAGGATGATCGCTGCCATTACCGCCCAGCCGTTCAGGCCATAGGTCAGAAACAGCGACGCGGCCAGGGTATAGCCAAACAGGCTCTGGATATCGTTGGACCAGACGTTGAATATCTCGAAGGCGCCCCAGCTGCGCGCCTCGGGTTTTACCGGCGCCAGGTCGTCGTTGTACAGCGTCGGGTCGATGCTGCGTATATCCAGGTCGCTGGTCGTTTCACGCTCTCTCATTACGAACTCTCGTTTTTGTGTGCTGTCTGGCTCGGTAGTGCTGCCGTCGTTTTCTTCATGGGGCAAAGCGCTGGCAGGGGGCCCAGTGCTTCATCAGCAGGTAGTAGGTCACCCCTGCCGGCAGCAGGCTTGCATACCAGGAGACCGACGAGAAAGAGAGGGCGGCGACAATGCCTACCGCCGTGGCGATCAGTGCGGCCAGGTTCACGCCCTGATACGGGCCATTGGCGTCGTAGAGCTTGTCGATATCCAGCGTGCGCCGCCGAACGGCGTAGTAATCCACCACCAGAATGGCAAAGATCGGACCAAGGAACGCCGAGTAGGTTTGCACGAACATTTGAAGGCCCGCGGCCGACTCCGGCTGAACCAGCTTCCAGGGGAAGGTGGCAAAGGCGAGCAGGCCAACGATCACGGTGGCCACCGGAAAGCGGATCTTGAACACGTCCATCAGCACGTAGGTGGGCGGCACCACGTTGTTGAGCACGTTGGTGGTGACCTGGGCGAAGGCGATGAACAGCAGGGTGATCATCAAAAGCGGGGTGTTATCCACCGCATTGGCAAACACCTGGATGGGGTCGGCAGTGCCCGTGGCCTCTGACACCATGTAGCCGATCAGGCCCATGAACAGCGTGCAGGGGAGAATCGACATGGCATAGATAGTGGCCAGAAGGCTCGAACCGGTACCTTTCTTGTGCTCGCGAGCGTAATCGCTGACGTTGAGCATCATGGTGCTGTAGATGCCCAGAAACAGCATGGTCGCGCTCCAGAACGGCATGCCCCAGGAGCCTTCCATGGTCAGAAGGCTTGCCGATAGCTCATCGCCGTAGCGCTGCACCGTGGCATAGAACATGTAGGTCAGCGAACCCAGGATGAAAATGCTGCCGATATTCTCGAGCCACTTGATGCCCTGAAAACCGGTCACGGACAGCGCGATCTGCAAAAGCTGGAAGGTGATGAAGTAGAACACCAGGTTATCGAAGCCGAACAGAGTGGCGGACACCATGTTGAGTGCACCCGCGCCAATCCAGCTCTGAAAGCCGTACCACACCACGGCGGGCACGGCACGCACAAGCCCCGGAATGCGCGTACCGGTAAAGCCGAAGGCGGAGCGCGCCTGTACCATGAAGGGAATGCCGTACTTGTAGCCAGGAGCGCCGTTGATCGCCAGCGCCACGCCGATCACGAAGCAGCCGATGGCGATGGCAAGCGTTGCCTGCAGCAGGTTGAGCGTACCGACCACGCTCGATCCCATGGCAAAGGTGCCGATGGAGACACAGCCGCCGAACCAGGCCAGAAAATAGGAGCCTCGTCCCATTATCCGGGTATGTTGCGGTGCCAGGCTTTCAGCGCCCAGCGCCTTGGTTGCCGCAGCTTGGCCGGCGGCGGGCAGGTTTTCTGACGCAAGAGCAGACGTGGTTGTGCTCATGATGTCGTCCTCGCAAGATTATGAGTATTGTTGATATTTCAGGCGATGCCTGAATACGCTTGCGGCGTGGCGTGCTCTGGACGTTCTGTTGCTTGTTGCTTTTATGGGTAGTGCTGATAACCGGTTTTTCTACAGCGGGTGAGTCGTTACTGTCTGGTGAGTCATTACTGCCTGGGCGGCTGGAGATTCGAGAGCGCGGCGAACTTGCCGGTGAACGGCTTGGGACGCGGATAGTCCAGATCACCATGCTTGCTCGTGTGCAGCCCCAGGCCCACCAATGACTCTGCCAGCTTCAAGGCGGCACTGACGCCTTCGACCACGGGAATCCCCACTTCGCGGCTGATCTCCTGGGTAAGCCCTGCCATGCCGCCGCAGCCCAGCACGATGGCGCCTATGTCGTCTTCGTCGCGAGCCCGACAACACTCCGCGACAATACGCTTGAACGCCGCATCCGGGTCGTGCTCGAGATCCAGCACCGGGATTTCCGCCGCGCGGATACGCCGGCAGTGGTGGCGAAAGCCGTACTGCTCCAGAAGGTGCTCGGCGATGATGCCGGTGCGACCCAGGGTAGTGACGATGGAAAAGCGCGTGCTGATCAGGGTGGCCAGGTGGAAGGCCGCCTCGGCGATGCCGATGACCGGCGCGCGGGTCAGCTCGCGGGCGCTGAGCAGGCCCGGGTCGCCAAAGCAGGCCACGATATAGGCATCGATACCGCCTTCACGCTCGCCCTTGAGCACCTCTTCGGCAACGCCTACTGCGCTGACCACCTCATCGAAATGGCTCTCGATCGAGACCGGGCCCGACTCGGGCTGGGAGGCGCTGACCCGCGTGCCATTGGCGGCCTGCTGCTCGGCAGCGCGATGGATGGCCTGAGTCATCGAGGCGGTCGTATTGGGATTGATGATGTGTATATGCACGATAAGCGATCCGCAGGTGAGCAGGTTGAGTCATCTTGTATACGAAAATAGGGCGGTTTATCACCCAGCGCAAGACCTTTCCCATGCGCTAAAGGTGGTAGGCGGCTGACCAGACGGTCAGTTGATGGCGGTTTTAAAGCGTTCTGAGCGGGCATGGCTGATGACTTGGCAGTTCGACGTATTGCAGTGCTCTACCAATCTGGCTATTTTGTATACAACTACCAAGGGCTTTCAGGCTGACTTGAGCCCGCATGACAAGGACCTGACCCATGACCTCGACGACGGCTTCTTTCTACCCCCGTGATCTTATCGGCTACGGACGCCATCAGCCCCAGGCCAACTGGCCCGGCAAGGCCAGGATTGCCGTTCAGTTCGTGCTCAACTACGAAGAGGGCGGAGAGAACAGCGTGCTGCACGGCGATAGCGGCTCCGAGCAGTTTCTCTCCGAGATCATCGGGGCAGCCGCCTACCCGGATCGCCATCTGAGCATGGAGTCCATCTACGAGTACGGCTCGCGCAGCGGCGTATGGCGAATCCTGCGCGAATTCGAGCGTCGCGGGCTGCCGCTGACGGTGTTTGGCGTGGCCATGGCGCTGGAGCGCAACCCGGAGGTTGCCAAGGCGTTTCAAGAGCTTGGCCATGAAATTGCCTGCCATGGCTACCGCTGGATTCACTATCAGGAAGTGCCGGAGCATATCGAGCGCGACCACCTGCACAAGGCCATGGAGATCTTCCAGCGCCTTTATGGCGAGAAGCCCCAGGGCTGGTACACCGGGCGCGACAGCCCCAATACGCGCAGGCTCTTGCTGGATGAAGGCGGCTTCACCTACGACAGCGACTACTACGGCGATGATCTACCTTTCTGGACGCGGGTGACCGACAGCCAGGGCAGCGAGCACTCTCATTTGATCGTGCCTTATACCCTGGATACCAACGATATGCGCTTTGCCGCGCCGCAGGGTTTCAACACCGCGGATCACTTCTTCACCTACCTGCGCGACGCCTTCGACGTACTCTACGAGGAGGGCGAGGAAGCACCCAAGATGCTCTCGATCGGCATGCATTGCCGCCTGCTGGGCCGCCCCGGCCGATTCCGCGCCCTTCAGCGCTTTCTCGACTACATCGAATCTCACGACCGGGTATGGGTGGCGCGCCGGATCGATATTGCCCGCCACTGGGCAGAGCACCATCCGGCGCCGGATCAAGGACGGCTAACGGGTTAGCCTACCCACTGCACCGCCTGGGCGAAGACGAGAAAGCCCAGGGCAATCAGCACCCAGACGCAGAACAGCGGGAAGAAGAACTTGACCCACTTCTGCCAGGTCACGCCGGCAAGCGCCAGGGTGGCCATGAAGTAGCCGGAAGTCGGATAGAGAATATTGCCCATGCCATCGCCGAGCTGAAAGGCCAGTACGGCGGTCTGGCGGGTAACGCCGATCATGTCGGATAACGGTGCCATGATTGGCATGGTCACCAGCGCCTGGCCGCTGCCGGAGGGAATCACGAAGTTGAACAGCAGCTGGGCCAGGTACATGCCGATGGCGGAAAGGAGGGTGGGCAGTTCACCGACCACGTTGCCAAGCGCGTACACCAGGGTGTCCATGATCTGGCCCTGCTCGAGAATCACCGCCACACCCCGGGCAACGCCGGCAATCATGGCGCCGACCAGCACATCGCGAAAGCCCTGGTTGAAGCCTTCGCAGATATCGTCGGTACTCAGGCCGGCAATCAGCCCGACCACCACGCCCATGATGATGAATAGCCCGGCCATCTCGAGCATGAACCAGCCCTGGCGCAACACGCCGTAAACCAGCACGGCAAAGAAGATGAACGTGGCCGCCGAGGCAAGTTTCTGTCGCATACTGGCCACCCGCGCTGACGCGCTCACGCTATGCTGGTAGCGTGAGCGCTTGTCCGCCTCGGCGGCCTCGTTTTGAACAAGGCTCAAGGCCGGGTTCTGCTGAACGCCATGGGCGTAGCGCATCACGAAGAAAATCGCCGCGCCCAGAATGGCAATAAAAGCGAGCGCACGCAGCCCAAGCCCTGAATACAGGGGGAGATCCGATAGCTGCTGGGCAAGCCCTGTATTGATCGGATTCAAAAGGCCGGTGGCAAATCCGGCAGTGGTGGCGCACAGCGCTACGGCCGCGGCGGTAATCGAATCAAAGCGTAGCGCAATCATCAGCGGCAGAATGACCGGCACGTAGACCAGCGCAAGCTCCTGGGTACCAATCACGGTGGCAATCAGGGCAAACACCGTCATCAGCACCGGAATCATCAGAAGGCTTTGATTGGCAAAGCGGCGCGTCAGTTTATCCACGCCGATTTCAATGATGCCGGTACGCCGCAGCACCATGAACATGCCGCCGATCATGAAGGTGAAGAACACCACTTCGCCAGCGCTGATCAGCCCGTTGGGAATGGCCAGCATGAAGTCGGTGACACCGGCAGGGGCGGCCTCCACGAACTGGAAGGACGTCGGGTCAATCGTGGTTCGCCCGGCAGGGCCTGGCACGCGTTCGAACTCGCCGGCGGGCACAAAGTGGGTGGCAATGGCCGCCATGGCAATGAAGATGAACAGAATGACGTAGATATCGGGAACCCGACACCATCCTCGCTTGGGCGTTGTTTCTGGCGGTGGGGTAGAGCGCTGAGGGTTGGGGGACATGGAGTGCCTCGCATTGATGAACGTTATCGTTATGTGAGCTGGCGGCTTTACCTGGGCATATGCGCTTGCTGTGCATTTGCCCTCTATTTTTATGTTTGTTTTACGTGCGTGTCCTGCACGCGCTAAAGGAGTCTTTCTTGGCGATATCGTCCTCCTCTTCGATGCCACATATTGGCCAGCGAATTACCCGGCAGTTTGCCGAGCTGAGCGCTCAGGAGCAGCGTGTAGCCACCTTTATCCTTGATCATTTCGATGACCTGGCGACCTTCAGTGCCGCGGATCTGGCCCGCTCGACGGGTGTATCCAAGTCCACGGTCAGTCGCCTGTTCCGGCGGCTGGGCTTCGAGAACTTTCAGGTGGTCAAGCAGCATGCAAGGCAGCTGCGCAGCCTTGGCGTGCCCTTGGTGACCGGCAGCGAACGGCCGGATGAAGCGCACTTCAAGCGCCATCTGGCTCGCGAGCACGATAACCTGCGCCAGACGTTTGCCAGCGTTGCGCCCGAACATTTCGAAGCGGTGGTCAACGCGCTGGATCACGCCGGGCGCATCGTGCTGATTGGATTTCGTAACAGCTACCCGCTTGCCGTGCATTTTCGCCAGCAGCTGATCCAGGCGCGTGACCATGTCAGCCTGGCTCCGCAGCCGAACCAGAGCCTGGCCGAGGAGCTTGTATCGCTGGGGGAGAAGGACGTGGTGGTGCTGTTCGGGTTCCGGCGGCGACCGGCGGTCTTCAATACCCTGCTGGCGACGCTTGCGGCCAAGGAGTGCCGCGTACTGCTGTTTGGCGACGCCACCGCCAGAGCCCATGCCCCCCGCGTGGATTGGTGGCTTGAATGCCCGCTGGACACGGTGTCGGCCTTCGACAGCTACGCCAGCGCCATGAGCCTTATCAGCCTGCTGTCGAACAGCCTGCTGCATCAGCGGCTGGCCGAGGGCCGGGCGCGTATTCATGCCATCGGTGAGCTCTATCAGGACATTGATGAGCTTGAGCTTTGCGAGCGCTAGATGGCCTGGGTAAAGCGCTGATGCCATTCGTCGCGGATGCGTGGTGGATGTCATGACGCGTCTGTTTTGTTAGATTCTTGAAACGAAAGTTTCTAAAGACGTTACTATCGGGATGAGTGTTTCACAAGCCTTGCCGATAACTAAAAGCTTGCCGATACATAAAGCACAGTACGACCGGGCGCCAGAGCGCCCGTGATAATAACGAGGAGACACAATGCCAAGTACTCGCCCACCCGCCAGCTACTACGCCCCCCAGGGCGGACATCCGCCGCAGACACAGCTGACCGCTGATCGTGCGGTGTTTACCGAGGCCTATGCGCTGATCCCCAAGGGCGTGATGCGCGATATCGTGACCAGCAATCTGCCGTTCTGGGAAGGCACGCGCCTGTGGGTGCTGGCGCGACCGCTGTCAGGCTTTGCCGAGACGTTTTCCCAGTACATCATGGAAGTGGCACCGGGCGGGGGGAGCGACAAGCCCGAGCCTGAGGCCGAGGCCGAGGGCGTACTGTTCGTGGTCGAAGGCGAGCTTACCCTGACCTTGGAGGGCGTGCGGCACATCCTGGCGCCGGGAGGCTATGCGTTCATTCCGCCAGGATGCGAATGGCGGGTGCGCAACGAGTCACGCGAGCCCGTGCGCTTTCACTGGGTACGCAAGGCCTACGAATTCGTTGATGGCCTGAAGGTACCCGAGGCCTTCGTGACCAACGAGCAGGCGATCACGCCTGTCGAGATGCCGGGCACCGAAGGCCGCTGGGCGACCACGCGCTTTGTCGATCCAAATGACGTACGCCACGACATGCACGTCAATATCGTCACCTTCCAGCCCGGCGGCGTGATTCCCTTCGATGAAACCCACGTGATGGAGCACGGCCTCTACGTGCTGGAGGGCAAGGCGGTGTATCACCTGAACCAGCAATGGGTCGAGGTGGAAGCGGGGGATTTCATGTGGCTGCGTGCCTTCTGCCCTCAGGCGTGCTATGCAGGTGGCCCGGGGCCGTTTCGGTACCTGCTGTACAAGGACGTGAACCGCCATGCCGCCCTCAAGCTTTCTTCGCGCTAAGGAATCACGATGCTGAACCTGACCGCTACCCCGCTGACGCCGGACGCCTTTGCGTCTTTTGGTGATGTGATCGACGCGCGCAGCAGCGCGTCGTTTCCCATCAATGCCGGACGCACCCAGCGCCATCACGACCTCGCTCTGGTGGAAACGCTTGGCGAGGGCGCCCGCGCGCTGATCAGCATCTTTGTCAGCCAGCCAGTCTCGCTGCCGCTGGCGCTCACCTTTCTGGAGCGCCACCCGCTGGGCAGCCAGGCCTTCATGCCGCTGCATCAGGAGCGCTTTATCGTGGTGGTTGCCCCGCCTGGTGACACCATCGACCCCGGTGACGTGCGGGCCTTCGTCACCGACGGCCGCCAGGGAGTGAACTACCGCGCCGGTACCTGGCACGCCATTCAGTCGGTGCTTGAGCGTGAAGGCGAGTTTCTGGTGGTGGACCGTGGCGGCGAAGGCAATAATTGCGAAGAGTACCCGCTGGAAATCACGATTTCCCTGCCTGAATAACTTGTCACCCTGGCTTACGGTTGTCATCTTGGTAGTCTTATACTGATAAGCTAATGAAACACCTCATGGTTGCTTGGAAAACTGTTTAGGATAATTATGAACGCACAGACCCATGTTCCGCTTCGCCGTACCAAGATTGTCGCCACCCTAGGCCCCGCCAGTGACCGTGAGGGCGTTCTGGAGGCGATGCTGAAAGCGGGGGTGGACGTTGTACGTTTGAACTTCTCCCATGGCACGCCGGATGATCATCGCAAGCGCCTGATGCGAGTGCGCGAAATAGCTGCCCAGTTGGGCCGCAGCGTGGCGGCGCTGGGGGATCTTCAGGGCCCGAAAATCCGTATTGCGCGGTTCAAGGAGGGCGCGGTCAACCTTAAGGTGGGCCAGACGTTCGTGCTGGACATGGCGCTGGACCGCGATGCCGGCGATGCCGAGCAGGTAGGCTGCGATTACAAGACGCTGGCCCAGGACGTCGACGCCGGCGACCGCCTGCTGCTGGATGATGGCCGCGTGGTGCTGGACGTGACCCGCGTGGAGGGTCAGAAGGTATACACCCAGGTGGTGGTGGGCGGCAAGCTCTCCAACCACAAGGGTATCAACAAGCAGGGCGGCGGGTTGTCGGCGCCGGCACTGACGGACAAGGACAAGGAAGACCTGAAGACTGCCGTCGAGATTGGCGTCGATTACCTGGCGATCTCGTTTCCCCGCCATGCAGACGACATGCATGAGGCACGCCGCCTGCTGGGCGAGGAGGGCAAGGAGATTGGCCTGGTCGCCAAGGTGGAGCGCGCCGAAGCAGTGGCGGACGATGCCACGCTTGATGGCATTATCGAAGCGTCGGAAGCGGTCATGGTCGCCCGAGGCGATCTGGGTGTGGAAATCGGTGATGCCAAGCTGGTGGGCGTTCAGAAACGCATGATCAAGCGCGCTCGTTCGCTCAACCGCGCGGTAATCACCGCCACGCAGATGATGGAGAGCATGATCTCCGCGCCGCTGCCTACCCGCGCTGAAGTGTTTGACGTGGCCAACGCCGTGCTGGACAGCAGCGATGCGGTAATGCTCTCGGCGGAAACCGCCGCCGGTGACTACCCGGTGGAAACCGTGGAAGCCATGGCGCGCATCTGTCTCGGCGCCGAGCGTGAAAAGCTCGCCCAGGAGTCCGGCCACCGCATCCATGAAGGTTTTACCCGCCCCGATGAAACCATCGCGCTGTCGGCCATGTACGCAGCCAACCACATGACCGGCGTGGCGGCGATTGCCTGCATGACCGCTTCTGGCTACACCCCGCTGATTGCCTCGCGCATTCGCTCCGGGCTGCCGATCGTGGGCCTTGCCCATAACCCGATTGCCCAGCGGCGTATGGCGCTCTATCGGGGCGTGGTCTCACTGCCCTTTGATACCTCTGAAATGAGTGCCACCGAGCTCAACGACCGAGCGCTCGAACTGCTGGTGCAGCATGGCCTTGCCGAGCCGGGCGATCACGTCATCCTCACCCGCGGTGACCACATGAATGCCCATGGCGGCACCAATACCATGAAAGTCATGACCATTGCCGATCAGCCGGCTGCCTAAAGGAAACGCTCATGAACCCGACCCGCCGCCTGGTAGTGAAAGCGGCGCTAGGCCTGCCGCTGGTGGCGCTGCTTCCCGGTACGCTGTGGAGCGCGCTTGCCCTGGCAGACAGCGCCGATGAAAAACGTGATGCCCAGCAGCATGGCGAGCTGCTGGCACTGGCCATTCATAGCGATGGCGGCCCGCACCGCCTGGAAGTGGAAGTGGCGCGAACCGTGGCCCAGCGTCAGCGGGGGCTGATGGAGCGTGAGCACCTGCCCGAGCAGCGCGGCATGCTGTTCCGGTTCGAGCAGCAGCAGCCGGCCAGCAACGCCTTCTGGATGTATCGCACGCTGATCCCGCTGGATATCGCGTTTATTGATCAAGACGGGCGCATCGTGGCCATCAACACCATGCCGCCCTGTGAATCCAGCGCGCCGGGCGAATGCCCCACCTACCCGGCGGGAGCGGCCTATCATGCCGCCCTTGAGGTCAACGGTGGCTACTTCGCCGCGCGTAACATTCAGGTTGGCGACTGCGTGTCGGTACCGGGCGAGGCGGGGTTCTGTCAGCCTGACGAGTGACGAAGTGATGCGAGGTCAGACGACCTCGCGTAGTCGACAAATCTAAAGCGCCGGGCGCTTGCGAAAGCGGATCAGGATCAAGCCGATTCCCGCCACGACCAGGCCGCCGCCCATCAGCTTATGAAACCCCAGAGTGTCGCCCATCAGCAGTGCGCCCAGGCCCACGGCAAGCACAGGTACCAGCAGCGTCATCGGCACCACCCGGTTGACCGGATGGCGGCGCAGCAGGGCATACCAGATGCCATACGCCACGATCGACGACATCACCGCGGTATAGAAGACCGCTCCCCAGCCCGCCCAGCTTGCCTCGCTTAGCGCCTGCCACTGCCCGTTTTCAAACAGCCAGGAACCAAGGGCTACCTGGGGCACGGCGAGCAGCGCCACCCATCCTGCCAGGGCCAGTGGTGCAATGGCCGGGCCACGCTTGATCAAAAGTTGCGATACCGCCCAGCCGAAAGCGCTCATCAGCAGAATGCCAAGCGGAAGCGGCGAAGGCAGCGTCGGCCCGCCAGCCAGCACCACTACTCCGGCAAATGACAGCAAGAGCCCCGCCAAGCGCTTGGCCCCCAGCTTCTCCTTGAGAAATATCACTGCCAGCAGCGTGGCGAAGGGGGTTCCCATCTGCACCAGAAGTGCGCCAGTGCCCGCCTCGGCCTGACCCAGGCCAATGAACAGCAGAGCAAAGTGCAGGGTGCCGAAGGTAAAGGAGAGCAGCAGCAGAAACGGCAGCTGGGCGCGGGACACCGGGTAGAACGGCACCAGCACAATGGCGACCAGCATGAAACGTAGTGTGGTCATCAAAAGAGGCGGAAGCTCAGCGACGCCCACCTTGATCACAATGATATTGAGCGCCCAGATGGCAATGACCACCAGGCCGAGCAGTAGATCGCGTAGAGGCACGGCAGTATCCGGTATGAATGAAAATGAAATGCTTGGCACATCATATCAGCTTGTGCGTCTTCCCTTCGCCTTTCAAGTCCCTACAATAGGGCCGGGAGCTGCCTGCCTGTGTAAGCAGGCGCGGGCGACCCACCATAAAAAATAGATAAAAAGGAATTACCATGACGCTGACACGCCACATGACACACACAACGATCGGCCTTGCCGGAGCCGCCCTGCTGACGCTCGCGGTATCTGCCCAGGCCCGCGAACTCTCTGTCTCGACGGTGCTATCCGACGCCTTTCCCTGGGGGCAGGCCGCTGAAAAGTGGGCCGAGCTTGTGGAAGAGCGCAGCGAGGGCGAGCTGACCCTGCGCGTCTACCCCAACTCTCAACTGGTATCCGGCGACCAGACCCGCGAGTTTTCCGCCATGCGCTCGGGCCTGATCGATGCCGCGGTGGGTTCGACCATCAACTGGTCGCCCCAGGTGCCGGCACTCAACCTGTTCTCGCTTCCGTTCTTCATTCCTGATGAGGCGGCGGTCGATGCCATCACCGGCGGTGAAGCGGGCGAGATGGTGTTCGAGGCCATCGAGTCGCGCGGCGTAGTGCCGCTGGCCTGGGGCGAAAACGGTTTTCGCCAGGTGTCCAACTCGCGGGGCCCCATCACCGAGCCCGACGATCTGGACGGGCTGAAGATTCGCGTGGTTGGCTCGCCGCTGTTTCAGGATACCTTCAACGCGCTGGGCGCTGACCCCACGCAGATGAGCTGGACCGATGCCCAGCCGGCGCTGACCACCGGCGCCGTGGATGGTCAGGAAAACCCGCTTTCCGTGTTTGACGTGGCGCGCATCGACCAGGTAGGTCAGGCACATCTGACGCTCTGGAACTACATGAACGACCCGTTGATCTTTGCGGTGAATCAGCAGGTATGGCAGACCCTCTCTGAAGAGCAGCAGACCCTCTTGCGCGAAACGGCACTCGAAGCCGGTGAATGGGAAACCGCCATGACCCGCGAGCAGGAGAGCGAACGGCTGGCCGCCATTCAGGAGCGCGGCGTGACGGTCACCGAGCTTACCGACGCCCAATATCAGGCTTTTGCCGATGCGACCCAGTCTGTATACGAGAAGTGGGCACCGCGTATTGGCGAACCTCTGGTAGAGGCCGCTCAAGCGGCTATTGACGCGCGTTAATCGCTTTTCTGATGTTGCGCCTCCCGGCCTCGGGGGGCGCCGTAGTGACGAGGCTTTCATGAAAGGCTTTCCTGATGCACGGCCCGAGCGCTGGATAGGTGCGCTGGCGCTTGTCGTGATTTCATTGATCAGTTTGGGCAACGTGATCACCCGCTACGTGACCGGCGGGTCGTTCTCCTTTACCGAAGAGTTTTCCGTTTTCCTTCTGGTGGTGCTAACCTTTGCCGGCGCTTCGGTGGCCCTGCGGCGCAACCGGCATATCCGTATCGGCTTTCTGGAGCGAGCACTGCCGCCGCGCTATCGCCATGCGCTGATCGTGTTTCAGGCGCTGTGCGGTGCGCTGGTGCTGGGGCTGATCACCTGGTACGGCGGCAAGCTCGCCTGGCAGGAGTACCAGTGGGAGTCGCTCTCACCGGGGCTTGGTCTGCCGCAGTGGTGGTATCTGGTGTGGCTGCCGGTACTTACCCTGGCCATGCTGTGGCGGCTTTTCCAGCAGACCCGCGCACGGCTGACCGGGGAGATGGCTGATGACGCCTGATGTATGGATGATCCTGGCGTTTGCCGGGCTGCTGATTGCCGGTGTGCCGGTAGCGTTTTCGCTGGCTCTTTCCGGGGCGGTGGGTATCGTGCTGGGGCTGTCACCGGAGATGTTGGCAACGCTTGGCACGAACACCTATAACAGCATTGCCAAGTATCCCTTGATTGCGATTCCGCTGTTCATTCTGACCGGGTTGATCTTCGAGCGCTCGGGCGTGGCGCTGCGCCTGGTGCGCTTTGCCCAGGCCCTGATTGGCCCCCGCCACGGTGGGCTTGCGCTGGTGGCGGTGCTGGTGTGCATGATCATGGGGGGCATGAGCGGCTCGGGCCCGGCGGACGCCGCGGCGGTTGCCATGGTGATGTTGCCCAGCATGACCCGGGCGGGCTACCCCAAGCCGTTTTCTGCCACTCTGATTGCCGCTTCGGCCTCGACGGCGATTCTGATTCCGCCTTCGGTGGCGCTGATTCTCTACTCTATCGTGGTACCCGGGGTAGACCTGCGCGCACTATTTGCCGCAGGGCTCTTTCCGGGCATTCTGGCCGGGCTTTCGCTGCTGGTGCCGGCGCTTATTCTGGCCCGGCGCAACGGCTGGGAGGGCTCGCCTACGGTAGAGAGTGAGCGCTTGAGCGTGCGTACCACCTTCAAGGAGGCGTTGCCGGCGCTGTTTGCGCCCATCCTGATTCTGGGTGGTCTGCGCTCGGGGCTGTTTACCCCTACCGAGGCGGCGGTGGTGGCCGTTGCCTACGGTACGCTGGTCGGGCTCTTTTTTACTCGTGAGCTGTCGCTGCGTGACCTATGGGCGCTTCTGGGCGAAGCCGCGATCGTTTCCGGCGTGGTGATGCTGATCATCGCCCTGGCCGGCATCTTTGCCTGGGCGGGTACCATGCTGGGCACTTTCCGTCACCTGGCGGAGTGGATCATCGGCCTTACCGATAACGGTGTCGTGCTGCTGATCCTGGTCATGCTGGCCGTGCTGGTAGCAGGCATGCTGCTCGATGCCATCTCGATCTACCTGATCATGATGCCCATCCTGATTCCGGTCATGCAGCACTTCGACTGGAACCCGGTGTGGTTCGGCATACTGCTGGCGATGAATATTGCCATCGGCCAGTTCACGCCACCGGTGGCGGTCAATCTGATGGTGACGACGGAAGTCGCCAAGATCCGCCTCGAGCACACGCTCGGCTGGGCGCTGATGTTCGTGCTGGCAATGAGTGGTGCCCTGGCGCTGGTGGCGATTTTTCCGGCCATTGCACTATGGCTGCCCCAGATGCTGGGCTATAACGTTTAAGAGGAGACTCGCGTGGCAATAGCGAAACCATCAGATGTCGCTACGCTTAAGTAGGCCATCGAGTGTTCATCTCATGCCCCCTATGCAAAAGAGGCATGGCCATTAACGCTGACTAAACGTTACGCAAGGGGAAAGTCGTGTTTCAATAGGCGGCGCTAAGCGCGCCGCTTGCCTATCATGGTTTCGCCAAGCGGATTGTTTTTCGCTAAAGTAGCCATGGTCGGCACAATCGGTGCCGGGTTATGACAGTTTGTCTTGAAAACGTTCTGGAAGCAGGTTCACCCAAAGGGGACAGGCTGATGGGGGTTTCCAGAACGCATAACGCTCACAACATCAAGATAGAGGTATGTCCATGAAACGCCATGTATTTTCTACTGCTGCCTTTTCAGGCGCATTAATCGCAGCGGCAACGTTCGCTGCACCCGCCGTCGCCCAGGAGCGCTATATCACCATCGGTACCGGCGGTCAGACCGGCGTTTACTATGTCGTGGGCCAGTCGGTCTGCCGTATGGTCAACCGCGGTAGCGAAGAGCACAACATTCGCTGCAACGCACCGTCGACCGGCGGCTCCGTTGCCAACGTCAACGGCATGAAGAGCGGCGAGCTGGACATGGGCGTGGTTCAGTCCGACGTTCAGTACCGTGCCTACAACGGTGAAGCCAACTTCGAAGGCGAGGGCCCGTGGGAAGACATGCGCGCCGTCTTCACCATGCACGGCGAGCCGCTCACCGTGGTGGCTCGTGCCGACTCCGGCATCGAGAACATCAGCGATTTCCCGGGCAAGCGCATCAACATCGGCAACCCGGGTTCTGGTCAGCGCAACACCATGGACGTGGTCATGGATGCGTTCGGTTGGGATGAAGGCACCTTCGCGCTGGCCTCCCAGCTGGATGCCGCCGAGCAGGCCTCGGCACTTTCCGATAACAACATCGATGCCATGGTCTATGTAGTGGGCCACCCGAACGGTTCCATCCAGGAAGCGACGACCACGATCGACGCCCGCCTGGTATCCGTGACCGGCGACGAGATCGATGCGCTGATCGAAGAGTATCCGTACTACACCCGTTCCGTGATCCCGGGCGGCTTGTACCGTGGCAACGACGAAGACGTTGAAACCTTCGGCGTCGCGGCGACCTTCGTCTCGTCTGCCGACGTTGACGAAGACATCGTGTACGAAACGGTCAAGGCCGTGTTCGACAACTTCGATCGTTTCAAGCGTCTGCACCCGGCGTTCGAGAACCTCAACGAAGAGGACATGATAGCCGACGGTCTGACCGCACCGCTGCATGATGGCGCGGCGCGTTACTACCGTGAGCGTGGCTGGATCGAGTAAGGCTTGGCGTTACGCTATTGGCCATGACCGGTAGCGATCGCTTTAGAAGTGACAAGCGCGGGCACCTGGGGTGTCCGCGCTTCTTGTTGAAAGCGCTGATTGTCAGCGCTGACCATTAGGCAGGACAAGCGTATGCGTGATGACAAACAACCCTTGGCAGCCACAGGGGACGACCTTGATGATATGGTCGCCGCCAGTGACACAGGGGCAAGGAAGCCGCACGGCGTACCCGGTAAGCTGCTGGTAAGCATTGCAGCTGCCTGGTCGCTGTTTCAGCTATGGATTGCATCGCCACTTCCTTACATGGTGGGCTTTGGCGTGTTCAGCGCCACCGAAGCGCGCTCTATTCACCTGGCGTTTGCGCTCTTTCTGGCCTTCATGGCCTATCCTGCGTTGAAGCGCTCACCGCGTGAGCGTATTCCGTTACAGGACTGGGCGTTTGCCGCGATTGCCGCCTTCTGCGGCGCGTACCTGTTCATATTCTATTCTGACCTGGCGCAACGTCCTGGTCGGCCTATTACCCAGGATATCGTGATCGGCATCCTGGGCATCGTGATGCTGCTCGAAGCCACCCGCCGCGCACTTGGGCCGCCGCTGATGGTGGTCGCCGCGATTTTTATCGGCTACTCGCTGTTTGGCCCCTACATGCCCGGTATCCTGGCCCACCGCGGCGTCAGCCTTGGCGGGTTGATCAACCACCAATGGCTTGGCACGCAGGGCGTGTTCGGCATCGCACTTGGGGTATCCACAAGCTTTGTCTTCCTGTTTGTACTGTTTGGCGCGTTGCTGGATAAAGCGGGCGCCGGCAACTATTTCATCAAGGTAGCGTTTTCTCTGCTGGGCCATCTCAAGGGCGGCCCGGCCAAAGCGGCGGTCGTGGCCTCGGGCATGACCGGTCTGATTTCCGGCTCCTCGATTGCCAATACGGTGACCACGGGTACCTTTACCATTCCCATGATGAAGCGGGTGGGCTTCAGTGCTGAAAAGGCCGGGGCGGTGGAAGTCTCCTCCTCGGTCAATGGGCAGATCATGCCGCCGGTCATGGGCGCGGCGGCGTTTCTGATGGTCGAATACGTGGGCATTTCCTATGTCGAAGTCATCAAGCACGCCTTCCTGCCTGCCATCATTTCGTATATTGCTCTGATCTATATCGTTCATCTGGAAGCCCTGAAAGCCAACATGAAGGGGCTGCCGTCCAGCAACCCGGCTCGTCCGCTGCTGAACAAGGTGATCGGCTTTCTGACGGGGCTTTTGCTGCTCATGGGGTTGTCGGTTGCGGTCTATTACGGCCTGGGCTGGCTGAAGCCCGTTTTGGGTGAAGCCACTCCCTGGGTCATTTCACTGGGCCTGGCAGCGGTTTATGTAGGGCTTTTGAAGATCAGCTCCTACTACCCCGAACTGGAGATGGATGACCCGAACTCCAAGGTCATCAAGCTGCCGCAGACCCGGCCCACCGTGATGGTCGGCCTGCACTATATTCTGCCGGTCATCGTGCTGGTCTGGTGCTTGATGGTCGAACGCCTGTCACCAGGGCTTTCGGCGTTCTGGGCGACCGTATTCATGATCTTCATCATGGTGACGCAGCGTCCGATCATCGCCATCTTCCGCGGACGCAGCAAGATGGCGGCCGATATCAAGGAAGGCTTTCTGGATCTGTGGGATGGCCTGGTAACCGGCGCGCGCAACATGATCGGTATCGGTATCGCCACGGCCACGGCGGGCATCGTGGTCGGCGCTGTATCTCAAACCGGCGTGGGCCTGGTGCTGGCGGATGTCGTCGAGCTACTGTCCGGCGGCAACCTGATGATGATCCTGCTGCTGACCGCCCTTTTGAGCCTTATTCTGGGCATGGGCTTGCCCACCACCGCCAACTATATCGTGGTGTCGGCGCTGATGGCGCCGGTGATCGTGATGCTGGGCCAGCAAAACGGTCTGATCGTGCCGCTGATCGCCGTTCATCTATTCGTGTTCTACTTCGGGATCATGGCGGATGTCACACCGCCAGTGGGGCTTGCCTCGTTTGCCGCCGCGGCGGTGTCGGGGGGCGATCCGCTGCGCACCGGCTTCCAGGCGTTCTACTATAGCCTGCGTACGGCGGCGCTGCCGTTTCTGTTCATCTTCAACACGGATCTGCTGCTGATCGATGTCACGGTGACACAAGGGGTGGTGATATTCATTGTAGCGACGATCGCCATGCTGATCTTTGCCGCTGGCACCCAGGGCTATATGCTGACACGCAGCCGCTGGTACGAGTCAGTGCTGCTGCTGCTGGTCGCCTTTACTCTGTTCCGCCCCGGCTTCTGGATGGACAAGATCCACGACCCCTACGAATCGGTGCCGCCTGCCCAGTTTGCCGAGGCGCTTGGACGAGTCGACGATGGCAGCAGCCTGCGCGTGCAGATAGCCGGCGAGGATGATTTCGGGGCCCCCATGTCGACCTATATCCTGGTGCCTGTGCCCAGCGGCGACACCGGCGAAGAGCGTCTGGAGAACCTGGGCATGGAGCTCTACGTGGATGGTGATCAGACGCTGGTCGACTTCGTGGCGTTTGGCGGCCCGGCGGCGGAGCTGGGGTTTGATTTCGACCAGGAAATCACCCAGGTGCTGGCGCCGGTGGATCGCTGGACCAAGGAGTGGATGTGGCTACCTGCCCTGGGGCTGTTTGGTCTTGTCGTGCTGCTGCAGCGCCGTCGGCGCAGCAAGGAGCAGGATGATGATGCAGCGGCCGTGGCCTGAGGGGAGCGTCATGTACCAGAAAGTGCTGCTTCCCGTGGATCTGAACGAGGCGACCTCCTGGCAGAAGGCGTTGCCCACGGCGGTCACGCTCTGCCAGACGTTTGGCGCATCGCTGCATATCGTGTCGGTACTGCCGGAGTTCAAGATGCCCATGGTCGGGGCCTACTTTCCGAAGAACTTTTCGGAAAAGGCTCATGAGGCGATGAAGCAAGCGCAGCAGCGCTTCATCGACGAGCATGTTCCGAAAGACGTCAAGACCCAGAGCGTGATCGTGGACGGCTCGCCCTGGGAGGCGATCATCAAGGTGGGCAAGAAGCTCGATGCCGACCTGATCGTCATGGCGTCGCACACCAAGCACAAGTTCGTTGACTACGTGCTGGGTCCCAATGCCGAACATGTAGTGCATCATGCCAAGGTATCGGTCATGATCGTGCGCTAGCCGGGCTAACGCCTGTCGTCATGCTGACAACGCCGGCTCCATCGAGCCGGCGTTTCTACAGTAGTTGAACGACAGTATTTGAACGACAGCGCTTGAACGACAGAATGTTTTTAAAAACACCACTCGGCCTGATTCGACGTACCGGTGCGCGTCCTCTCTTCCGGTATCGATGAAGACCCTGAGGGCTTGACGCTAACGCAGGATTTTGTGAGGAAATGATCGTGAAAACGTTATTGGCTGGCTGGGCCTTGATGGCACTGTGTGTATCCCAAGGGGCGCAGGCAGCCCCTGATGAGGCGCTGCCTGCACCTGACGGTGCGGTCATCCTGGAAGTGAAAGGCAATATCAAGCATCAGAATGCCGAAGGCGAAGCGCATCTGGACATGGCCATGCTGAAGGCGCTGCCCCAGCATGGCTTTGACACCAGTACACCCTGGACCGGCGGCGTCAGCCACTACTCGGGCCCGCTGATGCGCGACCTGCTCGAGTATGTGGGCGCTGAAAGCGAGACGGTGCAGGTATCGGCGCTCAACGGGTATGCTGCTGAAATCCCGATGACTGATTTCGACGACTATGAGGTCATCCTGGCGCTCGAGCGTAACGGTGAACCCATGCCCATCCGCGAGTACGGTCCGCTATGGGTGCTTTATCCCTTCGACCAGGATGAGGTACTGCTGAGCGAGAAAATACGCTTCCGGGCCGTCTGGCAGGTCATGCGTATCGATGCGCTTTAGCCGCACCGTGGTACAAGCACCAAGGCTTCTGCGCTACCCCCGCCGGCTCAAGCTGGTGGCCATGTTCACCGTACTGCTGTTTGCCGGCGCCCTGGTCGTGGCAGCGCTTGCCTCCTGGCGCCAGGATAACCTGACCCAAAGCCTGCGTGAGGATACGGCCTGGGTGGTTTACAAGCTGGACCGGGACGCCGTTCAACTGCTCAATCACTTGCTCTCGGTCACGCGTACCCCGCTGGATTCGGACACCCAGGATGGACTCAATCTGCGCTTCGAGCTGCTCTACAGCCGTGTGATGCTGCTGCAGGAGGGCGAGGTCAATTCGCTCTTGCAAGCCGCCTCGGGCGCCAGTGAATTACTTGGTTACATTCAGCAGCAGATGGAGCTGCTCGACCCCATGCTCGGCCCCCAAAGCGAGCTCGATGAGCTGCCGCTCGTCGAGCTCGAGGCCGAACTCAACCGGCTGACCCAGCTGACCGAGCGGTTCGTCATCACCATCAACGGCTATCTGGCCGAGTCGGCCACTGAAGAGCGAATTCTTCTGAGCACGCTCTACAAGCTCTTGATGACGCTACTGGTAGGCATGAGCCTGGCCGTCTTGCTGGTCATCGTGTTTCTGGTGCGTGAAATGCGCGAAAGCGCGGCGGCCCGACGCGAGCAGGAACTCTTGAGTCAGCAGCTTGAAGTCACCGCCGAACAGGCCCAGGCTGCCAACCAGGCCAAGTCGGATTTTCTGGCCATGGTGAGCCACGAAATACGCACCCCGCTCAATGGGGTAATCGGCATGAGTGAACTGCTTCGCGAGCCGGCTAGTCCCGCCCAGGTGGAAGATTACGCACGCACCATTCACGACAGCGCCAATCAGCTTCTGGCCATGATCAACGAGATTCTCGATTTCTCGAAAATCGAGGCGGGTCACTTGACGCTCGAGACCTCACCAACGGCGCTGAAGCCCTTGATCGACAGTGTGGTGGCGCTATTTGAGCCCCGCGCCCAGGCCAAGGGGCTGACGCTCGAAGTGGATATCGATGCACTGGTGCCGTCCTGGGTCATGCTGGACGCCGGGCGTGTCCGGCAGATCCTGCTGAACCTGGTGGCCAACGCGATCAAGTTCACCGACTACGGTCGCGTCACCATTCGCGTCTCTTCCACGGTCGAACACTTGCTGCTGGAGGTCAGCGATACCGGCTGTGGCCTGAATGAAAGACAGCAGGCCAGCCTGTTCGAGCCCTTTCAGCAGGCCGATGCCTCGGTAGCACGCCGCTACGGAGGCACCGGCCTCGGACTTGCCATTTCCAAGCGATTGAGCGAGGCCATGCAGGGGCATTTGCGCGTGCAAAGCCAGCCGGGCCAGGGCAGCACGTTCAGCTGTGAACTGCCGCTGGTAGCGGCAAGTCCCGCCGTCACCAAGCTGCCCAAGGAACCAGCGCGTGACTTTACGGGCACTTCGTTGCTGCTGGTGGAAGATAATGCGATCAACCGCAAGGTGGCCACGGGGCTGCTCTCGCGCCTGGGGTGTGACGTGGTGTATGCAGAAAACGGCCACGAAGCGCTGGCCATGGCGGATACCCAGAGGGTGGATCTGATATTCATGGATATCCAGCTGCCGGACATGGATGGCCTGGTCGTGACCCGGCGACTGCGAGAGCATGGCGGCTGGCTTGCCAGTGTGCCGATCGTGGCGATGACCGCGGGGGGCAATGATCGGCAGTTCTGTCTGGATGCTGGGATGAATGACTACATCACCAAGCCGCTGTCGCTGTCGGGGTTGAGCAACGTGCTTGCGATGCACCTGCTGCCCGCCGCCACGCCCGCCCTGATGCCGATGCTGCACGAGGCCAGAGCCGACGCCTCTCATCAGGATTTACTCAATACCGCCACGCTCGACATGCTCAGAGCGAGCCTGGGCGAGGCAAAGCTGGTACACCTTGTAGTGCTCTACCATCAGCAGGTAAGTGACTATCTGTCGCAACTGGCGGCTTATCTGGTTACTGCCGAGGGGATTTTCGACGAACAGGCGCAGCAGGTAAAAAGGCTTGCCCACCAGCTGCGCGGCGAATCATTGAGCATGGGAGCCGAGCAGCTTGCCGACTACGCCAAGCGGCTCGAAGTACTGGCCGATGACAAGGCCGCCACGCCATGCCAGCTGGATGAAGTGTTCGGCAGACTGCGCCACAGTGCCACGCGCACCCATGCCGCCTTGCAGGGGTGGCGGCGCGACAACCTGCCCGGCTAAGCCTTGCCCGGCGATCAGACAATGGGGCATTCTGCTAATGGGCTATTTCGTAAAGTGCTGTGGTGACCCACACTGAATGAGCGCTTTCAATAACCATAATATGCAGGAGCCTTGTGATGATCTACGCCAATCCGGGTGAAGCCAACGCCGTGGTGTCATTTGAAAAACGTTACGGCAACTATATCGGCGGCGAATTCGTGGCGCCGGTGAACGGGCAGTATTTCGACAATATCAGTCCGGTCAATGGAGACGTATTCTGCGAAATTCCGCGCTCGACCGCGGAAGATATCGATAAAGCGCTGGATGCCGCCCACAAGGCCGCCCCGGCCTGGGGCAAGACCTCCGCCGCCGAGCGCAGCAATATCCTGCTCAAGATGGCTGACCGCATCGAGCAGAACCTGGAGCTTCTGGCGGTGGCCGAAACTTGGGACAACGGCAAGGCCGTTCGTGAAACCCTGAATGCCGACATCCCGCTGGCGGTAGACCACTTCCGCTACTTTGCCGGTTGTATTCGCGCTCAGGAAGGCACGGCGGCGGATATCGATGCCAATACCGTCTCCTACCATTTCCACGAGCCGCTGGGCGTGGTGGGACAGATCATTCCCTGGAACTTCCCTATCCTGATGGCCGTCTGGAAGCTGGCACCGGCGCTTGCCGCCGGCAACTGCGTGGTGCTCAAGCCTGCCGAGCAGACGCCCGCGTCCGTTCTGGAACTCATCAAGATCATCGGCGACCTGCTGCCGCCGGGCGTGGTCAATATCGTCAACGGTTTCGGCGAGGAAGTAGGGCAGGCCCTGGCCAGCAGCAAGCGCATCGCCAAGATCGCCTTTACCGGCTCCACGCCGGTGGGCTCGCACATTCTCAAGTGCGCCGCTGAAAACATCATTCCGTCCACTGTGGAGCTGGGCGGCAAGTCGCCGAATATCTACTTTGCCGACATCATGAACGCCGAGCCGACGTTCATCGACAAGGCGGTCGAGGGGCTGGTGCTGGCTTTCTTCAACCAGGGCGAAGTGTGTACCTGCCCTTCGCGCGCGCTGATTCAGGAGAGCATGTACGACGACTTCATGGCCAAGGTGCTCGAGCGCACCAAGACCATCAAGCGCGGCAACCCCCTGGATACCGACGTGCAGGTAGGCGCTCAGGCATCCCAGGAGCAGTACGACAAGATCATGTCCTACATGGACGTTGCCCGCGAAGAAGGGGCCGAGTTCCTCACCGGCGGCAACAAGGAGAGCTTCGACCCGAGCTATGACAAGGGCTACTACATCCAGCCAACGCTGCTGAAAGGCGACAACAAGATGCGCGTCTTCCAGGAGGAGATCTTCGGCCCGGTGGTCGCGGTCACCACTTTCAAGGACGAAGAGGAAGCGCTGGCGATTGCCAACGATACCGAGTTCGGGCTCGGCGCAGGCGTATGGAGCCGGGATATCAACGTGGCATTTCGCATGGGGCGCGGTATTCAGGCCGGCCGCGTATGGACCAACTGCTACCACCAGTACCCGGCGCATGCCGCCTTCGGCGGCTACAAGAAATCCGGCGTGGGCCGTGAAACCCACAAGATGGCCCTCGAGCACTATCAGCAGACCAAGAACCTGCTGATCAGCTACGACATCAATCCGCTGGGCTTTTTCTAGACGCAACCCATAGCTCGCCCATGAAAACGCCCGGCGGTGCCGGGCGTTTGCTTGATACGACTGAGTGGCTATCAGCGGTTTTTATTCGCTGGCGGCTTCCGCTTCATCATTCTGGTGCTCGTGCCCGCCGCGACGGCCGTGACCTTTACCTTCGCCGCGGTGCTCGTCACGGACTTCCTTCATGGCCTCTTTCAGGGCATCGCGCTCTTCTTCGGACAGAATGTCGGCGACTTTTTCTTCGTGCTCGGCACGCAGCGCCTGCATGGCCTGGTAGTGCTCGGCGTTGATTTCGTTGAGCGCTTGCTGCTGCTCGTCGCTCAAGCCGGCACGCTCGTACACTTCCTGGCGGCGCTCTTCCATACGCTGATGGAACGCTTCACGATCAGCGTCTGAGCCGCGGCCTTCGTGCTGCTCCGCCTGAGCCGAGAAGGCCAGCGGGGCCAGTGCCAGAGCAAGCAGGGTCGGGGCGAACATCTGACGTAATGACAGTTTCATGGCATACCTCCTGGTAAGTTGACCATGGCAGTATCCGGCAGCGTCGTGCAAACCCGATGCACGGAGTGTGCAATAACGAAGGTCTTCAGCGTCTGCAATTACCCCTCCGGCTGGTACTTGTAGCCTACTCCATACACCGAGCGAATGATCTCCTGCTCGGGCAGGGCCTCGGTGATCTTCTTGCGCAGTTTCTTGATATGGCTGTCGACGGTGCGCTCGGAGACGATGCGGTTGTCGCGGTACATGTGATCCATCAATTGTTCGCGGCTGAAGATGCGTCCGGGCGACTGCATCATGACCCGCAGCAGCTGGAATTCAACCGCGGTCAGGCCCAGGTCCTGACCATTTGCCAGCGCCTGCCAGCCGTCTTCATCGAGCGTGACGGGGGCCGCCGCGTCACGTTGGTGATTCGGCGATGACTGCTCGGCCAGCGCCTGGCTGCGGCGCAGCACCGCTTTTACCCGCGCGACCACCTCGCGTGGGCTGAAGGGCTTGCAGATATAGTCATCGGCGCCCAGCTCGAGGCCCAGCAGCCGGTCCACTTCCTCCACCTTGGCGGTCACCATGATGATGGCGATGGCGGGCCAGGTGTTGCGAATCTCACGGCACAGGGTCAGGCCATCCTTGCCGGGCAGCATGACGTCCAGCAGGATAAGCTCGGGCGAGTGCTCGGCAAGCCAGGGAAGCACCTCATCGCCGTGGCCAAGGGTGGTCACGCGATAGCCATGGGACGTCAGGTAATCATCCATGAGGCGGGCGATCTTGGGCTCGTCCTCAACGATCAACAGCGTAGTGTCTTGGGTCATGGAAGGCTCTTTTATCATGAATGGGCCGTCAGCAGGGGAAAGCGCAGCGTCCAGCACAGCCCGCCCAGCGTCGCGCTGGAGGCTTCAAGCGTGGCGCCGTGAGCACTCACCAGGGCGCTGGCAATGGAGAGCCCGAGGCCGCTGCCGCCGCTGGCCCGATTGCGGGAGCCCTCGACGCGATAAAGGCGCTCGGTAAGCCGTGAAAGCTCACTTTCAGGCACGCCCGGGGCGCTGTCCTGCCAGGTAATCACCGCCTGCTGCTCCTCGATACCCAGCGTCACCTGGAGCGTGCCGGGGGCATCGGTATAAGCACAGCTGTTATCCAGCAGGTTGTTCCATAGCTGGTGCAGACGCTGGGCATCGCCTCTTATCATCACATCAGGCGCAATCCGTGTGACAAGCGCAAGGCCGCTTTCATTCAGCCAGCGATCGGCGTCTTCCAGGCGGCTTGCCAGGCTGGCGCTCAGGTTCATCGGCGCTAGATGAATATCCAGAGCGCCGGCATCGCTTTGCGACAG
The DNA here is from genome assembly GCF_020075495.1 of Vreelandella aquamarina. Taxonomy (GTDB): domain Bacteria; phylum Pseudomonadota; class Gammaproteobacteria; order Pseudomonadales; family Halomonadaceae; genus Vreelandella; species Vreelandella aquamarina_A. The sequence goes on from NZ_JABYQT010000001.1 coordinate 186,320, forward strand.
CAGGCGTAGATCGGCCACCAGATGCTCGAGCTGGGCGACTTCCTGGGCCAGCGAACCCAAGTTTTCCTGATTCAGCGGACGAATGCCATCCTGCATTGCCTCGATCTCGCCGCGCAGCACGGCCAGAGGCGTGCGCAGCTCGTGGGCGGTATCGGATACCCAGCGTGCCCGGGCATCGCGGTTGGCTTCAAGGGTCGCGGACAGCACATTGAAGTCCCGCGCGAGTCTTGCCAGTTCGTCCCGGCCGCGCTCGGGCAGGCGGGTATGGTAGTTGCCCTGGGTCAGGCGTCTGGTCGCCACCGCCAGAGCGCGGGTACGCCGACTCAGCCACCAGGAGAGCCCGGCGGCCAGCAGCAGCGAGGCCAGGCCGATCGAGATGACGATGATCACCAGGTTGCGCTGCTGGAGCTCCAGAAAACGGTTCTCCATGCGTTCCATCATCTGCTGCGGCGGACGAAACCCCAGCGAACCGATGGCTTCGCGGTTGCTGTAGAGCGTAAGCCAGCGCCAGTCGCCGGACCCTGTGCGGCCATTACGGGGCGGCACGACGAACTCACCCCCCGGTGCGCGCAGGGCAAAATCCTGCGCTTCGCCAAGCGGGGAGGGGCGCTCGCGATGCTCCTGGCCCAGCTCGAAGCGCACGATATGCGGCCAGCGTTCGGGATTCTGCTCGAGCCAGCGCCAGTTGCCCTGGGTTTCCCAGCGGGTGATCAGGCCGTCGGCCAGCAGCATGGCGCGGCGCTCCTGAGCCTGGTTCAGGTAGTCGATGAACCCGCGGTCGATACTGTAGGACACGGCCAGGAACATGCTGGCGGAAATGGCCACGTTGACACTCAGGATCGCGGCGAAGAGTTTCAGCCCCAGCCGTGAAGGCCGCCATCTGATCAGGGGGATCGTCATCAGACTGTACCCTCCTGATGAGGTCTTGACGGCATGCTCCTCCGTTCGCGCCAGTTCTCCATGCCCAGATACAGGCAGGGCACCAGAATCAGCAGAATGACGGTGGCGAAGATCATGCCAAAGCCCAGCGAAATGGCCATGGGAATCATGAAGCGCGCCTGACGCGAGGTTTCCAGAATCATCGGCGCCAGCCCCAGGAAGGTGGTCAGCGTGGTCATCATGATCGGCCGCAGCCGGCGGGTAGCGGCGGCCACGATGGCCTCACGCGGTGCCATGCCTTCACGCCGCTTGCGGTTGGCGTAGTCGATCAGCACCAGGGCATCGTTGATCACCACCCCGGAGAGCGCGAGCATGCCCAGCAGGCTGATGATCGAAAGCCCGAAGCCCATGATCATGTGGCCCACCACGGCCCCCACGATACCAAAGGGGATGGCGGCGAGTACCAGCAGGGGCTGCAGATAGCTTCTGAACGGAATGGCCAGCAGCGCGTACAGGGCGGCCAGCATCAGCCACATGGCGGTGCGCAGCGAGGCCAGGTTGTCGGCGGTATCCTGCTGGCGGCCGCCCAGGCTGACCTCGAGTCCCGGCCAGGTATTGGTCAGCGTGGGGAAGACGTCTTCCTGCAGCGTGGCAAGCACCTGATTGATGGTCTGGTCGCCCTCGGAGTCGGCGGTAACGGTGATGATACGTCGGCCGTCGATACGCTCGAGGCTGCTGGAAGCCTGGCTCAGAGTAATATCGGCCACGCGGGAGAGCGGCACGCTCAACCCCTCCGGGGTGCGTACCGGCAGGCGGTAAAGCTCGTTCAAGCTATCGCGGTCGGCTTCGGGCAGGCGCACTTCCACGCTGATCTCGCTGCGCCCGATGAACTGCTCCACCGCCGTGGCGCCCTGAAGCGGCCCGCGCAGGGCCTGGGCCAGGTCGCTGCCGGTAAGACCCAGCGCGCGGCCTTCCGCCGAAAGGCGCATTTCCAGCTGGGGCTTACCATCGCCAATGCCACTGTCGATGTCGGTCAGGCCGTATTCGCCAAGTACCTCGGCCAGGCGCGCCGCGGCGGCTTCCAGCACCTGGGTGTTGGGGTGTGAAAGGCGCAGGTTCAGGGCGGCGCCACTGCCGGGGCCACCAAAGTCGGACTCGAAGCGCACCGACTGGGCACCCACCAGATCGCCGGTAATCTCGCGCCATTCACGGGCAATGCGTGATGGCGGCCATGCCTCCAGGCTTTCGCGGGCAATATCCAGGCGTACTTCGAGACTTTCGCCATCCAGGCGGCTGCGTGTGCTGCTGAACGAAAGGCTCTCTTCGCGCTCGCTCAACTGCTCGGCGGCCCCCAGAAGCTGCTGGCTCAGTTCCCGACTGACACTGATATTGGTGCCAATCGGCAATGTCACGGCGGCCTGGACCTGGTCGGACTCGGCCCGCGGCATGAGCGAGAACCCGAGTCGCCCGCTCATCGCCCAGGACAAGGCGACGAGCAGCACCGCCACGCCCAGCGCGATGCTCAGCAGGCGCTGGTCGAGGGCGCGCTGCAAAAACGGCTCGAACCGGCGGTAGGTAAAGTGGTGCAGCCCGCCCTGCAGGCGCTGGCGCAGCGCTTCAAGCGGTTTCTGCCAGGCCGGGGTTTCACGCGGCTTGCGGCTGTGGGCCAGGTGGGCGGGCAGGATGAACAGCGCTTCGGCCCAGGAGATCAGGAAAACCGTAATCACCACCACCGGCACCGTGGCAAACAGCATGCCCAGAAAGCCCGGCAGGAACAGCAGCGGCAGAAATGCCACGATGTTGGAAAGAATGGCAAAGGTGAGCGGGGTGGCGATTTCGCTGGCGCCCTTGACTGCCGCATCGCGCAGCGAGTAGCCCTCTTCACGGTAGCTGTAGATGTTCTCGCCCACCATGATCGCATCGTCCACCACGATGCCGAGTGCGATGATAAAGGCAAACATCGACATCATGTTCAGCGATACGCCGATCCAGGGCAGAAACAGCATGGCGCCCAGAAAGGCGGTCGGGATGCCCAGGGTTACCCAGAAGGCCAGGCGTGCTTCCAGAAACAGCGCCATCAGCACCAGTACCAGCGCCAGGCCCATCCAGGCGTTCTTGAGCAGCAGGCTCAGGCGATCTTCATATACCTTGGAGCTGTCGCGGGCGACATCCAGGCTGACCCCAGGGGGCAGGCCTGCGCGCAGCCTGTCGAGTTCGCCATATACTGCCTGCGAGATACTGGTCGGTGTCTGATGGCCAATCTGGTAGATGTTCACCGAAAGCCCCGGCTCACCGTTGTAGAACTCCTCACGGTCGGTTTCTGCAAAGCCGTCGCTGACGCGAGCGATATCGCCAAGCAGCACCGGCGTGCCCTGAGCAGTGATGAGAATGGGCAGCTCGGCGAACTCGGCGGCACTGTTGCGCCGGCCCTGGTAGCGAATCAGCCATTCGCCTTCGGCGGTGGTGAGCTGGCCGCTGGCCAGGTCCAGCGCCTCGGCGCCAATCCGGCTGGCCAGCTCCTGATGGTCGAGCCCGTAGCGTTCGATGGCCTCTTCATCCAGGTGCACCTGAATTTCACGCTCGCGGTTGCCCGAAAGCTCGGCCCGCGAGATGCCTGGCGCGGCCTGAAGCTCGGCACGTACATCTTCGGCAGCGTCGTGAAGCGCGGCCAGCCCCACCGCGCCGTAGACCTGCAGGCTGACCACGCTGCGCGAGCGGCCCGCCAGGGTGAAGCGGGGCGGGTCGGCAGCATTGGGCAGGGTAGTAATCGCATTGACGGCCTGCTGGATATCCTGATAAACGCGCATCACGTCCACACCATCGATCAGCGTGGCGCTGACCATGCCACTGCCTTCGCCGGCGCTCGAGGTCAGCTCGTCGATCCCCTCGACGTTGGAAATCGCCGCCTCGACGGGCAGCAGCAGGCTCTGCTCGACATCTTCCGGCGTGGCGCCCGGGTAGCTGATGGAGACCTGGACGATCTCGATCTCGAACTCGGGAAAGACCTCTTTCTTGATTGCAAGCGATGCCATGAGACCGCCCACGATAAACAGCGCCATCAAGAGATTGGGCGCCACCCCATGATCGATCATCCAGGCGATAGGGCCACGGCGCATCAGTTGCTCTCCCTGTCGCTTGCCGGCGTGTCACCGCGCGTGCGCACGCGTACCTGCTGCCCTTCGCGGGGCTGGGCAAGCCCGGAAATAACGACCCGCTGGCCGGCTTCCAGGCCGCTGCGTATCAGCGCTTGGTCCTCGCCGCGGTAGGCAAGCGTTACCGTGGTGCTGTGCAGGCGATCCTCGTCATCCACCCACCAGACGCGCTCGCCGGGGCGCAGGGCCGCCGAGGGCAGGGCGATCAGCGCTTCCTGGGCCTGGGTTTCAAACGCCACGCGCATCACATCGCCCAGACGCAGTGCCGGGCCGTCGTTTTCCAGCGCCAGCGGGTCGTTGACGGCAATCAGCAGCTGCGCCTGTAGCCCGTTCTCTTCCAGATTGGGCAGAATCGATACCAGGGTGCCCATGCGACTCCCTCCCTCCGGCCAGCCCCGGCTGGTCAGCGTGACCGGGTTTCCAGGCTCCAGCCACTCAAGCGCCTCGCCGGGCAGCGATGCGCGCACCCAGAACTGCTCGACGCCTACCAGATTCAAAAGCTCCGTGCCCTGGCTCAGCAGGCTGCCGGCGCCTACCAGGCGCTCCTGCACCATCGCTTTCCAGGGCGCGGTCAGGGTGGCCCGCTCGAGGTTCAGCGCCGCCTGGTCGCGGACCACGCGTGCCTGGGTGAGCTGAGCCTGGGCCTGGCGCAACTGCGGCTCGCGCAGCACCAGCGAGCGCCGCTCGGCGGAGAGCTGCCGGCCAAAGGACTCGTACTCGCTGCGCGCGCGCTGCTGTTCGGCATTTTCCAAAGCCAACTGTGCCTCGGCATTGCTGAGCTGCGCTTCAGCGTCTTCCAGCGCCAGACGCAGGTCGGCCTGGTCGATGTAGGCGAGCGGTGCGCCTTGCTCGACTACCTGACCTGGCAGAACCCCCTCGCCGAAGCGCTCGAGCTGGCCCGCCACCCGGCTGGCCAGCATGGCCTGCTGCTCGGCCTCGACTCGGCCAAAACCGCTCAAGGTGGGTGATTGAGGGCGCCGTTCGAGTGCGATGACATCGACCACCGGTGGGGTGGGGGCTGGCGGCGGACGGCGTTCGATTCGCGGCGGCTGAGTGATGATCCACCAGGCACACGCCAGGCCCACCACCATCACCAGCAGCGCAGCCACGCTACCCAGACGGACACGGCCTTGCTGAGCCGAAGGCGAAGAGTCAATAGATTTCATCAACACGGATATCCGTTGTGAGAACAAAAAGGGAAGCAGCAAAAATTCCGGCAAAGAACGCGTATCATGCTAGCATCACGCATCGGGTCGCAGCGATTGGGCAAGCATTATGAAAAGAGCGTGCAACCCTTCGCCAGCCGACCCGGCTAGTCATTTTAGCCGCGTAACCCGTCACTGATGGAATAACTGCCGCCCGATGAGTCTTGTGCAAGCCCATGAAAAACACCGCCACCCGCGATAGGCTGATTGATACTGGTGCCGAATTGATTACCCAGCAAGGGTATAACGCCACGGGCATCAATGCCGTACTTAACGCCTGCGGCGTCCCGAAAGGCTCGTTTTATCATTACTTCTCCAGCAAGGAGGACTTTGGGCTGGCGGTGATCGAGCGCTTTGCCGACGACTACGACGCACGCCTGGCCGTGCTGCTCGAAGACCCGGCGATCCCCCCGCTCGAGCGCCTGAAACACTACTTTGCCACCGGCCGCGCCTATATGCGCGAGTGCGACCACGCCACCGGCTGCCTGATCGGTAACCTGGGCCAGGAGCTGGCCGGGCAGAGCGATCGTTTCAGGCAGGCGCTCGATCACACGTTCCAGCGCTGGGAGGCGCGGTTTGCCCACTGCCTGAGTGCCGCCCAGGCACAGGGCGCCATCAGCTCTGCACACGATGCCCAACAATTGGCAAGCTTTATCCTTTCCGGTTGGGAAGGCGCCATTCTACGCGCCAAGACGTTGAAGTCAGTCGCGCCCATGGACGTGTTCGAGACGCTGCTGTTCCAGCAGGTTCTTGCCCCACCCGCCGACTGAGTGGCCTTTATGAAAATGACGTAGACTGTTGGCCTGCGCTTACCCATCCCCGGCCAGGAGATCGTCATGTTTAGCGGCTATGAAAAACACACCCGCCATGTCAACGGCGTCGAGATCGCTTTTCGCCAGGGCGGCAGTGGCCCGGCGCTACTGCTGCTTCATGGCCACCCGCAGACTCACGTCATCTGGCACAAGGTCGCGGAAACGCTTGCCCGGCACTTCACCGTGATTGCCGCCGACCTGCGCGGGTACGGCGACAGCGCCAAACCCGATGACGACCCTGAGCACCTGAATTACGCCAAGCGTACCATGGCCACCGACATGGCCGAGCTGATGGAGGCGCTTGGTTTTGCGCGCTTCAAGGTGCTGGCCCATGACCGCGGCGCCCGCGTGGCCCATCGGCTGGGGGTGGATTATGCCAAGCGCGTCGAGCGCATGGTGCTGCTGGATATTGCGCCGACCCTTGCCATGTATCGCGGCACCACCGACGCCTTTGCACGTAGCTACTGGCACTGGTTCTTTCTGATCCGCCCCCAGCCGCTGCCGGAAATATTGATCAAGAGCGACCCCGCCCAGTACCTGAACAGCGTCATGGGAGCGCGCAGCGCAGGCATGGCGCCGTTCACACAAGAAGCCCTGGCCGAGTACGAGCGGTGTCTGGCGCTGCCCGGCACTGCAACCGGCATCTGCGGCGACTATCGCGCCAGTGCCACGATTGACCTGATTCATGACCAGGCCGATATCGATGCTGACGTAAAGCTCACCTGCCCGTTGAAAGTGATGTGGGGTGCTGAAGGCGCGATTGAAACCTGCTTTGATGCACTGAGCGAATGGCGCAAGGTGGCACCTCAGGTGGAAGGCAAAGCGCTGCCTTGCGGCCACTATATCCCCGAGGAAATCCCAGAGGTACTGCTAGACGAAGCTCTTCCGTTTCTGCTCGGCGCTGAATGAGCATCTAACGAGACTTACCAAGACGAAGCGGGTGAAAAACTGGATAATGGGCGCCAATTCGCCCGCTGCCCGGCATGAAAGGGCAGGGCACACTCATTGCTCCGGATGCCCGCTTTATGGAAATCAAGGTCAACTATCTCGACAACCTCCGCCTGGAGGCCAAATTCGACGACTTCACGGTCATCTCCGACCAGCCGATCCGCTACAAGGGCGACGGCTCCGCACCGGGGCCGTTCGACTACTTTCTGGCCTCGTCGGCCATGTGCGCAGCCTACTTCGTGAAGGTGTACTGCAACGCGCGTAATATCCCGACCGAGAACATTCGTCTTTCCCAGAACAACATCGTTGACCCGGAAGACCGCTACAAGCAGATCTTCAAGATCCAGGTGGAGCTTCCCGAAGACATCTCCGAGAAGGATCGCCAGGGCATCCTGCGCTCCATCGACCGCTGCACGGTCAAGAAGGTGGTGCAGACCGGCCCGGAGTTTCAGATCGAGGTGGTCGAGAACATCGACGAGGACGCCCAGGCGCTGCTGATGGGCGCCCCCGAAGGTGGCGAAACCTATATCGAGGGCAAGGATGCGCCGCTGGAGGAGACCATCGCCCGCATGAGCGGGATTCTCGCGGACCTCGGCATGAAGATCGAGATCGCCTCCTGGCGCAATATCGTGCCCCACGTGTGGTCGCTGCACATTCGCGATGCAGCCTCGCCCATGTGCTTCACCAACGGCAAGGGCGCCACCAAGGAGAGCGCGCTGTGCTCGGCGCTGGGCGAGTTCATCGAGCGTCTGTCCTGCAACTTCTTTTACAACGATCAGTTCTTCGGCGAAGAGATCGCGAATGCCGATTTCGTGCACTACCCCAACGAGAAGTGGTTCAAGCCGGGGCCAAACGATGAGCTGCCCGAGGAAATCCTCGACGAGCACACGCTTGCGATCTACAACCCGGAAGGCGAGCTTTCAGGCTCGAACCTGATCGATACCAACTCCGGCAACGAGGCCCGCGGCATCGTTTCCCTGCCGTTCGTGCGCCAATCCGACGGCGAGACGGTCTACTTCCCCTCGAACCTGATCGAGAATCTTTTCCTGAGCAACGGCATGAGCGCGGGCAACACCCTGGTGGAAGCCCAGGTGCAGTGCCTGTCGGAAATCTTCGAGCGGGCGGTGAAGCGCGAGATTCTGGAGCAGGAGCTTGCGCTTCCGGACGTGCCGCAGGATGTGCTGGCGAAATACCCGGGCATTGTCGAAGGCATCAAGGCGCTGGAAGATCAGGGCTTTCCGGTACTGGTGAAGGATGCCTCCATGGGCGGTCAGTTCCCGGTGATGTGCGTGACGCTGATGAACCCGCGCACCGGGGGCGTGTTTGCCTCCTTCGGCGCCCACCCGAGCTTCGAGGTGGCGCTGGAGCGAAGCCTGACCGAACTCTTGCAGGGGCGAAGCTTCGAAGGCCTGAACGATTTGCCGCTGCCCACCTTCAACTCGCAGACGGTGTCCGAGCCCAACAACTTCGTCGAGCACTTCATCGACTCCGTCGGCGTGGTCTCTTGGCGTTTCTTCAGCGCCAAGGCGGATTTCGAGTTCAGCGAGTGGGATTTTTCCGGCACCAACGAGGAAGAGGCCGAGACGCTGTTCGGCATTTTCGAGGAGCTCGGCGCCGAGGTGTACATGGCCGTGCACGAGGATCTCGGCGCGCCGGTGTGCCGCATTCTGGTGCCGGGCTACTCCGAGGTGTACCCGATCGAGGACCTGATCTGGGACAACACCAATAAAGCGCTCGACTACCGCGCGGATATCCTCAACCTGCACCGCCTGGAGGACGACCAGTTGCTCGATCTGGTCGAGCGGTTGGAGGAGAGCCAGATGGACGACCACGCCGATATCATCACCCTGATCGGCATCGAGTTCGACGAGAACACCGTCTGGGGCCAGCTCACCATCCTGGAACTCAAGCTTCTGATCTATCTGGCGCTTGGCCGTCATGAAGAAGCGCTGGACTGTGTGCAGATGTTCTTGCAGTACAACGACAACACCGTCGAGCGCGGCCTGTTCTACCAGGCCGTCAACGCGGCGCTGGAGATTGCCCTCGATGACGAGCTTGAAATCGACGACTACCTGCCCAACTTCCAGCGCATGTTCGGTGAGAAGACCATGGACGCGGTCGTGGGCTCGGTGGAGGGCACGGTGCGCTTTTTTGGCCTCACACCCACCAATATGCAGCTCGAGGGTCTGGAGCGTCACCAGCGTTTGATCGAAAGCTACAAGAAACTTCACGCCGCCCGCGCGCGTCGGGCCTCTTGAACCCCTATTCATTGACCGGAAATGCCATGACTTCGATGAGACTGACTTCGATTGCCGCCGCCCTGACCCTCGTCTCCGGCGCAAGCCTGGCCCAGAGCTCCGAGCAGAGCCAGGCGGAGGTACGCAAGCTCTACAGCGGGCGCATGATGCCCGACGAGCAGGTCGAGCTTTCCCGCCACATCGACCGGCTGTTCCCGACCCGCACGGTGAAGGCGGCGGCCGAGCCGCACCCGTTCGGCGCGCGCGAGGCCTCGCTCGAGGATTTCTCGCTCACCCATGAGGGCGTGACCTACGATATTTACGACTTCATGGCACTCAACCGGGTGAGCGGCCTGATGGCGGTGCACGACAACGACGTGGTGTTCGAGCAGTACGCTCTGGGCAACACGGCGGATACGCCCTGGATGTCGATGTCGATCGCCAAGTCCGTCTCCTCGACGCTCATTGGCGCCGCGCTCAACGACGGCTTCATCGAAAGCCTGGATGACGCCGTCAGCAAGTACGTGCCCGAGCTCGAGGGCAGCGTGTACGACGATGTCACCGTCGAGCAGATCCTGCTCATGGCCTCCGGCGTTGCCTGGGACGAAACCTACGCCGACGAAAGCTCCCAGCGTCGCCAGATGCTCGAAGTGCAGCTCGAGCAGCGCCCCGGCGCGCTTCTGGAGTTCATGGGGAGTCTCGAGCGCGCCGCCGAGCCGGGCACGGTGTGGAACTACAGCACCGGCGAAACCCAGCTACTCTCGGCGATCATCAACGGGGCGGTGGGCAAGAGTGCCTCCGAGTACCTGTCCGAGAAGATCTGGTCAGGCTACGGCATGGAGACGGACGCCAGGTGGTGGCTCGACAGTGAAGACGGCCAGGAGATCGGCGGCAGCGGCCTTCTGATCACGCTGCGCGACTACGCCCGCTTTGGCCAGTTCGTGCTCGAGGAGTACCACACGCCCAACGTGCTGCCCGAAGGCTGGGTGGCGGAGTCGGCGCGGCCTCACGAGATCGGTGGTGAAGAGGTCGAGTACGGTTACTCCTGGTGGCCGGAAGGCGAGGGTGCGTTCTCGGCAGTGGGTATCTTTGGCCAGTGGATCTTCATCGACCCGGACAACGACATGGTGATCGCCATGACCGGCGCCCAGCCCAAGGCCGAAGCCTTCGAGATCGTCCCGGTCACCGAGTTCTTCCACGCCCTTAGCGATCACCTGGCCGGCGAACGAGCTAGTCAGTAAACGATCAACCAAAGAACCAGTAGCACACGCCGATCGCCGTGATCACCCCCGCGGCGTCGGCGAACAGCGCGCAGCCCAGGCCGTGGCGAATGCGGGTAATGCCGATGGCGCCGAAGAAGCGTGACGGTAAAGCTCACGTCTTCCTTCGCGCCTTCGATGAAGGCGTTGTACACCTTCACGCCGCGTTCCGGCCACCAGAAAGAGCATGACGATGCTGAACAGCGTCATGGTGCCCAAAAAGCACCAGGGTGATATCCACGCTCACCTTGGCCATATCGAAAAGCGACTGCATCAGGCGCGCGAACACGTGGCCGTCGCTGCCTATCAGCCACAGCCAGAGCGCGCTGGCAAAGGCGGCGATGACTCTGAAGAGGTAAACAAAACGTGGCGGTCATCCTGCAGAATTTGTGCGCCTGCCACAGTAGCGGTGCGCCAACGATTGATGCGATGCTAATGAGATGAAACGTTCGTATTACCGACAGGAGAGCGGCCGTGTTTATTACTGAACAGCAGCTGGAAGGTCAGCATATTATTCTCGAACATCTGCATTCAGGGCATATTGAGCCGCTACAGCAGGCAGTTGCCGAAGGTGAGGCATGGAAAATCTGGTACGCAAATGTACCTCATCCTGATGATATGGCCGCGTATGTGGAAAGTGCGATGGAGGGTGCAAAGAAGGGAGAGGTAGCCTACGCCGTCCGCCATAAAGCGAGTGGTGACATTGTCGGCACCACGCGGTTTTATCAGGTCGATGCTGCCAATCGGCGCGCCATGCTCGGCTATACGTGGTATTCGCAGTCGGTTCGGCGCACCGCCGTGAACACCGAGTGCAAGTATCTTATGCTGCAGAACCTGTTCGAGGCATCGAACGCGGTAGCCTGCGAGTTTCGCACCCACTTCTTCAACCAGGCCTCGCGCACGGCGATCGAGCGCCTGGGCGCCAAGCAGGACGGCATCTTGCGTAGTCACCAGATCATGCGTGATGGCTCGCTGCGCGATACCGTCGTGTATTCGATCATCGAAGCCGAATGGCCGGCGGTGCGCATGCACCTGGAAAGCAAGCTTGAGAGCTACCTGTCACCGTGATTCGGGCCGCGGTTTCCCCGTTTCAGAACAAGAAAGCCCCTCGCGCGAAGGCGCCAGGGGCTTTTTTAGCTAGCTTCGAGTGAACAAACGCGCGCCTAAAGCGCCCTTGCCGGGCGCAGCAGCAGCACCGCCAGCGGCGGCAGCGTCAGTTCAAGACTGGCGCTCTGGCCGTGCAGCGGCGCGTCCCTGGCGGTGAGTTGGCCCAGATTGCCCATGTTCGAGCCGCCGTAGCACTCGGCGTCGCTGTTGAAGCGCTCCTCCCAGCGACCGGCCTGGGGTACGCCGAGGCGGTAACCCTCGCGGGGGATGGGCGTGAGGTTCGCTACCACCAGCAGCGGCTCGCCGGCGGCACTCCAGCGCAGCCAGGCAAACACGCTATTGGTGTTGTCGTTGCCCACTACCCAGGTAAAACCCTGCGGTTCGCTGTCGCATTCGTGCAGCTCGGGCAGTTCCCGGTAGCAGCGGTTGAGATCCCCAAGAAGCCGGTGGATACCGGCGTGACGGGGCTCATCGAGCAGCGACCAGTCGAGTTCGCGGTCGTGGCTCCACTCGCGCCACTGGGCGAACTCACCGCCCATGAACAGAAGCTTCTTGCCCGGCTGTGACCACATGAGCGCCAGATAGGCGCGCAGGTTGGCGAATTGCTGCCATTCGTCGCCGGGCATCTTGCCGATCAGCGAGCCCTTGCCGTGTACCACCTCGTCGTGGGAAATCGGCAGCACGTAGCGCTCCGAGAACGCGTATACCATGGGAAAGGTCATTTCATGGTGGGCGTGGGAGCGGTAGATCGGGTCCTTGGCGATGTAGGTCAGGGTGTCGTGCATCCAGCCCATGTTCCACTTGTAGGCAAACCCCAGCCCGCCTTCTGCGGTCGGCTGGGTCACCCCCGGCCAGGCCGTGGACTCCTCGGCAATCACGAGGGTGCCGGGGGCCTCCTCATTGACCACGTCATTGAGATGGCGCAAAAAATCGATCGCCTCCAGATTTTCCTGGCCGCCGTGGCGGTTGGGAATCCACTCGCCTTCCTTGCGCGAGTAGTTGCGGTAGAGCATGGAGGCCACCGCATCCACGCGCAGGGCATCGACATGGAAATGCTTCAGCCAGAAAAGCGCCGAGGCCAGCATGAAGCCGTGCACCTCGCGCCGGCCCAGGTTGTAGATGTAGGTGTTCCAGTCCTGATGAAACCCCTCGAAAGGGTGTTCGTACTCGTAAAGCGCCGTGCCGTCAAAGCGTGCCAGACCGTGGGGGTCGGTGGGGAAGTGCGCCGGCACCCAGTCAAGAATCACGCCAAGCCCCGCGCGGTGGCACTCATCGACGAAGTAGGCGAAGTCGGCGGGTGTGCCGAAGCGGGCGCTGGGGGCAAACTGGCCCAGCGGCTGGTAGCCCCAGGAGCCGCCGAAGGGGTGCTCCATGATGGGCAGAAGCTCTACGTGGGTGAAACCCAGATCGAGCACGTAGGGAATCAGGTGCTCGGCAAGGTTCCGCCAGCTGTAGAGCTCGCCGTGGTCGCCGCCGTGGCGGCGCCAGGAGGCCGCATGTACTTCATAAATGCTCATGGGGCGAGAGGGGGCGTGCGCCTTTGCCCGCGTTGCGATCCATTCGTCATCATGCCAGGTAAACGGTGTGGTGTCGGCGACCACCGAGGCGGTGGAGGGCGGGGCTTCGGTGGCCAGCGCCACCGGGTCTGCGCGTCGGCCGAGCGTGCCCTGGGCTTCCAGAATCTCGTATTGATACGCCTCGCCCGGGCCAAGGCGGGGAACGAACAGCTCCCACACCCCGGCCGGGTGACGCAGGCGCATGACGTGGCGTCGACCATCCCAGCTGTTGAAATGGCCCACCACCGAGACGCGGCGAGCGTTGGGCGCCCAGACCGCAAAGCGCACACCCTGAACGCCCTCGACCGTCAGGGGCTGGGCGCCCAGGCAGTGCCCCAGATTACGGTGATTGCCTTCGCCCAGCAGGTAGAGATCCATCTCACCCAGCAGCAGGCCGAAGCTGTAGGGGTCTTCGGTGATCTGCTCGCCCTGGGGCCAGCGGATGTGCAACTGGTAGGGGGCGGCGTGGGGCAGCCTTGCCGCAAACAGGCCGGGAATCTGGAGGCCCGTCAAACAGCAGCGCACGCTACCGTCACGGTCCAGCACGTCCACGCCAATGGCGCCGGGCAGAAAGGCGCGCAGGTAGTCGCCCTGTTCATCGCTGTGGATACCCAATACCGAGAAGGGGTCGCGGTGGGTGCCTTCGATGAGGGCATCGGCGTCGTCTTCACTCAGCCATAGGGTGCGGTCCAGCACGGGCCGGGTAGCGGTAATGTCATTCATGTGACTCTCCTGGGCTTGGCTGGTCGACGATGGCCGCCAGGCCGCGCAGCGGCACGCCCAGCCAGGCCGGGCGGTTGGCGGCTTCGTAGGCGATCTCGTAGGCGGTCTTTTCGAGCACGAACAGGTCGACCGCCGCCGCGGCGCCGTTGGCTTTCTTCCACTCATGGGGAAGTTCCTGCGTTGCCTGCCAGTAGGCATTCAAGAACACCTGGCGCCCTCTGAGCAGGTACTGCTCCACCACGTCATGGCCCTTGTGGGAAGTCTCTGCCTCATGGTGCCCTCCCTGGGCCTCTTCGATCTTGGCGTAGGCGTAATCGAAGGAGCGCAGCATGCCGGCCACATCACGCAGCGGGCTGTCCTTGGCGCGGCGCTCATCAAGTGGCCGTGCCGGTTCACCCTCGAAATCGATGATATAGGCATCGTCGTGGGCCACCAGCACCTGACCCAAATGCAGATCGCCATGAATACGCGTGATCAGGCTGCCCTCGGCCAGGGTCGCCATGTAGTCGATGGAGGCGAGCAGCTTGTCGCGCTGGGCCAGAACGGTGTCGGCGATTGCCTGCTCGGCGGCATCCGCGGCACCCAGGTGGCGCTCGAGCAGATCCAGCGCCTCTTCGACGCGCTGGCGCACGCGTGCTTTCCAGTGCGCCGTGTGGGAAGGGCCGGCCACTTCGCTTGCAAACGCCGGGTCATCGGTGGGCAGTGCCAGCACCATGTGCAGCTCGCCAAGCCTTTGGCCCAGGGTAGCGGCGAAGGCTTCCAGCTCGTCGAACGCGCCGTAGCGCGACTTGCCCGGGGGGGCGTTTGACTGCTCGTCTTCCAGGGCCTCGCGGATCGCGCGCTCGAGCGTGGTGCGGGTCCACGACCAGGCATCGCCCTGGTTATCGATGAAACCCTGCAGAATCATCAGGGTCTGGGGCGTGCCCTGCTCATCGAGCTGGGTCACTTCGCCAAGCAGCGGCGCGGTGTTGATATAGCCTCGCTCGGTCAGATAGCGACCGATCTCTGCCTCCGGGTGAATGCCGGGCTCCAGGCGCCGAAACAGCTTGAGCACCAATTGATGGTTGATCACCACGGAGCTGTTGGACTGCTCCGCGCCCTGCTGGGCAATGTCGGGGCGCTCGGGCAGCGTCAGCTCGACGAGCTCGGGGGTAGGCGTGAAGTGGATGGCGCCTCTTGCGCCTGGCAGCACCGTGGCCTGGCGCAGGGCGTCAAGCACGGCCAGGGTAAAGGCGTCCAGGGTCAGCGCATCGGTGAGCAAGCCCACTTCATGGAAGCGGCGTACCCGCGCCATGGCAAGCTGCTGGGCAAGGGGGCTGCTCTGCTCGTCCTCGGCCAAAAATGCCAACGGTAATTGATAGCGCTCGTGGCCCTGGGCATGGGTGATCTCCAGTTCGCCAAGCAGCAGGGTATGGCCGCTGTGCTCGAGACTTGCCAGTGAATGCAGCGTGATCTCCTCGACGCGCGCCTGCTTGGCCGCAAACCAGCGCCGCTTGGTCAGGTAGTGCGGCAAGGTCTCGCGCTCGAGCAGCTGCCTCGACTCGCCTTGGAAAATTTCCTCTAGGCGTTTCTTGATGATCAGGGTGACGAAATCCGGCATCGGCTCGGGGGTCGGCGTATGCCACTCGGGCATGGCGGTCGCCGGGGCCAAGAGGAACCAGAAAAACCCGTAGGGCGGAAGGGTGAGCAGGTAGCTCAACTGGCCCACCGGCGGAAAGGCGCTGCCCCCGACCATTTCCACCGGCACCTGGCCTGCAAAGGCGGAAAGATCGAGCTCGACGGCCTGGGCGGTACTGGCCACGTTGGCCACGCACAGCAGGGTTTCGGTGTCGCCGTTGTCCAGGGTCATCTCACGCAGGTAGGCGAGGATGTGTCGGTTGGTCGGATAGAGCGGGCGCAGGGTGCCGCGACTGAAGGCGCGGTGCTGGCTGCGTACCGCCAGCAGGCGGCGCATGTTGTTCAACAGCGAATGGGCGTCGCGCACCTGGGCCTCGACGTTGACCGTCTGGTAGCCGTAGAGCGGATCCATCACCGGCGGCAGCACAAGGCTTGCCGGGTCGGCGCGGGAGAAGCCGCCGTTGCGATCCACCGACCACTGCATGGGCGTGCGCACGCCGTCGCGGTCGCCAAGATAAATGTTGTCGCCCATGCCGATCTCGTCGCCGTAATAGAGCACAGGTGTGCCCGGCATCGACAGCAGCAGGCTGTTGAGCAGCTCGATACGCCGCCGGTCGCGTTCCAGAAGCGGTGCCAGGCGGCGGCGAATCCCCAGGTTGATGCGCGCCCGGCGGTCGGAGGCGTAGTGGTTCCACAGGTAATCGCGCTCCTTGTCGGTGACCATCTCGAGGGTCAGCTCGTCGTGGTTGCGCAAGAAGATCGCCCACTGGCAGTTGGCGGGAATTTCCGGCGTCTGGCGCAGGATATCGGTGATCGGAAAGCGATC
Source organism: Vreelandella aquamarina (assembly GCF_020075495.1). Classification (GTDB taxonomy): domain Bacteria; phylum Pseudomonadota; class Gammaproteobacteria; order Pseudomonadales; family Halomonadaceae; genus Vreelandella; species Vreelandella aquamarina_A. The sequence continues at coordinate 202,641 of NZ_JABYQT010000001.1, forward strand.
TTCCTGGGCCAGTGCCATGTACATGCGTGGCATCAAGGGGAAGTGAAACGCCATGTGGCACTCGTCGCCATCGCCGAAGTAGGGGCGGGTGTCCTCGGGCCACTGGTTGGCCTCGGCGAGCAGCATGCGGTCCGGGTAGCGCTCATCGAGCACCGCGCGGATCTTCTTGAGCACCACGTGGGTTTCCGGCAGGTTTTCGTTGTTGGTGCCTTCGCGCTCGACCAGGTACGGAATGGCGTCCAGGCGCAGGCCATCGACCCCCATGTCCAGCCAGTACTCCATGACCTTGAGAATCTCGTCGAGGACCACGGGGTTGTCGAAGTTGAGATCCGGCTGGTGGGAGTAGAAGCGGTGCCAGAAGTAGGCGCCGGCCACCGGATCCCAGGTCCAGTTGGAGGATTCGGTATCCAGAAAGATGATCCGCGTGCCGGCGTAGGCCTGGTCGGTGTCCGACCAGACGTAGAAGTCCCGCTCCGGTGAGCCGGCCGGTGCGTGACGGGCGCGCTGAAACCACTCGTGCTGGTCGGAGGTATGGTTGATGACCAGCTCGGTAATCACGCGCAGCCCGCGCTGGTGCGCCTCCTGAATGAAGCGCTTGGCGTCATCCAGGGTGCCGTAGTCGGGGCTGACGCCGGTGTATTCGGCGATATCGTAGCCGTCATCGCGCCGCGGTGACGGGTAGAACGGCAGTAGCCAGATCGTATTGACGCCGAGGCTGACGATATAGTCGAGCTTCTGAATCAGGCCCTTGAAATCGCCGATCCCGTCGTCGTTGGCGTCAAAGAACGATTTGACGTGGACCTGATAGATCACGGCGTCCTTGTACCAGAGTGGGTCGTCGAGGAAATCCATCGCTTCGACGGCGTGCGTTTCGCTGCTGGCATCCATCATTGGCTTGCCCTCCCTGTTTTCATCGGTGTGTCCACATTGACTCACATGGGGTTGCGTCGAACCCCGTTCGAATAATCCGCCAGCCCGGTCAGAAAGCGGGGTGCAGACGCCAGATGGCGAACGGCAGCGCGCCGGGGTCGAGGCGCAACGACTGCCATTTACCGTGCCAGGCCCAGCGCCTGCCGCTCATCAAGTCTTCGACCTGCAGTGACGCCTGGTCGGTGAGATCCCAAAGCGCCATCGGCAGCTCGAAAGCGCCTTCCTGAGGCTCGAAAGGGTCCAGGTTGACGGCCACCAGAATGACGTTGTCCAGCGCTTCGGTATGCTTGCTGAAAAGCAGCACACGGTCGTTGTGAACGCGGTGGACGACGAGGTTCAGATGCGTATGCAGGGCCGGGTTTTCGCGCCGAATCCGGTTGAGCTGGGTAATCTCGTGGACGATATTGCCGGGCGTACGATAGTCCCGAGGGCGAATCTCGTATTTTTCAGAGTCGAGATACTCCTCCTTGCCCGGCACCGGGGCGCCTTCGCACAGCTCGAACCCCGAGTACATGCCCCATAGCCCGGAACCCATGGTGGCGAGTGCCGCACGCAGCAGAAAGCCGGGGCGCCCGGAGGACTGCAGAAAGTAGGGGTTGATATCCGGCGTATTGACGAAGAAGTTGGGACGGTAGCCGTCGCGCAGCGGCGCTTCGTTCAACTGGGTAAAGTATTCGGTCAGCTCGGCCTTGGTATGGCGCCAGGTGAAGTAGGTGTAGCTCTGGTTGAAGCCGAGCTTGCCCAGGCGCAGCATCATGGCCGGGCGGGTAAAGGCTTCCGCCAGAAACATCACCTCGGGGTCACGGGCTCGGATGTCGGCAATCAGCCACTCCCAGAAGGGCAGCGGCTTGGTGTGCGGATTATCGACGCGAAAGATCTTCACGCCTTCATCGACCCAGCCCTGGACCACGTCACGCAGCTCGCACCAGAGGGCCGGCATGGCCTCCTCGGTGTAGAAATCGACGTTGACGATGTCCTGATACTTCTTGGGCGGGTTCTCGGCGTAGCGAATCGAGCCGTCGGGCCGCCAGGAGAACCAGCCCGGGTGCTCCTTGAGCCACGGGTGGTCCGGCGAGCACTGGATGGCGAAATCCAGCGCGATCTCCAGGCCGTGCCGGCTTGCCGCACGCACCAGTTCGCGAAAGTCCTCGCGGGTGCCGAGTTCAGGATGAATGGCCTCGTGGCCGCCGTCGGCGCTGCCGATGGCGTAGGGGCTGCCCGGATCACTCGGCCCGGCTTCCAGACTGTTGTTGGGCCCCTTGCGATGGGCGCGCCCGATCGGATGAATCGGCGGGAAATAGAGAACGTCAAAGCCCATGTCACGAATCATGGGCAGGCGGCGGTGAACGTCCTTGAACGTACCGTGACGGCGGGGGTCATCGGTTTCCGAACGGGGGAACAGTTCGTACCAGCTGGCAAAGCGCGCCTTGAGCCGCTCCACCTCCAGGGGGTAGCGGGTATCGCTTCGGGTCAGGTGCGGGCGGGTATCCGCCTCCTGCATCAGCCGGGCGGTGTCGGCATCCAGCAGCAGGGCAACGCGCTCGGCCTCCTGCTCGGTCGTTTGAAACTGCGCATGGACGTCTTGCAAGGCGTCCTGCAGTGCGCCTTCGCTGCGCCTGGCGGCGCGCTCGATCAGACGCCGACCTTCTTCGAGTTCGAGCCCCACCGCCACGCCCGCCTGATGCTTTTTGGAAAGCTCGTAGCGGTAGGTGGCATAAACATCCCACCAGGCGTCGATGACGAACGTGTGGCGCCCTAATCGGCGCGGCGTGAAGTGGCCTTCCCATACATCGAGACCGAGCGGTTTGCTCAACTGCATGGGCTCGCGCTGCTCACGGCCTTCATCATCCTGCCAGCAGATCGCCGCGGCGAGTACATCGTGGCCATCGGCGAAGATCGTGGCCTTGACCAGCACCGGCTCATCGACCACCGCCTTGGCCGCGAAGCGCCCCTGGTCGAGAGACGGGCTGACGGCTTCGATAGCGATACGTGGAGCCTCGAGGGCGGCCTGGATATCGCCTTGCGCCGGGTCGGTCCCCGGCGCTGGGTAGACAGTTGAACTCATCGCATGCTTCTCCTTGCAACGCAAAACCTGGCGCTTGTCGTTGCGCCGCTGAGGGTCAAACGCTGTCATCCGCCTGTTGAACCAACTCCAGCAGGGCCAGCGACCGGCCCTCCATGGCGTACTCTTCACCAAAGGCGCGCGGTGAGGACGTATCCTTCAGGGTCTGGCTGGTGTCGAGGCGACATCGCCAGCCGCTGCCGCTGGGCGCTTCGGGTAGCTGGAAGGCCACCGCATCGTGGTGGGCATTTAGAATCAAGAGCAGGGTGTCATCGGCCCCGGCCTTTCGGATGCCCGAAGGCTGGGCGCGGCCATCGAGCAGCAGGCCCAGGGTGCGCGCCTCGGGGTCTTCCCAGCGCCCGACATCCATTTCGTTGCCGTCCGGGGCAAGCCAGGTCACTTCCTTGAGGCCCATCTCCTCGTTGTAGTCACCGGAGAGAAAGCGCCCCCGGCGCAGGATGGGGTAGCGTAGCCGCAGCGCATTGACCCGGCGGACGTACTCGATCATCGCGTGGCCATCACCATCCAGGTTCCAGTCCAGCCAGCTGATCTCGTTGTCCTGGCAGTAGGCGTTGTTGTTGCCCTGCTGAGTGCGCAGGAGCTCGTCGCCGGCCAGCAGCATGGGCGTGCCTTGAGAAAACAGCGTGGTGGCGATCAGGTTGCGGATCTGGCGCAGGCGCAGCGCCTGGATGTCGGGGTCGTCGCTGGGGCCTTCCTCGCCGTGGTTCCAGGAGAGGTTATGGCTGTGGCCATCCTGATTGTTCTCGCCGTTGGCTTCGTTGTGCTTGTCGTCGTAGGCCACCAGATCAAACAGGGTGTAGCCGTCGTGGGCGGTGACGAAGTTGACCGAGGCAAACGGGCGTCGACCGCGGCGATTGAAGAAATCCGCCGAGCCCATGAGTCGTGTGGCAAGCGTCGGCAGTTGCCCTTCATCGCCCCGCCAGAAAGCGCGCACGGTATCGCGAAACTGGTCGTTCCACTCCGCCCAGCCCGGTGGAAACCCGCCCACCTGATAGCCGCCGGGGCCGCAGTCCCAGGGTTCGGCAATCAGCTTGACCTGGCCAAGCACCGGGTCCTGGCGACAGGAGTCGAGAAAGCCGCCGCCTTCATCGAACCCGTGAGGCTCGCGTCCGAGAATGGTCGCCAGGTCGAAGCGGAAACCGTCGACGCGCATTTCGGTGGCCCAGTAGCGCAGCGAATCGGTGACCATCTGCAGCACACGCTGGTGGCTCAGGTTCAAAGTGTTGCCGGTGCCGGTATCGTCGATGTAGTAGCGCGGCTCCTCGGGCATCAGCCGGTAGTAGGAGGCGTTGTCGATACCCTTGAGCGAAAGCGTCGGGCCGAGCTCGTTGCCTTCGGCGGTATGGTTGTAGACCACGTCCAGGATGACTTCCAGGTCGGCGGCATGGAAACGCGCGACCATTTCCTTGAATTCGTTGATGTTGTCGCCGAAAAGATAGGGCGAATGCGGGGCGAAGAACCCCAGGGTGTTGTAGCCCCAGTAGTTGTGCAGGCCCAGCTCCTGCAGGCGCTGGTCATCGACAAAGGCGTGGATGGGCAGAAGCTCGACCGACGACACCCCCAGCGAGCGAATATACTCGACGACATCGTTGACCATCAGGCCCGCAAAGGTGCCGCGCAGCGCCTCGGGCACCGAGGGGTGGCGCATGGTATAGCCGCGCACGTGGGTCTCGTAGACCACGGTGCGGTCCCAGGGGCGCTGTACCCCTTGAGAGCGGCCCCAGGTAAAGGCCGGGTCGACCACCCGGCAGCGCGGCATGAACGGTGCGCTGTCGCGCTCGTCGAAGCTCAAATCGGCGTCGGCATGGCCGATGGTGTAACCAAACAGCGCCTCGTCCCATTTGATCTCGCCGACGATCTGCTTGGCGTAAGGGTCGAGCAAGAGCTTGTGATGATTGAAGCGGTGGCCCTGTTCGGGGGCGTAGGGGCCATGGACCCGGTAACCGTAGAGCTGGCCCGGTCGCGCGTCCGGCAGATAACCGTGCCACACCTCGTCGGTATATTCGGGCAGTTCGATGCGTTCGAGCTCGTGCTCGCCGGTATCGTCGAACAGGCACAGCTCGACCCGAGTGGCGTGCGCCGAGAAGAGCGCAAAATTCACGCCCAGCCCATCCCAGGTGGCGCCGAGGGGGAACGAGGAGCCTTCATGAACGCGCGAACGCCGCATGACGCTGGGTGATTCATCCGGGGCAACGGAATCGCTGCTGTCCCGCCGATCTTGGCTTGTATTCATTACCTTCATCCTTGAGCTGTTCGGCCATTCGATTGGGGGCTATCGTTTTGACTTGACGCTATTCAGACGTCGGCTTGGATCGTTTCGCCGCTCCCGCTTTCATCTTGTCACTATCCGGGGCCTTGCTCGTACTAGCCTTGCTCGTACTGGCCTTGCTCGTACTGGCCTTGCTCGTACTGGCCTTGCCCGTGCTGGTCTTGCGCTTTGTCGTGGTTTTGCGGGTATCGTCAGCGGAGGCGGGCTCGCTGGCGCGCCGGGGGCGACGGGTGCGCTTAACCGTGGCAGAATCCTCGGGCAGAGGTTCCAGCGAGCCGGGCGTAGCCTCGGGGGTCGGCATCTGAGGCGGGTGGCCGCGGTCCTGAACAGGGACGTCCTGCCCCGCCGCCACGTCATCCCGAAAGGGAACTTCATCGAAGGAAGGATCCCCGTCCGGGTCTTCCAGGGGCAGGCGATTTTCCTGAATGCCAAGTTCGTCCTCTTCCAGAGGCAGGTCGTCTTCGAGAAGGGGAGTCTCGTCGATGGGGTCGCCCACCTCCTCGAGGTCGGCATCGTTGCCGGCTGCCTGCTCGGCGGCGGCTATCTTGAGCGCCCTGTCCCAGTGTTGTTGCTGTTGCCCTTCGGGGCGTCCTTCAGCTTCCCAGATGCTGTAGGCCAGTTGACGTACGCGTTCTTCGTCAGTCATCTCAGCTCTCCCTATGTACTCTTTCGATGTGGCTCTGTGTTGAGGTCGTGGCAGTGTAGGTACGGCGACGCGAGGCCTTCACGTAGATTCTTCACGTAGATAGACGCCCACGGGCAGATCACGAAGCAGGGTGGCCAGGTAAACGCCGCCGCTGCCTGCGTCCAGGTGTGTGTCAGTCAAGACGTTTTGCCAGTCGCCAGGACTCAAGGGCAGGGACGTGTCACCCCACGCGGGTTGCGTGATCAGCGGTCGGTCGGCGGCTTTTAAAAGCGGTGTGGCAAGACGCGCAGCCACGACCAGCAGTTCCTGGCCGTTGTGCCGACGAGTGAAGGCCACCATGCGATGGGCCTGCTCGCCGGTGCCCGTAAGTGGCTGGTAATCGCCTTGAGCAAACAGCGCCGGGCGGCGGCTTCGCAAGGCCAGCAGGCGGGCCGTGATGGCCTGCTTGATTCGTCCGTCACGCCAGGCAGGCAGCGCCTTGGCAGGGGGGAGCGCTTCAGCAAGCGCTGCCTGGCGCAAGGCGTAGTCGACGGGGCGGCGGTTGTCCGGGTCGACCAGGCTGTAGTCCCAGAAGTCGTTGCCCTGGTAGAGGTCGGGCACGCCGGGAACGGTCAGACGCAGTGTCGTTTGCACCAGTCCGTTGACCGCCCCCGGCAGGTCAAGCTCGCGTGCGGCGGCGGCCAGCGAGTCGCGCAGGGCCGGCGTCGTCAACACGCCTTCCAGAAAGTCGCGGCAGGCGGTCTCGTAGGCCTCGTCGGGCCACAGCCAGTGGCTTCTTAGCTTGGCTTCGCGCAGGGCTTTCTGCTGCCACTCGGTCAGCCGCTCGATGAACCGCTGCATGGCATCGTCATCCTGCGGGTCGAGCGTAGGCGGCCAGGCCCCGAGCAGTATCTGATAGGCAATCAGCTCATCGCCCGGGGAGGGGGCCGGCCCTTCGGGCAGGGTCTGGCGCAGCGGTGCCGCCATCCGCCGCCAGCGCTCGACCTGGGCGGTAAAGTACGCTGGTACTTCACTCAGGGCAGCCAGCCGGGCGCGCACATCCTCGCCACGCTTGTGGTCGTGAGTGGCGGTGGTCACCATGCTCTGCGGAAAATCCTGGGCGCGCCGGGCGTTGGCCTTGTGAAAGTGCTCGAGCGTATGGCTGAAATGCTCGCCATCGAAGCCCACGTCGTTTCGCGAAATCAGCACGGCGCTGCGGTAGCCGGCGGTATCCTCGACCGCCTTGGCGGCCACCGGCGAGGTGAGCTGTTGAAAACGGGTAATGGCGCGCTGGCGCAACTGGCGCTCTTCCTGCGTGGCGCACTCACTGGGCGCCTCTCCCCCCAGCCAGCGCTCCAGTGTCTCGAGTACCGCTGTATCCGGCGGGCTCAGTACCTGCCGTGCGCCCCGAACCGCCGCGTTGAAGAAGGGGGCATCGGCCGCCGGGCGGCCCTTATCGTCGGCATAGCTTCTATAGATAGGAAAGTGGACAATCAGCGCCTCAAGTGCCCGGCGGATGGCGGCCAGGGTAATGTCCCGGCTCTCGAGGCTAGCGCGAGCGACACGGTGCAGGGCGCGCGCGCAGGCCGAAAACTCGCTGGCCAGCAGAGACTCGAGTATCTCGCGTCTGGCAAGGCGTACCTCGGCGGTAAAATCGGCCTCGCGTCCGCTCATCTGCTGCCAAAGCTGGCCAAGTGGCGCGCTGGCGGCCGGGTCGTGCTGTATCCCCGAAACCTCGTTCATGAACTCGTAGCCGCTGGTGCCTTCCACGCCCCAGTCAGTGTGCAGCGTTTCGCCATCGCCCAGAATCTTTTCCACATAGAGAGGCACATGGCGCGGCGCCTCGGCGTGACGCTTTTTTGCCAGGGCATCCAGGCGCTGGCGCAGGTGCTGGCAGTAGCCGCGAGGGTCGGCCAGCCCGTCCACGTGGTCAACGCGCAGCCCATCGACCCAGCCTTGCTCGACCAGGCGTAGTGGCAGGGCATGCACGGCGTCGAACACGTCGGGGATCTCGACCCGTACACCGCCGAGTTCGGTGACGTCGAAAAAGCGCCGCCAGTTGATCTCATCCGAGGCGGTGCGCCACCACGCCAGGCGGTAGTGCTGACGCTCTAGCAGGGCGTGAAGTCGCGTGGCACCGTGGGGAGTGGTGCCATCGAACAGCGCGGTCGCCGCCCTGGTCGCCTTTTGCGCCGCGGCGGACTCCATGACCTTGGTCAACTGGGCGCGCATGTCTTGCGCCGCCCCATAGGCGTCTTCGTCGTGCTGCAGGGATTCGAAAAACGCAGCCTGCTCGTAAAGCGCGTTGTGCTCGGCAAAGCGCAGGATATCGCCATAGTGGCGTGGGTCGATGGGAAAACGATGTTCGTGATAATCGACGTGAAATCCGCCGCTGTCAGCGTCATGGCCAAGCACGAGGTCGCCTGCGCGCAGCGCTTCGGCGTAAGGGGCGCCTAGAAACGGTACGAGCAGTTTGCCGGCAAGCGTTGGATCCGGGGAGTGCCAGTCGATATCAAAGAACCCGGCATAGGGGCTCTGCTCACCCCAGGCCAGTACATCCAGCCACCACGGGTTTTGCGAGCCGCCTACCGCCAGGTGGTTGGGCACGATATCCAGAACCAGCCCCATACCGCGTTCACGCAGCCGGGCCACCAGGCTTTTCAATGCGGCTTCGCCGCCGAGCTCCGGGTCGATGCGGGTAGGGTCGATACCGTCGTAGCCATGCGCAGACCCCGTCCGTGATGCCTGCAGCGGAGAGGCATAAAGGTGGCTGATGCCAAGGGCCTTGTAGTAGTCCACCCAGCGCTCGGCATCGGCTAGCGTAAAGTCGCGATGAAACTGCAGCCGCAGCGTGGCGCGTATGTCATTCATGAGCAGGCCTCCCGGAAAGCGCGGAGTGGGAAGGAGAGTGGGCCGCGGCCTTGCGCGCCTGGTCCAGCGTGGCTAGCCGTGTGCGTGTTTCATCGGAAGCCAACAGCTGGTCGGCCTCGGCGGTAAAGCGGCGGCGCCAGTTGGGATGTTCATCCACGCTGTTCGGCAGATTGGCCTGCTCCTCGAGCCCTAGGGCATCCTCCACGGGGAGCAGCAGCAAGGGGGCAGCGGTGCCGCCCAGGTGGCGCACGCAGGCATCGAGCACCTTGGAAACCGGGATATCGGCGGCTTCCAGGGTCTGGGTGGCAGGTGTGGTGCCCAAAAGGCCAAGCGTGGCGGCCAGCTTGGCGCGCTCCTGGCATCTAGTCTGCTGCTCACTGGCAGCGGTTTGCGTCTCCTTCAATAGTCCAAGGCGGCTGCGCCATTCGATATCACGCCCTGCCCACCAGCCGGCCACGGTGGGCAGGTCATGGGTCGAGGTAGTGGCCATGGCCTCATGCGACCACTGACGGGCGGGAAGAAAGTCGTTCTTTTCATCCTGTTCGAACCACAGCACCTGCATGCCCAGGATGCCACGCTCGCTCAGGCGCTCACGAAAGCCCGGGGCCACGGTGCCCAGGTCTTCACCGATCACGATGCCGCGATGCCGCCAGGATTCGAGGGCGATCAGGCGCAGCAGATCATCCAGTGGATAGCACAGGTAACCGCCTTGCGTGGGCGAGGACCCATGAGGAACCAGCCACAGGCGCATCAAGCCCAGAATATGGTCGATACGTACCCCGCCCGCGTGAGCGAAGGCGCTGCGCAGCATGTCGATGAAACTGCGAAACCCTGAACGCTTCAGGCCGTAAGGGGAGAAGGCGGCCAGGCCCCAGTCCTGGCCATGAGCGTTGAACAGGTCCGGGGGGGCGCCGATGGAGACGCCTTCCAGCATGTCTGCCTGGCGGCTCCAGGTCTGGCTGCCGCTGGCATCGGCACCTACTGCCAGGTCGGCAATCAGGCCAATGGCCATGCCGCTCTCGCGTGCCGTTTGCTGGGCACGAGAGAGGCCTTCGGCGGTGAGCCATTGCAGAAAGGCGTGAAAGCCGACGTCAAACGCCTGGGTCTCGGCGAACCGGGCAAGCGCCGGGCTGGCCGGGTCGCGCAGCTCTGCAGGCCAGGTGCGCCAGTCACTCGGTCCGAGCTTTTCCTGCAGGGCTTCAAAGCGGCAGTGGTCTTCGAGCATGGTGCCGCCCTGGTGCCGAAAGGTCTCAAACGCCTGTCGCAGCGTGTTGGCCGCGTCGTCCTCGCGGTTGGTGAAATCCTCATAGAGGCAGCGCAGCCAGGCGAGCTTGGCGCGCGCTGCCTCGGGCCAGTCGAGCAGCTCGCACGCTTCGAGCTGGCGCAGCGTTGCCTGCCATCCGCTACGTGCCTGTGCCTTGTGAACCCAGGATTCACCCAGCAGAGGCTCGGCGGCGCTATACAGCACGTTATGAAGCAGCCGGGTAGAGGGCGAGTATGGACTATAGGTCTCCGGATTGGCGCTGAACATGGCATGTGTCGGGCTGATGGCCACGGCATCCGCGCCTTGCTCGGCGGCCTGAAGTGTGCACTGCTCAAGGGCCATGACATCACCGATGCCGCCGTCACCCGGGCGGCGCAGCGCGTAAAGCTGAGCGGCCAGGCCCCACAGCCGCGGCGTGGTTTCGCCGCTGGCATCGCCGGGTGAATAGCACTGTCGAGGGGCGACAGCGAGGGTCAACCGAACACCGGCAATCTCGAGCTGGTGATAGCCGATGTCCGCTATGCCGGGCAGACGGCCATCACTCTCCAGATGGCCATTGACCTGACCACCCTGTTCCAGGGTGAGGGTAAATGCCTGACCAGGCGGGAGCGGTGAGGGAAGGGCAATCGGCGTGTCGGCATCACACGTCAGCAGGGGCGGCCACTTGGCCGGGTCTTGTGGTTCATGCAGGCGCTCGAGGCTCTCCTTGATGTCCGCCTCGCTGGCTGTCTTGAAGCCGAGAATGTCCAGCAGGTGGCGCTGCGTCTCTTCGGGCAACTGGCAGGGCTCCCCGTCGCTGTTCTCCCATTCGAGCAGTAGCCCGGCCGCTTCGGCAAGTTGTCGCAGGTCTGTTTTCATGAAGCCACCTCATCAGCAGACGATTCGCGGTTCAGCCAGGCGATGGCCGCGCGGGGCAAGAGTTGGCCGTTTGCAGCCGCGCCCGCGGCCCCACTGCGTGTTTCATGCAAGTGTTCGCCTCGTTGCTGGGGCATCGTCACGGGCTGTTCGCTCATGTTGAGCGCGATCACAAGCTGAGTCGCGTCGCCCATCCGCCAGCGGGCCAGTACGGCCTTGTCGCCAAGTGCTTCGGCCCCCTGGGAAGCAGCCCCTTCCAGGCGGGGCACGATGTGCTGGTGGCGCAGAGCGAGCAACTGGCGATAACGCGCCAGGCTGTCAGCGTGGGGTGGACGTTCTCGTGCGGCAAAATCCGGCACCGACGCTTCAAAGGTGGTCAGGGCGTTGGGGTCGGGAATCCGTGCGCGGGCCTTTTCGTCACGAAAGGCGCTGAAGTCGGCAAACTCTGCCCGGCGCCCTTCGCGAACGGCTTCGGCGAGGTCTTCGTTGTGTTCGGTGAAAAACAGAAATGGCTGCGTGGAGCCCCACTCTTCGCCCATGAACAGCAAGGGAATCATCGGCGACAGCAACAACAACGTGGCAGCGGCCGCCAGTTTCTCGGCGTCGGCCAGAACGCTCAAGCGCTCGCCAAGGGCACGATTGCCGGTCTGGTCATGATTCTGCAGAAAAGCGACGAAAGCGGTGGGGGGAAGGTGTGCGCTGGGCTCGCCACGGATGTGGCCATGGCGCGACGTCTGCCCTTGAAAGATGAAGCCTTCGCCAAGGCAGCGTGCCAGGCGCTGGGTGGCGCCCTCCACGAAGTCGCTGTAGTAGCCTTCCTGCTCATCGGTCAGCAGGACGTGCATCACATTGTGCCAGTCGTCATTCCACTGGGCGGTAAACTGCCGGGGGGCGAGCAGGCTTGCGGTATTGCCTTCGTTTTCCAGCACCAGATGAACGTGCCGCTCGGAATCCATTCGACTGCGGATCGTCTCGGCCAGCTCGGTCAGAAAATCCTGCTCGCTGATCGCGTGAACGGCGTCGAAGCGCAGGCCGTCCAGGCGATACTCCTCTAGCCACATCAAGGCGTTATCGATGAAATAGCGGCGCACCTGAGGGGCCCTGAAATCGATGGAAGGTCCCCAGGGGGTGGTCAGGTCCTCACGAAAGAAGGGGGTGGCGTAGCTTGCCAGGTAGTTGCCGTCCGGGCCGAAGTGGTTGTAGACCACATCGAGAAATACCATGATGTCCAGGCGGTGGGCCTCGTCGATCAGGGCTTTCATGTCATCCGGACTGCCGTAGGAGGCTTCCACGGCGTAGGGCAGTACCCCGTCGTACCCCCAATTGCGTGCGCCGGGAAACTCCGCCACCGGCATCAGCTCGATGGCGGTTACTCCCAGTTCAGCCAGATAGGCCAGATGCTGGCGCACCCCTTCAAAGCCTCCCAGTGCCCCCACGTGCAGCTCGTAAAGCACCGTTTCGTGCCAGGGGCGCCCGCGCCAGTCAGTGGCTTTCCAGGCGTAGTGGCGCGGGTCGATCACCAGGCTTGGGCCATCGATATCCGCTTGCTGAGCGCGGGCCGCCGGGTCGGGTATCAGGGTGCCCTGCTCGTCGTCTTCGGTGAATATGCGGTAGCGATAGCCCGCGCCATGGCCGCAGGCCAGCTCCGCGGTGACGTAACCATCGTGAGTGGGCGTCATCGTGGTGCTGGGCAGCCCCTCGACTTCGACGTCTACTCGCGTCGCCGTTGGCGCCCAAAGGGTGAACCGCGTGCGTCCTGCTTCAACGACCTGAGCACCCAGCAGCGGTTGAAAGGCGTCTTCGTGGAATGGTAGCGTTTCCAACATCGCGTTTGTCACCTCTACTGGCAGGCCAGTGTTGTCGCATTGCCCATCTGTTCGATGGTCGACCGGTACAGCTTGCTGTAAGGCACGATCGACTGCTTCCAGTGATAGCGTCCCACCATCGCCGCGCCTCGCATGGCATTGAACAGGTCGGTCGATCTGTACACCGCAAACGCCCGCTGGATGGCACGCATGTAGCTTTCAAACTGCATGTCATCGAACAGAAATCCGGTGACCCCATCTTCGATGGTATCGGCCAGGCCGCCGGTGCGGTGCGCAATCGGCAGCGAGCCAAACCGCTGGGCGTACATCTGGCTCAATCCGCACGGTTCGAACCGTGAGGGCATGAGCAGAAAATCGCTGCCGGCAAAAAGGCTGCGGGCCTGATACTCGTCGAAGCCGATATAGGCGGAGATCGCCCCTGGAAAGCGCTGCGACAGTTGGCGCAGAGCGTCTTCCACGTGGCGCTCGCCGCAGCCCATGAAGACGATCTGGCCGCCGGCATGGACGATGGCCTTGGCAGCTTCGATGGTAAGGTCGAGGCCTTTTTGATGTACCAGACGGGAAATCACGGCAAACAGTGGTCCCTGACTCGGAGCCAAGCCGAAAAAGCGCCGCGCGTAATCGGCATTGGCGCGTTTGCCCCGCCAGTCGTTGCAGGAGAAAGCCTGCACCAAATGGCTATCGGTACGCGGGTCCCAGGAGTCATCGATACCGTTGGGAATGCCGCTCAGGCGGCCCTGTTCGGACTTGCAGCGCAACAGGCCGTCCAGCCCGCAGCCGAACTTGGGCGTGGTGATTTCCTGGGCATAGGTGGCGCTGACCGTGGTGACTTGCGAGGCGTAGTTGATGCCTGCCTTCATGAACGAGAACTCGCCGTAATACTCGACGCCCTCGATGTGAAAGGCCTCTTCAGGAACCCCGAGCAGTGCCATGCGTGAAGCACTGAAAAGGCCCTGGTACGCCAGGTTATGAATGGTGAATACCGAGGGTACCGGGCGGCCTTGCCAGTGGAGATAGGCCGGCGCGAGCCCGCAGGCCCAATCGTTGAGATGAAGCAGTTGAGGCTGCCAGTCGAGGTCGGCCTGGCCCAGGGCGATGTCTGCCGCTGCACGCGACAGTCGGGCAAAGCGGATGTCGTTATCCGCCCAGCCTTCGCCCTGGCCATCGCCATAGCCACTTGCGCCGCTCCCATAGGGTGTGCCCTCGCGCTCGTAGAGCTCAGGGCACAGCAGCACGTAGAGGATCAACCCGTCACTGCAGGTGATACGTCCAATATCGCAGGCTGGCAATCCGGCAAAGGCCGGTACGTGCCCGGCTGGCACGATGTCATGCTCGGAGTGGATCATTTCACGATAGGCAGGTATCAATACGCGCACATCGTGATGGGCGGCAAGTGCACGGGGTAGCGCAGAGGAGACATCGCCCAGACCGCCGACTTTCACAAAATCGGTAATTTCGGTGGTAACGAAGAGAATGCGTTGTGATGCATCGGGATGGTCGTCATGCGATTGACTGATCCCTGTACTATCAGGACTACCAGTGAAGCCTTGAGCCGAAGAGTAGGGTTTTTTTACAGGGGAAGTAGTAAAAGAGGTAGCCCCTATACCTGGGTCTTCATCGCTGACTTCTTTTAAACTCTTCTCGGAGCCACTATCCTCGTTTCTTGCCTCGCCAAAAGCCACACTACCCATGTTCAACCTCCTTGGATTACCATGGTCAGTTATCGTGTCTAGATAACTCATCTTTTTAACGATTTACTTACGTTTCCTGCTGGCTGCCTTGCCATCAGGAGAGACGCTATCGTTACCACTCGATAAAGTGTTTAAAAAGCATACGCTGGCGATACGCGGGATAACCATAATATAGATTATCCTTTTTATGAAATAGTAGATTAATTGTCGCTTTTGGAACGAGTGTTTAATATATTTTTTAAGTATCTAAAAAATATGGTTTTTGCTGAATAGTTTGATGAGAGTCAAAAAAACAGACGTTATAAGATAAACAAGAATGCTTGTTTTATTCTTTATATTTATTAATTGTTTAGTAGGGTTTTATCTGTTTTTAGGGCTTCGTCGGTTCCAGAGACATAGCGTTCAAGTTACCCAGACATGGCGATCGAGAAGTGGCGTGGCGCCGCGGAGGGGCCAAGCCAGCCAGGCGCAGCGCACACGATGGCTGCCGGCCTAGGCCGACAGGGAAAGGAAAAAAAGAATCAAGGGGGGGGACAACAGCGAGAGGATAAAGCCGCTGACAACGGCGATGGGCACGCAGACCACGCCACCGTGTTGCTGGATGACCGGCAGGGTGAAATCCATGGAGGTGGCGCCACCGTAGCCGATGGCAAGCGCTGTATGGCGGTGAATGACCAGTGGAATCAGAACGAAGGCCAAAAGCTCGCGGGCCAGATCGTTGAAAAACGCAACGCCACCCAAAAGCGGCCCCAGCTGATCGCCGATCAGAATCGCGGAAAGCGAGTACCAGCCAAAACCGGCTGCCATGGCCAGGCCCTCGTTCCAGGTAAGCGAGAGCAGAGGCGCTGCCAGCAGCCCGGCAAGCAGGGAGCTTGCGGCCAGGGTAAGCGCGATGGCAAGCCCCAGCCGGTTGAGCAGGATCTGCCGAAGCGGCATGCCGGAGTTGCGCAGCTGGCAGCCGATCAGGGCGAGCAGCGCATAAAGCACCCACTCGGCCAATTGGTCCGCCGTTTTAAAAAGCGGCTCGCCCAATCGGGGCCCCAGCCCCAAACCGACCACCACGCCCACCACCACCGCGACCAGCAACATCAGCGAGCCCTGCATGGCGGCAAGCTTGCTGGTCGGGGCGTTTTTGACGACCGGTGACGTGCCTGCTGTCAGCGCTAGGCGTCTGGATAGCCACCAAAGGGCGCCCAGGTTGAACGCGGCGGTGATGCCAAATAGCACGAACGCATTGCCGCCCAGCCGCGAGAGCTGGCTTGCCAGGTTTTCAAGCCCGGCAAGGCTTATACCCATCAGAAGCAAAATGAGATATACCGAGCCGCTGACGGCCCGGTTGATCAACGATTGCAGATAAGGGGAGCGAATGGGTACCAGGTAGCCCCCTATCAGGGGCAGAAGAATGATCAGTAATCCAGACAGCATTGAAGGTGTGATGCCCCTTTAGGGTGTAAAGCTGGTCAGCCGAATGCGGGTCTGGCGTTTCCCCTCTTTCAGGTACTCCGCCGAGACGATCAGTCCGGGCCAGTCAGGGTGGAAGTTGATTTCAAGAAAACGGTCGGGCTTTTCGATGTCGTTGAGCACGACCCGCTGGGCCTCGAATTCGCCCGCCGGTACATTCACCGTCTGCAGCTCCTCCACGGCGTAGTACTGAAAGTGTTCATCGCGCCCGCGGTGATCGACAAACTCGAGATCACAAGGTGCTGCTTGCGTGCATGATTCATGCCCCGCCCGGCGGGAAAGATCGACCAGCGCGGCTTGACGGTCAATGCTCGGGATGTCGGCCTCGTTGAGCTGGTAGCTGTCGCCTACACCAAGCAGCGAATAGCTGCTGCTGTAAAGCAGGGAACGTATGGTGCCGTTTCTATCTGAAAAGCGGCTGTACTCCTGACCCCGCGCGATGGCAACGGAAAAGCGCATGTCGGTCAGCCAGTGCGAGCCTTCCCGAGAAAGCGTATGGGTAATGGTCGCACTCGGCCAGCCACGGGTTTCCAGGCGGTACTGCGCCTCAAACGGGGCCAGGTCAGTGAGCGCCTGCTGGGTTTCTTCACCGGCCTGGGTCTGAAAGGCCAGCAGCGAAAGACAGGTGGCGCCCAGCAGGGGCGTTAAATGGGCGTGTCGCATGGTGACTCTCCTTGTTGACAAGCGATTGCCCAATAAGACCGGGCAGGGGCAAAAAACGAGTGTATCGATAGAGGGCGAAACGCAGGCGTTGGTTCCTGCGCGTGATCGCAACGTCCTTTCTATAACTCTAACTCTCTAACGCTAGCCGGTATTCTAGCTTTTCCTCATCTGAGCGGCGAGCGGCTCAGTATCCCTGGCCAGAGCTCACGGTAGGCAGCGTTTCGCCCGCTTCGAAGGCGTGCAGGTAGGAGATCACCTGATCGATGGCTTCGGCGAGCGGCGTCGGGGCGGCCATGTGCGGCGTGATGACGACCCGCGGATGCTGCCAGAGCGGGTGTTCTTTGGGTAGTGGCTCTTCGTGAAAGACATCCAGCAGCGCGCCACGCACGTGCCCGGGGGCATCGTCGCTGCCAAGCGCCTCGAGCAGAGCCTGCTCATCGATCAGGCTGCCGCGGCCGGGGTTGATGATACTGGCACCCTCTGGCAACTGAGCCAGCCGCCTGGCATCGAGCAGGTGGCGGGTGGCCGCGGTATCGGGCAGGATGGTGATCACGCTTTTCACGCGAGGCAGCAGCGCGTCGAGCCCCGCGTCGCCATGTAGACACTCCACGCCCTTGATGGCCTTGGGTGAACGGCTCCAGCCCAGCACCGGAAACCCCGCCTGCTGCAAGGTAGTAGCGACATGAGCGCCAATCGCGCCCAGGCCCAGTACACCCACCGGCCAGTCGGCTTTTTCGACCACTGTGTGCGGTTTCCAGCAAGCGTGAGGTTGCTGTGCGGCGTAGCGGTCCATGCTGCGGTAAAAATGCAGTACCCCGTATAGCGCGTAGTCGGCCATCAGCTCGCCCATGCCGGCATCGCGCAGTTTGACGATGGGTACATTGGCGGGCAATCCCTTCGTGCTCAAGAGATAGTCCACCCCGGCGCCCAGGTTGATGATGCCCTTGAGTGCGGTCTGCTCCTGTAGAAGATGCGCAGGCGCTTTCCATACCGCCAGATAATCGGCGCCCCTGCGCTCATCCGCCGGGGCCTCGCTGGTCAGCACCGTGGCCTGGGGCAGTGCTTGACTCAGGGCTTCCTGCCACTGCCGGGCGTTGTCGATATGCACCACAATTTTCATCTCGTCTCCCTAGGCTGATTTCGCGATCAAGCCACTAGCATGGGCGCGCCCGGCATGTGCTGCAAGTCGTAACGTACTGCTTGCTATCCACTAATTTCATCCGTTGGCGCTCAGCCACGGCGAAGAAAGCGAAAGTCTGGCCTACGCTATAAGGCAAGATCAAGGTAAAGGGAAATTGCCATGCCATCCGTTTCACCGCGCAAGGTCACCCGCCATCGACGCGGCAAGGGCTTCACCTATAAAACTGCTTCCGGCAATACGCTACGCGACGTGCGCTGGCGGGAGTGGATCGACTCTCTGGCCATTCCGCCAGCCTGGCGCGAGGTCGAGATAACCCTTGACCGTCGCCACCATATCTATGCCGTGGGGCGTGACGACGCCGGGCGCAAGCAGTACGTCTACAATCCCGAATGGCGTGAAGCGCGCGAAGCGAAGAAGTTTGACCGCATCGTGGATTTTGCCCAGCGGCTGACCACCATGCGACGCATCACCGGGCAGCATCTGGCGCTTGAAGGTATGCCGAGGGAAAAAGTGCTGGCCTGCATGGTACGGCTGATCGACAGCGCCTACTTTCGACCGGGCAGTGAGCGCTACCGCCGCGAGAACGACTCCTATGGGCTGACCACCATGCGCTCCAAGCACCTCACTATCGACGGCGACGAACTGATTTTCGACTATCAGGGCAAAAGCGGTCAGCATCAGCACCGAGTCGTGGAAGATGCCAAGCTTGCCCAGGTGGTCGCCGAGCTCGATGACATACCCGGCTACGAGATTTTCAAGTACTTCGATGGTGAAGGTAACAAGGTGCGGGTGGACAGCACCGAGCTCAATGCGTATATCCACGAGGTCATGGGGGAGGAGTTCAGTGCCAAGGATTTTCGTACCTGGGCGGGAACCTCCATTGCGGCGCTGGCGCTTGAAGAGCTGGGCGTTGGCGAAGATGAAAAAGTCAGCCAGAAAAACGTGCGCCAGGCGGTCGAGCGGGTCGCCAAGTCATTGGGCAATACGCCGAGCATTGCCAAGGCCAGCTATATCGACCCCCGCGTGGTCGAGAGCTACCTGGATGGCCGTACCCTCGAGCATTTTCGCCAGCTGGTCGAACACGAGCTTGAAAAGGAGCAGTTGATCGGCCCGGATGAGCGCGCCGTGCTCGAACTTTTGCGCAGCCGCCTGAAGGAGCAGGCGAGCTGAGGTTCACAAAGGCTTTGACCCATGACCAAGGGGGGGTGCTAGTATCGAGACAAGACGACGTTGGCACCCCTCAAGCGGCAGTGACCAGGTCGATCCTGTGGCCCGGTGCCAGGTGTCATTCAAGCGCATCGGTACTTAGTGATCTTTGATGGTGAGTTGCCCGATGACTCAGGTTTCCCTGCCCTTTACGCGTGAAGAGTATGCAAGCCGCCTGTGGAAGGTGCGTGCCGAAATGGCCAGCCGCGGCATCGATGTATTGATCGTCAGTGACCCTTCCAACATGGCGTGGCTGACCGGTTACGACGGCTGGTCGTTTTATGTTCACCAGTGCGTGCTGGTGGGCCTTGAAGGCGAGCCTGTCTGGTTCGGGCGGCGCATGGATGCCAACGGGGCGCTGCGCACCTGCTGGATCGATCCGGCCAACATCACCTATTACCCGGACTACTACGTCCAGAATCCGGACATGCACCCCATGGATTACCTGGCCCAGTCGATTCTGCCGGACCGGGGCTGGCATACCGGCGTGGTGGGCATGGAGATGGACAACTACTACTTCTCCGCCAAGGCGTACCAGAGCCTTTTGCGCGAGCTGCCCCATGCCCGCTTTCTCGACGCCAACGCGCTGGTGAACTGGTGCCGGGCGATCAAGTCGCCCCAGGAAATTGCCTATATGCGGGTGGCCGGCAAGATCGTTGCGGGCATGCATTCGCGCATTCTCGAGGTGATCGAGCCGGGGCTTCCCAAGAGCAAGCTGGTTTCGGAAATCTACCGCGTCGGCATCGAGGGCTTCGTGGACGAGAACGGCAAGGTGCATGGTGGCGATTACCCTGCCATCGTGCCCATGCTGCCCACCGGCAAGGATGCAGCGGCCCCGCACCTGACCTGGGACGACACGCCGTTTCGCGAAGGGGAGGGAACATTTTTCGAGATCGCCGGGGTGTTCAAGCGCTACCATGCGCCGATGTCGCGCACCGTGTTTCTGGGGCGCCCGCCGATCGATTTCATCCGCGCCGAATCCGCCCTGCTGGAAGGCATCGAAAACGGCCTGGCGGTGGCCAAGCCCGGCAATCGCACCGCGGATATCGCCATGGCCCTGGGGGCGGCGATGGACAAGTACGGCTTCGACCGGGGTGGGGCGCGTTGCGGCTACCCCATCGGGATTTCCTACCCGCCTGACTGGGGCGAGCGCACCATGAGCCTGCGGCCCTCGGACGAATCCATCCTGCAACCGGGCATGACGTTTCACTTCATGCCGGGCCTCTGGGTGGATGACTGGGGCCTCGAGATTACCGAAAGCATCCTGATCACCGAGACGGGCTGCGAGACGTTGGCCAATTTCCCGCGACAGCTGTTCGTCAAGTAACCTATTGATTGAAGGAATCGCCATGACCCTGCGACCCAGCCCGATTTCAGCGACCGTCGACTTCGATGCCGATGGTGTACAGCACGGCTTTCTGAAACTGCCCATCTCGACGGACATCTCGGCCTGGGGAGCCGTCATGATCCCGATCACGGTGGTCAAGAATGGCGACGGCCCTACAGCACTTCTGACCGGTGGCAATCACGGGGACGAGTACGAAGGTATTACCTCGCTTTTGAAACTCGCCAACGCCCTGAGCGCGCAAGAGGTCAGCGGGCGGGTGATCATCGTGCCCTGCATGAATACCCCGGCGGTGATGGCGGGCGCACGCACCTCGCCCATGGATAAAGGTAACCTCAACCGCAGCTTCCCCGGCGACCCCGATGGCAGCGTGACGCTGCAGATCGCCGATTATTTCACCCGCGTGCTGGTGCCCATGAGCGATGTGGTGCTGGATCTGCACTCCGGCGGGCGTACGCTGGATATCCTGCCCTTCGGCGCCTCTCATGTGCTCGATGACAAGGCTCAGCAGCAGGCCGCGCTCGATGGCGCCAAGGCGTTTGGCGCTCCCTATGCCATGGTGATGTTCGAACTCGACGCCGAAAGACTCTTCGATACCGCCTGCGAGCGCCAGGGCAAGGTGTTCGTGGCCACGGAGCTCGGCGGCGGCGGTACCTCCACTCCGCAAAGCATGGCAATTACCGAACGCGGCGTGCGCAATTTCCTGATCCATTACGGGTTGATGGAAGGCGAGGTGGAAATGCCGGAAGGCGGGCAGGTCTATCTGGATATGCCGGATGCCAGCTGCTATGTGCAGAGCGAGCATCAGGGCGTGCTGGAGATGACCGTGGCGCTGGGCGATGCCGTGACCCGGGGGCAGGTGCTGGCCTACGTTCATGACATGACGCGTACCGGCAGCGAACCGGTGGCCTACCGCGCCGAGCGCGACGGGATCCTGATGGCGCGTCGTGCGCCTGCGCTGGTCAACATGGGCGACACCATTGCGGTGATTGCCGATGTCGTCGAACGTCTAAAAGCGTAGCCCCGGCATGATGAAACTTGACCGCTATGATCTGAAGATCCTCGACATTCTCTCCCGGGACGGGCGGATCACCAAATCCCGTCTGGCCGAGGCGATCAACCTGTCGATCAGCCCCTGCTGGGAGCGCGTCAAGCGTCTGGAAAAAGCCGGAGTCATCGAGGGCTACACCGCGCGCATCAATGCCAGAGTACTGGTGCCGCGCACCCCGGTATGGGTCCAGATCGAGTTGAAAGCGCACAATGCCGAAAGTTTTGCCCGCTTCGAGGCGCTGGTGCTCGATACCCCGGAAGTGACCGAGTGCGTCGCCGTTGGCGGTGGGGTGGATTACCTGGTGAAGTTCGAAACCCGCTCGATCGACAGCTACCAGCGGCTGATGGACCGCTGGCTGGTGTCCGAAGTGGGCATCGAGCGCTACTGCACCTATATCGTGACCAAGACGGTCAAGCAGAGCGCAATGGGTATCGATACCTGCGAGATACATCAAGCATCCTTGAAAAGCGACGGCTGAACGCTCGCCACGTCGCTATATTGTTCTTCGTATACGCAGTTGCGCCCGGCATGTTTAGCTGCATAGAGCGCCTGGTCGGCCCTCTGGATCAACGGCTTCAGCGCCTTGCCCTGCTCGAATATCCCGACGCAGACCCCGACGCTCACCGTCACGTACGCGTGGGAAGAATCCTGATGGGGAATCCTCAACGCCTCCACGGCAGCATTGATGCGCTTGCCAAGCGCTCCACCCGAAAGAACGCTGCTTGCGCCCAGGGTATGGAGCACCAGGAACTCTTCGCCCCCGTAACGGCAAGCCATATCCCGCGGACCGCACGCATTCTTGATCGCCTGGGCCACCTGTTTCAGGCAGTCGTCCCCCGCGTCATGTCCGTAGGCGTCGTTGAACGCCTTGAAGTGGTCCACATCGATCAAAATGACCGCTACGTGCTTGTCCGCAGAGCGTCGGCGCAGCGTCAGGGATGCCGCATGACGGCTCAACCCTCGGCGGTTGGCAATGCCGGTGAGCGGGTCGATATGCGAGATTTTCTCCAGGGCCTTGTTGCGCGCGGCAAGTTCGGAGCGCAGTTCATCGCTATTCACATGCTGCAAGTAAAGACGCAGCGATTCGTAAGAGAAGCGATAGTTCGCCATCAGAGTCAGCGCGACGGTGGGCACCCCCACCACGAGGTGGTTGATCACGTACTCCGTATTCGCTCCGGGCAAGAACCAGATAGTGGTGTAGAGGCAGGCGCAGAGAAACAGCGAGGCGTAAACACTGTACTCGAACGGGTGCGCGAGCACGATGGTCAGGGCCAGCTGGAAAACGAGTCCGGCGTAAAAATAGTGCAGCACGCGCGGGTCGTTGGTTCCGAGCATGCTCAAGCACCATATCAACGCGGCCAGGCTGACCAGGATGATGCTGACAAGCTCCTTGTGGCGAATAGGCCCGGGGCGCCTGAGATAGTAGAACATGAAGGCAACCAGCGGGACTGCCACGAGAACGCGCAGCAGCACCGAACGAAGGCCGATGTCCGCCAGCAGGTAGATATCAACGGGTATGTAACAGAAGTACAGAACCGTCACCAGGGTACTGAGCAGCCGTAGCGAGCGCAGCCGCTGGTCGTGACGATCAATGTCATAGCGCTTTTTTACCGTAGTGCCACCGCTTGGTTGGGCAAGCAGCTTGAAGTAGGGGAGTCGGTACACGGCATTCTCACTGGGTGATCGTTTTGTTCTGCGCGCTTGCGCAGGGAGAACTATTTAAGGCACTAACAACCCTTGCGCCAATCAATCTGGTTCAGCGCGGTTGGACATATTAGCACCAACGCCGGATGGGCATGGAAGGAGTTCCTGACCATTTGGATAACCGCTCAATACTTCGACCTCTCTTGAGAGGCTCGCCAAAAAAAGAGCACGTTAAGGCTGGGTTCGGCAAAAATAGTGCGTCTTTAGGGAGTACTTTCAAAAACACTTCGTGCGGTGTCTTCTTTAGGCTATATCGACTGCAAGCGGATGCTCTTTAGCCGTTTGCCCATCGTGAGGAAGGTGCCCATGACCACGCTATCGACGACGCTTGCCAAACGCCTGGAAGACCCGCGCCTGTTTCGCCAGTACGCCTACGTGAACGGCCAATGGACCCATTCCAACGGTGGCCGGGAAGAAGCCGTGCATGACCCGGCCACCGGTGAGATCATCGGGCATATACCGCTACTGGAATCGGGTCAGGTTACCGCCGCGGTGGATGCGGCTGACCGTGCGTTTGTCCAGTGGCGTGCCCTGCGTGCCGACGAGCGCTGCGAGCGTCTGCTGGCCTGGTATGACCTGATCCAGGCCAATCGTGAAGACCTCGCCACTATCATGACCCTTGAGCAGGGCAAGCCACTGCCCGATGCCCGCGGTGAGGTGGAGTACGGGGCGAGCTTTGTACGCTGGTTCGCCGAAGAGAGCAAACGCACCTACGGCGAGACGATTCCGAGCCATATCCCCAACGCAGCGCTTGGCACCCTCAAGGAGCCGGTGGGGATCGCGGCGATGATCACCCCCTGGAACTTCCCGCTGGCGATGATTACCCGCAAGGCGGCGGCGGCACTGGCGGCGGGCTGCCCGGTGATCGTCAAGCCCGCCAACGAGACGCCGTTTTCGGCGCTGGCGCTGGCGGAGCTTGCCGAGCGTGCGCGTATTCCGGCGGGTATCTTCAACGTGGTGCTGGGCGAGCCTGCCGAGGTATCGAAGATCCTGTGCGCAGAGCCGCGCATTCGGGCGCTCTCGTTTACCGGTTCCACCCGGGTGGGGCGTCTGCTCATGGAGCAGAGCGCCGGCACCGTAAAGCGCCTTTCCCTGGAGCTTGGGGGCAACGCGCCGTTTATTGTCGGACCAGACATGGACCCAAAGGAGGCGGCCTTTGCCGCAGTGGATGCCAAGTTCCAGACCGCCGGTCAGGACTGCTTGGCGGCCAACCGTATCCTGGTCCATGAATCCATTCACGACGCCTTTGTCGCCGCCTTTGCCGAACGCATGGCCACGCTCAGGGTAGGCAACGGGTTCGAGAGCGACGTCGATCTCGGCCCCTTGATTCATCGCCAGGCGGTTGAGAAGGCTGCCGCGATCGTCGACGATGCGATTTCCCGCGGCGCGACGCTGGTAGCCGGCGACCAGCGCCAGGCGCCGGGCGAGAACTTCTTCATGCCGGTACTGTTGACTGGCGTGACGGCGCAGATGAAGGTCTGGCGCGAGGAGAACTTCGCCCCGGTGGCCGGCATCACCGCCTACGGAAGTGATGAAGAGGTGATCGAGCTTGCCAACGACACCGAGTACGGCCTGGCCGCCTACCTCTGTACCCACGATATTCGCCGTATCTGGAAGCTGATGCGCGCGCTGGAGTACGGTATGGTCAGCGTCAACTCGGTGAAGATGACCGGCCCGCCGGTGCCCTTTGGCGGTGTGAAGCAGTCCGGCCTTGGCCGCGAAGGCGGCGCCACCGGCATCGACGAGTATCTCGAAACCAAGTACTACTGCCTCGGCGCGCTGGGTTCGGTGTCGGGAAGCTAGTGCGGATAAAATCACGGTAGAGGCTGGTCAGGCACTAAGCGAACCGTCTTTTTCAGGGATGAAAAAGCCGAGCGCCCAGGGATGGGTTTACAGCGTGTTCGCGTGTGCCTGACTAGCCGTGAAGCCCGCAATATTTCAAATGCCGCCCCGCTGATCGGGGAGGTTTATCGTACAGAGAGAACGCCATGAGCCAGCATCAGGACCTGATCGAACGCGACCGCAAGGTGACGTTCCACGCCTCCACCCACCTGCGTGATTTTGCCCACGGCGACGCGCCGGGCCGCGTGATTACCGGCGGCAAGGGCATCCATATCGTGGACAAGGATGGGCGCGAGTTCATCGACGGCTTCGCCGGGCTTTACTGCGTCAACATCGGCTACGGGCGCACCGAAGTCGCCGAGGCGATCTACAAGCAAGCGCTGGAACTCTCCTACTACCACACCTACGTAGGCCACTCCAACGAGCCGCAGATCGAGCTTTCCGAGCGCGTTCTGAAAATCGCCGGCATGAACATGTCCAAGGTCTACTACGGCATGTCGGGCTCCGACGCCAACGAAACCCAGCTCAAGATCGTGCGCTACTACAACAACGTCCTGGGCCGCCCGCAGAAGAAAAAGGTCATCTCACGCATGCGCGGCTACCACGGCTCGGGTATTGCGTCAGGCTCGCTGACCGGCCTGAAAGCCTTCCACGATCATTTCGATCTGCCCATCGACACCATTCGCCATACCGAGGCGCCGCACTACTATCTGCGAAGCGCCGAGCAGCATGGCATGACCGAGCTCGAGTTCTCCTCCTTCTGTGCCGAGAAGCTCGAAGCCATGATTCTCGAAGAAGGCCCGGACACCGTGGCGGCGTTCATCGGCGAGCCGGTACTGGGTACCGGCGGCATCGTGCCGCCTCCGGAAGGCTACTGGGACGCCATTCAGGCGGTGCTCGACAAGTACGACGTGCTGCTGATTGCCGATGAAGTGGTATGCGGCTTTGGCCGTACCGGCTCCGATTTCGGCAGTCATCACTACAACATGAAGCCTGACCTGGTCACCATCGCCAAGGGACTGACCAGCGCCTATCAGCCGCTCTCCGGGGTGATCGTCGGCGACAAGGTGTGGAAGGTACTCGAAGACGGCACCCATGAGTTCGGTCCCATCGGCCACGGCTGGACCTACTCTGGCCATGCGCTGGGCTGTGCTGCCGGTATCGCCAACCTGGATATCATCGAGCGCGAGAACCTGGTGGGCAACGCCGCGGAAACCGGCGCCTACTTTCAGCAACAGCTCAAGAAAACCTTCGAGGGCCATCCGCTTTTAGGGGATGTGCGTGGCGTCGGTCTGATGGCCGCGCTCGAATTCTCGCCGGACGCCCGCGAGCGTCTGCACTTCGACCCGGCCTTGAAAGTCGGCCCGCGGGTTGCCGCCGCGGCGATGGAGGAGAACCTGATTGCCCGCGCCATGCCCCAGGGCGATATTCTCGGCTTCGCGCCGCCCTTGACCATCAACCGCGGTGAAGTTGACGACATGATCAAACGTGCCAAGCGCGCCATCGATCGCGTGACCGACGAGCTGACCCGCTCGGGGGATCTCAAGACCGGCCAGCAGCAGGCAGCGTTTACGGTTTGATAAACGGCTGAACGGTCACTTGACGCCGCTGCCATGCAGCGGCGTTGCTGTTTTTCAGGCGGTTCGCTACGTCGTATCTGCCAGGGTGTTCACCCGGTAACAGAAGCCGCATAATGACGCACGTTTAATGAATCGGAGCGATCATGTCAGAGAAGATTTACTGTGTAGCCAGCTTCAAACCCAAGCCCGGCAAGGAGGAGGCGGTCTTCAAGGCGCTTCAGTCACTCGAGCCCAACACGCACCGTGAAGATGCCTGCATTCACTACACGGTCACTCGCCAGATCGATAACCCCTTCGCGCAAGGCACCAGCTACCCCATCGTCTTTCACGAGATCTGGGCAAACCGCAAGGCATTCGAAGCTCACTGCCAGCGCAAGGAGATTCAGGACTTCTTCGCCCAGCACGTTGAATCGCCCGAGGGAGATATCGAAGACGCCAACGTGTGTGTCTACACTGATGAACCCTGGAACTTCGATGCCCCCAAGGTCTAGGCCAAGCGTGTAGAATGGGCCCATGCAATCGAACACCGTGGAGCAGACATGACTGAAAAAAAGATGAACGTCGAAAGCTTTAACCTGGACCATACCAAGGTAAAAGCTCCTTACGTGCGCCTTGCCGATATCAAGCAGGGCCAGAACGGCGACAAGATACACAAGTATGACTTGCGCATCTGTCAGCCGAATAAAGAGCACATGGAGATGCCTGCGCTGCACTCCCTCGAGCATCTGATGGCCGAGCTTTCGCGCAACCACACCGACAAAGTGGTCGATATCAGCCCGATGGGCTGCCAGACCGGCTTCTATGTCGCACTGATCAACCACGACGATTACGACGATGTGCTGAGCATCATCGAGCAGACGCTCAACGATGTACTGCAGGCCACCGAAGTACCCGCCTGCAACGAAATGCAGTGCGGCTGGGCCGCCAGCCACAGCCTGGAAGGTGCCCAGAAGCTTGCCCGCGACCTGCTCGCCAAGCGCAGTGAATGGACCAACGTCTTCGCCTGATTCGTCAGCGCAGGCGAAAACGCCTCCTTGGGAAACGCATCTCAGGGAGGCGTTTTGCGTTCAGGCAGGATCGATTGTCAGCAGTAGACGCTTTTCGCCCTGGCCAAGCATGAAGCCATGACCACTCTTATTGCGTAGTGAACGCTAAAGCGGAGTGGGTTGTCTTAGCACCGGATGATCTATAGCGAATTACTTGATGGTGGTTTAAGGTATTAAAACAACCACCCGTGAGGAGGCATCATGTCACTGCGTATCAATGCCGTTGTTCCCGATTTCGAAGCCCAGACCAGCCAGGGCGCGATCCAGTTTCACGACTGGATTGGCGACAGTTGGGCCATTCTGTTCTCCCATCCCAAGGATTTCACGCCGGTGTGCACCACGGAGTTTGGCGCCGTGGCCAAGCTCGACGCGGAGTGGAAAAAGCGTGGCACCAAGGTCATTGGCGTATCGGTAGATGGCGTCGAGGATCACAAGCGCTGGGCCGGGGATATCGAAACCTATAGTGGCAGCGAAGTCGGCTTTCCCATCATTGCCGATGAAGGCCTGAACGTTTCCAAACTGTTCGACATGCTGCCGGAAGATGCCTATCTGCCGGATGGCCGCACGCCTGCCGATAGCGCTACCGTACGGTCGGTGTTCATTATCGGGCCGGACAAGAAGCTCAAGCTTTCCATGACCTATCCGATGACGGTCGGGCGCAACTTCGCCGAGATCCTGCGTGCGCTGGATGCGCTGCAGGCAACGGCCAAGCATGGTATTGCCACACCCGCCGACTGGACAGTGGGTCAGGACGTCATCATTCCGCCAAGCGTTTCCGATGAAGATGCCAAGCAGAAGTTTGGCGAGTTCGAGGCAGTGCTGCCTTACCTGCGCAAGACGTCACTGAAATAAGATACTCTGTACCAGCGCTAAAAAAGCCCGAAGACGCCGCTCTTCGGGCTTTTTCATGGCCGACTCCGACTTACAGTTCTGGCGACTCCAGCGCCAGCTGATCGATCGACGTAGAGACGTTGCGCGCCCCCGTCAGAATCTCACTGACGATCATTTCGATCTCGCTGACGCTCTCCTGGCTCGACTTGCCTTGCTCTACCACTTGCTGCATGGCTGCGGTGGTCTGCATGACCAGCGCCGTATTCTCTTTCAACACCCTGGTGATTTCATCCACCGCCTCACTGGAGCCCTTGGCAAGCTGGCGTACCTCGTTGGCCACGACGGCAAAGCCGCGGCCTTGTTCGCCAGCCCGGGCAGCTTCCACGGCCGCATTGAGTGACAGCAGGTTCGTCTGATTGGCGATACGAGCAATGGACGTGGTGATGCTGTCGATGCTCTGTGCCTGCTGTGTCAATGCCCCCACCAGTTTTTGCGCTTCAGCGAGGGTTTGAGCCGCCTGTTTGGCGTCGTCCATCACCCGTTGAAGGTGCGTCAATCCACTGCGGGCGATCTGCTCGGTCTGGGTGGAAGTGCTCTGGGCCGAGTGGACAGCGGCCTTAGCTGCCTCTGACTCTTCTATCGATGAGGTAATGTCGGTCGCAAACTTGA
The DNA here is from genome assembly GCF_020075495.1 of Vreelandella aquamarina. Classification (GTDB taxonomy): domain Bacteria; phylum Pseudomonadota; class Gammaproteobacteria; order Pseudomonadales; family Halomonadaceae; genus Vreelandella; species Vreelandella aquamarina_A. The sequence goes on from NZ_JABYQT010000001.1 coordinate 231,594, forward strand.
CGACCTTGAACACCTGGCCGTGGCTGTCGAAGATAGGATTGTAAGTGGCCTCCAACCAGACACTTCTGCCTTGGGCATTCAAGCGCTCGAACTTGCCCTGTTTGGCTTCTCCCTGGGCCAGGTCCTGCCAGAAATTTGGATGCATTCGATAGAATTCGGGGGTGCAGAAGCGCTTGTGATGAGAGCCGATCAGCGAATCGCTGGTATACCCCATGGCCCGCTCGAAGTTGGCATTGACGCCTAGCACGTGGCCGTCCGGCGTAAATTCGATAACCGCCATGGAGCCATTCAAGGCCTGCAGAACGGCATTCTTGCGCTCGGCTTCAATATGCGCTTCGGTGATGTCATTGGCGATCTTGACGATCTCCTTGACTCGACCGCGTCGATCAAGTGTGGGCAGGTAGGTCGCTTCCAGCCATACCTCATCACCCTTGGCATTGAAGCGCCGAAACGTCCCGCGACGACTTTCACCGTCGGCAAGTGATTTCCAGAACGCTTGGTACTCAAGGGCCTGGGTTTCGGTGTGACTACAGAACATGCGGTGATGCTTGCCCTCTATTTCCTTGAGGGTATACCCCATCGTGGTCAAAAAAAGCGGGCTTGCCTTTTTGATATGGCCGGTCGGGGTGAAGGTGATATAAGCCGTGTGCTGCCACAAGGCAGCCTTCATGGATGAGTTTCGACGAAAGCCTAGCATGGGAACGGTGCTCTCTGTACAGGATTGGTATAGTTTTATGAGTAAAAGAGTAGCCCTTGCCCGCAACATGTGCACTGCTTTTTTCTCAATACTTGTGATTGAGAAAAGTAATCTTAGCTTTAGTGCTGAAAATAGAGTGATAGGCAGAAGATGCCTACCGATAGGCGTCTTTTGAACCGTTAGTATTCCTGCAGGTATCGACAAGATTGGCGGGGTAACGACTAATATTAATAAAAATCAAATTTTCAGGATGAGGCTGAAAAATACTCTTCCCTTGGCAAGATCGGTCATAAAAGGTTTTCTGTCACAGGTATGTACAATGGAGGCTGATAACAGCGGGAAAGCTGCGCCCTTGCGGGAGAAGGGCGCTTGAAAAGGCGATGCACAATAAGCGGGTCAGGCCTGAACGTATTCCACCAGGGCCTGGGCAAACGTATCGGTAGTGCCGGTACCGCCCATGTCCGGTGTGACCATGTCGCGGCGGGTTTCCAGCACTGCACGAATACCGCGGCGGATGGCGTCACCCTTGTCTGCCATGCCCAGGTGGTCGAGCATCTGCGCGGCGGCCAGCAGCAGGGCGCAGGGGTTGGCGAGCTTTTTGCCGGCAATATCCGGCGCCGAGCCGTGTACCGCTTCGAAAATCGCGGCTTTTTCGCCGATATTGGCGCCCGGCGCCAGGCCAAGGCCGCCCACCAGGCCGGCGCATAAATCAGAAAGAATATCGCCGAACAGGTTGGTCGTGACCACAACGTCAAACTGGTGCGGGTTCATCACCAGCTGCATGCAGGCGTTGTCGACGATCATCTCTTGAAACTCGATCTCGGGATATTCACGGGCGATTTCGCGGGCCACGTCCAGAAACAGCCCGGAGCTGGTCTTGATGATATTGGCCTTGTGCACTGCCGTCACCTTCTTGCGGCCGCTGCTTTTCGCCAGTTCGAAGGCGTAGCGCACGATTCGTTCGGAGCCCTTGCGGGTGACCTTGATCACCGAAATGCCGGTGTTGCCGTCGTCGATCATTTCCTGGCCATCGGAAAGGTAGGCGCCTTCGGTATTTTCGCGCACGGTGATCATGTCGATATCTTCAAAGCGCGAGCGGGTGCCGGGGAAACTGATCGCCGGGCGCACGTTGGCGTAGAGGTCGAAGTGGCGGCGTAGCTGCACGTTGATAGAGGAGAAGCCCTTGCCGATAGGCGTGGTGAGAGGACCCTTCAAGGCAACGCCATACTTCTCGATGGCATCGAGCGATGCCTGGGGGATCAGGGTGCCGTGGTTTTCCAGTGCAACCAGGCCGGCATCGACAAACTCATACTCAAGCCCGCATTCGAGCGCTTCAAGCACGCGCAGGGTGGCGTCCATGATTTCCGGTCCGATACCGTCGCCCTTGATCACTGCAATTGACTGGCTCATGTACTGCTCCTCAGGTGTGATGATGATCGCTCGGGTGGCGATCCGGCGTAGATGTGGTGTCTTGCTGCAGAATACCTATGGTAAGCCATGGCGAAGTGCACGGTCATCCCGCCACGTGGGTCCATACGTCTAGCGGGTGCAGGCCTTGTCGATTGCTGGTAAACTCCGCGCCTTGTTGGCCCGAGCTCTCACGCGGCCAGCACAGGACACACGTTTTCACGGCAAGGCATACGCGCAATGAAACGCTCACAGGCGACGCTTGTACGACCGACTGTTGGGTTGATGACTCCACCCTAGGTAATACTCCCCCCTTGAAACGCTCTGGCGCTTGCGCTACTGCGGCGTATCGGTCCCCTGTGGCCGTCGTTTTCATGGGCGCTTTTGGCGCCTTCGATCTTTAGCTTGAAACCTGCAACCTGACATTATGGCGTGGCTTCTGCCCTTGTGCGGTGGCGTTGGCGCGTCGTGTTCACATCACAACCATGGACTCCCTGAATGGCACTTTTCAGCAAGCATGAGTGGTTTTCCAATATCAAGGGCGACACGCTTTCGGGTATCGTCGTGGCGCTGGCGCTGATTCCCGAGGCGATCGCGTTTTCGATCATTGCCGGGGTCGACCCCAAGGTCGGCCTTTACGCTTCGTTCTGTATCGCGGTGATCATCGCCTTTACCGGTGGCCGACCCGGCATGATTTCCGCGGCCACCGGCGCCATGGCGCTTTTGATGGTCACGCTGGTGCGCGAGCACGGCCTCCAGTATCTGCTGGCGGCCACGCTCTTGACCGGCGTGTTCCAGATCATCGCCGGGTATCTGCGTCTGGCGGAGCTGATGCGCTTTGTCTCGCGCTCGGTGGTGACGGGCTTCGTCAACGCCCTGGCGATTCTGATCTTCATGGCCCAGCTGCCGGAGCTGACCAACGTCACCTGGCACGTTTATGCCATGACGGCGGCGGGCCTGGGGATCATTTACCTGTTTCCCTACCTGCCCGTTATCGGCAGGTCATTGCCGTCGCCGCTGGTGTGCATCGTGGTGCTGACCATCGTGTACATGGCAAGCGGCATGGATATTCGCACCGTAGGCGACATGGGCGAGCTTCCGGATACGCTGCCGGTATTTCTGTGGCCCAACGTGCCGTTGACGGTCGATACGCTGCTGATCATTCTGCCCTATGCGCTGATGCTGTGCGTGGTGGGCCTGCTGGAATCGATGATGACCGCGACCATCGTGGATGATCTGACCGACACCCAAAGCGACAAGAACCGTGAGTGCAAGGGCCAGGGCATGGCCAACATCGGCGCGGGCCTTCTGGGCGGCATGGCGGGTTGTGCGATGATCGGCCAGTCGGTGATCAACATCAAATCCGGCGGCCGCACGCGGCTTTCCACGCTGATCGCCGGTGTGCTGCTGCTCCTGATGGTGGTATTTCTATCCGACTGGGTTTCACAGATTCCCATGGCGGCCCTGGTGGCGGTCATGATCATGGTATCGATCGGCACGTTCAACTGGGCGTCGATCCGGGATCTGAAAAAGTATCCCCTGAGCACCAATATCGTCATGCTGGCCACCGTTGCCGTCACGGTCAGCACCCACAACCTGGCGCTGGGCGTGTTCGTTGGCGTGCTGCTGGCGGCGCTGTTCTTCGCCAACAAGGTGGGTAATATCATGTATATCGGCTCGGTCGAGGTGGAGGCAGGGCGCACGCGGGAGTATCAGGTAGTCGGGCAGGTATTCTTTGCCTCCTCCGAGCGCTTCATGGCGGCATTCGATTTCAAGGAGAGTCTTGATAAAGTGACAATCGACCTGTCCAAGGCGCATTTCTGGGACGTCACCGCGGTGCAGGCGCTTGACCGCGTGGTGATCAAGTTCCGCCGCGAAGGCACCGAGGTAGAGCTTGTAGGGCTGAGCGAAGCCAGTGCCACGGTGGTCGACCGTTACGCGGTGCACAACGACCCTCAGGCGGTCGACAAACTGATGGGCGGCCACTGACGAGTGATCGTTGATGAACAGGGAGAGCAGCATGACTGAGCACGTTGTTACCGAATACGTCCTGGCCGCCATTGACGGCTCCCGGTTTTCAGAGGGCGTTTGTGATTATGCCGCCTGGGCCAGCCTTGCGTTAGGCGCCCCGCTGAATTTTGTGCACGCGGTTGATAACCACTCAGGTGTGCCCGACGAGCAGGATCTTTCCGGCCATCTGCATCTTGGTGCCCAGGAACATCTGCTGGAGGCGCTTTCCACCCTTGATGAGCAGCGTGCCAAGGTGAACCGCCAGCAGGGCCGGTTGATGCTGGAGGCAGCTCAGGCTCGTGCCATTGAGCACGGTGTGACTAACCCTGCCGCACGCCAGGTGAACGGCGCTCTGGTGGAGACGCTGGCCGAGCTTGAAAGCGAGACGCGCCTGGTGGTCATCGGCAAGCGGGGTGAAAACGCCCATCAGGCAAGCCATCATCTTGGCGCCAATCTCGAGCGCGTCGTGCGTGAAGTGCACCGCCCGATCCTCATGGTGCCGGCTACCTTCAAGCCGCCGCAAAAGGTGCTGATTGCCTTTGACGGCAGCAAGACGGCCCGCAAGGGGGTTGAGATGCTGGCCCGTTCGCCGCTGTTTGCGGATAACGAGTGTCACGTGCTGATCGTGGGGGCCGAAACGGCAGAAAATCGCTCCCAGCTTGACTGGGCAATGACCACGCTGCGTGAGGCGGGCCACCGAGCAGAAGGCATCATTCGTGCAGGTGAGGTGGACGAGGTATTGCAAGCCTACGAACAGGCACAGGGTATCGATCTGCTGGTGATGGGCGCCTACGGGCACTCGCGCATTCGCCACCTGCTGGTAGGCAGCACGACGACCGCCATGCTGCGTGGCAGCCAGATCCCGGTGCTGATTCTGCGCTGATCCAGGCCGGCGCTGTTTGACATCAGCGCCGCCAAGCCGCCCGCTACCGGCTAGCCGGGCGGCTTTCTTGTTTCTGGTTTTCAGGCAGCAGCCGGTTGGGTACCCAGCGCAGGTAAACGATCATGCCGAAAAGCTCCACCAGCGACTGAAAGACAATCACCACCACCGCTGCCTGCCATGCCTCGGGCAGGGCCAGGGCGACAGGCAGCATGACGAACGAATTGCGCGTGCCGAAGCTGAAGGCCAGCGTTCGGGCGCTGGCGACAGGCAGCTTGAACAGCCTGCCAAGCGCGCGGCCCAGCCAGCCGGCAAACAGCAGAAAGCCGATGAAGATAAACACCACCTGAGCCATCACCGGATAAAGGCCGCCCAGGTTATTTGCTTGAGAGGCTGCGATGATCAATACGACCATGGCCAGAAGCGGCACAGGCAGTATGCCAAGATGCTCAAGGGTGCGCCGGATGCGCTTGTGTCGGCTACCTAGGTACTCGGTCAGCCCGGCCAGGGCCAGGGGCAGCATGACAAGCCCTGCAAAGGCGCTGACGAGCGAGGCGGAGAGCGCCAGCTGAAACCACTCTGTTCCCAGAAATAGCCATAGATAGGCAGGCAGGGCACCCATCTGCACCAATAAAAGCAGCGGGGCAGCGGCAACGGCGCGGGATGTGTCGCCCTTGCCCAGATGGGTAAAGCTGATGAACCAGTCGGTACAGGGCACAAGCAGTACCAGCAACACCCCGACCAATACGGCAGGGGAGAGCGGCAGCCAGTGCACGGCAAGGGCCAGAAAGGCCGGAATGGCGATAAAGTTGCCTACCAGCAGCGCGGCGATAAAGCGCCCATCAGTAAGGCGGCGGGCCACGCTTGACAGGGGGATCTGGCTAAAGGTGGTATACATCAGCAGGCCCAGCAGCGGCCAAAGCAGCGGCTCAAGTGCATCCGCAAACCAGGGGAGCGCAACACCAAGTGTCAATCCCAGGCCGATACAGGCCAGATATATCCAGCACTGGTGTTTTTCCAGCTGCTCGCGCATTGAATTTCCTTTAAGGGCTACCGGCAAGAAAGTGCCAGACGTTCGCCCAGCAGGGCAGCTGTCAGCCAGAGCGGCAGGCTCACCATGACGTATAAAAGTCCTGCCCACGGCCGGCCAGTCGTGACGAAGTGCAGGGTTTCCAGGCTGAACAGTGAAAAAGTGGTAAAGCCTCCGCAAAAGCCGGCGATCAGTAGCGGGTGCAAGCGTGCCAGCTGGCCTTGGGGGAAGCGCAGCGCCTGGGCCGCTAACCAGCCAATCAGACCAGACCCCAGCACGTTTACCAGCAGCGTACCCCACGGGAAGTGGCTGCCCAGGGCCGCCTGGGACACCAATGACACGCCATAGCGCAGCGCGCTTCCCACACCGCTGCCAAGCCCTACGGCCAGATAGTTTTTCCAGACACTCATGAGAAGCCTTTCGACAGCGCCCAGCCCAGCGTCGCCATGACAATGCCAAGTGTCATCGTGGCGCCTGCATTGAGCGCTGCGCGCCCCGCCTGGCCGCCGTGCCACAGTTCAAGCGTCTGCAGACTGAACGAGGAGACGGTGGTATAGCCACCCAGCAGCCCCGCGATACTGAACAGCCAGAGGACGCTTGCCGTGTCCGACAAGCCCTGCCAGCCCAGCAGCCAGCCCGCCGCCAGCGCCCCCGTAGTATTGACCACGAGCGTACCCCAGGGAAACGCCTTGCCCAGCCAGTGCGCCATCAGATTGGAGATGGCCAATCTGCCCGCTCCACCGAGTGCCCCGCCCAGCGCTACCAGCAGTACGTTCATCACGCCCTGGCCCATGCTCTCTCCGCTTGCTGAATGAATGCTCGACGCACTGGCAGTGATTTTAGCATGTGACATCAGTGCACGAGAAAACGCCTTGCGCGGTAAGCCGCGCAAGGCGTCAGTTCAGGATTCGTGTCTTGCCAGGTGCCTAGACCGTCAGCGCGCTGTCCTGGCGATTGGTGGCTGCCCTGGTCATGTCACCGGCCCGGTTGATACCTGAAATAAGCGCTTTCAGAGAAGCACTGACGGTATCGCTGTCTTCGGCCACGGCGCAGATACGCTGACCATCGATATTGAGCTGCACGAAGGCAATGGCATTGGCTTCGCTGTCGCCGCCCAGCGAGTGTTCACTGTAATCGATGATGCCCACCTTGACCCCGGAGTGCTTCTCCCAGGCATCGGTAAACGCGGACATGGCACCGTTGCCGGAGCCCGACAGGCGCAGGGTTTCGCTACCCTGCCACAGGGTTACTTCAAGACCTTCGCGCTGGCCCTTGGAGAGTTGGTAGTCCGCCAGTGACAGCGGCGCCTCCTGGGTGAAGTTGTCGAACATCACCTGGCGAATCATTTCACTTGAAAGCTCGCTGGCGCGCGCTTCACTCTCTTTTTGCACATGAGGAGCAAGCGCCAGCATCATCCAGCGCGGAAGGTTGATGCCGTAGTCGCGCTCCAGCAAAAACGCCATGCCACCCTTGCCGGACTGGCTGTTGACGCGAATGACGGCTTGATAGTCGCGGCCGATATCATGCGGGTCGATCGGCAGGTACGCCACTTGCCAAGGCTCATCACTTTTCTGGTGCTTGAGCGACTTGCGAATCGCATCCTGGTGGCTGCCGGAAAACGCGGTATAGACCATCTCGCCGACCCAAGGGTGACGCGGATGCATGGTGATACCGGTGCACTCGTGAACCACCTGAATGATTTCATCCGGGTTGGAAAGGTCGAGCTTGGGATCGATGCCCTGGCTGTAGAGGTTCATGGCCAGCGTCACAATATCCATGTTGCCGGTGCGCTCGCCGTTGCCCAAAAGCGTGCCCTCCACGCGGTCGGCGCCGGCGAGCAGGGCAAGCTCGGCGGAGGCCACCGCGCCGCCCCGGTCGTTATGGGTATGGACTGATATGATCACGCTGTCGCGGCGGCTGATGTGCTGGCAGAAATACTCGATCTGGTCGGCGTGATGGTGAGGCCCTGCCACTTCCACCGTGGTTGGCAGGTTGAGAATGCACTTGTTGTCCGGCGTGGGCTGCCAGACATCCATGACCGCCTCGCAGATTGCCAGCGAGAAGTCGATTTCGGTGCTGGAGAAACTCTCCGGCGAGTACTGAAAGCGCCAGGCCACGTCGGGGTATCTGGCCGCGTAGGTTTTCACCCAGGTGGCGCCTTGCACGGCAATGTCGGTAATGCCGTCGCGGTCCATCTCGAATACCCGTTCACGCTGAATGGTCGAGGTCGAGTTGTACAGGTGGATAATCGCACGCTTGACGCCGACCAAGGATTCGAAGGTCTTTTCGATCAGGTGCTCGCGGCATTGCACCAGTACGGCAATGGTCACGTCGTCAGGAATCTGGTCTTCCTCGATCAGCCAGCGCACGAAGTCGTAGTCAGGCTGGCTTGCCGATGGAAACCCGACCATCACTTCCTTGATGCCCACCTTGATGATCTGGTGCCAGAAACGCTGTTTCTGCTCGACGGTCATCGGTTCCAGCAGCGCCTGGTTGCCGTCACGCAGGTCTTCGCTCACCCAGATCGGGGCACGATCCAGGTCACGGTCAGGCCACTGGCGGTTGAACGCAGGCACGCGCGGTGCTGGACGGTATTTTCGATGATCGAAAGCAGACATTGTTAGATTCCTGAAGATGGATGACTTGGAAAACTGGCCGCTTTTGGCGTAGGCCGGGCTCGTACATGCACGTGTATCGATGCAGGTTCGTGGTACAAAGCGCTGCACGGCAACGGTTACCGCTTTTGGCAGTTTTTATAGTGTAACGGGTTTGCGGCGCTAGATGATTGCTAAGAAAAAGCCAATATTGGCATTGATTGGCAGAATATTTTAAATTATACGAGTTAATTGGCAGAGGCTGCTTACCATGTCGGTAGTACCATTGACTCTGGATCGCTTTGATCGACAGATTCTGACCATCCTTCAGCAGGAGGGCCGGATCAGCAATCAGGAACTTGCCGACCGCATCGGCCTTTCCGCCTCGCCCTGCCTGCGGCGCGTTCGTGCCCTGGAAGAGCATGGCCTGATCATGCAGTATCGCGCCGAGGTGGATGCCCGGCAGCTGGGCTATCAGCTGATGGTACTGCTGCACATTGCCATGGATCAGCATACGTCTGAGCGGTTCGAGAATTTCGAGCGTCATATCCGTGAGATTCCCAACGTGATCGAGTGCTTGATCATCACTGGCCAGGCGGCGGACTTCCAGTTGAAGATTCTGGTGCGTGACATGGATGACTATCAGCACCTGCTGCTGCATGTCATCAACCGGATCGAAGGCGTGACCGGGGCGCACACGAGTTTCGTGCTGCGCCGGGTGTTCGAGCATCGCCCGGTACCTACCGAGCGCTGAACATTCAGGCGTGGTCAGAGACTTGCCAGGCGTTTACACTGCCTTTTTTCATGTTGGCAGTGGAGTTTTCCATGACTATCGAGCGTCACGATACCAAAGCGCGCATGAGTCGCGCAGTCATTCATCAAGGCGTTGCCTACCTATGCGGCCAGGTAGCCGGGCCGGACGCGCGAAACGCTGATATCACCGAGCAGACCCGGAGCATGCTGGCGCGCGTGGATGCGCTGCTCGAGGAGATTGGATCAAGCCGTGAGCAGCTGCTGAGTGCCACCATCTACCTGAAGGACGGCAGCGATTTTGCGGCCATGAACGCCGTCTGGGATGCTTGGGTGCCCGAAGGCCATGCGCCGGCGCGTACCTGTGTCTGCGCGCCGATGCCGGCTGACGAGCTGAAAGTCGAAATCACCGTCACCACGGCCGTGTCGGCCTAGGTTCTAGCGATTAGCTATCCAGCGGAAAGCGGGTGTCGCGCAGGCTGTCCTTGATCTTCTTCAGATGCGGCAGAAACCCTTCGCCGCGACGCAGCGTGACCCCGGTGGCCAGCGCGTCTATCAGGGTGAGCTGGATCACCCTGGACGTCATCGGCATGTAGTGGTCGGTGTCTTCCGGGGTGGCAACGTCGAGTGTCGCACTGCACGCTTGAGCAAGGGGAGAGGCCGGGGCAGTAATGCCCAACACCACCGCGCCCGCCGCGCGCGCCACTCTGGCGATATCCACAAGCTCCCGAGTGCGTCCAGTGTAGGAAATGATCACCACCACATCGCCAGTATGGCAGGCAGCCGCCACCATGCGCTGCATCAATACGTCAACGTAGGCCATGACCGGCAGGTTGAAGCGGAAGAACTTGTGCTGGGCATCCTGGGCCACCGCACCCGACGCCCCCAGACCGAAAAAGTGGATCTGCTTTGCCTGGGTCAGGTAGTCGACCATGCGCTCGACGGCGTTCATGTCGATATCGCGCTGAGCTTCATCGAGGGCGGCAATGGTGGCACCAAATATCTTGTGCGTGTACTGGGTCGCGGTATCACCCGGCTCAACGGCGCGGGTAACGTACGGCGTGCCGCCGGCCAGGCTCTGGGCCAGCTTGATCTTGAAGTCCGGATACCCCTTGGCACCAAAGTTGCGACAGAACCGGTTCACGGTGGGCTCGCTGACGCTGGCCGACTGAGCGAGGCTTGCGATGCTTAAGCTGGTAGCCGCCGCCGGATCGTCCAGAATCACGTTAGCTACCTTGCGCTCGGAGCGGTTCAGCTCTTCCAAGCGTTCGCGTAAGCGGTCAAGCAAGTCATGCGCCATCAAACAAGCTCCATGGCAGTGAGTGGGGAAGGCTCGGGTGTCCAGTGGTTACACCAATCGATAAAGTCGTTGGCGGGTAATGGGCGAGCATAATAGTAGCCTTGCGCCGCTTCACAACCAATAGCATGCAGGTACGCCGCCTGGGCGGGCGTTTCAATGCCTTCTGCCACTACGTCACAGCCGACAGCGTGCGCCAGTTGGGTAATCATCACCGCCAGTTGGCGATCCACCGGGTTATTCTCGATATCCATGACGAACGCGCGGTCGATCTTGAGCGTCGAAAATGGCAGCGTCTTGATGTAGGCAAGCGATGAATGCCCGGTGCCAAAGTCGTCAATGGCAACCGCTACGTTCATCCTGGCAAGCTGGGCCAGTTGGATACGCGCATTCTGCATATCGCTCATCAACCCGGATTCGGTTACCTCGAGTGCAAAAAAGCGCTCGGGAATGCCATAGCCCGCCAGCCGCTCCAGCAGCCGCTTTGCAAAATCCCGGCGGGTCAACTGTCGCGCCGCCACGTTCACCGCTACATGAAAGTGGTCATTGAGCAGGCCCTGCTTTCGCCATGACACGATATATTGCATGGTTTCTTCAAGCACCCAGTCGCCAATGGCCAGAATATCACCGCTGGCCTCGGCAAGGGGAATAAAATCCGCCGGTGAGATATGGCCAAGTTCCGGATGATGCCAGCGAAGCAGCGCCTCGGCACCGATGATCTCCTGAGTCTCCAGCGATATCTTGGGCTGGAACGCAAGGGACATCTCGCCCCGCTGGGTTGCCCCGCGGATGGCCTGCTGCAGGCTGAGCCGGTGACGCTGCTGGGCCTCGAGGGCTTCGCTGTAGCTCTGTATCCGCTGGGGAGTGTCCTGGGGCAGCGCCAGGGCGGCCATGTGTACAAGCCGCTCGATATTGAAGCTGCCCGTGGTCCAGCTGATGCCGATACGCGCGTTTAACGGAATCAACAGATCATCCAGCGCCTGGTCGTGCTCGAAAAAGCCGAGCAGCCGTGTGGCCAGCCGCTCAAGGGAGTGCTGGTCGGCGCTACGGGTAACCAGCAAGAGTTCGCTGCCGCCCCACAGGCCAAGCGTGCACTCGCTGCTCAGCGCTGAATGGAGTGTTTGGCTGATATGGCCAACCAGCTGGTCGGCAATGCGATACCCATGCAGGCGAATCGCCTCATCCAGATGGTCGAGCGCAATGAACAGAAGCCCGGTATCAGCGCCTCCCAGGGAGGCTTCGCGCAGCGCCTGCATCAAGCCACGGCGGTTGGGCAGTTGGGTAATGGGGTCGGTACGCGATTGGCGGTCCAGCTCCTGAGTGCGTTTCGCTACCATGCGCTCGAGGGTTTCTGCTTGCTGGTCGCGTATCTGGTAGCGGTGTTCAAGGCGCAGCGTATTGCGAATGCGCTGGAGTACTTCGTCATGGTTGAACGGTTTGGTGATGAAATCGCGCACGCCCAGATTGAGCGCACGGTAGCGTGTTTCGTCGTCGATCTGTGCCGTGAGTACGATGACGGGAGGCGTCTGCTGCCCAAAGCGCTCCTGCAGCAGACTGATCAGCGCATAGCCATCCAGATAAGGCATGCGAATATCGAGCAGCAGCAGGTCGGGTTTGTGCTGCTCGCAGTAGGCAAGCACCTCGCGCGGGTCGCTTATGCCGTGCACGTTGCTAAAGCCATGATCATCCAGAAGATCAAGCAGAAGCTCGACGTTGATAGGGTTGTCGTCTACCGCCAGCAGGTGCTTGTCGGTTAGGTTCATGACGATTGCTCCGGCGTCAGGGTGACGAACTTGTTCAATGTTGCGGTCAGCCGATCGATGTTCAGGGGCTTGGTCAGGTAGGCATCGAAGCCAGCCATCAAGCCGTGCATGATGTCGCGCTCCATGGCGTTGGCCGACAGGGCAACGACATAGATACCGCGTAGATGAGGATCCTTCTGGATGATATCCAGCGCCTGAAAGCCGTTCATCCCCGGCAGGTGAATATCCATCAGGACCACGTCTGGCGGTGACTGGCGCATCAGTTCCAGGCCGATTTCGGCGTTGGGCGCGATCTGCAGCTTGAGCTCGTCGATCTCATCGACGATATCTTCCATAAGGCGCTGATTGGTCGGGTTGTCTTCGACATAAAGCAGGGTATAAGCGTGCGGTTTGTCCAAGCCTTGACGCGCGCTATTGTCGCTTGGGCTGCTGCTGTCGAACGCACTCGGGTGAGCCTGGGGTAGCGTGAACCAGAACGTGGTGCCGTGCCCAAGCTGGCTGTCAACGCCGATGCGGCCATTCATGCGCTCGACCAGCTGGCGCGTGATGGCAAGGCCAATGCCCGTGCCTTCGATAGCCCCATGCTCAGCATCCAGGCGGTTGAACGGCTCAAACAGCTCATGATGGCGCTCAGGCGCGATACCCAGACCGGTATCGGCCACGCTGATGCGCACGTGGCCATCCACCTGTTCGGCCGAGAGCGTAATGGAACCTCGGGGGCTGTTGTACTTGATGGCGTTGGAGAGCAGATTCAGCAAGACCTGCTTGGTGCGCGTGTAGTCTGCCGCAATGTACAAGCTGGCTGAAAAGGGCCGGCGTACCAGGGTGATATTGGCCTTTTCCATGCTCGCCTCAAGCGTCAGACAGGCGTCGTCGAGCAGGTTTTCAAGCGGCAATGGCTCAATGGAAAAGGACATTTTCCCGGCCTCTATCTTGGCCAGGTCGAGAACTTCATTGATCAGACTCAACAGGTGCTGGCCGCTCTTTTCGATCTGGTTGACCTGGCGCTGCTGCTTGCTGCTCAGCGGCTCGCGGCGGCCCTTGCCCAGCAGCTGGGCAAACCCGATGATGGCGTTGAGGGGCGTACGCAGCTCGTGGCTCATCGAGGAGAGAAATTCGCTCTTGGCTCGGCTGGCCTTCTCCGCCTGATCCCGGGCCGCTCCCAAGTCCCTCGTCACCTGTTCGCGTTCGGCCATCTGCCGGTACAGGTTGATGAGCAGGGCGCAGGTATCGGTAAACGGCTGCAGCCAGTCTATCAGGGTCTGATCCAATGGTTGCTTGCTGTTGGCAATCGCGTACATGCCGATCAGGCGCTTGCCGCTATAGATCGGTACACCCAGATAATTGGTAAGGTGGGGGTGGCCCGGCGGAAAGCCGCCGCGCTTGGAGTGTGTCAGCACATCGTCGGTCATGATCACTTCACCGAAGGCGAACACTCGGCCAAGCAGCGAATTGGGATTGGTCAGTGTCATGTCGCCACTGCGCAGTCGCTCCATCAGAACGCGCGACTCGGCGTTCCATGAAAGGTCGGTAAGCGCGTGTATCTTGAGAGTGTTGGTGGTATCTGACGGCTTTACCTCGCCGATCAGCGCATAGTCACTGTCGGTCAGCTCGCGCAGCGCCTCCATCAGAAAGACCCACAGCCGCTCTCCCGACATCAGTGCCTGATAGTCGGTTATCCCCTGGTGAAGCACTTTAAGCAGGCTCTGCTCTTTCTGGATACGCTGATTGGCCGAGTGGATATCACTCAGATCCGTCAGGATTCCCAGAAACTCCACCACCTCGCCCTGGTCGTTGGGAATGGCATTGATGGCAAGATGCACAGGCACACGGTGCCCCTGCTTGTGCTGTGCTTCTACTTCGCGCCCACGCCCGATGACCGTGGGTTCGCCGCCGGAAAGATAGCGCCCGATGAAGCCGTCGTGACGCGGCGCGATATCGGCCGGGGTCAGCATGGAAACGTTGCGGCCCAGCAGTTCGCTTTCGGTATACCCAAGCAGCTTGAGCGCAAAGGGGTTGACAGCAATCATGCTGCCGGTGCGATCGATGCGCACCTTGCCGGTTGCGCTTTTGGTGAACAGCGCCTCAAAGCGGCGGGCCGTGCTGGATAACGACTCCTTGAGCACGTGCTGGCGCAACAGCTCCTCGACCTGCTGGGCAAGCCCTTTAAGGATGCGCTTCTCGCGGTCTGAAAACGTACGTGGCTCGCGGTCGATAATGCATAGCGTACCGACAGGCAGGCCATCGGTAGGGCGCAGCGGATGGCCGGCGTAGAAGCGAATGAAAGGTGCTGTGGTGACGAGCGGGTTGTCGGCAAAGCGTGCGTCGGCGTGCGCATCCTCGACCACCAGCGGCGCATCGTGGGCAACGGCGTGAGCACAAAAGGAGATGCTGCGTTCGGTTTCACAGGCGGCCAGTCCCTGACGCGACTTGAACCATTGACGCTCCTTGTCGACCAGCGAAACCAGGGCAATCGGTACCTCGAAGACTTCCCGCGCCAGCTGGGTGATGCGGTCAAAAGAGGCTTCAAGTGGTGAGTCGAGAACGTTCAGAGCACGCAATGCCGCAAGGCGTTGTGCTTCGTTATGCGGCTGGTCAGCGGCTTGCATCGGGTTTCCAAATGAAAAAAATGAACAATTTAACTTATCTAAATATCGGTCATGAGCAAGCAAGCTTTAGTCACTTCGCCACAATATTAATGGGTCAAGCTGGCCAGGTGCTGGCATGCCGTGGCTAGCACCTTGTTTAGCCTGATAAAGTTGACAAGATACATGATAATCATACGCCTCGGTTTCGCCTACTCGGGCATGCACGGACCGACACCGGCGGCAGTGCCCATTGATGGTCGCACTTATTAAGCCGGGCAACTACCGTGCGTGGGTTGATGCTAGAGTAGGCGGCAGACAAGCGCCCCTGTTCCAGGAGATACGATGTCCGGGTATCCACTAAGACGCTCTACGCTATCCGCCATGCAGGACATCGATGCCTGCCAGTGGAATGCTCTGGTGGGGCGCGACCAGCCGTTTTTGCGCCATGCCTTTCTGGATGCCCTGGAAGCCAGCGGCTCGGTTTGCCAGAGCACTGGCTGGGAGCCGTGTCATGCGTGCATCTGGCAGGGCGAGCGACTGGTGGGTGCGCTGCCCATGTACCGCAAGCATCACTCCAATGGGGAGTACGTGTTTGACTGGGGGTGGGCCGAGGCGTTCGAGCGCGCCGGCGGCACGTACTATCCCAAGCTGCTCAGCGCCATTCCGTTTACTCCCGTGCCGGGCCCGCGCACGTTGATTGCCCCGCAGGCCAATGCCGAAGCGGTTCGCGCCGCGCTGGCAAAGGCCTGGCAGGCACATAGCCTGCCGGTGGCGCTGTCGAGCTGGCATCTGCTGTTTGCCGACGAGGGCGATGTCAGCGCCTGGCAAGCGCAGTTTCCCGAGCTGATCGCCCGGGAGGGTGTGCAGTTTCAGTGGCAGGATAATGGCTTTGGCGACTTCGACGGGTTTCTGGCAAGCCTCACCTCCAAGCGGCGCAAGATGATCAAGCGCGAACGACGGCTGGTGGCCGAGCAGGACATAAGCCTCGAGCGTCTTGAAGGCGTCGAGATCACGCCGGAAGCGATGGCGCACTTCTACCGCTGCTACGCCATTACCTATCACGAGCGGGGGCGTGCGCCTTATCTCAATCAGGCCTTTTTCGAACAGCTGCTTCGCACCATGCCTGACGCGCTCATGCTGGTACAGGCCCGTATAGACGGGCAGCCGGTGGCCGCGGCGCTCTATTTCCGCGGCGAGCAGACACTCTATGGCCGCTATTGGGGCAGTGAAGTAATCGCCGATTGCCTGCACTTTGAAGCCTGTTACTACCAGGGTATCGAGTACTGCCTGGAGCAGGGGCTTGCACGCTTTGACCCCGGCACCCAGGGCGAGCACAAGCTAGTGCGTGGTTTTGCCCCCCAGCGGGTGCGCTCGCTGCACTACATGGTCCACCCAGGACTTGCCGCTGGCGTAGCCCGGTTCTGCGAGGAGGAGGGCGCTCACGTGGCAGCCTACCGGGAGGCCGCCCTGGAGGCGCTGCCCTTCAAGTGATCAGCGGCTCGCTGATGGTGCGTCATGGTGGCATAATGCGCGCCATTACTGCGGGGCTTGCATACCCGCTTATCTGATTCTCGGGAGATCGGTAATGCACAAGTGGCTGGTAGTGGCACTGCTTGGCGTGCTGGGATTGCTCCAGTATACGCTGTGGCTGGGCAATGGCGGCTGGCGCGACCTGCAGGTGGTCGAGCAGCGTGTGGCCGTTCAGGAGGCGGATAATCTGCCCCTGCGCGAGCGCAACGCCCGGCTCGCGGCCGAGGTCACCGACCTCAAGACCGGGCTCGATGCCATCGAAGAGCGCGCCCGCAGCGATATGGGCATGGTGCGCAGCGACGAGCAGTTTTTCTGGGTGCCGGGCGTGGCGATTGCCACCGAGCTTTTAGGTATCAACGCGGGCCTGGTTACCCAGCCAAGCTTTGGGCGCGAGCGGCCGGCCCCGTGAGTGCCGATAGAACACTGTGGCTGATCGTGCCTGCCGCCGGACAGGGGCGCCGCATGGGGGCGGATCGACCCAAGCAGTACCTGACACTTGGCGAGCAGCCCATCCTGGCCCATACCCTGGCTCGGCTTTATCAGGCCTTCCCCGAGGCGGTTCTTGTGCTTTGTCTGGACAGCGACGATGCCTGGTTTCAGCCCGAGTGGGTACCCTTTGCCCGCTGGCAGCGGGTCAGTGGCGGCGAAGAGCGCATGGACAGCGTGCTCAACGCACTCGTGGCAATAGCGGCCCAGGAAGATGACATCGTCATGGTTCACGATGTGGCCCGGCCATGTATTACGCCCGATGACCTGCACACCCTTTATCAGGCGGCCTGTCGCCACCCAAGCGGCGCGCTTCTGGCCATGCCGGTCGCCGATACCATGAAACGCGCCAGTGCCGAATGCCACAGTATGCGCACCGAGCCCCGCGACGGGCTCTGGCACGCGCTGACGCCTCAGGGGTTTCGCTATGCGCTACTGCTCGAGGCCCTGCAGAGCGCCCGGTGCCATCAACGTCTGGTGACCGATGAGGCCTCGGCGGTAGAAGCGCTGGGCGAGCAGCCGCTGCTGGTCAGCGGTCGGCGCGACAATCTCAAGGTCACGCACCCGGATGACCTGGCTCTGGCCAGTGCCATCCTGGTCGCGCAACTCGATCCGTTAACCTAGGAGAACCCAATGCGAATTGGCCATGGATTTGACGTGCACCGTTTCGGCCCCGGGGATCATCTGATGATCGGCGGCGTCAGGGTGCCGTTTTCGCAGGGGTTTGTCGCCCACTCGGATGGCGATGTGCTGCTGCATGCGATCAGCGATGCGCTACTGGGTGCCTGCGCGCTGGGCGATATTGGCCACCACTTTCCGGACACCGACCCGGAATGGAAGGGCGCGGACAGTCGTGAACTGCTGCGCCACGTCATGAGCCTTGTTCAGGCAAAGGGGTGGGGCGTTGTCAATCTGGACGCCACGCTCATGGCCCAGGCGCCCAAGATGGCGGGGCATATCGAATCGATGCGTAACGCCATTGCCGAGACGCTGGGCGTGGCGCTTGACCAGGTCAACGTCAAGGCAACGACCACCGAGCAGCTTGGCTTTACTGGCCGGGGTGAAGGCATCGCCGCCGAGGCCGTGGTGCTGCTGGGCCGCGCTGGGGCGCTCGATGAGTGAACTGCCCCGCTGGCAGCGCTGCCTGGATGCCACGTTCGGCGTACCCAAGCCGGGCCAGTACCGCGCCCGGCCTGAAGACTTCCTGGTCGATGAGCAGCTTGATTTCATCCCCGAAGCCCACGGCGAACATCTCTGGCTGCGGCTTGAGAAGCGCAACCAGACCACGCTTGATGTGGTAAAGAGCCTCAGCCGGATCTGTGGCGTTACCCAGCGAGATATTGGCTACTCCGGCATGAAGGATCGCATCGCCGTGACGCGCCAATGGCTGAGCGTGCATCTGCCTGGGCGCGACGCGCCGGACGAGCTTGACGCTTCGCTCGGGGCGCTGGGTATCAAGGTGCTGGAAAAAGCCCGCCATCCGCGTAAATTGAAGCGCGGCGTTCACCGTACCAACGGCTTTACCCTGCGCTTGACCGGCGAAGCCGTACAGGCCGATGATTTCGAGCGCCGCTGGCAGGCACTCTGCAAGCACGGTGTGCCCAACTATTTCGGCCCCCAGCGCTTTGGCCCCCAGGGGCGTAATCTGCAGCGTGCCGAAGCGCTGCTGGCACGAGGTTGGCGCAAGCGTGACGACCGCCAGGGAATGATGCTTTCCACGGCGCGAAGCTTTCTGTTCAACGAGTTGCTGAGCGCCCGACTGGCCGACGGCACCTGGAACCGCCCGATTGCCGGCGATACGCTGATGCTGGAGGGCACGCAGAGTGTCTTCGCCATCGAGGCTACCGACCAGGACCTGCTGGCTCGCACCGACGCGCTGGATGTGCATCCTACGGGCGTACTCTGGGGTGTCGGTAGTGGAGCGAGTCAGGCGAGCAAGGCGGCGGCCTATGAAGCGCAGCTGGCACACCGACACCCGGCTTTGTGTGAAGGGCTTGAGAAAAGCGGTGTAAAGTGCGCCCGGCGCGCCCTGCGTATGCGCTTGATCGACCCTCAACTGCGCTGGGAGCCAGAAGGCGTGCTACTCTCGTTTGCGCTGCCCCGCGGCAGCTTTGCCACTGCCGTGATAGGTGAGCTGATCGACCACCCGGACATGGCGTAAGCCGCCAGGCGGCGCTGATTGACAAGGAGACCCCATGCGGCGACTGCTGCTTTCCAATGATGATGGTGTTCACGCGCCGGGACTTAAGGCGCTGCATGACGCCTTGGCGGCCCACGCCAAGCTGCGCGTGGTAGCCCCGGACCGCGATCGCAGCGGTGCAAGCAATTCGTTGACGCTGTCGCGGCCGCTTTCGCTGACGGCCCTGGACAACGGCTTCTACAGCGTTGATGGCACACCCGCCGACTGTGTCTACCTGGGGGTCAACGGCATCTGGGACGAGCGCCCGGACCTGGTGATTTCCGGCATCAATCACGGCAGCAATCTGGGCGATGACGTGCTCTACTCAGGTACCGTGGCCGCCGCCATGGAGGGGCGCAATCTAGGCATGACGGCCATTGCGATGTCGCTGTGCGGCAGCTGCCACTTTGCGACGGCGGCGAAGGTGGCGGCCAGCCTGGTCGGTGCCGCCGACCGGCTCTCCCTGCCGCCCAGAACACTGTTGAACGTCAACGTGCCGGATGTGCCCTGGGAGGCGATCAAGGGGGTCAAGGTCACCCGTCTTGGCTATCGGGGGCCTGCAGAAAAACCGCTGCCCGTTGAAGACCCGCGCGGTCGTACGCGCTACTGGATCGCTCCTGTGGCGGCCAACGCCGATGATGGCAACGATACGGATTTTGCCGCCATCGAGGCCGGGTTCGTCTCGATTACGCCGCTGCAAACCGATTTGACGCGCCATCCGGCGCGCAGCGATGTGCAGGACTGGTTGGATGCCTTTGCCTGATCTCTCCTCGATCGAGCGGCGCGGGCGGGGAATGACCTCGCAGCGCACGCGAGACCGCATGATCGACCGTCTGATCGAGCAGGGCATTCGCCACCCACAGGTGCTTGACGTCATGGCCCGCGAGCCTCGGCACCTGTTTGTCGACGAGGCTCTGGCTCACCGGGCCTATGAGGATACGGCGCTACCCATAGGCTTTGGGCAGACCCTCTCCCAGCCGCTCACGGTTGCCCGCATGACCGAGCTTGTCGTGCGTGCCAACCCGCGCCGGGTGCTGGAAGTCGGCACCGGCTCCGGCTACCAGACGCTGATTCTGTCGCGCCTGGTCAAGGAGCTTTACTCCATCGAGCGTATCTACGCATTGCATGAACGAGCCTACGAGAGGCTGTGGCGCCTGGAAGCCGAAGCGGCACTGACACTGGCCGACGGCGGTGAAGGCTGGCCGGAGGCGGCGCCCTTCGATGTCATCCTGCTCACTGCCTGCGCCCAGACGCTGCCGGAAGTGCTGCTCGAGCAGCTGACCCGTGACGGCGTGTTGATTGCGCCACTGGAAGAACCGGACGGCAGCCAATGGCTTACCCAGATCAAGCGCATTGGTGGCGCCTTTGAAAAGCGGCGGCTCGAACCCGTTCGCTTCGTACCTTTGTTGCAAGGAGTGGTGGATTGAAGCGTAAACCCTTGGGAATTTTCCTGAAAGGCGCCGGAATGGGTGCCGCGGATGCCGTGCCCGGGGTATCGGGCGGCACCATCGCCTTTATTACCGGCATCTATGAAGAGTTGATCAATACCATCAAGCAGTTTGGCCCAGGCGCCTTGGTGGCCCTTTACCGTGGCGGCCTGAAGGCACTGGCCATCCATCTGAACCTGGCGTTTCTGATCCCGCTGCTGGCTGGCGTGGCGGTCAGCCTGGTAAGCGTGGCGCACCTGGCGCTGTGGCTCATGGACACACATCCCCTGCTGCTGGATGGCTTTTTCTTCGGCCTGGTGGCAGCATCTGCCCTGGTGGTGGGCCAGGCAGGCGATCGCTGGCGAATCTGGTATATTCTGCCTCTGCTGGTCGGGCTGTTTCTTGCCCGTATGCTGCCTAGTCTGATGCCTTTGGTATTGATGCTGGGCAACGAGGCGCTGGTGGTCATGGTGGCCGGCTGTATTGCCATCAGCGCCATGCTGCTGCCGGGCGTATCGGGCAGCTTCCTGTTGCTCACCATGGGGCTCTACGGCACGATCATGGGGGCTATTCGCAGTCTTGATATCACTATCATTGCGCTGTTCGGCGTAGGCTGCGTGGTGGGGCTTGCGCTGTTTTCGCGCCTGTTGTCCTGGCTGCTGAAGCGCCACCATGGCGTTACGCTGCAGCTGCTTTTGGGCTTCATTGTCGGCTCGCTGCCGGTTCTCTGGCCATGGCGGGAGCTGTTACGCTACCAGATCGGACCGGAAGGGCAGATGATACCGCTGGCCTATCGCTACCTGCTGCCGGATGATTACGCGATGCTGACCGGTGGCTCTGCCCAGGTCATCGGCGTGGTTGGCCTGATGATCATCGGCGCGCTGCTGGTGGTGCTGCTCAATCGCCGGTCGGCAAGAAGGATAACGACTCATTCAACAGATACCGCACAGCGCTGAAAAGGAGTAGGGTTTGCATGCGTAAAGTCTTCATGATGTCAGCGTTGGTGTTGGCAATTGGCGGGTGTGCCAATCAGCAGCACAACACCCCACAGGTACGCGATTTGAGCGAAGCGCGCCGGGCGGTGGAAAACTCGCCCCAATATACGGTGAAAGCAGGCGACACGCTCTACGGCATTGCCTGGCAGCATAACCTGGATTATCGCCAGCTGGCGGCCATGAACAATATCGATGCCCCTTATCAGATCTATCCCGGACAGACGATCGCCCTGCGCGCGGGAGAGACTGCCAATGTGGCCGGAAGCGCACAGGCCCAGCCTCAGGCGACGGGACGCAGCGAATCGCGTGGTGTGGTCGCCACCGGGCTCAAGCCTCAGGCCACCGCCGTTGCAAGCAACGATCAAGAGCTTGACTGGCTGCTGCCCGATGAGTCTGCCATCGAGCGCAATCAACGCCTGAATGCCGAGCACAAGCCCGCCGAGACGCCCGATCACCAGGCCGTTGCCAGTGCCCAGGCCGTCGCCGCCAGCAGCGAACCCTCGGCCGAGCCAGCCGCTGACGAACCTGACGTTGTTGCCGCCGCTGAGCCGGATTCAACGCCTCAACCGCGTGAAGAACCGGCCCGCGAGCCTGCGCAACAGACGGTTGCACAATCGGCAACCCAGGAGGCAACACCGCCCACGCCAGCCGCGCGTGTCGACCGTTCGTCGCGTACCTTCACGCCTGCCGAGACGATTGACTGGCAGTGGCCTGCCAGCGGCGAGGTGACCGGCAAGTTCGGCGAAGGGGATTCGATAACCGCCGGGATTGATATCGCTGGACAAAAGGGGCAACCTGTCAAGGCAGCTGGCCCGGGGATTGTCGTGTATGCAGGCAGTGGCGTACGCGGCTACGGCAATCTCATCTTGCTCAAGCATAACGACCAGTTCCTGAGCGCCTATGCGCATAACGACAGTTTGAACGTCAGCGAAAATGACGTGGTCGAGGCAGGCGAGGTCATTGCCACCATGGGCAACAGCGATGCAGAGAGTGTCAGGCTGCATTTTGAGGTGCGCCGCGACGGGCAGCCTCAAGATCCTTTGACCTTTCTGCCTTCACGCTAACCACACGGTAATCGGATAAAACGAACAGCAAAGCTTTCTTGAATCGGCCTGCCTATGGCCGGTTCAAGCGAATAATAATAACGGTACAACGCACATTCAGTGCGACTACCTTTAATTTTCTTTAAAAGGCGGGCAGGCGATACTACGGGGGTAAGACCATGAGTATGCTGGAGAAGGATCTACAGGAGGTTGACCTTGATGCTGCCGAAGAAGCGTTGGAAAACGCCGATGATGACGTTGCAGTAGAAGAGGATGCCTTTGAGAAAGCATTAGGGCGAGAGGATCGACAATCGACTCAGAGCTTGGATGCCACACAAATTTACCTCAATGAAATAGGGTTTTCGCCACTACTGACGCCTGAAGAGGAAGTCTATTACGGCCGTCTGGCACGCAAGGGGGATCCGCTTGGCCGTTCGCGGATGATCGAATCCAACCTGCGTCTGGTGGTCAAGATCGCGCGGCGTTATCTCAACCGGGGGCTGACGCTGCTGGATCTGATCGAAGAGGGTAACCTCGGGCTTATCCGCGCCGTCGAGAAGTTCGACCCCGAACGCGGGTTCCGCTTCTCGACCTATGCCACCTGGTGGATTCGCCAGACCATCGAGCGCGCGCTGATGAACCAGACGCGCACCATTCGTCTGCCGATTCACGTGGTAAAAGAGCTCAATATCTATCTGAGGGCTGCCCGTGAACTGACCCAGAAGCTTGACCATGAAGCGACGGCGGAAGAGATCGCCGAGCATCTCGACAAGCCCGTGGATACGGTCAAGAAAATGCTGGGCCTCAACGAGCGAGTCTCCTCGGTGGATTATCCGATGGGCGGTGAAAGCGACAAGCCGCTGATCGATACCCTGGCCGATGACGATGTCCAGGGGCCGGAAGGAAGCCTGGTGGACGGCGATGTGCGCGAGCATGTCGATCTCTGGCTGGACGAGCTGAGTGAAAAGCAGCGCGAAGTGGTGGTACGCCGCTTCGGGCTGCGCGGTCATGAAGCGGCCACGCTTGAAGAGGTGGGTGCCGAGATTGGCCTGACCCGCGAACGCGTGCGTCAGATTCAGGTAGAGGCGCTGAAGAAACTGCGCCGTTCGCTTGAAAAGCAGGGACTGTCGATGGAAGCTATCTTCGAAAGTTGACCAAGCGACGTATCATCACCCTGGCTGCAACGCACCGAGTTTACGCTCGGTGCGTTGCCGTTGGGAGGAAGGTTCCGATAAACGATTACCCATAAGCGAGAGATGTGATGCGCCCGTTAGCGGCCCATATCGATTTGGACGCGCTGCGTCATAATTATCAGTTGGCGTGCCGCTGCGCGCCGCAAAGCCGCTCGCTGGCGGTGATCAAGGCCAACGCTTACGGTCATGGGGCCGTGGCGTGCGCGCAGGCGCTGGAAAGCCAGGTGCCGGCGTTCGGCGTGGCGTGCATCGAAGAGGCACTTGCGCTGCGCGAAGGCGGTATTACCAAACCCGTTGTACTGCTGGAAGGCTTTTTCAGTGCCGAGGAGCTGCCGCTGGTGGATCAGCACCGGTTCTGGGTAGCCGTGCACAGCGCGTGGCAGGTAGAGGCGCTGTTGGCCTTCTCGCCTCGTCAGCCGATCCCCGTGTGGTTGAAGGTCGACTCTGGCATGCACCGGTTGGGGTTCGAACCGGAGGCTGCCGCTTCTGTGTGGCAACGCCTGTCCAGGGCCCCGCAAGTGGGCGCCCTGCATTTGATGAGTCATTTCGCAACGGCAGATGCCCGCGATGGCCGCTATTTCGACCAGCAGATGGCACGTCTTAAGGCGCTGGCCAGTACGCTTGACGCACCGCTTTGCCTGGCCAACTCGCCGGCCACCCTTGCCTGGCCTGCCGCCCATGGCGACTGGAACCGCCCAGGCATCATGCTTTACGGCAGCGATCCGCTGGAAATCGCCAACGATGTCACGCGTGAGCTGCGCCCGGTCATGAGCCTGCGCTCGGAAATCATCGCCCTGCGCGAGCTCGAAGAGGGCGAGCCGGTGGGGTACGGCGGCCGCTGGCGCGCACCACGCCGCTCGCGCATAGCGGTAGTGGCCGCCGGTTACGGCGACGGCTATGACCGCCATGCGGTAGATGGCACGCCGGTGCTGGTCAACGGGCAGCGCTGCGCGATTGCCGGCAAGGTTTCCATGGACATGCTGACCGTGGATGTAACCGATATCGCAGACGCTGAGATCGGCAGCGAAGTGGTGCTTTGGGGCACTGCCCGCAATGGTGCGGTGCTGTCGGTCGATGAAGTGGCGCGCTACTGCGATACCATCAGCTACACCCTGTTAACCGGCGTATTGCCGCGCGTACCCCGGCGCTATCAGGCGCCCTCAGTCTAGGTTGTTGGAATGTCGAAAACACACTACCCACACTCCTTTGCCCACCCACGCTACTGGGGCACCTGGCTTGCCATTGCCGCGATGTACGTGGCCGCCTGGCTCCCCTGGCGCGTCAAGCTCTGGGTGGGCAAGGCCATCGGGCTGCTGGCCTGGCGGTTTGCCAAGCGGCGACGGCATATTACCGCCGCCAACCTGGCGCTCTGCTTTCCCGAGAAAGGGGCCGATGAGCAGCGCAGACTGGTCAGGGAAACCTTTATCGCCAACGGCATCGGCCTGGTGGAAACGGCCACGGGCTGGTGCCGCGATGCAGAAGCGCTGCGCCATCGCGTGGCCTACAATGGCCAGGAGCACCTGGCGCAGGCCAAGGCACAGGGCAAGGGCGTGCTGGTAGTGGGCATTCACTTTTCGACTCTGGATCTCGGCGGCGCGCTGCATTCGCTGTTCTTTCCAGCGGATGTCGTCTATCGCCCGCACAACAACCCGCTGTTCGAGCGCTTCATGACACGGGCGCGCTCGCGCATTTTTGGCCAGGCGATCGACCGGCATGACTTGCGCGGCGTGGTTCGCCGTATAAAAGCCGGGCATATTGTCTGGTACTCGCCGGATCAGGATTTTGGCCGCGATGTCAGCGTCTTTGCGCCGCTTTTCGGCCAGCAGGCGGCCACCATCCGGCTGACGTCCAAGATCGCCCGAATGACCGGGGCGCCGGTGGTGCCGCTGATGTTTCACCGTAACCCGGATAACCGTACCTACACCATCGAGTGTCTGCCGGCGTTCGAGAACTTCCCAAGCAGCGATGAAGTGGCGGACGCCACGCGGGTGAATCAGTTCATCGAACGGGCGATTCGCAAGCATCCCGAGCAATATCTCTGGCTGCACCGGCGCTTCAAGACTCGGCCAGAAGGCGAGGAAGGGGTCTACTAGGAACCAAAAAGCCGACTTGCGTCGGCTTTTTTACGTCTACTTGCCTGGTGCTCAGTCCAGATTGCGTGAGTAGAAGATTTCCAGCATCTCCTTGCGCAGGCGGCTTTCGATATCGCGCGCCTCTTCGAAGGTGATGTCGCGACGCGAGGTGCCGAACAGGTAGTTGTCGAGCTCGAAGTCCTTGAGCAGCATCTTGGTATGGAACATGTTGTCCTGATACACGTTCACATCCATCATCTGGTACGCCTGCTTGGTATCTTCGGCCAGATAGTCCTGGATCGAGGCGATCTTGTGGTCGATGAACAGTTTCTTGCCGTCCACATCCCGGGTAAAGCCGCGCACCCGGTAATCCATGGTGACGATATCGGAATCGAAGCTGTGGATCAGGTAGTTCAGCGCCTTCAGCGGGCTGATATGACCACAGGTGGAAACGTCGATATCCAGGCGGAAGGTGCTGATGCCGTTATCCGGGTGCGATTCCGGATAGCTGTGTACCGTGACATGGCTTTTATCCAGGTGGGCAACCACGGTTTCCGGCAGCGGGCCGGGACCGGGCACCGTCTTTTCTGGATCCGCCTCATCAAGCTCATGCTCGGCGATGAGAATGGTGACACTCGCCCCATGGGGTTCGTAATCTTGACGGGCAATATTCAGCACGTGTGCACCAATGATATTGGTGACATCCTTGAGGATCTGCGTAAGACGCTCGGCATTGTAAAGCTCATCGATATAATCGATATAAGCGGCACGCTGCTCTTCGGTCTTGGCGTAGCAGATGTCGTAAATATTGAAGCTCAAGGAGCTGGTCAGGTTATTGAACCCGTGGAGTCGGAGATTATCTGTCAAGTCCGAGCCTCCCTATGGCAGATGAGGATACCCCGACGAGCCAGCGTCGGAACCGATGAACCAACCTGGTGCCATGCGCACGGCGCGCTTGTCATAAGCGTCGGCAGGGCAGCAGGGGGCGTATTATGCCCGGCCAGGGCACGCTGTGCATCCGGCCAGGGCTTTTTTTTTGCAGGCAGGATGCTGGCAGGCAGGGCCTTTGCAAAATCAGCCTGTGTAAAAGAAGGCAGGTAACGTCGCCAAGAGCAGCGCCAGTCGCGCCCTGGCGACATCAAGCTTCGACGATCTCGAAGGAGTGGGTGATGTCGACGCCGCCGTTTACCAGCATGATGGAGGCGCTGCAGTATTTCTCGGCAGACAGCTCCACGGCGCGCGCGACCTGCTTCTCCTTGAGGGCACGGCCGGTGACCACGAAATGCACGTGGATTTTGGTAAACACCGCCGGCACTTCATCGGCGCGTTCGGCATCGAGTTCCGCGACGCAGTCGGTCACATCGGCACGCGCTTTATCAAGAATGTTGAGGATGTCGAACGCGGTGCAGCTGCCCATGCCCATCAGAAGCATCTCCATGGGCCGCGGCCCGGTATTGCGGCCACCGTGGTCGGGCGGGCCGTCGATCACGACGCTGTGTCCGCTACCCGACTCGGCGACAAACTGACGACCGTCCGTCCATTTTACCCTTGCTTTCACGTGGCTCTCCTTATCTAGGCAACGACAGGTAAGTCGCGCAGCATAACATTTCCTGACCAGTACGCACTGTTTACACGCTGACCGTTCGGCCGCGAGCCTTCAACTGCGCCTCCAGTGCCTTCAAGCGCTCGGGTGTGCCCACATCCACCCACGGGCCGGTAAAGTGCTCACCGCTGACGCGATCGCTCGCCATGGCCTGTTTCAACAGCGGCGCCAGGGCAAAGGCGCCCGGCGGATGGCCAGCCAGCAGGGCGGGATGGATAATGCTCACCCCGGCAAAGGTGAGCCGCGGCTCGCCCTGGGCGGCAACGCGGCTCCCCAGCAGAGCGAAATCACCAGCTGGGTGATGCGCCGGGTTATCCACCAGGACCAGATGTGCAAGGTCCTGGCCTTGCAGCGTGGCCGGGGTTGGCAGGTAGTCACACCAGACATCGCCGTTGATGAGTAAAAAGGGCTGCTCACCAAGTAGCGGCAGGGCCTTCTGGATGCCGCCGCCGGTTTCAAGCGGGGTGGTTTCCACGCTGTAATGAAGGTGCAGGCCGTAGGCGCTTCCATCGCCGAGTGTCTCGACGATCTGTTCGGCGCGGTAGCTTACGTTGATGACCACTTCTTCGATGCCCGCTTGTGCAAGCCGCTCGAGGTGATGGGCGATCAGGGGCTTGCCCGCGACCGGCAAAAGGGGCTTGGGGCAGTGGTCAGTCAGAGGGCGCATGCGTTTGCCAAGCCCGGCGGCCAGAATCATCGCCTTCATGGCGTCGCGTCCACAAGGCGCTGAGCAATGGCCGGGCGCAGCGTGGCATGCACCCAGTGGGCAAAGTGGGCATGTTCCGGTAGCGCGGCCAGGCTGTCTTCCAGGTGATCCAGAAAGTGCGGCAGGCGCGCAAGGTAGCCTGACTTGTGATCGCGCAGCGTCAGGCGGCAGAAAATGCCCAGTACCTTGAGCGAGCGCTGAGCCGCCATGGCGTGGCACTGAGTGATGAACTCCGCCTGACCTGACGCGGCAGACAGCCTGCCATCGCGGCGCGCCTGGTCATGAAAAATACCGGCAAGTCGGGCAAACTGTGCCGGCGTGAACCGCCAGTAGCGCCCGCAAAGCAGGGAAATGACGTCGTAACTGATAGGACCTGCCACGGCGTCCTGGAAATCGATCATGTAAAGTCGCGCCTGGTCGACCATCAGGTTCATGGCGTCGAAATCGCGGTGTACGCTGACCACCGGCTGCTCGAGCGCTGACTGGACAAGCGCTTCGCGAAGTGCCTCCCAGCTTTCCGGGACGGGCAGGTCGAGCCACTCGCCCAGGCACCACTCGGGAAAAAGGTCGAGCTCGCGAGTGAGTAACGAGGCATCATAGCCCGGCAGCCCCTCCGGGCTTGCCCGATTTTGCAGCTCGGCAATCAGCGCCAGCGCGGTGTCGACGTAGCCAAGTGTCGTGCTTTCATCGATGAAGTAATCCTGCATGGGCGTGTTGCCAAGGTCATCGAGCAGCAGAAAGCCATCCTCCAGGTTGGCGGCATGCACCTTGGGCACGGGCAGGCCGGCTGCGTACCAGCGCTGGCCGATCATGACGAACGGGGCGGAGTCCTCCTGGGCCGGGGGCGCATCCATGACTACCTGGGTGCTGCCGTCGGGCAGGGTCAGGCGAAAGTAGCGTCGAAAACTGGCGTCGCCGCCGGCCGGTGAAAGTATGATATCGGCCTGGGTCAGGCCGTGCTTTCGGGCGGCCCACTGGGTGAGGGCATCTATCCGGGAAGAGGACATGCAAGCTCCTTGCTGGTCGGGCATCATGCGCGCTGTATAATACCTATTCTGGATGCCAAGGATAACGAACATGGGCAAGCGATTTTCGCGCACTTTACCGGTTGCGCATACGCTGATGGGCAGTCTGCTCGCTGGCGCCTCGTTTTCAGCGGTGGCGCAAGGTGAGGCGCTGCCCGCTGAAGCGCTGGACTGGCAGCCCTGGGGCCAAGGCGAAGCCGCCCAGCAGCTATGCCGTGGGCGATATGTCATGCCCGAGTACCGGCTGGCTGCCGAGCAGAATCCGGAAACGCTGTCGATCGAGACCGAGGAAGCTGATTACGCCACCGATGGCGAGGCGCTTTTGCGCGGCGACGTGGTGCTTCGGCGCGCCAATTCAGAGCTTGAGGCAGAGCGCATCTTTCTCCCCGCCGAACGCCAGCAGGTAGACGCCGAGGGAAACCTGGCGCTGCGCGACGGCCAGGCGCTGGTAAGAGGGGACAGCGCGACGCTGATGTTCAACGAAGACAGGGCGACGGTAAACAACAGCCACTACGTGCTGTACGACCAGCACCTGCGTGGCCAGGCAAGCCAGCTCGAGCAGCTCGACGAGAACCAGTATCGGCTGCGCGACGCCACTTTCACCACCTGTGACCCCGGTGCCAATACCTGGCAACTGGCCAGCAGCGACATTCGGCTCAATCAGGCCCAGGGATTCGGTACGGCGCGCAATGCACGTCTGCTGGTCAAGGATGTTCCGATTTTCTACTGGCCGTGGCTGCGCTTTCCGATCGATGACAAGCGCCATACCGGCCTGCTGTGGCCGGCGATCGGCTTCTCGACCGACGGCATCGATTACGCCCAGCCGTTTTACTGGAACATTGCGCCCAATCACGATGCCACGATCACCCCGCGCTGGATGACGGACCGCGGCCTGCTGCTCAACGGCGAGTACCGCTACCTGCTGGACGACAGCGCGGGTACCGTGGAAGGCGGCTATCTGAGCCGCGATGACGGCAACTCCAGTAACGACAACCGCTTTGCCGGCGAGGAGCGCTGGTATATCGATGCCCAGCATGCCGGCCGAGTCAACAGCCGCAGCAACTACCGCCTGCGTTACGGCGCCGCCAGCGACGGCCGCTACTTCGATGATTTCGGTGGCGAGTTTGGCGACAGCGACCGCGCCAGCATGGAGCGCCTGGCCCAGGTGGATTACCGGGGCGAGCGCTGGCAGCTCGATGCCCGCGCCCAGGGGTTCCAGCGCCTTGAGGACCCGCTCAGCGATACCGACAAGCCGTTTTACCGCTTGCCGAGCTTGACGGCCAACTCCAACTGGCAACTGGGCGGTGGGCTCTACAGCGAATGGCGCTCCAACGCGACCTACTTCTGGCGTGATGTGGATGAGCGCCGGGTGCCCGAGCGCGAAGCGGCCACCGGTACCCGCTTGCACCTGACGCCCGCGCTTGGCTGGCGTGGCGAGGAGTCCTGGGGCTATATCGAGCCGCGCACCGAACTCTGGTATACCGCTTATCAGCTTGACTATGGCGCACGGGAGACCGAGCGAGGCACTTCCCCCACGCGCAGCGTGGCGGTAACGTCCGTAGATAGTGGCCTGGTATTCGAGCGTGAACTTGAGCTTGGCAACCGCGACTATCGCCAGACGCTGGAGCCGCGCCTCAACTACGCCTACGTGCCGCGCACCGACCAGACCCAGTTGCCGGATTTTGACAGTCGCGAGCGCGCCTTCTCCTGGGATCAGCTGTGGTCGCCGCACCGCTTTTCCGGCGCTGATCGGGTAGGGGATCTCAACCGCGTGTCGCTGGGGGTGCAGTCGCGCCTGGTCGAAGACGCCAGTGGCCAGGAGCGCTTGACCTTCGGTGTCGGTCAGAGCGTCTACTTCGCCGATCGGCGTATCGATAGCGAGGGCGACCCGGACACGCTGCCTGCAAGGCCTGAAGTTGACCCTGACGTCAATCCGCAGCGCTACTATCAGGCCACGCGCGATCGCTCGCCGCTGGTCACCCGGCTGGACTGGCAGATCAATGATCGCTGGAGTACCGGCTACGAGTGGCTTTACGATGACCACCGCGAGCAGACCGAGCGTTCGAGCGTCGATCTGCGCTATCGCCACCCCGAAGGTCATGTAGTGAACCTTGGCTATCGGTGGGAGATCGAAGGCTTCGATCCTGACGTGGTGCCCGGGGATGACAGCTTTCGCAATTACAGCCGCGAAGAGTGGGATCTGTCGTTTGCCTGGAAAGCGAGCCCCAGGATTGATTTGATTGGCCGTTATCTGCACGATCAGACCAACGACCGCGCGCTTGAGCAACTGGCCGGATTGCAGTGGAACGACTGCTGCTACGGCGTGCAACTTGTCTGGCGCGAATGGGTCGATGATAACGACACGGCGCGCATCGAGGATGACTTCAACGACCGCGGGCTGTTCTTGCGTTTTGTATTCCGTGGCTTAGGCGGCATTGGCCAAGAGGCCGACAGCTATTTTGAACGCACCATTCCAGGTTATCGTCCTACTCCCCTGTAGACGGTGTCGAATGGCGACTGAAAGAGACCTTTTATGAAGACCAGAAATACGCTGCTAGCCCAGGCGCGCAAAGTATCGGCCACGGGCGTCATGGCGCTGTGCATTGGCGCCGGTGCTTTGGCAATCCCGCTGGTATCCCCGGCTCAGGACTATACCTCCACCCAGCGCCAGCCCATCGATAGCGTGGTGGCCGTGGTCAATGAGGGCGTCATCATGCGCAGCGAACTCAATGATCGCATCGCGCAGATCGAGCAGCAGGCTCAGGCCCAGGGCGGTTCATTGCCGCCGCGCTCGGCACTCGAAGCCCAGGTGCTCGAGCGTATGGTAATGGATGAAATCCAGCTGCAGCTGGCGCGCCGTGCCAACCTGAGCATCGATGATACCGAGCTCAACCGTCAGCTGCGCAGCATTGCCGAATCCAACAACATGAACCTCGAGCAGTTTGCCGACGCGGTGGAAGCCGACGGCATGACGCTGGCCGACGTGCGTGAGGAAATTCGCCGCGAAATGCTCATGCGTCAGGTGCAGCAGCGCCAGGTCGGTCAGCGCGTATCGGTCAGCGATCGTGATGTTCAGCGCGTGCTGGATCAGCAGATGAGCCAGAGCAGCGACCAGTCGTTTGTGGAAGAGACTCGTGCCCGCCATATTCTGGTCGAGCTCAACCCCACGCGTAACGAAGAGCAGGCCCGGGCGCGTGCCCAGCAAGTGCGCCAGCGTCTGCAGCAGGGTGAGGATTTCGCCTCGCTGGCGCGTGAGTTCAGCGACGATCGCGGCAGCGCCCTCAACGGCGGCGAGCTTGGCTGGGTTCGTCCCGGTCAGACCGTGCCGGCATTCGAAGACGCCATGCAGTCGTTGAGCGAGGGCCAGGTATCCGAGCCGGTGCGTTCGCAGTTTGGCTATCACGTGATCGAAGTGGAAGAGCGTCGCCGCCAGAACGTGACCGACGAGAGTCGTCGCGAACAGGTTCGCCAGGCGATCTTCCAGCGCCGCGCCAATGAAGAGCTGCA
This sequence comes from Vreelandella aquamarina, assembly GCF_020075495.1. Taxonomy (GTDB): domain Bacteria; phylum Pseudomonadota; class Gammaproteobacteria; order Pseudomonadales; family Halomonadaceae; genus Vreelandella; species Vreelandella aquamarina_A. Next base: position 264,376 of record NZ_JABYQT010000001.1, read on the forward strand.
GACCTGGCAGCAGGAAATACGCGCGGAAGCCTTTGTGGATATCCGCCTCTAATGAGTGCAAGCGCTGGCCTGCCGCTGCTGATTACCACCGGCGAACCGGCAGGCGTGGGGCCTGAACTTGTGCTGATGCTCGCCGCTCAGGGCAGGCTGCCCGAGCAGACGGTGGCGATTGGCGATTTGACCATGCTGCGCGAGCGGGCCGCTGCGCTTGGGCTCGATGTGACGCTGGTCCAGGCGAGTCCCGGCCAGCCGGTCATGGCCACTGCTGGCGCATTGCCGGTATGGCCGGTGGCGCTGCGCGCGCCTGTCACGCCCGGCGTGCTCGACCCGGCCAATGCAAGCTACGTGCTGGCAACCCTCGAACTTGCCGTCAGCGCTTGTCAGGCCGGAGAGGCGGCGGCCATGGTCACGGCTCCGCTGCACAAGGGGGTGATCATCGAGGGCGGCTACTCGGGGTTCACCGGCCATACCGAGTGGCTGCGCGATGCCTGCGAGGTGGATGACGTGGTCATGATGCTGGCCACCGATGCCGCTCTGCATGCCAGCGCCCCAGGCTGGCAGGGCAGCGCTGACCTGCGTGTGGCGCTGGTCACCACTCACCTGCCGCTGCGGGAGGTGGCGGATGCCATCACGTTTGAGCGAGTAACCCATATCAGCCGCCTGCTGGCTGCCGACCTGACCCGCCAGTTTGGCATTGCCGCGCCGCGGATTGCGGTATGTGGCTTGAATCCTCATGCCGGTGAAGAAGGGCATCTGGGCCGCGAAGAGCTGGATATCATCACTCCCGCCCTCGATGCCCTGCGCGCCGAAGGCATGGACATCCAAGGGCCGCTGCCCGCCGATACGCTGTTTACTCCGCGCCATCTGGCGGGTGTGGATGCGGTGCTGGCGATGTATCATGACCAGGGGCTTGCGGTACTCAAGTACGCAGGCTTTGGCCAGGCCGCCAATATCACCCTGGGCCTGCCGCTGGTGCGCACCTCGGTGGATCATGGCACCGCCCTTGATCTGGCGGGCAAGGGCGTTGCCGACCCTGGCAGCCTCGGTGTTGCGCTGGCGCTGGCCCGTCGGCTCGCCAACCAGCGTTCCAATGCTGCCTGCTAGCCCCATGGGCTACTCGCCTTATACGCTTCACGTACTGAAAACCTCCAAGGAACCCTGTTAGATGTCTCAAGTGCCCCAGCAGCACCGCGCTCGCAAACGCTTCGGTCAAAACTTTCTCCGTGACCTGGGGATCATCTCGCGTATCGTGCGCGCCATCGGGCCGCGAGAAGGTGACCGTCTTGTTGAAATCGGTCCGGGGCAGGGGGCACTGACAGGACCGCTGCTGGAGGCCGCCGGGGCGCTGGAGGTCGTCGAGCTGGACCGGGACTTGATCCCGGGCCTTCGGGTACAGTTCTTCAACTACCCGGATTTCGTGATCCATGAGGGCGATGCGCTCAAGTTCGATTTTGCCTCCCTCAAGGGCCAAGGCCCGGCGCTGCGCGTGGTAGGTAACCTGCCCTACAACATCTCGACACCCTTGATCGTGCACCTGCTGACCGCGGGCAACGCCATTGCCGATATGCACTTCATGCTGCAAAAGGAAGTGGTCGAGCGGCTGGCGGCCAAGCCCGGTGGTACCGACTGGGGAAGGCTCTCGGTGATGGCCCAGTACTACTGCCAGGTGGATCAACTGTTCATCGTGCCGCCCGAGGCGTTCGTGCCGCGTCCCAAGGTCGACTCCGCCATCGTGCGCCTGACGCCCCACGCCACGCTGCCGCATACCGCCGACGACCCGGCACTGCTGTTCGAACTGGTCAAGCTGGCCTTTGGTCAGCGGCGCAAGACGCTGCGTAACAATCTCAAGGGCCGCGTAACCCCCGAGACCCTGGAAGCGCTGGGGATCGACCCGGCCCGCCGCCCCCAGACGCTGACGGTGGCCGAGTACGTGGCCATCGCCAATCAGGTCGCGGCGGACGACGCGGTAAATGCGGCAGGGAGTGACAACGGGTGAGTGGTCTAGCCATCGAGGTCAGTGTTGCGCCGGAGTACCAAGCGGCGGAGTCGAGCGAGGCGGAGTCGCGCTACGTCTTCAGCTACACCGTCACGGTACACAACCAGAGTCCGCACAGTGTGCAGCTGATGGCGCGCTACTGGAAGATTACCCAGGGTAGTGGCGACAGTCAGGAAGTGCGCGGCAAGGGAGTAGTGGGCCAGCAGCCGCTGATTGGCCCCGGCCAACGTTTTCGCTACACGAGCCGCGCCATTCTGCAGACCCCGGTGGGGGTGATGGAAGGCGCCTATACCCTGCTGAATACCTACAGCCAGCGTGCTTTCGAGGTGCCGGTAGCGCCGTTTCGGTTGGCGGTGCCGTGCCAGCTGCATTAAGCATGCGTGCACCCTTGCCATTACGTATGCCTCGGGGTGGGCGCTACGTGCCATAGGCTTTATCCTGTCTGGTATTTCCTGTTCCCGATAAAAGGCCCCGCGCATGAGTACCTACGCGATTGGCGATCTGCATGGCTGTTATGCCGAATTCATGGCGCTGCTCGAAGCGCTGTCGTTCGACCCCGCCCATGACACCCTGTGGCTGGTCGGCGATGTGATCAACCGCGGCCCCGGCTCGCTCGAGTGCCTGCGTCAGGCCGAGGCACTGGGCGGCGCGGTGCGCTGCGTGCTGGGCAATCACGATTTTTATCTGCTCGTGGTGGCGCGTGGCGGCGGCCGGCAGAAAAGACACGATACGCTGGACGGCATTCTCGCCGCTCCGGACCGCGAGCGACTGCTGGACTGGTTGCAGAGCCAGCCGCTGGCCGTTTGCGAGGGAGCCACGCTGATGACTCACGCGGGGCTTTTGCCTCAGTGGAGCATCGCGCAGGCGATGGCCGGTAGCCGGGAGGTAGAGCAGGTGCTGGCCAGCGAGCATTCCGGGCGCTTTCTGACCGAGCTTTATGGCAATCAGCCGGATGTCTGGCGTGAAGAGCTTGAGGGCATGGGCCGCCTGCGGTTCATCGTCAATGCCCTGGCGCGGATGCGCTTTATCGATGCTCATGGACGGCTCGATTTTGCCGCGAAAGAGGGGCTCGACAGCGCGCCTGCAGGGTTTGCTCCCTGGTTCCAGTACCCCCGTCATGACGACCCGCGGCTGCTGTTTGGCCACTGGGCGGCGCTTGAAGGCCGCACACCCGGCGCACAGGTGCGGGTCGAGGCACTGGATACCGGCTGCGTATGGGGTGGTGCACTGACCGCGCTCGACCTGGAAACCGGTGAGCGGACGAGCGTGCCCAGTCGACAGCGGGGAGGTTACTGATGGCTGCCACTGACCCCCGCACCGCGGGTCTTGAGGTCTACCGCGTGGGCGGGGCGGTGCGCGATGCGCTGCTGGGCTGGCCGGTCTACGACAATGACTGGGTGGTGGTCGGTGCAACGCCAGACATGATGCAGGAGCGTGGGTTCAAGCCGGTGGGGCGTGACTTTCCGGTCTTCTTGCACCCGGATACCGCCGAGGAGTATGCCCTGGCGCGCACCGAGCGCAAATCTGGCCACGGCTATGCCGGGTTTGAGGTGCACGCAAGCCCGGATGTCACGCTGGAGGAGGATCTGCTGCGCCGTGACCTGACCGTCAACGCCATCGCCCAGGGCGCAGATGGCGAGTTGGTCGACCCGTTCGGTGGCCAGGGGGATATCGAAAGGCGCCTGCTACGGCATGTCTCCGGTGCGTTCAGCGAAGACCCGCTGCGCGTGCTGCGTACCGCGCGCTTTCTGGCCCGCTATGCACCCCTGGGGTTCTCCATTGCCCCTGACACCCTGGCGTTGATGACCGACGTCAGCGGCAGTGATGAGCTTGAGCACCTGGCCGCCGAACGGGTGTGGGTCGAGACCGAAAAGGCCCTGGGTGAGCCAAGCCCCGAGGCATATTTCACTACCCTGGCCGAGTGCCGGGCGCTCGAAATCTGGTTTCCGGAGCTTGCCGGGGAGGCGCTTGCCCAAGGATTGGCGGCGTTTGAGCCTGTGCCCGAGTATGAGGATACGCCGCTTGCCCACTGGCGCTACGCGCGGCTGGTCTCGCCACTGGATGACCCCGCGCGCGAGGCGCTGGCCAAGCGTCTGCGCCTGCCCAATGCGGTGGCACAACTGGCACGCCATGTCGCGTTGACCGGGCAACTGCTGGCCGCCCCCCTGGCGACCGACGCGGTGCTTTGCTGGCTGGAGCGGCTGGACGGCTGGCGCAAGCCTGCCCAGGTCAAGGCGCAGCTGGCCCTGGTCGGCGTACTGGCCGCTGAGCACGTCGCGACGCTCGAAGCCGCCTGGGAGGGGGCGCGCCGCGCAAGCCCCCAGGCGCTGATGGCGCAAGGGTTCAAGGGCGCCGCGTTGGGCGAGGCGCTACGTGAGCAGCGCCGGCTTGCGGTAGAAGAGGCACTTTGAACGGCTTCAGCGCGCCGAGGTTTTCAAGGTAGTGGCCTCGGCACGGGATAGCCAGGCATTACCCCAGGTGAAATCCACCGGCCAGAGGCGCTGACTGCCCAGGGAGAAATTGGCCCAGAGCGTGGCGTAGGACGTGTTGCAGGCGGGGTGGCGCTCCTCGGGCAGCAGTTCGGCGAGCGGCTGCAGCACGAAGGCGTTCTGGGTGATTTCCCCGCGCGGCAGCTCGATGCCCTCGACAACCCCGCACAGATCGCCCACGGTCAGCAGGTCGATATCCAGGGCTCTGGGGCTGTACCTGGGAGTGTCCGGCTTGCGGCCGTAAAGCACTTCAACGCCCTTGGCCCAGGCTTGTAGCTCGCTGGGCGAGCGGTCACTCTCGAAGGCCACTACCAGGTTATAGAAGTTGTGGCCGCCGCTGAAGCCTACCGGCTCGCTTTCAAACACGCGGGAGATATGCAGCGCCCCGAAGGTGTCAAAAAGCGCATCCAGGCATAAACGGATATGGCGCACCGGCTCGACATTGCTGCCTAGACTGACAGTAACCAGGCTCATGGTCACTCCTTGGCGGTGGGTAGCTCGCCACGGGTGATTTCAAGACCTACGCTGGTCGCCTGGGGCACGGCGCCGGGCTTGCGTACTCTCAAGCGTAGCCAGGAAATCGAGAACTCGTGACGTAAACATTCCGCCAGGCGTTCGGCGAAGGTTTCAACCAGCGCGAACTGGTGCGCATCGGCAAAACGCTGGATGCGCTGACAGATGGCAGCGTAATCCAGCGTCAGGCTCAAATCATCGGTCGCCGCGGCAGGGCGGATATCGGTTGCCAGCGTAAGATCCAGGCTTAAGGTCTGTTGAATGGTGCGCTCCCAATCGTAGACACCGATGACGGTGTCTACCTTCAGCGCTTCGATCAAAATGCGATCCACGAGCGTTTCCTCGGCTGCAACAAGCCGGCGATTGTACGTTAGGATGAGACGAAACGACAGCAGGATGGAACGATGCCATGGCGTGGATAGTGATTGGCTACTTGAGCGGCAGCTGGCTTGCGGCGATCAGCGTCTGCCGCGCGGCCGGCGTTGCCGACCCACGCTGTGCCGGCTCCCTGAATCCCGGCTTTTCCAACGTGCTGCGTCTGCATGGGCCGCGCCTGGCAGGTGCCACGCTGATGCTCGATGCGCTCAAGGGCATGCCGGTGGTGTTGGCCAGCAAGCTGATGGCGCTGCCCATCAGTTGGCAAGGGCTGATTGGTCTGGCGGTACTGCTTGGGCATAGCTATCCCGTCTGGTACGGCTTTCGCGGAGGCAAGGCGGTGGCCAGCGCCTTGGGCGTGCTGCTGGTACTGGCGCCGGGAGTGGCGATTGCCAGCGCAGCGATATGGGCACTGCTGGCCTGGCGACTCAAGACCGCAGCACTTGCCTCGCTGATGAGTGCGCTGGCCGCGCCGCTGGTGTGTCTGTGGCTGGCACCCGCTTACGTGGGGGTAGTGGGCGGGCTGAGCCTGCTGGTGGTGCTGCGTCACTGGTTGAATATTCTAAGGCTCAGGCGCGGCGAGGAGCCGCGCCTGAAAGGGCCTTGAGAGGAAGGTGCCTTACTCGGCTGGAAGGCTGGGCGGCGCCAGGTGATCAAGCGGCCAGCGGGGGGTGGCCTGCATCACGCCGTCGTTATCCTGTTCGCCTGCCGCCAGACGCTGGGCGCCCACGTAGGCAATCATGGCACCGTTATCCGTGCAGAAGCGCCCACGCGGGTAGTAGGCCTTCGCCTGGCGTTTCTCGCACTCCAGGGCCAGACGCTCGCGCAGGCGCTGATTGGCGCTGACGCCCCCTGCCACGACCAGCCGCTTGAGCCCCGTCTGGTCCAGCGCACGACGGCACTTGATGACCAGAGTATCCACTACCGCCTCTTCAAAGGCGCGGGCCACGTCGGCGCGCGCCTGCTCATCCAGTTCACCGGCGGTTTCAAGCTGACGGATCGCGGTCAGCGTGTGGGTCTTGAGACCCGAAAAACTGAAATCGAGCCCCGGACGGTCGGTCATCGGACGCGGGAAGCGAAACCGCTTGGGATCGCCCTGCTCGGCCAGTCTGGCAACCTGAGGGCCGCCCGGATAGGCAAGACCGAGCATCTTGGCGGCCTTGTCGAACGCCTCACCGGCGGCGTCGTCTACCGATTCGCCCAGCAGCGCGTAATCCCCAAGGCCTTTCACCTCGACCAGCTGGGTGTGGCCACCGGATACCAGAAGCGCCACAAACGGAAACGCAGGCGCGTCATCTTCAAGCATCGGGGCGAGCAGGTGGCCTTCCATGTGATGAACACCCAGCACCGGTACGCCAAGCGCACGGGCCATGCCGTGGGCGGTACTGGCGCCGACCATCAGCGCGCCGACAAGGCCTGGCCCTGCGGTGTAGGCGATGCCGTCGATGTCGAGGCGGGTCAATCCGGCGTCGCTGAGTACCTGTTCGATCAATGGAAGCAGGCGGCGGGTATGGTCGCGCGAGGCCAGCTCGGGCACCACGCCGCCATAATCCGCGTGCATGGCGATCTGGCTATACAGCGCGTCGGCCAGCAGCCCACTGCCGCCGGACCGTGAAGTATCGTAAAGCGCAACGCCGGTTTCGTCGCAGGAGGTTTCGATGCCAAGCACACGCATAAAAAAGTCTCTACAGAGGGTCAGACACAGGGTGAGCGGATTTTAGCATGCCTGTCTCTGCTCGGCAGCGGCGCCTGCGACACGACAATCAAGACGTTGTCTCGGGAATATTAATTTTACCTAACTATTGACGGTTTTCAGCACTCAACTAGGGTTAAATTTTTAGCATGGATCAAGCCACCCAAGGAGAAGACAATGCTGGACCGCCTGAACATCACCCGTCGCCATCTGCTGGGTGGCATGACCGCCCTGGCAGGCAGCACGTTACTGCCCGGCGCTTACGCTGCCAGCACGCAGGCGCCGGCCAGTTCGCCCTCGGACGCCTCGCCGCGCAGCTGGTGTATCCGCAACGCCTGCGTTCTCACCATGGAGGAGGGCCAGGCCCCCTTGCACAACGCCGACGTCTGGGTGGTGGATGGGCGCATCGAAGCGGTGGGGGAGCAGTTGGCGGTAGGGGATGCGGAGATTGTCGATGGACAGGGCTGCATCGTCATGCCGGGGCTGGTGGATACCCATAACCATATGTGGCAAACCCAGATGCGTGGCATGTTCGGCCAAACCGAGGAGCGCCTGTTCTTCCCGGTCACCAATCGCCTGGGCTCGCACTTTCGTCCGGAAGATACCTGGGTAGGCGAATACCTGGCGGCCATGGAGAACGTCAATGCCGGCGTCACCACCAGCAACGACTTCTTTGACAACAACCGCTCACCGGCGCATGGCAAGGCCGCGCTAGAGGCACTGGCTGCCTCGCCGCTGCGAGCGCGTCTGCTGTTCGGTAATGAAAGCAAGACGACCGATACCATGATCGACCTCGAGCAGCTTGCCGAGCTGCAGCGTGACTGGGAGCGATTCGACGAGCAGGGGCGCCTGTCACTGGGACTTGCCTGGCGCCTGCCGGATGACTTGAACGACGAGAACGCCATGGCCATGAAGCGCCGCGAATACGATGTTGCACGGGACATGGGGCTGCCCATCGCCGTACACGTCAGCGGTGAGGAGCACCATGCCATGTTCCAGGCGCTGATAGATGGCGATTTCCTGTTTCCGGGGCTGCAGGTGGTGCATGCAACCGATGCCAGGCCGGCCCACCTGGACGCGCTCAATGCAGCCGGGGCCAGCCTGTCGCTGACCCCGATCACCGAGCATCGGGTGGCTTACGGTATTACGCGGCTCTCCCACTTCGAAGGCGTCGAGCGCCTGGGGCTGGGCATCGACGGCAATGCGCTGGCGGGCACCGGCGACATGTTTGCGGTGATGAAGACCGCCGCGTTGACGGAGCTTGCCGCCAGTGGGGAGGAGACGGCGGTGGACTGTCGACGCCTGCTCTCCCTGGCGACTTCCCGGGCGGCGGAGTCGATCGGCATGGGCGACGAGATCGGCACCCTGACGCCCGGTAAGCAGGCGGATGTGATCATGATCGATACCCGGGCCGTCAACCTGGGCATGCTGCCCGAGGACCCGGCGGCGTTCGTGGTCTTTGCCGCCACGCCCGCCAATGTATCGCTGGTGGCGGTAGGCGGGCGGCTGGCCAAGCGTGACGGCCAGCTTCTGAACGTGGACGAGCAGGCGTTGTCTTCGCGTCTCGAGGCGTCCTTGAGCCATTTGAAAGCACATCTTTGATCACCGGCTTGCAAAAGCCGACGAAGCGCAACCGCAGGCTCAGGATGGTGCCAGGTTGCAAAAATGGCTTTTGACGACTAGAATATCGTGCGCTGTAAAACTGGGTCGTGCACCGTCCAGGCAATCATGCCACAAGCGGTGTGCGTACTATCCGAACTCAAGACTCCTTAAGGTAGGTGAGTGCTTAATGCCTTCTGTAAAAGTACGTGATAACGAGCCGTTTGACGTCGCCCTGCGTCGCTTCAAGCGTTCTTGCGAAAAAGCTGGTGTTCTCTCTGAAGTACGCCGTCGCGAGCACTACGAGAAGCCGACTGCTGAGCGCAAGCGCAAAGCGGCAGCTGCCGTGAAGCGTCACGCCAAGAAGTTGCAGCGTGAGCGTAAGCGTTTCGAACGGCTCTATTGATCCGTACCTGGAGAGGGTCAGCGTAGTTGGCTGGCTGTCTCAAGAGGGATGCCAAGCGGCCGCCACTAGGTGGCCGTTTGTTTTTTCGATTGATCCATCGCCGTCAAGAGTGATCCGATTCCAGGTCCGATGACTCTTGCCAGGCGAGCCAGCGTTATGCGCGAGGATGTCCATAGTTCATGGCAGGTCAGATTCCACAGCGTTTTATCGACGATCTGCTTGGCCGCGTTGACGTGGTGGAGGTGGTTGGCGAGCGCGTGCAGCTCAAGAAGGCTGGCCGGAACTACTCAGGGCTCTGCCCCTTCCATCAGGAAAAGACGCCGTCGTTTACCGTGAGTGCCGACAAGCAGTTTTACCACTGCTTTGGCTGTGGTGCGCACGGAAATGCACTACGCTTTCTGATGGAGTACGACAAGCTTCCCTTTCCCGAAGCAGTAGACCAGCTGGCCGGACGCCTGGGGCTTGACGTACCGCGCGAAGGTGCTGATGACCCGCATGCCCGTGAGCGCGATAAAAAGCGCAAGGAAGGGGTCAATCTGCTCGAGCTTGCCGCCAGCTTCTACCGTGAACGCTTGCGGATGGGTGAAGGGCAGAGTGCCAAGCAGTATCTGGAAGGGCGGGGGCTCTCCTCCGAGGTGATTCAGACCTACGGCATCGGCTACGCGCCGGGCGGCTGGGAGGCGCTCAAGCAGCATCTGGGCGAGCGCGGTATCTCCGAATCGGTCCAGATCGAGTACGGCCTGCTGATCCATCGCGAGGACACGGGGCGTACCTACGACCGTTTCCGCGACCGGGTAATGTTTCCGATCCGCGACCTGCGTGGCCGTACGATCGCGTTTGGCGGCCGGGTGATGGGCGATGAGCAGCCCAAGTATCTCAATTCGCCGGAAACGCCGGTGTTTCATAAAGGACGTGAGCTTTACGGACTCTATGAAGCGCGCCAGGCCACCAGCAAGCTCGAGCAACTGGTGATGGTCGAGGGGTACATGGATGTGGTGGCGCTGGCCCAGTATGGCATTCATAACGCAGTCGCAACGCTTGGGACAGCTACCACCGAAGATCACTTGAGCCGCCTGTTTCGGCTGGTCAGCCGCGTGGTGTTCTGCTTTGACGGCGACCGCGCTGGGCGTCAGGCGGCCAGCCGGGCGCTGGAAACCGCGCTGCCACTGATGATCGATGGGCGTGAGGCGCGGTTTCTGTTCCTGCCCGAAGGCGATGACCCGGACACGCTGGTCAGGCGCGAAGGGACAGATGCCTTCAGGGACCGCGTCACCTGCGCGATGCCGCTTTCCGAATTCCTGTTCGAGCAGGCGGCGCAAGGGCGCGATCTGAACACGGTGGAAGGGCGCGAGCGTTTTGCAAGCCAGGTGCTTGAGGCGCTGAACAAGGTGCCCGAAGGTATGCTCAAGTCGCTGCTGCTGGAAGCGCTTGCCAAGCGCAGCGGGCTTGCACAGCAGCAGCTCCAGGCGCTGCTTGATAAGCGGGCCGCGCCACCGAAGGAGCAGGCGTACTGGGAGCCGGTCACAGAAAATGACCATGAAGAAAGCAGGGAACCTGAATACGTTAGACGGTCTAAACCCCGCACGCGTAGCCAGACGCTGTCGCCGGTTGGCCGTATCGTGCAGCTGCTCTTGCACGAACCAGGCCTTGTCTCGGTCCTGCCCGATACGCTTGAGTGGCTGCCCGACGATGATGATGCGCCGCTATGCCGTGACCTGATGGCGCTGTTGCAGGCCGGTCGCTATCGCAGCCCGCAGGTAGTGCTTGCTCACTTTCAGGGCAGCCCGCAGGGGCAGGTGCTGGCAGAGTTTGCCAAGCGGGAGCTGTTGATTCCCAAGGCCGCGCGGGAAGCCGAGCTTGCAGGCTTGGTCGAGCATTTGCAGCACAAGCAGCGCAAGCGTTCGCCTGAGGAAGAGTACGAGGCGTTGCTGGCACAGGAGCGTGCCGGACAGAAGCTCGATAAACAGCAGCGTCAGCGCTTGGCAGCCCTGGTGGTGGAGCTGGCCCAGCGATTTTGAGCGAGAACTGAAGGGGCAGGGTTGAATTCTGTCTGCTTCAATACCATCTAGAGGTCATTGGTGAAATATTGACCTAACCGAACAAACTAACACACCTGAATGACCGCGAAAATACGTTTTGCTGGAAAAAGTTCAGTAAATTACGCTATAATGTCCGGCTTGTTGAGTTTAATCGATTCAGCGCACCAGGTGTTTCATTCTTCTTCGTCGAGATAGGGTTTCTATGGCTGGAAATGCGCAGCAGCAGTCACGTCTGAAGGAGTTGATCGCGCGCGGCAAAGAGCAGGGTTACCTGACGTATGCCGAGGTCAACGACCATTTACCCGAGGACATCGCCGACCCGGATCAGGTGGAAGACATCATTGGCATGATCAACGACATGGGTATCCGTGTCGCTGAAGAAGCGCCTGATGAAGACACCTTGATGATGTCGGATCACTCCACGGACGAGTCCGCTGCGGAAGAGGCCGTTGCGGCCCTTGCCGCGGTGGAAAGTGACGTGGGTCGCACCACCGACCCTGTACGCATGTACATGCGTGAAATGGGTACCGTAGAACTCTTGACCCGCGAAGGCGAAATCGAGATTGCCAAGCGGATCGAAGAGGGTACTCGCGAAGTGATGTCGGCGCTGGCATACCTGCCAGGCGCGGTCGCTTCGATTCTGGAAGCCTACGACGCCACTCAGGATGAAGAAGCTCCTGGCCGCCTGTCGGATCTGTTTTCCGGTTTCATCGATCCGGACGAAGGTATCCCCGGTGTTGCCGAGGCGGACGTGCCGGAGCCGGAGGTCGATGCCGAGCTAAGCGATGACGACGACGTCTCCGATGACGACGACGATGATGAGGACGACTCCAGCGCAAGCGAGGGTGGTCCCGATCCCGAAGAGGCACGAGCCCGCTTCGAGCAGATTCGCGAGCAGAATGCCCTGGTCGAAGCCGCGCTTGCCAAGCACGGCCGCGGCAGCGTTGAGCTGAAGGACGAGCAGGAGCGTCTTGCCGAGCTTTTCTCGCCGATCAAGCTGGTGCCAAAGCACTTCGAGCGTCTGGTAGGTCAGGTGCGTATCAGCGTCGAGCAGGTGCGAGCCCAGGAAAAGGCGGTCATGCAGCTTTGCGTGAAGAAAGCCAAGGTGCCGCGCAAGACGTTCATCAAGTCGTTCCCGGGCAGCGAATCCGACCCCAAGTGGCTGGATGCTTTCCAGGAGGCGCAGCCCAAGTATGCTGATCGTCTCGAACCCCTGCGTGCCGATATTGCCCGCTCGCAGCGCAAGATCGCCTTCGAGGAAGACATGGTGCAGCTCACCGTGGCGGATCTCAAGGAAGTCAACCGCAAGCTGTCGATTGGTGAAGCCAAGGCGCGTCGTGCCAAGAAGGAAATGGTCGAGGCCAACCTGCGTCTGGTGATCTCGATCGCCAAGAAGTACACCAACCGCGGCCTGCAGTTCCTGGATCTGATTCAGGAAGGTAACATCGGTCTGATGAAGGCGGTGGACAAGTTCGAATACCGTCGCGGCTACAAGTTCTCGACCTATGCCACCTGGTGGATTCGTCAGGCGATTACTCGCTCGATCGCCGACCAGGCGCGTACCATCCGTATTCCGGTGCACATGATCGAGACGATCAACAAGCTCAACCGCGTATCGCGCCAGATGCTTCAGGAGATGGGCCGCGAGCCGACCCCGGAAGAGCTTGGCGAACGCCTCGAGATGCCGGAAGACAAGGTGCGCAAGGTGCTGAAGATTGCCAAGGAGCCGATCTCCATGGAGACGCCGATTGGTGATGACGACGATTCGCACCTGGGGGATTTCATCGAAGACGGCACCATGCTGCTGCCGATCGACATGGCCACCGGCGAAGGTCTGATTGAAGCCACGCGCAATGTGCTGGGCGGTCTTACTGCTCGTGAAGCCAAGGTGCTGCGCATGCGTTTCGGTATCGACATGAATACCGACCATACGCTCGAGGAAGTCGGCAAGCAGTTTGACGTGACCCGTGAACGGATTCGCCAGATTGAAGCCAAGGCGCTGCGCAAGCTTCGCCATCCCAGCCGCTCTGAGCCGCTGCGCTCGTTCCTTGACGAGTAACGCTGTCAGCGACCAAGCGTATTGACAAGACCCCGCCTCGGCGGGGTCTTGTCGTTTATGGCCTTGTGTTCGATACAAGAGCGTTGCTGGCCTAGGCGCCGATGTCACAAGCGTAAATCAATGCGTAAATGCTCTATTTTTTAATAACTTATTATTATAAATCTAAAATCGTTTAACAATTGCCGCAATTCAACGAAATGAAATGAGCCTTTAGTCGTATAATTTCTGTCGATATTTTCATGGTAACCCCCTCGCCACACGTATCTGCCAAGCGAGCATTTGCGAGAAACATGCGGTGGGGCATGAGCGCTCTGGTCGGCTATTGAAAGCTGGCTTGTCAAATAGCTGATAAGGAAATGCGATGCGAAGGTTCAAGATATATTGGCTGATGGCGGTGCTAATACCGTCTCTTGCCCAGGCAGACCTCAAGTTCGCCATTGTGGCGCCCCAGACGGGGGGCGCGGCCTTGATGGGAATGGAAATGCAGCAGGGTATCAGCACCTATTTTGCTGAAGTGAATGCACAAGGAGGCGTCAACGGTCAGCCGTTGACCCTGGTCCCCTTTGACGACCAGTACGACCCGCTGAAGGCGGCCCGGCATACCCGGGAAGTCGCTGCAGATACCTCCATCCTGGCGTCGATCGGTAATGTAGGCACGCCGACTGCCGCAGTAACCGTGCCTATTCATAACGATGAACAGATGCTGCTGTTTGGCGCGTTTACCGGTGCCGGACTACTGCGCCGGTCGCCGCCTGATCGTTATGTCATCAACTACCGGGCAAGCTATGCCGAAGAAACCGCCACCATGATCAGCGGGCTGCTGGAGGCTGGCATTGAACCGGAGGAGATCGCGTTTTTCACACAGAACGACAGTTTTGGTGATGCAGGCTACAACGGGGCCATCAATGCCTTGAAGGCTCAGGGCGTAACGAATGCCGAACACCTGGCCCACGGTCGGTTTACTCGCGGCACGCGTAACATCCATCAGGGGCTAGCGGCCATTCTTCAGGCGCCGGTAACGCCGCGCGCGATCATTATCGTGGGTACCTTTGGGCCCGCCGCCGACTTTATCCGCGAGGCGCGTGAAGACCTGCCCGACACGCTCTTTCTGAACGTCTCCTTTGTGGGTAGCCAGGCGCTGCTCAACGAGCTTGGCGATAAAGGTGAAGGCGTCATCGTGACCCAGGTCGTGCCGCCGCTGGATTCGGCGCTGCCCGCCGTTGAAAGCTATCGTGCCGCACTGGCGCGCCATGCGGGGGATGCCGAGCCCAGCTTCATCTCGCTGGAAGGTTACCTTGCGTCCAGATTGTTCGTCGAGGGGATCAAGGCAGCGGGGGCCGCACCAGACCGCGAGTCCATCGTGGATGGGTTGCTGAGCCTTGAAAATGTCGATATCGGTCTGGATGCGCCGCTGACCCTGAGTGCCGACCAGCATCAGGCCAGTCACAGCGTATGGCCCACGGTCATTCGCAGCGGCCGTTTCGAACCCGTGGACTGGACAGCGCTCACCCCCTAAAACAAGCAGTTCTCTGCTGATACCCTGACAGCGAAAAAAACATGAAAAGATCCCTGAGCATTCGCGCCATGCTGGTCGCGCTATTTCTGGCGGCCGTGATAGGCGCTCTTGTACTGGCAGTCACCGGGTGGGTAACCAACCAGCGGCTGATCAACTCGCAGCGTTACATCACCAACGATGTCATGCCTCTCCAGGCCGCCAGTCGTGACCTGGTGCTGACCATGGGCGAGTACCGCCAGCGCCATACCGATCTGTTGACGGCGGATGCCGCTACCATCGATCAGGTAATGTCCCCGGAACCGCTTGATGACCGCTTCAATGCTGCACTCGATGCGCTGCAAAGCGGCCAGGCGGCGATCGACCAGCGTGACCAGCTGGCCACGATCACCGCCAGCTACCAGCGTCTGAAAGATGGCGACCGTCTGCTTGAACAGGTGCGCCGCGAAGCGCTCACGCTATCGGCGCGTACCGACGAGCGCCTGGTTGAGATGGAGGCGATGATCCATACGGTCATGCTCAACGCTGAAGATATTGCCGGGCGTACCGCGCTGGCCCAGGTGCGCCGCGAGCGCCGCCAGCGTGAGGTGATGCTGGCCTGGCGGGAAGATGGCATGACGGAATTGCCTACCCAGCTGCTTGATAACATGTTCGAAGTACAGCCGGATATCGGTCAGCTAAGCGGCAATGTGCGCATGGCGGTGGCGCTGCTTTCCGACCTTGGCCGGCAGATGACGCTGACCCATAGCCAGGATGCGCTGGTACATCTGCGAACCAACGAGATTGCCCAGCAGGTGATGCTCGCGCGCCAGTCGCTTTCGGCGATTGCCGAAGCGCCCAGTACCGAGGCTGAGCAGCGCACCATGATTGCCGAGCTTGACCAGATCATCGCCGATGTCGAAGCGCTGATGATCGGTGATAACGACTCTGTCTTCGTGCTTCGCGAGCAGCAGCTCGAGATGGCCGCCCGCGTTCAGGACGCCTTGAGCGAAGTGTCCGAGGCGATGGATGATATGCGTGCCCAGCTGCGTGATATCGAAGTCTACGCGGTGGAGCAGGCCGACAGCGCCGCCGGCCAGGCCGAAACGCTGGCCAATGCCGGGCGCACGCTGCTGATTGCCGTGACGCTTGCCGTGATTGCACTGCTGGCCATTTTCGGCTGGCGCACCCTGGTGCGCGTACTCGGCCCGCTGGTGACCATGCGTCGTCAGATGGAGAATATCAGCGGCGCGGCTGGTGAAAATGCCGATCTTTCCATGCGTCTGGCGCTGCAGCACAACGATGAAGTAGGACAGACGGCGCAAGCGTTCAACCGCATGATGGACACCTTCGAGGGCATGGTCGCGCAGATTCGTGACAGTGCCGAAGCCATTGCCACCAGCAGCCGCCAGATCGCCGCCGGTAATGAAAACCTTTCCCAGCGTACCGATCAGCAGGCGGCGTCGCTTGCTGAAACGGCCTCGAGTCTTGAAGAGATCACCGCGACGGTCAGGCAGACCGCCGATTACGCCGATCAGGCGCGCGATGCCAGTTCAAGCGTTGATCACCGCGCCCGTTCGGCAGGCGAGGTCGCCACGCGTACGACAGAGGCGATGGGCAAGATTCGTGATGCCAGTGAAAAGATCACCTCGATCATCAAGGCGATCGATGACATCGCTTTTCAGACCAATCTGCTGGCGCTCAACGCCTCGGTCGAGGCGGCGCGTGCTGGCGACCAGGGGCGTGGTTTTGCCGTGGTGGCTCAGGAAGTGCGCATGCTGGCCGGGCGCAGCGCCGAAGAGGCAGCCCAGATTCGCCATCTGGTGGATGATAGCGTTGCCAAGGTGAATGAAGGAGAGCATCTGGTCAAGGCCTCCAGTCAGCACCTGCAGGAGATCATCGACAGCCTGTCATCGGTAACCCGTTACGTTACCGAAATTGCCGATGCGACCAAGGAGCAGTCGTCGGGGATCGAGCAGATCAACCAGGCAGTGTCCCAGCTCGATCAGGTTACGCATCAGAACGCGCGTCTGGTGCAGGAGGCCTCAAGTGCAAGCCAGACCCTGGATGAGCGGGCAGGCGATATGCATAGCCTGGTCGGGCGCTTCAGCGTGGGCGATCAGGCAGGCCAGCGCCCGCTGGCACTTCCCGGCAGCGCGGGAGATAGCCGCAACCCGTAAGCCTTGTCTCATGCTATGAAAGGGGGGGGGCAGGCCTACTACCTGTCTGTATCGAGAAAGCCCGCCGTTCAATACGGCGGGCTTTCTTGTTGGGTGAGCGTGATATGTCTTGCCAACCAGGCGGGCTATAGCGTGTAGTACGTCGCGGAGCCTGGGCCCACCGGCAGGCCGAATACGAATACCCAGATAAAGAACAGTATGCTCCAGCCGATCAGCATGAACAGCGTATAAGGCAGCATGATCGCGACCAGCGTGCCGATTCCCATATCCTTGCGATAGCGCGAGGCTACCGCGAGAATCAGACCGAAATAGCTCATCATCGGGGTGATCAGGTTGGTGACTGAATCACCGATCCGGTAGGCCGCCTGGATCACTTCCGGCGCGTAACCCATCAGCATCAGCATGGGAACGAAGATAGGCGCCGTTACCGCCCACTGAGCCGAAGCACTACCCAGCGACAGGTTGACGAAAGCACACAGCAGGATGAACAGTGCAAACAGGCCCGGCCCGCGTAGACCCAAGGATTCAAGCAGGTCGGCACCGGCAACGGCGGTGACGGTTCCAAAGTTGCTCCAGTTGAACAGTGCGACGAACTGCGCGGCAAAGAAGACCAGCACGATATAAAGCCCAAGGCTACTCATGCTCTTGGCCATGGCGTTTACCACATCGCGATCATTGTGCATGGTGCCTGCCAGGCGGCCGTAGACGAATCCCAGCAGGGTAAAGGCGACGGCCACGATGACCACGATGCCGCGCAGAAACGGCGAGCCGCTCACCAGACCCGTTTCCGGGTTGCGCAGAATACCACTTTCGGGCACGACCATGACCGCGATCAGCGCCGCAAGCGCCAGAGCGGCAAGGCCGGTGCCTTTCAGCGCACGTTTTTCCTGATCGCCCAGGCCTTCCATGCGCTGCTGGTCGATATCGCTTTCGGCGTAGGCCGAGTCAAACTTGCCCAGCTTGGGCTCCACGATACGCTCGGTGACCAGTCCGCCAATCAGCGTCACGAAGAAGGTGCTGGCAAACATGAAGAACCAGTTGGCTTCGGCCCCTACGATATAGGCCGGGTCCAGCAGCCGCGCGGCTTCCTGGGTAATGCCGGAGAGCAGCGGGTCAACGGTGCCGATCAGCAGGTTGGCGCTATAGCCTCCGGAAACGCCGCAGAAGGCGGCCGCCAGGCCAGCCAACGGGTGGCGCCCCAGGGAGTGGAAGATCATCGCGGCGAGCGGAATCAGCACCACATAGCCAAGCTCGGCGGCCATGTTCGACATGATGCCGGCAAATACCACCGCGTAGGTCACGATGCGCGGTGAGCGGTTGAGCACCAGTGCTCGCATGCTGGCCGAGAGCAGGCCGGAGTGTTCGGCCACGCCGACCCCCAGCATGGCTACCAGCACGGTGCCCAGAGGGGCAAAGCCTGTAAAGTTGGTGACCATTTCGGTAACCAGGCGCCGCAGGCCTTCTGCGTTGAGCAGCGAGTTGACCGCAATGATCTCGCCTTCGTTGGCCGGCCTCGGGTCGGCTACCGATACGCCAAGCGCGCCGGCGATACCGCTGGCGATAACCACGAAGATACACAGCAGGGCAAACAGGGTAACGGGGTGGGGCAACAGGTTGCCCAGCCATTCGACACTGTCCAGAAAGCGCGTGAATGCGCCGCGCCGTTGCGCCTTTTCAGTATTGTTGGGATTGTTCATGAGGCATAGATATCCGCTTGGTGATTGGGTAATTGAAAAGAGTCAGCCCGAACACTACGGAGAAGCCCGAAACGGAGCAAATGGCTTTACGTATAGAGGTATATAAAAAATGAAACGCCGCCTCGAGGGCGGCGTTGAAGGCAAAGGCGGTGGCTGTCAGCTTGACCTGGGCAACTGTCGGGTCAGGTAGATGCGTCGTGCCAGTAGCAAAAGCTCCAGGGTGGCAAACAGGATCAGGCTGTAACCAAGCAGCTCGGTAACCTCTTCGGCGGCATCCTTGAAGGTGCGCACATAGTTGTCTTCAAGTACTGCCTCCCAGAAGATGCTGCGCCCGTAGAGACGCGAAAATACGTAGGTAGTCAGTACGCCACCGGCGAAAAGTCCGAAGGCGAACGTGTTGCTGTAGTAGCGAAATTCATCCAGGAACTGATGGCGCTTGATGACTACCCAGGCAATCGACGGAATCACGATCAGCGCCACCAGGATCTTCCAGGTATGGCGGGCAATATACTCGTCCAGAAAATAGTCCTGCTCACGCACCAGTGACGAGGCGATAAAGGCGAACAGAAGCAGCGTGACCGTCGGCCATATCTTGAGCACGTGGCGCACGTAGATCAGCATCAGGCAGCACGTGGCAAGCACCGCTGTCTGCGCAAGCTCGGTAAAGCCGTACTCGCTGAAGCGAAGCTCAGGCATGTAAAGCGCTTCCAGGTACGCGCCTTGAGCGATGGCACCGATAAACAGTACATAAAGTATTGCGCGCATGAGGGTCGTTTTAAAGTTGATGGGCCAGTTGGGTGGAGGGAGTGACATCGAGTATCCTTGCAAGACATAGCAGATGCTATAAACATTCATTAGTGAATGTTCATTATATCGTCACTGACGCATGCTCGCACGTCGAGAATGCCCTCAGATGTCGGTCCAGACGCGCTTTGCCTCCGAATACTCCCTTTTACTCCGGTACTCAGCGTTTGGGTAGCTGTTTGTCAATGTTCGCCGCCAGATAGTCGACCAACTGACGAATCTTGGGTGAAAGGTGACGGTGGCGCGGATAGACCGCCCATACCGCCGTATCGTGATGCTGAAAGGGGTCGAGTACGGCGATGAGTTCCCCGCTGGCAAGGTAGGGGGCCACATAGTAGTCAGGCAGCTGAGCAAGCCCCAGGCCCTTGAGGGCAGCATCCAGCAGGGCAGGGCCGGAGTTGCCGCTCCAGCGGCCTTCCACCCGCACTTCACGGCGCTGGCCGTTTACCTCGAACAGCCAGTTGGGGCGTGACCCCGTCAGGCAGCGGTGCTGACCAAGCTCCGCCAGGGTATGCGGCGGCGGCATCTGACGAAAATAGGCCCGGGAACCGACAATGTATTCGCGCCGCTGACACAGACGCCGGGCAATCAGGCTCGAATCCTTGAGCACACCCATGCGAATGGCGATATCGAACCCCTCTTCGATCAACTCTACCGGCCGATTGGTAAAGTGCATGTGCACTTCAAGCTGCGGGTGCAGGCACTGAAAGTCGTTCACGAGAGGCGCGATATACCGCTCGCCAAAGGTGGTGGCCGATGTCAGCTTCAGCAAGCCGCGGGGCTTGGCCTGAAGTTCACTGATGGCCTGTTCGGCGTCCTTCAGGCCGTCGAACAAGTGCTGGCAGTGCTCCACGTAGAGAGCACCTGCATCGGTCAGGCGAATCTGGCGCGTGGTGCGGTAGAGAAGCTGAATGCCCAAGTGATTTTCAAGCTGGCTGACAAGGCGACTGATGTGCGATGTCGATACCTTCAAGTGCTGGGCAGCCGCTGAAAACGTGCCCAGCCGCACCACTTCGATAAACGCTTCAATACGGTCCCATCGTTGCATCGTCGTTCCCGCTGGCAGGTTGATTGTTGCACACAGGCAATAATCTTATGAGTATATCCCGCTTTTTCTTGCCCCCCCAGCTAACTTACACTGCCCGTGCCCGACTGCTTGGCGATACGTTTGGTCTATAGTGCAGTAACCGTATTAAGGAGTTAATCCATGAAGTCACGCGCAGCTGTTGCCCTGGAAGCGGGTAAGCCGCTTGAACTGGTCGAAATTGATGTAGAAGGTCCCAAGGCGGGCGAAGTGCTGGTTCGCATGGCGGCCACCAGTGTCTGCCATACCGATGCCTATACGCTGTCAGGCGCTGACCCGGAAGGACTCTTCCCTTCCGTACTGGGGCATGAAGGCGCCGGCGTGGTGCAGGAAGTCGGTGAAGGCGTCACCAGCCTCAAGCCAGGCGATCACGTCATTCCGCTGTATACGGCCGAGTGCGGCAAGTGCAAGTTCTGTCTTTCCGGCAAGACCAACCTGTGTGGCAGCGTGCGCGCGACCCAGGGCAAGGGCGTCATGCCCGACGGCACCTCGCGCTTCTCGCTCGACGGCAAGATGCTTCATCACTACATGGGCACATCGACGTTCAGCGAGTACACCGTGGTACCCGAAGTGTCGTTGGCGGTGGTTTCCAAGGAAGCCCCGATGGACAAGATCTGCCTGCTGGGCTGTGGCGTCACCACCGGTATTGGTGCGGTGCTCAACACGGCGAAAGTGGAGCCGGGTTCTACCGTTGCCGTCTTCGGCCTGGGCGCGATTGGTCTGGCGGTCATTCAGGGCGCAGTCATGGCCAAGGCGGCGCGCATCATTGCCATCGATGTCAATGCCGACAAGTTCGAGCTTGCCAAGCAGTTTGGCGCGACCGACTTCGTCAATCCCAAGGAGTACAGCGACCCGATCCAGCAGGTGATCGTCGACCTGACCGATGGCGGGGTAGATTACTCGTTCGAGTGCATCGGCAACGTCAACGTGATGCGCTCGGCGCTTGAGTGCTGTCACAAGGGCTGGGGCGAGTCGATCGTGATCGGGGTTGCCGGTGCGGGCGAAGAAATCTCTACCCGTCCGTTCCAGCTGGTGACCGGGCGCGTCTGGAAAGGGTCCGCCTTTGGCGGTGTGAAAGGCCGCAGCGAACTGCCCGGTTATGTTGAACGTTACATGAACGGTGAAATCAATATCGATGACTTCATCACCCACGATATGCCGTTTGAAAAGATCAACGAGGCCTTTGAGCTGCTGCACGCCGGTAAGAGTATCCGTACCGTCCTGCACTACTGAGCAAGGCCTGTAAGTTTCTACCCTGATACAAGGGCCAAGGCGCGGTAGAAGTTCTGCCGCGCCTGTCTTTTTCAAGGAGCCTGCCGATGAGCATGAGTGAAACTCTAGAACTGGTGTCTGCCAACCGCAGCTTTGGTGGCTGGCACAAGCGCTACCGCCACTACTCCCGGGCGCTGGACTGCGATATGGAGTTTGCAGTCTATCTGCCGCCCCAGGCCGAGAGCGAACGTGTGCCGCTTTTATGGTGGCTGTCCGGGCTGACCTGCAACGATGAGAACTTCATGCAGAAAGCCGGCGCCCAGCGCCTGGCAGCCGAGCTTGGCATCGCGATCGTCTGCCCCGATACAAGCCCTCGCGGCACCGACCTCCCCGGTGAACATGAAAGCTATGACCTGGGGTCCGGCGCCGGCTTTTACGTCAACGCGACCGAGGCGCCCTGGAAGCCTCACTACCGGATGTACGACTATATTGTCGAAGAGTTGCCGTCGGTGGTACGCCAGCACTTTCCGGTCAATGGGCGCGAGTCGATCAGCGGCCACTCCATGGGCGGGCATGGCGCCTTGATTCTGGCGTTGCGACATCCCGGTCGGTTCAGCTCGGTCTCCGCGTTTGCGCCTATCGTCAACCCGATGGAGTGCCCCTGGGGGCAGAAAGCCTTCACTCATTACCTGGGTGAAGATCAGTCACGCTGGCGCCAGTACGATGCCTGCGAGCTGGTCGCCAACGGTGCCTCGCGCCAGCGGCTGTTCATCGATCAGGGCGAAGCCGACCAGTTTCTCGAAGAGCAGTTGAAGCCCGAGCGCCTGGAAGCTGTCTGCGAAGCCCACGACCATCCGCTCACCCTGCGCCGTCAGCCGGGTTACGACCATAGTTACTTCTTTATTGCCTCGTTCATCGAGGACCATCTGCGTTATCATGCGGAACACCTTATGAAACGCTAGGGATAATAATGCTCAAACGTACGCTGGGCCGCTTTCTTCGTCAGCTATGGCGTCTTGTGTGGCGCGGCGTGCTGCTTTTTGTTCTCCTTTCGGTAGCACTGGTGCTGCTGTTTCGGGTTGTCCCCCCGCCGGGTTCCATGGTCATGGTGGAGCGCAAGATACAGAGCTGGATTCACAGCGAACCTATCAGCCTACAGCGCCAGTGGCGCAGCTGGGACGAGCTTTCAAGCAATGCCAAGCTCGCCGTGATTGCCGCTGAAGATCAGCGCTTTCCCGTGCATCGCGGGTTTGATCTTGTGGAGTTGCGTCGTGCCTGGCAGGCAAATCAGGACGGCGGGCGCCTGCGCGGGGCGAGCACGCTGAGCCAGCAAACCGCCAAGAACGTCTTCTTGTGGAGCGGGCGCAGCTGGACCCGCAAGGGACTCGAGGCCTGGTTCACTCTGCTGATTGAAACCTTCTGGAGCAAGCAGCGCATTCTGGAGGTGTATCTCAACGTGGCGGAGTGGGATGCCGGCGTATTTGGCCTCGAGGCCGCCTCCCGGCACTATTTCGGCGTATCCGCCAGCGCGCTTTCTGAGCGACAGGCCAGCCTGCTGGCCGCTATCTTGCCAAGCCCGCGTACCCGCAGTGCCTCGCGCCCGGATGCCCAGGTGGAAAGGCGCAGCCAATGGATCGTTCGGCAGATGCGCAATCTCGGTGGTACTGGCTATCTGCAAAGACTTTAAAATCGTAAAAGCAAATATTTAAATAAATTCAATGCCTTAGTTGTATTGCAGCAAGGCCGTTCGATCTTGTTGTCATGATCTGTTCAGCTGGATTTACATTTTGTTACGCAAAAAAATGAACCTGCCCTGATTCGCCGCGTCACACCTTGCACACTCACAACGCGCCAATGAGGTTTCTTACTATGCAACGTATAACTGCTCTGTTCTCTGCTGCACTGCTTGCTACCGGTTTGATGGCAACCACCGCCAACGCTCAAGAAGCACAGGATCCGGCTCAGGATCCAATGACTACTCAGCAAGCGGCGCCTGCTCAGGATTTTTCTGATCAAGAGCTACAGCAGTTCGCCGATGCTTCTCAAGAAATCGCCGTGATCTCACAAGAGTACACACAGCGTCTGCAGGAAGCAGAAGACGAGGCTGCACAACAGGAAGTCCGTACCGAAGCCAACGACCGCATGATCGAAGTGGTTGAAGACAGCGGCCTTGATGTCGATACCTTCAACGCGATCGGCCAATCCATTCAGCAGGATCCTGAGATGATGCAGCGCGTTCAAGAGATGGCTAGCCAGTCATAAGCTATCTTTGAGTTTCAACGACGCTTCGAGTTTCAACGACGCCAGAAATCGTCCTTTACTCGCTCGTTGAACATCACGAAAGCCCGGCATTCATATGCCGGGCTTTTTTGTTGGGCGCAGGGTTTACGATGCTGCCTAACCCATCCAAACTACTGATTTGTCTGCCGGGTTCGTCATAGGAGAGTGTATGGACGTTGAGCTTCTCGAAATCCGCCAATTCATGGGTCAGTTTCCCCCCTTCGACGGGCTCTCCGATGAGCTGCTCGATGCCATTGCCGAACGGGTAGAGGTCAGCTATTTCAAGACCGGCAGCGATATCCTGGTGCTCAACGACACGCTGGACGAGCTGTGCTTCATTCGAAGTGGGGCCGTCGAGGTATACCGCCGCCAGGGTGAGCTTTACAACCGTCTGGGTGAAGGGGACATCTTTGGTCACTTCAGCCTGCTGCGCAATCACAAGGTGCGTTTTCCCGCGCAGGCGATCGAGGACACGCTGATCTACTTCATTCCCAATGACGTCTTTCAAAGGCTTTGCGAAGAGGACGACGATTTCGCCGACTTCGTGGAGCTCGAGCGTCCAAGGCTTGAAACCGCCGCCGAGCAGCAGAAGAAGTCCAACGACATGATGGTCACGCGTATCCGCAAGCTCGTGACGCGTTACCCGGTCATGGTGGAAGCCAGCACGACGCTCCAGCAGGTAGCCCAGCAGATCAGTGAAGCACAGGCGTCGGCGGCCATCGTGATCAACCAGTGTACCGGCAACCCGCGCTACAGCTTTCAGGATAGCGAAGGCCAGACCTGGCGCATGGAAGGGATCTTTACCGACAGCGATTTTCGTACCCGCGTGGTGGCGGAAGGGCTTTCACCGCAGGCGGCCATTGGTGATGTGGCCTCCTCGCACCTGATCACCATTCAGTCGGATGCGTCAGTATACGAAGCCATGCTGACCATGCTGCGCAATAACGTCCACCACCTGCCGGTCGTCTACCGCCAGCGCCCGGTAGGCGTGGTGCACCTTTCCGATATTATTCGCTATGAAACTCACAGCGGGCTTTATCTGGTCAGTAACATCTTTAACCAGTCCAGCGCGCAGGGCCTCGCCAAGCTGGCTCCAGACGTAAGGGCCGCATTTGTGCGGATGGTGCAGGAGGGCGCCAATTCGCAGATGGTGGGTAGCGCGCTCTCCACGATCGGGCGAAGCTTCACCCGCCGCCTGCTGGAGCTTGCCGAGACCGAACTCGGCCCGCCGCCGGTGCCTTACTGCTTCATGGTGAACGGCTCGATGGCGCGTAACGAGCAGAGCATCGTGACCGACCAGGACAACGCGCTGGTGTTGTCCGATGACTTTGTCGCCGAAGAGCACGACGAATACTTCTTCGCGCTTGCCAAGTTCGTGAGTGATGGTCTGGATGCCTGTGGCTATACCTATTGCAAGGGCAACGTGATGGCCACCAACGACCAGTGGCGCCAGCCGCTGAGCGTGTGGAAGCGCTACTTCCAGGACTGGATGGAAAACCCGACGCCCGAGCGCCTGCTGCATAGCTCCATCTTTTTCGATCTGGACAGCATCTACGGCGAAGATCACTTCGTTGAAACTCTGCAGGACCTGATTGCCCAGAAGGCGCCTCAGTCGCCGCTGTTTCTCGCGGCCATGGCGCGTAACGCCCTCAACCGCACGCCACCGCTGGGGTTCTTTCGCACCTTCGTCATGGAAAAGGATGGCAAGCACAATAACTCCATCAACCTGAAACGCCGCGGAACGGCCCCCATGGCGGATCTGGTGCGTATCCACGCGCTGGCGTCCGGCTCCAAGGCCCAGAATACCTTCCAGCGCCTCAGCGATATCAGCGATACGCAACTGCTGGCGACCGGGGTCAGCGACAAGCTAAGCTACGCGTTCGAGTTTCTCTGCATGTCGCGGCTGCGTCACCAGATGATCGACATTCAGGAAGAGCGGGCACCGGATAACAATATCGAACCTGAAAACGTGGAAGATAGCGAACGCCATACGCTGAAAGATGCATTTCAGGTACTCAGCAACGCTCAGAAGTTCCTGAAGTTCCGCTACCCCATGCCGTCTCAGCGGCCGAGGCAGTGATATGCTAGGCATTCGTCCACGTCAACGAGTCACCCAGGCCAACTGGGCCGAATACATGGCAAGGCGGGAACGGCAGGCGAAGGATACGGCGATCAAGCAGTTTTTCGCCACTCCCTTGCCCGCCGAGGATACGCCGATTGCCGATGTTCCCATGATCGCGCTGGATATGGAAACGACCGGCCTTGATGAGCACCACCATGCGATTGTCAGCATTGGCCTTGTGCCTTTTACGCTTGACCGCATCAAACTCGCCGAGCGCCGATACTGGGTAGTCAAGCCTACCCGGCCGCTGTCGGATACCTCGATTACCTTCCATCACATCACCCACTCGGAAGTGGCTGCCGCACCGGACATGGATACCATTCTGGATGAACTGCTGCAGCGTCTGGCCGGGCATCTGGTCGTGGTGCATTTTCGCAATATCGAGCGGCCTTTTCTGGAGGCGGCGATCAAGGCCCGGCGTGGGGAAGGGGTGATGTTTCCCATGATCGATACCATGTCGCTCGAAGCCCGGCTGCATCGCCAGACCCTATGGGCTCGCTTTCGCCGCTGGCTGGGGCGTCCGCCGGTATCCATACGCTTGAACGCCAGCCGGGAGCGCTATGGTTTGCCCGCCTATCAAGGCCACCACGCGCTGTTGGATGCTCTGGCAACCGCCGAGCTTTTCCAGGCGCAGGTTGCGACTCACTACCGGCCGGATACCCCCTTGAAAGATCTTTGGTGCTAGTCGCCGGGCTTCTTGCCAGCGCACAAAAAACGGGCAGCCCTGGGGCTGCCCGTTTTCGTGTTACTTCGATTTACGCTGATTCAGCGCAGGTTCAAACCGCCTTGGGTTCGCTCATCAGACCCTTGATGATGGCATAGCACGCCACCAGAAGAATGATCGCGAACGGGAAGCCCGTTGATACGGCCATGGTCTGCAGCGCGGTCAGACCACCACCCAGAAGCAGGGCGATGGCAATGGCGCCTTCGATAATCGCCCAGAACACCCGCTGCGATGTCGGGGCATCCATCTTGCCGCCCGCAGTGATCGAGTCAACCACCAGAGAGCCCGAGTCGGAGGAGGTCACAAAGAAGAAGATGACCAGCAAGATCGCGACGAAGGAGGTAATTTGCGCCAGTGGCAGTTGTTCGAGCATGATGAACAGCTGAAGGTCAACGCCCGCATCGAGTACGGCACTGATACCCTGGCTGACAAACTGGTCAATGGCGGTGCCACCGAAGGTGGTCATCCAGAGTACGGATACGACCGACGGTATGATCAGTACAGAAATCAGGAACTCTCGAACCGTGCGGCCACGTGATACGCGGGCGATGAACATGCCGACGTACGGGGACCAGGAGATCCACCATGCCCAGTAGAAGGTTGTCCAGCCCTGGCTGAAGTTGGCATCCTCACGGCCAAAGGGATTCGAAAGCGCGGTGAAGTGAGTAGCGTAGCTCCACAGGTTTTCGAAGAAGCCGGTCATGATGAACAGTGTCGGGCCGACTGCAATCACGAAGAACAGCAGTGCCGCCGCCATGACGATATTGATCTTGGAGAGCAACTGCATGCCCTTGTCGACACCGGCAACCAGAGAGCCGATGGCCAGCATCGTGATGCCGATGATCAAGAGGATCATGGTGACGTCGCTTTCAGGCGCGCCAAACAGATACGAAAGCCCGGCGGCTGCCTGGCTGGCGCCTAGACCCAGAGACGTGGCCAGACCAAACAGCGAAGCAAATACCGCCAGAATGTCGATCACATGCCCAGGCCACCCCCAGACGCGCTCACCAAGAATGGGATAGAACACCGAACGCATCGAGAGCGGCAAACCCTTGTTGAACGAGAACAAGGCCAGCGAAAGCGCCACGATGGCATAGATCGCCCAAGGGTGCAGGCCCCAGTGATAAATGGTGGCCGCCATGGCAAGTGACGTAGCCGCCGCAGAGTCACCTTCGGCACCCCCCAGTGGCGCCCAGCTATCACCATCGAACGCGGTTCCGAAGTGGGTGAGGGGTTCATTGACGGCAAAGAACATCAGCCCGATGCCCATGCCGGCGGCAAACAGCATCGAAAACCAGCCGGTATAGGTGTAGTCGGGCTTGGCGTTGGTGCCACCCAGGCGTATTTTGCCCAGCGGAGAGAAGATCAATCCAATACATAAAATGACGAAGATATTGGCCGCGGTGATGAAAAACCAGGACAGGTTGCCGGTCAGGAAGTTGAAAATGTAATCGTATACCGGCGAAATCGTGTCTTGCAGCGCCAGCGTCAATACCACGAACAGCAGTACAACGATCGCTGAAATGCTGAATACCTTGCCATGCAGGTCAAAGCTAAGGCCCATTTTATTGGTCGTGAAGTTATCCTGACCGACAACGTAATCCGTATCGATCAGGTTCGCTGCCCCTTCGGGGGCAGGAATACCTTCTGAGCCCGGTTCATCCGGGGAGTGATTTGGTTCTTGCTTATCCACGGGTGCCTCTCCGTTTTGATTGAAAAACACGTGCCGAGCGCCGTGTCGTGTTTGCTTCACTATATATTAACAAGCGTTGTATTGATGGTTTTTGCAGATTATTTTTTGTAAAACAATCGAGCGGAAAAAAGCGCCAGCCTCTAATGGCTGGCGCTCGCCGACTAGTCTGATCAGCTAGCCATTCAGCCACTGTTCTACAACGTCCTGATTATCTTCTACCCACTGCTTGGCGTTTTCATACGGATCGCTGCCCTCTTCCTGATTCATCAGCATGACATCGCCCATCTGCTCCGGTGTCCACTCGAACGCATCCAGAATGGCATAGGCTTCTGGCATGTCGTCTTCCAGACCGGCACGTACCACGGTGTGGATCTGTTCGGCACCACCGAAGACATTCTCTGGGTCTTCCAGGTACTTTAGATCCCAGCGCGCAAACATCCAGTGCGGTGTCCAGCTGGTAACAACGATATCTTCTTCGTTGCTGATGGCGTTGCCGAGCGCGGCCACCATGGTCGCGTCGCTGCCACTACGCAGACGAAGGCCGAGGTCATAGGTATCGACAACGTCTTCGGCCAGGCCCATCAGGCCTGCGCCAGGATCTATACCGATGATCTCGCTATTGAATATATCCGCATTGTCATTGAGCTCCTCGATCGAATCGACCTCTGTATAGGAGGGAACGACAAGGCCGAGCTTGGTACCATCCAGGTTGGGCCCCAGGTCCTCCACCTTGTCGCCGATCCGCTCCATGTAATCGGCGTGGGTGGTCGGTAGCCAGGCTGCCACGATGGCATCGGCGTCGCCGGTCGAGAGCGCCTGAAACATGGCCGCCGCCGACAGCGAGGTCAGCTGGACGTCATAGCCTGCCTGCTCGAGCACGGCAGCCATCACGTTGGTGGATGCCACCTCGGAGGACCACTCCACATAAGCCAGGTTGATGGTCTGTTCTTGTGCCTGGGCAGAGCCTGCCGCCAGGCCTGTACTGGCGATCAGCACGGCCGAGGCCAGGCGAGTCGTGCGGTGGCTTAACAGATGCGTTTTCATTTGCTTTCTCCCTTTTGTAGTTGGCGTTTTAACCAAGGTTAAATTGGCGTTTTCAGCATGGTCGTGAAACGTCGGTTCATCAAGTAGGCCGGTTTTATCTAGACGCTTTGCGCAGCGACTGGGTCAAACGGTCCAGCAGCATGGCCAGAATCACCACGGCGATGCCGGCTTCAAACCCATCACCGGGGCGTAGGCGCTGGATGGCACGCCATACTTCACTGCCCAGGCCATCGGCGCCGATCATGGCGGCAATCACCACCATGGAGAGTGCCAGCATGATGGTCTGGTTGATACCCGCCATTACCGTGGGCAGTGAAAGCGGCAGCTGTACCTTGAACAGCTTCTGGTAGCGGGTGGCGCCGTAGGCATCGGCGGCTTCGATCAGCTCGACCGGGACCTGACGGATGCCCAGCGTCGTGAAGCGGATGGCCGGGGGCATGGAGAAGATCACCGTGGCAAAAATGGCCGATACCGAGCCGATGCCAAAAAACGGAATGGCGGGAATCAGATAAACGAATGCCGGCATGGTCTGCATGAAGTCCAGAACCGGCATGATGACCCGGTAGAGCCGCTCGGAAAGCGCTGCGGCAATGCCGACGGGCAGGGCGATCACCACGGCGACCAAGGTGGCAATCACCACCAGGGTCAAGGTCTCGATCATCGGATTCCAGAGCCCCAGATTCCAGATCAATGCCAGGCCCGCCGCTGCGCCTATTGCCAAACGGGGGCTGGCAAGCTTCCAGCAGGCCAGCGCGATGATCAGGAGAAGCGCCCACTCGGGCAGCCACATCAACCCATCGTTCAAACTGTCGATGCCTGTCTGGGTGACGCGTGAAATAGCCCGCGTCACCATCGAGTACTCGCTTGTTAACCAGTCAAGGCCGCTTTCGATCCAACGACCCAAAGGAAGACGAGGAATATCCATTACTGCTCTCCTGCTCTGGCCAGTTCATCCAGGACCGCGCCTTTTACCACCACCCCAAGCAGGCGCTGCTGTTCATCCACCACGGCAATGGGGAAGCTCTTTTCGCTGAACATCGCAAACAGGTGTTGAAGGGGCTCCTCTGGAGAGACCTTGCGAAAATCCTGGGTCAGGTAGCGCGTGATGCTGTCGGCACCTTCCTGCGTGGCCGCGATAGCCGTTTCCGCCTCGAGCAGACCCAAAAGCGTGCGGTCACGGTCGGTGACATAGATGGAGTCGATCGCGTGCTCGCGCATGCGATGCAGGGCGGTACGCGGGCCATCGCTTTCTCGCGCCGTGGTACGCAGTGGACGCATGGCGCTCGCTGCCGTCAACACTCGCGAGCGGTCCACTCCTTCGATGAAACGGCGCACGTAGTCGTCGGCGGGCTGGGTGAGAATCTGCTCCGGCGTGCCTATCTGAACCACTTCCCCGTCCTTGAGCAGCACGATGCGATCACCAATATTGAGCGCCTCGTCCAGGTCGTGAGTAATGAAGACGGTGGTTTTCTGCATTCGGGTCTGCAGCTGCAACAGCTCCTGCTGCATATCTTTGCGGATCAGCGGGTCGAGCGCTGAAAACGCCTCATCCATCAGCAGTACGCTGGCATCGTTGGCCAGTGCCCGGGCCAGACCAACGCGCTGCTGCATTCCTCCAGAAAGCTGGTGGGGGTAAGCATTCTCCCAGCCTTCAAGCCCTACCTGTTGAAGTGCCGTGTGGGCGATCTTCTGGCGCTCCTTTTTATCGACACCACGTATTTCCAGCCCGAACTCGGTGTTCTGCTGGACCGTGCGGTGAGGAAACAGGGCAAAATTTTGAAACACCATCGAAAAGTGGCGGCGCCGACAGGCCAGCAGTGCCTTTTCGCCCAGCGTGGGGATATTTTCACCCTCGATGATGATGTCGCCTTCGGTGGTATCGATCAGGCGATTGAGACAGCGAATCAAGGTGGACTTGCCAGAGCCGGAAAGTCCCATGATCACCAGCAGCTCGCCTTCGTGGACATCGAATGAAATATTCGAAAGCCCTAGCGTCTGGCCCGTTTTCTCGAGAATCTCGGAGCGCTTGAGTCCCTGGTCGCGAAGTGCCAGGGCTTTGCTGGGCTGTTTACCAAATACTTTGCTTACACCACGTACTTTTATTTTGATCGGGCGCTGTTCATCCATCGGCCATGCCTTTTACAGGTATGAGGCGCTTTGTGTCGTTACTCTCCAGGCCTTTCGACGTACCGTCAAAGCAGCCACACAAAGCATCCATAAGGAAAAAAAAGAATTTAACAGGTTAATTATTAAAAATTATTATACATAACTGTGCCGTTTGTGCCACATCGCTCCTTTAAACGCTGCCAACAATTGCCACATGTGTCATTTTGCACCCGCCTAGAAGTGCGCGTGAATGTTGGTTTTAGTTGCATAAGTATTTGAAAATATTTAATTTAATGAATTATTGAGGCGGGGTGGTTCAAAATCTGCAGTGCCATGGCATCAATTCAAGATATTTGCACGGTAGCAATGGAGATCACTTTTATGGATAAGCAGGTAACCGCCAGTTCGAAACGGCCACGTCTACTTTCACTGTGCATGGTAGCGACTGCAGCAAGCGTGCTGATGCTTGCTGGTTGTGGCGACAATAACGACGATGACATGCCGCCCGCGCAACAGCCTGAATCCATGGAGCAGGGGCCCGAGCAGGAAGGCACCTTGACACAGGAACCTGCTGGTTCGTCTCCGATCGATCAATCTGCTGATCCTGCCATGGATAACACGGCTAACGACGATGCTCCCGTACCCCAGGAGTCCATCCAGTCTGAAGAGGCCGCACGTGACAATACGGTCGATGACGAACCAGGCTTTGGCGAGGGTACTGACCCCATGCCAGGCGACACCGATGCAAACGATGACGAAATGACCCGTAATCAGTAATTCTGTACCGCTCCCTACGATGATAAGCCGCTTCAGCTGTTCGTTCCCTGCGGCTGCTCCACACGGTTTATCATCCTTCCCCCCGCGCCCGCGGGGGTTTTTTTATGGGCCGTTATTGCTCCCTGGCTTGGCTGATAGAGAGATAAAGGGCAAAGGCCTTGCAACGCTCAGGTAGTTGGCTATGGTGATAGTTGACTATAGCGATAGTTGGAAACGAGTTAATGCGTTTATCAAGCCCTATGAAATGCAAAGGAGAGCGACATAGTGATGCTGAATAAATATCGTATGAAAGCGCTGTTTCTGGCCATGATCCTTGCGTTCAGCGTGGTAGCGCTAACCGGCTGTGGTGGTGATGATGCTCCCAACGAAAATGCCCAGCCCGAACCCGAGGAGCCACTGAACACGGGGCCGATGGCCAATGATGACAACAACGGCGTGCCGCCCACTGAAGATGGCACCTGATCTCCTGTAAAGGTTCGCATATAAAAAGGCCAAATCAGCGCTTGCTGGTTTGGCCTTTTTCCTGTGGCTGATTGCCTACTCTTCGCTGTCTTCAAGTCGGCGATAGAGCGTGCGCCGTGCTATGCCGAGAAGCTCCGCTGTACGGCGCTTGTTTCCGCCAGTTGCTTCCAGCACTTTGCGTATATAGCGCTTCTCTACCTCTTCAAGGCTGGGCCAGCGCGTGGGCGCTGGAGCTGGAAGGTGGGAGCCTGGCAGTATTTCTCCACTCATCGCGGGCGTCATTTCTATGCCCGGCTCCTGGTGCGAGTGTTCACGTAGCCGCTCGGGAAGGTCCTGATGCTGTAAAA
The DNA here is from genome assembly GCF_020075495.1 of Vreelandella aquamarina. GTDB lineage: Bacteria > Pseudomonadota > Gammaproteobacteria > Pseudomonadales > Halomonadaceae > Vreelandella > Vreelandella aquamarina_A. Next base: position 297,569 of record NZ_JABYQT010000001.1, read on the forward strand.
CCCCCTGTTCGCTCAACGTAACCGCCCGCATGATGGCATTTTCCAGCTCACGAACGTTGCCGGGGTAGGTGTAGTGAAGCAGGCTGTTGAGCGCATCCGGTTCTATCTGCTCGATCTGCTTGTCCTGCGCCTCGGCGTGCTTGTCGATGAGCGCGAAAATCAGATGTTCGATATCGCTGCCCCGCTCACGCAGTGGAGGAATGCGTAGCGAAAAGGTTTCCAGGCGATAAAACAAGTCGCTTCTGAAGCTTTCCTGTTCGATCTCCTTGTCCAGATTACGGTGCGTGGCGGCGATGATGCGCACATCGACAGGCTCTTCGCGCTCGCCCCCCACCGGGCGGATGGTCTTCTCCTGAAGCGCGCGCAGCAGCTTGGCCTGAAGATTGATCGGCATTTCGCCAATCTCGTCCAGAAACAGGCTGCCGCCCTGGGCGGTTTGAAAAAGCCCCTTGCGCGCTTCGTTGGCACCGGTGAAAGCGCCTTTCACATGGCCAAAAAATTCGCTCTCCATCAAGTCCGCCGGAATGCTGGCGCAGTTGACGGGGATAAAGGGTGCCTCGTGGCGCGGGCTCTCCTGGTGAATGGCGCGTGCCAGAAGCTCCTTGCCGGTGCCGCTCTCGCCCAGAATCAGAATGGGCGCATTGCTCTTGGCCAGGCGCGAAGCATCGTGAAAGAGCGATTGCATGGCATCACTTTTGCCCACGATGCCGTGAAAATGACTAAGCTCGGTATCGTGCGAGAGCGACAGGCGCTGGCGTTCCAGAACGCGGAACACAGCCTCGCGGATGGCATCGAGATCAAGCGGTTTGGTCAGGAAGTCGTCAGCGCCCAGCTTCAGCGCTTCTACCGCCTGGTCGATGGTACCAAACGCTGTAATGACGATAATTCCCAGCTCACTGCCACTCTGGCGCAGCTGTTGCAGCAGCTGAATACCGGTCATCCCCGGCAAGCGAACATCGGTAATCATCATCGCAACGGGCGTATGGCTCAATAAGGCAATGGCTTCTTCGGCACTGGGGACGCCTAGCGTTTGATAGCCCGCATCATGGAGCTCTTCTTCCAGCAATTCGCGTATCGCTGGGTCGTCTTCCACTACCAGTAAAGGTAAGAGGTTTTCCTGATGGGTCACAAATGTTGTCCTCAAGCGGATGCGGTTTCACTAAGGGGAAGCGTAATCTCGAACCCAGCGCCACCCAGTGCGCTGTTGAATACGCCAATCGTACCGCCGTGGTCATTGATAATTCGATGTACCATGGAAAGCCCCAGGCCACTGCCTTGGCCCACCGGTTTCGTCGTGAAGAACGGATCGAATACGTGCTGGTGGTTGGCAGCAGGAATGCCCGGGCCGTTGTCTTCTACCCAAAGCGTCAGTTCATGCTGGTTCTTGCGCGCTCTTACGCGAACGTGGCTGACATTGGGCGCTTGTGCTGCGTTACGCAGCAAGTTGGTCAATACCTGAACGATCTGCTGCCCATTAGCCATTAAATGGGGGGTAGGCGAGGGAAGATCAACATCCAGCTGGATATTTCGTGGCTCGAGCTCCTCTTCCACCAGATCGCTTGCACTCTTGACCAGTTGATCCAGCGCCAGTTCGCCCTTTTCGACATTGTGCTGTCGGCCCAATTCCATCAATTGCCGCACGATCTCGACGATACGCTCGACCTCACCGCGAATGCGGCCAAGCTTGGCCCGCTCGTCATCGCCGATGACATCACGGCGCGCCAGACGCTGAGCCTGGCCGTTGATGACCGTCAGCGGGGCGCCGATCTCGTGAGCAACCCCGGCGGCCAGAACGCCAAGTTCGGCCAGTTTCTTGGATTTGCGCAGGCGCTTTTCCAGCTCGATTTCCCGGCTCTGGCGCGCCTCGATATCGCGATCCTTCTCCGCCATGGCATCCAGCATGCCGTTCAGCCCCGAAGCGAGACGGCGGTATTCAGCAGGCCCTTCTACAGTGGCACGCTGGCTGCGGTCGCCATCCTCGACCAGCAGCATCACGTGCAGCAAGCGGTTGAGCGGGCGCTCGATATAGCGCCTGAACCCCCACCAGATGCTGAACACGATGCCCGCAGCACCAATCACGAACACCAGTACCGCCACCACGCTGATAAAACCGGTGTAGTTCTCGATGCCGGTATTGAGCCGGTTGACCTGAAGCACGCCGTGAACGGTGCCATCCTGGGTGCGCAGCGGCGTCAGCGCCGAATAGTAGGTCCAGCCTTCCTGCTGACGGTAATTGCTGTACAGGTCATCGCGCTCGATCACCTGGCGGATCTCCTCGGCGCTGAAGAGGTCCTTGCCAAGGCCCAGGCCGTAGACTTCACGGCCCTGCAGGTCGAATACGTAAGCGCCATAGATACGGTGAAACGAAAAGGCCGACTGCAGCGCTTCTTCAAGCGGGGCCGGGCTTTCCCGGGTAACTGCGTAGCTCAATGACGTACTCAGCGCTCGGGTGATGATCTCGACTTCGGTCTGCAGTTTGGAGCGGACGTTGTCCTCCAGCGACTTGATGGCCACCAGGCTGAACACCACCAACACCACAAACAGCGGCACGATCACGGTAAGAATGATTAAGTTACGAAGTCGCATGCTGCATCCATGGTGGTGTTAAGCATTTCATCAATGAAAAAGCCGTTATCTAGTCTGTATTCAGGGGTGGTCTGCGGGAAGCAGGCGGTAAAGGCTGCCCTGACTTGCGTCAGTAAGCAAGTAAATGGCCCCGTCCGGGCCTTGGCGGACATCGCGGATACGGCCTATCTTTCCTTCCAGCAAGCGCTCGGTGTCGATAACCCGGTCGCCATCGAGCACGACGCGCAGAAGCTGTTCGCTGCTCAGCCCGCCTGCCAGCAGGTTACCTTCCCAGGCGCTGAAAAGCTCGCCGCTGACATCGGCAAGCCCCGAAGGCGCAAAGCGAATTTCGAAATCGTAATGCGGATCGATCATGCCAGGCAGCGAGTCGGCACCGAGTGGCTCGTTGGTCGCGTAATCGTTACCCAGCGTTACCTCCGGCCAGCCGTAATTATTGCCGGCTTCGATCAGGTTCAGTTCATCGCCGGCCAAGGGTCCGTGTTCCGAGGCCCAGACATCGCCGTTGCGGCGGACTACCAGGCCCTGGATGTTGCGATTGCCCAAGGTGTAGATCTCATCGAGGGTATCGGCATCATCCACGAAGGGGTTATCGTCTGGCACGCCGCCGGTGTCGGTCAGCCGTACGGTAGAACCCGCATGGTCGTCGCTTGCCTGGGCGCGAGTGGGGTCCGATCCGCGATCGCCGATACTCATCAGCAGGGTGCCATCGCCAAGCCAGGCAAGGCGTGAGCCGTAATGACGCCCCGGTCCGGAGGCGCGGTCCTGCTCGAACAGATGCTCCACGTCACCCAGCGCATCATTTTCCCATTTCACTCGGGAAAGCGCACTGCGGCTGCCGTTGGCATCCGGCTTGCTCCAGGTGAAGTAGATCCAGTCATGTTCGCCGCTGGCATCTCCAAAATCGGGGTGCAGCACGACATCCAGGAGGCCGCCCTGGCCGTGATGATTGACCTGGGGCAGGCCCTGTAGAGCCCGTGACTGGCCCTGTCCATCCACCACGTTCAACTGGCCGTTGCGCTCGCTGACCAGATAGCGGCCATCGGGCAGAAAGGCCACCGCCCAGGGATGTTCAAAACCTTCGGCCACGCGCTCGAGGCTGATGGCCAGGTGTTCGGTTTCGATCACTTCGCCTTGGGCGCTGGCCGTGCCAATGATCAGGCACAAGGCGGCCGCGCCCGGCATTAGCCGCCGAGAAAACGGGTTTTTTCTATCTGCATCTTGCATAAAGAGCCCTCTAGTGAGGTGGCTGCACATGACGTGCCCAACTCATCAGTCTAGCAGTGACTCTTGGCCTCGGGGCAGGTTCACTTTTAACGCTACATGAGCAGCGCCAGAAGCGCCGGAAGGTATGCAAGCGCCAGCAGCGTCGAGCAGAACACCAGGCTTGCCACATAGGCGGGTTCGCGCTGGGCACGCTGAGCAAACAGGTAGTTGAACACCGCCACCGGCATGCACATCTGTACGACCAGAATGCTTTGCGCCAGTGGAGGAAGCCCGACCCAGCCGGCAATCAGCCAGGCAGCCGTGGCAGCAAGCGGAACACGTACCAGGCTGAACCCAAGCCCCGAGCGCAGGCTTTTTACCTGAATGCTGGCAAGCGAGACGCCAAGCGTGATCAGCATCAAGGGAACCGTGAAGCCGGACATCAGGTGCACGGTATTGGCAAGCCACGCCGGCAGCGAGGTGTCGGTCAACAGCAGCACCATGGCCATCGCGATGGCGTAGACCGTGGGCGTTCTAGCCAGGGTTTTCAGCGGGTTACCCTTGCTGCTGAGCGCGGCCCCGAGCGTGAACTGGAACAGAGAGACGGTCACCATGACCGTGATACCGTAGGCGAACCCCGCGCTGCCAAACGCATAGAGCACCACCGGCAAGCCCATGTTGCCGGTATTGGGATACATCATGGGCGCCAACAGTACCCGCCAGTTCTGGCGCAGCACTCGCGCAATCAGAAAGGTGCAGGCGCCCATGGTCAGAATGACCAGGGCGGCGGCCAGCATGGTCTGGCCAAACGTGGCGGCATCGATATCGGCACCGGCGAGCGAGGCCAGTACCAGCGAGGGCGTGCCAATATTGAAGACCAGCCGGGTCACGAACTCGACAGGAAACGGATGGCCCAGGCGTACCCAGAAAAAACCCAACCCCGCCCCGGCCAGCACCGGCGCCATCACGGCAAACAGTTCAGCAAGCATGCATAGCCCTTGTAGACATAGCCCTTGGTGGTAGACATAGCCCTTAAAAGGCATAGGCCTGGGCAGAAAAGCCGGGCTATTGTCGTTAATTGGCTAGCTAACTGGCAAGTGGTTGATCCAGATAGGGGTTAACACCAGGTTGCCACTGCGCCGGTGTGCTGGCGCGCAGAAAATCCAGCAGTGCATGAACGCGACGCGGCTGATGGCCGTAGGCGTAAAGCAGCGTAACGGGAAGCGGCGGCGGCGCCCATTCGGGCAAACAGACGATCAGCTCACCGGGATGGTACTGTTCGCGCTGTTGAACCAGCCAGTGCGGCAGCACGCCGATACCCTGGCCGCGAGCAATGGCATCCATGTGCAGCAGCGATAGGTCGACCCGCAAGCGCGAGCGTGGGGGATGGAAATCGTAGGCTTCACCTTGGCGGTGGCGCAGTGAGAGTTCCTCCTGCGTAGTGCTCAGCAAATCCACCCAGGCGTGGTGGCAAAGCTCGCTGGGATGAGCCGGCAGCGGCGTGGTTTCGCCATAGCGCGGGCTGGTGTAAAGGCCGCGCGAAAGCTCGCCGATTACCTCCTGATTGAGCCCGCAATCGCCCAGCTCGCCAATCCAGACGTGCACGCAGTGGCTATCCGGGGTGGTGGGCAGGGCATCCAGCGTCTGCAGGGTCAGCTCGATGTTGGGATAGCGGTCGACGAACTCATTGATCAGTGCGCTCGCCCAGCCGCGGGTCAGCGAGGTATGTACCTTGAGCGTCAGCTGCCCGCAGATATCCTCCTTCAACTCGGCCAGCGCCTCCTGGCTGTTGGCGGCCAGCGCCAGAAGCTCCTTGCAGTAGGTATGAAACAGAAGCCCTGCTTCGGTTGGGATCAGGCGATTGGCCTGACGACGCAGCAGGGGCTGGTTGAGGCGGTTTTCCAACTGACTGATACGGCGGCTGAGCGTCGACTTGGCAAGCCCCATCGCCTGAGCACTGCGCGTAAGGCTGCCTGTCGCCATTACATTGGCAAAAGCATTGAGTTCGTCAAAGTCGTACATAAGCAACCGCCGAGGAGGTAATGACCACATTATGCCAGCCAACATTGCTAATGAAAATAATTGGCATTTGAGTTGCAGGTTGGCGAACGGCCTGTCCCACCCAAGACATGAACTAAGTCGTTAAGATGACAATGCTAATAATTATCATTCATTTGACGATATTTTGGACAAAGGAAGCGTCATGCCTGGCTCATTCAAACGAACACTACTGGCTACTGCCGTTGGCTCATTCGCCGCAAGCTCTGCCTTGGCCCAGGAAACCGAAGCATTGAGCAATATGGTCGTCACTGCCTCGGGGTTCGAGCAGCAGGTCAACGATGCGCCTGCTTCCATTAGCGTGCTTTCCCGCGAGCAGCTTGAGCGGGGGCATTACCAGAACGTAACGGATGCACTGCGTGATGTTCCAGGAGTCACGGTTACCGGCGGCGGGGCAGGCGACAACGGTCACGACATTTCCATTCGCGGCATGCCTGCCCAGTACACGCTGATTCTTGTCGATGGCCGCCCGCAGAACTCGCGCGAATCGCGCCCCAACGGCAGCGCGGGCTTCGAGCAGGACTGGTTACCGCCACTGCAGGCCATCGAACGAATCGAAGTCGTGCGTGGCCCCATGTCGACCCTGTACGGCTCGGATGCCATCGGTGGTGTTATCAATGTGATTACCCGCAAGGTGGCCCAGCAGTGGCACGGTAACGTTCAGCTCGATACGGTGCTGCAGCAAAGCAGCGATGCCGGAGATAGCCGCCAGGCCAACTTCTACCTGAGCGGCCCGCTGGTAAGCGATACCCTTGGCCTTCAACTGTATGGCCGGGCCTCCCGGCGCGATGAAGACGATATCATCAACGGGTATGAAGACAAGCAGCTGCAAAGCCTGACGGCGCGCCTGAGTCTGGCGGCGGCGGATAACCACGACGTTACTTTCGAGGCGGGTATTACCGAACAGGAGCGCCAGTCGCTGGTAGGCCGTTCGGCCCCTGCCGAGGGCTGCAGGGGCGGGTGTGTCGATAGTTTTGACGAGTTTACTAACCGGCATATGGCCCTGACCCACAGCGGGCGCTTCGATATCGGTACCACGGAAACCTTCGTGCAGCGTGAGAACAGTGAAAACCGCTCGCGTGATATCGAGATCACCAATACCACAGCCAAAACCAGCCTGGTCATGCCGCTTGGCATGCACATGCTGACCCTGGGCGGCAGCTATGAAAGACAATCGCTCGAGGACAATACCACCAACCAGATTTCAGATCGCAAGACGCTTGATCAGAATCAGTGGGCGCTGTTCGTCGAAGATGAGTGGATGCTGACCGACACCTGGACGCTTACCGGCGGTATTCGACTGGATGAATCGGACAAGTACAGCAGCCACGTCAGCCCCCGGCTCTACAGCGTGTGGAACTTGACGCCGGACTGGACATTGAAGGGCGGTGTATCGACCGGGTATCGCTCGCCCAATATCCGTGAAACGGCACCGGACTGGGGGCAGATCAGCCGAGGGGGCAACGTGTACGGCAACCCGGACCTAAAGCCGGAAACCTCGCTCAACAAGGAATTGGCCCTCTATTATGGTAACGAGGATGGTGTTAACGGCAGCCTGACGGTCTTCCACAACGATTTCGACGACAAGATCACTCGTGTTGCCTGCCCGATCGCCATTTGTGATGCCGGAGCCAACGAGTACGGCAGCGACCCGACATACCGTATCAACGTCGATGAAGCCGTTACCCGGGGTGTCGAGGTCAGTCTGTCTGCGCCGCTCAATGCCTCGCTTGACTTGACCGGCAGCTACACCTTCACCGATTCCGAGCAGAAAAGCGGCGAGTATGCAGGCAGCCCATTGACACAATTGCCGCGCCATCAGGTGTCGGCATCGCTTGATTGGCAGGTCTCTAATCGGCTAAGCCAGTGGACCAAGGTGACGTACCGGGGCAAGGAGAGCCAGCCGGTCACGGGGCCATCCGCCAACTCTATTACCGCACCATCTTATACCTTTGTAGACACGGGGCTTGGCTATCAGCTCAATGACAATACGCAGCTTAAGGCCGGTATCTATAACCTGCTGGATGAAGAGATTACCTACGATGAGTACGGCTATGTCGAAGATGGCCGCCGCGTGTGGCTGGGCTTGAGCGTCGATTTCTGACCCGCACGTGCTGTCCTGGGGTCTTTATCCTGGGCGTCTCAGCTCACATGATCGCGATGTAACGGCCACTTTGGGTGGCCGTTTCTTGCTGTCAAATCAGCGATACAAAAAAGCCCTGGTAAATACCAGGGCCAACAAGGTGTATCGAAGCAGTAGCGAGCGAGGAGTGGTTAGAAATCGTAGGTGGCGGAGATCCAGAAACTGCGGCCATCCAGCGCAACGCCGTCCGTCGAGCGGCCGGTTTGTGTGTAGCGGAAGGCGGCGTAGGTATCGCCATTGTGTTCAAAGGTGTCGTAGGTGGTGAAATCCTTGTCCAGCAGGTTGTTGATCGCGCCGGTCAGGCGGATGTCGTTGGAGAAGCGGTAGGTGCTGCGCAGGTTGAAGAGTTCATAGCCATTTAGCTTGTTGCCCAACTGCTCGTACAGGGCAAGGTTTTCACCCGCGGTGGGCAGGCCCGCCGAGAAGCGCTCGCGGGAAGAGTAGTACTCACCCTCGAGGGTCGTGCTCCAGCGGTCGTTGATCGCCCAGCTAAGATCGGCGGTCAACTTGTGCTTGGGAACGTTGGTCAGTACCTGGCCTTCATTCTCGCCGGAGGTGATCTCGGTGTCGGTATAGGTGTAGCCACCGCTGATGGCCCAGGCCGGGGTAAACTGATAGCTGCTGGTCAATTCAACGCCACGGGTTTCGGCGCGGTCGATGTTGACGGCCTGACTGAAGCTCTCCTGCTGAGTAAAGCCACCCACACTCAGGCAGTTGGCCGTATTGGCGTAAGGGCGGTTGCCGTTGCCGTCGACAAACTGGCAGTTGAGCAGGTCATCACCATCGGCGATCCGGTCACGGAACTGGGTATAGAAAACGGTCGCCCCGGCAGAAAAACCTGCCAGGTTGTCGTAGATGGCGCCGATTTCGTAGTTGGTGCTCTTTTCCGGCTCAAGGCCTGGCGAGCCGAGCGTAACCGACTGCCCCTGGTTGCCGAAGCCGACGACACCATCGTGCAGCTGGTTAAGCGTAGGGGTCTTGTATCCCTGGCTGATACCACCTTTCAGGGTCCACTCGTCGGTCGTGTTCCAGACCAGGTAGCCCCGCGGGCTGAAGTGGCCGCCAAATGCATTGTGCCTTTCATAGCGCCCGCCCAGCGTCAGCGCCAGATCATCGCGCAGCAGCCATTCGTCCTCGGCAAACAGTGCCCAGCTTGACTGGGAGAACGTCTCGTTGCCCGCGGTGCCGTCCTTGAGCTCGGCGTCGATGTACTGCCCGCCCAGGGTCACCATGTGCTCATCGAGGGGCGCGGTAAACTTGCTGTCGACCACGATATCGCGGTTCTCCAGAAGACGCGGCTCGCCACCCTGGGCGATATAACCATAATCCGGCGCGTTGCCCGCGGGCAGCGTGCGACCAAGCGATTCTGTGAAGTTGCGTGTAACGCTGCTTTCCAGGGTGCCCGCGGCATAGCGGCCGGTGTGGCCAATGGCAATCTGGTCGCGGTTGAAGCGCAGCTCATCTTCATAGCCGAAGGCAGCGCCTGGCTGGGGCGTTGCGCAGTCGTTGCGTCTCAGGCCGTCCAGGCTGCCCAGGCGGCAGTCGTCGTTGTTATAGACCTGGCGAGAGCGCTCGGCGTCCACCCACAGCTCGTTGGTATCATCCGGCGTCAAGTTCAAGCGCCCGCCAATGGAGTAGTTACGCGCCTCGGGCGCGCGCGGGTCGCGACCTACGCTGTTCTCTATGATGCGCTCGGAGCTTCCGCGGTCGAACAGGCGGCCGCGAAGCTGCAGCCCCAGCGTGTCTTCTACCAGCGGGCCGGACGTGTACAGGTTGATCGCCGAGCTGTTGCTCTCGTCACGATTCTGCTTGACGGTATTCTCGACCGTGACCGAGCCTGCCCACTCCGCTCCCACGCGGCGGGTAATGATGTTGATCACCCCGCCCATGGCATCCGACCCATAAAGCGTGGACATCGGGCCACGAATCACCTCGATGCGCTCGATGGCCGAAAGCGGCGGCATGAAGCTTGTGGAGGTTTCGCCAAAGCCGTTAGGCGTGACATCGCCGGAAGTATTCTGGCGGCGGCCATCGACCAGAATCAGCGTATAGGCGCTCGGCATGCCGCGAATGGAGATGTTGTAGCCCCCGGTCTTGCCGGTACCGGCGCGTACATCCACCCCGGGTACATCGGCGATGGCGTCGGCAATGCTCGAGAACTGGCGCTGCTCGAGTTCTTCGCGAGTAACGACCGAAATGCTGGCCGGTGCGTCGTTCAGCGCTTGTTCGTAACCCGCCGCGGTGACCACCAGGTTGTCAAGCGCGGTATTTTCCTGCGCTTGCACGGACGTTGTAGCGGCGGTGGCAAGCGCCACTGCACTGGCCAGTGAGCGGCGAGAAAGACGGTACATTGCAGATCCTCGGTAATGATAGGTTTTTTCTAATGATATTGATTATCAAAAACAATCGAGATTCTATTTTGAAAAGTTCCAGATTTCGATCATTTACCAATGGAACAAGGCGTTGCTTTGTACGCAACACTAAGAAAACCTTAGGAAGCCTGCAGGGTTGCAAGAATTGGAACGAGAGGTTCGAAAAAAAATAGGATGCGGTTGATTTTGAGAATCGTTACTATTCATGCAATGGTTAATTGATGGGCAGGTGACTGGGCTGCTCAAGTGCATCGATTCACGTGTACTAATGTTCGCCACCCAATTGTTCGCCAACCAATGGCCCGCTTCATAAACTCGACACGACTATCTGGATAGGGAATCACATGCTGCGTACGGTACTGCGTCACGGTTTAACCGGTGTGCTACTTGGTAGCCTTATCACCCATGCTCAAGCGCGCGAGCTCGATACTGCCTATGGAAGCGTTGACGTGCCTGACTCGCCGGAACGCATCGTGACGCTGTACGAAGGGGCGCTGGATGCCTCGGTGGCCGTGGGGGTCACGCCGGTTGGCGCCATTGCCACGCGGGGTGGCAATGAAGTGGCCGCGTATATCGGTGAGCATATCGATACCAGCCAGCTTGACATGGTGGGTGTTGCCCGTGAAACCAATATCGAAGCGATACTGCGCCTGGAGCCCGACCTGATTCTGGCTCCCCCGCAGCTTGCCGAAGAGCAGTATCGGCTGCTTTCTCGCCTGGCCCCCACCGTCGTGCCGGACACCAACGGCATTTCACGCGATGGCTGGAAAGCCGAGTCGCGTCTTTATGGCCAGGCGCTTGGCAAGGAAGACGACATCGAAGAAGCGCTCGAGCGCATCGAACAGCGCGCCGCCGAACTCAACGAACGCTTGAGCGAGGCAGGCATGAGCGGCACCGCCTATCTGGCCCGCTGGATGCCCGCCGGCCCCATGGTCATGTCATCCGAGCTGTTTGCCACCGGTGTGCTCGCCGCCACAGGTCTCGAGGTAGACGACGCGGGGCTGGTTAGCGAAGGCAGCGCGCACAGCGATGTCCTGAGCCTTGAAAACCTCTCCATGATCGACGGTGACTGGCTGTTCCTTGCCACGCTCAACGAAGAGGGCCAGCAGGCGCTGGACGCCGCCGAACAGAGCAGCGCCTTCACGCGCCTGAACGTGGTGAAAGAAGACCACGTGGTGCCGGTCAATGGTCAGGTCTGGAGCAGTGCCTCCGGCCCGTTGGCGGCCGAGGTCATCCTGAACGATATCGAAAACGCCCTTTTGCCCTGAGCCGCTTGCGATAGTAATAATGAAGAAAAGGGTCTGCTCGTGAAGGAGTGTCCATGAACGTGCTCGCACGAGCCAAGTGTCTTGATCAGCGCATGTTGCTGCTCTGCCTGCTCACCGCCCTCGTGGCGGTGAGTGTCGTTAGCCTGCTGGTCGGCGCAGGCAGCGTTTCGCCTCTTCAGGCGCTCGCCATGCTGTTGGGTGGTGAGGACAGCGAGGCGCACTTTGTAGTGTGGGAGCTTCGCGCGCCCCGCACATTGATCGGTATTGTGGTGGGCATGGCGCTGGGCGTTTCCGGCGCGCTGTTGCAAGCCGTGGCGCGCAACCCGCTAGCCGAGCCCGGTTTGCTGGGCGTAAGCGCAGGGGCTGCCTTTGCCGTGGCGCTGGCGCTGGTGCTTGGCGCCAGCGCCGCCTCGCTGCGCATTTCCGTGGCCCAGGTGGGCGCACTGGCGGGCTGCTTGTGCGTGCTGGGCGTTGCCCGCTGGCGCGGGGTGGGTAACGACCCCATACGTCTGGTGCTTGCCGGTGCTGCCTTTTCAGCGCTGCTGGGGGCGCTGACATCGCTGATGCTGCTGTTCGATCAGCGCTCCGCCGACGAAGTGCGCTTCTGGGTGATCGGCAGCCTGGCCGGGCGCCGTCTTGACGATCTCTGGGCGGTGTTGCCCTCCATGGCGCTGTGTACCCTGCTGATTGCCCTGATTGCCCGGCCGCTTTCGGCGCTGGCGCTCGGCGAGCGCATGGCCTCGGGGCTGGGGCATCATCCCCAGTTGATCCGCGCTCTGGTGGTACTCTGCGTGGCGCTGCTGGTAGGGGCGGCCACCGCCATCGCCGGCCCCATCATCTTTGTCGGCCTGGTGGTGCCCTTTATCGCCCGCGCCTTTGCCGGGCCTGACATTCGGCGCACACTATGGTTCTGTTTGCCGATCGGCCCCTTGATCATCCTGGCCGCCGATATCATTTCGCGGGTAGTGGTGGCGCCTTCCGAGCTGCCGCTTGGCGTGCTGACTGCCTTGTGCGGAGCGCCCGTGCTGATCGCCGCTGTACGTGCCCGCCGGTTACCCATGTTATGAGCCTGTCTATGACCCCTCGCTGGTTGAAACCTGAATTCAGAAAACAGGGCGCGGCCGCACTGCTTTCCAGCGCGCCCATGGCAAGTACCGCCGATGAAACGCCGGTAACGCCACCCACCGGCTATTGGCGGTGGGGCGGGGGCGGCGCCAGCGTGCTGATAGAGCAGCGCGCCGTGTGGGTCAACGCCGGGCTCGTGCTGGCGTTGCTGATCGCAAGCATCGCTTACCTATGCCTGGGCAGCCTGACCCTTGACCCGCGTGAAGTGATCGGCGCGCTGGCCGGGCAGGGCAGCATGATGACCGCCTTCATGGTTCAGGAGCTACGCCTGCCGCGCCTGGTGGCCGCCTGCCTGACCGGCGGCGCCTTCGCCCTGGCAGGTATCCTGATGCAGACCCTGGCGCGTAACCGCCTGGCCACGCCGGGAATCATCGGTATCGATAACGGCGCCACCGCCTTTGCGGTGGCTTCGGTGGTGGGCATGAGCGTATCGATCGCGCCGTCTGGCATGGCGCTCACCGGGGCGGTCACCGCCGCCGTACTCACGTTCGGGTTGGCCGCCGGCAGCGGCACCCAGGGGTATCGCTTTATCGTGGCGGGCATTGGCGTGGGGGCCGTGTTCGGCGCCATCACCCAATTGCTGCTGGCGCGTGTGGCCATTGATACCGCCAATGCCGCCTACCCCTGGACGGTGGGTTCGCTCAACGCCCGGGCCGGTGGCTCGGTGCAACTGCTGGCCGTTGGCCTTGCGCTTGGATTAATCGCCGCACTGGCGCTGGCCCGCTCGCTGACCATCCTGCGGTTTTCCGAGGCTACGGCCAACGGCCTGGGAGTGAACGCCAAGGCCCGGCGGATGCAGGTCCTGCTGCTCTCGGTCGTACTCACGGCACTTGCCGTGGCCGTTGCCGGGCCGGTGGGCATGGTCGGGCTTATCGGCCCGGAAATCGCACGGGCGTTTTCCACGCCGCGCCACGTGCCGGTGGTGGCCGCCACGCTTTCCGGAGCGCTGGTGATGGTGCTGGCGGATCTTGCCGGGCGCACGCTGCTGGCGCCCATCGAGCTTCCGGTGGGTATCGTGACCGCCATCATCGGTGGCCCCTGGCTTTTATGGATTTTGATGCGGCCGCAACGGAGCCACGCATGAACGATTTTCGCACCCCGCCAAGCCTTGCAACTGATGCACTCTGCATGGGCTACGGCCCGCGGCGGATCATCGAGGGGCTCGACGTCAGCCTGCCGGCTGCCAAGGTAACCGCCATCGTTGGCCCCAACGGCTGCGGTAAATCGACTCTGCTTTCGGGGCTTGCCCGGCTGCACAAGCCCGATGACGGCTGCGTGCTTTTAAGCGGCGAGGATATTCAGCGCCTGCCTTCACGCAAGCTGGCCACCCAGCTGGCGCTGCTGCCGCAGGAAGCCATGGCCCCGGAAGGGCTCACCGTGACCGAGCTGATTCGCTTTGGCCGCCAGCCCCACCAAGGGTGGCTGCGCCAGTGGTCGGCGGAAGATCAGCGCGTTGTGCAGCACGCGCTTCTGGCTGCCGGGCTCGAGGATCTGGCGGACCGGCCCATCGATTCTCTCTCCGGCGGCCAGCGCCAGCGCGCCTGGATCGCCATGACCATCGCCCAGCAGACGCCGCTGCTGCTGCTCGATGAGCCCACCTCGGCACTGGACCTTGGCCATCAGATCGAAGTGTTCGAACTGGTACGCCACCTGGCCGGACACGGGCGCACCGTGGTCATGGTGCTGCACGACCTGGCCAGCGCCTGCCGCTACGCCGATCACCTGATCGCCATGTGCGATGGCAAGATCGTGGATCAGGGCGCGCCGGCGGATGTGGTAACGCCGCAACTGGTGCGCAAGCTCTACCAGGTAGAGTGCACGCTGCTCACCGACCCGGATACCGGCAGCCCCTTGCTTGCCAACGTGCGCCGCACCCGCCAGCCTGCCTGAACGGCAGGTGGCAACAGCATTATCGGTAACAAGAGGGAAGGGCTAGCGGTTGATCAGCAGCGCGTTCAGCGTGACCGGCACATGCTCATCGATCTGCTGGTAGCCCAGCATGGAAAGCACGGTGCGCACCGTGCTATTGGCCATCAAGGCCTTGCCATCCATCGCCAGCGGCTCGGCGTGGGTAACCCGCACCTGGTTGACGCCTTCCCGCGTAAAACGCAGCGGCACCGCCTCCTGCTGGTTCACCGCATCCGCCTGCACCCGGAACGTCAGGGTTTCCACCAGCGACTCGCCAATATCCAGCGCATCCAGCCGCTCCGGCGGCATCTGCGCGGTCAGCGTGACCAGCGTGGTATTGGCCAGCAGGCCCGCCCAGGGCGGCAGGTCACTGAAGCGCGACAGCAGATCGGTCTGGCTCAGCTTGAGCGGCAGGCGCAGCGTACCGTCCGGCGAGATATCCCCCTGAAGATCGCGCACTTCATGGTGGTGGGTTTGAGGGCTTGCCCCATCGAGCTGGGTAATGGTGGCCTGCACGCGTGACTGACCGGGGTCGAGCTGCCAATCCGCCTGAACCGGCAGCGTCAACAAAAGTGGAATAACCGCAAACAAAGCTTTCACAGCGCGTCTCCGCATAAAGGACTCTTCTCAAGACCCGCAAACCGCCAAAAAGTGCCGCCCGTGCGCGAAGATACGCCCCGAAGGGGTAGCCTCGCCCGGACACATTCGCTATTATATGCACGCTTTGCGGGCCTATAGCTCAGTTGGTTAGAGCAGGGGACTCATAATCCCTTGGTCGTAGGTTCAAGTCCTACTGGGCCCACCAATTAAATCAGTAAGTTAGCAATTATCTCTGGTGAGTCCCCTAGTCCAAGGGTACAGTTTCGGTACAGTGCCGATCTTTCAGACCCTGGAGATTTTTTGTGGCCACCATCGTCAAGACCCCTTCTGCAACTTGGAAAGCCGTCATCCGCAAGTCGGGTTGGCCCACCACTGCAAAGACCTTCCGCACTAAACGTGACGCCCAAGATTGGGCACGCCGCACTGAAGACGAAATGGTGCGCGGCGTTTACATCCAGCGTAGCGCCTCAGAACGAATGACGCTTGAAGCAGCGCTAAAGCGTTACTTAGCCGATATTACTCCTACCAAGAAGCCCAGCACCCAAAAGAGCGAACGCCACAAGGCAAACACGCTGATTGAGCACTTGGGCAAATACTCCCTCGCAGCCCTGACGCCGGAGCTAGTCGCTAACTACCGTGATAAGCGTTTAAACACTTTGGGACGCCGAGGGGAGTTAATCAGTCCCAGTACCGTGCGCCTGGAGCTTGCTCTACTTGGACACCTCTATACCGTGGCTATTCAGGAATGGGGCCTGGGTTTGACTTACAACCCCGTTCAGAATATCCGCAAACCCAGCCCTGGGGAGGGACGAGATCGACGCCTGAGTCTCGACGAGGAGAAACGTCTGTTTGCCGTGTTAGGGCAGCACAGCAACCCCATGCTGGCCTGGATCGCCAGAATCGCCCTGGAGACGGGAATGCGCTCGTCCGAGATCCTTACCCTTACACGATCCCAGGTCGATGTGAAACGCCGTGTGGTGCGCCTCCCAGACACCAAGAACAACGAAGCTCGCCTAGTACCGCTGACCCAGGCGGCTACCGAGGTGTTCAAGCATGCGATGAACAACCCGGTGCGCCCGCTCGATTGTGATCTGGTGTTCTTTGGCGAGCCTGGAAAGGATGGCAAGCGCGGCCCCTACGCCTACACCAAGCTCTGGAACCAGGCGAAGAACAAGGTCGGGCTTAATGACTTTCGCTTTCATGATTTACGCCATGAGGCCGTAAGCCGGCTGGTGGAAGCGGGGTTGTCTGACCAAGAGGTCGCTGCGATTAGTGGGCATAAGTCTATGCAAATGTTGAGGCGATATACGCACTTAAGAGCCGAGGATTTGGTTGTGAAGCTGGATAGACTGAGGGAGATCTAATACATTAATAGCTTGAAAAAACTAGGTAGAACGATCAGGCGGCTTCCGGCCCAAAGGGGACAAGAAAGGACATACTGGCTTGTTCGTCATAGCATACAGATCCTAATCAGGCTGAGCCGATTAATGATTGGTCAGTGGCAGCTCTCATTAATCTATTGTTAGATTTGATAGATTGAGATTTGAGTCCAAAGATATATGCGTTAAAAAATGCGATGAATTTAAAAAAATAGAGGATTGTTATGAAGATAGCGCCAGTGATTAGTTTTATCAATATGAAAGGGGGTGTTGGAAAAACAACATTGTGTGTTGGCATCGGCGAATTTCTTTCTAACTACTTGAACAAGAAAGTGTTAGTTATTGATATTGATCCCCAGTTCAATGCAACGCAGTCCCTTCTTAACAAATATGAAAAAGTAGACGAATATTTAAACTCTTGGCAGCGAGAAAAGAAAACAATACGTAGAATTTTCGAAACTCCGGCATCTATTCTAGAATCTGCTAAGCCTGTGCCTGAAGTTGATGTAATAACAGAGCTGTCAGATAAGCTTCATATTATACTTGGCGATATAAACATTATATTCGATAATTCGCAAGAGGCTGTACGCATACTAAAGCTAAAGAAGTTTATAAACGAAAACAATATACCTAATAAGTATGACTATATTCTTATAGATAGTCCGCCAACAATATCTTTGTTTACAGATGCGGCCCTTATAGCATCAGATTACTATCTAGTCCCAGTAAAGATAGATCATTATTCAGTATTAGGCGCAACTAGCCTTCTTAGAGTGGTAAACAACCTTAAGTATAATCATAGCTCAGATATTGCTCACCTTGGCTTTATTTACACAAATACTGATGAGCAGCTTACTGCTAAAACAGGAAGAATAAAAGAGCAATTTGAATCCACTGTTCCTTTTAATCAGTTATATTTTTTTGAAAGCAAGCTGACACGGGTTAGAGATCTGACTGTAGGGGTTCAAGGTAACATTCCCTCAAGTTACCAAAAATCTAGATCTGACATAGAAAAGATTTGCGAAGAATTCATGGCTAAGGTTGAGGAATTAAGTGGGGGAGAAGATGAATAGCAACGCTTTGAGACTCATAAAACTTTTTTATAACGGTGAAGCTATAGCGAAAGAGGCATTCTTAGGTGCAATTATATCTTTAATTTTGTCTAAAGATGTTTTTGCCAACAATACTCAAGTCTTTGACTATATAAATGAGGTTTTTGGCGTATCTTACCTTCCCTATTTGGTACGCTCACGAACGCTTATGTCAGCTCGGTTGACTAGGCATATTATTTTATTCGACAAAAAGGATGTCAGAAAACATTCTTTATTGACTTATAACTACATAATACAGCGCCTAAGCCAAGAGGAAAATTCCGAAATGATAAACTTGAGCATTGTCAAAGGAAAGCGAGGAAGTGCGTTATCTAATATGGATAAATGGATTGATGGCATACTGAAAGATGAAAAGCCATGATAACATCTGACCCCTTCGGCTTTAGAAAAGACGTTGAGTTATTTAGGAGTAAGATGGCTCAATATCCCTTTTCTGAAAATGACTTGAATTTGCTAGTTAGTATATTCAAGCAAGCATGTTTGTACAATGCGCTTGTATCATTTAACGATGGATTATACCACCGAAATTTTCTTAAAAGTATAGTTTATGATGTGATGAATGCAATTATCGCCATTACAGATAGGCGAGAAAGATACGTTCAGCTTAACATAAGGTCATCCGTAGAGCATATAGCAAGAATTGCTCTTAATAAGGAATATCAGGGAGGAGAGTTTGACGAGACAGTACGCCGTAAAGATTTCAGCTTTTTAAAAGAAAACAAGAATAAAGAGGTTTGGAGTTACTTGCATAATGTATATATCCACGCCTGTTATTTCGTGCATTCTTCTCCAAAGGCAAAATTGAAAATATTTTCTTCATACAACGAACTTGAGCACGGCGACACTAAATTCAATCACTCAAATACCGTTAAAAATTTGCACAAGCTTGTTAATCATATCACTGTAATATTCTTGACTTATTACCTTAGTGATATAGAAAACTCTTTTTTCAGGACCAAAGCGGAACTAAAGTTTCTTTTAAGTCGAAATATGTATCACAAGCACTTTTCTTAGCAAGATTTTTTTGTGCTTAAGTATATAAATTGCTTTTTTATTTTTTACGGTATCAAAACTATCGGTTGTTTTCTAGCTAGCTCAGATTTACCAAAATGGCCGCTACTAGAGCTTATAGTTATGGACGTTATGTAGCGTGTAGTATGTTGTAGTAGTATACAACATACTACATCGGTTGAGAGGCGATCATTCCTTCAGCAACAAATAGGGAAGCTTTAGCGGCTAAAGTTTCCTCTGCTTTTCTGGTGTGAACTCAATGGTACGCATACTCAATGCTATCCTCACTCTCATGGCAGTTCTCATGCTAGTCATACTTTCAAGTGCTCATGTTATTGAAATATTGCGGTTGTAAAAAGCGCCCCTCAAGTGTCAATGAAATTGCAGTGACTAAATCTTGTGCTTAAGAAAACTCGCTCAAGCCGTTTGTTAATGCTTGATAAAAATGGTCTTTTTTGTTTATTAAATAAGATACTTTAATAAAGTATAGGTAAACTTTTGGTTTGGTGTTTAGTTATGCTTTTAAAAATAATAATAAAGTATTGAAAGTTTTTAAAAGATAACGTAAATATTTAAAGCGAAGCCTTTGATTACGTTATCTGGGGATGTTTATGACAACCGAAGAGCAGTTGCTGGAACGCTATGGTCCTTTGCTATCTTTAACCGATTTATCGGAATTATTGAAGCGCAGTCCTGATGGGCTACGCATATCGTTGCAAAGCCAGTCAGAGTTTGCCGTGAAATGGAATGCCGCCAAGAGGAAGGTTGGAAGACGTGTCTATTTTCGTGCAACTGATGTTGCTGGACTGATTGACGAGGCTTGAGGAGCAGGGCCGTGGACGATACTGCAATCATTCGACGCCGAGTGCGATCTAACTTCACGACGCTCAACAATGAGTTGATTCGAGATCGGCGAATCTCCTGGAAAGCCTTGGGCATTCTGGTGTTTGTGCTCTCTCTGCCGGATAACTGGAAGCTCAGGTTATCGCATCTTTCAAAAGAAAAGGAGGTCGGTTCTGGTCGAGATGCTACGAGAGCGGGGCTGAGGGAACTAGGGCAGGCGGGATATCTGTGCATTCAACGGGAGCGTGGTGAATGCGGAAAGTTCGTACGCACCTCATGGTTAGTCACTGACCGGCCAGGTGACTTTGACGTTGATCCACCAGGTTCGGATTTTCCGAATACGGTCGACCCGTCTTCGGGAAAATCGTAAGAGGAGGATCCGATGCTACTAAATAAAGAAGCTAGTAAGTAATGAGCTTAGTAAATACCTATTTCAATAAATATATGATCGGCATTCGCCGTGTTTCTACGCCAAGAAGGAAAAGGCCAGTTACATCAAATGCCCCATGGTGAACTAATGAGATTGAGTAGCTGGTTCGCTCGGTAGCTGTGTTGACACTTGAGGGGCAGCACTTCGGGTTCATTGACATTTGAGGGGCATTGCGGAAACCGCGAGGAAAGCTGTGTATTTCAATGTGGAAAGCGCAAGGATGTCGCTATGAGGAAATCGCTGTTAGATCGGTGCTTTACCGCTTCTAGAGCGCAGCATTATCGCCGTAAGTGTCGACTTCATCAGGGGGCGAGACCGTTTGTCACGGATGCACAGGAAAAAACAGATCCGTGCAACGAAATGCAAAGAGATAGCGATGCTTTACACATGGCGTACCTACAAAAATCAACGCTGAAGTGCGGGCAGGATGTGTGAAGTAGTCCCACCCCGCAAGCGTGGTGTTCCTCTTCACTGGCCCTTATTCGCACCTGAGGTGCTCAACGGAAATCCTGCTCGGCAAGGCATGGTATTTGAGATAGGAGCTGACATGAGTGAGAAACAAAGAGTGACACGGAAGAACAGCACTCCGCTCAAGGTGTACTGCCTTCCGGAAGAGAGGGAACTGATTGAATCCAACGCCAGGCAGGCAGGGCTAAGCGTTGCCTGTTATCTGCGGGAAGTGGGACAGGGCTATCAGGTCAGTGGCGTTATGGACTACGAGTATGTCCGCGAGTTGGTTCGTGTAAATGGAGACTTGGGTCGTTTGGGAGGATTACTGAAGCTCTGGCTGACAGATGACGTGAGAACGGCTCACTTCGGGGCGGCTACCATCCTAAGCTTGCTCGGAAGGATCGAAGCCACTCAGGAGGAAATGAGTCAGGTGTTGAAATTCGTGGTACAGCCAAGGGCCAGGTCGTGATTTTTTTAGCCGCTAAAATGTGGGGCTGGCACTGATGATCGCCAAACACGTCCCCATGCGCTCCCTGGGCAAGTCAGACTTTGCTGGTCTGGTGAACTACATCACCGACGAGCAAAGCAAAGAGCACCGTCTTGGCGCGGTACGGCTGACCAACTGCGAGGCGTATTCGGTCCAGGATGCCATCAGCGAGGTACTAGCGACCCAGTTCGCCAATACCCGAGCGAAGAGCGACAAGACCTATCACTTGATTGTCAGCTTCCGGGCCGGGGAACAGGTTGAGGCCGATACCCTGGTGGCCATCGAGGACCGTATTTGCAAGGGGTTGGGTTTTGGAGAGCATCAGCGCATTAGTGCCGTTCACAACGATACCGACAACCTGCACATCCATATCGCCGTGAACAAGATCCACCCCACGCGCAACATCATCCACGAACCCTACTACCCACACCAGACCCTGGCCGAGTTATGCGAGGTCATGGAACGGGACTACGGGTTGCAGCAGGACAACCACATGCCGCGCCGACGCGGAGCCGAGGCCCGAGCGGCCGACATGGAGCGTCATGCCGGTATTGAAAGTCTGATCGGCTGGATCAAGCGCGAGTGCCTGGACGACATTAAAGCTGCGCAGTCTTGGGGTGAGCTGCACCAAGTCATGCGTGACAATGACCTGGAACTCCGAGCGCGGGGGAATGGGCTGGTTGTCGTGGCCGGTGATGACGCGGTGGTCAAGGCTAGCACCTTGGGGCGGGATTTCTCCAAGCCGAAGCTGGAGGCCCGTTTCGGCCCGTTTGAGCCTGACCAGAAGCAACAGGGCAAGCCCCGTCGTCAGTACCGCAAAGACCCGGCACGGCTGCGCGTGAACACTACTGAGCTTTACGCCCGCTTCAAATCAGAACAGCAGAGCGCCGCAGCCAACAAGACGGCGGCCCTGGACAAAGCCCGGCGGCAGAAAGATCGCCGGATTGAGAGCGCCAAGAAGAAAGGCAAGGCCCGGCGGGCGGCCATTAAGCTCACCAGCGGCAGGCTGACCAAAAAGGTGCTGTATGCGCAGGCCAGCAGCGCCCTGAAAGCCGACATTGATGCGATCCAGAAGCAGTACCGGGAGGAACGCCAGGCGATCCATGAGGCCCACGGACGCCGCTCCTGGGCCGACTGGCTCAAACGGGAAGCCTTGCAGGGCGATACCGGGGCCCTGGCCGCGTTGCGAGCCAGAGAGGTCGCCCAGGGCCTCAAGGGCAACACCTTGAAGGGTGAGGGACAGGCGAAACCCGGCCATGCGCCGGTGATCGACAACATCACCAAGAAGGGCACCATCATCTACCGGGCCGGAGCCAGCGCCGTGCGCGACGATGGCGACCGGCTACAGGTGTCCAGGGAGTCCGACCAGGCAGGCATCCAGAACGCGCTAAGGATGGCGATGGAACGCTACGGCGAGCGCATCACCGTGAACGGTTCGCCGGAGTTCAAAGCGCGTGTGATCAAGGCGGCAGCGGATGGGCAGTTGCCTATACGGTTTGCGGACGCCGGGCTGGAACGTCGCCGACAAGCCTTGGCGAACGGCGAGAACACCGCCTCGGCCAAGACCCGAAGCAAACGGGCGGGAGTGCCGCCCACCGGTCAGCCGCCACCCCCGGTGCGCCGGAACCGGCTGCAATCGCTGTCCCAGGCCGATGTGCTTCACCTTGAGGGACAAGCGGGCAAGACTCCGACACCGCCCCCACGGGGGCCGAGCGAGCAAGAGCGCCGCAAAGCCAAGTTACGGGCAGAGATGGACGCCAAGAGGGCAAAAAGACAGCAAAAGGGGCGTTCAATATAGTGCTTTCCCTTTGGAAGGCGGCAACAAACAGTAGATGCGATTAACCCTTGGGTAGCCTAACCGTTCCCCAGGACAATGACACCGATGTTCAACGACCATTGGCCGCGCGTTCTGACGGTGTCGCGCAGGCCGGACGCCGGGATAGTAAGTGACGAGCTATCCCTGTAGAGGTCCACACTTCACCGCTGGGTTCTCCAGCAGGGATAGTGGCTCGCAATCTTCATGAGCGAGCCGCTACAGGTTGGTGAGTGCAACTTAGTCACGATGAAGCTAAGAGCACTCAATCATGAGAAGAGAACGAATTTTAGCGGCTAAAATTCCTGTCGCGGTCATGTCCTTGGCGTTAACCGCTTCCATGCCTGCCCAAGCGGGCATCCCTGTCGTCGACGGTACCAACCTGCAGCAAAATGTTATGACGGCGATGGAGTCCGTCTCTCAGACTCTCAAGCAGATCGAGCAGTACCAGACGCAGTTGCAGCAGTATGAAAACCAGTTGCAAAACACCATGGCTCCAGCGGCCTATATCTGGGACAGGGCACAATCCACGATTAATGATCTGATCCAAGCCACCAATACGCTTCAGCATTACCAGAACCAGCTCGGCAGCCTCGATGCCTACCTGGGCAAGTTCCAGGACGTAGCGTATTACCGGAGTTCCCCCTGCTTCAATGGCGGCGGTTGCACGGATGCCGAACGTGCAGCGATGGATGAAAACCGTCGCCTGGCGTCTGAATCGCAAAAAGCGGCCAACGATGCGCTCTTCCGAGGGCTGGATCAGCAACAGGATAACCTGGCGTCTGATGCTCGACAGCTTGAGCGTTTGCAATCCGCCGCCCAGGGCGCGGATGGCCAGCTTGCCGCCATTGGTTACGCCAACCAGCTCGCCAGTAACCAAGCCAATCAACTCCTGCAAATCCGCAGCTTGCTGATTGCTCAGCAGAACGCTGAAGCCGCCCGTCTCGCTGCCGAACTGGATGCTAACGCCAGAGGGGAAGCGCGGGAAAGGCAGATGCGTACCTGGAATTACCAACCTAGCGCAGCAGGTCGCTATTAAGGAGGCTGCGATGAAGAAGATCATCCCACTTGTGGCAGCTGTTGCCTTGGTAGGTTGTGAACAGGAAACGGTACCAGAGGCGAGTGCGATCACGTGTGCGCCAGTTGCGTTTCAGCAGACTATCCGCGAGCTGAGCCGAGAATCGAACCGTAAAGCCTTTACCGAAGCCTGCCGGTCGTTCGAGAAGGCCCAACGCATGCGGGAATGGGAGTTCGAACCCAGCTCCCCCGACAGATATTGAGGGAGGGCGTCGCATGAAACGACTCGTTTTTGGTGGTTTGGGCGTGATGGCCGTCGTTATTCTGTCCGATACCGCAACGGCTCAGGAGCTATCCAGCAACAACATAATGGATGATGTGTTGGATCGCTTTCACTCCGCGGCATCAACGTGGGGGCCTGCCATAGAAGCAGCCGCCAGTCGGTTGTTCTGGTCCTTGGTAGTGATCTCGATGGTCTGGACGTTCGGCATGATGGCGCTGCGCAAGGCCGACATTGGTGAGTTCTTTGCCGAGCTTGTTCGATTCACCATCTTTACAGGCTTTTTCTGGTGGTTGCTGACGAATGCGACTCAGGGCATGAACATCGCGGGAACCATCGTACAGTCATTGCAAACCCTTGGGGCACAAGCCGGTGGTCTCTCCAACGGCAACTTGGGGCCTTCCAGCATCCTCGATATCGGTTTTGAACTGTACGACCAGACGGTGAAGGCTACGTCAGAGTTGAGCTGGAAACAGTTTGCCACTGCGTTGGTGATGGAAGGTATGGCCTTGGCCGTATTACTGGTGTTGGCGATCATTTCCGTCAACCTGCTCCTGCTGCTAGCCGCCAGTTGGATACTGCTTTATGCGGGAGTGTTTTTCCTGGGGTTTGGCGGCTCCCGTTGGACATCAGACATGGCGATCAACTATTACAAGGCTATTCTCGGCATAGCGGCTCAGTTGATGGCAATGGTGCTCTTGGTCGCCATCGGTAGGGAGTTTATTACTCACTACTACTCGCAGATGAGTGAGAACATGGCGTCTCA
This sequence comes from Vreelandella aquamarina, assembly GCF_020075495.1. Taxonomy (GTDB): domain Bacteria; phylum Pseudomonadota; class Gammaproteobacteria; order Pseudomonadales; family Halomonadaceae; genus Vreelandella; species Vreelandella aquamarina_A. The sequence continues at coordinate 322,420 of NZ_JABYQT010000001.1, forward strand.
GGAGTTGGTCGTGATGCTGGTCGTTTCGGTGATCCTGCTGTTCCTGGTTAACAAGATTCCACCGATGATTTCCGGCCTGGTGTCGGGTGGCAGCGTGGGAGCAATGGGCATCGGGTCATTCGGTGCCGGTGCTGCGGTAGGAGCAGCCATGACAGCGGCAGGTATGGCTCTCACGGCGGGCAAGATGGCTGGGAGCGCGATGTTGGGCGGTGCGGCGAATGCAGTAGGTGGCGGGTCAGCCATCAAGGCTGCCTTCGAGAAGGCCCAGTCCAATATGTCGGGGTTTGGAGCTGACATGCCTAGCTTTGGCACTGGAGGAGACAGCAGCGGTGGTGGGAGTGGCAGCAGTTCCACCGGAGATGAAGCTGGCACCGGTGACACCCCATTTGCGCAGGCGGCTGGTTTCTCTGGCTCTGGCACCCGACCTGGTGGCGGTAGCGGATTCAGGCGAGCAGCATCCTTGGGAGCGGGAACGGCTGGCGAGCTAGCTAAAGGGGTTGGGTCGAAGATGGCTGGAAAGTTCCAGGGCAAGGTCGATCAAACCGCGGGTGGCCGCATGGCGTCTTCCATCCGTGCGAGCATGGAGCCGGAAGGGGATAGTGAGGTCGCAGAAGCGGACGATTCTGCCCCATCGTTCGACAGTGACAGCTTGGGCGGTAGTGAACACCAGCAGGACCGTAGCGACGAGATCACTCGCTTTGTGAACCGTGGCCAGCAGGACACCTAAGGAAACCCCTATGATGAAACAACGCCATTTTATGGTAGCCCTGGATATGCTCGACGAAGGGCGGGAGGCCTACACAGAAGCCGCTTTTGTACCGGCTGTCCAGCTATCGGTCGAGGGAGAGAGGAACCTTGGGACAGAGATTGCCGCTTTCGTGAACCGTCCGGCCCACTCGGGCCGCGAGGAGGCACCACGCAGCACGCACACTAGCAACGATGTAGGAGCTGGAACCGGAAGAACCCCGTTTTCAGAGGCGGCGGGATTTTCCGATACTGGCTTCTGACATTATGGGAGCCATTGACCAGCGGTAGCTCAGGCGGCTAATGGCCGCCTTTCTACTAGGAGGGGAATATGGGCAAACAGACACGCCGACAACGATGGAAAAAGCTGGAAGACAAGGCCGTCGAGCAGATCGGCGATACGCATCCAGAAAGCAGGGAGCCGGCGGTTCGGTGGCTGACTCACGAGGAGATAGACGAATTGCGGCGGGATATGAAAGAAGCATCCGCTTGGGCTCGGGCTGAGCTAAAGCGGCGCCGACCATGATGAATCGTCCCTGGTTTCGTAGGCCCCCCAAGCCTTATACTGAAGGCATGAGGAGGTTTCATGAGCCGTCAACGATACACTGAAGAATTCAAGAACGAAGCCATCAAGAAGGTGACAGAGCGGGGCCAAGCATGGATGGTGTCGGAGCATTCGGCTGCTAGGTTTTGATAGGGCTACAAGGCTCATTAGGTGCAGAGAAGATGCCGACACGGTGCCGATGGTGCCGAATTCCTGCCTTTGATAGGGTATCATGCCACCCAACAGGCTTTACCATGCGAGCTTCGAAGAAAGGATGACCTTGATGACGCTCCAGCTAGACTTGGCTCCCGCCAATGGTGACACACTTAATTGTCCAATTTCAGAAGCATCAGAGTTGCTTGCCACTCAAGGCGAGTTAGAGGCCAGGGGTGCAATCTACACACGAATTGAGGTAGTAGAGTGTATCCTGAACTTGGTCGGTTATACGACTGATCAGCCCCTTGCTGACCGATGTATATTAGAGCCGGCTTTCGGCGAGGGCGACTTTCTTATACCAGTTGCAGAGCGTCTTGTAGCGGCTTGGCTAGCGCAAAAAAGCAGTATTTCAGTTGTGGAAGCATTGAAAGGCTCATTGCGCGGAGTCGAGTTGCATAGACCTACTTTTGAAATCACAAAGCAAAAGCTCTGTACTCGTCTCGTAGAATTAGGGCTTGATGCAGAGAGCTCTCAGATATTGGTAAATACCTGGCTTCTCCAAGATGACTTCCTCCTTTTACCTGACAATAGCCAGTTTGATTTTGTCGTAGGTAATCCGCCTTACGTTCGGCAGGAGAGGATTCCTGCACCTCTACTGCAGGAGTATCGACGTCGTTATAAAACTCTATATGATCGTGCTGATATTTATGTTCCTTTCATGGAGCGTTCTCTGAGTTTGTTAAATAACGGCGGGCACCTTGGGTTTATTTGTGCTGACCGTTGGATGAAAAATAAGTACGGTGGACCTCTTAGGGAGCTTGTGTCTAAAGATTTCTGGCTAAAGTATTATGTGGATATGGTTAACACACCAGCGTTTCATGCCGAGGTGATGGCATATCCTGCTATAACAGTAATTAGCCGAGAAGCACCTGGCTCGACGAGAGTAGCGTATCGGCCTGCAGTTGATCGCCAAGTCCTTTCAAATCTGGCAGTAGAGTTTAAGCAAAGAGAGCTTCATAAGGCGGACAAGTCCGTAAGGGAGGTGACAGGCGTTACTAATGGCTCAGAGCCTTGGCTTTTGGATAATGCCGATGAGCTTTCAATAGTTAGACGTATGGAATCACTTTACCCAAAGCTAGAAGAAGTTGGGTGCAAAGTCGGTATTGGAGTAGCAACAGGTGCCGACAAGGCTTTTATTGCTGACTTCGAGTCGTTAGATGTTGAGCCAGATCGGAAATTGAAGCTTGCAAAACGCAAAGATATTAATAGCGGAGTAGTTAATTGGACTGGGCTTGGTGTAATCAATCCTTTTAAAGATGAAGGAGGCTTAGTCGATCTAAGTGATTACCCTAGGCTAGCTGCTTATCTTGAAAAACACAGAGAACAGATAGCTGGTCGCCATGTTGCTAAAAAAACACCGAAAAACTGGTATCGAACTATTGATCGAATTTTTCCAAAGCTTGCTGAAAGTCCTAAGCTATTAATTCCTGATATTAATGGACAGTCAAACGTTGTCTACGAAAAAGGTGAGCTTTACCCTCACCACAATCTCTATTATATAACATCCACATCTTGGGATCTTCGAGCCCTTCAGGCAGTCCTTCTTTCTGAAGTGGCCAAGCTGTTTGTTGCTACGTACTCAACACAAATGAGAGGTGGCTTTATTCGATTCCAAGCACAATATTTACGTCGCATCCGATTGCCTAGTTGGGATGAGGTTTCCGATGTGCTAAAGAAAAATTTAATAGCGGCTGCAAAAAATGGCGATACTGTTGCATGTAATGAAGCAGCATATGAGCTATACGGCTTAACTGAAAAAGAGAAAAAAACAGTAAGAGGTGGTGCAAGTGACTCTTGACATGGTTAATTATCAGGATAAAGCGCGTGAAGCCGTAAAGTATTTTTGGGGCAACAGGGCTGCGGCGATTGAGAAGCAAATTGAGTTGGGCAAAGTAGATCAAGGTGAGCGCGGTGGTGTTACGTCCGGCAACAATATGGATGGATTTCTCCAGCTTATTATCGACATTGTTGAAGCTAATGGGTTATCTGGCAGCGACATTCATATAAAAAAGGGTGTCCTTACATTGCCGGGTTATTTTCGCCCTACAAAGCTCTGGGATGTGCTTGTTATGCACGAAGGAGAGCTTGTAGCGGCTATCGAGCTGAAGAGTCAATGTGGGCCTTCTTTTGGTAATAATTTCAATAATCGTACTGAAGAAGCTATAGGTACTGCGCATGACTTCTGGACAGCTTATCGCGAAGGAGCTTTTGGAGACCAACCTAAACCTTTCACAGGTTGGCTAATGATGATAGAAGATGCACCGAAGTCTAGAGCTCCCGTTTCTGCTCCCAAAACTCTTCATTTTCCTGTCTTTAAAGAGTTTCACGGTGCTTCTTACTTGGAGCGATACAACATTCTATGTAAAAAGCTTGCTCAAGAGCAGTTGTATACTGTAGCTACAATAATTTCAGCCTCTCGAGAAGCTGTAGATACTGGTGATTATAGCGAGCTAAGTGAGATGACTGGAATCAAAACTTTCGTTGCAAACTTGGCTGGTCACGTTTCATCTGTTGCAGCCCGTCTTTCATAGCTACTGAAAATTCCAGATAATTTATAGAAGGGCGACCCGCAGCTATTGTGGGCGTTCTTCCCGGCAGAGTTAATGAATATCTCCTTCAAAATGTCTTGCAGTCTGCATGATGTTTTGATTTTAGTATGATGCGGCTTACCCATGCTGCCCCTTATTTTCCCGTACAACTAGCTTAAAAGCATGTGTTCAATTCGCTGAATATGTATCCAGCCTTTCTTGTTGAACGGAGTTTGCTTATACAGCATTTGATTCTGCCACATGAGTACACCAGCGGTACACAAGCCAGCTTCGTATGCTATCCTCAACCTTCGCTAAACTACTGATTCCAAAGAACTGTACCTTTCGCTCTATTACGGTCGCTTTCCCTTGAATATCAGTGGCTTATTGATTTATAAGCGAACTCATAATCCCTTGGTCGTAGGTTCAAGTCCTACTGGGCCCACCATTTTCAATGATTTACCCCCGCTTTATTCCTTTCTCGTTGTGGCCGTTGCCAAAAAACATCAACCAAGTATTGGTTATACGCCTTATGCTGATCCGGATCACGGCGTAATGTAGGGTGAGCGCAGCTATTTGTTTAAAGACTATTGTTGCCGTAATACGCAAGCAAACTCACCGCGAATAATTCATCCCCCAAAGATCCAGCCAATCCTGCCGATTCTCCCAGTCAGAACCCGCCGTAGCCGTCCGATACATCATCAGCTGATCACGAAACTGCTCGATGCCCGAGGCTTCCTCGGCGGGCAGGGCAAAGGTGGTGTTCGTCGACATCTTGCCGTCCATGCTCTGCAGTTTGATGCCTTCTTCAGTCATCAGGTAGTGGAGGAAGAGCTTGGCGGCGTTGGGGCTCCGGGTCTGGGTGGTCATCAGGCCAAACGTCGGGTAGCTGATCCCGATGAAGGGCTCAAGACCGTGGCAGATGCCGAGTGCCAGGCCGTTGTTGTTGTCGCGAAACGCGGCGGTGCTGATCAGGCCTACGAAGCTGTCACCGGCATCCGGTGTGCCAATGGCCTCGGCGGCTTCGCTGTCGGAAGGTGTCATCAGCGGGCCGTTTTGCGCCAGGCGCTTCACGAACTCGGCGGTGGCCGATGCCTCGTCGGTATCAAGCGGTTTGCCGCTGAAGGCGTGAAACGCCTCGGCCATTTCCTGGTCGTGGTGGGTTGCCATCTGGTTGAACCAGTCTATGTAGAGCGGCTTGATGGCCGGGTCCTGCAGGGTGACCTTGTGGCGCCATTCGTCTTCGGTGAGCTGCCAGATATTCGTGATCGGGCAACTGTCGTACTCGGCGGTGTTATAGGCCCAGACGTTAGGGGCCAGAATGACGGCCAGCGGGTCCTGATACTCGCGGATGATGTCGTCGGTCATGTCCTCCGGTGCCCAGCTGCTGACATGGTGCGGCTCGAGTAGCAGCTCGGTGGTGCCGGGCGCGTCTTCGATCAGTACCACATCCGCCTGCACGTTATTGGCCCGCGCGCCGCGGCTGACGATTTCAATCGTCTGCGCGGCCTTCGCCTTGACGCCCACTGCGCTCACGCCATATTTTTCGGTGAAGTCCTCGGCTTGTTGAACGATCTTGCCGGTGGGGGCGTAGACCGTGATGGGCGCTTCCTGGCGGGCGTTATCGATCAGCGTCTGCAAATCAAACGTGTCATCTGCATAGGCCGAAGCCATGAAGCAGGTGGTGGCAATGGTAAGAGCGCAAAGCGTGCGGTTCAGCGGCATGGTGGCTGTCTCAGTCAGCGAGTGCAGGTTTCAGGGCTTGCAGAAAGGCGAGCGAGACTGCCGGTCAACTTTCGTGCCGGCACCGTCGCCTGCATGAAACCCTGACGTGTGTTCTAAATAAGCAGTTGAAAATGTTATTTATTTAGAAAACAGGCTAACCGATCACTGTTACAGAACCATGTACCTTGCAAGTAGGTGCAAGATGCATCTGTCAGGCTGGGTAATGGCGCGCGTTTCTTGTCATGCCATGCCAGCGTTTCAAGAGCCCAGTAACACGCCTACCTGCACGGTACCAAACGTCAACACCCCGGCGGCTACCGGCCAGCCGAGCGAGCGAAGCCGCCACCACACTGCAAGCGTAACGCACAGGCCAAGAAAGGTAGCAACCCAGGAAACCGCGTGGGGATTGACCGGCACGATCGACACGCCAAGCACCGCCGCAATCATCAAGGGCCCAAGCACCGTGAGCCACTGGGGCATGGCGTTGAGGCCGGCGGCGCTGTTCAGGCGCCGCTGCATCCAGAGAAACGGCACCACGCGTATCAGCAGCGTACCGAAGGCGCTGGCGAACACGGCGATCCATAGCGCACTATTCATAAGCGGCGACTCCTGTGGGTGAATGTGATGCTATAGAAACATAGCGCGCCCAAGGCAGCGGCCAGGGGAATGGCCACGTTGCTCAAGCCATATAGAGTAAACGCCAGCGCTGCCATGATCGTCACGAGCATGGCGAGTGCCCAGCGCTTGTCGGTAAAGCGGGGGGCCACCATGGTCAGAAACAGGGCAGGGAGGGCAAACGGCATCACCTCGCCCAGCAGTGGCCAGCGGGCGGTGACCGCTTCACCGGCCATGGCGCCCACAATAGTTCCCACGACCCAGGCCGCCCAGGCGAATAGCGACGCACCCAGAAACCAGCTGAAACGCTTTACATCAGGCAACTGCGGCAGGCGTGTCAATGCCAGGGCAAATACCTGGTCGGTCAACCCGTGCATCAGCCAGGGCCAGTGACGGCTGCGCGGCAGCAGGGCCGCGAGGTTGGGGCCATACACTACATGGCGGATGTTGATCAGCAGCGTCAAGATCACCACCAGCCACAGCGGCGAGCCGGCGGCAATCATGCCGACGAACAGAAACTGCGACGCCCCGGCGTAGATCAGCGCCGAAATGGCCGCGGCCTCCCAGGTGGTAAAGCCGGCCTGGGTCGCCACCAGGCCAAAGGAGAGTGCGACGGGAACGTAGCCGCCCAGCAGGGGAATCGCTTCACGCACCCCTTGAAGCGCCGAGCGAACCGGGGAGTGGTGGTCAGGTATCTGGTGATCGACAGGCGAGTTCATGGGGTGGCGTCTTCGTGTCCGTAAATGATGGTGACCAGCAGCGTGGCGCTCTCGGCCTGGGTGCGGTACAGGTGGGGGCGGTCCGCAGGGAAGGTGATGGTTTCACCGGGAGAAAGGAGGACGGTGTCGGCTTTTGGACCTGCCTCCAGGTGGCCGCTGACCAGTGTCAGGGTTTCACGAGTACCCGGCGGATGCGCCTCGGCGTGGCGGGCCGTGTGAGGCGCGCAGTGCATCCAGTAGGCATCTACCGAGGGAGCATCCTGGCCCTGGTCGATCAGCTGTACCTGTACGTCATTGTCGTCAAGCGGCACCTGGATCGGAGCGACCAGCGTGCCGAAAGGCACCTTCAGTTGAGCGGCCAGGCGCCAGATCGTATCCAGTGTGGGGTTGCCGTTACCCTGCTCGAGACGGCACAGGTTGGATTTGGCAATGCCCGCAGCGCCAGCAAGCTGGCTAAGTGAAAAGCCCCGCGCTTGGCGCAGGGTCTGGAGGTGCTTGCCCAGAGTAAGCAGTGCGTCTTGATTCATGCGGCGGCCCGGTGTTCCTTTTATAGAACGTTCTATATAAAGAACACCGCGCCGTCAACCCGGCGCGCCATGGCGCCGGCGAGGCAGGCTCAGGAAGTGGTGCGGCGCGCCCGGCAGGCAGCGGCGGTAAACAGCACGTCGGTGGAGGAGTTGAGCGCAGTTTCCGTGGAGTCCTGCACCACGCTGATCACAAAACCAATGGCCACTGCCTGCATGGCCACTTCTGTCGGAATGCCGAACAGGTTGGCGGCCATGGGAATCAGCATGAGCGAGCCCCCCGCCACACCGGAAACGCCGCAGGCGGCCAGGGCAGATACCACGCACAGCAGCAGCGCCGTGGGGAAGTCGACGTTGATGCCCAGGGTGTGCGTCATGGCCAGCGTGATGACGGTAATGGTGATGGCCGCGCCACACATGTTGATGGTGGCACCCAGCGGAATCGAGATGGAGTAGGTGTCCGGGTCCAGATCAAGCTTGCGACACAGCTCCAGATTGACCGGGATGTTGGCCGCCGAGCTGCGGGTAAAGAAGGCGGTGATTGCGCTGCCGCGCAGGCAGGCCAGCACCAGGGGATAAGGGTTCTGGCGGGTAGCGATGTACACCAGCAGCGGGTTGCTCACCAGTGCGACGAACAGCATGCAGCCAACGATGATGCTGAGCAGCTGTGCATAGTTCAACAGCGCATCGGTGCCTGATTCGGCCAGAGTGCCCGCCACCAGGCCAAGGATACCCAACGGTGCCAGGCGGATCACCAGCGCCACGATGCGCGACACCGCATTGGAAAGGTCGTCAAGGGCCACTCGGGTTGTCTCGCTTGCCTGGCGCAGCATCAGGCCGAGCCCGACTGCCCAGGCGAGAATGGCGATGAAGTTGGCTTCCATCAGCGCGCTTACCGGGTTGGCAACGGCTTTGAGCAGCAGGTTGCGCAGAATCTGGAAAATATCTCCCGGCGGGTTGCCGTCTGCCCGAGGGGCGTCCAGGGTCAGTTCGGTGGGAAATGCAAAGCTTGCCGCCACGGCAATCAAGGCCGCCACCAGGGTGCCCACGATATAAAGCACCAGCACCGAGCGAATATGCGTAGGCTGCCCCTGGCGGTGTGCGGCAATGGCGGCCGCAACCAGTACGAACACCAGAATGGGCGCCACGGCTTGAAGCGCGGCAATGAACAGCTGGCCGAGCAGCGCTACATCTGCGGCAACGCCCGGGGCGAGGATGGCAAGCAAGGTACCCGCCACGATGCCGATCAGTATCTGAGGAATAAGGCCCAACTTGAAAAGCGGCCGAAACAAGCCGGTAGCGGTTGCAAACATCGCGCATTACTCAGGTAGTAGAAGAGGAACCGGCGTCAAGGACGCCTCCCGAAAAGGGCCGCATTCTATCATCTGTGGGTCTGCTGCGGGCTCTTGCAGGCAAGTTTCTCCCATGAAGCTCTCGTCGGGAGCGTGCAAACCTGCTGTTTTCCCGCTCAGCGCCTTATAATCGCCGCCGAGTACAGCGCTTGATGGGCGTCTGTACCGTCATCGATAAACTATTCAAAAGGGAACCGTAAGATGCGCTGGATAACAGCCTTGGCCGCCATGATGCTGGTGTGCCTATCAACCGTGGCAAGTGCTGCCGACTACTATGTCGATATTACCAATCGAACCGGTTATACCATCTATTACATGTATATCAGCCCGGCAAGCGCGAAGACCTGGGAAGAGGATGTACTGGGGCAGGATGTATTGCAAAACGGTGCTACGCAGCGTGTCACGCTGACAGGGTATACCAACCCGCACTTTGACATTCGTCTGGTGGACGAGGATGGAGACAGCTATACCTACTGGACGGTAGACGTGGAAACCCAGGACATTGTAGTAACGCTGGATCATCTTGACTGAGGGGCTGCTTCCCTTGCCGCTGGATTAAAGCGGCAAGGGAAGCATCAAGAAAGTACTGCCTGAAGAGATCATGCCGCGGCGGTTTCAACGCGAGCAGGCTTGGATGCGGCGACGTTTTGAAGCGTATCGGCAACCGTGCTGGCGCTCATGGTGGCTACCAGGGTATAACCTTGTTCAGTCAGTTCGATTACATCGGGTGAAGAACCCCATTTCAGCAGCATTTCGTCGAGTTGGCGCTCTGCAGCTTCAAACTGGCTGCAATGGCACAGCAGTTTGGCAATGGTGTAATCGCACTCGGGGGTATCGAACATCTCTTCCTTGATTTCCTGAATAGCAAGCTGAAGACCGGCCTTGGAAATCTCTGCTAGTTGAATATGTTGCATGCCACTACTCCTTGTGAATGCTGGGTTTATTTGTACGCATCTTGTACTCTTCGAGAGTAATATAGCTTTTCCTCAGAAGCAAACACGAAATGGTCGCATGGTGCTTTTCAGGCGCAAAAAAATCCCTCTACGCCGGGTAGAGGGATTTCGCTGGTCTTTGTCCTTGCCACTACAGGGGTAGTGTCGCAAGCAGTGTTACCACGCAGCCTGCCAAAAATGCCAGTGAAGCGAGCTTGATCATCTCGGCTTCCTGAGTTTTTGAGCGTCTATGCCGCTGTTCCATAAGGTAATTTTCCAAATGTTCGCGGCTGCCTGGTTTTGCTCCATTGTAAAGATGTTGACGTATCATCTCGACTCCTTGAGCGTTGCGGTTGGTTAATCCCCTCGTCCCCGCCTTCCAAAACCCGATGCCTTGGGTAACTCCATCACATTTGTTGAAATACGCTAGTTGTCTCAGCATAGACCACGGAGAACGAAATTTGCTCACTAAAAGCTATACAAAAAGTTAATAATTGCGTCACGAGCGTGTCACGAAGCACTCTTGAAAGCGCTTCGGAAAAATTACTGTCGATTTTTCAATTGGGTGCCTATTGCACAGCGATAAAAGCGCGTGCGCGAAAACGTCGTCAGCAGGAAAGGTTGATGCTGTCATGCAACCAAAGTTGTTAGACTTTGGTTGTAATTGCGGGTGAATTGCTGGACTAATGGCTTATGGCAGTGAATAAAGGGCGCCAAGAAATGGTTGGGCCCTTGAGAGAACGTCCTTGCCAAGCGACGGCAAGTTGCCCGCTAGCCTTCTAACGCGCTTTTTCATTACCTGACACGAGCGGTATCTTTCCAATGCGCAGAACTGCCACAATGACGCTCTGGGATCAGCTTTGGCACTCCCACGACCAAGTCAAAAACCTGCTGATGTGCGCGCTGCCGACATCAGGCACGCCACGTGCGCCCACTGCTTCTGATGACCATCAGGGTGGCTCGGGTTCCCAGCCAGGCCCAAAACCACCGGCCTACACCACACCGCAAAAGATCGGCCTGGTGTTGGGGCCGGTGTTGTTTGCCTTTGTGCTGATGTTTTTCCATCCGGCCGATTTGAGCGTCGAAGGCCGAATGGTGCTGGCGACCACGCTATGGGTCGCCGTGTGGTGGATCACCGAGGCGATCCCCATTCCGGTCACGTCGCTTTTGCCTATCGTGCTGCTGCCGATCACCGGCGCGCTGGAAGGCGGGGCCGTCACGGCGGCTTACGGTAACCCCATCATCTTCCTGTTCCTGGGCGGCTTCATGATTGCCCTTGCCATGGAAAAATGGGACCTGCACAAACGTATTGCGTTGACCATCATTTCGGTACTGGGTACCAGCATCAACAACATCGTGTTTGGCTTCATGGCGGCTACCGGCTTTTTGTCGATGTGGGTCTCCAATACCGCGGCGGTCATGATGATGCTGCCGATTGGCACGGCAATCGTCTATCAGGTCACCCAGGAGCTGAACAAGAGTGAAGGGGACCATACCACCGAAATCGATAAATTCAGCAAGGCGCTGATTTTCGGTATTGGTTATGGCGGTACCATTGGCGGTCTGGGTACGTTGATCGGCACGCCCCCCAACATCATTCTGGCTGCCGTGGTCAATGAGCTGTTCGGCGTGGAAATCTCCTTTGCCGGCTGGCTGATGTTCGCCTTTCCGGTCGTGGTGGCCCTGCTCTTGATCAGCTGGCTGCTGTTGACTCGGGTCATCTACCCGATCAACTTCAACAAGCTGCCGGGCGGCAAGGACATGATCAAGAAGGAGAAGGCGGCCCTTGGCAAGATCTCGTTCGAAGAGAAAGCGGTCCTGGGCATCTTCCTGTTCGCAGCTTTCATGTGGATCACCCGCTCCTTTTTGTGGCAGGGCCAGATCATCAATATTCCTGGCATCAACGACACCATGATTGCCATTGTCGCCGCCATCTTGCTGTTTCTGGTGCCTTCGCCCAACAAGGGCGGCTGCCTGCTGGGCTGGGATGTGGCCAGAGACGTGCCTTGGGGGATTCTCCTGCTGTTCGGGGGCGGTCTTGCCATTGCCGCCGGTTTCGGCTCCACTGGCCTGGCGTCATGGATCGGCGGGCAGATGAGCGTGCTGGAAGGGGTCAACTTCCTGCTGGTCATCCTGCTGGCAACTGGCATGGTGCTCTTCCTGACCGAAATCACCTCCAATACCGCAACGGCCACCATGATCCTTCCCGTACTGGCGTCGCTGGCGCTGGCGCTGGATATCCACCCCTTCGTACTCATGGTACCGGCGGCCATGGCGGCCAACTGCGCCTTCATGCTGCCGGTGGGCACGCCGCCCAACGCGATCATCTTCGCGACCGGCAAGCTCAAGATCATCGAAATGGTACGCAACGGGTTCTGGCTCAATATCGCTGCCATGCTCTTGATCGTGGCTGCCGTCTACTTCTTGCTGCCCATGCTCTGGGGTGTCGATCTGACCAGCTACCCAGACGCCTTCCGCAACTAGTACACCCGCGCAACTGCCGCGCTCTTCAAGCCCCTGTCGCAAGACAGGGGCTTTTTTGTGCTTTTTTATTAACAAATGGTGAACGTTGGCCCAAGGTTTTTAATCCTTGTCGAGAAGCGCTACGTTCTAATGATCGAACAGACGAATCAAAACGTATGCGATGGCTCAAGGAGTAGTGCCATGGACCTGCTTGAACGGATTACCCAGTATTTGCAGCAGCAAGAACTCAAGTTGATAACTGCCGAGTCATGCACTGCCGGCCTGATCGTTTCCGAACTGGCCCGCGTGCCCGGGAGCGGGCAGTCCATCGACAGCGGGCTGGCTGTCTATTCGCCGGAGGCCAAGAACCGTTACCTGTCAGTGAGTTTCGAGACGATCGACCAGTACGGCCTTACCAGTGAAGAGACGTCACGCGAGATGGCGAGGGGGTCACTCAAGCACAGCGATGCCAATGTAAGCGTGGCCAATACGGGCATAGCAGGCCCTGAGCCGCAAGATGAGATTCCCGTCGGCACGGTGTGTTTCGCCTGGGCGTTCCGGCATGAGCAGAAGACGTATCTGGCCACCGAAACGCGCCGCTTCCCCGGTGAGCGCAACGACGTGCGCCTGGCCGCTGCCCACTACGCGCTCGAGAATATTCCCGTGCTTCACCGCCAGATGCTGGAAGGCAACCTGCCCATCGACGAGTAGAACCCTGGGCATTTGTGACCTAGCCTGAATAGGCAGACGCATTTTCTACCCATACAGGTACGACCCCGCAAGGAGGCCAAGATGACCGATCGCCCGGAAACACAGTCGCATATACAGCAGGTATTGCAGGTCAAGCCACGTATCGACCCGGCACAGGAAGTGGAAACCCGAGTGGATTTCTTGTGCAGGAAGATGCATGAAAGCGGGCAGCACGGCCTGGTACTGGGCATCAGTGGCGGCGTGGATTCCACCGTGGGGGGGCGACTGGCCCAGTTGGCCGTCGAGCGCGCCCGTGAACAGGGAGTAAACGCTTACTTCTATGCCATGCGCCTGCCTTACGGCACTCAGCATGATGAAGACGATGCCCAGCAGGCGCTTGGTTTCATCAAGCCCGACCATGTACTCACCGTGGACGTCAAGCCGGCAAGCGATGCACTGCTGGATGCGCTCGAAGAGGGCGGGCTGACGTTTGAAGACGCCAACAAGCGCGACTTCGTGCTGGGCAACATCAAGGCGCGCCAGCGCATGGTGGCGCAGTATGCTGCTGCCGGCGCACGGGGTAGTCTGGTCGTGGGTACCGACCAGGCAGCGGAAGCGCTGATGGGCTTTTTCACCAAGTATGGTGATGGGGCCTGCGATGTCGCACCACTCACTGGGCTTACCAAGAGCCAGGTGCGTGAAGTGGGTGCTGCGCTAGGGGCGCCTGCCGCGCTGGTGGAAAAGCAGCCCACGGCCGACCTCGAAACGCTAAAGCCACAGCTGGCTGACGAGGAGGCGCTGGGCGTTACCTATGCCGAGATTGATGCTTTCCTCATGGGCGAATCCGTAAGCGACGACGCTTACGACACCATCATCAAGACCTACACGCGCACCGAGCACAAGCGCCAGCTGCCCATCACCCCGTAAACGCCTGTTTCAGATTGGGCTAAACGCCGCACGGTTAGGTTGTTATGATGCGACAACCTAACCTGCTGTTGAGCCTGTCATGCGTTTACTGCATACCGCCGATTGGCATCTGGGGCGGCTGTTTCACAACGTCTCCCTGCTGGATGACCAGCGCCACGTTCTCGCCCAACTGATCGAGGTCGTCGATCGCGAAGCCGTCGATGCGGTGCTTGTCGCGGGCGATGTCTTCGACCGCTCGGTGCCGCCTGCCGCGGCAGTAACGCTGCTCGATGAGGTGCTGGGCGAGCTCTGCCAGACCCGCGGGCTGCCGGTGGTGATCATCTCAGGCAATCACGACGGCGCCGAGCGGCTGCGCTTTGGTGCCCGCCACCTGCGTCAGGCCGGGCTGCATATTCTTTCGGATCTCGCTAACTGCTTCTCCCCGGTAACCCTGTCGCTTGGCGGTTGCGAGGTGGATATCTTTGGCGTGCCCTACGCCGATCCGGAATACGTGCGCAGCCAGTTTGGCGTCGAGGTGCGCGATTTCGACAGCGCCCACCGCTACCTGGTCGAGCGTATCGATGAGCAGCGCCATCCCACCCGACCGACCCTGTTGATGAGCCACTGCTTCGTGGACGGCGCCAGCGCCTCGGACTCCGAACGGCCGCTCACCCTGGGCGGGGCAGAAAGCGTTGCCTGGGAGCCCATGCAGCACTTCAACTATGTCGCCCTTGGCCACCTGCACGGCCCGCAGTACCGTGGCGGTGAGCATATTCGCTACAGCGGCTCGCTGCTCAAGTACAGTTTTTCCGAGGCGACCCAGCGCAAGGGCGTGACGCTGGTGGATATCGACGAAGCAGGCCGCGTTCAGACCGAACATGTCCCGCTTATGCCGCGCCGCGACGTGCGCGTACTCGAAGGTGAACTCGAAGCGCTGCTCGCCCAGGGAGAGCATGACGCCAAAAAGGATGACTACCTGCTGGTACGGCTGACCGATCGCCATGCCATCCTGGACCCCATGGGCAAGCTGCGCGCGGTGTACCCCAACGTGCTGCATCTGGAAAAGCCCGGCATGCTGGGCAGCCAGCAGCGCCAGCAGCTTGACCGTGAGCGGCTGCGCTTCGATGCACTGGACATGTTCAGCGACTTTTTCGAGCAGACCAGCGGCGAGCCCATGAGTACCGATCAGGCAAACGCCATGGGCAGGCTGATCGACGAGCTCAAGCGTAACGAGGAGCAGAGCCCATGACCCCGCTGGCGCTGACCATGCAGGCTTTCGGGCCTTTCGCGGCCATCGAGACCATCGATTTTGCACAGCTGGGCAAGAGCCCGCTTTTTCTGATCAACGGGCCGACGGGCGCAGGCAAGAGCTCGATTCTGGACGCCATCTGTTTCGCGCTCTACGGCCAGACCACCGGCGACGAGCGCTCGGGTACACAGATGCGCTGCGATCAGGCAGGCGCCTCGCTGCTGACCGAAGTCTCGCTGGACTTTTATCTGCGCGGCACCGCCTACCGGGTGCGCCGGGTACCCCAGCAGGAGCGCCCCAAGGCGCGGGGAGAGGGCACCACGACCCAGAGCGCGGAAGCCCAGCTGTGGAAGCTGACCCGCGCGGGTGAAGAGGATGAATGTCTGGTCGCCAGAAGCGTCAACGATGCCAACGCTCAGGTTCAGGCGCTGCTGGGCCTGGATGCCAGCCAGTTTCGCCAGGTAATGGTGCTGCCGCAGGGCAAGTTTCGTGAGCTGCTGCTGGCGGAATCCAAGGACCGCGAAAAGATCTTCTCCCAGCTGTTTCAGACGCACATTTTCCAGCGTATCGAGGAGCGCCTGCGCACTCAGGCCAATCAGATCGAACGCGCGGTGAACGACCACCGCCAGCACATTCGCGGCATTCTGACCGGTGGAGCGCTGGAAAGCGAAAGCGCGCTGGAGCAGGAGTGGCAGGCACTGATTCCGCAGGTGGCAAGTGCGCTACAGGCCTTTGAAACCGCGCAGCAGCGCCGGCGCCAAGCCGACAAGCAGCGCGACGATGCCCAGGCGCTGCAACGTCAGTTCGAGGCGCGTGACGCGCTGGCCGCAGACAAGGCCCGCCATCTCGAACAGCAAGGGAGCATTACCCAGGCCCAGCACCGCCTGATGCGGGCAATGCGCGCCCAGGCCCTGCGTCCCCAGCGTACAGCGCTGTTGCAGGCAAAGGAGGCCCAGGCCAGCGCTCAAGCCGAGCAGCATCAGGCCCGGGCCGCCCTCGCGGCCCAGCAAGCCCATGCCCAGCATGCGCAACAGGCACTGGAAGCCGCCCGCCAGCGCAGCGAAGAGCTGCCCGCCCTGCGCGAGCGGCATCGCCAGTTGGGCGAGTTCATCCATAAAGGCCAGCAGTTGAGCGAGCTGCAGGCACGCCTTGCTAATGCGCAAGACGCCTGGCAGAAGGCCGGTGACGCGCTCAAGCGCGATGAAGCCCGGCTGGAAAGCATTCGACAACAAGGCGAGGCCACCGGCACGCGCCTTGAACAGCTGCAGGAAGAGTTCCAGCGCTTGGCCAGTGCCCCTTCGGCGCTTGAGCGCCATGAGCAGTTGCACGCTCAGCGCCAGGAGCTGGCGACGCTTGACCGCCAGGGTCAGGAGCTGGCCGCCCAGCGGCAGCGGGCAAGTGAGGCGCTAGGTCAGCGCCAAGATGAAGCCACCCGGGCCGAACGTTACGCCACCGAGCAGGAGATGCGTTGGCACCAGGGGCAGGCCGCGGCGCTGGCACTTACCTTGGCGTATCAAGCGCCTTGCCCGGTCTGCGGCAGTCTTGAGCACCCGGCCCCGGCGGCCCAGGGCGATGAGGTGGTGACCCAGGCACAGGTAGAAACGGCGCGCGCCGCCCAGGAGAGCGCCCGCCAGGCACTGGAAAAAGCCCAGCGCCAGCAGGCGCAGCTTGCCCAGCAGTCCAGCTATCACCATGAACAGCGCCAGCGGCTGCTCGAGCAGCTAGGCACCTGGGCCGAACAGCCGCTGGCGGCGTTGGATAACGCCTGCGCCCGCCTTCGTGAGCAGGCCCGGCGGCGTCTGGACGTCGAGCGTGAGATTGCCGAGCAGCATGCCGCGCGCCAGGGGTTGCGGCGCGAGTGGGGCGCGCTCGATAAAGCTCTCAAGGCCCAGCGGCCAGCGGTAGAGACAGCGCGTGAAGAGGCGCTACGCCTTGAAAGCCAGCGCGACCAGCTCAGCCAGGCCCTGCCTGACGATGCCCGCGACCCGGAAATCCTGCGCCGAACCCTGACGGACCTGGAACAGCAGATCACCACGCGTGAAAAGCAGTGGGAGCAGGCCCAGCAAGCGCTGGCCGATAACCAGACCCGGCTGGCCCGGGCCGAAGAGCAGCTAAGTGGTGCTAGCCAGCGCCTGGAACGCAGTGAGCAGGCCGTGGAGAAGGCGCAGGCCGAATGGCAGGCAGCTCTCACCCAGAGTCCGTTCGAAGACGAAGCGGCGTTTGATGCCGCCCGGCTGGACGACGCCGAAAGCCAGCGGCTCACCGCGCAGATAGACGCGTATCAGCGCCGTCTGGCGGAACTCGAGGGCGCACTGCAGAGTTATCACGCTCAGCTTGGCGAGCAGACCCCGCCGGATATGCCAGCGCTGGGCGCACTGAGTGACGCGGCCCAGGCCGAAGAGCAGGCCCGGCTGGATGAGTGGCGAGCGCTGGATGGCCGACGTGGCACGCTGGAAAACATTCGGCGCACGCTGGCCGACGCCCACGCGGCACAGGCCGAACTTGAAGCGCAATACCGCCTCTGGGGCACGCTGAGCGAGATCGCCAACGGCCGCACCGGCCATCGCATCAGCCTGCAGCGGTTCGTGCTTGGCGTGCTGCTCGATGACGTGCTGATTCAGGCCTCCGAGCGCCTGGTGCGCATGAGCCGGGGGCGCTATCAGCTGGTACGCCGGGAAGATCCGTCAAAAGGCAACAAGGCCTCGGGCCTGGAACTGGATGTGGCCGATACCTACACCGGCAAGAACCGGCCGGTGGCCACGCTCTCCGGGGGGGAGTCGTTCATGGCGGCGCTGGCGCTGGCACTCGGGCTTTCCGACGTGGTGCAGGCTTATGCCGGCGGGATACACCTGGACACGCTGTTCATCGATGAAGGCTTTGGCAGCCTGGACCAGGATGCGCTGGACCAGGCGATCAGCATGCTCAGCGAACTGCAGATGGGCGGACGGATGATCGGGATCATTTCTCACGTCAGCGAACTCAAGGAGCAGATGCCGGTTCGTATAGACGTGCGCGCCAGCCGCCAGGGAAGCACAATAGAGGTGCAGGGCGTGCGGGCTTCTTGAACGATACCGGTGGGGCAGGGTGAGTACACAAAAGCGCCGCACGCCTGGCCAGGCGTGCGGCGCACTTCTTGACGCAGATAGCGTCACATCCAGGCGATGTTACTCGCTGACCACGATGACCGCCTTGGCGTTGACGAACTCATGCATGCCGAAGCCGCCATGCTCGCGGCCATAGCCTGAGTCCTTGACGCCGCCGAACGGCATCTCCGGTGTGGCCACACCAAAGCCGTTGATGAAGACCATGCCGGTATCGAAGTACTTGCTGGCAAGCTCCGTGGCGCGCTTCACGTCCTTGGAAATGATGCCGCCGCCCAGGCCATAGCGGCTGTCGTTGGCAATGCGCATGGCGTCTTCATCATCCTTGGCACGAATCAGCGCCGCGACCGGGCCGAACAGCTCGTCATCGTACGCGGGCTGGCCGGGGGTGACGTTGTCCAGCACGGTAACCGGGTAGAATGCACCTTTGCCTTCGGGTTTTTCACCGCCGCACAGCACCTTGGCACCGTTTTTGACACTCTCTTCCACCTGCTCGTGCAGCGCATCGCGCAAGTCGACACGCGCCATGGGGCCAAGGTCGGTATCGCTGTCATTCGGGTCGCCGACTTTCAACGACTTCATCTTCTCGACGAAGCGCTCCTTGAAGGCGTCATAGTTGGCCTCGGTAACCACGAAACGCTTGGCCGCCACGCACGTCTGGCCGCCGTTGAAGACCCGGCCCTGCACGCAGGTGTTCACCGCAACGTCGAGGTCGGCGTCATCGAGTACCAAAAAGGCATCGTTGGAACCCAGCTCCAGCACGGTCTTCTTGAGGTTTTCAGCCGCTTTGGCAGCCACCTTGCGCCCGGCACCGTCACTGCCGGTCAGCGTGACACCACGCACGGCCTTGTGGGCAATCACTTCATCCGATACCTCGTGGGAGATGACCAGAGTACGGAAGACGTTTTCCGGCAGGCCCGCTTCACGGTAAATCTTCTCCAGCAGCAGCCCGCTGCCCGTGACATTTTCGGCGTGCTTCAGCAGTACGCTGTTACCCGCCATGATGTTGGCGATGGAGTAGCGCACGACCTGATAGGCCGGGAAGTTCCACGGCTGGATGCCGTAGATGACACCCATGGGAGAGTAGGTAATGAAGCCGCGCTCGCCGTTACCGGGCTTGCGCTCTTCATCGGCCAGTTTTTTCGGGCCCTGCTCTGCGGTGTAGTCACAGATGCCCACGCACAGGTCGACTTCCTGGCGCGCCTGCTGTGGTGGTTTGCCCATCTCCTTGACCATGAGCTCGGCCAATTCTTCCTTGTGCTCACCCAGCGCTTTGCCGATGGCCTTGACGACCTTGGCGCGCTGGTCGAGTGACTGCAGGCGCCAGTCGAGAAAGGCCTGGTGGCTCGCCTCGACCACTTGCTTGGCCTGGCTGGAATCCATCAGCGTGTAGGTATTCAGCGTATCGCCGGTGGCCGGGTTAACGGTAGTGATGCTGTTGCTCATAAGATCTCCTATCTTTAGATCAACGCTTCAAGTGTTAGATCAGTGCCTGAATCTGCATCAACGCTTCAAGATCCATGTCGGCTTAAACCGACTGGTCTAATCAAGCTCGTTATCCACCTTAGTAGACAATCCGTCTGTCTGTCTAATCCTGTAACAAATGTGTTTTTAAAACGTTCCTTCTGCAAAGGCGGTCGGTGCTGCTTCGACTTTCCAGTGCAGGCTGGCAGGGGGCGTTGAGCAAGCTGACGGCGGTTTGAAAGATGCCGGGCGTGAGCGACAACCAGCAGGTTAACGACAAGATTCGCCAGCTGTATCGTGTCACTAGGGCCACGACGCTGCTGGCTGCCCTGATGACCCCGAAAGGCCGCTAATTGGTGTTTTAAAAGAAAATTCATTGCATTAAGTTTTTTTTCAAGCATAGTGTTGACGTGCGCTTTTGTTAAGCGCATGCTTCATGCAGTTGGTTAGCAAGTCGAACGTTGTCAGCAGTACCGAACGCCCATGCGTAAGTCTGGTGAAAGTTTCTTGTCCTACCCACTGCAATTCGGGTATTGCCCGGCTTTACATAGAGATATATCGAGGATTTCGATCATGGCAACTGGTACCGTTAAGTGGTTTAACGACACTAAAGGTTTCGGCTTCATTTCTCCGGACGACAATGGCGACGACCTGTTCGCGCACTTCTCCGAAATTCAAGCTGAAGGCTTCAAGACCCTGCAGGACGGCCAGAAGGTTTCCTTCGACGTCACTCAGGGCAAGAAAGGCCTTCAGGCTTCCAACATCAAGGTCGTGAACTAATTCACGCTACTTGATGTCCGCCGCTGACGCTTGACGTCAGTGTGCTGAAAACCCCGCTCATCAGGCGGGGTTTTTTTGTGCATGTAAAAACTTATATTCTATTTTGATATTTAAATGTTTCTAAAAATAACTTTTTAGAATATGCCGCAGGCTTCACAATAGCGCAGGCTTTTATTGTTAAGGATACTGCGTTATGTCGCTGGATGCCTGGATCGCGGTGGCTGTGGTCGTCATCATTTTTCCGTTAATGGCCGTGTCCCGCCTGGGGCCGGATATCATATTGCTGGGCGCGGTGATCGTACTGATGACGCTGGGCGTACTGGCGCCCGCCGAGGCGCTTGGCGGATTCTCCAACAGCGGCTTGTTCACCGTCGCGTTCATGTATGTGCTGGTGGCCAGTATCCGTGAAACCGGCGGTATCGATCTGATCATCCGCTACGTGCTGGGGCGGCCAAAAACCGAACGTGGGGCCATGCTGCGCCTGCTGCTGCCGGTTGCCTCCTTGAGCGGGTTCTTGAACAATACGCCGGTCGTGGCCACCTATATCCCCGCTGTAATGAGCTGGAGCCGGCGACTACGGCGCTCGCCCCAGCGGCTTTTGATGCCGTTGAGCTTTGCCTCGATTCTGGGCGGCACCGTTACCCTGTTTGGTACCAGTACCAATCTGGTCGTTCACGGGTTGCTGGTTGATCGTTATCCGAATCTGACCATGGGGCTTTTTGACCTTGCCTGGGTGGGGCTTCCGGTTGCCGTGGCCGGGCTTGCTTACCTGGTCCTGCTTGGCCCTCGCCTGCTGCCTGCCCGTGAAGGGCTTGCCAACGTGTTTGCCAATCCGCGCGAGTTCACCATCGAGATGGAAGTGGATCGCGATGGTGTGCTGGTCAATCGCACGGTGGAGGAGGCGGGGCTGCGCCATCTTCAAGAGCTGTTTCTCGTCGAGATCGAGCGCGACGGCAACGTGGTCAGCGTGGTTGGCCCCGGCGAGCAGTTGAAAGGCGGCGACCGCCTGGTGTTTGCCGGCACCAGCGATGCCGCCGTCGAGCTGCAGCAGATCCGCGGATTGGTGCCGTCCCGTGAAAGCGCCTCCAGCCTGGAAAAGGAGTTCAAGGAGCGCCGTCTGGTCGAGGCAGTGGTGTCCAGTCAGTGCCAGTTCATCGGCCAGCGTATTCGCGATGGACGTTTTCGCACGCTTTACGGTGCCGCCGTGCTGGCAGTGTGCCGGGGAGGCGAGCGGGTCAAGGGCAACCTGGGGCAGGTGCGTTTGCAGTCGGCGGATGTGCTGCTGCTGGAGGCCCGGCCGCCGTTCATCGAGCGCCACCGCCAGTCAAAGGATTTTCTGCTGATCAGCGAGCTTAACGGCTCGGCCCGGCCGGTGCATGAAAAGGCGCCGCTGGCCTGGGGCATCTTGCTGGGGGCGGTGCTGCTGGCGGCCCTTGGCGTGGTCAGCATGCTCAATGCCGCCATGCTCGGGGCAGCGTTGGCGCTTCTGACAGGCTGCTGTTCGGTCGAAGCCGCCAAGCGTGGACTGGATAGCCAGGTATTGCTGACCATCGCGGCATCTTTCGGGGTAGGGGCGGCGCTGCAAAGCTCTGGTGCGGCGGACGCCATTGCGGGGGGCGTGTTGAATATCGTGGGCGGTAGCCCCTGGCTACTGCTGCTGGGCACCTACTGCGTGGTGGCGCTCTTGACGGAAATGGTGACCAACAACGGGGCGGCGGTAATCATCTTTCCGGTAGTGATGGCCGCTGCCGAAAGCCTGGGGGTCAACCCGATGCCTTACGTGGTCACCGTGATGTTTGCCGCCTCGGCCAGTTTCCTGACGCCGATCGGCTATCAGACCAATTTGATGGTGTATGGGCCCGGCGGCTATCGCATCAGCGACTTTCTGCGTGTAGGCGGCGGGTTGAACGTGCTTACCGGCGCCATTGCGGTGGCCTTGATTCCTCTGGTGTGGCCCTTTTGAGCGTAACTTCTCGCCGTGAGTGCCGGTTTGCGCTAGGGTGCTTTTTTCAATCAAGTAAGTAAGGATGAAACCGATGACCGCACCGGGCGAACTGATTATCGAGCCGCAACATGGTCAACCCGCCGATGCCTGTGTGTTTATCATTCACGGGCTGGGGGCCGACGGGCACGATTTCGAGCCACTAATCCCCGCGCTGAACCTGCCAGGCAATGCGCACGTGCGCTTTATCATGCCCCATGCGCCAAAGCTTGCGGTCACCGTCAATGGCGGCATGGTCATGCCCGCCTGGTACGACATTCTGGCCATGGACCTGGGCCGCCGGGTGGACGAAGTGCAGCTCAAGCGCTCGGCCGAGCGCATCCAGGCGCTGATTCAGGAGCAGATCGATCAGGGCATCGATAGCCGGCGAATCATCGTGGCGGGCTTTTCCCAGGGCGGCGCCGTGGCCTATCAGGCCGCACTTTCATTCCCGCAGCCGTTGGGCGGGCTGCTGGCCATGTCGACCTACTTCGCCACGGCCGACAGCATCGAGACGAGCGAGGCCAATCGCACCCTGCCCATCGAGGTGCACCACGGCAACTTCGACCCCATCGTGGCCGAAAGCCTGGGCCGGGCAGCGTTTGATCGGCTCAAGGCACAGGGCTATTCGGCCAATTATCGCCAGTACCCCATGGCCCATGCGCTCTGCCCGCAGCAGGTGGGCGATATCGGTCAGTGGCTCACCAAGCTGCTGGGATAATCAGCACATCGACAAGTAACGTAAAGGCAGGCACAGTAACCTACTACAAGCCGGTGCAAGGATAGCAAAGGCCGTGATCGCGTCTGTTGATCTTATCGAAGTCGTTCTAGCGCTCTGTCTGCTGACAGCAGCGCTATTCTGCCTGTTCGACCGGCACCTGCTGCGCGCCTGCGGCTTTTTCGTTGCCTTTACCCTGTGCATGGCATTGGCCTGGTTGACCCTTGCCGCCCCCTGGCTTGCCTTGATGGAGGGCTTCATCGGGGCATTGCTGACCACGCCATGCTTCTTTTATGCCTTGGGCGTCCTTGCGCCCGCTTCCGACACATTGCCACCTCACGATCACTTCAAGGAGCCTCGCTTGCGCGGCGTCATGCGCACGCTGCTGGCGCTTGCCTGGTGTTTGATGGTGGGGGCCGTGGTGCGTTTTATTTTTCCTGCCATGGTGTACTCGCCCACCGAGCATCCGCTGCTTTTGGCAGGCGTGGTGATGGTGGCCGCCGCCATGGGCGCGTTTGCCTGGCACCGGCATCTGGTGCGTCGGCTGCTGGCGTTCAACGTGCTGGGCTCCGGCGTGTTTCTGCTGCTGGCCGGGCTGGCAGGGGCCGATCCTCAGGGGCAGGCGCTGATTACCACCGGCCTGGTGGTCGCCTGGCTCGGTTCTCTGCTGGGGGCACTGGTCATCCGCAAACTTTACCGGCTGGAGGGCGAAAACGCGCTGCTGGGTAGCCGTGGGCTCGAGGAGACACGCCAATGAACTGGCGGTTTGGCCTGACGGACAGCACCTTCGATCCCCTGATGACAAGCCACTGGGCGCTGGCCGCGGCGTTGTTGCTGCCGCTTGTATTTGGTGTCCTGGCGGCCATTTTCCCGCCCCGGCGGATGTGGCCCGTGGCGCTGGGGTGTGCTGTCATCCTTGGCGGTGGTATCGGCCTGCTCATGGACACCCAACAGGCAGGCGTGCTGCATTGGCAGTGGGAGTTTATCGGTATCAACGTGGCGCTGCGTGTGAACGGCGTCAGCATGCTGTTGCTGCTGCTGACCCAGTGGCTGGGCGCGGCAGCGGCGCTGTATACGCCGGGGCTCTTGCGTATTTCCGAGCCTGAGCGTCTTGCCCGCTGGCTCTGGCCGTTGATGGGGGTAGTCATCAGCGCGCTGTCGCTTGCCTGGCTCTCGACCGATCTGTTGACGCTGTACATCGCGTTGGAAGCCATGGGGCTTTCGGCAGTGGCCATGCTGCTGCTCTCCGGCAAGGCGGATGCGCTGCTGGCGGGTATGCGCTATCTGCTGCTCACATTGGTGGGGTCGCTTGCCTACCTGTTGGGGGTTGCGCTGATCCTGGGCTACTGGGGCCGGCTTGACCTGGCCGGGCTTGCCGAGATGGTGGAGCCTGGCCCGGTGGCCTGGGTAGCGGCGGCTCTAATGGGCGCGGGGCTTGCGCTGAAGGCAGCCCTGTTCCCGCTTCACGCCTGGCTTTCGCCGGTACACGCCAGCGCCTGGACGCCGGTGAGCGCGCTGCATGCAGGTCTGGTGGTCAAGGCGTCGCTGTTCGTGCTGCTCGAACTCTGGGGCATTCTGCTGTTCGAGACCTTCTGGGCGCCGCGGGTCATCGCCTGGATGGGCATGCTGGCGATCCTGTGGGGCGGGCTGATTGCCTGGCGAGCCGAGTCGCTGAAAACCCTGGTGGCCTCGTCCACCGTCGCCCAGCTGGGTTATCTGATGGTGGTATTTCCACTGCTGCTGGGGCCGGATATCAGCCCGCTGGCGCGAGCGCTTGCCTGGGACGGCTTCTGGCTGCAGCTGATGGGCCATGCGCTGGCCAAGGCGGCCATGTTCATGGCTGCCGGCAACCTGATACTGGCCACCGGTGAAAAGACCCTCGAAGGTCTTGCCGGTACCAGCCGGCGGCTGCCGCTTTCGCTGCTGGTGTTCGGGGTGGCCTCGGTCACCTTGATGGGGCTGCCCCCCAGCGCCGGTTTCACGGCCAAGTGGCTGCTGCTGCAATCCATGGTCATCTCTCAACAGTGGTGGGCAGTGGCCGCGCTGCTGGCCGGTACGCTGTTGACGGCTGCCTACATCTTCCGTTTCTTTCGCTACTCGTTCATGGAAACCGCGCCGCGTCACGACTATCAGCCGCTGGCACCGGGAATGGATGTCATTGCCCTGGGTCTGGCGCTGGCAGCCTTCGGGCTGGGGCTCTTGGCACACTGGCCGCTCGATCTTCTGCATGGAGGTGGCGCATGAATACCGCCTGGCTGCCGCTTACGGCGCTGGCGGCTTCGCTGCTGGCGGCGGTGATCATCTTCTCGCTGCCGGAAGAGGCAAGGCGGGCGCGTACCAGCGTCAACCTGACCGCCGCGATCATCAAGATCAGCCTGGTGGCACTGATGGTCAAGCGGATTACCCATGGCGACGAAGCGGTCTTCAGTTTCCAGGTCGTGGGCAATATCGATTTTGTACTGCGTGCCGATGCCCTCGGGGTGATGTTTGCCGGGCTCTCGTCGGTACTCTGGCTGTGCACCACGGTGTATGCCATCGGTTACCTGGAAGGCACCGCCAACCGCAAGCGCTTCTTCGGCTTCTTCAGCCTCTGCGTGGCCAGTACCCTGGGCATCGCGCTGGCTGGCAACCTGTTCACCTTCTTGATCTTCTACGAGATGTTGACGCTTTCGACCTATCCGCTGGTCGTGCATTCGGGGAGCGACAAGGCACTCAATGCCGGGCGTATCTACCTGCGCTACACCCTGACCGCAGGCGTCGTGCTGCTGTTTGGCGTCGTGCTGCTGTACAGCCTGACCGGGGATCACTCCTTTGCCTCCGAGCGCGGGCTGGGGGACTACCTGGACGATCACCGCGTGCTGCTGACGCTGATCTTTGCCCTGCTGGTAGGCGGGTTTGCGGTCAAGGCGGCCATGGTGCCGCTGCATGGCTGGCTGCCTCGGGCGATGGTGGCGCCGGCGCCGGTCAGCGCGCTGCTGCATGCGGTAGCCGTGGTCAAGGCAGGCGCTTTTGGCATCCTGCGCATCATCTACGATCTGTATGGCATCGAGCTCAGCGTTGAGCTGGGTGTGACCACGGCACTGGCCGTGGCGTCCTGCATCACCATTATTTACGGGTCGATGCGTGCCATTGCCCAGCAGGAATTGAAGCCTCGGCTGGCATTCTCGACCATCAGTCAGGTTTCCTATGTGGTGCTGGGCGTCAGCCTGTTCGGGCCGTTTGGCACCATCGGCGCGTTGGCCCACCTGCTGCATCAGGGGTTGATGAAGGTCACGCTGTTCTTCTGTGCGGGTATCTATGCCGAAGAGCTGGGCATCCACCGGATCGATGAAATGGACGGCGCCGGCAAGCGCATGCCCCTGACCAGCCTGGCCTTTACCGTCGGCGCGTTTGGCATGATCGGCCTGCCGCCGGTGGCGGGGTTCATCACCAAGTGGTATCTGGGCATCGGCGCCATTCAGGCCGACATGTACTGGGTGGTGGCGGTACTGGTGGCCAGCAGCACGCTCAACGCGATCTATTTCCTGCCCATCGTGCATCGCCTGTGGTTTCGCGTGGGGCCAGCCCACGGCCATGGCCACTGGCCCGACGAGCAGCGCCTGGGGCGCCTGGAAACCCACGGCTGGCTGCTCTGGCCTGCGGTGTTCACCGCCGTCATCAGCCTGGGCGCCGGGCTGTTTGCCGGGCTGCCGTTCAGCCCGCTGGACTGGGCGACCCGAGTGGCGGTGGGGGAGTACCTGCCATGATCACGCTGCTGCTGGTACTCGCCCTTGGCTGGCCGCTGTGCGTGAGCGCCCTCTGCGTATGGCAGGCCTACCGCACGCCGGTGGCGCGTCGGCGCTATTTCTCCTGTTGGTGGCTGAGTGCTGCCTGGCCGGCGCTCTTGCTGGCCTACGCTGGCGAGGCGCAGTGGGAGATGGATGCCTGGATGCTGGGCGGCCGCTGGTCGCTTGACGCGCTCAGCCGCCCCTGGCTTGCCTTTACCGCTCTTCTCTGGAGCCTCGCCGCGGTGCATGCACGCGGCTACTTTGCCAGGGAGCAGGCGCGTGCCCAGACGGGGGATGGCGCCGCCGAGCGTCGGCTGCTGCGCCTGGCGCTGCTGTGGCCGGTGACACTTTCGGGTAACCTGCTGCTGATCATTGCCCAGGATATTGCCAGCTTCTACCTCGGCTTTGCGCTGATGACGTTCGCCGCCTATGCCCTGGTAGTGCACAACGGCACCGCTGATGCCAAGCTGGGCGCCAGGGCGTACCTGATCCTGGCGGTGCTGGGGGAGGGGATGATTCTGGGCGGCCTTTTATGGGCCGCGGGCGCGACCCAAAGCGTGATGCTGGAGGGCGTTCGCGAGGCGGTGGCAACCTCTGAACACGGTGCGGCCATGGCGGCGTTGCTGTGGCTGGGGCTGGGCGTCAAGGCGGGGGTGATCGGCCTGCATGTCTGGCTGCCGCTGGCCCACCCGGCAGCCCCGGCCCCGGCCAGTGCCGTGCTGAGTGGCGCCATGATCAAGGCTGGGCTGCTGGGGTGGATCTACGTGCTTCCGCTTGGCGAGGCGTCGCTGTCACCGGCGCTGACCCAGCTGGGCAACATCATGCTGATCGCAGGGCTTGCGGCGGCCTTCGGCGCCGCACTCTACGGCGTCTGGCAGCGTCACCCCAAGGCGGTGCTGGCGTATTCGAGCATCAGCCAGATGGGCATGCTGACC
This sequence comes from Vreelandella aquamarina, assembly GCF_020075495.1. Lineage (GTDB taxonomy): Bacteria > Pseudomonadota > Gammaproteobacteria > Pseudomonadales > Halomonadaceae > Vreelandella > Vreelandella aquamarina_A. Next base: position 350,373 of record NZ_JABYQT010000001.1, read on the forward strand.
GCCATGGTGGCCATGGGCCTGGCGGCACCTGAGGTATGGCCGCTGCTGCTGCCGGGGGTGGTGCTGTTTGCCGCCCACCACGCCCTTGCCAAGGGAGCGCTGTTCATGGGCACCAGCATCAGCGAGCATATGCCGCGCTGGTCGCCGGTGGTCATCTGGATGCTGCTGGCGCTGCCCGCGCTGTCGCTGACCGGTGCCTTTGCCGGGGGCTTGATCAGCAAGTGGAGCGTGAAAAGCGCGCTGTATGACATGCACCATGAAACGCTGATCAGCCTGCTCACCTGGGCAGCCGTGGGGACGTCGGCGCTGGTAAGCGTCAGCCTGTGGCGTCAATGGCAGCAGCGCAGCGCTGGCGGTAGCCACCCCGGGCAGTGGGGCGCCTGGCTTGCAGCGCTCGTTGCGGCGTTGATCACTCCGCTGTGGCTACCGCTTCCCGAGGGCAGCGCGGTCGTACCGCCGCTCAAGGAGTGGACAAGCCTCATGTGGCCGCTGCCGGCGGGCGTGCTGGTGGTAGCGTTTGGCTGGCTGGTAACGCGCTATGGACGCCTGGCCACGCCGCCCGCCGGCGACTTGTGGTGGCCTTGTGCCTGGCTTGGCTGCCACGTCTTGAATGGCGTGCGCCGGGCGGGGCTTGGTCTTGGTACGGTCAAGGCCAGATGCGTGGATATTGCCCTGGCCGTCGAGGCGCGGGCAATGAAGCTAGTTACCCAGCTGACGGCCATGGAAGGCTGGATGCGGCACCATACCAGCGGTCTGATGATGGCGCTTGCTGTCATGCTGGCCCTGTTATTACTGTGGGAAGGAGCATCATGAGTCAGTTCAATCTACCCCATCGCCGCGGGCGGCGTGCCCGGTCGCCGGAAGACATTCCGAGCCGAGGCTGGTTCGATATCGTCTGGCGGATGCTGCGCGCCGCCAAGCGCGACCGCATCACCATCCTGGCCGCCGGCGTAGCCTTCTATTCGCTGCTTGCCCTGTTTCCTACGATCGCGGCGGTCATTTCACTCTGGGGGCTTTTTTTCAATCCTATCGAGGCGGGCCAGCAGCTTTACGAAATCAGCCGCTTCATGCCGCCGGACGCCGCCAACCTGATCGACCAGCAGACGCAGCAGGTCGTCGAGAGTACGGAGTCCGGCAACACCATGACGGCGTTGATCGGGCTGCTGGTGGCCATGTTCATCGCCTCGAAGGCGGTAGGAGTGCTGGTGATCGGATTGAACGTGGTGTATGGCGAACAGGAGAAACGGCCGATTGTATGGCGTGGTGTGGTACTCATCCTGCTGACCTTCGGGCTGATCGGCATGACCCTGTTATCGCTTGGCTTCATCGCCGTGGTGCCGGTGGTGGTGGATAGCCTGATGATCGAGTCGCCGGTGGATAGTGCGTTGAAATGGCTGCGCTGGCCGGCGCTTCTGATCATCATGAGTTTTCTGATTGCGCTGCTGTACCGCTATGCGCCTTACCGGCGTTCGGCCCAGTGGCGCTGGCTGAGCTATGGCACGCTGCTGGCGACCCTGTTGTGGCTTCTGGGCTCGGGGGGGCTGTCGCTCTACGTTCGCTACTTCTCGAGTTTCAGCGAGCTGTATGGCTCGCTGGGGGCTGTGGTGGCGCTGATGATGTGGTTCTGGATGTCTGCCTTCGTGGTGCTGCTGGGAGCCGAGGTGAATAGCGAGATGGAGCGCCAGACCGGCAACGATACGACGGTGGGCGAGGAGCGAGCGCTGGGCGATCGTGAAGCGTTTGCCGCCGATACGATCGGCGTGGAAAACCCCTGGAATGATGACAAGGATGATACCCGCCGGCGCTAGGCGGGCGGGTAGGAGGCAGGCGGGGGCATTGAAATAACGGGGCGTTACAAAAGCTCCTCGGCGGCCAGGGCCAGGCGCGAACGCTCCACGCTTTTCAAGGTGATATGGCCGGCGTGGGGCCAGTCGCGAAAGCGCTCGACCACGGCGGCCATGCCGCAGGTATTGGCGGTCAGGTAGGGGGTATCGATCTGGCCGACGTTACCCAGGCAGACGATCTTGGTATTGCGCCCGGCGCGGGTGATCAGTGACTTGAGCTGCTTCGGGGTGAAGTTCTGCGCCTCATCGATGATCAGAAAGGTGTCGTTCAGGGTGCGCCCGCGCATGAAGCTTGGCGAGCGGATCTGCACCCGCGAGCCGATCAGCTGGCGCGTGGCGCCGTTATCCCAGCTGGATTCGCCCTCTTCGTTACGCAGCAGGTTATCCATGTTGTCGTGGAAGGCACCCATCCACGGTGACATCTTCTCCTCCTCGGTGCCGGGCAGAAAGCCGATATCCTCACCCATCGGAATGGGCGCGCGGGTAAACACGATCCGCTCGAACAGCTTGGCGTCCAGGGTCTGCTGAAAGGCGGCGGCAAGCGTCATGAAGGTCTTGCCCGTGCCTGCATTGCCGGCAATGGTGACCAGGTCGATTTCCGGGTCCATCAGCAGGTTGAGGGTAAAGTTCTGGCGGCTGTCGTGGGCGTGCACGCCCCAGACACCGGCGTGATGGCGGTAGTTGGTCAAGAGTTGCAGGCGGGCGGAGACGGGCGAAAGCTCGCGGATGATGGCTTCGAACTCGGCACCGTTTTCACTGTCGGACACCAGCATGCCCAGGTGCCAGTGGCGAGGCATGGCGCCGCTCAGCTGATAGAAGGTCTGGTGGCCGATGCGCTCCACGCTGACCTCCACGTTCAACGCTTCCCAGAGCGAGGCGCCCTCCAGGCCTGCGTCGGCGTACACCTTGGCCCCTTCGATCATGGCATCGCTGTCGGAGAAGGCCCGGTCGTTGAGGTAGTCCTCCACCGGCACCTTGAGGGCGGCGGCCTTGACGCGCAGGTTGATGTCCTTGGTGATCAGGATGACCGAGGCGTCCGGGCGCTCATCGCGAAGCCGGCAGGTTTCGGCCAGGATGCGGTTGTCGGGGCTGTCGTTAAGAGCGTCGAAAGGTTTAAGGTCGCTGTAGCAGAGAAAGTGCAAACGGCCGGTGTCGCCGCTGAGGCGAGGAATGGGAATACCGCGTTGAATCTCGCTGAAGGTTACCTGATTGGTCAAGTCAGAAAGCGTGCGGCTGATCTGCCGCGCCGTACGGGCAAGCTCACGACTGCCGTTTTTATGCTTGTCGAGCTCCTCCAGAACCGTCATGGGGATCACCACGTCATGCTCATCGAAATGGTAGAGCGCGGTGGGATCATGAATCAGGACATTGGTGTCCAGCACGTAAAGCCTGGTCGCTTTCTTATCGAGTTTTACCATCGTGGATATAACTCCTTGGTTGACGGCAATACCGACACTGGCAGTTACATCTTACGGTTCCATGACACTCGCCGGTGTCGCTCCCTGGGGGTGGTCCTGGGTCTCCTTGTGCGGCTCTTTTTACTAGCGTGGAAGGCAAACGCGTTTTTTTCCACTGCTATATGTCAATCGTGTTGCGATCAGCGGGTGTCGCCAAGAAAGTGCGCTACCTTGTTCAGCAGCGTCGTTGCCACCACGCCCAGGTTGTCGCCTTCCACATAGCGGTAGTAGTGGCTGTCCAGCGCCAGGTCGTGGTTCAGCGCACACAGCCGTCCCTCATCGATAGCCTTTTTGACCAGTGGATGGGGAAGCAGCGCCCAACCGGTGGCATTGATTACCGCATCGCGAATCACCTCGAACATGGTGAATCCAAGATAATTGGCGGAAAACAGCGCTTCGCTGACCAGTCGGTCTTCCTGAATATGGGTCAAGCATACCTGCGTGTACTGCGCCAGATCGTCCCGGTTGACGCTGGGCAACCGGCTCAAGGGGTGCTGGGGCGAGGCGACCAGACGCATGCCTACCGGAGCCAGGTTGGCGGCATTGGTGATCACGCCTTCGGCGGTATACAGACCAAAGGCGATATCCACCGTCTGGCGCAGGATGAACTGGCCGTGCTCCTGAGGGGGCACCAGATAGACCGAGATCGCGGTCAGGGGGAACTGCTGTTTCAAGTCGTGCATCAACTGGCGCCAGAACACTTCGGGCAGCGCGTCATCGCGGGCGATGCACAGCTGGTTCTCGACACCTTGCAGATGCTGGTGGCAGTGCTTCTTGATGCGGCTGGCGCTGGTCAGGAACCGGTAGCAGTCAGGCAGTACGCTTTCTCCCACCGCGGTGAGTTGAAGGCTGTTGCCGGAGCGTTCGAACAGCGCCACGCCAAGGCTATCTTCAAGCGCATGCACGGCTGCACTCAGCGTGCTGCGCTTGATACCCAACTGGCGGGCGGCCGCCGCAAACGAGCCGTGCTCGGTGACCTCCACAAACGCTTGTACCTGTTCAGTGCGCATAGGTTCTCTCTTGTCGAGCGCCAACTTTCATGGCGCTGAGCGATTCGTTTAACGCTAGCATACACGCTAGAATCCAGCACCTTTTCCTACTCGATACGGAGTTTTCAGCGTGACCCCCTTTGTTGCCGAGCGCCGAGCGCTACGATTTTCTGCCATTTCCGCAAGTCTGTTTGCCGTGACCGGCCTGGTGCTGGGACTGGCCAGTGGTTCCATCACCATCTTGTTCGATAGCGGCTATTCGCTGCTGAGCCTTGCCCTGGCGTCGCTTTCTTTGCTTGCCTTGCAGCAGGCGCGTAAACCAGCGGATGATCACTACCCCTTTGGGCGGCTGACGGTAGAGCCTCTTGCCGTACTGCTCAAAGGCGTGGTGATCGCGCTGGTATGCCTGTTTTCGATGGTCTCAGCGGTAGCGAGCCTGTTGCAGGGTGGGCGCCTGGTGACGCTCGACCTTGCCATCCTGTTCAGCCTTGCCAACGTGGGCGGCTGCCTGTTGACCTGGTGGTGGCTGAAGCGCTATGCGCGAATTGCCCGCTCGTCACTGCTGGCCGCCGAGCTGCGCCAATGGCAGATGGATACTGGGCTGAGTGCGGCGGTCATGTTCGGTTTTGCGCTGACATGGCTTCTGACCCTGACTCCCTGGGCGGGCTATGCACGCCTTGCCGACCCGGTCATGGTGCTGATCATTGCCGGCTACTTTCTGCCCATGCCGGTGCGCATGGTGCGTGGGGCGCTGCGCGAGCTGATGTTTGGCGAACCCGTGGGGCGCATTCGTCAGGACGTGGTCGAGGAAGTGGCCGACTTCGATATTTCAAGCGGCGATGTTCGCCTGGCTCAGGTGGGCAGTTTTCTGATGGTGGATATTCAGCTCGACAAGCAGCAGATCCATGATGCCGAAGAGATCGTCGAAAGCGTGGAGCAGCACTGCGTGCAACGCAATCTGCGCCCGATTACCAGTATCACGCTGGTTACCACCTAGGCCGATGACGCGCGGCTCGTTAAAAAGATTGACGGTAAAAGGGCGGGGTGATATCTAGCGCTACCGACCATCCGTGTCGGCCCCATACCGTACCTTCGAGGTTTACAAAACATGCCACTGCGCCGCTGTTTGCCCGTGCTGCTTGCCACCGTTCTGGTTGCGGGCTGCGCAAGTTCCACCGTTGCACCACGCTATACCACGAACAACCCGGATGTGATCCGCATTGGCGGTGAGCGACCCGCCAACGCCGACCCACGCACGGAAGATGCGGGTTCCTACTGCATGGAAACCTCCGAGCGCTGGAACGAACATGGCCGCACACCCGATGGCCAGACGCTATGGGCCAAGGATACCCTGCGCCGGGTCGTTCCCTGCCAGTAAGCACTTGTCTGTACCAGCATAACGCCAGCTCATGAGCTGGCGTTATGCTGTAAAGCGCTTGCAATGAGGGGATTAATCCCCTTTCTTTTGCGGCTTGCCTTTGCGCTGGGTGCTCGCGAACTCCTCGAGCTCCTTTTCGCTCATCGAGTCGTACATGTCCTTGGATGATTCATGAAGCTCACTTGGCTTGGTCTCCCCGCGCTTGGCGGAAAGGGCGGCGCCGGCGGCCTTTTGCTGGGCCTTGGATTTGGCTGGCATGATAAAGCTCCTGTCGATTGACTTCCCTTCGAGGCTTGCGCTATTTAGCCTAGCAGGCACGAAGCGCCTTTCCAGAGCCCTTTGAACTGCGCTGCTCATCTTTACCAATCATCAAGGGAGCATCATGACGCCAGCCATCAATACAGCAAAAGAAGCGGGCATTTGGTTCGACATCCATGAGTACCATCACGATACAGCGGCCGAGTCCTATGGTATGGAAGCAGCTGAAAAGCTGGGCATCCCCGCCGAACGGGTGTTCAAGACGCTGGTGGTCAAACTGGACGGCAAGACGCTTGCGGTGGGTATCGTGCCGGTGACCCACCAGCTGGGTCTCAAGCAGATTGCCAAGGCCGCCGGGGCCAAGAAGGCGGCGATGGGCGTACCTGTCGAAGTCGAGCGGGCGACCGGCTATGTGCTGGGTGGCGTAAGCCCGCTGGGCCAGAAAAAGCGCCTGGCTACCTATATCGACGAGACGGCCAGGGACTTTGCCAGTATCTATGTGAGCGCCGGGCGACGCGGGCTTGAAATCGAGCTTGCGCCAGACGATCTGGCTGCCCTTTGCCAGGCGGGCTTTGCACCCCTTGGCGTATGAGAAGCACGCAGCGGTAGGCACTTTCTGGTATGGTGCTTGCCATTAAAGTGCATTCTTTTCGTTATTTTTACCGGCCGTTGAACGGCCCTGCAGGTCTTATCGTGTCAGACGCTTCCTTCTCGTCGCTTGCCTTGCCGGCAGCGCTGCTTTCCAACCTCGAATCTCTGGGCTACCGGCAGATGACGCCGGTGCAGGCCCAGAGCCTGCCGCCCATGCTTGCCGGGCGCGATGTCATGGCGCAGGCCAGGACCGGGTCGGGTAAAACGGCCGCGTTTGGGCTGGCGCTGCTTGCCGAGCTGCGTGTGGAGGCGTTTGCCGTGCAGGGGCTGGTGCTTTGCCCCACCCGCGAGCTTGCCGACCAGGTGGCCGAAGAGCTGCGCCGTCTGGCACGGGCCATGGCCAACGTCAAGGTACTGACACTGTGTGGCGGCGCCCCGCTGGGCCCCCAGCTCGGCTCGCTCGAGCACGGCGCCCATATCGTGGTGGGCACGCCGGGGCGTATCGACGAACACTTGCGCAAGGGGTCGCTGACGCTTGGATCGCTGCGCACGCTGGTGCTGGATGAAGCCGATCGCATGCTGGACATGGGCTTTCAGGCGACCCTGGATGCCATTATCAGCGAAACCCCGGCGGATCGTCAGACACTGCTGTTCAGCGCCACCTTCCCGGATGAGCAGGAAGCCGGCGGGCTTGCCACCATGACGCGTGGCGTGATGGTGGACCCCGTCTCGGTCAAGGTGGCCGACATGCACGATGCCACCACTATCGAGCAGCATTTCTATGAAGTGCCCAATGAAGAGGCCCGCTTTGCCGCGCTGAAGCAGCTGCTGCTGGCCAACCGGCCCACCACCAGCGTGGTGTTCTGCAATACCAAGCGCGAAACCCAGGCGGTGGCCGACAGCCTGGTGGCAGCCGGGTTCAGCGCCGTGGCGCTGCACGGTGATCTGGAGCAGAAGGATCGCGATCGCATTCTGATACTGTTTGCCAACCAGAGTGCCTCGATTCTGGTAGCCACCGACGTGGCCGCCCGCGGACTGGATATTGCCCAGCTGGATGCCGTGTTCAACTATCAGATTGCCCGCGAGCTGGACGTTCACGTTCACCGGGTGGGGCGCACCGGGCGCGCCGGGGCCAGCGGCATTGCCTGCACGCTGGTGACCCCGCAAGAAACCTACCGCCTGGAGCGTCTCTCGGCGCTGCTGGGCGAGCCGCTGGCCACCGAAGCGCTGCCCAGGGCGACGCAAGGCGCACCTTTCGAACCGCCCATGGCCACGCTGCAACTCGCCGGTGGCAAGAAGGACAAACTGCGTCCGGGGGATATCCTTGGCGCGCTGACCAGCGAAGGTGGGCTCGATGGCGATCAGGTCGGCAAGATCAAGGTGCTCGCCCGCAGCGCCTATGTGGCCGTCAACTACTCGGTGGTCGACAAGGCCCAGGCGAAGCTTGAGCGCGACAAGCTGAAAGGGCGGGCCTTTCGCGTTCGCCGCATTCGTTATTAGGCGCTTTTCTATACTGTTGATCGCGCCGACTCATCAAAGGAGCCACTACCGCTAACCATGAAGACACCCAAACGATTACAGCCCCTGGTCGACGACGGCCTGATCGATGAGGTGCTGACGCAGTTGATGAGCGGCAAGGAAGCGCAGGTTTTCGTTGTTCGCTGTGGTGAAGACGTGCGTTGTGCCAAGGTCTTCAAGGAGGCCAAGCAGCGCAGCTTCAAGCAGGCCGTGCAGTACCAGGAAGGCCGCAAGGAGCGCAACAGCCGCCGTGCCCGCGCCATGTCGAAGAAAACCCGCTACGGCCAGAAAGAGCAGGAGCAGGCGTGGTTGACCGCCGAGGTGGATGCGCTTTATCGGCTGGCCGCCGCCGATGTGCGTGTGCCCAAGCCCTACGGCTTCGTCGATGGCGTCCTGCTGATGGAAATGATCACCGACGCTGAAGGCGCTGTGGCGCCGCGCCTGGATGATGTCACGCTTACTCATGAGCAGGCGCTGCGCTATCACGACAAGGTCATCACGGATGTGGTGCGCATGCTGTGTGCGGGCCTGATCCATGGTGACTTGTCGGAGTTCAACGTGCTGGTGGATGCCGAAGGCCCGGTGATCATCGATTTACCCCAGGCCGTCGACGCTGCCGGCAACAATAGCGCTGCTGCCATGCTGGAGCGTGATGTGAACAATATGCGCGCTTATTTTGGCCGCTATGCGCCGGAGCTTCTATCCACCCACTACGGCAAGGAGATGTGGGCACTGTATGAAGCAGGCGAGTTGCACCCGGACACCAAGCTGACGGGCCACTTCACGTTCTCCACCCACATTGCCAACGTGGATGAACTGATGGAAGTGATCGACGACGCCAAGGAAGAAGAGGCCGAACGCCAGGCGCGCATGCGCGACGATGACGATAGTGACGAGATTCCCCAGCCCTACTAGGCGACTCTGGGTGAGCAAGAAGGGCTGAGGCGTCGGGCGCGACACAAGGAGCGGGTGTGAAGGGCATCAGGATGAGCGCGGTGACGGCAAGAGGGTTGTTGACATCACTTGCGGTGGGCGCGCTGGGTGGTGTCATCTTCGAACTTGCCGGCCTGCCGCTTGCCTGGATGCTGGGCCCGCTGATTGCCAATCTGCTGGTGTCGTCCCGGGGCGTGAACGTGGTGATTCCCGAGCGGCTGCGCGGCGTCTTTCTGGCGGTGATGGGGCTGGTACTCGGTAGCCAGGTCACACCGGAACTTGCCAGTCGCGTGGTGGACTGGCCGCTTTCCGCCGTGCTGTTGCTGCTTGGAGTGGCGGCGTCCACCGCGGTTGCGGCGGCCTGGTATCGGCGCTGCGGGTTCGATCCGGTGAGCGCCTGGTTTGGCGCCGCGCCCGGCGCCATGACGGCCATGATCCTGCTGGGCGACAAGTGCGGCGGCGACCCTCAGCGCATTGCCGTTGCCCAGTCGCTGCGCGTGATTCTGGTCATCCTGTTTCTACCGCCGCTGTTCTGGGCCTACGAAGGCGGCGGCGTGGAGGGCGCGACTCAGGCATCAGGGTTCGAACACGCCTGGATGCTGCTGCTGATTCCGCCGCTGTTGATGCTTGGCCGCCGGCTGCGCCTTCCCACCCCCGCGCTCCTTGCCCCGCTGCTGGCCGCCGCGCTGCTTTCCGGCTTCGATATCGCAAGCCTTGCGCTGCCCGATTGGGGCATGAACCTGATGTTGTGGGTATTGGGCTGCGCTATTGGCTCGCGCTTCAAGGGCATGACACGCAGGCTCCTGGGGCGCTATCTCTGGCAGTCGGGCATTGCCACGCTGTTGGCGCTCTGTGCACTTGGACTGTTTGCCGAACTGATTCATCGGCTGCTGGGTGTCGGGCGCGATGTGGCCTTGCTGGCCCTGGCGCCGGGCGGGATCGGCGAAATGGCCATCCTGGCGGTAGCGCTGGATATCGACCCCGTGTTCGTCGCCTTTCATCATCTTCTGCGCATGGTGGCGCTCATGCTGTTCGCGCCTTTCTGGGCGCGCTGGCTGCTTCGCCGTCGGCACGCGTCTTCATTTCACGATGGATAAGTAACGTAAGGAACCTTCCATGTTGTCTCGTTTGCTGAACCCGCTGTTTCGTTACTTTGAAACCCGTATAGACCCTTACCCGGAAGGGGAGATCCAGACGCCGCCCCGAGGTCTTTTACCGTTCATCTGGCACTTTTCACGCCCCATGTTGCCGCTGCTGATCGCCATGACGCTGTTCACGGCCCTGGTATCCGCCGCCGAGGTATTCTTTTTCAGCTACATGGGCGAGCTGGTGGACTGGCTTGGCAACGTCGAGCGCGAAGGCTTCTGGTCGGCCCACGGCCCTTGGCTGATGGGCGTTGGTGTCCTGGTGCTGGTCGGCCTGCCGCTGCTGGTATTGATGCAGTCACTGGTGACCCATCAGAGCATCTTCGGTAACTATCCGATGATCGGCCGTTGGCTTTCGCATCGACATATGCTCAATCAGAGCCTGGCGTTCTATCAGGACGAGTTTGCCGGCCGGGTGTCACAGAAAGTGATGCAGACCGCCCTGGCCATTCGTGAGACGGTCACCAAGGTGATGGACCTTCTGGTCTATGCCATCGTGTATTTCACCGGCGCGGCCATTCTGCTCGGCCGGGCCGATCTATGGCTGCTGTTGCCACTGGGGCTGTGGCTTGTCGGGTACCTGGCCATCATGCGCTTTTTCGTCCCTCGGCTGCGCGATGTATCCATGGCCCAGGCCGATGCGCGCGCCCAGATGACGGGGCGGGTGGTGGACAGCTACAGCAATATCCAGACCATCAAGCTGTTTGCCGATACCGAGCGTGAACAGCGCTACGCCCGCGATGCCATGGAGGGCTTCATGGGCACCGTGCATCGTCAGATGCGCCTGGTCACCATCATGAGCGTCTGCCTGACGCTTTTGAATACCGCGCTGCTGGTGGGTACCGCCGGCATGGCCATCAGTGCCTGGTATGTCGATGCCATATCGCTTGGCATACTGACCATTGCCATTGCACTGGTAATGCGAATCCGCTTCATGTCCGACTGGATCTTGTGGGAGGTGGCCGGGCTTTTCGAGAACATCGGCACCGTGCAGGATGGCATGAACACCATCGCCCAGGAGCCGAGTATCCGCGATGTTCCCGATGCCCCTGCGCTTGAAGTACCGCAGGGCGAGATACATTTTGACGGCTTGCACTTTGGCTATGCCCAGGCCAAGGGCGAAAACCGCACGGTATTCGATGGCCTGGACCTGACCATCGCGCCGGGCGAAAAGATCGGCCTGATCGGTCGCTCCGGGGCGGGCAAGTCGACCCTTGCCAACCTGCTGCTGCGCTTTTACGACGTGCAGGGTGGGCGCATCTTGATCGACGGCCAGGATATCTCGCAGGTGACCCAGACCTCGCTGCGTCATCAGATTGGCATGGTGACCCAGGACACCTCGCTCTTGCATCGTTCGCTGCGCGACAACATCCGCTACGGAAGCCCTCATGCAAGCGATGAGGACGTCTGGAACGCCGTATGCCGTGCCCATGCCGATACGTTCATCAACGATCTGGTAGACCCGCAAGGCCGCCGGGGGCTTGATGCCCACGTGGGCGAGCGGGGCGTCAAGCTCTCCGGCGGGCAGCGCCAGCGTATTGCCATTGCCCGGGTGCTGCTGAAGAACGCGCCCATTCTGGTGCTGGACGAAGCTACCTCGGCACTCGACTCCGAGGTCGAGGCGGCCATTCAGGAGCAGCTCGATACGCTGATGGAAGGCAAGACGGTGATCGCCATTGCCCACCGGCTCTCCACCATCGCCATGCTCGACCGGCTGATCGTGGTTGAAAAGGGGCAGATCGTGGAAAGCGGTACTCACGCGCAGCTGCTGGCGCAAGACGGTATCTATGCCGGCCTGTGGAAGCGTCAATCGGGCGGCTTTTTGGGCGTGGAGGTGTGAGGCGCCGAATCGTCTGCTAACGTGTCTTTCACAGATAGCGCAATCAGGAGGTATCACATGAAAGTCGTTACGTTACGAGCGCCCGGCGGACTGGACAAGCTGACCATGCAGGAGGCGCCGGACCCGGGGGCGCCAGGCCCGGGCGAGATTCGGGTCCGGATACATGCAAGCTCGTTGAACTTTCACGATTACGGGGTCGTGGCCGGCAAGATGCCTACCGCCGATGGGCGTATTCCGATGTCCGATGGGGCAGGCATCGTCGAGGAGGTTGGCGATGGCGTAAGCGAGTTTGCCGTTGGTGACCGGGTGGTATCGACGTTCTTTCCCTACTGGCTGGAAGGCCCGGCGCGGATTGCCGATTTCACCACCACTCCCGGCGACGGCGTGGATGGTTACGCCTGTGAACAGGTGATTCGCCCGGCGCAGTGGTTCACTCATCAGCCCAAGGGCTACAGCCATGCCGAGTCAGCCACGCTGACCACCGCCGGGCTGACCGCCTGGCGCGCACTGGTGGTGGATGGTGGATTGAAGGCCGGTGACAAGGTGCTGGTGCTGGGCTCCGGCGGGGTGTCCGTATTCGCGCTTCAGTTTGCGCGCATGATGGGGGCTGACGTGATTGCCACCTCCTCTTCCGATGAGAAGCTTGCCCGTCTCGAGAAGCTGGGTGCGGCGCATACCATCAACTACCAGCAAGAGCCGGAGTGGGGCAAGAGGGTGAAGGCGCTGACCGATGGGGAAGGTGTGGACCATGTCATCGAAGTCGGTGGCCCGGGCACGCTGCCCCAATCCATCGATGCGGTCAGGATAGGCGGCCACATTTCGCTGATTGGCGTGCTCACCGGCCGCCAGGGCGATGTTCCCACCGCCAAGCTGATGGCCAAGCAAGCGCGCCTGCAGGGGTTGATCGTGGGGAGCCGCCGCCATCAGATGGAGATGATCAAGGCACTTGAAGCCAATGCGATGCGCCCGATCATCGACCGCGAGTTCGCCCTTGGCGATATCGCTGACGCGTTTCGCTATCAGGAAGATGGCAAGCACCTGGGCAAGATCTGCCTGAGCTTTTAAAAAGGTTCCAGGCATGATTGCCTGCCGCACCGCCCGCGGGCCGTGCGGCAGGCAGCCTGTGTTTACTAGGCCTGCCGACTGTAGACCACGCCCTTGATTTCCAGCTCCCAGATGGCGTCATAGGGTACCGTGATGCTGTCGATCTCGTCGGCATCGCCGGAATTGTCCAGAAGCTGCCTTTCGGGTATGACCGTGGCATCCATCGCCCGTGCAAGCTGGATACGGGCGCTGAAGCGTCTGCCATCCCGGTCAATCAATACACGTTCTCCCGCCATACATTTTTCAAGCTTTGCGTATAGCTCTTTCTCGCTAACATGAACAATGCTCATGATCGGCTCCTGCATAAATGCTCGACGTTTGCGGGGTGAAAAGGGGCTCATGTAAAAAGGGACTCATGTAAAGAGTGCATTTTAGTCGATAAGTTCGAATAGCCCGCTACGACACCGAACTGCGTGCTAATCTTGATCTTCTTTATCCTTTTTACGACAAGCCCCGGGGTCGACGATGACACAGCGCTCGACAAAAGCCGCTTCAAGGTGCTGGGCGGTGGTGACACTCGAGGAATTCACGACGCCTGACAGTACCCAGGCGAGCCAGTGGCAACGAACGTGGCGGACAGTGGCTTCCAGGCTGATGGGCGAGCGCGATACCGAGCAACAGGCCAAGCAAGAGCATGAGCTGCGCAAGCTGCCGGAAACAAGGCTTTCGCATATCGTACCGAGTATCGATTGGTCGCCCGCCGCCGAGCTTCTTGCTCAGGCCCTCTCGCGGCAGGGACTGGAGAGTGAACCGGTCGTGTTTTTTATCACGCCACCCCATGGCGGCCATGGGGAAGTGGTCGGCCACTGGGCCAGACAGCAGGGCGTCGATGAAATACCCCCGCCTACCTACCAGGCACTGACCGATGGCAGTCTTGAATGGGTGAAGCACTGCGCACCGTTCAAGCGCTGGGCACTGCCTGAGCTTGAACGGCACATGCTGCGCCACTCTCAGGGGCTGCAGGGGGTGCGTGAGTTCCTGGAGCGCGCCATGAGCGGCCGCCTGGGCCATGGCGTGATTGGCTGCGACAGCTGGACCTACGCATACTTGCAACATGTGGTAGGTGTAGAGGGCGCGCCCGTGTTTACCCTGCAAGCGCTCGAGGGCGAGCAACTGGCGAGTTATTTCGCCGCTATTGCCTCAAGCCAGGAGGATGAGCTCGCCGTGTACAGCACGCGCACCGGTAAGCTCGTGCTGCCTCGGCGTGATGATCAGGTGCGCAAGGCGACGGCAAATGGAGAGCTGCAGCGTCTGGCGGCGCATTGCCGCGGGCACCTGGGCGTTGCCTGGCACTACTGGCGCGAACGGCTGCGCGAACCAGTCTCGGAACACGGTGCACAAGCGCATTCGCAAAAGCTGTGGCTGCTGGATGCGCTGGCTGATGCCGAGCTTCCAGCAACAACTGGCGATGTGGCCATGCTGGTGCTGCACGCGCTCCTGCTTCACGGCGGGCTTGAGGATCAGGCGCTGGGCGATGTGCTGCCGTTTTCTCACCACGAGGCGTTGAACGCCCGGCTGGCGCTGACGCGCCAGGGCATCCTGTCGTGCCAGGGAAGCCGCTGGCAGGTGGCCCCGCTGAGCTATGCCAGCGTTCGTCAACTGCTGGAATCCCGTAATTATCTTGTCGACCCGCTGTAGGAGCCTTGATGGACGATCCAAAACGGTACGCCAGGCTGTTCAACGATATCGATGGCCCGACATTGATCACGCTGGCCGTGATACTGGTGTGCGTGGTTCTGCTGATCATCGTCAGCCAGCGGGGATTGAACTGGCTGGCCAACCGGTTGCACGGGCAGGTGCGTTTTCGGGTATTTGCCCTGGTACCCTTGACCCGGCTGCTCATCCTGATCACGGCACTGGCCATTGCCGTGCCGATCGTGATCGAACCTTCGCTGCGCAATATGGTGACGGTGCTGGGCGCGGTTGGCCTGGCGATCGGCTTTGCCCTGAAAGACTATGTCAGCAGCCTGATTGCCGGTGTGGTATCGGCCATCGAGCTGCCTTACCGGCCGGGGGACTGGGTGGACATCGAAGGCACCTACGGTGAAGTCCGGCACGTGGGCATGCGTACGGTGAAGATTCTGACGCCGGATGATGACCTGGTGACGGTGCCGCATCTCAAGCTGTGGGATACGGCTATCTATAATGCCAACAACGGCGAGACCAGCCTGCAGTGTGTGGCAAGCTTCTACCTTCATCCGGCGCACGAAGCTGGCTGGGTTCGCAAGGCGCTGCGTGATGTTGCCCTGACCAGTGCCTATCTCAAGTTTGACCAGCCGATTACCGTGGTGGCTGAAGAGCAGCCTTGGGGCACGCACTACCGTATCCGTGCCTACCCCGTGGACCCTCGTCAGCAGTTTCTGTTCATCACCGACCTGACCGTACGCGGCAAGCGGGTGTTGAGCCAGGCAGGCGTCAAGGCGGCGCTGCTGCCGCCTGATGCGGTAATGGATTCACCGGACAGCGCAGGCGGAAGACGCGGGCAGCCTCCAGGCCGCTAACATCAAGCGGCCTGGAGGCTGAAGGTGGTTACTCGCTCGTGTCGGGAAGCTCGGCACTGTGGAAAACGTTCTGCACGTCGTCCAGCTCGTTGAGCATGCCCAGAAATTTCTCGAACATGACCAGGTCGTCGCCTTCGATGGGCGTGGTGTTCTGCGGCACAAACTGGATCTCGTCGACCTCGAAGTCGATCTCGCCGAAGGCATCGATCAACGCCTGCTTGGCCTTGGCGTATTCGGTGTGTGGCGCGAATACGGTGATCTGGCTCTCGTCCTGCTCGATGTCGGTAACGTCGACGTCGGCTTCCATCAGCGCTTCGAGCACGCTCTCTTCATCCTGGCCTGCAAAGACGAAGATCGCACAGTGGTCGAACATGTGGCTGACGCTGCCGGGCGTGCCGATCTTGCTTTTGGTCTTGGTAAAGCAGCCGCGCACGTCGCCGAAGGTGCGGTTGGGGTTGTCGGTCAGGCAGTCGACGATCACCATGGCGTTGCCGGGGCCGAAGCCTTCGTAGCGGGCCGGGGAGAAGTCCTCGCCGCCAGCGCCGCTGGCCTTGTCCAGCGCCTTGTCGATGACGTGTGATGGCACTTGATCCTTTTTCGCCCGCTCGATCAAGCCGCGCAGCGCCAGGTTGCCGTTGGGGTCGGTGCCGCCTGCCTTGGCGACGACGTAGATTTCACGCCCGTACTTGCTGTAAACCTTGGTTTTCGCTGCGGCCGTCTTGGCCATAGATTCCTTACGGTTTTGAAACGCCCTACCCATATCGAAGTCCTTTAATTAGCCATGCACCGCCTGTCGTGATGGCAGGCGTCATTTCATGAAAAGGGGAAAATTTTACCCAACAGCGTACCATGCTAACAGCGTTATTTAAGCGTGTTGACGTATACTGGCGTCTGTTCGTTGTTCAAGGAATTTACCTGAAATGCCGTTTTCACTCTGGTTGTCGCTGGCCGCGATCTGCGCCATGGGGGCCATGTCACCAGGGCCGAGTCTGGCACTGGTACTGCGCCACACGCTGGGGGGCGGGCGCCTGCCGGGCATGACGGCCGCTCTTTTTCACGCCTTGGGCGTGGGGTTCTATGCCCTCTTGACCGTCTGGGGGCTGGGCGCCCTGGTTACTCGTTCGCCGGAGGTCTTTCAGGCGATTACCTGGTGCGGCGCGGCGTATCTGGCCTGGCTGGGTATCAAGGCGCTGCGCGCGGGCCGGGAAGGCGCCATCCGGGCGAACGCCGTGGCCACTACTCGCCGCCAGGCAGCCAGGGAAGGCGTACTGGTCGCGCTTGGCAACCCCAAGCTGATCATCTTTTTCGTCGCCTTGTTGAGCCAGTTCGTGACCCCGGACATGAGCGCCGTGGCCAAGGCCATCGTGGTGCTGACCGCCATGCTGATCGATGGTGGCTGGTACATGCTGGTGGCGGTAGGTCTGTCACATTCACGCGTGCTGCCCTGGCTGCAGCGCCACGCCCACTGGATCAATCGGCTGACCGGCGTGCTGTTGATTGCCCTGGCCCTGCGCGTGGTGGCCGGGCCTGTCTCGTTTAGCTGAAGCAACGGCGCTGGCGCCCATTCGTTGGCCGTGGCAAGGTAGCGTCTGTATCGCCTAGAAGGTTCAAGGCTCGACCATGACGATTTACGATCAAGACTGCTATACCCATCAAGGCCAGCCGTTCAACCTGCGCGCCCTGCGTGGACAGGTGCTGCTGGTGGTCAATGTAGCCAGCCAGTGCGGATTTACGCCCCAGCTCAAGGAGCTTGAAACGCTCTACCAGCGCTACCGCGACCGCGGCTTTACCGTGCTGGGCTTTCCCTGCAACCAGTTTGGCCGACAGTCGCCGGAAAACGCCGAGACGTTCTGCGCCTTTGGCGAGCAGACCTATGGTGTCAGTTTTCCGCTGATGGAGAAGGTCAACGTCAATGGAAATGGCGCGCATCCACTGTTCGTCCTGCTCAAGAAGCAGGCGCCGGGCGTGCTGGGCACTCAGGCAATCAAGTGGAACTTCACCAAGTTCCTGGTGGGCCGCGATGGCGAGGCAATAGCCCGTTTTGGCCCGCGCGACCACGGCTATCCGCTGCGCCTGGCGGTCGAGGCTGCGCTCGATCAGCCGTGATCAGACTTCGCCGCGGGCTACCTTGACCCGCTGCATCAGTTCCACCCAGCGGTGGCGTACCATCATGGTGGTCAGGCCCGAAAAAAGCGCCCAGCTCTTGCGCCGCCAGCCCTTCAAACGCAGATTGTGCCTGACCAGTTGCTGCATCAGCTTGTAATCGTCGAACTTGCGCCACTCGCTGGCAATCGAGAGCTGGTGACGTGACATGACCGGAGCAAGCTCCAGGCGAAACATCCACTCCAGATCCATCAGCGACATCTGATGCTGTTCGATGACCCCGACCATGCGCGCATAGTCTTGCTCGCTGGGTTCGCGGTCCAGCCACAAGGGGGCCAGGGCAAGCCAAAGATCGCCGCGTTCGTCGACTAGCTGCTGTGCGTTCATCATGGCCTCGTGGGCATCGTCGGAAGGGGGCACTATCGTGCCGTGAAAGGCAGCCAAGCTCAAGAGCGGACAGCGCCCGCCTGGCAGGCTAAAATAGCCTCCATCGCTTGCGGCATTGGCATGCCGATAATGAAATCAATCCGATAACGAGGTCCGATGTGATCATTAAACCTAAAGTGCGCGGCTTTATCTGTACGACGACTCATCCCAAGGGCTGTGAGCAGAACGTTCGCGAGCAGATCGAGGCGACCCGTGCGCGCGGTTTGGATAAAAGCGCCGGCCCCAAGAAGGTCCTGGTGATTGGTGCCTCGAGCGGCTATGGCCTGGCGGCACGTATCACGGCTGCCTTTGGCTATGGCGCCGATACTCTGGGCGTATTTTTCGAAAAACCCAGCAGCGAAAAGAAAACCGGCACGGCGGGCTGGTACAACAGCGCGGCTTTCGACAAGTTCGCCAAGCAGGAAGGCCTTTATAGCAAGTCCATCAATGGCGACGCCTTCTCTCACGAGGCGCGTGAAAAGGCCATCGAGCTGATCAAGCAGGACCTGGGCGAGGTCGATCTGGTGGTATATTCGCTGGCATCCCCGGTGCGCAAGCTGCCCGATAGCGGTGAGGTCAAGCGCTCGAGCCTGAAGCCGATTGGTGAAACCTACCGCGCCACCGCCATCGATACCAATAAAGACACGATCATCGAGGCCGAGGTCGAGCCGGCGACTCAGCAGGAAATCGACGACACCATCACCGTGATGGGCGGCGAAGACTGGGAGCTCTGGATGGACGCGCTCGATCAGGCCGGCGTGCTGGCCAAGGGCGCCAGGAGCGTTGCGTTCAGCTATATCGGTACTGAAATTACCTGGCCGATCTATTGGCATGGCGCGCTTGGCAAGGCAAAAGAGGATCTTGACCGCGCCGCCACGGCCATTGATGACAAGTTGAAAGCCAGCGGTGGTGGTGCGAATGTCGCGGTGCTGAAGTCCGTGGTCACCCAGGCGAGCGCTGCCATTCCGGTCATGCCACTGTATATCGCCATGGTGTATCGCATCATGAAAGAGCAGGGCGTGCACGAGGGCACCATCGATCAGTTGAATCGTCTGTTCGGCGAGCGCCTCTACGGCTCTGACATGCGTACCGACGACAAAGGCCGGCTGCGCCTGGATGATTGGGAGCTACGTGACGATATCCAGAAGGCTTGCCAGGATCTCTGGCCGGAAGTGACCACTGAAAACCTGTTCGAGATCACCGACTATTCAGGCTACAAGCACGAGTTTCTGAAACTGTTCGGTTTCGAGCGTGACGATGTCGACTACGATGCAGACGTAGACCCCAACGTCGAGTTTGACGTGATCAACCTGTAAGCCACAACGGGGTTAACGGGGTGACTGAATTGCCGGGCCATGATGCCCGGCAATTTGCGTTTTACCGATCAGCCAGGGCGGGCGCTATGCAGAAGTTGGTTGTTTTTCACCGGGTCGACTAATCTGTAGTAACCGCTTACTCAAGGAGAAGCACCATGAAACGGACGACGTTGGCACTTGCCATTGCTGCACTCTACACGGGAATCTCGGCGGGCGCGTTTGCCCAGGATAGCGATAGCACCGTGAGAGATAGCGAGGTTATCGAGGAGCACGGCACCCCCGGTGACAAGCACCCGGCCGCCATGGGCGGAGGCAACCGACCCTCGGATAACGACGAAACGCGCGACCCCAACAACCTGATGTCTCAGGAAATACGCGACCTGGAGGGCGAGTCGGTCGTCAATCAGCAGGATGAAGAGATCGGCAGCATCAGCCGTATCGTGGAGCACAAGGAGTCGGGCGAGCTTTATGCCATCATCTCGATTGGCGGTCTGTGGGGGATTGGTGATGAAGAGGTTGCCCTGCCGCTGTCGGAAATCGAGCTGAACGATGATCAACTGGTGACCAACACTACCTATGGCAGTGATGAAATCGAGGCGTCTGCGGAAAAGTACGACGAAAATAACTACAGCCAGCTCGATAACAATATGACGCTCGAACAAGCCCAGCGACACCCGGATTGAACACGGCCTCTTTTAACCAAAGGATTGATGTCTATCAAACCGTCAACCGCTGATTGATCGAAATAATCAAATGGAGGTTGACGATAAATCGCGATTTGCTGATGCCGCGGCGCCTTGTTTACTGATCCAGTAAGCAAGGCGCTTTTTTATGTCTGAACTCTCCCCTGAAGGCCGATAACTTTCATTCAATTATCAAGCTGAGATGATTTTTTTATTGCTGACTTGCGTACTGCTCAACTAGCTTTTTTAAAGCAGGTTGACTCCAGGAGAAGACTCATGAATAAAACGCTATCAGTTATCCTCATTGGTGCAGCATTTACCGGTATGTCATTGAGCGCTCTGGCCGACGATACCAGCGGTGATGATCGTCAGGCCGCGCAGCAGGATGGCATGACCTCTGGTCAGTTGCGCAGCATGGACGATGCCGCGAATCAGGGGCAAGAGTCGGGCAATAACGACGATCAAGATCAACCGGGCAGCACCGCAGGCGACGCCACTGGTTCCCAGGGTCCTCAGCAGGGCCAGGATGAACGTGATCTCGATATGGATGATCAGACAGGCATGAACCGGGAGCTTCAAGAAGAGCAGCGTGGTCGAGGTAACAGCAAGACTCAGGACTGACTGACGCACCCATCGAGCAACTCATGGTCATGATGGTAAATACACTGCCTGGTTTTTTTTAAAGGAATCAGGCTTCTTGCGCTTAAAAGCTCTCTTGAAAAAACTATCTTAAAAAGCTATCGGTTATTATTGTTGTTGTTAACTTTTGTAAGTTTTGGCGACTAATTTTGCGTTATTGTACGTTCTTCTACTAGCCTCTTAAGTGTAAGCCAACCCAAGGAGAGACCTAATGAAACGGACAACACTTGCTATTGCTATTGGTGCACTTTTTACAGGTATGTCAGGCGGCATCATGGCGCAGGACAACAATCGAAATGACACCGATAACGCTGATCAGATGACGCAGCAAAATGCACCGGCTACTACGCAACAGGCGGATCGCTCGGGTAACGCGACTGCCAACCAGACACGTGCCAACGACGAGACGATGGATGTCCAGGTGGACCAGGAGCCTGCCGAGGTTCAGGTCGAGCAGGAATCACCGGATATTACCGTCGAGCAGGATCAGCCTGAGGTAACCATCGAGCAGCCCGAGCCTGAGGTGACCATCGAGCAGCCGGAGCCGAATGTAACGGTAGAGCGCGCCGAGCCCAATGTTACCGTCGAGCAGAGCGGTGAGCCGGATGTGAATGTCGAGCAGGCTGACGATGCCCATGTGGACGTCAATCAGAATGACGACGAGCGTGAGCGCAACGATGACGCCGCTAATGCACGTAATGACCAGAACGACCGCAACAATACGCTGATGACGCAGCAGGTAAGCGACCTGGAAGGCATGACCGTCGTGAATCAGGATGATGAGGAGATCGGCGATATCCAGCGTATCTCCAAGCACAACGATTCCGGCGAGCTGTATGCGATCATCTCGGTAGGCGGTATCTGGGGCTTTGGCGCTACCGATATCGCGCTGCCACTTGATGAAATGCAGTTTGAGAACGATCGTCTGGTGATGGATACCACCTACGGCAGCGATCAGATCGAAGAGTCTTCAGAAGACTACAACGAAGATAACTACACCGAAGTGGATGGCGACATGACGCTGTCTGAAGCGCATCAGCAGTAAGCGTTTCCGGTGTACCGCCTGGCGTGACCATTGACGCGCCAGCAACCGAGGCAAGACGTTTTCGTCTTGCCTCTTTTTTTGGCTGCTATTAGGTTTGCCTCGACCACGGGCCTGAGCATCGTTGCGACGCGTTTTTGCAGGTATGGCTAACAGGCGCTGCCTCTCGGTGTGCAATTGGGTAAGATGGGGCCTCACTTATCGACGGCGTTTTGGCATGCAGCATCGCACCCAGGCCTCTTCTTGCACGCTTGCGCGTCAGCGTATTGGCGTATTACTGCTGCCCGGCTTCTCCATGCTTTCACATGCCTGCGCGGTAGAGCCGCTATTCATGGCCAATCAGTTGAGCGGTCAATTGCTCTACCAGATATTTACGCTAAACAGCGACGAGCAACCCGTGCGCAGCAGCGCGCAGGTGACCTGCAATACCGATTATACCCTCGAGACCTCACCGCCGGAGCTGGATATGGTGCTGGTGTGCGCACCCTCGCCACTGCCTTATGCACTGCCTGCAAGACTCCTTGAGTGGCTACGCCAGCAGTCAAGCCGTACCGTATTGGGCGGGCTCGCTGGTGGTGCGGAAGTGTTGGCGCGCGCCGGCCTGCTGGATGGCTACCGGGCCACACTGCCCTGGGAGCGCTTTGCCACCTTTGCCCAGGCCTACCCCCAGGTCACGCTGTCGCAACAGCTTTTCGAGATCGACCGTAACCGCATGACCTGCGCCAGCGGTACGGCGGCCATGGACATGATGCTGACCCTGGTACGCCAGCAGCAGGGTGGGCAGCTGGTGGAACAGGTATCCGAGCACTTCATGTGCGAGCGTATCCGCTTGGCCGACGAGCGCCAGCATGTGCCGCTGCGTCACCGCCTTGGCCATGCCCCGCAGAGTTTGGTGGATGCGGTCACGCTGATGGAAGCCAACATTGAAGAACCGCTTTCCACGCTGGAGCTTTCCGAGCACCTGGGGATTTCCCGCCGTCAGCTCGAGCGTCTGTTCAAGAAGTACCTGCAGGCAGTACCCAGCCGCTACTACCTGAATCTGCGCCTGCAGGATGCGCGTAAACAGCTGCGCGAGAGCGACCGGGCGGTCGGAGACATCGCCCTGGCGACAGGTTTCTCTTCGGGCGCGCATTTTTCGACCGCGTACCGCAACCATTTTGGCCTGACCCCGCGAGAAGAGCGTCTGGATCAAGCAGGCCAGGCGTAAACGCTGCACCTTGGCAAGTATGGCGCGGCCGAGCATTCATGAATCATCGTGAAATACGTGCCGCTTTTCATAACTTGCCGTCCCATTGCTGAAAGCAGGCGGGGACGTTTGCCCCGTATACTGCTTCTATTGACTGACTCGACTGGAGATATCGACCATGAGCACGACCCCGACCCGGCAGGATTTCGATCACTACATGACTCCCAACTACGCACCCCAGCAGATCATCCCGGTGCGCGGCGAAGGTAGTCGCCTGTGGGACCAGCAGGGGCGTGAGTACATCGATTTTGCCGGTGGCATCGCGGTGAATTCACTGGGGCACTGTCATCCAGTGCTGGTCGATGCGCTCAAGGAACAGGGCGAAAAGCTCTGGCACCTCTCCAACATCTATACCAACGAGCCGGCGCTCAAGCTTGCCAGAACGTTGGTCGAGCGTACCTTCGCCGACAAGGTGTACCTGTGCTCTTCCGGTGGGGAAGCCAACGAAGCCGCCCTGAAGCTTGCCCGCCGCTACGCGGTGGATCATTACGGCGAGCAGAAGGACAAGATCATCTCCTTCAGCCAGTCCTTCCATGGCCGCACGCTGTTTACGGTGAGTGTGGGTGGCCAGCCCAAGTATTCCCAGGGGTTCGGTCCGGTGCCCGGCGGTATCCTGCACGCGACGTTCAATGACCTTGAAAGCGTACGCCAGCTGGTGGGTGATGATACCTGTGCGATCATGGTCGAGCCCATGCAGGGCGAGGGCGGCATCATCCCGGCAACACCGGAATTCCTCAAGGGCCTGCGTGAGCTGTGCGACAAGCACAACGCACTGCTGATCTTTGACGAAGTGCAGACCGGTGCCGGGCGCACCGGCGAACTCTACGCCTACAAGAACTATGGTATCACCCCGGATATTCTCACCAGCGCCAAGTCGCTGGGTGGCGGCTTCCCGGTAGGTGCCATGCTGACAAGTGACAAGGTAGCGACGTCGCTTGCCTTTGGTACCCACGGCTCGACCTACGGCGGCAACGCCCTGGGGTCGGCGATTGCCCTGGCGGCCATTGAATTTATCGATACCCCGGAGGTGCTGGAAGGCGTGAAGAAACGCCACGACCTGTTCCGCGAGCACCTTGAAACCATCAACCGCAAGCACGGTGTGTTCAAGGAAATACGCGGCATGGGGCTTTTGATTGGCGCCCAGATGTCGGATGCCTTTGAAGGCCGCGCCAAGGACATTCTGCCGCTGGCCATCGAAGAAGGCCTGATGGCGCTGATTGCCGGACCCAACGTGCTGCGCATGGCGCCCTCGCTGGTAATTCCTGAAGCGGATATCGCCGAAGGCATGGCGCGCCTGGAGCGAGCGATCGAGCGGCTTGTTGCCAGCGCATGAGCCTGCCAACGGCTCTATCGAGAGAGGGAGATGCCCCCATGCTGGTAATTCGCCCGGTCAAGATGGCGGATATCGATGCGCTGGTGAGCCTGGCCGAGCACGCAACTCCCAGGCTTACCAACCTGCCCGCCAACCGTGAACGCTTGGAGGAGCGTATCGTACGCTCCGAGGCGGCGTTCAACGGCGATATCGAGTTTCCTGGCAGCGAACACTACACCTTTGTGCTGGAAAACAGCGCACACGTCGATGAGGCGGGCAACGGCGAGGTGCTGGGAACGGCCACCATTCGTGCCCAGGCGGGCGCTCAGGAGGCCTACTACACCTACCGCCAGGAGACTCTGATCCACGCCTCGCAGCAGCTCAACGTGCGTCGCGAGGTGCAGACTCTGGCGCTGTCTCATGAGGTGTCGGATGCCACGCTGCTGTGCGCCTACTCGCTTAATCCGCGCTATAAAGGCACCAGCGCTGAAAGCCTGCTGCGCCGTGCCCGGCTGATGTTCATCGCCCAGTACCCCGAGCGCTTTTCGCGCATCCTGGCCGTGGCATTTCCAGGCTACCTGGATGTCAGGAACGAGTCGCCCTTCTGGGAAAGCGTAGGGCATCACTTCTTCGCCCGCAGCTTTCACGATATCAACCACATCGCCGGGGTGCGCTCCAAAAGCTTCATCGCCGAAGTCATGCCGCAGTTCCCGCTCTACCTGCCGCTGCTGACGCCCCAGGCGCGGGCGGCCATCGGGCGTGAACACCCGGCCCACGAAGACGCGCTTCAGGAGATGCTTGCCGAAGGGTTCGTGCGCTCGCGGCACGTGGACATTTTTGACGCCGGCCCGATCGTCAAGGCCGAGCGCGAGCGCCTGGCCACCTTCTGCCGAGCAGCCTGGCACCCGGTACGCCTGCGCCCGGAAGAGAGCCTGCCCGATGCCGAGCCTGCACTGATTGCCAACCAGGCGCTGGAAGGCTTTCGCTGCATCGTGGCCCGCTACGCGCTCTCCTCCACCGGGCAGTTGATGCTGTCGGAGGCCGACGCCAAGCGCCTGGGCGTCGAAGAGGGGCGGGCCGTATTTGCTGCACCGCTCACGCTGCCCGTTGCAGTGGATGCTTTTGACGAAGGAGAAATATGATGCGCATTCGTCCTATTGCCCGTGCTGACGTGGATGGGCTGCTGACGCTTGCGCAGCAGGCGGGAGTGGGCTTTACCTCGCTGCCCAGTAACCGCGAGTTTCTGGCCGGCAAGATCGAAGCCTCCGCCCGTGCCTTTGAAGAGCGCACCCCGGTCAACCATCGGCTCTACTTCTTTGTGCTTGAAGACGAAGCAAACGGCGAGCTGGCTGGCTGCTGTGCCATCGAAGGCCAGGTGGGCCACACCGTACCTTTCTACAACTACCGGCTGGGGCGGCTGGCGCACTCCTCGGTCCAGCTGGATTTGCACCGCACCATCGATACGCTGTTTTTAAGCTCGGACCATACCGGCGATGCGGAGGTGTGTTCGCTGTTTCTGCGCCCGGAGTACCGGGGCGAGGCAAACCGGCATCTGCGTAACGGCGCGCTGCTTTCCAAGGCGCGCTGGCTGTTCATTGCCCAGTTTCGTGACCGTTTCCCCGAGAAGGTGCTTGCCGAGATGCGTGGCGTGTTCGATGAGAACAACAAGAGCCCGTTCTGGGAAAGCCTCGGCAAGCACTTCTTTCCCATGGATTTCAACGAGGCGGACCGGCTCACGGGCCTGGGCCAGAAAAGCTTCATCGGCGAGCTGATGCCGCGCTTTCCGATCTACACCACCTTCATGGCCGAAGAGGCCCGGGCGTGTATCGGACAGGTGCACCGCCACACCCGCCCGGCACTTGAGATGCTCAAGAAAGAGGGCCTGCGCTGGGAAGGCTATATCGACATCTTCGACGGTGGCCCCACGGTAGAAGCCTATATCGATGACGTGCGCGCCGTGCGCAACTCCTCGCTCTATCAGGTGGAAGTGGCAACCGACGCGCCGGACGAGAGTGTCAGCCGCTGGCTGGCGGCAACCACGGAACTGGCATCGTTTACTGCCGCCTGGGTAGGGCGCGCACCGGTTGGCGACACCATCGTTTTAAACAGTGCAGAAGCCAAGCGCCTGGGGGTTGCCAGCGGTGATTCCCTGCGTCTTCTGGAAACCTGAAACCGTTAGGAGAGCATGATGCACGCCCAACAGCAGCAGCTTATCAACGGCGCCTGGGTGGATGGCGCCGCCGCATCGTTTGCCAAGCACGACCCCGTATCCGGCCATTTATGTTGGCAAGGCGCCTCGGCAGGCGATACCCAGGTGGAAGCAGCGGTTGCCGCGGCACGCACGGCTTTCCCCGGCTGGGCAAGCACCCCTTTCAGCGAGCGTCAGGCGCTGGTGGAGCGCTTTGCCGAGGTGGTTAAAGCACGCAGCGAGACGCTGGCCCGGGCAATTGCCTCGGAAACCGGCAAGCCGCTATGGGAGGCGCGCACCGAAGCCGGCGCCATGGTGGGCAAGGTGACGCTCTCGATCAAGGCCTACCAGGAGCGCACCGGCGAGCGGGAGAAGGACGTCGGCAGCGCCCGTGCCGTGCTGCGCCACCGCCCACACGGCGTGATGGCGGTGTTCGGCCCCTACAACTTCCCTGGTCACCTGCCCAATGGGCATATGGTGCCGGCGCTGCTCGCGGGCAACTGCGTGGTGTTCAAACCCAGCGACCAGACACCGCTCACCGCGGATCTGACCCTGCAGTGCTGGCTGGAGGCCGGACTGCCCGCGGGCGTCATCAACCTGGTGCAAGGCGGCGTGCCGGTCGGCCAGGCGCTTTCTGCCCACCCCGGTATCGATGGGCTGCTGTTTACCGGCAGTGCCAAGGTGGGCGGCATGCTGCAGCAGCAGTTTGCCGGCCAGCTGGACAAGATTCTGGCACTCGAGTTGGGCGGTAATAACCCGCTGGTGATCAAGGATGTGCGCGATCAGCGCGCTGCCGTGCTGACCATTCTGCAGTCGGCGTTTTTATCCGCCGGCCAGCGCTGCACCTGCGCCCGTCGCTTGATGGTGCCCAAGGGGGAGGCGGGCGACCGGCTGATCGAGGCGCTGAGCGAGGCCATTGCCAAGCTGCACGTGGCGGGCCAGTTCGAGGAAGATCCCGCACCGTTTTATTCGGGCCTTGTCAGCGTGGCCGCCGCCGATGGCCTACTGAAAGCGCAGGATGACCTGGAAGCCATGGGCGCCACGGTGATCAACCGCATGCAGCGCGTGCAGGAGAACACCAGCCTTGTCAGCCCTGCGCTGATTGATGTCACCGGTCTTCAAGTACCCGACGAAGAGCATTTTGGCCCGCTGTTGAAAATCCACCGCTACAGCGATTGGGACGAGGCCATGGCGCTTGCCAACGATACCCGTTTTGGCCTCTCCGCCGGGCTGATCGGCGGCGAGCAGGCTGACTGGGATGACTTTCTGCTGCGTATCCGTGCGGGCATCGTCAACTGGAACCGCCAGACCACCGGCGCCTCGGGGGATGCACCCTTCGGTGGCGTAGGTGATAGCGGTAATCACCGCCCCAGCGCCTATTACGCGGCGGACTACTGCGCCTACCCGGTGGCTTCCATGGAAGCCGATACCCTGGAGATGCCCGAAACCCTGCCGCCGGGAGTCAGCCTGTGAATACTCAGCCGAGTGGCCTTCGGGAAGTCAATTTCGACGGTCTGGTCGGCCCGACGCACAACTACGCCGGGCTGGCCGCCGGCAATCTGGCCTCAATGCGTCACGAAGGGCTGGTTGCCAATCCGAAAGAGGGCGCGCTTCAAGGGCTTTTGAAAATGAAGTCCCTGATGGAGGCAGGCTACGCCCAGGGCGTTCTGCCGCCCCAGCAGCGTCCGGATATCGGCGCGCTGCGCGATCTGGGCTTTAGCGGCAGCAATAGTGAAGTGCTAGCCAGTGCTGCGCGCAAGGCGCCGCAGCTACTGCGCGCCGTGTGTTCGGCCTCCAGCATGTGGACGGCCAATGCGGGTACGGTCACGCCAAGCCTGGATGCGCCGGATGGCCGCGTACACTTCACCCCGGCCAATCTGCAGTCGAGCTTTCACCGCTTTCTCGAACCGCAAACGACCGGTCGCGTACTCCAGGCCATTTTTCGCAACGAGCAGCACTTTGCCCACCATCCGGTACTGCCGGCAACGCCCGCTTTTTCCGATGAAGGCGCAGCCAACCATACGAGACTTTGTGGCGAGCATGGTGAGCCGGGCGTGCATCTGTTCGTGTATGGCCGCAAGGCGTTCGGCGGCGAACATGCGCCCAAGCGCTACCCGGCGCGGCAAACCCTTGAAGCAAGCCAGGCGGTGGCCCGCCAGCATGGTTTGACCGAGGCGCAAACCGTGTTCGCCCAACAGCATCCGGATGCCATCGACGCCGGCGTGTTTCATAACGATGTCATCGCCGTGGGCAATGCAGCGGTGCTGCTCTACCACGAAAGGGCCTTTCTGGATGAGCAGGGCACGCTCGATGAGCTGCGCGCCAAGATGGCCACACCTTTGATTCCGGTGCGGGTGCCGGTGGAGGCGGTCAGCCTGGAAGACGCTGTCACCTCGTATCTGTTCAATTCCCAACTGCTCTCCAATCCGGACGGAACCATGACGCTGGTGGTGCCCGGCGAGTGCCAGGAGAACGAAGCGGTATGGCGCACGGTTCAGGATTACCTGCTGGCAGGCAACAACCCGATCAGCGAGGTCATCGTCAAGGACGTGAAGCAGAGCATGCGCAATGGCGGCGGTCCTGCCTGCCTGCGCCTGCGGGTGGTGCTGACAGAGGCCGAGCGAAGCGCACTTTCAGGCCGCGTGATGCTTGATGAGGCGCTGTACGAAGACCTCACCGCCTGGGTCAATTGCCACTACCGCGACCGCCTTGCACCGGAGGACCTGGCCGACCCGCAGCTTGCCAAGGAGTCGCTTGCCGCATTGGACGAGCTTACCCAGCTTTTGAGGACCGGTTCGGTTTACCCGTTTCAGTTGGAGTAAGGCGAATAGCGATATGACGCCGCTCATTCAACCAACCAGCGATAAGGCCTTTGCCGAGCGGCTGATTCGCCAGAACATGTCCGGCTACCACGAGCAGTTGGGAATGCACTGGGATAGCGCCCTGTTCGAGCGCGAGTGGCGTACTTTCGAGACTTATCAGCTCATCATCAACACTTGCCCGGTGGGAGTCTTGTGTCTCGATCACGAT
Source organism: Vreelandella aquamarina (assembly GCF_020075495.1). Lineage (GTDB taxonomy): Bacteria > Pseudomonadota > Gammaproteobacteria > Pseudomonadales > Halomonadaceae > Vreelandella > Vreelandella aquamarina_A. The sequence goes on from NZ_JABYQT010000001.1 coordinate 379,916, forward strand.
ACGCAGGCCTTCTATATCCGCGAGCTGCAGATCGAGCCTGCTTGGCAGCGCCAGGGTTTCGGGGCAGCGGCCATTCGCTATACCATCGACCGAGCGCGCCAGACGAGCATCGACACGCTGCGCCTGAGGGTGTTCTGCATCAACCCAGCCATGGAACTTTACCAGCGCATGGGCTTTTACGTTCTCAAGACAGAAGGTCATACCCATTATATGGAGCGGCGTGTTCTCTAGCCCGTAGTCAGCCGGCTATCGGCTGGGCCTGCTTCGGGCGGGCCGCTTCACCTTATCCATATTGAGAAGCGCGATGCCGGTAGCAATGAACGCTGCCCCCAGCCGCAAGCCTTCAGGGGCACTTTCGCCCTGAATGAAGATGGCTACCGGCACGCCGAACAGCGCACCCACCGACCCTAGAAGGCTCAGCAGCACCGGGCCGCCGGTTTTCTGCAGCATGAAAAGCAGCAGGAACTGACCCGCAAACACGACTCCCTGAACGGCGATTAACAGCATTGCCACGGGTTGGTTGCCCGGCAGGCCAAGCGAAAGACCCGGTATCAGGCTCACACTCAGCAGCAGTACGACGGCGGCGACCAGCATGCCCGGCGCCAGTGCCTCGCCGGAAACGCCTTCTGGCCAGCGCAGCGTGCGGTAAAGATTGCCGATGGCGAGCAGTACCGGGCCCAGCAGGGCCAGCAGGATCCAGTGCACGTCGGCATCGGGAGCGGCCATCTTGTGGGCGGCCAGGATGATGGCGCCTGCCAACGCCGAGGCAACACCCTCGGCGCGCATGATCTGGAAACGCTCCATCTTCAACACGAGCGCACCGAGGTAGGTAAGAAGCGGTGGCAGGGTGATGACCAGCGCAACAAAGCCGGCGCCAATGTGTGCTATGGCGGAAAAGAACAGCAGGTTGGAGCCTGCGACTCCTACCAGCGCCGACACCGTATAGTACTCGAGCGTGCGGGCGTTGACCGGTGGCAGACGGCCCCGCGCCGCAGCCAGCGCCAGCAGAATGAGCGCGGCACCACACAGCGACCAGAATAGAAACGCCAGCGGTGAAAGTCCCACGTCACCGGCCAGCTTGGCCAGGTTGGTGGAAAGGCCCAGCAGGGCACCACCGGTCAGCAGGTAGAAAAGTGCGCTGACGCGATCTTTTTGAAAAAGTGTCTTGTGCGGTGGTGAGGTGTCTTTCATGAATTATCCTTGTCGATTTACCTTGATATCAAGTTATCCGGGTTTTTAGCTTGACGTCAAGGTAAAAAAGCAAGAGCATGGCGATCATGGATCATGTCGATAAAATACTCGCGCAGTGGCAGCAGCAGCGTCCGGACCTGAACGTGGCACCGATGGGTACGCTTGGCCGCCTCAAACGGTTGAACCATGTGCTCATGCGCGCCATGGAGAAGACCTGGGCGCACTATGGGCTGAATGAATCCTCCTTCGATGTACTGGCGACGCTCCGCCGGGAAGGGGCACCCTACGCGCTTTCGCCTAGCGATCTAATGGCATCGACCATGGTGACCTCGGGCACCATGACCCACCGGCTCCAGCAGTTGGAAAAAGCCGGGCTGATCGAGCGCGTCAAGAACCCCGACGACGGGCGGGGGTTTCTGATTTCGCTTTCCGGCAAGGGGTTTGCACTGATCGACGAGGCCGTGGCCGCCCATACGGAAACCCAGGCCAGGCTGGTCAATGGCTTGAGTGACAAGCAGCGCTCGCAGTTGGATGACTTGCTTAAACGCTTGCTGGCAGGGCTTGAGTGAGCCGGTAGGCTCACGGGTGTCGAGAAGCGAAAAACGGTAATGGCACTATTTCTGAAATGCCTGCTTGGGGCACTGGCGGTGCTGGCGATCGCGCTGCTCTCCAAGACCAAAAGTTTCTTCATTGCGGGGTTGGTGCCGCTGTTTCCGACCTTCGCGCTGATCGCTCACTACATCGTCGGCTCCGAGCGCAGCATGGCCGATCTGCGTACTACCGCGCTGTTTGGCCTCTGCTCGCTCATTCCCTACGCGGCGTATCTGGTCGCCATCTACTATTTCAGCTACCGCCTGAACCTGGTATGAACGCTGACCGCCGCAACCCTGGTGTGGCTGCTTTTTGCCGGCGGCCTGGACACGGTTTTACTCCGCCTGAGGATTCCCCTTGGATGCATTGACGCTATTGGTTTTGACAAGCTGTCCGGACACCCCTTCGGTGATGGTAGCCATGAAGGCGCGCACTCGGGCCACGTGGCGCAAATCCGGGTGGGTCAATAGCCATAGCTGCGTCGTCAGCGCGTCAATCGGCGGACTAATCTTCTGCAGTATGTCATCTGCATCGCCCATGTAGCAGGGCAGTACGGTAATGCCCGCGCCTTGGCGAGCCGCCATCTGCATCGCCAGCATGCTGTCCAATCGATAGCATGTGTTTTTATTCCTCATCCACTTTTCAAACGCGACATCACCTAGTTGGGCATCGGGGCCTATCCAGCTCTCTTCCAGCATAACGTTAGGGTCAAGCAAGCCGTTGGAGGCTTGCCATTGCTCTTTCTGACCATAAACCGCCAGCGTGATATCGCCTAATCGGCGGCCTACCAGCGTCTCGGGCGGTTTGCGAGTCGGACGAATGGCAATATCCGCGTCTCTTCGTGAAAGGTTTTGCAACTGATTGGAAATTACCACTTCAAGGGCTATACCGGGGTACTGCTCGCGAAAGGTGGCCATTATCGGGCATAGCAAACCGGCAAAAAGCGTATCTGTGGTGGTAATGCGCAGCGTGCCGGAAAGCTTCAAATCCTGCCCGATGACACGTCGCTCGGCGCTGTTGACTTCGTCTTGAATATGTTCAGCTGTAGCCGCCAGGTCTTCCCCAGCCAGTGTCGGAGTATAGCCGTGGCGGTGGCGTTCAAACAGTGTGGTACCCAGGCGGGCTTCGATTACATTGAGTCTGCGAAACACGGTGGCATGGCTGATATGCAATTGCCGGCTGGCACCGGATAGCGAGCCTGTTCGTGCTATTGCAAGCACCACCTGTAGATCATCCCACTTTAGATGCTGTTCATTCATGCAAGGCTGCTTATCGATTTCAAGGGATGGGTAAGCATATATGAACAGGTTAGCCTTTCGTAACACCCCACGGAAGGAACAGTAATATGAACGTATTGATCATTTTGGCGCATCCCGAGCGCCATTCGTTAAATGGCGGCCTGGTCGATATCGCCGTTGAGCAGTTGCAAAAAAGCGGGCACAAGGTTGAGGTCGATGACCTGTATGCTGAACAGTTCGATCCGGTTGAGCGCGCAGGTCACTATCTTAATCGAGCCAATGACAAGTACTTTGCCCCACTAGATGAACAACGCCATCACTACAACGAAAAGGCGCTGCCTACAGATATTCAGCGAGAGCTTGCAAGACTTGACTGGGCTGATCTGGTGATCTTTCAGTTTCCACTATGGTGGCACGCAGAGCCAGCCATCCTGAAAGGCTGGTTTGATCGTGTACTGGTCTATGGTGGACGTTATACCAGTCGCATGCGCTATGATCGTGGGTATTTCAAGGGAAAACGCGCACTACTAGGCGTGACTGCTGGCTCGCCGGAGGCTGCATTTCAACCCTTTGGGCGGGCGGGTAATATGGCTGCATGGCTATGGCCCTTGCATGCTTCACTGTATTACGTGGGCTTTGACGTTCTAGCACCTCAAGTAAGCTATGGCGTACAGGGAGGTGGTATCGAATATCAAAAGAAAAGTGCGCTGTGCGAACACCTCAAGGCCTGCAAACAGTGCTGGGCCAAACGCCTTGCGCATTGGCCATGTGAAAGGCCGATTCCGTTTGCTGGCTGGGAAGATTGGGACAGCGATGGTGTTTTGCTAGGAGAAAGCCCCTGGCGCTGGCGGCTGGGCTGAGCGGACGTTGTGAGACAAGGGCTTGATCCGGCCGTTTTCTGTACACTTGGCGCTCGAGATATGACGCCACAGACAGGAGGAGTCGGTATGTCCCTGGAGTTTCGCTGGTCGCGGTTTGATGAGCTCAGCACGCGCGAGTTTTACGAGATCGTGAAGGCGCGTGAAGCGGTATTCGTGGTGGAACAGCAGTGTGCTTATCCGGAAGTGGACGAGCTGGACCCGCTGGCCTGGCATCTTCTGGCGACGGCCGGCGGGGAGCTTGCTGCCTATATCCGCCTGCTGGGGCCTGGCGACAAGTTCGTCGAGCCTTCGATTGGCCGGGTGATGACCGTCAAGGCCTTTCGCGGCTGCCGCTACGGCCGCGAACTGATGGCCGAGGCGATTCGTTTCACCGAGCAGACCTATCCTGGCCTGGGCATCAAGATAGGTGCGCAGGTTTACCTGACCGCTTTCTATGAGTCTTTCGGGTTTGCGGCCGTGAGCGATGTCTACGACGAAGATGGTATTTTGCATGTCGATATGCGCAAGCCCGCTGCGGCGTAATTCAGGAAAGGTGCGGCCATATAATGAGTAACTGCCATCATGCTTTTCCCGAGACGCAACGGCGCGGCGTCTACCGCGCCATTCATGAGCGGCGCGATGTGCGCTCGCAGTTTCTACCCGACCCGATTTCCCCGGAAGTGCTTGAACGTCTTCTTCAGGCGGCGCACCACGCGCCTTCGGTAGGGTTCATGCAGCCCTGGGATTTCATCGTCATCGAGAGCCGTGAGGTCAGGGCGTCGATACTTGCGCTGTTCGAGCAGGAGAACGCCAGAGCCGCCGAGCGTTTCAGCGGCGAGCGGCAGGATCTTTACCGGGGCCTCAAGCTGCAGGGGATTCTGGAAAGCCCGCTCAATCTCTGCATTACCTGCGACCGTCGTCGGGGTGGCCCTCACGTGCTGGGGCGCAACAGCATCATGGATACCGACCTGTTCAGCACTTGCCTTGCCGTACAGAACCTGTGGCTGGCGGCGCGGGCAGAGGGCGTGGGGGTTGGCTGGGTAAGCATTCTTGATCCGGCCCAGCTAAGTCAGGTCTTGAACCTGCCCGAGCACGTGTATCCCGTGGCGTATCTGTGCCTTGGCCATGTCAGCGAATTCCTGGGTCAACCGGAACTTGAAGCCAAGGGCTGGCGCTCGCGATTGTCGCTGGAGGAGCTGATGCATGCTAATAGCTGGGGCCAGCCCTTTGCCCGCGCCTTCGCGCAGGGCAAGTGATCGGCCGGGCTTGCCCTGCTGGTGTTGAACCTTGATCGTCGTTGATGCGGCTTTCCGTCGCGTTCAACGCCACCCGACAAGGGGATCATGGCAGCCAAGAGACGCCCATTTTGCAGCGGTTACCGGCGGATAGACGCTACATGCCCACCATGTTCCGCCAAGTGAGAGTAGAAAGTGATTAAGGAGATGTCATGATCAGCGGTCGCGCGCTGCACTATTTCGATACCGTGGCACGCTGTCGCTCGCTGCGTCAGGCCGCGGCAAGGCTCAATATCGCTCCCACGGCCATCAGCCGCCAGATCGATCTGCTCGAGGAGCAGCTGGGGGCGCCCTTGCTGGAGCGTGGCCCCAGCGGCATCAGCCTGACGGCGGCGGGTGAGCTGCTTGCCATCCAGGCACAGCACACCTTGCGTGATCTCGAGCGCGTTCAGGAACATATCGCCGATTTGCAGGGCCTGCGCACCGGACGCGTTCGCCTGGAAGCCGCCGAAGGCGTGGTGGCAGGGCTGCTGGCCCCGGCACTGGCCGACATGGGGCGAGACTATCCGCAGCTGCGATTTGATATCGGCATCGCAAGCGCTGGGCAAATCGTCGAGCGGCTGCGCCTGGGCACGGCGGATATCGGCATCTCGTTCTTCATGCCGCGTCATGAGGATATCGTCATTCTGGACAGCGCCCGGCTCGAGCATCACGCGGTCATGGCGGTAGATCATCCGCTGGCCGGTGCCCAGGAGGTTTCGCTTGAGTGCCTGGCCAGGCATCGGGTCATTCTGCCGGGCGAATCGTTCGGGGCGCGCCAGGCGCTCGAGCGCAGCGCGCATCGCATCGGTATCACGCTCGTCCCCGCCTTTGATACCGCCTCGCTTGAAACCCAGAAGGCGCTGGCGCTGAACGGCGCCGGCGTGTTGATCCTGCCGCCCATGGCGGTGGCGCGGGAGTGCTGGCGCGGGGAACTCATCAGCGTGCCGCTGGCAGCCGACGAACTGGAACCGGCCCGTATCGATCTGTGTGTCTATCGCCACCGTACAAGAAGCTTTGCTGTCGATGCTTGCCTCTCTCGTCTCTGTGAATCTCTCCAAGTGCTGGATAGTCCTCCCCTCTAGGTGCACACAAAAAGTGGACACCTGCGTTTTAAATTGGAATAGTGTGTGTCACTGGCGCACGCCATGAAACCTTGTAAGCGGTGCCAGCCATCTTTCCAACAACTAACGCTTGCGCTGCTCGTGACTTGCGAGCGCGCAACTAGGGAACCGCTATGCGACGTCTGTTCGTGCTGCCCACTTCGCGTGCTGGGTGGGGGCTCTTGGCCGCTTTCATCTGTCTGGTGATGGCAGGTATCTGGCCGGTGATCGGGCTGCTCAACCGAGCCGTGCTGGTGTTTGGCTTACCACTGATGATTGTATGGAGCTATGGGGTCATCTTTGCCTGCGTGGGTGTGATGCTCATCGGCAACCGCATTGTCGAGAGGGACGACCATGAATAGCGTCTGGCCTTTAGTCATTACTCTCGGCTACGTGGCCATCGCCATGGTGATCGGCCTGAAAGCGCGCGCCGGGCGGCGCATGGATACACTGGAAGAGTGGGGGGTCGCCGGACGTAGTATGGGGCCGGTCGTGCTTTATCTGCTGATTGCGGCGGGAAGCGTGAGTGCGTATACCTTCATGGGCGCACCGGGCTGGGCCTACTCCAAGGGGGTGGCGGTATTCTATGTGGCGGTCTATCTGGCCTACCTGGCGCTGGTGGCCTGGTATTTCGGCCCTAAAGTGTGGCAGTTCGGGGCGCAGTTCGGCCACGTGACCCAGGCAAGCGCCATCGCCGACCGCTACCAGAGCGCGGCGCTCGGGGCGCTGGCGGCCCTGGTGATGGCGGTGGGCTCGGTGGCTTACGCGGTGCTGCAGACCGTGGGGTCGGCCTACATCCTGTTCGTGATGAGCGGTGGCGCCATTCCCGTCTGGCTTGGTGTGATCATTGTGCTCGCCAGCATTGCCCTTTATCTCTATATCAGCGGTCAGCGGGCGATTGGCCGTACCAGCGCCTTTCAAGGGGCGCTCATGCTGGTGGTGGCCTGGGCGGTCGGGCTCTGGGCGGTTCATAGTGCCACCGGCGGGCTCGACATGGCCGATGTTTTCAAGCGCATTCAGGCCGAGCATGGCGAGTTTCTGACCCTGCCGGGCGCGCGTGGCGACATGAGCTTCAGTTTCTGGACCACCTCGATCATCGTGTCGATGTTCTCGTTCATGCCTCCGGTATGGACCCAGTGGATGTGCGCGTCATCGGCGCGCACCATTCGCCGCAGCGCTACATGGCTGCCCACCTATTATGTCGTCATTCTGCCGATGGTGATCGTGGGATTCATCGGGATTTACTCGCTGCCAGACCTGGCGCGCGCCGATACCGTGGTGCTGGAGTACGCCATGGCGAACCTGCCGGTCGTGCTGGTCGGCCTTCTTGGGGCCGGGACGCTTGCCGCCTCCATGTCATCAAGCGAGCCCTTTATCCACTCGGTGTCGCTTTCCATCACCAAGGATGTCCTGCAGCCGCTGTTTAAACTCAGCGATGCGTTGACGGCGAAGCTGGCGCGCTGGCTGCTGCTGCCTGTCATGGCGCTGGTCATCGCGCCGCTGGCGATTGCCGAGCCGGGAAGTCTGGTGATGATTCTGCTGGTGGGCCTCGGGTTTGCCTCGCAGGTGCTGCCGGCGTTTATCGGCATGTTCTTCTGGCCCCGAGCATCCAAACTTGGGGTCATGGCAGGCATCGTGGCGGGATTCATGGTCACCGTGGCATTTACGACCCTATGGTCGCATCCGCTGGGTATCCACGCAGGCTTCTGGGGACTGATGCTGAACCTGCCGGTATTCATCGGCGTATCGCTGATGACGCCTGCGACCCAGGCTGATGTGGTCGAGCGGTTTTTTCGCATTGCCGCGCCGCGCGGGCTCAAGCGTCTGGGTAAACAGACGAGCGATAAGTCCGCCTCAACAAACGCAGTTTGAATAGTCGTCATACAGGCGTAAAAAAACCGGGTATTGATTACCCGGTTTTTCTGAAGCGAGAAATTAGCTGCTGGCCGCACCGCCTACCACGCCGCTACGGAAGCTGCCGGGCTGATGGCTCGTCTCCGTGCGATGCTTGAGGTGTTCGGTGACGGCGTCTTCGGGTGAGCCCGACAGTTCACGGAACATGCCCATGGAGCCTAGCAGGGCAGAAGACTCGTAGGGTACGAAGACGCGCTCGCCATGCTTGGCCATGTTGGGCAGCACCTTGATGTAGCTCTGTCCCAGCAGGTAGCCGACCACGGTACGCTTGTCTTCTTCACTTTCGCCGATGGCGTTCAATACCAGCCTGATCGACTCCTGCTCGCCCTGAGCGCGCAGAATGGCCGACTCCTTGTCGCCCTGGGCGTTGAGAATGGCGGACTCGCGCTGGCCCTGGGCCATGGCAATGGCGGCGGACTTTTCTCCCTCGGCTTCGGTGACGGTGGCCCGGCGCTTGCGCTCGGCGGCCATCTGCAGGCGCATGGCGGTTTCCACCTCTTCAGGCATGGCGATATCCTGTACCTCGACACGGGATATCTTCACACCCCACTTGGAGGCGGGCTCCTCCATTGCGGCCTGGATTTCGTTGTTCACTTCGGCGCGGGATTCAAACAGCTTGTCGAGCTCCATCTTGCCCACCACCGAGCGCAGCGTGGTCTTGGCGAGTACCTCGACGGCCTGGCTCATGTTCTCGACTTCGTATACCGCTCGCTTGGGGTCGATGATCTGAAAGTAGAGCGCGCCATTGATGCGTACGGTCACGTTATCGGTAGTGACCACCGGCTGGCCGGGAAAGTCCATGACCGTTTCGCGCCGGTCGATGCGGATCTCGTCGGTGGTGATTGCCTGGTACTCTTCGCCCAGCTTGCGATAGCGCAGCATGGTGATGGCCCGGGGCTGCTCGATAAAGGGCACGATGATATTGATGCCGCTTTCGAGTACGCGGTTGAACGAGCCGAGGCGCTCGACGACCATGACCTCCGATTGGCGCACGATCACCAGCCCCTTGGAGATGATCAGAATGCCAATGGCGACGATGATCAGGCTGATCAGCAAACCAGGGCTAATGGGTAGATCCATGATTAAGGCTCCTTGTGGGGAATCGTAGCATCGTGAAGGGGATTGGGAGATGATGAAGGCAAGGCGACTAACGCCGTCGTACCCTCGAAACGCTGAAAAATGACGGTGGTGTCTGCTGGAAGCTCGGTCGTGCCGCTGTCGATGACGCGAAGACGATAAAAGTCGCCATTGATCTTGATGCCGGTGGCGCCGTCGAAATCTCGCCGCAGCGTACTGTAGTAGTTGCCTTTTTCTACGCCGGTGCCGGTGGTGCCGTAGGCAACGCCGCGAGGGGAAAAGCGCGGACGAATGATCCAGATACCGATAGGCACCAGCACCCCGGTAAACAGGCCCATGCTCAAAAGCTGCCAGGGCAGCGACAAACCAAACGCGGTAACGGCGGCGGTCAAGGCCGCGGCAACGCCCAGCGCCAGCAGTACCATGGCGCCCGAGGTCAACTCCCCAAGGCTAAGCAGCAGCGCGAGTACCAGCCAGGTATAAGCAGGGTTCCAGTCCATAGCATCTCCTTTTAAAGCCGTCACTGCAGCCTACCTCAGGTGAGGGGCCAAGTCTGCTCCATTGGGTTTCAATCAAGCGATCATTCCATGCCGCCTTGAGAAAGACACTGCCAATACGCATTTCACCTGCATCAAGGGTTATTGGATTAGAATGGTCTTTTGAACATAGCCTACGAAGGAGAGCGGCGTGACGGGAGTGGTCTACTGGCTGGACATGGCGGGGGTGATCGTCTTTGCGCTGTCCGGCGTCATTCTGGCGTGCCGCTCCAGAATGGACCCCTTCGGCATGCTGGTACTGGCAGCGGTCACCGGAATTGGCGGGGGTACACTGCGCGATCTGGTGCTGGGTATACGCCCCGTGTTCTGGGTCAGCGACCCAAGCTACCTGTGGGTCATTCTGGCCACGGTAGGCGTCTCGCTGGTCGGGTTTCACTACATTCACCGTCTTTCGCGCGGCTTTCTGCCCATTGCCGATGCGTGTGGCCTGGCGCTGTTCACGGTCATCGGTACCCATAAGGCGCTGCTGCTGGGCACCTCCGGCGTGGTCGCGGTGTTGATGGGCATGATGACCGGCGTTGCCGGTGGAATGATCCGCGATATGCTGGCCCAGCGGGTGCCCATGGTACTGCGCGAGGAGATCTACGCCACGGCAGCCATGGCCGGCGGAATCGCCTACGTGGTGCTTCAGGCCTTGGGTTGCCCGCTATACGTGAGTATCGCCGTGGCCCTGCTGGTCACGCTGGGACTTCGCCTGGCGGCCATTCACTGGCAGCTGGCACTGCCGGTATTTGCCTGGGTCACCATTCCGCCCAAGGAATCGGATACCGCTACCCCGCTCTCGACGCCGCAAAAGGCCAAGGAGCGGGTGCGAATGATTCGCCGTGAGAAGGGCAAGACAAAGCGCTAGAGATAAGGCGGCCAATCATCGAGTGTCGGCCCGGGCCTCGCGCCAGCGCTCGAACCAGCGGCGGGGCTGCAGTAGATGCAGATTCGGTTGGTTCTGTTCGAGTTCAACTGCCACCCCCAATGCTCCCAGGCGAGCATACAGCGCGCCGCTGGCGTTTTTATCAGCCAGGGTGATGTCCGAAAGCAGGGTCAAGGGCCCGCCCTGCAGGCGAAGATCCCGCAGGCTTGCCTGGTCGCCATTGAGGGTCAGATCCGCCGTGCCGCTGATATCGCGCACGCTGAGCAGGCGCCCCAGCCACTCTTTCTCCCGTGCGTGGGCAAGAAACAGCCGTGCCAGCAGTCCTGTGTCGCGCATTTCGAGGCCTAGCTGGCTTTCCAGATGAATCGGGTCTGCCCAGTCGAGCCTGGCCTGATTCATGGAGAGCTGTACCCACCAGCCGGCATCCGCCGACGGGCCATCCTCGGGGCGGGTAATGTTTTCCAGACGCAAAAAGGAGTCGTTGGCGGTAAATCGGCGTGTTTCAAGATCGCCATCGGTCAGCGTCAAGGAGAGGTGCAGATCGCCACGCAGGCGCTGGTCGAGCAGCGCCATATCCGCACCAAAGGCGCGTAGCGTCAGCGTGCCCTGCGCATTCATGCCGTCCAGCTGCCATTCACTGGCAAGGCTTGCCTGGCCACCCAGCAGCGTGATGCCAGCGCTCTCCGGGAGGTAGCGGTTGTAGCGGGTAAAGTCCGGCACGTCGGTAATCGGCAGGGCGATACGTGTGACGAAATGTTCCGGTGCCGGCGACTTTAGTACCTCGCTCAGCTGCGCTGTCTGGGTGGTCAAGGCAAAATGGCGCCCTTCGACGTGGGGCCGGTCATCGCCTTGGCGCTGCAGGGAAAATTGCGGAATGCCGAGTGAAAGCCGCGCCTGCTCGGTGCTGTCAATCTGGGCGGTCAGCTCACCGCGCCCGGTGGCCAGGTAATCCAGAAAGGCCACTTCTAACTGGTTGGCATCGATGCGCAGCCGGGTAGGCGCGAGCAGGCGTTTATCGCGGAATGCACCCTGGGCGAACAGCTGGCCGTTACCCGACAGCGCCAGGCCGTGGGCATCGGGTAGAAAAGCGTTGAGAAACCCCAGGCGCTGCACGCTGCCCTCCAGGCGAAACTGGCCGCTTGGTACGTCGTCCGTGCGCGCAAGACGCGCCTCGCGGATGGCCAGAATACTCTCAAGTCGCTCGCCGTTGTGAGTGCCTTCGGCCACCTGCCAGCGCAGGCGGCTGCCGCTGATATCCAGTGAGGTGCCATCAAGGGCTGCCTGGTTGAGCTTTAACGCAAGCTGCATGTCGCTGGTCAAGGTGGTGTCTTCATCGCTGCGCAGCCAGCGCATGGCAAGACCGTTACCCGCCAGGTGAATATCGCCGCTGAGCTGGGTGGGATGGATACTGAGCGCGCCGTGGCTTTGTGCCTGGCCGCTGATCAGTTCAAGCGGTGCCGGGGTCGGCAGGTAGGCATTGAGGTAGGGTTGCAGCACACGGATATCCGGTAGACGGGCGGTATGCCATTCAAGCGTGGCGGTGGCTTGTTCGCGGGCCCGTTCCGGGTCGATGGGGCTTTGCAGGTTTACCTCGATGGCGGCGCCGTCAAGCAGGGTGCGCTTACGGTGAGTCAGCCTGGCCTGGGTGACATCCAGCGTGGCGGTCAGGGTGGCTGTATCGGCGAGTTCGGCATCCAGAGTGCCGTTACCTTCGACCCGAAAGCCCTGCGTGCTGGCCGACAGGGCCTCGGCCTCGACCTTTAGATGACCGTCATGCGCCTGGGTGTCGCGCACGCGTGCCCAGGCGTCTACCCGTCCGCTGCCTGTCAGGCGAATACCCTGGCCATCGAGCACCTCGGCCAGGTAGGGGTCCAGCATGTCCAGCCTGGTAATGTTACCTTCCAGGGCAAGCTCGGCATCGGTCGGCGCTTGTAGCTGGTCGATACGCCGATTGGCGGTGTCGCTGGTCAGACGCAGTGCGGTATCTACCGCGTAGGGCTGGGTATCGGCCAGGGTGACGTTGGAAAGCCGCGTGGTAAAGCCGAGCCGGCCCTCCTCCACGCTAAGCGTGACGCTGCCTTGGCCGGTGGCGGTATGCCGGGGCGGCGGCTCGTCGGCAATGATCCAGGCAGGTGGGTGCGTAGATGCCTGCAACTGCCGCTCATCCAGCGTGAGGCGCAGTTCCGGTGCGTCGAGGTTCAGGCGGCTTCGTTCTTCGAGTATGCCTTCACGAAGCTCGATATTGCCCGTCAGCTCGCCTCGCCCGTTCAGAAAGAGCCAGGGCAGGGCTTCGAGGTAGGGCATGAACACGTCCCAGGCGTCGGCTTGGGCATGGATATCGAGGGTGGCCGACAGTGCCGCCAGCAGTTCGCGGTTCAGCTCGCCGGTGGCAGGGTCGGTGGGCGTGGCGTCATCGAGCGAGGCGGTGGCATCGAGGTCGATGGCGTTGACCAGCGTGGCCTGATCGCTCAGACGAACCAGGCGGCCCTGGGTAATCGCCAGCGTCATGTCCGGCACGGCCAGATGCTCGCGGCTTAGGGCCGTATCGGCTACGTGCAGGGCTCCTTGCGCCTCCAGGGCAATATCGCCCACCCGCAAGCGGCGGATTCCGTCAGCATCCAGCGCGTTGATATAAAGCTCGCCGCGCAAGAGTGACAACAGCGACAGACTCAGCGTGGCACGTTCGGCCTCGATGCTGATGGGGAGCGTCTCGTCGTCACGGGCAAGGTAGAGATTCTCCACTTCCCAGCGCCCGGGGTGGCGGCTTGTGCCCTGGCTCCAGCGAATGTCGATACCCTCGAACTGGGAAATCCGGTTGGGCAGCCACTGGCTGTTGAGCAGCCAGTGGCTGCCGGCCAGCCAAACCGCTATGATGAACGCGACGCTGATCAATGTAGCTAACGCAAGGCGCGCCAAGCGTTTTTTAGCGATACTCGTGTTTGGCATACTCGCTTCCTGGCCGATGACTCCTGTTGGCGCGTGTTTTATGGCATTATGCGCGACGTTGGGTAGTTATGGGTTTTCGATTTCAACGCTAGGCAGGCAGCTAACGCCATGTTCAAGGATTTTTACGCGCAGCGCGGAGAGTACGTGGTCATCTCCGCAGAGCAGGCCAGCCGTTTCGCCAAAGGCGTGGCCGGCGATTACAACCCGATTCACAACCCCGATGCGCGGCGTTTCTGCGTGCCGGGTGACTTGCTGTTCACGCTGATACTGGTGAAGTTCGGGCTGTCGCGACAAATGGAATTTCGCTTCACCAATATGGTAAGTGCTGATACGCCGCTGTGCTTCAGTGAAGCAGACAATGGCGAACTGCACGTATGCGATGAGAGCGGAAAATGTTACCTGCAGGTGGTGCGCAGTGGCGAAACGACCTTTGACCAGACTGCCATCGAAGCCTTCGCGCGCTGCTATGTGGCGTTTTCCGGCAAGAACTTTCCTCACTATCTCAAGCCGCTGATGGAAGAGCATGGGGTGATGTTCAACCCGAAACGCCCGCTGGTCATCTATGACAGCATGGGCTTTTCGCTGGAACGCCTGGATGGCTTTACCCCCGACCTCGCCTTGACCCGCTCATCGCTTGACGTGCAGGGCAAGCGCGCCGACGCCTTGCTGGAGTTCTCGATCGAGTCCGCGGGCAACGCCGTGGGCGTTGGCTCCAAGAAGCTGGTGGTAAGCGGCCTTTGCCACTACGATTCTGCCGAAATGGCCGCCATCGTGGACGAGTTCTACCGTCTGAAAGCCGCCTACGAAGCCGCCTGATACCCACCCTTACGCTCTGCCGGGGCGGCGGCCGCGCTACCATGCGCGGCCGCTTGGCAGGCTAGCTCATGGCCGTTTCACGCGAGTAGGCGGGCTGCATGACTGCAAGCCCTGCCGTGGTGATGCGCCCATCCAGCACCCCCTCGACCGATAGTTTCACGTTACCCAACAAGAGCGCATCGCCTTCGCTCAAGCTTGTGCCCAGCCGGTCTTGCAAAAGTGCATCCAGAGTAAGGCTCATGTCGTTATCCAGCGCTACGCCATAGGAGTGGCGCACTTCGCCCACGCAGGTGCTGCCTTTCAGATACAGGGTCTTGTCAGGAAAGTCATGCCCATCGTGGGCGTCGCTTTCGGCAAACACGCAATCGACGAAGGGGCGTGTATCCGGGCGCAGCACCACAAACAGATGATCGCCCGGCAGCAGTACGGTGGAGCCGCGCGGCGGTATCACGTCCTTGCCGCGTGTCACCATGGCGATCACGGCCCCATCGGGCAGAGCAATCTGTGAAATCCGCCGGTTGGCCGCGCGGGCGACATCACCCAGCCTATATTCCACGATATCGGCATCGACATCTTCAAGCGCGGTAATTTCCAGGCTGGCGGCAGGCAGTTCCGGTGGCGGTTCGGTCAACCCCAGCTTGCGCGCTACGTAGGGCAGGGTAGTGCCCTGCAGCGTGGCCGAGATCAGCACCACGAAGAACACCACGTTGAACAGAAGTTCGGCGCCTTCAAGGCCAAAGATCAGCGGGAAGATGGCCAGAATGATGGGCACCGAGCCGCGTAGCCCGACCCAGGCGACCAGGCTGGTTTCGCGCAGGTTGAATCCGAACAGCTTGAGAATGGGTATCACGGCCACCGGCCGCGCGACAAGCACCAGAATCGCGGCGATAACCAGCCCTTCACGCCATACGTCCAGCAGCGATACAGGGTTGATCAGCAGGCCGAGCACCACGAACATGACGATCTGGCTCATCCACGCCAGGCCATCGTGAAACAGAAAGGTGCTGCGCTGAAAGGCGATTGGGCGGTTGCCGATCATCACGCCCGCCACGAAGATGGCCAGAAACCCGCTGCCGCCCAGGTTGGCGGCCACACCGAAGGCGAACAGGCCGCAGGCGGCCACCATGACCGGGTAAAGGCCAGAGGTGACCAGTTGAATACGGTTGATCAGCTGTACCGATGACCAGCCGACCAGCAGGCCCACTGCGCCCCCCACGCCAATCTGCAGGATGAAGAGCTTCAAGAGCCCCGCCCCGAGCGGCATGTCGTTGACCAGTACTTCCAGGAGGCCAATGGTCAGGAATATCGCCATGGGGTCGTTCGAGGCGCTCTCGATTTCAAGCGTTGCCTTGAGCCGCCGGTTGATATGGATACCGGCATTGCGCAGCAGCGAAAACACTGCCGCGGCATCGGTCGAGCCGACAATGGCGCCCAGCAGCAGGCCGTCGAGCAGCGGCAGGTCGAGGATATACGCGGCCGCCACGCCGGTAATCAGCGACGTGACCAGAACGCCGAGCGTGGCCAGCAGCGAGGCGGGCTTCCAGACCATGCGAATGGAGGACGTTGGCGTCTGCAGTCCGCCATCGAACAGGATCATGGCCAGCGCCATGGTGCCCAGCGCGTGAGCCAGGACGGGGTTGTCAAAGTCGATGCCGCCGATGCCGGCTTCACCGGCGAGCATGCCGGTGCCCAGAAATAACACCAGTACCGGCATGCCCAACCGTGCCGAGAGCTTGCTCGACATGATTCCGACCAGCAGCAGAATGGCTGCCATCAATATGAGTTGATCCACCTGAAACATGCGTGCTTCCTGCTGTGATTCGATACAAGAGGCGCTCCTTCAACTGGCGGCGCCATGCTGTCACTATCGGTCGTGCCAAGGCATCTTGATGTATGGCACTGCAAAGCGCCATTGCTATTGCCCGGAATCGCCAATTGACGTTTACGTCAACTAGCTGATATACCCTGTTGACGCCTTCACGACGTTATCGATAACACCCCAATAACAACCACCGTCATCGACAGGAGCAGCGTAATGGCCGTTCGCGAAATTCCCATGATCATCGATGGACAGGCCGTCACTTCCCAGAGCCAGGAGTGGCGAGATGTGGTCAATCCGGCTACGCAGGAAGTGGTGGCCCGGGTTCCCTTTTGTACCGCTGAAGAAGTGGAGCGCGCCATCGCCAGCGCTCAGCAGGCCTTCAAGGAGTGGCGCAAGGTACCTCAGGGCAAGCGCATGCGTATCATGCTCAAGCTGCAGGCCCTGATTCGGGACAACTCCGAGGCGCTTGCCATCCTGATCACCGAAGAGCACGGCAAGACGCTGCCGGATGCCAGGGGCGAGGTGGGCCGCGGCCTTGAGGTCGTGGAGCACGCCTGCTCGATTACCTCGCTTCAACTGGGCGAAGTGGCCGAGAACGCGGCAAGCGAGGTGGATGTTTATACCTTGCATCAACCGCTGGGCGTGGGGGCGGGTATTACCGCGTTCAATTTCCCCATCATGCTGCCATGCTTCATGTTTCCGCTGGCCATTGCCACGGGCAATACCTTCGTGCTCAAGCCGTCTGAGCAGGACCCGAGTTCGACCATGCGCCTGGTGGAACTGGCCCATGAAGCGGGCGTACCGGCCGGTGTGCTCAACGTCGTGCACGGCGGGCCGGAGGTGGCCAACCAGATAGCCGATCATCCCACCATCAAGGCGCTGTCGTTCATCGGCTCGAGCCATGTCGGGTCGCTTCTGTACAAGCGGGCTGCTGCCGCAGGCAAGCGCATGCAGGCGATGATGGGGGCGAAGAATCACTGCGTGGTAATGCCCGATGCCAACCGCAGCCAGGCCATCAACAGCCTTCTCGGTTCGGCTTTTGGGGCCGCCGGGCAGCGCTGCATGGCCAACTCGGTGGTAGTGCTGGTGGGTGAGGCGCGCCAGTGGATCGACGATATTGTAGAAGGCGCACGCAACATGAAAGTGGGGCCCGGCACGCAGGAAGACGCCGATCTGGGGCCGCTGGTATCACCTGCGGCAAGGGATCGCGTTGTGCGTCTGATCGATGCCGGCGAGAAGGAGGGGGCCACGCTCAAGGTGGATGGGCGCCACTGCCACATCGAAGGTTACCCGGAGGGCAATTTCGTTGGCCCTACGCTGTTTACCGACGTGCGTGCGAACATGAGCATTTATCGGGAAGAGATATTCGGCCCGGTGTTGTGTGTGGTCAATGTCGAGACGCTGGACGAGGCGATTGCCTTCATCAACGAAAACCCCAACGGCAACGGTACGTCGATCTTTACCAGCTCGGGCTGGATAGCACGCCGTTTCGAAACCGATATTGATGTGGGACAGGTGGGTATCAATGTGCCGATCCCGGTGCCGGTAGCCTATTTCAGCTTTACCGGTTCGCGAGGCTCCAAGCTTGGCGATCTGGGGCCCAACGGCAAGCAGGCCATTGCGTTCTGGACCCAGACCAAGACGGTCACTGCCCGCTGGTTCGAGCCGGAAAATGTATCGAGCGGTATCAATAGCACTATTTCGCTGAGCTAGGTGACCGATCAGCCACCCGAGAGGGCGGGTGGCTGAATGTTCTGCATCGATTAGAAGTCCCTGAGCAGGCTGACGCTCTCTTCAAGCAACCTTTCAAGCGGCCGGAGCTGACTTTCGTGCAGTACCAGCAGCGAAGGCGATGCTTGCCTATCCTCTTGCTGGGTTGGCGGCACCAGCAGCGCGAACTCCCCCTCTTCGACATGGAATTCATGAATCTCGCGCAGCCCGTGCGGCGTTTGGCACTGGGAGCAGCGGTAGACATCATCCTCGCCGTATACCAGACGGTGGTACATCTTGAACAGGGTATAAAGCGCAAGCCCGCCTTCAAATGCCGGCCAGCGTGCGGGCATGGTTTGAATATCTTCGATCAGCTCCTGCCCCTCGGCCTGAGCATCGGCAATCGCATTGGCTAGCGGCGTGGCCAGGATGGCGGAATTTTCCGCGGGCAGCGGTGCATTGCGCTTGGCCGCCTGCTCGAAATCGATCGCCGCGCGCTTGAAATCCTCAAGCGTGTTCAGCGGGTAGTCGACGTGATGAAGGTCCTCCGGCGCGAAACCGCCGTTTTCCCATCCGTGAATGACCCTGAGCGTTACATGGCCGCGCGCCATGGGGCGCGCCAGTAACATGTAGAGCATCACGTGAAGATGCAGCAGGCGCTCTTCGGTATCGTTT
Organism: Vreelandella aquamarina; assembly: GCF_020075495.1. Classification (GTDB taxonomy): domain Bacteria; phylum Pseudomonadota; class Gammaproteobacteria; order Pseudomonadales; family Halomonadaceae; genus Vreelandella; species Vreelandella aquamarina_A. The sequence goes on from NZ_JABYQT010000001.1 coordinate 398,558, forward strand.
TCAAAGGCGCGATAAGGGTCAGCGAAAAGTGCGTTCAGCCGGCCTCGAGTATGCTCCTTGGCCTCGGTGTATGACATGACGAGTTTCCTGTAAACGAGCCGCGCATAGGCGTGGCGCTCATGGCGTGGTGAGCGTGCTTGACACGCCAGAGGCTTTCGCTCGCCCGGTGCCGCTGTTATATGGTTGCTGCAAACTGTTATTAGTTTATGCAAGGTTACGGATAATGGATAGCAGAAGTAGACGAACTTCAACAGGTTTATTCAAGGTATAGGCCGGGGCGTGTCCGTAACACCTTCAGACTGTTCGTGCCAGGTGTGATCTTGTGCCAAGTGCTTTGACGGCACGGCGTTTTTGAATCAGGATACTCCTCCACTCAACTGTCGCCAGGGGAGCCACGTACGTGGCTGAGAATGCACTCTGCAGACCCTGGAACCTGATCCGGTTAATACCGGCGGAGGAAGTGCGACATGCCATACCTGACGTCAGCCGTGCTGGGCGCGGCACTTTGCTGTTTTGCTTTTCTGGGCCTGAGTGCCCGCGGGCGAACCGGGTCGCTGGATGATTACGTGACCGCGCGCAACTCGCAAACCGGCACCTCGCTTGGACTCTCGTTCGTTGCATCCGGCATGGGGGCGTGGATCCTGTTTGCTCCGCCCGAAATTGGTGCCTTCATAGGCCCCGTGGCGCTTGCCGGTTACGCGTTGGGCTCTGCGCTGCCGCTGGTGGTGCTGGGGCTTTACGGGCCGGTGATTCGCCGGGCGCTGCCCGACGGGCGCAGCATCGCTGAATTTGCCGAGGCCTGTTACGGGCGTGGCGTACGCCACTGGGTAACGCTGGTATCGGTGGCCTATATGGCGTGCTTTCTGGCCGCCGAGCTGACCGCCATTGGTGCGATTACCGCGCTGCTTTCCGACGTGCCGCCTGGCTGGGTAATCATCGGTGTGACCTTGACCACGCTGCTTTACACGGTACGCGGTGGCCTTCGAGCAAGCCTTGCCACCGACCGCTGGCAGGCGTGGCTCCTGCTTGCACTTCTAGTGGCCGTGGTGGGCGTTACACTCAGGCATCTCCCTGCGCTGCCCGAGCCGTCGGCGCTACCATCGGTTTCTGCCTTCAGTGCGTCAAGCGTGGCGCTTACCCTGATCATTGCCGTTACCGCGGCCAACCTGTTTCATCAGGGATACTGGCAGCGGGTATGGGCGGCGCAGGATGATCGAAGTCTGGGGCACGGTGCCTGGCTGGGTGGTGTGGTCACCGTGATCATCATCATGCTGATTGGCAGTCTGGGCATGCTGGCAGCCGCCAGCGGCGTGGGCCTGGGCGAGCCGCCCATGCCGTTTTTTGCCCTGTTGAGCATTGCACCTGCCTGGATAGGCATCGCGGCCTTGGTGCTTGCCGTCACGCTGGTAGCCTCGAGTGTGGATACACTGCAAAGCGGTATCGCGTCTCTGCTCTCCTCACGCCGCGCCGATGCAAAGTGCTCCATTGCCTGGGCACGCTGGATGACCGTAGCGCTGATGGTGCCGGTGGTAGCCGTCGCTTTGCAGGGGGTATCGGTACTGCGGCTATTTCTGATAGCCGATTTGCTGTGTGCCGCCACTATCGTGCCGGTACTGCTCGGCCTGTGGGCGCGCATGACACCTCTAGCGGCCGTTGCCGGTGGCCTGGCGGGCCTGGTGGGGGCCATCCTTCCCGGCTGGATTGCTCACGCCAGCCTGCTTGCCGGGGTTGTTGGCGCAAGCTTTCCTGGTGGCGTTCCCACGTTGGGGCCGTTTCTGGGGGCACTGCTCGCCTCTACGAGTGTCAGTCTCTTGATCGCATTGCTTGGACGGCATGACGCAGTAAAGACGGTTTAACGCTATGATAAATAGAATTAACCGATGCTAGTGTGGAATAGTCAATGAGTTACCCCATACCGCGTGACGAAAAGGCGCGTCTGGCAGCGCTCTATGAGCTTGCGCTGCTCGACACGCCGAACGAACCGGTATTTGATCGTATCACCCGGCTGGCGGCGAAGCTGCTGGGGGTGCCGGTTGCCACGGTTTCACTGGTAGATGCCGAGCGCCAGTGGTTCAAGTCGTGCCTGGGGCTCGACGTTCAGCAGATGTCGCGGGAGGTTGCCTTTTGCGCCTACCCCGTTGCCAGTTCCGAGCCGCTGGTCGTCGAAAATGCCTGCAATGACTGGCGGTTTGCGCAAAACCCGCTGGTTACCCAGCCTCAAGGCATCCGCTTTTATGCGGGCATCCCACTGAAAAACTCCCACGGGCTGGTGCTGGGGACGCTGTGTGTTGCGGATACCCGACCCCGTGTGCTCAGCACGGCGGACTTCAAAGCGCTGCTCGATCTGGCTGATATCGTTACCGACGAGATCCAGCTTCGCGAGCGGGTAACCTGCGAACAGAAGGAGAAAGAAGCCTCCCAGCGGGCGCTTAGCAAGCTGCATCATAGCCTTGAAGCGCAGATCGAACAGCGTACCCACGAATTGAGACTGGTGATCGAAACCGCCTACGATGGCTATGCCAGCCTCGATGCCCAGAACCGCGTGCTGGACTGGAATCTGGCGGCGTCGACCATGTTTGGCTGGACGCGTGATGAAGCGGTAGGCAAGCCGGTCAGCACGCTGATGCTGCCTGAAGGCGTGCCGGCGGCGGCCGAGAGCGCGCCGGTCACTACTCAAGCGACTCGCCGCGATGGTGGTGTGCTGCCCGTCGAGATCCGCTGCAAATCACTTGCCTTGCCTAACCGTCAGTGGCGCAGCCTGTTTCTGCACGATATCAGTGAGCGCCAGCAGCTGGAGCGTATACGCGATCAGCAAGCCCGCGAAGACGTGTTGACCAAGCTTGCCAATCGGCGTGCACTCGATGAGCGGCTGCCCGAGGCGATGGCACGTGCGCGACGCCTGCAAAAGTCTCTGGCGGTACTGTTCATGGACCTGGATGGCTTCAAGAGGGTCAACGACACTTACGGCCATGGCGTAGGCGATGAGTTGCTGCGCGAAGTGGCCAAGCGCCTGAGTGCCTCGGCGCGGGAAACAGATCTCGTGACGCGGTGGGCGGGCGACGAGTTCGTTCTGGTCCTGGAAGGTATTGAACCGGTGTCGGTCACGCCGTTGGCGGAAAAGATCATCCGCAACGTCGAGCAGCCGCTGGTGGTGGGGCAGGCCACGCTTGCCATAAGCACGAGCATTGGCGTTGCCATGTACATGCCCAATGCGCCGGAAACGGCGCAAGAGCTGATCAAGCGTGCCGACGTTGCCATGTATGAAGCGAAACGCGCAGGCAAGGCTCAGGTACGTGTCATCTAGCCTGCCGTTGAATTGCCCACCATTGAATTGCCCACCATTGAAACAGGGACGACCATGATTCGCAGTATCTTGACCACGCCCGAGGGAAGCATCCGTGAGGGCGACGAGCAGCTGTTCGAGCTGTGGCAGGCAGAGCCGGATAGCCATATCTGGGTCGATATGCAGGGAGAGTCAGAAGAGCGCATACAGCAGTTGCTCGAGCGCTTCGAGTGCCATCCGATGGCCATCCAGGATGCCCAGAAGGAGCGCCATCCGCCCAAGATCGAAGAGTTCGACAACCATACGCTGATCATCTATCGCGGCATTTCATCGTTTGATGCCAAGCTCAATTTCGTCCCCCAGCAGGTATGCTTCTTTATCGGCGAGCGCTTTCTGGTGACCCTGCACGCCGGGGTGGCCATGAGTATCGACCGACTGTTTGGCGAAAACGGTCGGGCACTGCTGGCGCATTCGCCCCAGCATGCCGCGTTGAAAGTGATGTACACCTCGGCGGGCTACTATATCGACAGCCTGCTGGAGTTCGAGGAAGAGCTCAGCGACCTGGAAGACGAACTTCTGGATAACGGCAACGACGTACTGATGCGCAAGATCACTACCTACCGCTCCCGGCTGGTCAAGATGCGTCGCGTCTTCAACTATCACAAGGGTATTACCCAGGAGTTGACGGCCTATGACTACAACCACCTGCCAAGAGAGGACAGCGAAACGCTGCACGCGATCACCGATGTGGCCGAGCGCTTTGAACGGCTCTATACGCTGACCCAGATGTACTACGACATCTGCGGTGATCTGGTGGATGGCTACATTTCCATCTCTTCGCACCAGTTGAATATCACCATGCGGGTGCTGACGGTGATTACCGCCATCTTTGTGCCATTGACCTTCATTGCCGGTATCTACGGCATGAACTTCGAGTACATGCCCGAACTTGGCTTTCGCTACGGCTACTTCTTCGTGTGGGGCGTGATGATCGGCATTGGGGCCATGCTGATCTGGCTGTTCCGGCGCAAGGGCTGGTTCTAGCCACAGGCAGGCACCTGGCTAGGACGGGCTGACCTTGCCGCGCAGCGACTTGATCTTTCCCTTGCGGGTCTTGTGATCGACCCGGCGACGCTGGGAGCCCTTGGTCGGTTTCGTCGGGCGGCGCACCTTCTGCTGGCGGGTGGCGCTGACGATAAGCTCCTTGAGGCGTGTCAGGGCATCTTCTTTATTAAGCTCCAGCGTACGGTAGCTTTGCGCCTTGATGATCACCACGCCCTCCTTGCTGATGCGCTGGTCGTTGAGCGTCATCAAGCGTTCCTTGTAGAACGCAGGCAGCGTGGAACGCTGAATATCAAAGCGCAGGTGAACTGCCGAGGCGACCTTGTTGACGTTCTGGCCACCGGCGCCCTGGGCGCGAATCTGGCTGATGTCGATTTCCCAATCGGCCAGGGCTACATGGCTGGAAATAGTGAGCATCCGGTCCTCGATGTTACGCGTGAGCTACAAGGCTAGCACATGGCAGCTCCCCTGACGCCTCAGGTGGTAAGGCTTGTGACCGGTTCACCGTTGATGAACGCGATCAGGTTGGTGAAGGCATCGCCAAAATAGAGCTCGTAACCATCCTTCTCGACGTAGCCCAGGTGAGGCGTGGCCACGCAGTTGGGCAGGGTCAGAAGCGGTTCGCCAACGGCCGGCTCCTGCTCGAACACGTCGACCGCCGCCCGGCCGGGGCGGCCCGCCTCAAGGGCACTGAAAAGCGCCCCCGGCGCCACCAGCGGTGCGCGGCTGGTATTGACCAGAAGCGCCTCGGGTTTCATCAAGGCCAGGTGATCCGCCGTGACGATACCTCGAGTGTCGTTATTCAAGCGTAGATGCAGGCTGAGCACATCGGCTTGCTGAAACAGATCTTCCTGACTCTGTGCGACGCGCAGGCCGTCTTCGAGCGCGCGCTGTCTTGTCCCTTCGCGGCCCCATACCAGCACGTCCATTTCAAACGCCTTGCCGTAGCGGGCCACCAGGCGGCCGATTTGGCCGTAGCCGAAAATACCCAGCATTCGCCCTTTAAGCCCGGTGCCGAGCGTATGCTGCCAGCCACCCGCCTTGAGGTTGGCGACCTCCTGTGGCAGGTGGCGCATCGCCGACAGTATCAGTCCCCAGGTCAGCTCGGCGGCCGCATAGGGCGAGCCACGGCCGGTCATGACGGTGATGCCCCGACGGCGGCAGGTGTCAAGATCCACATGCGCCGCCCCACCGCCGGTCTGACTGATTACCTTCAGGTTGGGCAGGCGTTCGAGGAGCTCGGCGGTGATGGGCGTGCGTTCACGAATCAAGACCAGAGCGTCGGCAGGCTCAAGGCGCGCCACCAGAGCGTCCAGATCGGTCAAGGTATCGTTATAGATCGTCACGTCGTGATCCTTGAGCAGATCAAACGCTGCCAGGTGGCGTACGCAGTCTTGGTAGTCGTCTGAAATCACGATGTTCATTGGCCGCTCCGTACAGGCAACATGGGGTGATACGTCATGCGGTAATACTACCTTCTCGCCAGTCAAACAGGGAGCGCTACATGAGCGGCCATCGTCTGAAGAATTGTCGCTTTACGAGAGCATTTTGTAACGGCCTGTTGCCAATCTGAAACGCTTTTAAGCAAGTAGTAGCTAATTTAGATTTTGTCAAAAAAATCGCTTTAGCTGTCCCTCTCCTGTCGATACTATCCTGATGCCCTTCTGTGAGAATGGGCAGTCATTACTTGAACACTTAATAAAAAATGCCTTTACAGGCCTCCGCTTTTTTTCAGAAAAGCGGCCACTACCTGCTTGCCTCCAGACACAAGTGAACGCTAATAATGAAGAAGACGTTAAGTATCCGCGCCATGCTCATAAGCCTTTTCCTCATGGCCATGATGGGCGCGATCGCGCTTGCCACTACCGGCTGGTTCACCAATCAGCGGTTGATTGACTCCCAACGCTACATTACCGGCGATGTGCTTCCCTTGCAGGATGCCAGTCGCCAACTGGTGCTGACCATGGCGGCATTTGGCCAGCGCCATAACGAATTGCTGGCCGCAGAAAACGAAGCCATGCTCGAGGAGATCACGTCTCAGGAAACGCTCAATCAACGCTTTTTGCAGGCACGAGAGAAGTTGGAAAACGAGGGCGCCAGCGAGCTGGTAACCCTGGATGAGTACTATAACGCCCTGCTTGATGGCGATGCGGAGCTTGAGATGGTGCGTCAGGTCGAGCTCGGCCTGAAGGCTCAGATGGCCGCCCAGCTGCAGGACATGGAAATGTTCGTCAGCAGCGCCATGAGCAGTGCCGAAGAGATTGCCAACGTTTCTGTGCTCAACCAGCAGCGCTATCAGCGCGAGCAAAGGACGCTCATGGAAGCGTGGCGCGAAGATCAGATGACGACGCTACCCACCACGATACTCGATGGACTGTTTGTCGAGGGGGCCAACATCGGCCGCTACAGCGCAGACGCACGCACGGCACTGGCCTTGCTGGCAGGGTATGGCCATCAGATGGTACAGGCAGCCAATAGCGGCGCGCTCTCACTGCTGCGCCAGCAGTTCATCGCTGCACAGTTTGACCAGGTGCGTGATTCGATGGCTGCGATTAACGAAGCGCCCAATTCCGATGTCAATCAGCGTCGTATGGTCAATGCCCTGGGAGAAGTGGTCAATGAGCTGGAGAACATACTGATCACGGGGCCCATGTCGGTCTACATGCTGCGCGAACAGCAGCTGGAGTTGAGCGAACAGGTGCAGACAGCGCTGACCAATGTGGCGAATGCCGCCACACAGATGGAGACTGCGCTGGATGACGTCGAGGCGTATACCACTGCACGAGCGGATAGCGCGGTCAATCGGGCCGAAAACCTGGCGGCGGCGGGGTTGACCTTGCTGATCGGCGTGACGCTTGGCGTCATAGCGCTGCTGGCGGTGTTTGGCTGGCGTACCCTGGTGCGCGTACTCGGCCCATTGGTGGCCATGCGTCGCCAGATGGAAGGAATCAGCGGTGCAGCGGGCAAGAACGCCGACCTTTCCATGCGGCTTGCGCTCCAGCGTGACGATGAAGTAGGACAGACCGCGCAGGCATTCAACCGCATGATGGACACCTTCGAGAGCATGGTGGCCCAGATTCGGGGAAGTGCGGAGGCTATCGCCGCCAGCAGCCGGCAAATCGCTGCCGGCAATGAAAACCTCTCCCAGCGTACCGACCAGCAGTCCGCCTCTCTGGCCGAAACCGCTTCGAGCCTCGAGCAGATTACCTCCACGGTCAAGCAGACGGCCGACTATGCCGACCAGGCAAGGGATGCCAGCAGCAGCGTGGACCAGCGCGCCCGCTCGGCGGGAGACGTGGTCAAGCGCACCACGGCGGCGATGGGCGATATCCGTGAGGCGAGCGAGAAGATTACCTCCATCATCAAGGCCATTGACGATATTGCCTTCCAGACCAACTTGCTGGCGCTGAATGCGTCCGTTGAAGCGGCCAGGGCAGGCGAGCAGGGGCGTGGATTTGCGGTGGTTGCCCAGGAGGTGCGCAAGCTCGCCGGGCGCAGCGCCGAGGAAGCGGCGCAGATTCGCCATCTGGTGGACGACAGCGTGACCAAGGTCAGCGAAGGCGAGCATCTGGTCAACGCCTCCAGCACGCATCTGCAGGACATCATCGAAAGCCTTGGTGACGTCACGCGCTACGTGACCGAAATTGCCGACGCAACCCAGGAGCAATCGACCGGCATCGAGCAGATCAATCAGGCCATCTCCCAGCTCGATCAGGTAACGCACCAGAATGCGCGACTGGTACAGGATGCCTCCAGTGCAAGTCAGGCACTTGATGAGCGGGCTGGCGACATGCACGCGCTGGTCAGTCGTTTTCGGGTAAGCGATACGCCAGAATCGCCGCCTGCCCGGATACCGCACAAGCCACTGGCCGAATTGGCCTGACCTTCGCCCGATGGCCAAAGACAGCGAACGCGCCCAAGGCGCGTTCGCTGTCTTGCGTTTCAGGGGTTGATTTATGCCTGCGGCGCCTTCACACATCAACAAGCCACCGAACTCAGGCATCCACAAGGAGGCAAGATGACCACACTAGTGATCGGCGCCAATGGGCAGATCGGCAAGCAGTTCTGCGAACAGGCGCACGAGCAAGGGCTTGCCATCAAGGCGATGGTGCGCAGGCAAGAGCAGGCCGGCTGGTTCAAGGAGCGCGGTATCGATGTAGTGATCGGTGATCTCGAAGGCGAGATGGAACATGCGTTCGAGGGCTGCGACGAGGTGGTCTTTACGGCCGGGTCGGGGCCGCATACCGGACCCGACAAGACCCTGCTGATCGATCTTTATGGGGCCATCCGTACCGCCGACATTGCCAAGGCGAAAGGGCTTGCGCGCTATATCATGGTCAGCGCTATCCGCGCCGAGCAACCTCTGGAGGCACCGGAGAAGATGCGTCCTTACATGGCCGCCAAGTTCGCCGCCGACCGCCATCTGGAAAGTGCCGGTATCCCCTATGTGATTCTCAAGCCTGGCCCCTTGACCAACGAGGCGCCGACCCACGGCTTTGTCGATTCCATGGAGGACTCAAGCAGCCAGTCCATCACCCGGGCTGATGTGGCTTACGCGCTGGTTCATGTGGCGAAGACGCCCGATCTGAAAAATCGCTCGGTGACGCTCCTCAACGGCGACCGGCCCATCGACACGCTCTTGCGCTAGGCGCATGAAACTTGATACCCCCGTGGGGGTGATCGCCGACACCCATGGCCTGCTGCGCGACGAGGCGCTGGCGCTTCTGGAGGGCTGCGGGTTGATCGTGCACCTGGGCGATGTCGGGCATCGCGACGAGGACCACCGTATTCTCGAGCGTCTCGAAGACATCGCCCCGGTCAGGCGAGTGCGCGGTAATATCGACACCGCCGCCTGGGCGGCGAGCATGCCCGAAACAGACGACCTGGTCGTCAACGGCTGGCCGCTCCATCTGGTGCACCGTCTGGAAGATGCAAACCCTGCACCCGGTACCCGCGTCATTCTGCACGCCCACTCCCACAAGCCACGCAACGAGTGGCAGAACGAGCGGCTTCTGTTCAACCCGGGGGCGGCAGGCAAGCGCCGCTTCAAGTTGCCCATTACCCTGGGCAAGCTGTGGTTCGGTGAGGCGGAAATCAAGCGCGCCATTCTTCACCTGCCCCTATGAGTCGGGGCTTCATCATTTTAGAAGAGAGCTTCATGCCTACCGTCGAGTTAGCCCGCGCCATTCACCAACTGTTGCAACGTGCCCCCGAAAGTCGGCTTCCGATGACCTACCAGCAGGTCGCCCAGGCGCTCGGGCTTGCCCCACCACGGACGATTCAGCGGGTCGCGCAAGCACTCGAGCAACTGATGCGCGAAGATGTGGCGGCAAGCCGACCGATGGTGGCCGCGCTGGTCGTCAGCAGGCGCGGCGACGCTATGCCGGCGGCGGGCTTTTTCGAGTTGGCAGTCGCACTAGGACGCTTCCCGAACGACCCTTCACGCCATAAGAGCGCTTATCAAGCGGAGTATGCGCAGGCGCTGGCGGCACGTAGTGCCTAACGGGGGCGGCGCAGCGGATCGAGCAAGGCGCTGAGTCCATTGTGGTCGATCTCGTGCATCAGGTGCAGGAGTTTTCCAATCTCGCCTGGCGGAAACCCTTCTCGGGCAAACCAGTTGAGGTACGGCCCCGGCAGGTCGGCAATCAGCCAGCCCTGATATTTGCCGTACGGCATGGTAAGGGTTACCAGCTTTTGCAGGTCTTCAGGTTGCATGCCTCGTTTTCCTCGTTTTTCGATACTCTATCTTTTGCCGCACTCTCTTGCCGCACTGGCCATTTTCAAGGCTGGGGGGCTGGCTCATTGCCCGCTTCTGGCAGCTTCGCAGATGAATCTGGCCAGGGCCTGAGCCGGTTCGCTTAGCTGACTGCTTGCCCGATGTATCAGACCGATATCGCGATGAAAGGTATGCACGCCCAGATCCACCGCGCGTACCGTGGCAGGCCAGGGCTGAAGCGCGGCCACCTGGGGCACCAGGGCGGCCCCCACCCCGTGAGCCACGAGCTGGATAATGGTATCCAGCTCGTCCACTTCGCATATCTCCTGCACCTGAACATGATGGCCGCGTAGAAAGCGGTCTACCTGACGCCCCCCGAAGGACGAACGGTCGTAGCGCACGAAAGATTCGCGGCCAAGCAACTCACGCCAGTCATCACCTTCAACAGCGGCCGGAACCATCAGGCGAAAAGGTTCGTGGGCCAGCGGCGTCCAGCGCAGGTCACTGTGCAGCGTGAATGAGGGGCGAATGATTGCCGCCATATCAAGCTCGCCGGCATCCACCTGATTGACCAGCGCCATGGAAAGTCCGGGCAGCACCCGCGTGCGGCAGCCTGGGTAAGCGTGATGAAAGCGCGCCAGGGCCTCGGGCAGCAGCGAGCGTTGAATAGAGGCAATGGCGCCAATGGTGACCGGGGTCATTGCCTCCATGCCGGTATTGGCTCCCCCCAGGTTTTGGTAAAGCGCCAGCAGGGTATGGGCCTGTTGCAGCACCTCCTGCCCCTGCGGCGTCAGCGTCGCCGAGCGGCCCTTGCGAACGAACAGGGCAACATTCAGCGCCTCTTCAAGGCGCTTCATCTGGGCGCTGACCGCGGCCTGGGTCAAACCGATCTTGTGCGCGGCGGCGGCGAAGGTACCTTCCTGAGCAACGGCGACAAGGGTTTTCAACTCACGGATCATTGATAAATAAATTTTGTGGATTGGCGAAAAATATATTGATTTTATTTTCCCATGGCTCGGCCTAGGATGGCTATCACTATCGGCTGGCCGCCGCTGGCCACCTTATAACGACCGTGCAGGAGATCACCATGAACCTTTCCCCGTTCCATCTGGCCATCCCCGTTTACGATGTGGCGCTGGCCCGCGCGTTCTATAACGATGTCTTTGGCCTGGAAGAGGGGCGTTCCAGCGATAACTGGGTCGACTTCAACTTCTTCGGCCACCAGTTGGTCATTCATGGCCATCCGAAAACGCCCGGCCAGGAGAGTGCTCATACCAATCCAGTGGATGGCCACGACGTGCCGGTACCGCATTTTGGTGTGCTGCTCGAGTGGGATGAATGGGAAGCACTCGCCGAGCGCTTGAAGGCACAGGGCATCGAGTTCGTGATCGAACCCTACGTGCGCTTCAAGGGCCAGGTGGGCGAGCAGGCCACCATGTTCCTGCTCGACCCCTGCGGTAACGCGCTGGAGTTCAAGGCGTTCAAGGACAAGAGCCAGATCTTTGCCAAGTAAGCCGCCAAGCAAGACCCACTACCCCTGCAGCGCCTGCTCCTGACGACGGTGCTGCAGCGGGGACTTTCCAAAGTAGCGTTTATAGTCACGGCTGAACTGCGCCGCGCTGCGATAGCCTACCTTCAAAGCCGCCTGACTGACGTTGTGCTCCTGCTGGGACAGAAGCTGTTGGGCCTTGATCAGCCGCAGCCGTTTCAAGTACTGAGCGGGGGAGGCGCGGGTGATCTGCTTGAAGTACTGATGAAACGTCGAGACGCTCATGCTGGCCTGCTGCGCCAACTGCTCGACGGTAAACTCATCGGCAAAACTTACGTGAAGTTGCGACAGCACCTGCACAATGCGTGAATAGCGCCCCTGGCCATTCACCAGCGCTCTAAGCGCTGGCCCCTGTTCTCCCTTGAGTGCCTCGAACACCACCTCGCGAATGCGAGCCGTGCCCATGATGGCGCACTCCGTTTCAGATCCCAGTGTGCCTGCCAACCGGCCCATTGCCTCTTGCATGCCCGCTGTCATGGCAACCGATGCCATGGGCATCGGGGAAGGAGTAGGAACACTGATATCGCCCATGGCCATGACCATTTCACCTAACAGCGCCGGGTCCAGCTTGACGGAAATGCCCAGCAGCGGCGCCTCGGGTGAACCGTGGGTTTCACACTCGAAAGGTAATGGCAGGGTCTGCACCAGGTACTGTCCAGGGTTGTAGTGAATTTCCCGATCACCCAGATAGCCCACTTTCCGGCCCTGGGCGATAACGGTCAGGCTAGGTTCATAGAGTAGCGGCGTGCGTACCTGATGGCGGCCCAGGCAGAGCAGTGAGACGCCCGGCAGGCGCGTCTGGGTGATGCCATCGGCCTTGGTCAACTCGGCGATGGTTCGCGCTAACGGCGGATGGTTCGAAAGCAGCGTGCTCATGAAAGCCTGCAGAAGTAGTAGAGAGTAGAGGGGTGGACGATAAAGACAAAATATAATGATTTTTTGTTATTTTATCACATGTGTCTGGAGAAATAGGCAAGAAATACGGAGCTTAGCCCATCGTTATCGCGCCCCAATCGGCGAATAATGATCAGGTGTCCTCATGGTCAGGAGGATCACCGATGAAAGGAGTTTTATCTGATGAGCCAAGCTAAATCCTACGCTGCCTTTGCAGCGGATAAACCGTTAGCCCCTTTTTCATTCGAGCGCCGCGAGCCGCGTCCCGATGACGTCGCCATCGAGATTCTCTACTGCGGCGTTTGTCATAGCGATCTGCACTTTGCGCGCAACGACTGGGGCATGAGCCAGTACCCGGTGGTGCCTGGGCATGAAATCGTGGGCCGGGTCACCGCAGTGGGTGACAAGGTGAGCCGCTTGAAGGCGGGCGATCTGGTCGGGGTTGGCTGCATGGTAGACTCCTGCCGGACCTGCAGTGCCTGCAAGGATGGCGTGGAACAGTACTGCCTGGAAGGCTTCACCATGACCTATGGCAGTGAAGACCGTGTGGACGGTACCATGACCCAGGGTGGCTACTCGGATGCCATCGTGGTCAGCGAGCACTTCGTCATAAAAATGCCCGACGGTATCGACCTGGCCTCCGCCGCTCCGATTCTGTGCGCCGGTATTACTACCTATTCACCGCTCAAGCATCACGGGGTGGGTAAAGGTCACAAGGTGGGCGTGATTGGTATGGGTGGCCTTGGTCACATGGGCGTGAAGCTTGCCAAGGCGCTGGGCGCGGAAGTCACTGTATTTACCCGCTCTGACGCCAAGGTAGAAGAAGCCAAGCGTAACGGCGCCGACCACGTAGTGGTATCGAGCGATCCGGCACAGATGGAAGCCGTCGCGGAAACCTTCGATTTCATGCTGGATACCGTACCCGTACAGCACGACCTGAACCCTTACCTTACGTCGCTTAAATACGACGGTACGCATATCATCGTAGGCCTTCTGGAGCCGATCGAGCCGGCGATCGAAGCCTTCAACCTGGTGTTCAAGCGCCGGGTAGTGGCGGGCTCGCTGATTGGCGGCATCGCGGAAACCGAAGAGCTGCTCCAGTTGTGCGCCGAGCAGGGCATTACCTGCGATATCGAGATGCTGGATATCAATAATATCAACGAAGGGTTCGAGCGCATGGAAAAAGGCGACGTGCGCTATCGCTTCGTCATTGATATGGCAACGCTCAAGGACACCGCCGCTTAATCAAGTGGCGATGTAAATCACCCACCGCGGCCAAGCCTCGGTGGGTTTTTTTATGCCGATCCGTTATACATAGGTCGATAGTGCCCCGAAAAATGCTTCAGCTTGGTTTAGTCTGGCCGACAATTATAAACAACTTATAAAAAAGCAAGGGGATCAACAAGATGAAGCATCTCTCAATCAAGTGGAGTTTGACCGCTGCGCTGGCCCTGCTGGTACTCATGATCGGGTTGATCAGCGGGCTGGGATTTTATGCCAACCACACAAGCGGACGAGCCCTTGAAGAGCTTACCGATATCAACGTGCGGCTGACCAACCTGGCCAACCGTACCCAGGTCAATGCACTGCGAGCGCAGACGTTTCTGGACCGCTTTGCCAGCTTGAGCACTCAGGGTAATCCAGAGCAGGGGCAAGCCAGCTTGCTGCTGGCAACTCAGGCGGTAGCGGCGGCACAAGCTCGTTTTGACGAGTTCCAGGCGTTGTCACTTCCTGAAGGAGGCGAGCTTGCCCGCTATCGAGAGGCGGTAGTACAGGCCTATGAAGCCTTCATTACCGAAGGTATCGTGCCGTTGCTCGAGGCCCCGCCCTTTCAGATACAGCGCCGCCAGGAAGCATTGAGCGAAAGCAGTGCTCAGCTTGATGGCGCCATGAACAACTTTATTGCCTATACCGAAACGCGAGGCCAGCGCGTGATCGAGCAGGTGGACGATCTTGCGCAAACGATTGGCGTTATCGCCCTGGCGCTACTGGTGATATCCCTTGTTGCCACAGTCATTATCCGCATGGCGATGATGCGGGGCGTCGTGCATCCGCTTAACCAAGCAATTGCCCACTTTTCGCATATTGCCGATGGTGACCTGACCGGGCATATCGAAGCGCGGGGTCGAAACGAAGTCGGCCAGCTATTCAGCGCACTGGCGGCGATGCAGGCCAGATTGAAAGCGTTGGTTATTTCGCTACGCAGCAGCAGTGAAAGCGTATTCAATGGCGCCGGCGAAATCTCGGCGGGCAGCCAGGATCTCTCTGCACGCACCGAGCAGCAGGCCTCGGCACTTCAGCAGACCGCCTCCAGCATGGAGCAGATGTCGACCACGGTGAGCAAGAATGCAGAATCAGCGCAAACGGCTGATGCATTATCGGCAGCGGCTTCGCAATCGGCCGAAGCGGGTGGCAAGGAGGTCCAGCACACGGTAACACTGATGCGTGACATTGCTGACAGTGCCAAGCGCGTGAATGACATTATCGGAGTCATCGACTCGATTGCGTTTCAAACCAACATTCTGGCTTTGAACGCCTCCGTCGAAGCGGCCAGAGCCGGCGAGCAGGGGCGTGGGTTTGCCGTAGTGGCAAGCGAGGTTCGCTCGCTTGCCACTCGCAGCGCCGCCTCGGCAAAAGAGATTCGTGACCTGATCGAGCAAACTACCGCTCAGATCAACGGTGGTGCCGAGCAGGCCGAGCGCAGTGGCAAGACCATTGCGCAGACGGTGCAGGCAATTGGCCAGATGACCACGCTGATGAGCGAAATTTCCACCGCAAGCCAGGAGCAGAACGGTGGTATCGAGCAGATCAACGCAGCGCTGGTGGAGATGGATGCGGTCACCCAGCAAAACGCGGCCTTGGTGCAGCAAACCAGCAGTGCCGCGAATGCGCTTGAAAACCAGGCGCGCCAGTTGGCAGAGCTGATGGCTACCTTCCGGCTGGAGGAGCAGGCGAGCGGAGCAAGCACGGCATCAGTGCCTGCGCCGCCGGCCACTCCAACGCCAAAGCAGGCGCTTCATCAGCCGCATCAGACGCCTTCTCGTAAGGCGCTGACTGAGCCGGCTGACGAGTGGGATGAGTTCTAGGTGGAGTGTTCTAGATATGGGCCGATACGCGCAGGCGCACGTAGTCAGCGGTCCAGTTACCCTGCCCATCGCTCAGGCTGTGGGAGAGCAATACCAGGGTATTGTCGATGATCGAGTGGCGCAGATCCTCTTCCAGCCCGTGCAAAAATGGGTTGGCAAAGGTCTCCAGCCAACCCGCCATGCCGGTAGGCAGCTGGGTTGGCCGGGGAACAAGCTCTATGGTATCGACCTTGAATCCTACGGTTTGCAGGATCTGGGCGTACTCTTCAGTGGTCGGAAAGTACCACGGGTGACGCCCTCGGGCGCTGATGCCTCGAAACTGAAGCGAGGCAATCAGCGCCGTGCAGATGGCCGCCACATTGCCATGTCCGCCAAACTCCGCCACGAACCGCCCACCCGGCTTCAATGCCCGCTTCACGCCGGATAGAACTGCTTGCGGGTCCAGCATCCAGTGAAGCGCCGCATTGCTGAAAACCGCATCGAACTCATGGTCAAAGGGAAGCTCGTGAGCATCGACGACGCGCGCGTTAACGCCACGGGCACGGGCGGCGGCCACCATCTCTTCTGAGCTGTCCACTGCCAGCACATCGGCGCCCAGTTCCATCAGGCGTTCGGTCAGGGCGCCATCGCCACAGCCCAGATCCAGAATCCGCTGGCCGGGTTGGGGGGAAAGCAACTTGATCACTTCGTTACTCATCTTAGGCACGAAGTCGGCATGTCGAGCGTAGTGGTCTGCGTTCCATTGCTGACTTGGTGGCTGCGGCGTACTGTTGTCCATGGCGTTGTCCTGGCATCGTTATAGTGCACGGGGAGTATAGAGAGTATAGCCCTTGGCGCCATAACATCGTCGCTGAACAGAAAGAAATTATTAGGCTAAATAATTGCTTAAATAATGTGGATTCCTGATGGCCATTGGGTGGCGGCAGCGCTGATGAAAGCCCATGAGGCGAGCCAATGAACCGTTCGTCTCGTTACTGCTACTCTTGTTAGAGAAATACCAATCAGACGGGAGGTACGCAATGGCCGGAGGATGGGCAAAGGATGGTGCCGAGCAGGAACAGATCGAGAGAACGCTGGATGACGCCGTGGAACGGGCGCGCAGCCAGCTTCCGCGTGGTGAGAGCCGCCGGCACTGTGAAGAGTGTGACGCTGAGATTCCCGAGGCGCGGCGCTTGGCCGTGCCTGGTGTTCGGTTGTGCATCAACTGCCAGAACGAGCAGGATAAAAAGCAGTCGAACGTGAGTGTCTATAATCGACGCGGCAGTAAAGATAGCCAGCTTCGCTAGTTGTATTTTAACGCGCTGCCCTCATTAGGCTAGTACTCACACAGCGTAGCGAACGCATGGCTGGCGCTGGATCCAAAGCCGCTCTTCATAAGCGAGGTCCCATGAACGACGTTATCAACCTGATGAAATCCCACCGTTCCATTCGCAAGTTCACTGATCGTCCTATTGCTCGGGAGCTTCTCGTCGAATTGATTCAGGCAGGCCAGGGCGCGGCCACGTCAAGTCATGTTCAGGCCTATACGGTGATTCATGTCAAGGATCCGGCCAATCGAGAGCAGATTGCCGAGCTGGCGGGGGGGCAGGATTATATCGCCAGTTGTGCTGACTTTCTGGTCTTCTGTGCAGACATGAAGCGCCCCACTGAAGCGTCTGAACGCACCGGCGCCAAGGTTGTTCGCGGCATGACCGAGCAACTGCTGGTGGCCACGGTGGATGTGGCGTTGATGGGGCAGAACGTGGCTACCGCGGCGGAATCAGAAGGCCTCGGTATCTGCTATATCGGCGGTATCCGTAACAATCCGCAGGCAATCAGCGACCTGCTGAAGCTACCCGAGCATGTCTATCCCGTATTTGGGATGTGCCTTGGATACCCGGATCATGACCCTGAGGTCAAGCCGCGCCTGCCGGTTGAAGCCGTGCTCAAGGAAGATTACTACACGGCGGATGCCGCGCTTGTCGAGGATTTTGATGCCACCATGCAGGCGTATTACCAGTCACGCAGCAGTGGTAACAAGGATACCGACTGGTCGCATAACCTGACGCCGTTATTCGATAACAAGCTGCGCCCTCACATGCGCGACTATTTGATCGAACGTGGTTTTGAAATGAAGTGAATCTCGCAGGCGCGTCGCCTGTCATTGCGCCTGTCTCGACATCATTCACGTCGTGAACGGCGTAAGTCACTGTCGTCTTGAGGCGACAGTGATAACCTGTAAGGCGCCGTTGTCGAGGGAAGCATCATGCACAAGCTAAAAGCAGGCCTAGGCCTGGGACTATTGTTCATCACGATGATAGCAGGGTGTGGCGGGCCGGAAGAGGAACCTGCCCGTAATCCAGTCGCGCAAGATGAGCATCGATCTCCCGTTGACCCTCCCGCCAGTAAGCAGCCAGAACCGCTGAATGTGGGGATCGCTACTTCTGTGTCACTTGGAAGCGACCGCCGCCTGACCGTGCAGGGAGAAACCAACCTGCCGGATGGCGCCCGGATACAGGTAACCGTCGAGCGTGAGTTAAGCCGCGTTCGCTGGCAATCGCGTACGAGCGTCAGCGATGGTCAGTTCAGTGCAGGTCCCTTTGGTTCGGGAAGCGGATTGCCGGATGGAGGTTACATCGTGCGCGTACAACTTTCCGAATCGAGCGTTCAGCCTGGCACGGTGCGCGCGCGTATTGGTCCCAAAGGCGAATACCTGGCGGGAGAGCTGGTTAGTCAATCCCGCCATGGTTTAGGTCAGATAGCCACCTACTCACGTCGTTTCTTGGTGGGGGATGAGCCAAGACGAACCCGTGACCAGGTGGACGTTAATTGAAGAAAGGGGAGAGATGCTTTAGACAGAACGCCAGTGTGCAAGAAGTACGGCATGAATGACCGTATCAGCGGGGGCTTTGGCAAAATGCTCCAGCACAAAGCGCTCATCACGCTGGACAAGGTAATGCCCTGCC
The DNA here is from genome assembly GCF_020075495.1 of Vreelandella aquamarina. GTDB lineage: Bacteria > Pseudomonadota > Gammaproteobacteria > Pseudomonadales > Halomonadaceae > Vreelandella > Vreelandella aquamarina_A. The sequence continues at coordinate 417,093 of NZ_JABYQT010000001.1, forward strand.
TTGTGAAACACGTGCGTGGGACCAAGCAGCAGAAGATCATTGGCTGCTACCGGTGAAAAGTCCGTATCAGGGCCGGGGGTAGCCATGACGCACGGTGCTTTCCAGTCGATGTTCAAAGACAGGTAGTGCGGAACAGTAATTGTCGTTGCCTGAACCTGTTCCCAGGGGAGGGGACCGGTATGAGTCAACGTCAATAGCTGAGGGGCAGTATCACCTTCCAGCAGGGTAGCAAGCGAGCAATCCAGCGCCTCGGCAAGCGCAACCAGGCGCTCATGACCGATTTGCTTGATAGCTCCTGATTCCCAGTAGGAAATGGTGACATCCGAAACGCCCACCTTGCGCGCCAGAGCAGCCTTGTTAAGCTTGGCCCTCAGCCGCAATTGCTTTATACGTGAGCCTAGCGATTCCATTTCGATTTCCTATTAATGAGCATTGTCAACTCGTTAAGTTTGCTTTGCCGCTAAGCGGCACTTCCTGCATGCTAAGTGCATTTCGATCTACTTTGCATGCACAATCGCCAATTTTGGCGACTGCACAATACTAAGCGATTGCGCAAAGACACGCATCTTGAAATCTATAACCTTATTACATTTACTTTGACGATTTTCTGCGCAAGTCGTTCCCTTCGTCACGCTGTTGGTTGTGCGAAGGGCAGGTATAATATCGCTACGCTTTCTTGCCATAAGGATGTTTCATGACCGTTCGTACTCGCATCGCCCCTTCTCCTACCGGTGACCCCCACGTTGGTACGGCTTATATTGCGCTGTTCAACCTGTGCTTTGCGCGCCAGCACGGTGGGCAGTTCATTCTGCGTATCGAAGATACCGACCGTGTTCGCTCAACGGCTGAATCCGAGCAGATGATCCTGGATTCACTGCGTTGGCTGGGGCTCGAGTGGGATGAGGGCCCTGACGTAGGCGGTCCCCACGGCCCTTATCGCCAGAGCGAGCGTGGGGATATTTATGCCCAGTATGCACAACAATTGCTGGATGCTGGCCATGCCTTCAAGTGTTACCGCACGGCTGAAGAGCTTGACGAACTGCGGGAATCACGCAAGCAAGCGGGCCTGCAGCTGGCATTTAAACCGGCCGACCTTAAGCTCGATGAAGCAGAGGTGGCACGGCGTGAGCAGGAGAACTGGCCTTACGTGGTGCGCATGAACGTACCCAGCGAAGGCGTTTGCGTCGTGAAAGATATGCTGCGCGGCACCATTGAGGTCGAGTGGGCTCAAATCGATGCCCAGGTGCTGCTCAAGTCCGATGGCATGCCTACCTACCATCTGGCAAACGTGGTGGATGACCACCTGATGGGCATTACTCACGTATTGCGCGGTGAGGAGTGGATCAACTCGGCACCCAAGCATCAGCTGCTGTACAACTACTTTGGCTGGGAAATGCCCGAGCTGTGCCACATGCCACTCTTGCGCAACCCCGACAAGTCCAAGCTCTCAAAGCGCAAGAACCCGACCTCGATCAATTACTATCGCCGCATGGGCTTTTTGCCTCAGGCGGTGACCAACTATCTGGGTCGCATGGGCTGGTCAATGCCCGATGAGCGAGAAAAATTCAGTCTCGCCGACATGATGGCCGAATTCGACATTCAGCGGGTGTCGCTGGGCGGACCGGTGTTCGATCTCGAGAAGCTGACCTGGTTGAACGGCGTCTACATTCGTGAAGACCTGGACGACGAGGCGCTGCTCAATGCGCTGCGCGAATGGGCATTCAATGATGCCTACGTGAAGCAGATACTTCCTCAGGTACGTCCGCGGGTCGAAACGCTTTCTCAGGTAATGCCATTGGCGGGGCACTTCTTTTCAGGATTGCCTGCGCTCGGCGAAAGCGATTTTGAAAGCGTGAAACTCGAAAAGGAAGAGCTTGTGAAACTGCTGCAGTTCCTGGTGTGGCGCTTTGAAACCGTACCCGCCTGGCACAAGGAGGCGCTGCTTGAAGAGGTAAAAGCGCTGGCGGCGCATTTCGATCTCAAGATGAAGGCGTTTCTGTCGCCCGTGTTCATCGCTATTACCGGAAGTACCTCGAGTACGTCGGTCATGGACGCCATGGCCATCCTGGGATCAGACGTGACGCGTGCGCGTCTGCGCAGTGCCATTGATGTGCTGGGTGGTGTATCCAAGAAGCAGCTCAAGCGTTTCGAGAAAGAGTACCGCGATCTCTAGGCTTTTGGTTCACGATCAAGGAAAGCGCCATTTCTGTAGAAATTACACATTTGGCGTTTTCCATGTTGACGAGGGCGAGCGTAATCAGTACTATACGCTCCGTCTTCAGGACATGTGGGGCCTTAGCTCAGCTGGGAGAGCGCAACACTGGCAGTGTTGAGGTCAGCGGTTCGATCCCGCTAGGCTCCACCAAAATATTGTGAACACCATCCACTGGTGGTCGCAATATACTTGTTTTAGTGTTGATACGTCCCATTCGTCTAGTGGTCCAGGACACCGCCCTTTCACGGCGGTAACAGGGGTTCGAACCCCCTATGGGACGCCACTCCCTCTTGTATCTCCTTCTATCGTTCAGTTCAGTAATGAGTTTATTCATTTGCTGTGCTCTTGCTTGCCTGTGCCTCCCGAAAATTGGTTCCGTTTATCCATTTTTGGCATATTTCTACTTGACTTGTCCACGTTAGCTGATCATTTCCCTTGGGTTGTGCACAACTCCTTGTTCCTCTCGCAAAAAATATTCGATTAAGCTTAAGTTCATTAAAAACAATGACTTAAAAGCGGTTAAAAAATGATCAATTTAAGGCTAGGTCACTGTTCATGGCGATTACGGGACGTTTTGTAGTGGTTATAAACAAGCTTATCCACAGATAGTGTGGAAAACCTTTTTTGGGGCCACCGCGCAAAAATGTCAAGTGGTATTGGCCGTATTTGCCCAGCTTGTTGGTGTGCTTTCGTCTACTGCGGGAAGGAGGAATCACGGCAAATGCTCGCAAGAGGTGGGAGCGACAGGCAGGCGGAGATCTAGAGCCGAGAGCAAGGCTGAGAGGTGAAGTTGCCTGGCATGTGTCAGAAACACGAAGGCCACCCGTAGGTGGCCTTCGTGACAAGCGCTTGAGTGTTTACTTCTTCGGGTAGTCGCGCTGGTCGTGACCAGTATAAAGCTGACGCGGACGGCCGATCTTGTAGCTTTCGCTGAGCATTTCGTTCCAGTGGGAAATCCAGCCAATCGTGCGTGATACGGCGAAGATGACCGTAAACATGTTGGTGGGGATGCCCATGGCCTTGAGAATGATGCCCGAATAGAAGTCGACGTTCGGGTAAAGCTTGCGCTCGATGAAGTATTCGTCTTCCAGCGCGATCTGTTCAAGACGCTTGGCAATCTTGAGCTGCGGATCGTCGGCCAGGCCCAGTTCGGCCAGCACTTCATCGCAGGTCTCTTTCATTACCTTGGCGCGCGGGTCAAAGTTGCGGTAGACACGGTGGCCAAAGCCCATCAGCTTGAACGGGTCTTCCTTGTCCTTGGCTTTATCGACGAAACGCTGGATGTTCTCTTCGGTGTCTTCGCCGATTTCATCGAGCATGGCAAGTACGGCTTCGTTGGCGCCGCCGTGTGCCGGGCCCCATAGCGCGGCAATGCCAGCACTGATGCACGCAAACGGATTGGCCCCCGTCGAGCCTGCCAGGCGTACGGTAGAGGTGGACGCATTCTGCTCATGGTCGGCATGCAGCATGAAGATGCGATCCATCGCTTTCGCGTAGACCGGGTTGATCTTGTACTCTTCGCACGGATTGCTGAACATCATGTAGAGGAAGTTCTCTGCATAGCTCAGGTCGTTGCGCGGATAGTTGAACGGCTGGCCGATGTTGTACTTGTACGACATGGCTGCAATCGTCGGCATCTTCGCGATCAGGCGAATGGCACTTACCGTGCGGTCTTCTTCCTTGGTGATATCCATGTGGTCATGGTAGAACGCCGCAAGGCCCCCTACGACACCGCACAGAATGGACATCGGGTGTGCGTCGCGACGGAACCCCTTGAAGAAGTTGTTGATCTGGTCGTGCACCATCGTATGGTTGCGAATGCGCGCCGCGAAGTCGGCATACTGCTCGTCGCTTGGCAGTTCGCCAAACAGCAGCGTATAGCACAGTTCTACAAAATTGGACTCTTTGGCCAGTTGATCAATGGGGTAGCCGCGGTGCAGCAATACGCCCTTGCCGCCATCAATATAGGTAATGGCAGATTGGCAAGAAGAGGTGGCCATGAAGCCGGGGTCATAGGTGAACAGGCCTTCGGCTCCCAGGCCGCGAACGTCGATAACGTCTGGCCCAAGCGTGCCGGAGTACATGGGTAGTTCGATCGTTTTATCAAGACCGTCTACCGTCAATGTTGCTTTCCTGTCAGCCATTCTGGCCTCCTTTCGGATTCGGGTTGGGACGTAAAGTCGTTGTTTCGCATACCGCGCCGGCGAAAAGGCTTGCCCACTATAGAAGCGTGCGACATTTTGTCAATTAGGCAAACCGCTAGGCGCAAGGCATGTAAACAAAGTTATGCAAAAATTATTATTTTGAATAATGCTTGTATATGGATAATGCTGATCATAGTAGCGAAGTGATCGAGGTTTGACGACTCCTTAACAGGCTTATCAAACGATCAGGTCTCTGTCACTATATCGATGCTGCATCGCAAAATCGACTCGGGTTGGCCGCTTTTTTTTGCACCATAGTCGAGTTAGGTCCGAGTTCGGTTTGTCAGCAGGGGCTAAGGTTCTTATAATCCACGGCGCGCGACCGGCAGGTAGGTGGTCGTGCTTGACTTGGCAAACGGCCGAGCCCCTTCCAGCAACCACTGCCCGCTCGGGCTATGCCCGACCTGTCGCAGAGCGGGCCAAGAGAGTGTGTATAAGCCGTGAATAGCAAACGACCCGTAAATCTAGATCTAACTACGATACACTTCCCACTTCCGGCGCTGACATCGATCACTCACCGTATCACCGGTGTGATCCTGTTTGTTGGCCTGATATTCGCTTTTTGGGCGCTGGGCAAGTCACTGTCATCTCCGGCAGGCTTTGATGAAGTCAGCAACGCACTGGCCAATAACCTATTGGCGAAGTTTGTTGCCTGGGGTCTGCTGTCTGCGCTGGCGTTCCACTTCGTGGCGGGCATCAAGCACCTGCTGATGGACGCCGATATCGGTGTGACCCTGGAAGGAAGCGTGCAAAAAGCGCAGATCACGGTTGTGGTCAGTGCGGTTCTGATTGTTCTGGCAGGAGTCTGGGTATGGTAACCAATATTACAAGTTTTGGCCGCAGCGGGCTGTCTGACTGGCTGATGCAGCGTGTGTCTGCCGTGGTGCTGGCCGTATATACGGTTTTCATGGTCGCCTACCTGCTATTCAACCCCGACCTTGACTACTACACCTGGAGCGGCCTTTTCAACCAGACGTGGATGCGGATCTTCTCGCTGCTGGCATTCATTTCCATTGCCGCCCACGCCTGGATTGGCCTGTGGACCGTAACTACCGATTATCTCAAGTCCACTCGCCTGCGCGTGGGTGCCCAGACGCTGATCATTCTGGCCATCTTCGTTTATCTGGTGTGGGGCATTCAAATTCTGTGGGGAGCTTGATACATGTCTAACCTACGTAGCCTGACGTTTGACGCCATCATCATCGGTGGCGGTGGCTCTGGCCTGCGCGCTGCTCTGGAACTGGCCAAGTCCGGCAAGAAGACAGCCGTTCTATCCAAAGTGTTCCCGACACGTTCCCACACCGTTTCTGCCCAGGGCGGCATTACCTGCGCGATCGCCTCTGCCGACCCGCAGGATGACTGGCGCTGGCACATGTACGATACCGTCAAGGGCGGGGACTACATCGCCGACCAGGATGCGGCCGAGTACATGTGCTCCGAAGGCCCCAAGGCCGTATTCGAACTCGAGCACATGGGCCTGCCGTTCTCTCGTTTCGATAACGGCCGCATCTACCAGCGTCCGTTTGGCGGCCAGTCGAAGAACTTTGGTGAGGGTGGCCAGGCGGCACGTACTTGTGCCGCGGCCGACCGCACCGGCCACGCGCTCCTGCACACTCTTTACCAGAACAACCTCAAGAACAACACGACCTTCTTGAACGAGTGGTACGCGGTTGATCTGGTGAAGAATGCCAATGGTGACGTGGTGGGCTGCATTGCCATGTGCATCGAGACCGGTGAAGTGGTGCACGTCAAGTCCAAGGCCACAGTGCTTGCGACAGGCGGTGCTGGCCGTATCTACGCTTCCACCACCAATGCCCTGATCAATACCGGTGACGGTATCGGCATGGCGCTGCGCGCCGGCTTCCCGATGCAGGACATGGAAATGTGGCAGTTCCACCCCACCGGTATCTACGGTGCGGGCACGCTGGTTACCGAAGGCTGCCGTGGCGAAGGTGGCTATCTGATCAACAAGGATGGCGAGCGCTTCATGGAGCGTTACGCGCCCAACGCGAAGGACCTGGCGGGTCGTGACGTGGTGGCGCGCTCCATGGTAATGGAGATCCTCGAAGGCCGTGGTTGTGGCGAGAAGGGCGATCACGTCTTCCTGAAGCTTGATCACCTGGGTGAAGAAGTACTGGGCAAGCGCCTGCCGGGTATCGTCGAGCTTTCCAAGACATTTGCGCACGTCGATCCTGCCAAGGACCCGATCCCGGTCGTGCCTACCTGCCACTACATGATGGGCGGTATTCCGACCAACGTTCACGGCCAGGCTATTCTCCAGGACGAAGACGGTAACGATCAGATCATCAACGGATTGTTTGCCTGTGGTGAAGCGGCGTGCGTGTCGGTACACGGTGCCAACCGTCTGGGCGGGAACTCCTTGCTGGATCTCGTTGTCTTTGGACGTGCCGCCGGTATGTTTATCGAAGGCGCACTGAACGAAGGTATCGAATACCTGGATGCCTCCGAATCCGACATCGAATCCGCCATGAAGCGCATTACCCGCTGGAACGAATCTGAAGGCGGCGAGAGCATTCCTGAGCTCAAGGCAGAGCTTCAAAGCATCATGCAGAACTCTTTCGGGGTATTCCGGGAAGAGAAGAACATGGTGGAGGGCGTTCAAAAACTGGCCGAGCTGCGTGGGCGTATCGCCAATGCCTACCTGCCTGACAAGTCCAATGCCTTCAACACGGCCCGTGTAGAAGCACTGGAGCTTGATAACCTGATGGAAGTGGCCGAAGCGACGGCAATTGCCGCCCTTGAGCGTAAAGAGAGCCGCGGTGCCCATTCGCGTTACGACTACCCAGACCGTGATGATGTCAACTGGCTGAAACACTCGCTCTACTTCCCGCTCACCAAGGAGCTGAAGCAGCGCGACGTCAACTTCAAGCCGAAAACCGTTGATACGTTCGAACCCAAGGTTCGTACCTACTAAACTCCGCATTGACGAGAGGGAGTTACAATGTCCAATCTTCAGGTATCCGTATACCGTTACAATCCGGAAACCGACTCCGCGCCTTACATGCAGGAGTTCCAAGTCGATACCAAGGGGCGCGATCTGATGGTGCTGGACGTTCTGCACCTGATGAAGGAGCAGGATAGCGGTCTGGCGTTCCGTCGCAGCTGCCGCGAGGGTGTATGCGGTTCCGATGGCATGAACATGAACGGCAAGAACGGCCTGGCCTGTATCACGCCGCTGTCAGACGTTGTGAAAAACAACAAGCTGACTCTGCGCCCGCTGCCCGGTCTGCCGGTCATCCGCGACATGGTCGTGGACATGGGTATCTTCTACAAGCAGTACGAGCGTATTCAGCCGTACCTGCAAAACGAGACCCCGGCGCCGGCCATCGAGCGTCTGCAGTCGCCGGAAGAGCGTGACAAGCTCGACGGTCTGTACGAGTGCATCCTGTGCGCCTGCTGCTCGACATCCTGCCCGTCGTTCTGGTGGAACCCCGACAAGTTCGTGGGGCCGGCCGGTCTGCTGCAGTCCTATCGCTTCCTGGCCGACTCCCGCGATACTGCTACTCGCGAGCGTTTGACTGATCTGGAAGACCCGTTTTCGGTGTTCCGCTGCCGCGGCATCATGAACTGTGTGGCGGTTTGCCCGAAAGGCCTGAACCCCACTCGTGCCATCGGCAAGATCCGTGAAATGCTGCTTGCAGACGCCACCTGATCGGCCTGCGGATAAATAAAATGCGTTTGTCACGCAACTTGTAGCATTTTGCTACTTAAATCGTGACGCTTCGCTTGTTATCATAGGGTTTGTCACGAGGTGCGGCGACGCGTCGCACCTCTGGCCAGTCAAGTTTAAAAGCCGGTGCTGTACGTACCGGCTTTTGAGCATGAACTGAGTAGTATATTGATAAGGCAGTAAATTCCAGTTAAGTAGGGCTTCCGGCCTCAGGCCGATGCCGCCGGCAAATGTCCCGCCCCGCCGGCAGGGCAATAGCGATGTCGCTGCGCCTTTGCAGCGATGCCGATACCACCCCATCAGTGCAGGGTGACCGAGAGATGCAACAAGGCATAATGGAGTTAATGTGGCGTTCCTCTCACGTTAGTGGTGGCAATGTCCACTACGTGGAAGCGCTTTATGAGCAGTACCTCGACGATCCTGATGCTGTCCCTGACGAATGGCGTAGCTATTTTGACCAGCTGCCACGTCCCGAGGGCAGTGCCTCCCACGATGTTCCGCTAAGCCCCATTCGTGATCAGTTCTACCAGCTGGGCCGAGAGAGTCGTCCCGGTCGCGCTGCGCCTGCAGCCGACAGCGGTGAGAACAAGAAGCAGGTGAAAGTCCTGCAGTTGATCAACGCGTATCGCTTCCGTGGTCATCAAAAGGCCGATATCGATCCGCTAGGACTGCGCAATCCCACCCCCGTCCCCGACCTCGACCTGTCGTTCCATCAGCTGACCAAGGCTGACCTTGACACCGAGTTCCAGACCGGTTCGTTTTTCCTGGGTATTGACAAGGCCCCGCTGCGCGACATCGTGGATGCGCTGGAGAAGACGTACTGTCGCTCCATCGGCTGCGAGTTCATGCACATCGTGGACACCGAAGAGAAGCGCTGGCTGCAGCGCCGCTTCGAGTCAGTACGCAGTGCGCCCAAGTTCAGCGACGATGTGCGCAAGCATGTGCTCGAGCGTCTGACCGCTGCCGAAGGCCTGGAAAACTATCTGGCGTCCAAGTACCCGGGGACCAAGCGTTTCGGTCTCGAGGGTGGTGAAGTCTTTGTACCGATGATGGACGAGTTGATCCAGCGTGCTGGCGGTTATGGCACGAAGGAAGTCGTTATCGGCATGGCTCACCGCGGTCGCCTCAATCTGCTGGTCAACATTCTGGGCAAGAACCCGGCGGATCTGATCGACGAGTTCGACGGCAAGAAGGTGATCGAGCGTGGCTCTGGCGATGTGAAGTATCACCAGGGCTTCAGCTCCAACGTCATGTCGCCTGGCGGTGAAGTACACCTGGCCATGTCGTTCAACCCCTCGCACCTCGAGATCGTGGCACCGGTGGTCGAAGGTTCCGTACGGGCGCGCCAAGATCGCCGTAACGATCCGGAAGGCGACAAGGTGCTGCCGATCAATGTGCATGGCGATGCCGCCTTTGCCGGCCAGGGTGTGGTCATGGAGACATTCCAGATGTCCCAGACCCGCGCCTACAAGACCGGCGGTACCGTGCACATCGTGATCAACAACCAGGTGGGGTTCACGACCTCCAACCCGCAGGATGCACGCTCGACCGAATACTGCACTGATATTGCCAAGATGGTTCAGGCGCCGATTTTCCACGTCAACGGTGACGACCCGGACGCGGTGCTGCATGCCACTCAGGTAGCGCTCGATTACCGTCAGCAGTTCAAGAAGGACGTGGTCATCGACCTCGTCTGCTATCGTCGTCGTGGTCATAACGAAGCGGATGAGCCGTCAGGCACTCAGCCGCTGATGTATGCCAAGATCAAGGACCACGCCTCCTCGCGTACGCTATACGCCAAGCGCCTGGTAGACGAAGGCGTGCTTTCCGAAGACGACGCCAAGGCGATGACCGAAACCTATCGTGACGATCTGGTAGCGGGCAACCATGTGGCCAATGCGCTGGTGCAAGAGCCCAATAAATCCCTGTTTGTGGATTGGGCGCCGTACCTTGGTCACGAGTGGTCAGGCGACGCCGACACGTCCTTCGACATGAAGCGCCTTCAGCAGCTGGCGGCCAAGATGTGCGAGATCCCGGACGGGGTCGACGTACAGCGTCAGGTGTCCAAGATCTACGAAGACCGCCGCAAGATGCAGGCCGGCGGCATGGCGATGAACTGGGGCTTTGCCGAGACCCTGGCCTATGCCACGCTGCTGGATCAGGGCCACCCTATCCGTATTACCGGCCAGGATGTGGGGCGCGGTACGTTCTCGCACCGCCACGCCGTGATACACAACCAGAAAGATGGCTCTACCTACGTGCCGCTGCAGAACATGGCCGATGGTCAGCCGCGCTTCACCATTCACGACTCCTTCCTGTCGGAGGAAGCCGTGTTGGCGTTCGAGTATGGCTACTCCACTACCGCGCCCAACGATCTGGTCATCTGGGAAGCCCAGTTTGGCGACTTCTTCAACGGCGCTCAGGTGGTGGTCGACCAGTTCATCTCCTCGGGTGAAAGCAAGTGGGGCCGCCTGTGTGGCCTGACCATGCTGCTGCCCCATGGCTATGAAGGCCAAGGGCCCGAGCACTCGTCCGCGCGTCTTGAGCGTTTCCTGCAAATGTGCGCCGAGCACAACATGCAGGTGTGTGTGCCGACCACGCCGGCGCAGATCTTCCATCTGCTGCGTCGTCAGGTCATCCGTCCGCTGCGCAAGCCGCTGATCGTCATGTCGCCCAAGTCGCTTCTGCGCCACAAGGAAGCAGTGTCGAGCCTTGACGATCTGGCGCATGGCAAGTTCCAGATGGTGCTGCCGGATCAGGCGGATCTCGCTGCCGAAAGCGTTACCCGCATTGTCCTGTGTTCGGGCAAGGTCTACTACGACCTGGCCGCCTGGCGTGCCGAGAACGAGCGCAGCGATACGGCGATCATCCGTCTTGAGCAGCTCTACCCGTTCCCGAAAGACGAGCTTCTGGACGTGCTCAAGGCCTATACCAATGTGGAAGACATTGTCTGGTGTCAGGAAGAGCCCTTGAATCAGGGCGCCTGGTATTCAAGCCAGCACCACATGCGTACAGTGGCCGATATGCTCAAGGATGGCCTGGGACGCGAGTTGAAATTTGCCGGACGTCCTGCCTCTGCCGCACCGGCGGCGGGCTACATGTCCGTTCACACTGAACAGCAGCGCCAGCTGGTGGAAGACGCTTTCAATCTGTAAAGCGCCCGCCGGATTTAGAGAACATATAAGGAAACGACATGGCTACTGATATCAAAGCGCCAACCTTTCCGGAATCCGTTGCCGAAGGTACCGTGGCAGCGTGGCACAAAAAGCCGGGTGATAGCGTCGAGCGCGACGAGCTGATCGTCGAGATCGAGACTGACAAGGTGGTGCTGGAGGTCGTTGCACCGGAAGCGGGTACCCTGACTGACGTGATGGCCGAAGAGGGCGATACCGTCGAGTCCGAACAGGTACTCGGCAAGATCGGCGAGGGCAGCGCTTCAGGCGACAGCGGCAAGAAGGAAGAGAAATCTTCCGACGACGCCGCGCAGTCCGAGAAGACCTCTGACGACAAGCAAGACGCCAAGCAGGAAGAGAAAAAGCCCAGCAGCGGCGGCAAGCAGCACGACGTCAAGGCGCCGAGCTTCCCTGAGTCCATCCAGGAAGGCACGGTCGCGACCTGGCACAAGAAGGTCGGTGAAGCGGTCAAGCGCGATGACGTGCTTGCCGATATCGAGACCGACAAGGTCGTACTTGAGGTGGTCGCACCGGCTGACGGCGCACTGGCCGAAATCAAGGCCGAAGAGGGCAGTCAGGTAGAGTCCGAAGCGATTCTGGCGACCTTTACTGAAGGCGGCGGCAGCGATTATGCCAGTGCCACGGATAACAAGCCGGAAGCGTCCGCCGACAACGGCGAAAGCGACGAGAAGATGGGCGACAAGATCGTGGCCCCGGCCGCGCGCAAGCTGATCGCCGAGCACGACCTGGACGTTGCCAGGATCGAAGGCACCGGCAAGGGCGGTCGCGTGCTGAAGGAAGACGTTCAGAAAGCCGTGAAGGATGGCTCTGCCAAGAAAGCCGCGAAGTCCTCTTCTGCAGCACCGGCCAAGGCCGCGGCGGCACCGGCTGCTGAAGGCGAGCGCGCCGAGAAGCGCGTGCCGATGACGCGTCTGCGTCAGACCATTGCCAAGCGCCTGGTTCAGGCCCAGCAGACGGCGGCCATGCTGACCACGTACAACGAAGTGGACATGACCGAGATCATGGCCCTGCGTGCGCAGTACAAGGATACTTTCCAGAAGGCTCACGACGTCAAGCTCGGCTTCATGGGCTTCTTCGTGAAGGCAGCTTCTGAAGCGCTCAAGCGCTTCCCGGATGTCAATGCCTCGATCGACGGCACCGACATCGTCTATCACGGTTATCAGGATATCGGTGTTGCAGTCTCTACCGACCGTGGTCTGGTCGTACCGGTACTGCGTGATACCGACAGCATGAAGATTGCCGACGTCGAGCGCACTATCGTCGATTTCGGCAAGCGTGGCCGTGATGGCAAGCTGGGCATGGATGACATGATCGGCGGTACCTTTACCATCACCAACGGCGGTACGTTCGGTTCGCTGATGTCCACGCCGATCATCAATCCGCCGCAGACCGCCATTCTGGGTATGCACAAGATTCAGGATCGCCCGATGGCGATCGACGGCAAGGTCGAGATTCGCCCCATGATGTATCTGGCGCTCTCTTACGACCACCGCATGATTGATGGTAAAGACGCCGTTCGCTTCCTGGTAACGATCAAAGAGTTGCTGGAAGACCCGGCACGCCTGCTGCTGGACGTCTAAGGTACATAGGTAACGTATCTTCGCGTATTGATATTGCCATGCGCGTCACCATAGTTATGCAGTCGTACACAGCTCTTCTCCCGATGTCCTGTCGTGGGAGAAGAGCACCAAGCTAAAGGAGCCAACATGGCTGACAAGTTTGATGTGATCGTTATCGGCGCCGGCCCTGGCGGTTACGTTGCTGCCATCCGCGCAGCACAGATGGGTCTGAAAACGGCCTGTGTCGAAAAGTGGGTCAACAAGGAAGGCAAGACCGTTCATGGCGGTACGTGCCTGAACGTCGGCTGTATTCCTTCCAAGGCGCTGCTTGAAACGTCACATAAGTTTGTTGAAGCACGCGATCACTTTGCCGAAGTCGGTATCGAGATCGAAGAGCCGAAGGCTAACATCGCCAAGATGCTCGAGTTCAAGAACTCGGTCATCAACAAGAACGTGGGCGGCATCAGCGCACTGTTCAAGGCCAATGGCGTCACTGCGCTGGAAGGCAAAGGTAAAGTCACTTCGTCCACCGAAGTCGAAGTCACTGACCATGATGGCAATGCCACTACGTACACCGCTGACAACATCGTCATCGCAGCAGGCTCCGTGCCGGTCGAGATCCCGCCGACACCGTTGACCGATGACCTGATCGTGACCTCTACCGGTGCACTGGAATTCACGGAAGTGCCCAAGCGCCTTGGCGTGATCGGCGCCGGTGTCATCGGCCTCGAGCTGGGCAGCGTATGGAACCGTCTGGGTTCAGACGTCACCGTACTGGAAGCCATGGACAGTTTCCTGCCGATGGTCGATGGTGCCATTGCCAAGGAAACCCAGAAGCTGCTCAAGAAGCAGGGTCTGGACATCAAGCTGGGCGCACGCGTTACCGGTTCCGACGTCAAGGACAACGAAGTTGTCGTCAAGTACACCGATGCTGACGGCGAACAGGAAATGACCTTCGACAAGCTGATCGTATGCGTTGGTCGCCGTCCTTACACCCAGGGCGTGATTGCCGATGGCGTTGGCGTCGAGCTCGACGAGCGCGGCTTCATCTTCGTCGATGACCAGTGCCGTACCAACGTGCCTAACGTCTATGCGATCGGTGACTGTGTCCGTGGCCCGATGCTGGCCCATAAAGCGTCCGAAGAGGGCGTGATGGTCGCTGACATCATTGCCGGCCACAAGGCCGAAATGAACTACGACGCTATTCCGAGCGTTATCTATACCTCGCCGGAAGTGGCCTGGGTAGGCATGACCGAGCAGGATGCCAAGGCGAAAGGCATCGAAGTCAAGACCGGTTCCTTCCCGTTCTCGGCCAATGGCCGTGCGCTTGCCAACAATGCGCCTGAAGGTATGGCCAAGATCATTGCCGATGCCGAAACGGACCGCATTCTGGGTATGCACATCGTCAGCCAGCACGCCGGTGAACTGATTGCCCAGGGCGTTATTGCCATGGAATTCGGTTCCAGCGCTGAAGACCTGGCCTTGACCTGCTACGCCCACCCGAGCACGTCAGAAGCCATCCACGAAGCCGCACTGGCGGTGGAAGGCCACGCCATTCACATGGCCAATCGTAAAAAGCGTTAAACAGTTCAGCGGTAACCACCAGGCGCCACCATAAGGTGGCGCATCGCTTTCGGCTGTGTTGTAAACTAGCCACCGAAAGTACGGGGATGGCCAGGTCAGATGATCTGCCCATCATTCGAGTCACATGCAACCAATGGCATGAATCGATGAACCTTCACGAGTATCAAGGCAAACAGCTGTTTGCTGATTATGGTCTGCCAGTGTCCAAGGGCTTTGCCGTGGACACTCCCGAAGAAGCAGTAGAAGCCTGCAAGAAGATCGGCGGCGACATGTGGGTAGTCAAAGCCCAGGTGCACGCAGGCGGCCGTGGTAAAGCGGGCGGTGTCAAGCTGATCAAGGACCCGGCTGAAGCAAAGACATTTGCCGAGCAGTGGCTGGGCAAGAACCTGGTGACTTACCAGACTGACGAAAAAGGTCAGCCGGTTGCCAAGATTCTGGTCGAAACCTGCACCGATATCGCCGATGAGCTGTATCTGGGCGCCGTGGTTGACCGTACTACCCGTCGCGTCGTCTTCATGGCGTCGACCGAAGGTGGTGTGGAAATCGAAACGGTTGCCGAAGAGACACCGGAAAAGATTCTAAAAGCCGAAATCGACCCGCTGGTAGGCGCACAGCCCTACCAGGCGCGCGAGCTGGCCTTCAAGCTGGGCCTGAAGGGTGACCAGATCAAGCAGTTCACCAAGATCTTCCTGGGCCTTTCCAAGCTGTTCCATGACAAGGATCTGGCGCTGCTGGAAATCAACCCGCTGGTCATCACCGACGAAGGCAACCTGCACTGCCTCGATGCCAAACTGGGCCTCGACAGCAACGCGCTGTACCGTCACCCGGACCTGCAAGCGATGCGCGATCCTTCCCAGGAAGATCAGCGTGAAGCCGACGCGGCGAAGTGGGAACTGAACTATGTCGCGCTGGATGGCAACATCGGCTGCATGGTCAACGGTGCTGGCCTGGCCATGGGTACCATGGACATCGTCAACCTGTCTGGCGGCAAGCCGGCCAACTTCCTGGACGTAGGCGGCGGCGCGACCAAAGAGCGCGTGGCAGAAGCGTTCAAGATCATCCTGTCTGACGACAACGTCAAGGCCGTTCTGGTCAACATCTTCGGCGGTATCGTTCGTTGCGACATGATTGCTGAAGGCATCATCGGTGCCGTCGAGCAAGTGGGCGTTAATGTTCCGGTCGTTGTTCGTCTGGAAGGTAACAACGCCGAGCTGGGAGCTGAAAAACTGGCCTCCAGCGGTCTGAACATCATCGCGGCTACCAGTCTGACCGACGCGGCTCAGCAGGTTGTTAAAGCGGCGGAGGGCAAGTAATGAGCATCCTGATCGACAAGAACACCAAGGTCATCTGCCAGGGTTTCACCGGTGGCCAGGGCACGTTCCACTCCGAACAGGCGATTGCCTACGGTACGCAAATGGTCGGCGGTGTGACGCCGGGCAAAGGCGGCCAGGAGCACCTGGGCCTGCCTGTTTTCAACACCGTTGCCGAAGCGGTCGAGAAAACCGGTGCAGAAGCCAGCGTTATCTACGTGCCGGCAGCGTTCTGTAAAGATTCCATCCTTGAAGCCGCTAACGCCGGTATCAAGCTGATCGTGTGCATCACCGAAGGTATCGCTACCCTCGACATGCTCGAAGCGAAAGTAAAATGCGACGAGCTGGGTGTCCGCCTGATCGGTCCGAACTGCCCGGGTGTCATCACTCCCGGTGAGTGCAAGATCGGTATCATGCCGGGTCACATCCACCAGCCGGGCCGCGTTGGTATCGTTTCCCGTTCGGGCACCCTGACCTACGAAGCCGTCAAGCAGACCACTGACCACGGTTTCGGTCAGTCGACCTGTGTAGGCATCGGTGGCGACCCGATTCCGGGCTCCAACTTCATCGACATCCTGGAGATGTTCGAGAAGGATCCGAAAACCGAAGCGATCGTCATGATCGGCGAAATCGGTGGTACGGCGGAAGAAGAAGCGGCGGCCTACATCAAGGATCACGTTTCCAAGCCCGTGGTTTCCTACATTGCCGGTGTGACTGCACCTCCTGGCAAGCGTATGGGCCACGCCGGCGCCATCATCTCCGGCGGTAAAGGCACCGCTGACGAGAAGTTTGCAGCCCTTGAAGACGCCGGTGTCAAGACCGTGCGCTCTCTGGCCGAGATCGGCGACGCGCTGAAAGAAGTGACTGGCTGGTAAGCCGGTAAGCAACAAAAAAGGGGTGCCTGGTGGCACCCCTTTTTCATGCCTGGTTTTTATGTCTGGTTTTCATGCCCGGTTGTTGGCGGCGGTGCGAAGGGTCAACCTTGCGCCTTGCGCTTGCGCCCCTCGAGAACCTTTCTGAGCAGCGGGCGTCCGGCCATCAGCATGAAGACCGGGGCCCCGGCAATCAAATAGAAATAGTAGGTGATCGCCCGCCAGATCAGAATCGCGGCCGCCGCGCTGCTCTGGCCCACGATGGGAGCCAGCAGGGCGGAGGAGGAGAGTTCGGCACCTCCGGCACCGCCGGGCAGCAGGGTCAGCTGACCTGCCGCCATGGAGAGCATCTGCACCAGGAACGTCCAGGCCCAATCCAGATGCTGCCCAAGACCGTACAGCGTGACGTAGAGAATGCTGTAGCGCACGATCCAGTGCACGATCCCGAACCCGAAAGCCGAGGCCAGTGCCGAGCGTGGCAGTTGCAGGGTTTCGGTAAAGGCCTGCTTGAAGAGCAGTACGCGGCGTACCATGGCGTACTGGAGCCTTGCGCTGATGCGCATTCTACTCAGCAGGCGGCCGGTCACGATCAGCACACGGCGATGATAGCGGCCCATCAGAATGACCCCGAGTAGCGCCAGGCACAAGAGCGTCATGGGCACCACCAGCATCCAGCCAAGCCGTGCATCGATCGAGCGTGAGATGACATAAATCATCATCAGAATCATCGAACAGAGAAAGAACAGCAGGTCGATGATCTGATCCACGGCAAAGATGGCCGTGGTCTGGGCCGGGCGTACGCCACGCCGTGTCAGCAGGGCGATCAGCGTCAAGGGCCCGCCGCTTCCTCCAGGCGTCGCGCAGATGGCGAACTCGGTGGCCATCACCGTACCGGTAGCGCGCATCAACCCCATATGGCCAGCGCGCCCCGCCAACAGAACGCGCAGTTTGGCACCATTGAGTACCCAGCAGGCCAGTATCATGCCCAGCATCAAGGCAAAAAGGCCCGGCGGAAACCCGGCGAGCAGATGAATCAGGTCAGTGCCGCCCAGCAGTACGGGAATGGCCAACACGGCAATCAGCCCCGCGGCCAGCAGCCAGAGTGTTCTTTTCATACGGTTAAATAACCAACAATGGGATCAACTCCGTGGAGGCGTTTTCAAAAGCCGGATGATATCGCTGCCGCCTGGCCGTGGCGCTGGCTATGACGCTGTAGCCAGCTGATCTTGGTCGTGGGCCGATATCCCTCTGCCAGCAGGCGACGAATCGTTTTCAGCCAGTAGCGTCTTGACAGGTCATGGCGCATATCCACTGGATGAAGCCCGAGTCGGATCAGCGGTGCATGGCGATGGCGGCGACGGGCTTGCTCATTGACTACCCAGGACATGCCGCGTCGCCAGCGGCTGCGCGCACTCCATACCAGAGAAGGCGCCTTGATCGGCGTATAGTCCGGCAGAAGATACAGGTGGCCGGGGTCGCTGGTATAGATGAATTCTTGGGTTTTCAGCGCGTGGCGTGCGCCTTCGCCTAACAGCCAGGCGGGCGCCACGAACCCCTCCAGTGGCCAGCCCTGGGTGCGAAAAAGCGCGGCGCCGCGCTCCAGGCGCTTGAGCGCCTCAGTGTAGCCGAGCGGGTAGAACTCGCCTTCATAGGTATAGAGGCGGCGCATGAAGTAGTCGCGCGGGGTGCAAGGCGCCGGGGCATCGTCGCAATGATAGAAACCGTGCAGCGCCAGCTCGTCGCCGCGCGCCCGGCGTTGATGCAGAAGATCAAGCAGGGAGGCATCTTCAAAGGTGTTACTGCGGTGGTGAAAGTCCGGCACGACGAGCCAGGTCATGGGAATCTGTCCCATGGAGTCGATCTCCTCCACAAAGGCGCGGTAGTCCTCCCAGGTGGTGGGG
This sequence comes from Vreelandella aquamarina, assembly GCF_020075495.1. Taxonomy (GTDB): domain Bacteria; phylum Pseudomonadota; class Gammaproteobacteria; order Pseudomonadales; family Halomonadaceae; genus Vreelandella; species Vreelandella aquamarina_A. The sequence continues at coordinate 435,623 of NZ_JABYQT010000001.1, forward strand.
GCAATGTCATGCAGCACCAGGGCAAATTCTCTTTCAGCCATGCTGTACGCCCGCCGTAGCCGTACTGCTGTTGCCCAGCAGTTCCCGGTAGTGGTGCATTACACCTTGCACCACGATATCCCAGTCATGGTGACGCTCGACGTGCAGGCGCGCCCGAAGCCCCATGGCCTGGGCATCGTTTTCAAAAAGGGTCTGGATGCTGCGCGCCATGTCCTCGCTATCCAGTGGCCGGCACAGCATCCCGCACGCTTCAGGCACGTTTTCGGCAAGCGCCCCGGCGCGGGCGGCCACGACTGGAATGCCGCAGGCCATGGCCTCCAGCACGATCAACCCGAAGGTTTCCTGAGTGCCGGCATGCAAGAGCGCGTCACTGCTCGCGAAATAGCGTGCAATCTCGGCGGCCGGACAGAAGTGGTTGATCACCGTCACGTTGTCGGGAACCTGGGTCGGCATCGAGGAGCCGATCAGCAGCAGATGATAGCGCTGTTGGAGGACATTACCCTGCAGGCGGCGCATGGTCTGAAGCAGGGTAGGCAGATTCTTTTCCTGAGAGCCGCGTCCGGCAAACACCAGCAGGCGCGTGCTCTCCTTTAGCCCTAGTTCGACTTTGACGTTGGCGTCGCGCAGCTCGGGGTGAAAAGTGTTCAGGTCCACCCCCAGTGGCTGAACGCGAACGCCCTTGATTCCCAGCCCCTCAAGCCGTTGTGCCATTACGCGGCTTGGAGCGAAGATACGGTCGTAGTGCGCGTAAAGCCGGGTGATGTAGCTATCGATCAGCGAACGCGACCAGCCTCCAAGCCGGTTGCTCATCATGGTGGGCAGGTCGGAGTGATAAAAGGCGACCGCCGGAATATCCAGCTCGCGGGCGCCGGTGATGGCAGCCCAGCCAACCGTATAAGGGTCGCCAGCCTCGATCAGGTCCGGGCGTACATCACGCAATGCGCGCAGCCAGGGGCGTCGGGTCAGTGGAAAGCGATAGCCGTTGCTGAAAGGCAGCAAAGTTGCGGGAACATCAATGCGGTGACCATTTTCCTGCAAAAGCTGGCGCTCGCCGGGAACCAGCAGCGTATGACGGGCGCCTGCCATGGCATTCAAGCGATGGCGTTTGGCATCGAGGTAGGTGCGCACGCCACCGCTGGAAGGCGCATAGAACATGGTCATGTCGGCAATATGCAGAGTAACCTCCCGGCCATCTTGGTGTCATCGGTTTGCCAAAAGCAGCGTCACGTCAGTTATACGTCAGTTATCCGTCCCTCGCCAGCGGTGCCGGTTAACTCTTGGGCCTTCACAAGCAATGGCTTACGCATGTTTAGTGAGCCAGCGGCGATGAATCACTCGTTGCTGATACATGTTTTAAATTTGCTCGTCTCGTGTTTACGCCTTGTTTATCGCCAGAAAGCGCCTAATATACCATCTGTATGGATGGTATATGGAATCCGTAAAGGTTTTCATGACTTCACTATCCCAAGAAGGCTACTGGAACAGGAACGCTACATGAGCCTGCACGAACTGCGCCGCAAGCCGGGCGATAACACCGAGAAGATCACCATTAACCTGGGAGTGATCGATCTAGGCCAGATCGACCTGCTGGTGCAGGAGGGGTTTTACTCCAATCGCACCGATCTGATTCGCACCGCCATTCGCAACCAGCTCGAAAGGCACGCTGATGTCGTCAAGCAGACCGTGGCGCGCAAGGCCTTCGTGCTGGGGCTTGAGCACTACAGCCGCGCGGACCTGGAAGCCGTGCAATCGGCGGGCGAAAGGCTGCAGATCCAGGTGCTGGGTATGGCCAGCATCGCAAGCGACGTTACCCCTGAGCTCGCCGCCGCCGTCATCGAATCGGTGATCGTGCTGGGCACCTTGCAGGCAAGCCCGGCGGTCAAGGCCGCACTGGCGGGCCGCATTCACTGATGTACCGACGAGGGCATTGATCATGATCGACGCCACCCTGAGCAAGCGAATGGAAGAAGCGACGCGGCTTACCCGCGCCGGAAAGCTGGCTGAAGCCATGGCGCTGCTGCAGGGCGGGCCTGGCGCCGAGGAGCACGCGACAGCCACGCCTTTTGAAGGTGGCAATGTCTATGAGAGTACCTGTGCGCTTAAAGGAGAGGCGTTTTCGACGGTCGAGCCCGATCCGGCCCCGTCAGCTGCCAGGCGCAGCCGCTCAACCGCCGGGTGGCGCAATCAATGGGCGAGTTATCAAGGCGGCGCGACGCCCATGCAAGCGCCGGGCAGCGTCGAGGCGCCAAGCCCCGGCGCCTTTACCCGCGGCCATTTCAGCAACCGCGCCGGCGCCCGCGCTTACAAGCTATTTCTACCCAGCGGCTATCACGGCCAGGCGCTGCCGCTGGTCGTCATGCTCCACGGCTGTACGCAGAATCCGGACGACTTCGCCGCCGGTACCCGCATGAATCAGCTGGCCGAAGCGCAGACGTTCTGTGTGCTGTACCCGGCCCAGCCGACAAGCGCCAACAGCTCGAAGTGCTGGAACTGGTTCAAGGCAGAAGACCAGCAGCGCGACGGCGGCGAGCCCGAGATTCTGGCGGGCATGACGCGTGAAATACTGCACGCGCACAAGCTCGATGCCACGCGGGTGTATGTCGCCGGGCTTTCCGCCGGTGGCGCCATGGCCACCACCTTGGCAATGACCTACCCGGAGCTTTTCGCCGCCGTGGGCGTGCACTCGGGGCTACCCCATGGGGTAGCCAAGAGCCTGCCCGACGCGCTGGCCGCCATGCAGGGCGGCACACCTGCCAGAGGACAGGGGAGTCGCCTTGCCTCCCGCGTGCCGGCGATCATCTTTCACGGCGACCGCGACAGCACCGTTCACCTGAGCAATGCCGAGCGCGTGGCGGCGCAGTACGCGGCCGTAACGGCCAGAGGGGAGGTCGATAAAGGGCAGTCGGCGGGCGGACGCGGCTATACGCGTACGGTTCATCGTGGCGGCAAGGATGAGGCGCGCCTGGAGCAGTGGCGCCTCCACGGTGCCGGCCACGCCTGGGCCGGGGGCAGCTCACAGGGCAGCTATACCGACCCCGAGGGGCCGGATGCTTCCAGGGAAATGCTGCGCTTTTTCATGCAGCATCAGCAAGAGTAGCTATTAAAAAGAGTAGCCATCAAAAAAAACGGCGGCGCCCCAGGGCGCCGCCGTCTTGTCTTGCCTGCCTTGCCGGCTTACTCGGCGGGCTTGGCTACCAGCGAACGGGTCTCTTCGCGGGCTTCCACCAGCGCCACGCGCAGGCTGTCGCCCAGCTTGTAGCGCTCTTCGCCTTCGATCTGGATACGCCCCTCTTTATCATCAATGACCACCTTGTCGCGGTCACTGTGCATCAAGGGGGCGGGCACGAACGCCGTGGCGCCATTTTGCGTCAGGCGTACGCGCATGCCGCCGCGATTGATTGCCATGATCTCGGCATCGAAGACCGTCTGGTCCTTGGCCGCCGGGGTCAGGTAGCGCACGTAGAGCCAGTCCTTCACATCGCGCTCGGCCATACGGTTCAGGCGGCGGCGCTCGGTGAGCTGCTCGGTCAGTGCCTGGCTCGCTTCCGCCGGGGCCTGTTCGCTTTTCAGCACGCGCTTGATCAAACGGTGGTTGACCATGTCGCCGTACTTGCGGATCGGTGAGGTCCAGGTGGCGTAGGCGGCAAGGCCCAGGCCGAAGTGCGGGCCGGGCTGGGCGGACATGCTGGTGAAGCCCTGGAAGCGACGCAGGCGCGCGTCCAGCCAGGCATCGTCGCGGCTTTCCAGCGCACGCTTGAGGTCCTTGTAGTGGTCAAGCTCGGTGAGCGCTTCCAGTGCTACGTCGATCTCCTGAGTAGCCAGGAACTCCTGGGCAGCCTCGGCCTTTTCCGGCTCGAACGCGCGGTGCACGTTGAAGATACCGTGACCGATGTGGCTTGCCAGGAAATCGGCGCAGCAGGCGTTGGCTGCAATCATCGACTCTTCGATCATGCGGTTGGCAATGCGGCGCTCTTCTGTGTTGATCGCCAGCACGTTGCCCGCCTCATCGAGCTCGAACACGTAGTCCGGGCGGTCCTTGAAGACCAGCGCATGGGCGTTGCGCCACGCGGTACGCGCCTCGGTCAGCTCGCGCAGGGCCTTGAGCTGCTCGGCGATGTCGTCCTCGGGTGCCCAGTCGCCCTGGCCGTCGATCCAGTCGGAGACGTTGTCATACACGAGTCTGGCGTGGGACTTCACGTTGGCGGCAAAGAAGCGGTAATCGCCCAGGCTGCCGTCGGCGTTGATGTCCAGCGTGCAGGCAAGCGCCGGGCGCTCCTGGCCTTCGTGCAGCGAGCAGAGATCGTCGGCCAGCTGTTCGGGCAGCATGGTGACGTTCTGGCCCGGCAGGTACACCGTGAAGGCGCGAGTACGGGCTTCCAGGTCCGCTGCATGACCCTCTTCCACGTAGGCTGTTGGGTCGGCAATGGCCACGCTCAGCTGCCAGCCGCCGTCGGCGCGGGGCGTCACGCGCAGCGCATCGTCCATATCGCGGGTCTTTTCGCCGTCGATGGTGAAGAAGGGCTGGGCGGTCAGGTCTTCACGGGGCAGGCCCTCATCGTGCAGCGGCCAGTCGCTGCCGGCCTCGGGACTTGCCTGCTCGAGCGCATGACGAGCAAGGGTCACGCGCCACGGCACGGCCGGGTCGTCTGCCTTGGCCACCAGCTCGTCGATCTGGGTGAAAAAGCCGCGGTCGTTCTCCTTGAGCGGATGGCGTACCAGCCGTGCTACTACCCAGTCACCGTCGCCAATACTGGCTTCATCCAGGCTATTTTTGATCCGCGCCTTGAGCACATTGCGAATCGACGGATGATCCGGCACCACGGCGAGACGATCTTCGCGCTTTTGCACTCGGGCCACGAAACGGTCAAGGCCCGCCTCGATCAGCTTTTCAGGCTCGACGGACTTCTTGTCGCCGTTTTCGTGAATCACCGCTTCCACGCGGTCGCCGTGCAGCACCTGCTTCATGGCGGGCGGCGGGACGAAGTAGGATTCACCGTTGTCGGTTTCGAGAAAGCCGAAGCCTTTCTCGGTGGCTTTGATCACCCCTTCGGCGCGCGGAGTGGTGTCACGGATTTGTTGCTTGAGCTGGGCAAGCAGAGAGTTATTCTGAAGCATGAGGTCAATCAGTTGGCGAGAGTAGCTTGCCACTATACGGATTCCCGCTTGCCGCGCCAATTATCCGCCCGGGAAGTTGACAAGGATTATGTCCCATCAACGCGTTATGTCCCGACCGCGGTATCGGTTAAGCTGACCGTTCACTTATGGGGAGCATGCTATGACACCGCGGCTGATTGTTTCTGATCTGGATGGCACGCTGCTGGGCAGCGACCATCGCCTGCATACTGACACCATCGACGTATTGAGAACCCTGGTAGGCCAGGGACATTATCTGGTGCTTGCGTCAGGACGCCACTATGCCGATATGCGTGTCTTTAGAGACGAGCTTGATGTACCTGCTCACCTGATCAGCAGTAATGGTGCCTACACCCACGCCCCGGACGACCAGCTGCTGGAGGCCCACCACGTTGACCCCCGGCTGGCGGCAAGGCTGATTGAATTGCCGCGTCCGCAGAACGTGCGCCTGAGCCTTTACATGGATGACGCCTGGTATATCGATGCCGAGTCGCCAAGCCACCTGGAAATGCATGCCGCCACAGGGTTTGTCTATGAGGTCGTGCCGCCGGAGCGGATGCCTACCCAGGGCATCGGCAAGATTCTCTATGGCGGCGACCCCGAGGCGCTTCTTGCCATCGAAACCGCGATCCGCGATATCAGCGACGGCGCGCTGCACGTCACCTACTCGACTCCGCAGTCGCTTGAGATCATGGCCGGCGGCGTCAACAAGGGCGTGGCCCTGGCGGCGCTGCTCGAACGCATCGACGTACGTGCCGAGCACTGCCTGGCCTTCGGCGACAACCTGAACGATGTGGAAATGCTCAGTCTGGTAGGCGAGCCGCATTTCATGCTGAATTCCCACCCGGAGATGGGAGGGCACCTGGGTAGCGCGCGCCAGATCGGCCATCATGGCGAAGCGGCGGTAGCGGTACTCTTGCGCGAGCGTTTCGGGCTTTGAACCATCGGCCAGGGTTCTGCCACCTTAGTCGATAGCCGCTTGTGATAGGCGCGTCTCTCCACCATTATCGAGCGCGGAAACAATAATAAGGCAGAGGCACGCTTGCATGAGCACATCAGCCGATCACGTCATGGTCGTCGACGACGATCCGGAAATCCGCGAGCTGCTGGCGGATTACCTGGGTCGCCACGGCTACCAGGTGCGTACCGCCGACGGCGCCGAATCGCTTTACGCGCAGCTTCTGGATCATACGCCGAGCCTTGTGATCGTGGATGTGATGATGCCCGGCGACGACGGCTTCACTGTCTGCCGAACGCTTCGCAGCCAGGGCAACCTGCCGATCATCATGCTTACCGCCAGCAGTGACGACACCGACCGGATTCTCGGGTTGGAGCTGGGGGCCGATGATTACATCGCCAAGCCGTTCAACCCGCGCGAACTTCTGGCGCGTATCAAGGCGGTGCTGCGCCGCACGCGCGCAGGTCGGGGAGCGATTGGCGCCGAACACGCCCGCTGGGTGCGATTCGGTCCCTGGCAGCTCGATCGCACCACGCGTGAGCTGGTGGATGAGCGCGGAGCGCATACGTCGCTCTCCGGTGCGGACTTTCAACTGCTGCAGGTATTTCTCGAACGCCCGGCCACGGTGATCACACGAGACGAGCTCTATGCGCTGTCCCGCGGGCGCGACGCGCCGCCGCTGGATCGCTCCATCGACGTTCATGTTTGTCGGCTGCGCCAGCGCCTGGGCGAAGATGCTCAGCAATCGCAGTTGATCCGTACCGTGCGCGGGGCGGGCTATGTGCTCACCGCCCAGGTCGAAGCTGTGGTCTGATGGCGCTCAAGAGCATTCTGAAACGCTGGCTGCCGGCAACGCTTCGCGGGCGCTTCGTCATCATCATGATCATTGGAGTTCTGGCCGCCCAGGCGGCCAGCTACGCGCTATGGAGTGCTCAGGTACGTGCCAGTCAACTCGAACAGCTCGACGAACTCTCGACCAACATGGCGTCGAGTATCGCCTCCACCATAAAATACTTTCGTTCCCTGCCGGTGGAGTATCGCCACATCGTGCTCGATCAGCTGCGCAACATGGGGGGCACGCGCTTTTTCGTCAGCGTCAACGAGCGGCGCATTCCGGTGGACGATATTGGCCGTGGCGATGAAAAGGCGCTGGTGGTGAACAACGTGCGCGATATCCTGACCCGTCAGCTCGCCATCGACGATGTCGTGGTCGAGTTCTCGCGTCCGGAAACCCTCAGGGTATTCAACAACGAAGTGCTGCTTGGTGATCTGCCGCCGCGCTGGGGCCAGCACAGCCTGTTGATGGAGCCGCTAGCGCCACCGATTCTGGTGGTCCAGCTCGAGCTCGCCCCGGGAATGTGGCTGTACGTGGCCACGCTGCTTGGCGTGTCGGATATCTTTAGCGGCTACCGCTGGCTTTCCGAAGAGCGTCTGCTGGTCGGGCTTTGGGTACTGGTCTGCGTGCTGGCGCTCTCGTTTTTGAGTATCAGAAGCGTCACCCGGCCGCTGGCCAGACTTTCCCGAGCCGCCCGCCAGCTAGGCGATGATCTGGACCGCCCGCCCCTCAAGGAGAGCGGTCCCCGGGAAGTAGCCGCCACGGCAATGGCGTTCAATCGTATGCAGCGGCGCATCCGCGAACAGCTCGACGAGCGCGAACGGCTCTTCTCGGCGATTTCCCACGACCTGAAAACACCGATCACCCGGATGCGCCTGCGCGCCGAGATGCTCGACGACCCGGTCCAGCGTGAGCGCTTTTGCGCCTCGCTTGATGAGCTATCCGAGCTCGTCAAGGGAGCGCTGGCATCGGTCAAGGGGCTCGATCTACACGAAGCGCCGGTGGCGACGGATATCAACGCGCTTGTCCGCGCGCTTGCAAAGGAGCTTTGCCTTCAAGGCGGTGAAATCGACATAGTCGGCCAGGTCGCACCGCTGATCGTCAAGCCGCTGGCTATCAAGCGCTGCCTGGCCAACCTCCTGGAGAACGCGGTGTTCTACGGCCACCATGCGACGGTGACCCTGAGCGAGACGTGCAGGACGGTCACGCTTGGCATTCACGACAATGGCCCCGGTATTGCTGACGAGCAACTGGCGCGGGTATTTTCCCCTTTTGTTCGTCTGGAGTCATCACGCAGCCGTCATACCGGCGGAAGCGGCCTGGGGCTCGGTATCGCTTTGCACATCGCACGCGCCCACGGCGGCGATATCACGCTCGCCAATCACCCGGATGGCGGGCTCGTGGCCACGCTTACCCTGCCACGCCAAGCGCCTATTACAGATTTGTAATAAAGCGCCAGGATTATGTAATAAAGGGTAACTCCCGTTTGCTGGCGTGGCGGCGTATTCTGGCAGGAGTGCTACCTTTTTATCCCGATACTCTTTTATTCCAAAAACAATGCCAGGAGCCATCATGTCGATATTGCGTTTACCCTCACTGCGCCGCTCCGCCCTGAGCCTTGCCCTCATGGCAGCCGCCACCTCCGTTCATGCAAGCGATGTCGAGGTTCTCCACTGGTGGACTTCCGGCGGCGAAGCGCGCGCGGCCAATGTGCTCAAGGAGCTCCTGGAAGCCGAAGGCTACGGCTGGGAGGACTTCGCCGTGGCCGGGGGTGGCGGTGAAACCGCCATGACCGTGCTGAAATCCCGCGCCATGTCCGGCAACCCGCCGTCGGCAGCGCAAATCAAGGGGCCGGAAATTCAGGAGTGGGGCGAGCTTGGCCTACTGGGCGACCTGGATGAGGTTGCCGAGCAGGAGGGCTGGAATGACCTGCTCCCCGAGGTGATCGCCGATATCATGCGCCATGACGGCCAGTACGTCGCCGTGCCTGCCAACGTACACCGGGTAAACTGGCTCTGGGCGAATCCAGAGGTGCTGGAAACCGCCGGTGTCGAAATGCCGACTACCCTGGATGAACTCTTCAGCGCTGGTGAAGCGATTCGCGAGGCGGGCTTTGTGCCACTGGCCCACGGCGGCCAGGACTGGCAGGACGCCACCGTGTTCGAAAGCGTGGTGCTGGGCAGCCAGGGCGTCGATTTCTACCGCCAGTCGCTGGTCGAACTCGACCCCGATGCGCTGGGTAGCGAACAGATGGTCGATGCGCTGGAAACCTTCAAGCGCCTGCGCGAGTTGATGGATGAGGGCATGCCCGGGCGCGACTGGAACATCGCCACTAATATGGTGATCGAGGGCGATGCTGGCTTTCAACTGATGGGCGACTGGGCCAAGGGCGAGTTCACCGCCGCGGGCCTCACTGCCGGCGAGGACTACCTGTGCGCGGCGGCGCCGGGGTCCGAGGACGCCTTCTCGTTCAATGTCGACAGCCTGGCCATGTTCCGCGTCAGCGACGATGACGAGCGCAGTGCCCAGCAGGCGCTGGCACGACTGGTGCTCGAACCCACTTTCCAGGAAGCCTTCAACCTGGCCAAGGGGTCCATCCCGGCACGTCCTGACCTGGACATGAGTGCGTTTGACAGCTGCGCCGAACAGTCGCTTGCCGATTTCAAGCGTACCGCTGAAGAGGGTGGGCTCGTGCCCAGCATGTCTCACGGCATGGCGGTACGCGCCGATGTGCAAGGGGCGATCTTCGATGTGGTGACCAATTACTTCAACGATGCCAGCATGTCCGCCGAACAGGCCGCCGAGCGCCTGGTCAGCGCCGCGCAGGCTGCTTCTTTCTAAGCGCTTCATCAAAGCCCTTGAAAAGCTCTTGTTGAAAATGCGCCGCCGCTCGGCGGCGCCATGCTGACAGGCGACTCCTTATGAGCGACACAACTTCGCCGGTTTTCCGCCGGCCGACGGCTTCCGGCTGGCTGCAGGCCTGGCTGCCGCGCCTGGTGCTGGCGCCTTCCGTGGCCATCATCCTGTTCTTCGTCTACGGCTTCATGCTCTGGACCTTCGTGCTCTCGCTGACCAGCTCGCGAATGCTGCCAAGCTACGACTTCGTCGGTTTCGGCCAGTACGCCAGGCTGATGGCCAACGACCGCTGGTGGGTGGCCTCTACCAACCTCATGATCTTCGGGGCGCTGTTCGTTCTGATCTGTCTGGTGCTCGGCGCGGTGCTTGCCATTTTGCTCGATCAGAAGATTCGTCAGGAGGGGGCGCTTCGCACTATCTATCTCTACCCGATGGCGCTTTCGTTCATCGTGACCGGGGTGGTGTGGAAGTGGCTTTTGAACCCGCAACTCGGCATTCAGGCGATGGTGCGCAGCTGGGGCTTCGAGTCGTTTCGCTTCGACTGGATCGTCGATCCAAACATGGCGATTTACACGTTAGTGATCGCCGCGGTGTGGCAGGCCTCGGGCTTTGTGATGGCACTGTTTCTGGCAGGTCTTCGAGGTATCGACGACAGTATCATCAAGGCCGCCCAGCTCGACGGGGCGAGCCTTGCGCGCATCTACTGGCGGGTCGTGATGCCGTGCCTGCGCCCGGTGGTGTTCAGCGCGGTGATGATTCTTTCCCACATCGCGATCAAGAGCTTCGACCTGGTGGTGGCGCTGACCGGCGGGGGCCCCGGCTACGCCACGGACCTGCCCGCCACCTTCATGTACACCCACGCCTTCAACCGCGCCCAGATCGGGCTGGGCTCCGCCAGCGCCATGTTGATGCTGGGCGGGGTGCTGGCGATTCTGATTCCCTATCTCTACTCCGAACTGAGGAGTCGCAAGCATGGCTAACGTGATTCGCCGCCGGGGTATCAAAGCGCGTGTGGGGCGGGGTGTACTCTACGCGGTGCTCATCACGGCCGCGCTTTTTTACGCATTACCTTTGATCGTGATGCTGATGACCTCTTTCAAGCCGCTGTCCGAGATCACCGCGGGCTCGCTTTTGTCGCTTCCGCAAGACCCGACGCTCGCGCCCTGGGCGAAAGCCTGGGGCGAGGCGTGTACCGGCATGCGCTGCGAAGGCGTGGGCGGCTATTTCTGGAACTCCTTTGCCATCGTGATTCCGGCGGTGCTCATCTCTACCGCGATCGGTGCGCTCAACGGCTACGCGCTGACCAAGTGGCGCTTCAAGGGCTCGGAGCTTGTGTTTGCGCTGATGCTCTTTGGCTGCTTCATTCCATTTCAGGTGGTGCTTCTGCCCATGGCACAAACCCTTGGCTGGCTTGGGCTTTCAAGCTCACGCTCGGGGTTGGTGCTGGTGCACGTGGTGTTCGGAATCGCGTTCACGACGCTTTTTTTCCGCAACTTCTATGTGGGGATTCCCGATGAGCTGGTGTCGGCGGCAAAGCTCGACGGCGCCGGGTTTTTTCGTATCTTCTGGCGCATCCTGCTGCCGGTATCAGCGCCTATCATCGTGGTGTCGATCATCTGGCAGTTCACCCAGATCTGGAACGATTTCCTGTTCGGAGTGGCGTTTTCCGGCCACAGCACTCAGCCGGTGACCGTTGCACTCAACAACCTGGTGAATACCTCGACCGGGGTCAGCGAGTACAACGTCAACATGGCCGCCGCCATGATTGCCGCGCTCCCGACGCTTCTGGTCTACGTGCTGGCCGGCAAGTATTTCGTGCGCGGACTGACCGCCGGATCGGTCAAGGGTTGATCTGCCGATCGATGACCAGGACGTTGGCCAATGACTAATTATAACGGGACATATTTATGGCAGCGCTAGATATAGAGCAGGTACGCAAGGAGTTCGGCCGCGAGCGGGTGCTCAAGGACGTCAGCCTCTCCATCGAGTCCGGGCAGTTTCTGATTCTGGTGGGGCCGTCGGGCTGCGGCAAGTCGACGTTGATGAACGCCATTGCCGGGCTCGAGCCCGTCACCAGCGGTCGTATCCTCATCGACGGCGAGGACGTGACCCATCGCACCCCCGCCGAGCGCGACATCGCCATGGTGTTTCAATCCTACGCGCTCTACCCGAGCATGACCGTGCGCCAGAACATCAGTTTCGGTCTCGAAATGCGCAAGGTCCCGAAGGCCGAGCGCGAACAGGCGGTGGAGCGAGTGGCGGATCTTTTGCAGATATCGCATCTTTTGAAGCGCAAGCCTGCCCAGCTTTCGGGGGGGCAGCGTCAGCGGGTGGCCATGGGGCGGGCGCTGGCCCGCGAGCCGAAGGTATATCTGTTCGACGAGCCGCTATCCAACCTGGACGCCAAGCTGCGCGTGGACATGCGTACCGAGATCAAGAAGCTCCACCAGCGCCTGGGCACCACTATCGTCTACGTCACCCACGATCAGGTCGAGGCGATGACCCTGGCGGACAAGATTGCGGTGATGCGCGACGGCCATATTCTCCAGCTGGGCTCGCCGGACGAGGTCTACAACAACCCCGTGGACATGTTCGTGGCCGGATTCATGGGCTCGCCCTCGATGAACTTCATCAAGGCAACGCTGGAAGGCGGCAAGGGCGCTTGTCAGCTGCGCATCGCCACGCCGGAGGAAGCTGATCTGGTGCTGCCCTGGCCCTCGGCGCGTGGCGCCGACGAGCTTGCCGAGCGCGCAGGGCAGACGGTGATTCTCGGCCTGCGTCCCGAGCACTTCAGCGAGGAAGACGAGCGATTGACCTCCCAGGCCGAGGGCACGCTGCTGACGGCTTGCGTCTCGGTGGTCGAGCCCACCGGCGCAGATATACTGTTGCGCCTGCCGCTGGGCCAAGGAGAGGTAACCGCCCGGGTTGGCCCCAAATGCGCAATTACCGCAGGCGAGCGTCTGGCGCTGCGGGTCGATATGGACAGGGCGGTTTTGTTCGATGCCGACAGCGAGCATCGCATCGCTTAAGAGGCGGAGTCCTTGTCCAGCCGCTTGATCTGTCGCCAGAGATCCTGACGCAGGTCGGCCATCTTGGGCTGCTCTTCTGGCGTGAACGCGACCGGACGGCACAAGCGCTGGGCACGCAGCCCCAGGCGGGCGCTCAGGAGCCCGGTGGCCAGCCCCTGGCCTGCCCGAGCGGACAGCCTGCCGGCCAGATGCAGCGAGAGCATGTCCATGCTGGCATCGGTGGCAAGCTCGCTGGCACCGGCAAAGGCCATGTTGCTCAACACATTGCGAAACAGCCGGAGGCGGCTGGCGTAGCCAAGCTCCAGGCCATAAAGCCGGCACAGCCTGTCGATCATGACAAGGCTGCGCCAGGCCACCAGCGCCATATCGACCAGGGTCAGCGGGCTGATGGCGACCATGATGGCGGTTTCGCCGGACATGCGCGTCACCAGCCGCTGAGCTTCGCGGTCGCGCGGGGCAAGCAGGTGATGGCGCAGCAGGGCCTGGATCTCCTCGCCGTCATGATGCGGCTGACAGGCGCGCTGAAAGGCCTGCCAGTGCGGATCATCTTCAGAAAGCTTCAACTGCTGGCGCAACTGCTCGGCCATCTTCCGCGCCTGGCCGGGCGAGCGCTGAGGCAGCTCGGCCAGCTCGCGGCGCAGCTGGTCGTGACGTTTCAGGCGCCTGAGTCGCCAGAGCTCCTTGAGCAGCGACATTCCGCCCAGACCAATCAGGCTGATGCCAAACAGCTGCCATGCCAGGCTCATCCAGGCCGATTGCGACAGCGCCTCGGGAATACCGGTGGCAAGCTCGATGGTGCCGAGGGTGGCGCCACCGGCGAGGGCAAACATCAGCCCCCAGCGGCGTTTGCGGGGCGCGCCCAGGCTCGCTGCCGGCAACGCCTGCTCTTCGGCAGTGCTCACCAGCGGCTGGTGGTCGTCGGTAGCGGCGAACATCTCACGCTGGCGCAGACGCTCGCGCTCGGCAACGTTTTCCGGGATGTCGTCCAGGCTGAAATGGCGCCGTGGCTGCGGGTCGGTCATGTGAGTTTGTCTCCAATCAGCCAGTCGATGGCGGCATCCATGCGGATATGCGAAAGCGCCTCGGACGAGGAGGGTATCGGCCTGAAACTCGAAAAATCGAAGCCCTGGTCCTGCCAGAAGTCGGCATTGGGCAGCCGGGTGGGCACATCGCCCGGATAGACCAGCACGTCTTCGCCTTCAAGGGTAGTGCCGCGCAGAGCGGAAGAGCGTTTGCCATCATGAACCACTTCGCGTGCTTCGGTGGCGCGGATGGCGGCCAGCGACAGTGCCTTGACCGGCACGTTGGCAAAGCGCAGATCCTTGAGCGGCTCCGCCAGCAGCGCTTCGAGAAGTCGTACCAAGTGGCCGTGCTGGTCAGGGGTGATGTGGTCTGCCTTAGTGGCGGCAATCGCCAAGCGATCGATGCGGGGGGCGAACAGGCGTGAGAGCAGGCTGCGCTTGCCATAATCAAAGCTCTTCATCAGTTGGCGCAGCGCTCGGGAAAGGTCTTCGAAGCGCTCGGGGCCGGCGTTCAGCGCACCCATTACATCGACCAGCACGATCTGGCGGTCAAAGCGTCGGAAGTGGTCGCGGTAGAAGGGCTTGACCACCTGCTGCTGGTAGTAGCGAAAGCGCGCCGCAAGCGTGGCGTAGAGGCTGCTGTCGGGCAGGCTATCGAGCATCTCCCTGGGGGTATTCAGGTGGGGCAGGGGAAAGAACTGCAGCACCGGCGCGCCTTCAAGCTCCCCGGGCAGCAAGAAGCGCCCGGGCTGCAGGTCGGAAAATCCCGCCTGCTTGGCGCGGCGCAGCCCCTGGGCATACGCTTCCGCCAACTGGGCAAGCTGGGCTTCATCTGCTTCGGCGGTGGGGTCGAGCGCCTCTACGGCTTCGAGCCACTCGCGAAACAGCGCCCGGCGCTGCTCGCCTTCCAGCAGCGTTTGTGCCTGGCACCAGCTGTAAAAATCGTGCTGCAACAGCGGCAGATCGAGCAGCCATTCACCGGGGTAGTCGAACAGATCAAGTGTCAGGTGGGCAAGCTCTGGCGTAAACCAGCCGCGCTCGGCCGGGCGGTAGCGCAGTTGAAGGCGCAGCTCGCTGATGCCTCGGGTGGGCTCGGGCCAGCGCGGCGGCGTATCGCGCAGCGCCGCCATGCCCGGGTCGTAAGGAAAGCGCGGCACGCCCAGGTCCGGCTGGTTGAGCCGCTGAGCCCCCAGCAAGCGCCCATCGCGTGCAGCAGGCAGCAGGTCCAGCTGCGCCTCGACGCCTGCGTGGCGAAGCTGGTTCACCAGTGAGGTCAAAAATGCCGTCTTGCCCGCCTGGGATAGCCCCGTGACCGCCAGGCGTAGCTGACGGTCACGTCCTCGCTCCAGTAAATTGCTCAATTCGCGGCTTAACGGCTGGCGCATCCAGGCACTCCCTTTTTTCTCATCATAACGCCATCCAATGGTTAAGCGCTTTTTCACTACCGGCCGTCGAATCGGCCACGCCCTGACAGCATAGCCAAAGGTTCATGAACCGAGCATTAACCGCGACTTAGCGTGGTGCCTAACAGGTGCTGCGCGCCGGGTACCAGCCAGACCGGATCGAGGCGGGTATTGGCGGCTTCAACGCACAGAAAATGGCGCGCAGCATCGGCGGGGGTGTCGGCCGGTAGAACGGTATCCGGATGCCATACCACCGTCGAGTCGCTCGACTGCTTGGCAATACGCAGGCTGCGCACGCCGTCATTGAGCAGTACCGCTTCGTTGCTGTGATAGATGCGGTCGATGCCGCCACGTATCGCAAGCGTTCCCTGCTGCTCGGCTTCGGCAAAATCGCGCAGCTTGTCCAGATAGCGCGCACCGGCCAGGCCTTCCAGGCGGCAGTTATGCACCTCATCAACGGCGAGGTAAGTGTGCAGCGCGCCGCTGGTCTTCACCGGCGCATCACCGATGTTTTCACTGATCAGCTCAACGCCGAGCCGCTGAGCGTTGGCCTGGATGATCACCCGGGCGGTGAGCTGGCTGTGCAGCCGCTCGGCGGGGGAAAGGTGCACTTCGATGCCTTCGGCGTGCTCGTCTACCGCGTCCAGGCGCCAAGAGGCGTGGCGTGCCAGGCCGTGAAAGGCGCCGCTACGATCCGGGGATTCATCCGCGTAGCGCTCGTCGGCAAACCAGGGCCAGCACAGGGGAATGCCGCCGCGCACAACACCCGGCAGCGTTTCCGGGGTAGGCGTGGTCCACAGCCAGCCGGTGTCGTTGGCGGGTTTGAAGTGCAGTACCTGCGCGCCCTGCAGGCTGATGGCAAGTTCGCCCCAGGGCATGTTGAACAAGACTACCTCACGGCCTAGCCAGTGGGCCGTCTGCTGCCCGTCTGTCTTGGCCACAAGCGCTGCGAGTGAATCGGGGATCATCGGCTTTCCTTAAACGGGTGACATCAAATTAGGTAGAATTGTCGCGCTGTGTGCTATGGTAGGACAAGCAACACGCAAAGGTAAAACCCTGACTAAAGTGGATATCAAGGAGGCACTATGGGCTTTATTGCATGGTTGATCATTGGTGGTCTGGCTGGCTGGATCGCCGGCAACATCATGCGCGGCGGCGGTTTCGGCATCTTGGGCAACATTGGCGTAGGTATTGTCGGTGCGCTGCTGGGTGGTTTCCTGTTTACCTTGCTGGGCCTTCACGCGGGCGGT
Organism: Vreelandella aquamarina; assembly: GCF_020075495.1. Classification (GTDB taxonomy): domain Bacteria; phylum Pseudomonadota; class Gammaproteobacteria; order Pseudomonadales; family Halomonadaceae; genus Vreelandella; species Vreelandella aquamarina_A. The sequence continues at coordinate 452,109 of NZ_JABYQT010000001.1, forward strand.
TTCATCGGCTCGCTGGTGACAGCAACGGTAGGTGCCATTGTCCTGCTCTGGGTAATAAGTAAGGTCAAAAAAGCGTAGTATCCTCCAGCTTACATGTGATTGCTGCCCGGCCTTGCGCCGGGCAGCGTCGTTTTACGTCATCCCTGCCGTTTTGTTATCGGTCTTGGCACCACTTTCCGTTACACTAGGCCGCTTTATTCTGGCGCATTGCCGATGGATTTTTGCTTTCGAGGTGTCTCTTGGTCGACGCGTTAAATGCCTGGTGGGCTCAACAGCTAGTGTTATGCGATTGGGCATTTACCCCCCACCCTCTGTCGGTGGATTCTCAGGCGGCCGAACAGCGCCTCCTGGCACTGGGTATCACCAGCCGTCACGAGCTGGCCGAACAGCTTTTTCATACGCTCGGCCCAAGCACCGGCCACGCTGACCGTTTGCTGGGGGCACTTGAGTGGACCGCCCTGGCCGGCGCTGCCGGATGGCTTGATGCCGCACAGGCGCATACCTGGGCGCATCATGTCATCCGTCGTATCAATACCGAACACGGCGACCTGCGTGCCTGGCTTTCAGAACTGCGACGGGCGTTGGGCGCCAGGGGATGGGGGCAGGGAGAGAATGATCGCTTTATCGACGCCTGCCAGGCGCTCTCCACCCTCGAAAACGAGGGCGAAGGGGTTACCTGGGAGATGCTGCGCCAGGCACTTGCCGAGCTACCCGCGCCAGCCTCTGTATGGCCACAAGCACCACAAGCGCAACCCTGGCGGCTGTGTGCCCTGTTTCGACCGGTCATCAGCTATCCGGCAAGCCATGCCGACTGGCCCGAGGCCAGCCAATGGCTCGAGCGTATCTGGCAGATCCATGGCCGCGAGCAGCTTCTCGAGGTGGCGCTATGGCTGGGGGCCCAGGGTGAACGCCAGCGCTGGGATATTGAAGCTCGTGAGCTTCTGGGCATGGATAATACCCAGCGCCTTGCCTGGCAGCACGACGCCATCGAAGACGCGCCCTACGCAGGTGTACTCAATGAATTCGTGGGCCATGGAGAGCCGCTCGAGTGGGCCGCCTGGGACTGGCTGCGGCTGGTGGAGATTGCCTGGGCCGGCGCCTGCTGCGGCTGGCTTAGCCAGGCCGAAGCCGACGATCTTGCAGGCCACGCCGCGTATCTGATCAGCCATCGCTACCACGACTGGCACGCACTACTGAAAGCCTACCTGCGTGGGCAGAGCCTGTTCGAGGGCATCGACCGGCGCGACATGACGCCCAGTGCCCACCATGTGCTGCTGCTCGATGCACCCCACAGCCCCTGGAAAGGCTCACCTGCAAGCCTGCTTGATGAGGCGACCCGCAAGGCGTCCGAGCAGCGTATTCGAGGATGGCGCAATACGCCCCATCACTGGCTGCTGGCGCTTTCCGGGGTACGCGAGCCGGACGTCATGCTGCGCCAGCGCGACCCCGGCGCCCCGGTGGCCGAAGCGCGACGGGCGGATGCCGCCCTCTACCTGCAGGAGTCGCTTGGCCTGCACGCCGACGAGGGTCACGAAGTGATGGCTCGCTACTGGCTGCCGGCCCAGGCCCACCATTTGAATCAGCTGGCTGCCGATGCGGTACACGGCGTGCTGCCGCCTTCACAGACGTCCTTTGGCCAGCCAACCGCCGACGAGCTGAAACAGCGCAATGCGGTCAAAGGGGTCAGCCGCCATGCAGCGACCATCCACATGGCCGAAAAATTCGCCTTTTATCTGCACATGGCCCTGGACAGTGGCCTGTTCGAGCGTGAGCCGCTGCTGGACCATGCGCGTTCGCTGCGCAGCTGTTTGTGCCGTTTCTACCCAAGCCCCAAGCGCCTTCTGGAGGCCTGGTTCGCCTGGGAGAGCTGCCTTCCCGAACCCGAGCATGCCTCGCTGATCAATGAAATTGCCTGGCACCTGGAAGACCCGGGGAGCCTCTTCTACTGGCTGGATTGGCGCCCGGATGCCTGGTGCGAGCCGGGTGGACGACCCACGCTTTCCCATTTCACCGCCATGTCGCTGGTCGGGCCACTCAACAGCGCCGTGTGGAGCGAGCCAAAGCCGGAAAGCCCGCGGGAGTGCGCTGATATCCGGGAGTGGGTGGAGAGTCATTACCATCTGAGCAGCGCCGCTGATATGCAGGAGTTCCTGACCTTCATGCTGGAGGCGGGCGACCGGCAGGAGTATCAGATCAACTACGCTCCCTATACGCTCAACCCGGAGCGTCTGAAAGCCGAAATCGCCATTCTGGAATCCGGTGACTGTGCCGAGGAGGAGCGCCACCACCTGCTGCGCCTGCGTCGTGTACAGGGCAATGAAGATGGCTGTAACGATGTCGACATGGCCGCGTGGGATATTGCCCAGCTGGTAGATCTGGCCATTGCCGCCCGCCAGCTTGGCTGGCTGGAGAGCCAGGCCTTTGCCGACGTGCTTGACCGCGCCTATCAGCTGGCCGCCGACCACTATGCAGGGTGGCAGGAGTATGCCGCCGGCATGTACGCCGGGTTCTCCTTTTTCATGGGCGAGACGCCGGAGCGAGAAAGCTTTCTCGCCGGGTTCCGCCAGGCCATGGTGGCCTGGATCTGTGGGGCGCCGGTGCTGGCGGGCCCCTGGGCGAGCCTTGATTTTCCAGGCAATAAACCACGCCATTTCGCCCCGCTGCATATCGATACGCTGCCGGGCGATCAGCGGACGTTACATTGAGGCTCGCCAAGCATGCATGACCTGGCTTATAGTCTGGCTTTTGTTGTTCACCTTACTTTCCCAACAATATTACGAGGTTAAGCGCATGGTTGCGTTGCCACGCCCCGCTGTGACCGCTGTCCGTGTTATAAGTGCTTGTATTGTAGTTTCTTTTTTGGCTGGATGTGCGGGCTCCTCAAGACAGAACATGGAGCCGCCCGCCGATTATTTCTCGATGACGCTGCCGGGGATGCAAAATGGGTTCAGCCCGCAGATGTCGCCAGTGAATAATTCGGTTGCCCAGTTACGCAGTTTCCAGACACCGCCACCTACGCTAGTACGCCAAGCGCTTTTGGAGCAGCACCAGCGATGGTCGGGGACGCCCTATCGAATCGGTGGCACGACAGCCAAGGGGGTCGACTGTTCAGGGCTGGTACGCAACGTTTATCGTGAAATGTTCAATGTAGAATTGCCCCGTTCCACCTACGAGCAGGTACATGAGGGACGCGCGATCGACCGCCAGGAGCTGCAGGCGGGCGATCTGGTGTTCTTCCGTCCCCCCGGCAACAATCATGTGGGGATTTACGTGGGCGATGGTTATTTTCTACACGCCTCCACATCGCAGGGTGTGATTATCTCCAGTCTGGACAACAGCTACTGGCAGCGCTACTACTGGCAATCGCGGCGCGCTCTGGAACCCACCAATCTGGCGTATCTGAGCAGTAACTTCACGCCTTGATGATCAAGCGGGTCGTCAGGCCCGTGATCGAGAAGGGAATGATTGCAGACAAGACGCGCGCCTGGTGGCGCGCCACCATGGCCTTGTGCTTAGGGTCATTTCTGGTATTCATCAATCTTTACGTTCCGCAGCCCCTGCTGCCGGAGCTCAAGGCCGCGTTTGACGTATCGACCCTGGGCGTGAGCCTGCTGATGTCCGTCGCCACGCTCTCCCTGGCACTGGCGCTTTTAGTGTTTGGGCCGCTTTCCGATGCCATTGGCCGCGAGAGCATCATGCGTATCACGCTGCTGCTGGCCGGGGGGCTGTCGCTTGCGTTGGCATTTGCGCCTAACTTCGAAAGTCTTTTGCTGCTGCGCCTGCTTCAGGGCTTCGTGCTGGGAGGCCTGCCTGCCGTAGCGATTGCCTGGATGGGGGATGCGTTCGAAAAGCCGGCACTCCTGAGCGCGGTGGGGCTTTATATCGGGGCGAACTCGCTGGGCGGGATCAGCGGGCGCCTCGTCGGTGGGGCGGCGGCAGGCATTGGTGGGCCCCAGGCGGCGTTTGTCGCCGTGGGCTTGATGACGCTGGTGGGCTGCGCGCTGTTCTGGCGCCTGCTGCCCGACAGCCGCACCTTCGTGCCTCAGCGGTTTGAACTGCGTCGCGCACTTGCCGATCTGCTCGGCCATCTACGCACCCCGGTACTGCTGGCCGCTTACTGTCTGGGCGGCATCAACTTTCTGATTTTCATCAATCAGTACAGCTATATCACGTTCCGCCTGGCCGCTGAACCTTATCATCTGGCCGCCAGTGGGCTCGGGTTGATCTTTCTGACCTATCTGGGTGGCACTTTCGGCTCCACCGTGTCCGGGCGTCTGGCCCAGCGCTTTTCGCCCGCTACCTGCATGATGGCCGGCGTCATCATTCTGATGGCCGGCACTGCCGTTACTCTGAGTAGATCCCTTGAGCTGATCATCCTGGGGCTGACCATCAACGCCTTTGGCTTTTTCATGGCTCACTCGCTGGCCTCCAGCTGGGTAGGCCGCTACGCTCAGGGTGCCCGCGGCAGCGCGTCCGCGCTCTATCTGGTGTTCTACTACGTAGGCGCCAGCCTCGGGGGCGTCTGGCTGGAGTTTTTCTGGCAGGCTGACGGCTGGCACGGTGTTGCCTGGGGGTCGTGGATATTACTGAGCATCACGCTGACGATTACCCTGGGCATGCGCCGTTTCGAGCGGCGTCAGGACAGCTGATAGTGCTCGGCGGCGTGCAGCCGGGCATTTTCCAGGTGGTAGCGGCGTTGGCACAGGCGCCTGAGCAGGGCGGCATCGTGGCTGATCACCAGAACGCCGAGCTTGCGCTTTTCCGCTTCTGCCTTCAATGCTTGCCAAAGGGCCAGTTGGGTAATCGGGTCAAGCATGGTCGATATCTCATCGGCAATCAGGTAGCGTACCCCCGGCGCCAATGCGCGCAGCACGCAGACACGCTGCAGCTCGCCCCCGGAAAGCGTGCGCACCGGCCGGTTCAGCCATTCAGGCTTTATTCCGAAGGCGCGGCGTAGCGTCTCCGGCGGCGCCCAGGCCTCGTTCAGCACGCGGGTGACCCGCCAGTGAGGATTGACCGCAAGTTCGGGGGATTGCGGCAGCCACTGTACCGGCCTGAGGCCCTTGGCGGGAAGCTGCTCGCCATCTATCCGGATATGGCCATGGGCAGGCTCGTCATGCCCGGCAAGCAGACGGCCAAGCGTTGATTTGCCTGCGCCGGAATCACCGCTCAGTCCGATCCACTCTCCCGCTCCAAGGCGCAGTGACACATCCTCGAAAAGGGGCGGCTGGGCGTGGAAGGCGTAGCGCAGCTGGCAGGCTTCAAGCAAGGTACGGCTCCTTCATGTACCCGCTATCCAGCGTGAAGGCGTTATCCGGCAGGGCCTGCCAGAGCGCCCGGGCATAGGCGCTTTGCAGCGCCTGGCCCGTGCCATGAAACATGTGCGCAGCCGCGGTTTCCACGCAGTGGCCCTCATGCATGACCGTGACGTGTTCGGCAATGGACAGCGCGTGGCGCAGGTCATGGGTAATCAGCATCACCGCCTTGCCCTGCCGGGCCAAGGCAGCCAACGCATCGAGCACCCGGTCTCTCTGGAGCGGGTCGAGCCCGACGGTAGGCTCATCGGCAATGACCAGCGACGCCTGGGTCACCTGCGCCATGGCGGTAAGCACGCGCCGCGCCATGCCGCCGGAAAGCTCGTGGGGGTACGCCTGGCAGGCGCGCTCATCAAGCTGGTAGTGGGCCAGCGCTTGGCAGGCTGCCTGGTGAGCGCCAGCGGGAGAAAGCCCCGCCCGGCGTGCTGCCCAGCCCACCTGGCGCTGGCTGCGCGCCAACGGGTCCAGGGCGCTCAGCGATTGCGGAATCAACGCAAGCTCTCGGCCACGCAGTGCGCGTTTACGCCGCTCATCGAGCGCTGCCCCCTTGAAAAAGCAGCGCCCGCCTGACCGTGCATCTTCTGGCAAGAGCCCCATGATGGTGTGGGCCAGCAGGCTTTTGCCGGCGCCCGACGCGCCCACGATGGCGTGTACGCTTCCCGCCGTCACGCTCAAGCTGAGCTGGTTCAGGTGAGTGGCATAACGGCGCCGCCAGAAGCGTGGGTAGTACGGCAGCGCAAGCGATAGTTGCTCGATACGTAGCATCAAGGTCTCCAGGCCGTCATAGGGCGCGTCGTGCGCTGCTTGCGATACGTTCGATGCTCAGTACCATCAGCAGCAGCCCAAGCCCCGGAAACACGCCAAGCCACCAGTAACCCCCGCTCAGGTAGCGCATGGCATCGGCCAGCAGGAGACCGATGGCCGGCTGGCTGGGGCTCAAGCCAACGCCTAGAAACGTGAGCGCTGCTTCATGCAAGATGGCGTGGGGAAACAGCAGCAGCGCTCCGACCAGGCAGTGCGGCAGCGCGTGGGGCAGAAAATGATGCAGCAGGATAAACCCCCGGGATTTACCCAGCGCTCGGGAAATGCCGATATAGGGCGCCGCGCGCAGTTGCAAGAGCTCGGCACGCAGCACCCGCGCAAGGCCAGGCCAGTGAGTGATAGCAACGGCGATGACCACTGCCTGCAGGCCGCCGCCCAGAGCAAAGGCAATCAACAGCAGCAGGACAAGATGGGGGACGCTGAGTAGTGTATCGATCAGCATGCTGATCAGAGCATCCAGGCGTGACGAAAAAGTGGCCAGCAGCGCCAGTCCAAGCGCGATGGCGCTGCCCAGCAGTGCCGCCAGAAAACCCACCTGGAAGCTCAGGGCAAGCCCCGCCAGGGTGCGTGCCCAGAGCTCGCGGCCCAACGCATCGGTGCCCAGCCAGTGATCGAGGCCGGGCGGGGCCAGGCGAGCCTCGAACTGCATGCGAGTCGGCAAGTCGCCCAGCCACCACTGGGCGTATAGCAGCGCCAGTAACAGCAGTGCCAGAAGGCTTGAGCAGACAAGCGCGCGCAGGCGTGGCTGAGTGGTTTTCATGATGACATTGCCGCCGGTTTTCGAGGCCTGCGCATACGCGGATCAATAACGTGGTAAAGAGTATCAGCCAAGGTGTTGCCGGCAATGACAAAAAGCGCGGTAAACAGGGTAATGCCCAGCAGCAGCGGCACGTCACTGCGCAGCCCGGCCTCGACCGTTGCCTGGCCAAGGCCCGGGTAGGCAAACACCTGCTCGATCAAAACCGAGCCACCAAACAGCTCGCCCAGTGAGGCCAGTGCCAGCGTCAGCGCGGGAAGGCTTGCATGGCGCACGCCATGACGCCAGGCGATATCCGCCCGACTGGCGCCCTGGGCAAAGGCGTGGGTAGCGATATCCGAGCGCATCAACGCCACCATGCGCGCTCGCGTGTGCAGCGTGATCGAGGCCGTGCCCAGCAGCGTCAGTGTGATGACCGGCAGGACCAGATGGTGAAGGCGGGTAGCCAGGTGAATAGCTTGATCTGACACGCCGACGGGCCCGGCGCAGCATACCGGCGTCCAGCCAAGGTAGACCGAAAACAGCAGAACGCCCAGCAGCGCCAGCCAGAAGGTGGGGGTCGAGGCGGTTACGTAGGCATAGGCGCTGATGATCTTGTCCAGCGGCGAATGCTCCTTGGCGCCGGCCAGCACGCCTAGCGCGAACCCCAGCAGTAGCGACAGCAGCCAGGCGCTGCCAAGTAGTGCCAGCGAACGCATGAAGCGCTGGCCGATGACATCGCCAACAGGCTGGTCATAGACATGGCTCATGCCCAGGTTGCCGCTTGCCAGTTGCTGCAACCAACGGCCAAACTGCACCGGGGCCGGAGCGTCAAACCCCCAGCGGCTGGCGATAAGTTCGCGCTGCTCCGGGCTTACCTGGGCCACCAGAGGGCCGAGATAGGCGTTTACCGGGTCGACCGGCGAGGCCATCATCAGCCCAAACGACACCCCGGCCACGCAGAGCAGTATCAGCCCCAGCCGCAGCAGGCGACGTAGCGTGGCAAGCGCTAGTCGCACGTCCAGCGCCACTCGAGCAGATTGGCCGTTACCGGCCAGCCGTGGCCATGCGGGGCAACCCCCAGCTCGCCAGTGTCCAGGCACGTGTCTGCTGCGTAGAGGTGGGCCAGGTTGACCATCCAGGCCCAGCTGGCATCACCGCGCACGCCGTAGCCTGTTTCACCATCCCACTGGGCAGCCTGCCAGTGGCGGTTGGCCTCATGCGTACTCGCCGCTGCCTGGGCTGCCTCCAAGTGGCGGTCTACGGCAGGATTGGCGTAATAGCCGCTGTTGTAGAAGCCGTTGCCCGCCTGCTGGCTGTGGTAGAGATAGTAGACCTCCTGGGGGCTGTGGCTGCCAAAGCCCATTACCACGGCGTCCTGATGCAGCGCCAGGCGCTGAATCTCGTCCCAGTGGCGCCCGGTTGGCTGCATCTCGATACCCAGCGGACGTACCATCTCGGCGCTTACCTCGGCAAGCAGTTGCCGGGTGCTGTCACCGGCGGGGTAGGTCAGCCTGAAGCGGGCGGGCTGGCCGTCCTTGTGGCGCAGGCCGTCGTCCTGCCGTTGCCAGCCAGCCGCATCGAGCAAGGCGCCCGCTCGCTCAAGGTCGGGCGCCTTGACCTCTTCGTCGTGATGGCTCCAGGGAAGCCCGTCTGCCGGGCCAAACGCGGGGCGACCGTAACCATTGAGCACGACATCCACCAGCGTCTGGCGGTCCAGGGCCAGGTTGATCGCCCGGCGAATCGCGATATCCGCCGTTACATCGTTGCCAACGGGGGCACCGGAGGGGGCGCGCTCACTCTGCACAGGGCGCATGGGAAACATGATGCCCCGATTATCCACGCTCTGCATCGTGACGGCCTGCATATGCGAAGGCATGGCGTTTGCCAGCGTCGGCGGCAGGGCGGCCAGATCGACGCTGCCGGTACGCGCAGCGTTCAGCGTGGTGTCTTCGCCGGTAAATAGAAACACGAGACGCTCGAAGGCAGGCGCTTGCCCGTAGAAATAGGGGTTGCGCTCGACGATCAGCTGCTCGCCCTCCTGCCACTCCACCAGCTGGTAGGGGCCGGAGCCAAGCGGTTGGCGTCCATAGCCTTCGCCATGGCCGTTTTCACGGCTGGCAGCGGGCACGATCCCCAGCGTCACCAGCTGATCGACAAAGGTAATGCGCGGCTGGTGAAGCGTCAGCGCCACGTGCTGCGAGTCAAGGACGGTCGCTTCCTCCAGCGCGCTGAGGTCAGCCCGCCCGCCCGCCTGGGCTGCTGCGTTGAAGGTGTAGGCTACGTCCATGGCCGTGAGCGCACTACCATCTGAAAAGCGCGCATCGTCGCGTAGGGTGATGATCCAGGTCAGTCGATCGTCCGAGAGTTCCCAGGCGGTGGCAAGCTCGGGCTGCAGATCAAGGTTGGCATCACGGGAAAGCAGGGTCGACTGAAACAGCGGGTTGCCATACTGCCCCCAGCCCAGCAGCGGGTCGAATCCCTGTTCGGGCTCGCCGCCGATGGCCAGCACCAGCTGCTCCTTGGCGCTGACAGGGGTTGTGATCATCAGGCAACCGGCGGCCACAGCCAGCAGTCGAGTGCGAAGAGGTGGTAGCATTGTGATTATCTTCTTATACGAAATGGTATGACGTTTTTACAATAACATCATACCCGGCGCGTCAAAAAGGCGCTACGCTGCCGACCCGCTAAAGACAAGAGATCAGGTAAAGGAGACAGGTATGCAGCGCATCACGGTCACGCTGGATGAAGAGTTGCTGAACGACGTCGATGAGCTGATGCGCAGGCGTGGCTACCAGAACCGCTCTGAAGCGATTCGCGACCTGACCCGCAGTGGCTTGAAGCAGGTAAAGGAGGAGGCCGTGCCGCAGGCGCCCTGCATGGGCGCGCTGGTCTATGTGTATGACCACGCCGCGCGGAATCTGCCTGGGCGATTGACGCGCCACTCTCACGATCATCACGACCTGACGCTGTCAACACTGCATGTACATATCGACCACGACAGCTGTCTGGAAGTCGCTTTGCTGAAAGGGAAGGGCCAGGAGCTCAAACGCTTTGCCGATGAAGTGACCTCGTCGCGCAGCGTACGCCATGGTCAGCTCGTGTTGATTCCAGATGCTTGAGCTGCCCATATCGAAGCATTCAGATATGAAAAAGGGGCGGCCTGCAGGCCACCCCTCTTGATAAGCGCAAGCTAGGCCAATGCGGCCAGCTCGTGTTGGCAATCAGTGCTCAACGCCGCCTTCACCATGCACGTGGCCGTGCTCGGCCTCTTCCTGGCTTGCTTCGCGAACGCTTGCAATCTCAACGTCAAAGTTGAGGTGTTCACCGGCCAGCGGGTGGTTGCCGTCAACGATGACCGTGTCACCCTCGACGCTCTTGACCGTTACCATCAGCGGGCCGCCCTGGGTCTGGGCCTGGAACTGCATGCCAGGCTCGATGCCCTCGACGCCCTGAAAGGCATCGCGCGGTACTTCTTGCACCAGCTGTTCCTGAACTTCACCGTAACCCTCTTCAGGGGCTACTTTCACGTTCAGCTTGTCGCCCGCCGCACGGCCTTCCAGCTCCTTTTCCAGACCCGGAATGATGTTGCCCGCGCCGTGCAGGTAGGTCAGCGGCTCACGACCTTCAGAACTGTCTAGCACTTCACCTGCATCATTGGTCAGGGTGTAGTGGAACGCGACAACCGAGTTTTGCGCAATTTGCATTGGATAACCTTTCGGTGAGTGCATGTCCCAACATGGTAACGCGTGAGGCTTGGCTTGTCAGGGGGTAAGCCTGGGTTTTTGCGCGCATCCGGCCAACGCGGTATTGCGCCTCAGAAGGACGAGGGATACCCTAAGCCGACCAATTTCCCCCTCTTTGCAACCCTCATTCATCGGAGTTTGCTATGACGATCTTTCTTATCTGGCTCATTGCACTGTTGCTGATTGCCTACTTCGCCGATCGACGCTGGAATCATGGTGTCAGTCAGGGACTCGACCGCCTTTTGCCTAACGTTTTGAAAAGTCATGGCGAAAATCGATACCTATGGGTAGCGGCGCTGGCCGTGCTGGGTGCCACTGCACTGGTTCGCCCGGTAGAGATCCTGCTGGTAGCCATTTTGCTCGCTCTGATCGGCCTGATCGTCATGAAGCTTGTCGGCTGGGCGAACAACATGAGCCATTGAGTGTTTCAAGGCACACGTTAAAAAGCCCGGCATCTTTCGATGCCGGGCTTTTTTTATATAGATTAACTAACGCGCTGGATCAGTAGGGAGCTACGCTCAGATTGCCCCCGCTGCCGATCAGGCGAACACGCTGACCAGCCTGATACTGGTGGTCGGCACGCTGTACGACGACTACATCGCTGCCGTCGTCACGGCGGATTTCCATTTCAAGGGCGCTTACGCGGTTAGCGCGCTCTTCAGCCGCCGAGCCAGCAACGGAGCCACCCAGGGCGCCGGCAACGGTGGCCAGCTGACGGCCCGTACCGCCGCCTACCTGACTACCCAACAAACCGCCGATGACCGCACCACCACCAGTGCCTAGAAGGCCTCCTGCGCGGCTATCCGCCTGGATCTGTACCGGGCGAATGGCAACGATGGTGCCGTAGGCAACGCTTTGGCCCGTTTGCGCCTGGTTACCGCGATAGACATCGCCAGAATAGGTAGATGTGTTGGCACAGCCTGCCAGGGTCAGAATGCTCAGCGCAGCAACAGGTAGTAAACGTTTCATCAAAACCTCCAGAATGTGGCAGCTTGCAAAGGCCAGAAAGAGCGCTTCAATTATAGAACAGTGTTCGCTAAAAGATACTCGAAGCGTATCGCTTTGACCAGCGCTGGATTAAAAAGATCATCATGAGTAGCAATATAGACAGGGAATAAGAAAACAGTGTGCACCAATCATGATAAAAAACCAGGAGCCGAAGGCTCCTGGTCGATGGCGCTGCCACTTGACTGCAGGCGGGCAGCCTAGCCGAACTGATTCATGGTGTTGTCCTTGCCGCCGGCCTTGAGTGCCGCGTCGCCGTGGAAGAATTCCTTGTGATCGTCGCCAATATTGGAGCCGGCCATGTCCTGATGCTTTACCGTGGCGATGCCCTGGCGTATCTCTTCGCGCTGGACACGACGGACGTAGGCCAGCATGCCCTCATCGCCAAAGTATCCTTTGGCAAGGTTGTCGGTAGAGAGCGCGGCGGTGTGATAGGTCGGCAGCGTGATCAGGTGATGGAAGATGCCTGCCTCCCGTGAAGCGTCGCGCTGGAAGTTGCGCGTCCACTCATCCGCCAGCTGGCCAAGCTCCGTATTGTCGTACTCCACGCTCATCAGCTTGTCGCGGCTATAAGCCGACACATCCTTGCCTTGCTGCTCCCAGGCATCAAACACCTGCTGGCGGAAGTTGAGCGTCCAGTTGAACGACGGCGAGTTGTTGTAGACCAGCTTGGCATCGGGCACTACTTCACGAATGCGGTTGACCATGCTGGCGATCTGCCCGACGTGGGGTTTTTCGGTCTCGATCCACAAAAGATCCGCGCCGTTTTGCAGGCTGGTAATGCAGTCCAGTATCACGCGATCTTCACCACTGCCGGGCTTGAACTGGTAAAGGCCGGAAGCAAGACGCTTGGGCTTGACCAGCTTGCCGTTTTGCTTGATCACCACATCGCCATTGTTGATATCGTCGGCGCTTGTGATTTCGTCGCCATCCAGAAAGCTGTTGTACTGATCGCCCAGGTCCCCTGGCTCGTTGGTCACGGCGATCTTCTGGGTCAGGCCCGCGCCAAGGGAGTCGGTGCGCGCCACGATCACGCCATCTTCCACGCCAAGCTCGAGGAATGCGTAGCGCACGGCATTGATCTTGGCCAGAAAGTCCTCGTGAGGCACCGTGACCTTGCCATCCTGGTGGCCGCACTGCTTTTCGTCGGATACCTGGTTCTCCAGTTGAATGCAGCAGGCGCCGGCCTGAATGAATTTTTTTGCCAGCAGATAGGTAGCCTCGGCGTTGCCAAAACCGGCATCGATATCGGCAATGATCGGGACGATATGCGTTTCATAGCCGTCGATTTTGGCGATGGCATCCTGCTCACGGGCGCTATCGCCGGCGGCCTTGGCGTCGTCGAGTTCACGGAAAAGATGATTGAGTTCCCAGGCATCGGCCTGTTTCAAGAAGGTGTACAGCTCTTCAATCAGGTTGGCGACCGAGGTCTTTTCATGCATGGACTGATCGGGCAGCGGGCCGAATTCGGAGCGCAGGGCAGCGACCATCCAGCCGGAAAGGTAGAGGTAGCGGCGCTTTGTGGTGCCAAAGTGCTTCTTGATCGAGATCAGCTTCTGCTGGCCAATGAAGCCATGCCAGCAGCCCAGCGACTGGGTGTACTGGGCGGTATCGGCATCATAGGCGGCCATGTCATCGCGCATGATTCTGGCGGTATAGCGGGCGATGTCGAGTCCGGTGTGAAAGCGATTCTGGGCGCGCATGCGGGCGGCATACTCAGGCTTGATCGCCTCCCACTTGCCGCTCTGGGCTTCGCGCAGCTGGGCCATGGCTTTGATGTCGTTGAGCAGTCCAGTCATAGGGATCTCCAAGGTTGTCGTAGCGATTCGCAAGCAGGTGCTGCCATGTTGCGCTTGCGAAGAGTTTTCAGCCGGGGCTGACCGAGCACTTGCAACCGCAGTGTTGCCAAGCAGATCAGTCAGCGCTGCAGTGCAATAACTATCGACGACGAGCAGAGATCCAACAATTGACACTTGGGGGCAGGCGGGGTTGTAGCTAAACGACAGCGACTCGGCAAAATGGCGTGTTCTTGTAGTCGTTTTTCGTCAGAGCAGCAAAAGGTGTATAAAAAAACGCCACCCGAAGGTGGCGTCGTTGCGAGCAGTTATGCTTACTCTTCGTCCTCGTCTCCCATGAAGCCCAGGCTGCCGGCGTTCACCAGATGCGTCAGCAGGGCGGCGGCGCCTTCAAGCTCGAGTACCTCTTCGTACATGGGTTCGGTATCCGCCACGCGTTGAGCAAGTGCCTCGGCGCAGGAGTGACCATCGCCATCCACGAACAGCGTGGTGCCGCTTGAGTCGCTGTGCCAGGCAAAGCGTGAACCGGGCATGTGGAAGAGCGGCTCGCCGCCTTTCAAATGCTCGACCAGCGCGGTTTCTTCCATGGGGGTGTCCAGCGGCACGACCTGATCCATGTACTTGGGCTGGGTCATCACGCGGCCAAACCACTGGGCGATCTGCGCGGGATTATCCAGCGTTGCCAGCATGAACTGGCGCATGCGCTCGATGGCCGCATCGTCGAGCTCGCCAGTCTGGCGGGCAGGTTGCATGCCTGCATCGCTGTAGCGCCTGGAGGCCGGCAGCTGCTCGCCCAGGTAGTCGGCGTAGGAGGTGATCGACTCGTCCGCCGAGGGCGCTCGAAAGCCTACCGAGATGGTCATGCAGTCGTCGGTCTGGCTGACGCCGTGGTGTGCCCAGCCCGGGGGCAGGTACAGCATGTCGCCAGGTGCCAGCGTCCAGTCGGAATCCGGCTCGACCTCGAAGGTTTCCAGGATGCGCAGGTCGATGCCCTGAATAATCGGCGCGTCATCCGCCTGCTTGCCGCCAAGCTGCCAGCGGCGCTGACCGCTTGCCTGTAGTAAAAAGACATCGTACTGGTCGATATGCGGACCCACGCTGCCGCCGGGAGGGGCGTAGCTGATCATGATATCGTCCAGGCGCCAGCGGGGCAGAAAGTCGAACTCGTCCATCAGCGCGGCAATGGAGGGCACGTAGTGATCCACGGCCTGAACCAGCAGGCTCCAGTGCCCTTCGGGCAGGCGCTCGAAGGTCGCTTCGTCAAACGGGCCGTGGGAAACCTGCCAGGCACTGTCCGGGCCTTTCTCTTCGACCAGGCGCGCTTCCACACCGGGTTCACAGGCAAGCCCGGCAAGCTCGTCGGGCTCGATGGGGCTGACGAAATCCGGGATAGCACCACGAATCAGCAGCGGTTTCTGTTGCCAGTAGTTGGCCAGAAAGTCTGCCGGCGTCAGATCGCCCAGCAGGGTGAGTGGCTTGTCGTGTTGGCTCATGGCGGTATCCTAAGTGAGTGACTGCGCGCTCGTGGGCGCGCTTATAAGCTGTCCAGGTGTTGGGTAAGCGCGTGGGCCTGGGCCGTTGCATTACCAATATAGCGTGCCGGTGAAAGCTCCTTGAGCTCTGCCTTGACGTCGTCGGGCAGCTGTAGAGTATCGATGAAGGCGGCAAAGCCTGCCTGGTCGATCCGTTTGCCCCGAGTCAGTTCCTTGAGCTTCTCGTAGGGTTTTTCAATCCCGTAGCGGCGCATCACGGTCTGGATCGGCTCGGCGAGCACTTCCCAGCTGTTGTCCAGATCCTCTGCCAGACGCTCGGGGTTGGCTTCGAGCTTGCCGATGCCCTTGAGGCTGGCGTGATAGCCGATCAGGCCGTAAGCCAGGCCTACCCCCAGGTTTCTGAGCACGGTGGAGTCGGTCAGGTCGCGCTGCCAGCGGGAAATCGGCAGCTTCTGGGCCAGATGGCCAAGCACCGCGTTGGCGAGCCCCAGGTTGCCCTCGGAGTTTTCGAAATCGATCGGATTGACCTTGTGCGGCATGGTGGAGGAGCCGATTTCGCCCTCTACCGTGCGCTGCTTGAAGTAGCCCAGCGAAATGTAGCCCCACACGTCGCGATCAAAATCGATCAGGATGGTGTTGAAGCGGCAGATGGCATCGAACAGCTCGGCAATGTAATCATGCGGTTCGATCTGCGTGGTGTAGGGGTTGAAGCAAAGGCCCAGTCCCTCGACGAACGTGCGCGCGTTGGCTTCCCAGTCGATGTCCGGGTAGGTCGTCAGGTGGGCGTTGTAGTTGCCTACGGCACCGTTGATCTTGCCCAGAACCTCGACCCGCTCGATCTGCTTGAGCTGGCGCTTCAGGCGATACGCCACGTTGGCCATTTCCTTGCCAAGCGTGGTGGGGCTTGCGGTCTGGCCGTGGGTGCGCGAGAGCATCGGTTGCGCTGCGTGGGCAATGGCAAGCTTGGCCACCTCGTTTGCTACCTCATGCATGGTAGGCAGCAGTGCCTTGAGGCCGTCGGCCAGCATGACCCCGTAGGAAAGGTTGTTGATGTCTTCCGAGGTGCAGGCGAAGTGAATGAACTCGGTGACGGCATTCAATTCACCGTTACCGGCGATCTTTTCCTTCAAGAAGTACTCGACGGCTTTGACGTCGTGGTTGGTGGTGCGCTCGATTTCCTTGATACGCTCGGCGTCTTCAAGCGAGAAGTCGCCAATCAGTTGCTCGAGAAACGCACTCGCCTCGGCAGAAAGCGGCGGCACTTCGGTAATCTGGTCGTGCTCTGCCAGGCGCTGCAGCCAGCGAACTTCCACAATGACACGGGCGCGAATCAGGCCAAACTCGCTGAAGTGTTCGCGCAGGGCCGAGGCTTTGGCACCGTAGCGGCCGTCAACGGGGGAGAGAGCAGTCAAGGCGGAGAGTTGCATGGCGTCGTTTCCAAGTAGTTCAAGAGTAGGTGATTCAACAGCAAACGTGTGTAATGGCCCGGGGGCAGGCTATCGCGTTACCCCAGGCTGTCCAGCGCGCGGCGCAGCGCCTTGCGCTGGAAGACCAGTTTCCAGCGGCGGCCTCCCTGTTGATGCCAGAGAAGGCCGAAGCGCACGCCGGACAGCAGGCAGGCGCGAACGCGCTCGGGCATCATGCGACTCTGCAGCAGGGAGGGGTCGCCCTGCACGACAATGCGTGTCTTGAAGGTCGAGATGGTGTCCTGATACGCCTCGCCCAGGCTTGCAATCACGTTTTCGTGGGTGGTGCCGAAGTGTTCGGCCTGGCCCTGAATGCGACTCAGGTGCTGGCCCAGCGTATCCATCATGTCAGCGTCGGTACGCAGCTTGTTCATGACCAGCAGAATCGAGAAACCGTAGCGCAGTACCACCGGATTCGCCTGCCTGCGGCCCACCAGGGCTTCGAGGGTTTCAAGGCCCCGGCGCAGGTTGTTGGGGTGGCCGCCATAGATTGCTTCGAAACTGGCCGGGTTGGTATCCACGGTGGCTTTGATCAGCGTTTCCCAGGCGCGGGTGTCCACCTGGCCGGTGCGAGCCAGCTCATCGACCAGGCTGGCGGCCTGGAATACGCCCGCCAGCGCCAGGGCCTGGCGCAGAGCCGGCGAGTCCGGCGCGCGGTGAATCGGCGTGGGCGTGGTCATGCGCCTGCCTCCGCGGCGTTCCAGGTCGCGCGGATGACGCCGCCGCCCAGGCAGATGTCGCCATCGTAAAGTACCAGCGACTGGCCGGGCGTGACCGCCCACTGCGGATCATCGAAGGTGACCTCCACGCCGCCATCGAGCAGGGTGCGCATTTCGCAGGGGCAGTCGCTCTGGCGGTAGCGGGTCTTGGCGGTAAACCGGCCTGAGGGAGCGGGTGGTTCACCGGCCACCCAGTCCATGGCTTCGGTGGCCAGGGTGTCGGACAGAAGCAGCGGGTGCTCCTTGCCTTGAACCACGATCAGCACGTTGCGCTCGAGATCCTTGGCGGCCACGTACCAGGGCTCTTCCGAGTAGTTGGCAAGCCCGCCGATGCCCAGACCCTGGCGCTGGCCCAGGGTGTAGTACATCAATCCCATGTGATCGCCGATGACATCACCCTCTGGCGTTTCGATCTTGCCGGGTTGGGCGGGCAGGTACTGCTGCAGAAAATCGCGGAAACGGCGCTCACCGATAAAGCAGATGCCGGTGGAGTCCTTTTTCCTGGCCGTGATCAAATCAAACTGTTCGGCCAGGGCGCGGACCGCCGGCTTTTCAAGCTCCCCCACCGGGAACAGCGTCCGGGCGATGGCGGCCTCGGGTACGGCGTGCAGGAAGTAACTCTGATCCTTGTTGCCATCCAGGCCCTTGAGCAGGCGCGGGCGAGCATCGTTATCGCCCTGGCGCACCCGGCCTTCACGAACGTAGTGGCCGGTGGCGATCTTCTCGGCACCCAGCATTTCGGCGTACTCGAGAAACACCTTGAACTTGATTTCCCGGTTGCACAGGATATCCGGGTTGGGGGTGCGTCCGGCCTTGTACTCGGCGAGAAAATGCTCGAACACGTTATCCCAGTACTCGGCGGCAAAATTGGCCGTATGCAGCTTTATGCCCAGCTTGGCGCACACCGCCTCGGCGTCGGCAAGGTCTTCCTTTGCCGTGCAGTATTCGGTGCCGTCGTCCTCGTCCCAGTTCTTCATGAACAGGCCTTCCACCTCGTAACCCTGCTGCTGCAGGATCAGGGCGGAAACGGATGAATCGACGCCACCCGACATGCCGACAATCACTTTGCCGGTAGCGGGTGTGCTGGTCGTGGGCGAGCCAGTGGTGGATGTCATTGGCATCCTCGGTTGAAGTGGTATGCAATTGGGCGGTGATTATACACGATGGGGGCTTGCGGCTTCGAGTGCTTCACTCGCGGATGACGCTCAGCGGATAGCCACGTTCGCAGGCAGCGTCCTCGATACGTCTGAGCACCAAGGGGCTTCTCAACCGGCTCTGGGCGTGCAGGGCACGGATTTCCTCAAGGGTCAGCCAGTGGGTCGCCGTGATATCTGGATCAAGCGGTGTATCAAGCAGGGCCACGGGCTCGGCCGTGAAGCCATGGCTGTGAAAGGTCTTGTCGTGGGTATGAAAAACGTACAGTCCCAGGTAGCCGGTCAGCATGACGCGCCAGGCGGTTTCTTCTTCTACCTCGCGCAGTATCGCCGCGACCGGTCCTTCGCCGGGCTCGATATGCCCGGCCGGCTGGTTGAATACGGTCTGCGGGCCGCCCTTGGCTTCTTCCACCAGTAAAAAGTGGTCGTCTTGCTGAATGACGCAGGCGGCGGTGCTGTGGATGATGCCGCCACGCGTGCTCAAGAGTGTCTCCGCGCTCGGGAAGCGGCGGGCTTGCCCGAGCGCTTCGCGGGCTTTGCCGGGCGAGGGGCATGCAGGGTTTCACGGCGCCACTCGCCGGGCGCGAGGTCACCTAACTGCCAGGGGCCGATGGCGGCACGAATCAGCCGTAGTGTGGGAAAGCCCACGTGGGCGGTCATGCGCCGCACTTGACGGTTGCGCCCTTCACTGATGGTCAGTTCGAGCCAGCAGGTAGAGGGATGGCGTTTGGGGTCGATGGCCGGTTCGCGAGGCGCAAGCGCAGGCGCGGCCATGAGCCGCGCCTTGGCAGGCCGGGTGGGGCCATCTTTGAGATTGATACCACTGCGCAGAGCCTTGAGGGCGTTTTCGTCGATCTGGCCTTCCAGCTGCACCCAGTAGGTCTTGGGCTGCTTGTGGCGGGGATGAGCGATACGATGAATGAGCGCGCCGTCATCACTTAACAGCAAAAGCCCTTCAGAGTCGTAATCGAGCCGACCGGCGGCATACACGCCCGGTACATTCATGACGTCGGCCAACGTGGCGCGTCCTTCGTTATCGGTAAACTGGGAAAGCATGCGATAGGGCTTGTGCAGTAGATATAGGCTGCTCATAGAGTCTCTTGGGTCGTGCACCTGATTTGTCGACAATCTTCCATGCGGTTAACGTGCAGCGCTGGTATACTCCTGCGTGAGCTGGAGTCGTCGTCAACACCACCGAAGTGATAGTAAAGCAGCCCGTCAAGCTGCTCCGCGCGCTTCGCGGCACGGTCTATCGTCGAATGAGCCGCGTAGCTTAGGATTTTATAACTAAAGCGACTAGAAAAGAGGTTAACGCAAAAATGTCCCAAACGCCGAAGATCATTTATACGCTCACCGACGAAGCCCCTGCGCTCGCGACATATTCCCTGTTACCGATTATCGATGCCTTTACCGACTCTGCCGGTATCATTGTTGAAACCCGCGACATTTCCCTGGCCGCCCGCGTGCTGGCCCAGTTTCCGGACCTGCTTGGCGACGAGCAGCGTGTAAACGACGACCTGGCCGAGCTTGGCAAGCTTGCCACCACGCCTGAAGCCAACATCATCAAGCTGCCCAACATCAGCGCCTCCGGCCCGCAGCTCAAGGCCACCATCAAGGAGCTTCAGAGCCAGGGCTACCCGCTGCCGGACTACCCGGACGAGCCTGCAAGCGATGAGGAAAAGGCCATCAAGGCCGCCTATGACAAGGCCAAGGGCAGTGCGGTCAACCCGGTACTGCGCGAAGGCAACTCCGACCGTCGTGCGCCGAAGTCGGTCAAGAACTATGCCCGTAAATACCCGCACCGCATGGGTGAGTGGAGCCGTGACTCCCAGTCTCACGTGGCGCACATGAGTGAAGGCGACTTTTACGGCAGCGAGCAATCCGCCATTATCGAGAAGGCCGGCAAGCTCAAGATCGAACTCCAGCAAAAAGACGGCACGACGACCGTTCTGAAAGAAGGCCTGGCGGTTCTCGAAGGCGAGGTGGTCGACGCCGCCTGCATGAGCAGCCGTCGCCTGCGCAGCTTCATCGACAGCGAAATCAGCGATGCCAAGGCGCGCAACGTGCTGTTCTCGCTGCATTTGAAAGCCACCATGATGAAGGTGTCCGATCCGATCATGTTCGGCATCGTGGTAGAAGAGTTCTACAAGGCCGCGCTTGAAAAGCACGCCGATGCGCTCAAGTCCGCCGGCTTCAACCCCAATAGCGGTATCGGCGATCTGTACAGCGCCATCGAGTCGCTGTCGAGCGATCAGCAGGAGGCGATCAAGAGCGATATCGACGCGCTCTATAAAGAGCGTCCGCCCATGGCGATGGTGAACTCTCACAAGGGCATCACCAACCTGCACGTGCCTTCTGACGTGATCATCGACGCTTCCATGCCGGCGATGATTCGTGACTCCGGCAAGATGTGGGGCGCCGATGATCAGCTTCACGATACCAAGGCCGTCATTCCGGATCGCTGCTATGCGACTATCTACCAGGCGGTGATCGAGGATTGCAAGAAGCACGGCGCGTTTGATCCGACCACCATGGGCAGCGTGCCGAACGTAGGCCTGATGGCGCAGAAAGCCGAAGAGTACGGCTCGCACGACAAGACCTTCCAGATGCCTGCCGATGGTACCGTGGTGGTCAGCGACGAAAGCGGCCAGACCCTGTTCAGCCACGATGTGGAGAAAGGCGATATCTGGCGTATGTGCCAGACCAAGGATGCGCCGATTCAGGATTGGGTGAAACTTGCCGTCACTCGGGCACGCGAAAGCGCCACGCCGGCCATCTTCTGGCTGGATGCCAACCGCGCCCACGATGCGCAGTTGATCAAGAAGGTGGAAACCTACCTCAAGGATCATGACACCAGTGGCCTTGATATCCGTATCCTGACCCCGGTCGATGCCATGGCGGTATCGCTTGAGCGTATTCGTAAAGGCGAAGACACCATCTCGGTGACCGGCAACGTGCTGCGCGACTACCTGACCGATCTGTTCCCGATCATGGAGCTGGGTACCAGTGCCAAGATGCTCTCCATCGTCCCGCTGATGAATGGCGGTGGGCTGTTTGAAACCGGCGCGGGCGGCAGTGCCCCCAAGCACGTTCAGCAGTTCTTGGAAGAGAACCACCTGCGCTGGGATTCGCTGGGCGAGTTCCTGGCCCTGGCCGCTTCTCTTGAACACCTGGGCAGCACCTTTGACAACGCGCGTGCCACGGTGCTTGCCAAGACGCTGGACGAAGCCAACGGCAAATTCCTCGACAGCAACAAGTCGCCCTCACGCAAGGTCGGTGAGCTCGACAACCGCGGCAGTCACTTCTATCTGGCGCTGTACTGGGCTCAGGCCCTGGCCGCCCAGAACGATGATGCAGAACTCAAGACGCTGTTTGCCCGTCTGGCAGAAACCCTCGAGAACAACGAAGAGACCATCGTGAACGAGCTTAACGCCGTTCAGGGTCAGGCCGTTGATATCAAGGGCTATTTCCGTCCGAGCGGCGAGCTTGCAAGCCAGGCCATGCGCCCCAGCAAGACGCTCAACGACGCGCTGGCCGTCGTTGCCAAGAGCTGATACCCCCTCGCCCTGGGTCGCCCAGGCAGTGTAGCATGACCCTCGTCCCTCAGCGGGCGAGGGTTTTTGGCTTTTGCGGTATGCTATTTTTCATCCTTTTTTAACGACTCTTTCAAGGACTCTGTGAACCCCTGTAGAACTTGAGCGTCATAGCAGGTGACTGGTTACCGTTGCGCCTTGCAATGGTCGAATGATACAGGCTAGGTCGTTTCCGGGGCCTTGAGATAACCAACAGTGCAATCTATGTCCATAGCGTTTGATATCAACGAGCCACTACGCGTGGTAGCCAGTACGACACGACCCGACATGCCGGACGATGGCGATATTGCCGTGCAGCAGGCCGAACCTGCGCTCGCCCAGCCGCCGCTTTACAAGGTCGTGTTGCATAACGACGACTACACACCCATGGATTTCGTCATCGAGGTACTTCAGGAGTTCTTCAACCTGGACAGCGAAAAGGCCGTGCAGATCATGCTGGCGGTGCATACTCAGGGCAAGGCAACCTGCGGCATCTTCACCCGCGACATTGCCGAAACGAAAAGCCATCAAGTCAATGAGTATGCCCGTGAATGCGAGCATCCGCTGATGAGTGATATCGAGGCTGCCAACTAGGAGCGTTGATAAAAATTTGTCGGCGAAGGCTTGCAACCGTGCCATTTGTACCCGATGTTGAGAGTACCGGTCGATTACACTGATCCGACGCAAGTCCTAGGGGGCGATACGCCCTAGGTAGCTAAAAGGGGACTGCCATGCTGAGCAAAGAACTTGAACTGACCCTGAACACGGCTTTCACCGTGGCACGCTCCAAGCGCCACGAGTTCATGACCGTCGAGCATCTGCTGCTGGCACTGTTGGACAATGCCTCTGCAGTCGACGTGCTGAAGGCGTGTGGGGCAAACCTCGACAAGCTGCGGTCCGACCTGCAGGATTTCATCAACTCGACCACACCGCTGATCCCCGAAGGTCATGGGGATCGTGAAACCCAGCCCACGCTTGGTTTTCAGCGTGTGCTGCAACGTGCGGTATTCCACGTTCAATCGTCGGGTAAAAGCGAAGTAACCGGCGCCAACGTGCTGGTCGCCATCTTTTCTGAACAGGAAAGCCAGGCGGTCTACTTCCTCAAGCAGCAAAGCGTTGCCCGCGTCGACGCGGTCAACTACATCGCTCACGGTATTTCCAAGGTGGCCGGCCATGATTCCGCTCAGCCCAATGCCTCTCAGGAAGGTGAGGATGTGGAGGAGGGCACTGCCGAAGGCGGCACTCATCCGCTCAACGGCTATGCCACCAACCTCAACGAGCAGGCGCGCCTTGGCAAGATCGACCCGCTGATCGGGCGCGATCATGAACTCGAGCGCGTGGTGCAGATTCTTGCCCGCCGGCGCAAGAACAACCCGCTGCTGGTGGGCGAGGCCGGGGTGGGCAAGACGGCGGTAGCAGAAGGGCTTGCCAAGCGCATCGTCGAAGAGGACGTGCCGGACGTCATTGCCGATGCAGTGGTCTACTCGCTGGACATGGGCGCGCTGCTTGCGGGTACCAAGTACCGTGGCGATTTCGAGAAACGCCTGAAAAGCCTGCTGAGTGAATTGCGCAAGCAGCCCAATGCGGTGCTGTTCATCGACGAGATCCATACGGTGATCGGTGCCGGCGCTGCCTCCGGCGGCGTGATGGACGCCTCGAACCTGTTGAAGCCGCTGCTCTCTTCAGGCGAGCTGCGCTGTATCGGTTCGACCACGTTCCAGGAATTTCGCGGTATCTTCGAAAAGGATCGGGCACTGGCACGCCGTTTCCAGAAGGTCGACGTACTGGCGCCTTCCGTCGACGACACGATCAAGATCCTCAAGGGCTTGCGTTCACGCTTCGAGGAGCACCACGAACTCAAGTATACCGACGGTGCGCTCGAAAGCGCGGCACGGCTTGCTGATCGTTACATCAACGATCGCCACCTGCCGGACAAGGCAATCGACGTGATCGATGAGGCCGGTGCTCACCAGCGTCTGCTGCCGCCCGAGGTGCGTACCTCGACGATCGACGTGGAGCAGGTGGAAGCCATCGTGGCCTCCATTGCCCGTATTCCGCCGAAGAGCGTTTCAAGCTCGGATCGCAAGTTGCTCGAAAAGCTTGACCGTGACCTGAAGATGCTGGTGTTTGGCCAGGACGAGGCCATCGACACGCTGTCGGCGGCCATCAAGCTGTCGCGCGCCGGGCTCAAGGCGCCGGACAAGCCCGTGGGCAGCTTCCTGTTCGCCGGACCCACCGGGGTGGGCAAAACCGAAGTGGCCAAGCAGCTTGCCCACATCATGGGCATCGAGCTTGTCCGTTTCGACATGTCCGAGTATATGGAACGGCACACCGTTTCGCGCTTGATCGGCGCGCCTCCCGGTTATGTCGGTTATGACCAGGGTGGGCTGCTCACCGAAGCGATCACCAAGCAGCCGCACTGTGTGCTATTGCTCGACGAGATCGAAAAAGCGCACCCGGAAGTCTTCAACCTGTTGCTGCAGGTCATGGATCATGGCCGTCTGACGGACAACAACGGGCGCGAAGCCGACTTCCGTCACGTGATCGTCATCATGACGTCCAATGCTGGTGCCGAGCAGGCCTCGCGTCGCTCCATCGGCTTTCAGAGCCAGGATCACTCGACCGATGCCATGGAAGTCATCCGGCGTACGTTCTCGCCGGAATTCCGTAATCGACTGGATGGCATCATTCAGTTCCATGCACTGCCGACGTCCATCGTACGCAACGTGGTCGACAAGTTCCTGATCGAACTGCAGGCCCAGCTGGATGAGAAGCGCGTACAGCTGGATGTCGACGATCTGGCGCGGGATTGGCTGGCCGAGAAGGGCTACGACCCGGACATGGGGGCTCGCCCCATGGCGCGCCTGATTCAGGAAAAGCTCAAGAAGCCGCTTGCCGAAATGATCCTGTTTGGTGAGCTGGCCGAGCATGGCGGAATCGTGCATGTCAGCCTGGAAGAAGGTGAGCTGCATCTCTCGACCGAAGCCGAAATGGCGGATGCGCCCTGAAAAGGGCGCTAAGAACGCCTTGATGCGTAGCGCCTGAACACGCCATGAGGTGACGCTACAGCGCCCTGTCTTCGACGGGGCGTTGTCGTATACAGGGGTGGCGCCGTGCTGCAGTGGCTGAGCAGGCGTCAGACAGGCTTAGCGCGAACGGTAGACGATACGGCCTTTGGAAAGGTCGTAAGGCGTCAGTTCCACTTTTACTTTGTCGCCGGTCAGAATGCGGATGTAGTTTTTACGCATCTTGCCCGAGATATGAGCGGTAACGACGTGGCCGTTTTCCAGCTCAACACGGAACATGGTGTTGGGAAGGGTATCGACAATCACGCCTTCCATTTCAATATGATCTTCGCGTGCCATATAGGCAGATCCTCACTTATTTAACGTAGTTTGAAACCAGAAACCGATTCAGAATCCAGGTGCCAGATCGCTGGCCTATAGGAAACAGCGCTATATTGTGCCGTAAGCCCGTCGTCAAGGCAAAAAAGCTGGCCCAATTTATGCGTTTTAACGAATCAAGGGTCGCCAGTGACGGCCATCGAGTATTTCGATGGGGGAAAAATCCTGTTTGTAACGCATCTTGCGGCACTCTTCTATCCAGTACCCCAGATATAAATGTGGCAGCGATCTCTCGCGGCTGAGCTCGATCAGCTCGAGAACGGCGAGCGTGCCCAGCGAGCGTTTGTCCCAAGCATCACCCACGGCGTAAAAGGTATATATCGCCGAGAGACCGTGCTCCAGCTGATCAAACGCGCACACGGCCAACAGCTCCTCGCCCAGATACATCTCCAGTAAAAAGGCGTAGGGTTCGGATAGTGTCAGAAAGGTGCGGTACTGGTCACGGCTGGGCGGGTACATGTCGCCATCAGCGTGACGCTTTCGAATATAGTCGGCGTAGAGCTCGTAGTGGCGCGCCTCGTAACGGGCGGGCACTACTCGGGTAGTAATATCCTGGTTGCGTCGCCAGACCTTGCGCTGGGCGCGGTTGGGCGAAAACGCCTCGACCGGGATGCGTACGGAGCGGCAGGCGTTGCAGTTTTCGCAGTGCGGCCGGTAGAGGTGGCGCCCGCTTCGTCGAAAGCCCAGCAGCGAGAGAGAGTCGTACACGCCGCGCACCGGGGATTCCTGCGGGTCCAGAAACAGCGTGGTCGCCTCTTTATCAGGCAGGTAGCTGCAGGTATGCGGCACGGTCAAAAAAAAGCGCAGATCCCGCACTGGGCGACGCGGAGCATTGCTACTCACAGCTTGCCTCCTTGATCAATTGACCGGAAGCTGCCAACTTCCCGGATTACCCTGGCTGGGTATGGCACTCAACCAGGCAGATGCGGGCACTGAGGGCACTTCACGCGACGATGGCGCAGTGAACGCCTTTTCAGGCAGCCACTGTTCAAGATAGTTGAGGAACGTCTCGCGGGCGACTGTTGCCGCGCCCAGGCTTTGCAGGTGTGGCGTGTGCATCTGACAGTCGATCAGCTTGCCGCCTCCGGCGTGCATGGCGCTTGCCAGATGGGCAAGTGCTACCTTGGAGGCATCCGGCACGCTCGAGAACATGGACTCGCCAAAGAACACCGGTCCCATGGCCAGGCCATACAGGCCGCCTACCAGTTGGCCCGCCTGATGGACCTCGATACTATGCGCAATCCCTAGACGGTGAAGCGTTACGTAGGCATTGTACATCTCGTCGGTAATCCAGGTGCCGGTGTTTTCATCACGAGGCGCGGCGCAGGCATCGATGACGCGCTCGAAATGCTGATTCAGGGTAACGCCGAAGCCCCCATTGCGCAGCCGTTTTGCTAAGCTACGGCGCAGCTTGAACTGTTCGGGTCGTAATACCATGCGCGGGTCGGGGCTCCACCACAAAATGGGATCGTCATCGCTGTACCACGGGAAGATGCCGCGCCGGTACGCCTCCACGAGCCAGGCAGGCGAAAGCTCGCCGCCGGCCGCCAGCAGGCCGTTGGGCGAGTCCAGCGCTTCACTGGTGGATGGAAACATGGGATATGGCGAAGAAAGCCAGGGTAGCATTATTTGCTCCTGTTACTGAGCACATGGTGAGAAGCTCTGTGACGGCGGAAGGATGCTCGGTATGATGCAAACTCGCAAGTGGATTAAAGACGCCATTGAGGTGTAAAGGGAGAATCGCTTGAAAGTGAACAAGGCAGTAGACAAGCGAACGCAGCGTAATTCGCGTCAAGCACCATCTTCGGCCTCTTCTGCGCGGGTAAAGGCCGCGAAGGATAAAGCTCGCCGGTTTGGCCTGCGTTTGCAGGGGTCGGTGCGGGAAGGCGTCGTCGTGGTGCTGCTGGCGCTGTGTGTATTTCTATTATTGGCACTGTTCAGCTACCACCCGGAAGATCCCGGCTGGTCCTACCAGGGGCCGGAAACGGACGTTCGCAACTGGATGGGGCCGGTCGGTGCCTGGCTTGCGGATGTGCTTTATTCGCTGCTGGGGGCAAGTGCGCTGTGGTGGCCGGGGATGTTCGGCTTTGCCGCCTGGTGGCTGATGCGCTCGCGTCAGGTACGTTTTGAGCTGGACCCGGTGGCCATTGCCGTGCACGCCGGCGGTCTGGTGCTGTTGATCTTTGGCACTACCATGCTCGGCGCGCTGCACTTTTATCACCCCGAGAGCATTTTACCTTACGCCTCGGGCGGTATCCTGGGCGAGGGCCTGGTCGCCACGCTGAAGCCGCTGGTAAGCAGTGGTGGCGTGGGGCTGATTGCCGCCGCGCTGATCCTGATCGGGTTTCCTCTGTTCAGCGGCATGTCGTGGCTGCAGGTAGCCGATGAAGTAGGTCGGCGCCTGTGCCGCGTGGGCGGCTGGTTCAAGGAGCGTCGCGAAAAGAGTCGTGAAAAGCGTCAGGCGCGTGCGGCGCTACGGGCCTCCTTGAAGCCCGCGCCCAAGGCCGAAGAGCCGCCGCGGGCACCCAAGCCCAAGCGTGACAAGAACCGAACACGCCGTGAACCCGAATTTTCGGCGGCGGCTGAGTCTGACGACACGTCGATTCCCTGGGAAGGGACAGGCCTGGCCAA
Source organism: Vreelandella aquamarina (assembly GCF_020075495.1). Taxonomy (GTDB): domain Bacteria; phylum Pseudomonadota; class Gammaproteobacteria; order Pseudomonadales; family Halomonadaceae; genus Vreelandella; species Vreelandella aquamarina_A. The sequence goes on from NZ_JABYQT010000001.1 coordinate 479,968, forward strand.
CAAGGCGCATGCGGAGGCGCAGGAACCCAGCGCGGCGCAGGATCCGCAGCCGCAACGTGTGCCCGAGGCCAGCGCTTCTGCCAACGATGAAGCTTTGGCTGCACGCGTCCAGCCCGAGCCCTTGGTGCCAACGGCGCCCGAACCGCCTCCTGCATCAGATGCAACGCCACGTGCAGACGCTTTCTCGCCGCGCCCGGCCGAGCCCGACGCAGCCTCCCTGCCTGGCGAAGACGCCGAGTCTGCACCTGAGGTGCCAACTCCGCCACCGGTGAAAGAAGCGCCTGTCGAGGTTGCCGCCGTTCCACCCGCCGAAGCGCCGCCCTGGCAAGCGCCACAGGCCGATGAAACCGAGCAGGATGAGGCACCGATCAGCCTGCGTGCCTCCCGAGAAGAGGATGCGGCCTACCCCATGGCGTCGCACTTCTTTGCCCGCGATGAGGTCGATGAAGAGCAGGATGGGCCCCAGGCACATGAGGAGGAAGAGGCGAGTGACGCTGACCAATGGCACGACGAGCCTGAAATCAGCGACGAGCAAAGCGCCTGGCGCGCTGAAGAACCGGTGGTCGAGGCGGTCGAGCAGTACCGGCCGCGCCGCCCGGAGCCTACGCTAGGCAGTACGTTTACCCCTGAAGCCGATGCCCCGCGTGAGCCCCGGCTCGACGCCGAGCCGCGCCGGGAACCCACGCCCGAGCGCGTGCCGGAAGTGGTTCCCGAGCCGGTATGGGAAGACGACGATGACGTGCCCATGCTGGCGCCAACGCCTGTGCCTGCGACCCCGCCATCGAGCCAGCTTCAGAGCCAGCCCCGGCCCGAGCCATCTTCACAGGCCCAGGCACCTTCACAAGCCCAGCCACCGTCCCAACCACAGCCGGTGCAGGCAAGTGGGACGCGGCATGAGCCCACCGTCTCGACGGACGAGGGCGATGTAGAAGCGGACAGCGGCCCCACGCTCTGGACCGTGGAGCATCTGCAGAACCAGCGTCCGGTATTCGAGACCCTGCCGGAGCCCGAGGGCGAGGTGCCGAGCCTGCAACTGCTGACGCCTGCCGAGCCGCACCAGCCCAACTACACCGACGAGCAGCTTGCCGACATGGCCGAGCTTCTCGAAGTGCGGCTACGTGAATATGGCGTCAAGGCCGAGGTGGTGGATACCTGGCCAGGGCCGGTCATCACACGCTTTGAAATCAAGCCCGCCGCCGGCGTCAAGGCGTCCAAGATCAGCAACCTGGCAAAAGACCTGGCTCGTTCGCTGATGGTGAAGAGCGTACGCGTGGTCGAGGTCATTCCGGGGCGCCCGACCGTAGGCATCGAGATTCCCAACCCGCACCGGGCGATGATCCGCCTGCGTGAAGTCATCGACTCCGAGCGCTACCAGCAGGAGACCTCGCCGCTGACCATGGCGCTTGGCCAGGACATCGGCGGTGGGCCGGTGATTGCCAATCTCGGCAAGATGCCCCATCTACTGGTGGCGGGTACCACGGGCTCTGGCAAGTCGGTGGGGGTCAATGCCATGCTGATCTCGATGCTGCTCAAGGCCAAGCCCGATGAGCTCAAGCTGATCATGGTCGACCCCAAGATGCTGGAGCTTTCGGTCTACGACGGTATTCCACATCTTCTCGCGCCGGTCGTCACCGACATGAAGGAAGCCGCCAACAGCCTGCGCTGGTGCGTGGCCGAAATGGAGCGCCGCTACAAGCTGATGGCCGCCATGGGCGTGCGTAACATTGCCGGCTTCAACGGCCGACTGGACGAAGCCGAGCGCGCCGGCGCCCAGGTAGCGGACCCGCTGTGGGAGCCGCAGCCCTGGGAAATGCACCAGACGCCGCCGATACTCGAAAAGCTGCCCTATATCGTGGTGGTGATCGACGAGTTTGCCGACATGTTCATGATCGTCGGCAAGAAGGTGGAAGAGCTGATTGCCCGCCTGGCGCAGAAGGCGCGCGCGGCGGGCATCCACTTGATTCTGGCGACTCAGCGTCCTTCGGTGGACGTGGTGACGGGGCTGATCAAGGCCAACATCCCGTCTCGCATGGCGTTTCAGGTGTCATCACGCATCGATTCGCGCACCATTCTCGACCAGGGTGGAGCGGAAAGCCTGCTGGGTCACGGCGACATGCTCTACCTGCCGGCAGGCTCCGGCCCGCCCAACCGGGTACATGGTGCCTTTGTCGATGATGATGAAGTGCACCGCGTGGTAGATGACTGGAAGCGCCGTGGCGAGCCCGAGTACATCGACGAGATTCTCTCCGGCGGAGTGTCCGCCGACGCCTTGACGGGCCTTGAAGCCGAAGGCAGCGATGGAGAGGACGCCGAGCAGGACGCGCTTTACGATGAAGCCGTTCAGTTCGTGACCGAGAGCCGCAAGGCATCCATTTCAGCGGTCCAGCGGCGCTTCAAGATCGGCTATAACCGGGCGGCACGCCTGGTGGACGCCATGGAAATGGCCGGCGTGGTGTCATCGATGGGCACCAACGGTGCGCGTGAAGTACTGGCGCCGCCACCGGTGGGCAACTGAGCTCGCCCGCTCAATCTTGCAACAAGCGTGAAAGTCGCGCCGCGGGTGAAACCCCGCGGCGCGTTTCGCGTCTGAAGGACCACACGGATGTCGTTGACGATCCTCAGTTATTATTTCGGGCAATGTTATGCCTAGGGAGAACACAATGCGCGATACGCAAACTCTGCTTTCTTCACCCTTGACCCTGGCGGCAACGGCGCTTGGCCTGACCTTTGCCACCCCTGCACTGGCCAACGATGCCGCCGAGCGCCTGACCGAGCGCCTCGAGCCGCTGGAGAGCTACCAGGCGTCGTTCGAGCAGAAGATTCTCGATGGCAGCGGTGAGCGTCTGCAAAGCGCCACTGGCGAAATGTGGCTTTCGCGCCCTGGTATGCTGCGTTGGGAAGTCGAGGCGCCTTACTCCCAGATCGTGGTGTCCGACGGCAGCGATGTCTATCTGTATGACCCGGACCTCGAGCAGGTGACCGTGCAGCCCATGGATGACCGCGTTACCCATACGCCTGCGCTGCTGCTGTCCGGCAATATCGGTGAGCTGACCAGCAACTATGACGTGGTGTACGAGCAGGAAAGCGGGGAGGACGTGTTTACCCTGATCCCGAGCTCTGCCGATACCCTGTTCGAAGAGCTGAGCATGGTGTTCGACAACGATACCCTGACCCAGCTGTGGATGATGGACAGCACCGGCCAGCGCACGCTGATCACCTTCAGTGGTATTACCCAGAACGGCTCGATCGACCGTAGCCTGTTCAACTTCGATATCCCGGAAGGGGCCGACGTCATCCGTGAAGAGTTCTAGTAGCGAGCCGTCGATACCGAGTGGTCGAGCCCGCTCGATGTCATGACGATCAGGCGCCCTAGGGCGCCTGATCTGCTTGCTGGTCACGGTTTTCCCGCCACGCCATTATTTCCGCAAAGCGTTTCTCCTGACCTATCTGGCTGGGCTCGAAAAAGCGTGCCTTGGGCAGCTCTTGCGGCCAGCAATCGTGAGCGCTGCCAGCGGGATAGCCGTCTGGCTCCTTGTGGGCGTAGCGGTAGCCCTCGCCGTGGCCCAGCTGCTCCATCAGTTTGGTGGGGGCGTTGCGCAGGTAAGTGGGCACCTCTACCTGGGGTTGCTCACGGACGTACTGCTTGGCGGCACTCCAGGCGCGCTCTATCCGGTTGCTCTTGGGCGCCACGGCCAGATGAATGGCCGCATGGGCAATCGCTCGCTGGCCTTCATAGTCGCCCAGGCGCAGGTAAGCATCCCAGGCGGCAATCACCAGGGGCAGGGCACGCGGGTCGGCATTGCCGACATCTTCCGAGGCAATCGCGGTCAAGCGGCGCACCACGTCCAGCGGGTCGCCACCACCCTGCATGAAGCGCGCCATGTAGAGGAGCGCTGCATCCGGGCGTGAAGAGCGGATGGACTTGTGGATGGCCGACAGCAGGTCGTAGTAAGCATCGCCCTGCTTGTCGAACGCACTGGCCTGGTGGCCGATGACATCACTCAGAATGCCAGCGTGCAGCACCTCACGGCCGTTCTCGGTTTTGGTAAAATCACACGCGGTTTCCAGCAAGCCCAGCGCTCGCCGCGCATCGCCGGCGCTTGCATGGGCAAGGGCCGTGAGTACCTCGTCTTCCACTTGAATATTGCGCTTGCCAAGGCCCTTCTGGGCATCATTCAGCGCTTGGCGCATGACGGTGATCAGTTCGTCTTCTGAAAGCGCCTTCAGTACATACACCCGCGCCCGTGACAGCAAGGCGGAGTTGACCTCGAAGGAGGGGTTCTCCGTGGTGGCACCAATCAGGGTCAGCAGGCCGGATTCGACGTGGGGCAGCAGGGCATCCTGCTGGCTCTTGTTCAGGCGGTGAATCTCGTCAAGAAACAGAATCACCGGCGAGGTGTGCTGCTGGGCGCGCTCGACCACCGCGCGTATCTCCTTGACCCCCGCCATGACGGCGCTCAAGTGTTCAAGATGCGCGCGGGAGGCCTGGGCCAGCAGCTCGGCAAGCGTCGTCTTGCCCACCCCGGGCGGTCCCCACAGCAGCATCGAGCGGATTTGCCCCGCCTCCGCCATGCGCCGCAAGGGTTTGCCCGGCCCCATCAGCGCTTCCTGGCCAATGTAGTCATCGAGGGTTTGCGGACGCATCCGGTACGCCAGGGGAGCGTCGTCACCGGGTGTCCGCTGAGAGTCGAAAAGGTCCATGTAAACTTCCGTTGTAAATCGAGACGTTGAGCAACAAAGTAACCACAAGTGTGTATGGTAAACAGCGGATTGTCAGGCTACCTTTTGCATAGCCCTTGAAAAACGAGTCCTTGAAAAACCTTTAGTCGCAGCAATCCGCTAGACAGCGATAGTGGCTACGCAGCATTGCCGTGTCGTAAGCTGCACCATGGCGCCAGCGTTTTACATTCGGCATTTGTGTAGCGCTACCCTACAAGACCGAGTGCCCCACCTTGCCCACGGGCAAAGCGGCCAGCATGAACCATAAAGGAGACGGCACGATGTTGAACCAACTGCGTCTAGATCATGCCAACATGGCGCGAATGCTCCATGTACTGCAGCTGAAACAGAAAACCCTCGCCCAGGGTGAACGGCCCAATTTTCAACTGATGCGTGAAGTGGTGGATTACATCCTGGCCTACATGGAAGGCTTTGCCGCGCCGTTGGAGCGTATCTGTGTCGAGCGTCTGGAAAGCCGTGCCTCTGAACATCTGCCCTTGATGGAAAAGATGGCCAACGACTACCTGGAGCTTAAACCAAGGCTGCAACTACTGTCTGATAACATCGATACCATCTTGATGGATAACGTATTGCCGATGGACCGCTTTGCCGAGGATCTAAAGGATTATCTCGAAGCGCACCGGGCGTATCTTCGCCAGGAGCGCGAAGGCCTCTTCCCGCTGATCGATGAGCACTTCAGCCAGCAGGACATGCAGGAGCTTCTGCAGGCGCTGCCCGAAGGTGCCGAACAGGAGCTCGAGCGCCTGCAACTTGCCTATCCCGAACTCTACGCCGAACTGCGCGGGGCGGAAGTGCCCGCAGTTTAACCCTGCCGCTTCCTTCAGCGTTGAGCGGGGCGTGTTAAACTGGCGCTCCGCTGTGTAATGCCTGAAGGAGGCGCAGGTGCACTTGACCAAGCATAAGGCGAAGGGGCGTTGATGGCAGGCCCCGTGCTGATTTTCGATTCCGGCGTGGGCGGGCTCTCCGTGGCCTGCTCGCTGCGCCGCCACTACCCTGATACCGCCATGTGCTACGCCTGCGACAACGCATGGATGCCTTACGGTCTGCGCGACGATGTGACGCTTTCTGCGCGTATCGTAACGGTGTGCCAGGCTGCCGTTGCCGCCTGTGAGCCAAGCGTGCTGGTGGTAGCCTGCAATACCGCCAGCACGCTGGCGCTCGACAGCCTGCGCGATGCGCTGAGCATTCCCGTGGTGGGCACGGTGCCAGCCATCAAGCCCGCCGCTGCCATCAGCCAGACGCGCCATATCGGCCTGCTGGCCACGCGTGCCACGGTAGGTCGGCCCTATACGCAGACGCTGATCGAGAACTTCGCAGGCGATTGTCGTATCACTCGCGTGGCCGCCGATGCCCTGGTGCTGGAAGCTGAAGCACTGCTGGGCGGCAAGGCGCCGGACAGCTCACGCATTCGCGACGCCCTTGCACCCCTTTGGGAACTACCCGGCGGCGCGCCGTTGGTCGATACCGTCGTGCTCGGCTGCACGCATTTTCCGCTGTTGAAACCCTGGCTTGAAGCCCACGCCCCCGTACCCATCAACTGGGTAGATTCCGGCGACGCCATTGCCCGACGCGTCGGGCAGGTTGCCCCGGCGCTCACAAGCGGCTCGGACGGGCGTTTTTTCACTACCGCCGAGGCCGACGCGCTTCATGCAGGGTTTGCCCGTTACGGTTTCCACACGCCGGCGTTCATACTTCGCAGTCGCTAGGCGTCGGCCTGGCGTCACCCATTTCATCTCTGATACCGATATTGAATAGGAGCCGACGTGGCTATCCCCGATATACAACCCGAGCGCTATGCCGAGCAGCTGGCCGAGAAGCGTGCCTATCTGGAAAGCACCTTTGCGCCGTTCAACCCGCCTGCGCTTGAAGTGTTCGAGTCCCCGGCGAGCCACTATCGCCAGCGCTGCGAGTTTCGTATCTGGCATGAAGGCGACGACCTTTTTTACGCCATGTTCGAGGTCGACCCGGCCAATCCCAAGGAGAAGCGGGTCGTGCGCCTGGACCAGTTCGCCGTGGCCAGCGAGTCGATCAATGCGCTGATGCCGCGCCTGCGCGAGGCCTTTCTGGCAAGCGATGAGCTGCGCCGCCGGCTGTTTCAGGTCGAGTTCCTGACCACGCTCTCCGGCGAGGCCCTGGTCACATTGATCTACCACCGCCCGCTGGGAGACGCGTGGGAGCAGGAAGCCCGCGCGCTGGAAGCGGAGCTTGGCATCATGATCATTGGCCGCTCGCGCAAGCAGCGCCTGGTGCTGACCCGTGACCACGTATGGGAGCAGCTCACGGTGGATGGCCGTACGCTTCATTACCAGCAGGTGGAAAACAGCTTCACCCAGCCCAACGCACACATCTGTCAGAAGATGCTCGCCTGGGCGCGGGAAGTCACGGCAAACCGCCAGAACGAAGATCTGGTCGAGCTCTACTGCGGCAACGGCAACTTCACCATTGCCCTGGCGGACAACTTTCGCCGCGTGCTGGCAACGGAAATATCGCGCACCTCGGTGGCCAGTGCCAATGTGAACCTGGAAGCCAACAAGGTGACCAACGCCCACGTTGCGCGGATGTCTGCCGAGGAGTTTGCCCTGGCGCTCAAGGGCGAGAAGAGCGGGCGGCGCGTGGCGGAAATGGCGCTGGAGGATTATCGCTTCTCCACCGTGCTGGTGGACCCGCCGCGCGCTGGGCTCGACGAGCAGAGCTGCCGTCAGATCAGCGAATATGACCAGATCGTCTATATTTCATGCAACCCGGCAACGCTTGCCGACAACCTGAAGGTGCTTGGCAAGACGCACCAGATCGAGCGCTTTGCGCTATTTGACCAGTTCCCGTTCACCAACCATTGTGAATGTGGCGTATGGCTCACGCGGCGCTGAATTGGTCAAGAGGGCGCATAATGCGAAAGTGGCATACTCCATGAGCAACATGCCAGATGAATAGAGTGACGGCCACGGGTAGCGTAAGCTGGTCGTCATGGTGGCCTAAAGGCCTATTGTCCCACGTATTTTTGGCCAGGTGTTGGCCCCGGCAGTCGAGGTGATGGATGCATTACGTTGCGAGTGAAGAGAGTCGGCAAGACCTTTTGAAGCAGCTGTTCGAGCGCTTGGAAGCGCGGCTGGAGCCAGACCGGGCAACGGCCATCGAGGCGTTTGCACGACGCTTCTACGCCACTGTCCCGGTAGAGGATCTGGTCGATCGCCGTCTGGACGATCTCTACGGGGCGACCTTGTCCATCTGGCAGTTCCTGCAGCACCACGATGCCCAGCGCCCGAAGGTGCGCGTCTTCAACCCGGATTTCGAGGAGCACGGCTGGCAGTCCACCCACACGTTCGTCGCCGTGCTGCACGAAGACATGCCGTTTCTGGTCGACTCGGTGCGCATCGAACTCAACCGCCGTGGCCTGACCGTCCACGCGATCCAGAACTCGGTATTTGCCGTCGAGCGTAACGAGCAGCACCAGCTGAAGGTGCTGGCCTCGCCGCGCGACGCCGATGCGCCGGACGCACGCGAGTCGCTGATCGTGATCGAGGTCGACCGGCATACCGACCCGGAAGCGCTTGCCAATATCGAGAAGAAGCTGCATCAGGTGCTGCGCGATGTGCGCACTGCGGTGGACGATTACGATGCCATCTGCGGGCAGATCACCTCGGCCATCCAGGAACTCGAAAAGAACTGCCCGCCGCAGATCGACCCGGATGACCACGAAGAGGCGATCGCGTTTCTCGAGTGGCTGGTCAAGGACAATTTCACCTTCCTGGGCTATGACGAGTACCTGCTGGAAGGCAACGAGCTGCAGCGCGACCCCAACAGCCTGCTGGGCGTATTCCGCCTTGACGACCCGCGCTACGACGAGCGCATCCGCACCGAGGAGGGCATCAACGAGCACGGCGACTACGAGCTGGTGCCCCAGCTGCTCTCGTTTGCCAAGAGCGCCCACCACTCGCGCGTGCACCGCCCGACCTACCCGGACTACATTACCGTTGACCGCTACGACGACGACGGCAACGTGATCGGCGAGCGCCGCTTCTTCGGCCTGTTCACCTCCACGGTGTACAACGAGTCGCCGCGCAATATCCCGATGCTGCGGCGCAAGCTCAAGGCAATCATGGATATCGCCGGGTTCAACCCCCAGGGCCACAATGGCAAGCAACTGCTGCAGGTGCTGGAAGTCTATCCGCGCGATGACCTGTTTCAGATCAGCACCGATTCACTGGCTCACACGGCGCTGGGTATTCTCGACATTCGCGAACGCCGTCAGGTGCGCCTGTTCATTCGTGCCGATGTCAGCGGCAAGTTCTACTCGTGCCTGGTGTTCGTGCCGCGCGACGTGTTCTCGACCGACCTGCGCCAGCGCATTCAGAATCTGCTGTGCGAAGAGCTGGATGCCCACTTCGGTGACTTCAACACCTATCTCTCCGAGTCGGTGCTTGCGCGTATCCAGCTGATTCTGCGCTTCAACGGCGATGCGCCCAGCCAGTTCGATCTCAAGCGTCTGGAAAGCAAGGTGGCGCGTCTGGCGCGCAGCTGGCGTGACGAGCTGATGGCCGCGATGATCGAAGGCTTTGGCGAAGAGCGCGCCAACCACAAGATGGAGCAGTTCCAGGACGCCTTCTCCGCCAGCTACCGCGAAGAGTTCACCGCGCGTACTGCGGTGTTCGACGTGCAGCATCTGCTGGCCCTGGACGAAGGCGACGACCTGTCGCTGTCGCTCTACCGGCCGCTCGAAGAGCAGGGCAGTGGCGTCAACCTCAAGCTTTATCATCGCGCCGCACAGATTCCGCTTTCCGATGTGCTGCCCATGATGGAAAACCTGGGGCTGCGGGTCATCGGCGAGCACCCCTACGAGATCAACGCCCACCATCAGCGCTACTGGATTCATGACTTCGAGCTTGAGCATGGCAACAAGGATGTCAGCTTGGGCGAGATGCGCGACACCTTCGGTGAAGCCTTCAAGCGGATCTGGGCGGGCGAGGCGGACAATGACGCCTTCAACCGGCTGATCATTGCCGCCGGGCTCGACTGGCGCGAAGTGGCCATGCTGCGCGGCTACGCCCGCTACCTGAAGCAGATCCGCTTTGGCATGTCTCAGGACTACATTGCCGCGACGCTGGCCAACTACCCGGCCATCACCCAAGAGCTGGTGGAGATGTTCCGCCTGCGCTTTGACCCGGCGCTCGAGACCCATGACACCGACGAATGCGTGGCGCGGATCAACGAGCACCTGGAGGGCGTTGCCAGCCTGAACGACGACCAGCTGCTGCGCCGCTTCGTGGAACTGATCCAGGCCACGCTGCGTACCAACTACTACCAGCGCGCTGACGGCGGCCGCTTCAAGGATTACATCGCCTTCAAGCTCGAGCCCTCCAAGGTCACCGGCATGCCCAAGCCGCGGCCCATGTTCGAGATTTTCGTCTGCTCGCCCAGGGTGGAAGGCGTTCACCTGCGTGGTGGCAAGGTCGCGCGCGGTGGTTTGCGCTGGTCTGACCGTCACGAGGATTTCCGCACCGAAGTGCTGGGGCTGGTCAAGGCGCAGCAAGTCAAGAATGCGGTCATCGTACCGGTAGGCGCCAAGGGCGGTTTCGTCTGCAAGCGCATGCCGGAAAACGCCGACCGCGAAACGCAGCAGAAAGAAGGCATTGCCTGCTATCAGATCTTTATTCGTGCGCTTCTGGACGTCACCGATAATCTGGATGGCAGCCGCATCGTGCCGCCGGAAAACGTGGTACGCCACGATGAGGACGACGCCTATCTGGTCGTCGCCGCCGACAAGGGCACGGCCACCTTCTCGGATATCGCCAACGAGATCTCCATCGAGTACGGCCATTGGCTGGGCGATGCGTTTGCCTCCGGCGGGGCCAACGGCTACGACCACAAGAAGATGGGCATCACCGCCCGAGGCGCCTGGCAGTCGGTCAAGCGCCACTTCAAGAACCTGGGCGTGGATACCCAGGAAGATCTGTTCAGCGTGGTGGGCATTGGCGACATGGCCGGCGACGTATTTGGCAACGGCATGCTGCTCTCCGACAAGATCCAGTTGGTCGGCGCGTTCAACCACCTGCACATTTTTGTCGACCCGAACCCCGATGCCGAGGCGGCCTTTGCCGAGCGCAAGCGCCTGTTCGATCTGCCGCGCTCGAGCTGGGAAGACTACAGCCGCGAGCTGATCTCCCAGGGCGGCGGTATCTTCAGCCGTAGCGCCAAGTCGATCACGATCACACCGGAGATGCAGCAGGTGTTTGGCATCGCCGAGGAGCGACTTTCGCCCAATGAACTGATTCGCGCCATGCTCCAATCCAGGGTGGATCTGATCTGGAACGGCGGCATCGGCACCTACGTGAAGAGCACCGAAGAAACCGATGCCGATGTAGGCGACAAGGCCAATGACGCCCTGCGCATCAACGGCGCCGACCTCAACTGCCGCGTGGTGGGCGAGGGCGGCAACCTCGGCCTGACCCAGCGTGGGCGAATGGAAGCTGCTGCCAAGGGTGTGCGGGTGTACACCGATTTCATCGATAACGCCGGGGGCGTGAACTGCTCCGACCACGAGGTCAATATCAAGATATTGATCGATGACGTGGTCAAGCGTGGCGACATGACCGAAAAGCAGCGCAACGACCTGCTGGCGGAAATGACCGATGAAGTCGCTGATCTGGTCATTCTGGACAACTACCGGCAGGCCCAGGCGCTGGATCTCTCGGAAACGCTTTCCCATCAGGGCATCGGCCCTTTCCGTCGCTTTATCAGCGAGCTGGAGTCTGCCGGTCAGATTGATCGTGAGCTCGAATTCCTGCCTTCCGATGAAGCGTTGAAGGAGCGGGCGAGCAACCAGCAGGGCATGCGCCTGCCGGAACTTTCGGTGCTGATCTCTTATGCCAAGAGCACGCTGAAGGGCGATTTGATCAATTCTGACGTGCCCGATGATACCTACGTTCACCGTCATCTCGAGCGGCTGTTCCCGTCGGTGCTGACCGAACGCTACCAGGCCGAGATGTACGAGCACCGCTTGAAGCGTGAAATCGTGGCCACCCAGGTGGCCAACGATCTGGTCGATCACATGGGCATCGTGTTCGTGCGCCGGCTGATGGACTCCACCGGGGTGGGGCGGGCCGACATTGCGCGCAACTACGTGATTGCCCGCGACAGCTTCGATCTGCCCACGCTCTGGGCACAGATCGAGGCGCTGGACAATCAGGTGGCAAGCGACGTGCAGCACACCATGATGCTGGACCTGATGCGCCTGATTCGCCGGGCCACACGCTGGTTCCTGCGCCAGCACCTCAATCTCTCTACTCAGGATACCATCGAGTACTTCGCGCCGCGCCTGGCGCAACTGCAAGAAGAGATTGGTGAGCTGTTGAGCGGCGAAGAGCTCGAGGCCTGGCGCCAGCGTCGCGACGAGCTTCAGGCCGCCGGCGTACCCGATGCCCTGGCCTCGGCGGTGGCGGCCGCGCCCAGCCTCTATGCAGGGCTTGGCGTTATCCAGACCGCGCGGGTCACCAACGAGAAGCCCCAGCGGGTCGCCGACGTGTACTACGAAATCGGCAGCCGCCTGGAGCTTCCCTGGATGATTCAGCAGGTCACCCAGCTCGAAGTGCGCGATGCCTGGCAGGTGCAGGCGCGGGAAGCCTTCCGCGATGATATCGACCGCCAGCAACTGGCGCTGACCACCAGCGTGCTGAAAGTTGAGGCCGGCAGCCGCGATACCCAGGAGCTGGTGGATCAGTGGCTGGAGCAGCACGCTCACCTGCACCAGCGCTGGTGCCGCCTGATCGACGAGGTGCGCGGTGGCAGTGAAGGCGGGTTTGCGCTGTTCGCCGTTGCCGTACGCGAGCTGGTCGATCTGGCCGAGAGCGACAGCGAAACCTGACCTCGGGCCTGGCCCAGCACTTGATAGCACCGCGCCTGGAGCCATCCAGGCGCGGTTTTTTTATGCCTGGCACACCGGATGGCCGGCGGGCGCAATGCGCTGAAGGAGGTGTTTGCGCTATACTCTGCGCCGCTCAGTCCTGCCCACCTTCAGGAGACACCTTGCTGATGTACTCACTTGCCCGCTCGCTGCTCTTTCGTATCGACCCCGAAACCTCGCATGGCATGGCGCTGGCAAGCCTGGAAGCGCTGCATCGCGCAGGCGGTGTGAAGGCGCTGGTAGGCGAGTCGGTAGACGACCCGGTCGAACTGATGGGGCTGCACTTTGCCAACCGGGTGGGCCTGGCGGCGGGGCTTGACAAGAATGCCGACCATCTGGATGCCCTGGGGGCGCTGGGCTTCGGGTTCGTGGAAGTCGGCACGGTGACCCCCAAGGCGCAGCCGGGTAACCCCAAGCCGCGCCTGTTTCGCCTGGCCGGCCATGAGGCGATCATCAACCGCTTCGGGTTCAACAATAAGGGGGTCGAGCATCTGGTGGCGCGCGTACGCAAGCGCCACTACCAAGGCCTGGTAGGTATCAATATCGGCAAGAATTTGACCACCGCGGTGGAAAACGCCCTGGATGACTATCTAGCCTGCCTTGATGCCGTACATTCGGTCGCGGATTACATCACCGTCAATATCTCATCGCCCAATACGCCTGGGCTTCGCACGCTACAGTTTGGCGAGCAGCTGGATGCACTGCTGGGCCCCATCCGCGAGCGTAGCCGGGAGCTGGATGCCGAGAGCGGACGCCGCGTGCCGCTGCTGATCAAGATCGCCCCGGACATGAATGAAGATGAAGTGGCGCTGGTGGCGGCAAGCATCGCCAGAAACACCTTGGACGGCGTGATTGCCACCAACACCACGGTTTCCCGCGAGGCGGTGCAGGGCGACCCCCAGGCCGACGAGGCCGGCGGGCTTTCCGGCAAGCCGGTGTTCGAGCCTTCCAACGTGGTGATCCGCCTGTTGCGCCAGCATCTGCCAGCGCTGCCCATCATTGGAGTAGGGGGCATCGATAGCGCCGAGGCGGCGAAGGCGAAGATTGCCGCCGGGGCAGATCTGGTTCAGCTCTATTCCGGGCTTATCTACCAGGGGCCGAAACTGGTGAACGAGTGCGCTAGGGCGTTGAAGACGCCATGAAAAAGGCGTATTAAAAAGCCCGCTCGGTGGCGGGCTCCCTGTTCCAGAATACGTAGAATATTAAGGAAATGGTAACTTGCTAGGTCATGACCATGGGGTTTTTGTGAATGCCGGAAATGCCGGTCATGCCATCCCACTGGTCTCCGCGACCTTCACGCCAACCGCTCATCCAGTATTCGCGTAAATTGACATCCTGACTTGGACAATCGTCACGGGAGCGGCCCGAGACACCTGCTTTATATCCGTGGACAAAAGCCCGCTGGAAGCGATCACGTTTTTGTCTTTTCATTGGCTAACCTCTTTTCATGAAAGCCTTTGATAGGAAATAGAGCGTAGGGCTGGCCCTATTTCGAGAGCTGACTTCAAGAGCAGGTTGACGTCCAGGCGCTAATGTCTAGCACTCCCGTGCTGAACCGGCCGGATGACAACCTTGACGAGCCTTAGGTCAATGTGTGACCTAGACAAGCAACGCATGCGTTTTGTGTAGCTACGCTTTTATTCTTAGATCATGATGGGGGCACTTGTCGACCCCCAAATGGTCATAAGATGTAAATACATTTGCCATATACAGGAATATCGCGCGGTTACGCGCTGCCATGATCATGACCGAAACGAGCCAAAACGCCCCCCTGAATCTGCTGGCCACCTGCCCGAAGGGCATCGAAGGCCTATTGGCTGACGAGCTGGCAGCGTTGGGCGCCGCGCCAGGGAAAACCACCGTTGCCGGGGTGTATTTCACGGCCGACCAAGCCACTGCCTACCGGGTGTGCCTGTGGTCGCGCCTTGCCAACCGGGTGATTCTGCTGCTGGCCCGCGAGCCAATGATCGACACCCCCGAGCAGTTGCGCGACGCCGTCGCTCGCATCGCCTGGACTCGGCACTTGAGCGTTGGCAAGACGCTGGCGGTGGATTTTCACGGCCGCAGCGATCACATTCGCCATACCCGCTTCGGGGCGCAGACGGTCAAGGATGGCGTGGTGGACTCGCTTCAGCTTTCCGGCCAGGAGCGGCCTTCCATCGATACCAAGACGCCGGATCTGCGCCTTTACGCCCACCTGCATCGCGCCAACCTGAATCTTGGCATCGATCTTTCCGGCGAGAGCCTGCATCGACGTGGCTACCGGCGCGATGTCGGCCACGCGCCGCTCAAGGAAAACCTCGCCGCGGCGCTGCTGGTACGTGCCGGCTGGCCCGAACGCGCCAAGGCCGGAGAGCCGTTGATCGACCCGTTGTGCGGGGCGGGGACGCTGCTGGTCGAGGCGGCGCTGATGGCCGCCGACCAGGCGCCCAACCTTGACCGCGAACGCTTCGGCTTCAAGGGCTGGGCGGGGCATGACGAGGCCATCTGGCTCGAGCTGAAGCGCGAAGCCGAAGCGCGTGCCTCCATTGGCCGCAAGCGCTGCAAGAACCTGATACTCGGATTCGATCAAAGCCCGGCGGCACTCTCGGCGGCCAAGACCAACGCCATGCGTGCCGGTATTCCCGCCCTCATCACCCTGCACGGGCAGAGCCTTGGCCAACTAACCCGGCCCGAAGAGCTTGCCGCGCCCAGTGGGCTCTTGATCACCAACCCGCCCTACGGTGAGCGTCTGGGCGAACTGCCTGAGCTTGTTCGTCTGTATGCGCAGCTCGGCACAAAGGCCAAGGCGCTGTTTCCGGGCTGGACGCTTGCGCTGTTTACCGGCAATCCGGACCTCGGCCACCGCCTGGGGCTGCGTGCTCACAAGCAGTACGCGCTCAAGAACGGCGCGCTCGATGCCAAGCTGCTGCTGATGGCGATTGGTGCTCAAGCTCCCGCATCCGAGGAGCAGGGCGAGGGGCAGACCGAAGAGCAGGGGAGTACGGCGCCTCAGAAGGCGTCCGGCGTATCCGAGAACGCGCAGATGTTTGCCAACCGGCTGGTGAAAAACCAGAAACGGCTGAAAAAGTGGCTGAAGCACAGCGGTGAGACCTGCTATCGGGTGTATGACGCCGACATGCCCGAATTTGCCCTGGCGGTAGACCGTTATGGCGACCGGGTGCACGTGCAGGAGTACGCCGCGCCCGGCTCGATCAATCCAGCCCAGGCCCAGAAGCGTCTGTTCGATGCCCTGGAAGTGCTGCCCGAGGCGCTCAACGTCGACCCTGGCAAGGTTTACATCAAGCGCCGCGAGCGTCAGGCCGGCAGCGCCCAGTATCAAAAGCGCGACGCCAGCGGCGAGCGCTTTGAAGTGCGCGAAGGCGCAGCGCGGCTGTGGGTCAACCTGCGCGACTATCTGGATACCGGGCTTTTCCTTGACCACCGTCCGGTGCGGCGCATGCTGGGAGAAATGGCCGCCAGCAAGCGCTTTTTGAATCTCTTCTGCTATACCGCCACAGCCACCGTGCAGGCGGCGCTGGGTGGGGCCAGCGACAGCGTCAGCGTGGACATGTCCAACACCTACCTTGAGTGGGCCAAGGACAACTTCGCGCTGAACCAGCTCGACCCCAGGCTGCACCGCGTTGTCCGCGATGACTGCTTCCGCTGGCTGGAAACCGCCAATGCCGAGTTCGACCTGATCTTCATGGACCCGCCAACGTTTTCCAACTCCAAGAAGATGCGTGACACGCTGGATGTGCAGCGCGACCACCCGCGCCTGGTCGAGCTGGCCATGGCAAGGCTCGCGCCTGGCGGCACCCTGGTGTTTTCCAACAATCAACGCCGCTTCAAGCTCGATGAGGCGCTCAGCGAGCGCTATGCGGTCGAGGAGATCACCTCGCGCACCTTCGATCCCGACTTCCAGCGGCGCACCAACCTGCACCACGTGTTCCTGCTGCGCCACCGCGCGTGAGGCGGCGTGATTTCACTGACGCTCTATACCACTCTGGGCTGCCACCTGTGCGCCCAGGTGGAAGCCTTGCTGAGCGCGCTTGCCAATCAGCCGGTCGAGATCGAACGTATCGAGATCATTGAAGATGCCCGGCTGATGGAGCGCTACGCCACGCGGATACCGGTAGTGGCGGATAGTCAGGGCGAAGAGCTGATAGAGGGGTTTGAGATCGAGCGCCTGGCGTCCTGGCTTCGCGCGCGGGGCTGGCTTGACGAGAGCGCGTTAGATGCGCTGGCAGCCAAAGAGGCGTCGCCGCCGAAAAGCGCTTATCGGCGAAACGGGCGGCGTTTTCTAGGCTAGTGAACGCTAACTTCGGGTTGGCTACAGCAGATCCAGCAACGACAGCTGGCGCATGGCTTCCTGGCCTTCGGGCGTGTTGTCGGCCGCTTCGAGTACCTTGCGAAATCCGCGCGACGCCTGAATGGTCGTCTCATCCTCGAGCCACATCTGGGCCTGCTCGACGGTATCGGCAAGCTGATGCTTCAAGCCGCCAAACTGCGTGCCGATCTGCCCCCAGGCGCGGCTGAATATCCAGTCGCCGAACATGTCCTGATGAATATGCACCAGCACGTAGTCGTGGTCTGTTTCCCATCTTACGATCACAAGCCTGCTCCCACGATGTGTCTTGTTGCTGTCTGCTCCGCACGCGCGTTTTACCGTGCTGCTTCAAAGGCTTGAATCGCCTTTTCCAATTCTCTACGGCGAGCGGTATTGTAAAGCCCATCATCGTCAAAAGGATACTGCTGTGAAGCTGATTGTGGACGCCAACATACCCGCCGCCGAGCGCTGCTTCGGGGCGTTCGGCACGCTGACCCGCCTGCCGGGACGCGAGATAAGCGCCGAGCACATCAGGGATGCCGATGCCTTGATCGTGCGCTCGATTACTCAGGTAAATGAATCTCTGCTGGCCGAAAGCGCCTTGCGCTTTGTCGGCACCTGCACGATTGGGACCGACCACATCGACCATGCTGCGCTTGCCCGGCGCAACATCGCTTTTGCCAGCGCTCCGGGCTGCAATGCGGACGCGGTGGTGGATTACGTGCTGAGCAGCCTGCTGATCCTTGCCGAGCGTGACGGCTGGTCGCTGCTGGCGCGCACGGTAGGGGTCGTGGGCGTGGGTAACGTGGGCAGCCGTCTGCTTGCCCGTCTGCAGGCGTTGGGTGTGAAGACCCTGGCCTGCGACCCGCCCAGAGCCGCCGCCATGGGTGAAAAGGGCGACCAGGCGTTTGCGCCGCTGGATACGCTGATCGAGCGCTGTGATGTGCTCTGCCTGCATACGCCGCTGGTGAAGGACGGCCCTCATGCCACATACCAGTTGCTGGATGCCCAGCGGATCAACGAGCTGGCCCCAGGCACCGTGCTGCTCAACGCTGGTCGCGGCGACTGCATCGATGAAATGGCCCTGCGTGGGCGCCTGGCCGGCAAGGGGGACATCAGCGCCGTGCTCGACGTGTGGGAGAACGAGCCGAGTATCGATGCCAGCTTGCGTGATCTGGTGGCCCTGGCCACGCCCCATATCGCCGGGCACAGCCTGGATGGCAAGCTGCGCGGCACCTGGATGATTCAGCAGGCGCTGGCCGACCATGGTGGACAGGTGGCGCCGGAAGCGTTTACCGATATCTGTCCGCCGCCTGCAGTGGCTTCGCTCCACCTTCAAGAAGCGCTGCCTCTGGAGGATGCACTGCGCCTGTGTACGCGTGCGGTATACGACGTACGTCGCGATCACGACAGCCTGCAGCGTCAAATGCACCGTCAGGGCGTCAAGGTCGGGTTTGACACTTGTCGGGCGGATTACCCCCTGCGCCGGGAGTTTGCCACGCTGATGGTCAGGCTGTCCGGCGGCGCCGCTGAGCTTGAAGCGCCACTGAGGGGAGCAGGATTTCAAGTGCAGGCAGGGTGAGACAATGCGGCACAAGACGTTATAGTCGGTACAAGGCGTTATAGTCGGTACAAGGCGTTATAGCTCGTGTGGCCCTTGAAGGTGCCCTGCACGCATGAAGTAAGCTGCGAGTGGTCAAATTGCTGGGTATCAACTAATAATTGAGTGTTGAACGACCGGGCGATAACAAATGATTACCTTACCGACAGAAACTATTGGCAGCATACCCCGCTCAGAAACGCTGATGCAGGCTCAGCGACAATATGATGCCGGGAACATCGACGCAGCGACGATGGAGACGTTCTACAGTGACGCCGTTCAACAGACGATGCGTGAGCTGGAAGCCACAGGCTCTCCCATCATTACCGACGGCGAGCAGCGTAAAACCCATAGCTTTGCTACCTATTCAGTGGAAAGCGGCAAGAACATTGCGCCCGACGGGCTCGAAATACCTTTCAGTGATGGTCACGTTCGTCGTTTGCCCCGCTTGACGGCGGGGCCTTTCCGGTACGCCTTGTCTGCGGCAGACACGCTGGCAATGGCCAGGCAGTACACGCAGTTGCCCATGAAGCAGGCCATTATCTCGGTATCGGCAATGAGCCTGTTGTATCCCACCGATGGTATCCCGGGTTACAGCCGTGAAACCTTTCTGGATGACCTGGTTGACGAGCAGGAAAAGGAGATACGCGGCTGCTTTGCCGCTGGCGCGCAGAAGGTGCAGATCGATTTCACGGAAGGTCGGCTGGCGCTCAAGCTCGACCCGAGTGGCAGCGTGCTCAACAGTTTTATCGAGTTGAATAATCGGGTTCTGGCGCGCCTTGTTGATGCCGAACGCCACGCCATCGGCATTCACACCTGCCCGGGCGCCGATCATGACGCCACCCACAGCGCCGATGTGGATTATGCCGAGCTGCTCCCCAGCCTCTTTGAACTCAAGGCCCGCGATTTTTACATTGCCATGGCCGCCGAGGCAGATCCCGAGCGGGGGTTGAAAATCGTTGCCCGCTATCTGAAACCGTGGCAGCGCGCCTTCATCGGCGTTATTGATGTCAATGATCCGCGAATCGAAACACCCGAGGAAGTCTGCGCACGCGTCTTGCAGGCTGCGCGCCATATCCCGCTGGCACAGCTGGGCACTACCGATGACTGTGGATACTCGCCATTTTGCGATGACACCTCAACGTCACGGGAGACTGCGTTTGCCAAGATCAAGGCTCGCGTGGAGGGGACCGCGATGGCCGCCAGGAAGCTGACAGTGCAACGTGGCATGTTGCATGAATAAAAGGCAGGCCCTTGTTCAGAGCCTTGCCGTCTTTGACGCGCGAGAGCGCCTGGTCGACTGGAATCCGGGGTTCGTTGAAGAGTTCGCCGATGCCGCCTCGATCGTGGCCCAGGGCGTCAGCGCACGCGATATCTCTAGCGCGTGTCTGCTGCCGGAACGCGCGCTCGACCTTGGCTGGTCGCTGTACGGCGCTCCTCCCCAGAGGTTCGAATACATCAATAACCGACGATCCATTTCGGTAGCGCAGCATCTCGGCGTCAATGGCCACATTTTTCGGGTTGCACAAAGCACTCATGCCACGCCACCTCTGCACGCTGGCATGCTGGATGAAAATGCTGAGTTGCTGCGTTCAGCCGCGTTGCAGATTTCAGCGGCGGTACTCAAGCGCCGCGAGCAGGAAACGCTTCGGTTGCATGAGCTGGCGCTCAAGGACGGCTTGACCGGTATTGCCAACCGACGCTATTTCGATGAATTTCTCGACATCGAGTGGCAACGCTGCAAACAGAGCCAGTTGCCGCTATCAGCCATCTTCATCGATATCGACTACTTCAAAGCCTACAACGACCTCTATGGTCATCTGAATGGAGACGTATGCCTAAAGGCCATCGCTTCAACCCTGAAGGATCACCTGCATCGTCCTGGAGGCCTGGTCGCGCGTTATGGCGGGGAGGAGTTTACCTGTCTGTTGCCAGGGGCTGACCTGGGCGAGGCGACTCAAAAGGCCGAGGAACTCGAGCAGGCGGTCAGAGCGCTTGCCATCCCCCATGAAAAGTCCGGTGCCTTGCCTATCGTGACGATCAGCCTGGGAGTTGCCACGGTGCCGTGTATTACTGGGAGCGATACGTCGGTGCTGGTCAAGGCAGCCGACCTGGCGCTTTACAAGGCCAAGGCAGCTGGGCGGGGGTGTGTACGCTCGACGCTTTGTACATCCCCTTGTTGAGTATGTGGGGCGAGGCAATCCCTGTCTGTGTCAGACGCCCAGTATCGAGATCGCCCCGCCATGCCATATCAACCGATGGCTCTACTGACGGTAGGCGGCTTCCTTCAGCGCGCGGATACGGTCATCCAGCGGTGGGTGGCTGGCCAGCAGCTGCTGCATCAGCGAACGGGTCTGGCCCTTGGTAATCGCCATGGCGCGCATGGTGTCCGGCATCTGGTCGGGCATTTCGGTTTCCGCCTTCAGGCGCGCCAGTGCATTGACCATGGCACCGGTGCCGGCGAGCCGCGCGCCCGCTTCATCGGCGCGGTATTCACGAAAGCGCGAGAACCACGCCACGATGGCGGAGGCCACGATGCCGAAGACGATCTCGGCCACGATCACCACCGCAAAGTAGCCCATGAACCCCAGACCGCCTTCGCCGCCGCTGCGGCTTTTGAGAAAGCCATCCACCAGTTGGGCCACCACGCGGGCAAAGAACATCACGAAGGTGTTCACCACGCCCTGGATCAGCGCCAGCGTCACCATGTCGCCATTGGCCACGTGGCCAATCTCGTGGGCCAGCACGGCGCGCACCTCTTCAGGGCGCATACGGTTCAAAAGCCCCGCGGATACCGCCACCAGCGCATCGTTCTTGTTCCAGCCGGTCGCAAAGGCATTGGACTGCTGGGCAGGGAAGATACCCACCTCGGGTGTCTTGATACCTGCTTCGCGGGAAAGCTCGGCCACGGTATCCACCAGCCACTGTTCGGTGGAGTTGGAGGGTGTCTCGATGATTACCGTGCCGGTGCTGCGCTTGGCCATCCACTTGGATATGAACAGCGACACCAGCGACCCGACCATGCCGAACACGAAGCAGAAGATCAGCAGGCCGGTAAAGTCAATGCCCTGGCTACGCAGGTAGCCTTCAACGCCAAACAGGCGCAGCGTGATACTGGCGACCAGCACCACCGCCAGGTTGGTGGCTAAAAACAGCACTATTCGCATCATGGTACGAAATCTCCCTTAGAGGTCATCAATGCGTCACTGGAATACGGGTTAGATAGGTGCACACAGGGCCAGGTTCAAGCCATCCAACGCTTTATTGACGATAGCGCGCCAGGAAGTTGCCAAATCGGTCAAGCGCATCGCCCAACTGGTCAGCCCAGGGCAGGGTCACGATACGCACGTGGTCCGGCTCCGGCCAGTTGAACGCCGTGCCCTGTACCAGCAGGATCTTCTCCTGCAAGAGCAGATCCAGCACCAGCTTCTGGTCGTCCTGAATGTTGAAGACCTTGGGATCCAGACGCGGAAAGGCATAAAGCGCCCCCTTGGGCGTGACACAGGACACCCCGGGGATGGCGTTGAGCTTCTCCACCGTGATGTCCCGCTGGGCCAGCAGCCTGCCGCCCGGCAGGATCAGGTCGTTGATCGACTGATAGCCGCCCAGCGCGGTCTGGATGGCGTGCTGGGCGGGCACGTTGGCGCACAGGCGCATCGAGGCCAGCATGGTCAGGCCTTGAATGAAATCTCGGGCGCGCTGCTTGGCAAGCGTGCCGGAAATGGTCATCCAGCCAGAACGGAAGCCCGCACAGCGGTAGCTCTTGGAGAGCCCGTTCATGGTGATCACCAGCTGGTCATCATCGGCCAGCGCACCGGTGGCGGTGTGTTCGATGCCGTCGTAGAGAATCTTGTCGTAGATCTCGTCGGAAAACACCACCAGATTGTGCTGTTTGGCCACGGCGAGTACGTCACGCACCACCGACGGCGGATAGACGGCGCCGGTCGGGTTGTTGGGGTTGATCAGTACGATGGCACGGGTGCGGTTGGTGATCTTGGCGCGGATGTCGGCAATGTCCGGTGTCCAGTCTGCCTGCTCGTCGCACATGTAGTGTACGCCGTGGCCGCCGGAAAGGTGTGCCGCCGCCGTCCAGAGCGGATAGTCCGGCGCGGGGATCAGTACTTCATCGCCGTCGTTCAAGAGCGCCTGCATGCACATCACGATCAGCTCGGACACGCCGTTGCCGATGTAGATATCCTCGATGCCGACGCCGGGAATCTCCTTGCGTTGACACTCCTGCATGATCGCCTTGCGCGCCGAGTACAGGCCCTTGGAGTCGCAGTAGCCCTGGGCCGTCGGCAGGTTGCGCATCACATCCTGCAGGATCTCTTCCGGTGCCTCGAACCCGAACGGTGCGGGGTTGCCGATGTTCAGCTTCAGGATCCGCTGGCCTTCCTCTTCCAGGCGCTTGGCGTGGTCGAGCACCGGGCCGCGAATGTCGTAGCACACGTTGTTCAGCTTGTGTGATTTGCGAAGTTCCGCAGGCTGACGCGAGGCGTCGGCAGGCTGGGTGTCCAGCGTGGTTGGTCGAGACTCGGTAGACGGGTCAACGGGCGTTTGAGGCTGCGAGGTTTCCATGAGTGAGGTATCCAAAGGTGTCCAAAGGCCGTGCGGCGGCGCCGGGCGTTCTTTTCATTATGCGTCGGAAGGTGCCTGATTGTCTTCGTCATCGTACACGATGGGCGGCGGAATATCGGCAGGGGTTTCAAGGGTCAAGCGGCCAAGCTTGCCATCGCGCAGCTCGTGCAGCAGCACTTCCGCGCCGCGGTGCAGGTCGACTTCGCCACCCGGGCGAAGCCCGCCGCGCTTGCCGGCAATCTCCTTCAAGATGGCGTGGCCATCGAAGCCCGCCAGCGCCAAGAAGTCGGGCCTCTTCGGGCCATCGGCGTCCACCTCGCTGTCCACCGGGGCTTCATAGGCCGGCAGCGCCTTGAGCTTGTAGCGTGCACTCAGCTCGTTCGGGTAGCGCTTGGCAAGCTCGGCGCTGGCCACGATAGCCACATCGGTATACTCGATGGCGGTATCGCGGATGGCGCCGCTGGCCGCCAGCCGATAGGCGCTGGCCTGGTCTTCAATCTTGGGCCACAGTACGCCAGGGGTGTCGATCAGCGCCACGCGGCCATCGATACGCACCTTCTGCTGGCGCTTGGTCACGGCCGGCTCATTGCCGGTCTTGGCAATCTTGCGCCCGGCCAGGCCATTGATGAGCGTTGATTTACCCACGTTGGGAATACCCATCACCATCACGCGAACGTCGCGGTCGGCGCGCACGGCGCCGGCAAGCTCATGACAAAGCTTGGGAATCTTCTTCAGTTCACGAGTGTTCGTGGTGGTAATGGCCAGCGCTCGGGTATCGTCCTGGGCATCGAAAAAAGCCACCCATTCGGCCGTGCGCTCGGGGTCTGCCAAATCCGCTCGCGAAAGAATCTTCAACACCGGCTTGTGTCGGGTCAGCTCGGCCAGCATCGGATTGGCGCTGGAGTAGGGCAGGCGGGCATCGAGCACCTCGATGACCACGTCGATTTCCGGCAGCGCATCCTTGATCTGGCGGCGGGCCTTGTTCATATGTCCGGGGAACCAGCCGAGCATGGGTCTCTCCTGCAAGCACAAAAAAACGGGCTGCCATTATAGCAGCCCATCTTGTCTGGCGCTGATCTACTGTATCGGCGTGTTGGCGGCCTTCACTCGGCCTGGCGCAACGCTACTCGCCAGGATGAAACTCGAGCGATACGGAGTTGATGCAGTAGCGAAGCCCCGTCGACTCGGGCGGCCCGTCTGGAAAGACGTGGCCCAGATGAGCGTCACAGTGAGAACACACCACTTCCGTGCGCACCATGCCGTGAGAGGTATCTTCATGCTCTTCTACGCTATGGCGGCCCAAGGGGCGGTCAAAGCTTGGCCAGCCGCAACCCGCGTCGAACTTGTGCTCGTTTTCAAACAGCGGCGCATGACAGCAGATGCAGTGGTAGATTCCCTGTTCATCGCGAACCTGGTAATCGCCGGTAAAAGGACGTTCGGTACCTTTCTCGCGCGCTACCCGGTACTGCTCCGGGGTCAACTGTTCGCGCCACTGCTCGGGGGATTTTTCGATTTTGGCCATGAGCGCCTCCTTGAATGGCGTTTGATAGCAGACCCTTGCCGCATGGGCAAGGGTCACTGAAGACCACCTCCGGCGGTATGAGGTTCAGTTTAGGCCATAAGCGCCCAGGAGCCCAAGCGAGCGCTTAGACGCTGGCCGCGCCGCCGTCGCTACGTGGGTCATGGGCGCTCTCGATCAGGCCATCCGGGTGGCGTACAATGGCGCCCGCATGGCCCATGGTGTCGCTGTAGGCATCATCCAGTACTTCAACATCGTGACCGGCTGCGCGCAGCTCTGCCGTCATGGCCGGGTCTATACGCGACTCGAGCTTCAAGTTGGTGCTGTTTTCCCCCCAAGTGCGACCCAATAGCCAACGTGGGGCGGCTACCGCATGCTGCAACGGCATGCCGTGGAAGGCGTAGCGCGAAAAGAGTGCTGCCTGGGTTTGCGGCTGGCCTTCACCACCCATGGTGCCGTAGACCATGGTTCGGCCATCGTTAAAGGTGGCGAGTGCCGGGTTGAGGGTATGAAACGGCTTACGCCCAGGGGCCAGGCCGCGCAGGCTGTTCGCGTCCAGCGAGAAGCTGACGCCGCGGTTTTGCCACAGTACTCCGCTTTCAGGCAGTACCACACCGCTACCAAACTCCCAGTAGACGCTCTGGATAAAGCTTACCGAGCGGCCTTGGCTGTCAACCGTGCCCATCCAGATGGTATCCCCAGGCTCAGGGGTATGTGGCCAGGGCAGGGCACGCGCTGGGTCGATGTGCGCGGCCTCACGATCAAGGTGGGCTGCACTGAGCAGCTCTTGAAGATCGATATCGACCCGGTCAGGGTCGGTAATATAGCGGTCGCGCAGCAAGAAGGCGCGTTTGGTAGCCTCGACCAAGCCGTGAAGATGGGCGAAACCTTCACCTTCGCCTACCCCCAGCCGCTCGTAGAGACCCAGAATCATCAGCGAGGCCATGCCTTGAGTGGGCGCGGGCAAGTTATAGAGCGTGGCATCTTGCAGGGCGACTTCAAGTGGCGTGACCCGCTGGGCACGGTAGGCGTTGAAGTCTTCCAGGCGCAGCGGGCTACCCAGCGTGCTTAAATCGCGTGCCATGCTCTGAGCCAGCTCGCCGCGGTAAAAATCGTCCAGGCCCGCCTCGGCCAGGCGGCGCAAGGTAGCGGCCAGGCGTGGCTGTTGCAGGCGTGTGCCTTGCTGAGGAACATTGCCGTTGCTTAGAAAAGTCTCGCTGAAACCAGGGCTTTGGGAAAGGCGTTCCAGATGCTGACGGGTCAGGGCTTCTTGACTGCGCGAGATAGCCACGCCCTGCTCCCCATGGCGAATGGCATCCTCAAAAAGCGTCGCAAGCGGAAGTGCTGTACCCCAGGATCTGGCCACATCGAGGGCTTCTTGCCAGCCACCGATCGTTCCCGCCATCGTCAAGGCGGCTTTGGGGCCGCGTTCGGGAATCTGTGTTTGCCCTTCATAAAAGGCTGGGGTCGCCATGCGAGCGGCGGGGCCGCAGGCATCGATGGCCACCGGGGGCTTGCCGGGCTCGTGAATCAACCAAAAGCCGTCGCCACCTATTGAGTTCATGTGTGGGTAAACCACCGCGATCGCCGCGGCCGCCGCGACCATCGCCTCTACCGCGTTGCCGCCTTGCTTGAGAATGTCACGCCCGGCGTTGGCAGCTAAATGGTGGGGCGCTACGCAGCTGCCGGCGCCATAACTGCGTTGGGTATTGAAGCCATCACCCGGTCGAAAGGACGTGGTGGGTGAGCTGGTGGTACGGTCGTTTGAGGTGGTCGTATTCTGCGCGTGGGCAAGATTTGGCATGCCAAGTGTTAAGCCCGCCGCCGACGTGGCGGCCGTTGCTAAGAATGAGCGGCGTGTAAGGGGCATCGTTTTTCCTCGAAGGGTTTGAATACCGCTAGTACGCAATAAGTGTGCCAGTGAACACGTAATCTTAAGTGAGCGCTTATATAAGCGTGCTCGTTAATGAAAAGAAGCTAAATTAGTCATTGGCTCTTGGTCATGAGCCGTTTTTTTGCACCTTGGTAGGGCAGTGGGGGTAAACGTGCTACCTCATGAGGCATCGTGAATCCACAAGCCAGTACCCAGGCCAGATCAGCACCAAGACATTGAACCGAAACAGAGGGCTTGACAGTAAATGACGCTCTGAGTAATATACGCGCCACCTCGACGAGGCAATGAAACGTCCCATTCGTCTAGTGGTCTAGGACACCGCCCTTTCACGGCGGTAACAAGGGTTCGAACCCCTTATGGGACGCCAATTTCATCGTTTAGGTATCGGAGTGCGGGAATAGCTCAGTGGTAGAGCATCGCCTTGCCAAGGCGAGGGTCGAGAGTTCGAATCTCTTTTCCCGCTCCAGACGTCCCATTCGTCTAGTGGTCTAGGACACCGCCCTTTCACGGCGGTAACAGGGGTTCGAACCCCCTATGGGACGCCAATCCGATAAGCAGCATTGATTAAGCGGGAATAGCTCAGTGGTAGAGCATCGCCTTGCCAAGGCGAGGGTCGAGAGTTCGAATCTCTTTTCCCGCTCCAATCAAGTGATTGATAGTGTGGTTAAGCAAGTGCAGGTCGAGAGCTGGAACGCCAGCCCGGTCGAATCTCTTTCCCGCTCCAATCAAGTGAAGTATTGATAATTTAGATGCTTATACGTCCCATTCGTCTAGTGGCCTAGGACACCGCCCTTTCACGGCGGTAACAAGGGTTCGAACCCCTTATGGGACGCCATCTAAAGCGTTTACGTTGCGGGAATAGCTCAGTGGTAGAGCATCGCCTTGCCAAGGCGAGGGTCGAGAGTTCGAATCTCTTTTCCCGCTCCACGTAAACCTTCTTCTTTTGGTTATCCTTTCTTGTTCCCTGGCTAAATAGCCTTTATCAACCGTCTTTGATGACGGCGTTTTGCTGTGCGTGTGATTTATGCACAGGTGGTTGATAACTACCTGCGCCCAGGCGCTATGCCTGAGCGTAGGCGGTGTGCCTAGTTGAGCGTGAAGTGGTTGACGATACCGTTGAGCGACTGCGAACGCTGCTTCAGGTCGTGGGCGGAGTCGGCGGTCTGCTGAACCATGGCGGCGTTGTCCTGGGTAGACTGATCGAGCTGGGCGATCGCCACGTTGATCTGCTCGATGCCTTGGGTTTGCTCATGAGTCGCCGCGGTGATCTCCGCAAACAGGGCGTTGATACGCTGAATCTGCTGGTCGATGTGCTCCATGCGCTCCCTGGCGGTGCTGACCCGTGAGGCACCGGTATCCACTTGAGCGTTGGACGTAGTGATCAGCATCTTGATCTCTTGAGCCGCACTTGCCGAACGGTTGGCCAACTGGCGTACTTCACCTGCTACCACGGCAAAGCCTCGACCGTGCTCACCGGCACGCGCGGCCTCCACCGAGGCATTGAGCGCCAGGATGTTGGTCTGGAACGCGATGCTATCGATCAGTGTGACAATTTCGGAAATCTTGACCGCTTCACGAGTAATTTCCTGCATTGAGTCAACGGCTTCGCCAATGGCCTGCTGGCCTGCCTGGGAGGTTTCACCGGCGCTACGCACCAGTTCCTTGGCCTGCTCGACGTTATCGGCATTCTGGCGCACGGTGGCGGTAACTTCTTCCATGCTGGCAGAGGTTTGCTGTAGGGCAGCGGCCTGCTGCTCGGTACGCGAAGAGAGTTCCTGATTGCCTGCAGCAATATCGGCGGAGTTGTGATCCACCGCGGCGCTGGTTGTGTGGATTTCCTGCATGGTGGCATGAAGCTTGTTGCGCATCTGCTGAATATCGTAAAGCAGGCTGCGGGTATCGTGGGCGTTTAGATCGACCTTGGCCGTCAGGTCACCCTGGGCAATGCGTGCAACGACGCTTGCCGCGTAATCTGGCTCGCCACCCAGGCGGCGCAGGATCAGCGAGATCATGGCCCAGAATGCCAGTGTTACCAGCGCGCCGGCCACAAGGCCTACCAGGATGGTCTTGATCAGTTTGGCCATGATTGCCTAGCTGATATCGCCCATGAAGATGCCGCTGGATACGTACACATCCCAAGGCGCGTAGGCCTCGGTGTAGGTGTGTACCAAGGGCATGGCATCATTGCCCCGGGCAAAGTTGGAGCGGTAGTCGGTAAAGCCCGCACCCGTACTGCGGGCGCTGTCCAGGATCGAATGGAAAATCAGCTTGCCCTGTGGGTCGGTAACCTGGGAAAGGTCCTGACCCGGCGGACGTTTGGGGTGGGCCAGCATTTTAAGGTCGCCGGTCAGCGCGAACAGGTAGTTGTCATCCTTGCCAAAGCGCATGTCGCGGATGGTTTCAAACGCCAGGGTTTTGGCCTCTTCCAGGCTGATCTGACCCTGTCTGGCCCTCTCATCGAAATGCTCGAGAGTGGATACGGCAATGTTCACAGCGGTTACCATGCGCTGCTCGCGCTCATGATGCAGCAGCGCCCGACTTTGTAGGGCGTTTACGGTAATCATGATGACAAGTATCAGCCACAGAACCGCTACGCCCATCAGCCGCTGGCGGCGCAGCGAAAGTGCTGACATGCCGAGCTTGGCTTCAGCGGGTGAGTGTTCGGTGGAAGAAGTCTTGGTAAAGGCGACAGGGGGCTGGGTAATGATGGTGCTCATTAGGTGTTTTTCTCATTTATGAATTATGTGTTCCCTTGCATGCCTTGCTATTAGCTAATAGCGTAACGGCATATGCCTAATACTAAAGTATTAGGCATGCGGTCATGCGCGGCAAAACGCCGCGATTACTAATTGAGTTGGACGAATTGGTTGGTGGGGTAACGAGATAGCTACAGGCGCCTTGTTAGGCTGGCTTGAAAAATCCACAGAATGCCCCGATATCGTTGCTTCTCACGTGTTTTCTAGTGCCCCATTTTTTTGCTGACAGGACATCTTTATGGCCGAACCGGCATTGTCTATCCGTGGCCTTACCAAGGTGTACGGCAATGGCTTTCAAGCGTTGAAAGGAATCGATCTGGACGTTCAGCAGGGCGATTTCTTTGCTCTGCTGGGCCCTAATGGCGCGGGTAAGTCCACTACCCTCGGCGTTGTGTGCTCGCTGGTGCAGAAGTCCGCAGGCAAGGTGTCCATCTTCGGAATCGACATCGACCGCGACTTCGCCAAGGCCAAGTACCAGTTGGGCGTGGTTCCTCAGGAATTCAACTTCAACCAGTTCGAGAAAGTGATCGATATCGTTCTGGCGCAGGCGGGCTACTACGGCATGACGCGCCGCGAAGCGCTGCCGCGCGCCGAGCAGCTTTTGCGCGACCTTGGCCTGTGGGACAAGCGCAACGGCAACGCGCGCATGCTGTCCGGCGGGATGAAGCGCCGGCTGATGATTGCTCGCGCCTTGATACACCGCCCCAGGCTGTTGATTCTGGATGAACCCACGGCAGGAGTGGATATCGAACTGCGCCGCAGCATGTGGGAGTACATGCGCCGCATCAATCAGGACGAAGGTACGACCATTATCCTGACCACCCACTATCTGGAAGAGGCGGAGAGCCTGTGTCGCAATATCGCCATCATCAATCACGGCGAAATCGTGCGTAACACCAGCGTGCGCGAGCTTCTGACCGAGTTGAATACCGAAACCTTCCTGCTGGATCTCGCCGCGCCGGTTACCAAGCTGCCGGCAATCGACGGGTTCGAGATCGCCCAGGTCGAACCCTCGCAGCTCTCGGTCGTCATTCATCGTGGCCAGCAGCTCAACGATGTGTTCAGCGCGCTGAGCGAGCAGGGCGTTCGGGTGGTATCCATGCGCAATCGCGCCAACCGCCTGGAGGAGATGTTCGTGTCCATGGTAGAGGCCGGCAACAAGGCCATCGACGAGCGTACGCAAGCGGAGGCACAGACATGAATGCGACCCAAACCCTGGTAGCGCTATGGACGCTGGTGTTCAAGGAGATCAAGCGCTTTACGCGTATCTGGCCCCAGACCCTGCTGCCGCCTTCGATCACCATGGCGATGTACTTCATCATCTTTGGCAATCTGATCGGCTCGCGCATTGGCGAGATGGACGGCTACAGCTACATGGACTTCATCGTCCCTGGCCTGATCATGATGTCGGTGATCACCAACAGCTACTCGAACGTCGCTTCCAGTTTCTTCTCGAACAAGTTTCAGCGCTCGGTAGAGGAGTTGATGGTCTCGCCCATGCCCAACTGGGTGATTCTCTCGGGCTTCATTCTGGGGGGGATGGCGCGCGGGCTGGGTGTGGGGCTGATTGTCACCATCGTTTCGCTGTTCTTTACCCGTCTGAGCGTTGAGCATCCGCTTCTGACCGTGCTGGTGGTGGTGCTGACCTCAGCGCTGTTCTCCATCGGCGGGTTCATCAACGCGCTGATGGCCAACAAGTTCGATGACATTTCCATCGTGCCGACCTTCATTCTGACCCCGCTGACTTACCTTGGCGGCGTGTTCTACTCGATCTCCATGCTGCCCAGCTTCTGGCAGGGCGTCTCCATGCTCAACCCTATCCTGTACATGGTGAACGTCTTCCGCTACGGCTTCCTGGGTGTCTCGGACATCCCTGTGGTATGGGCACTGGCGGCCGTTTTTGCATTTATCGTCGTGCTGTTTTTCGTCGCTCTGGCCATGCTGGAACGTGGCAAGGGTATTCGCAGCTGACCGCACGACCGTTTTCAAGGCTGCTTTTCAAGACCGCTTTTCAAGAGAGCATGACCATGGCACACCGCCCCGATACACTGGAACACGCGCCCCTGGGGCGCGATTCCGCCTACCCCGAGCAGTACGATGCGGGGCTTTTGTTTCCCATTCCCCGCGCTGCCAATCGTGCGCCGCTGGGCATTGAAGAGGGTAGTCTGCCGTTTGTCGGTGAAGACGAATGGCACGCCTTCGAGGTTTCCTGGCTGAACGCCCGCGGCAAGCCTATCGTAGCCGTGGCTCGTTTCCGTCTGCCGGCGACTTCTCCCAGCCTGATCGAATCCAAATCCTGGAAGCTCTACCTCAACAGCTTCAACCAGACCCGCGTCGAGAGCCGCGAAGCGCTGATCGACACGCTTACGCGTGATCTGAGCGCCGCCGCTGGCGCCCAGGTAAGTGTCGAGCTTTTCGGTGTGGACGATGCCGAGCTTGCCCCGCAGCCGCTGCCTGGCGACTGTCTGGATGATCTGGATATCGAGGTAAGCGACTACACGCCCAGCGCCGCCCACCTGGCAGTAAGCAACGAGGTAGTGGAAGAGACACTGCATTCGCACCTGCTCAAATCCAACTGCCCGGTGACTGGTCAGCCCGACTGGGGCAGCGTGCTGATTCGCTACAAGGGCCCCAAGCTTGATCGGGAAGGTCTGCTGCGCTACCTGATCGGCTATCGTCAGCATCAGGACTTTCACGAGCACTGTGTAGAGCACATCTTCACTGACCTGATGGCTCACGCCCGGCCCAGCGAGCTTCTGGTGCTGGCGCGCTACGTGCGCCGTGGTGGGCTGGATATCAGCCCCTGGCGCGCCACGCCCGGCCTTGCGCCGCCAAGCCCCTTGCGTCTGGCAAGGCAGTAAGTCACTGCGCTACAGTAGAGCCTGACTGAACGAAGGATCAAACCTATGGATGCACTCACGCTTCTTCATGAACGCAGCTCGATGGGCAAGCTTGTCGAACCCGCGCCCACCGCCGAGCAGTTGGACGCCCTCTACAAGGCAGCCCTGCGCGCCCCGGACCACAAGGAGCTGCGCCCCTGGCGATTTATCGAATTTACCGGGGAAGGGCGTGAGCGCCTGGGTGAGCTGTTTGCCGAAGCCGAGTTTCAGGAAGACCCTGGCGCCAGCGATGATACGCTCAACGCCGCACGCAAGAAGCCACTACGCGCGCCCATGATCATCGCCGTGATCGCCAAGGTAACCCCCGATCTGCCCAAGGTGCCCAAGATGGAGCAGGTCATTTCCGCCGGCTGCGCCGCTCACGGCATTTTGCTGGCCGCCCACGGGCTGGGGCTGGGCGCCATGTGGCGCAGCGGCAAGTATGCCTTCGACCCCGTGGTGCGCAAGGGGCTCTCGCTGGAAGAGAACGACGAAGTGGTCGCGTTCATCTACCTGGGTAATCTTGGCGGGCGCCACAAGCCGCTGCCGCAGCACGACGCGGCCGATTTTGTCGAGCGCTGGGCCTAGGAGTAACCACCATGCGCAAACCCGGTGTACCTCACCCGCGCTTGCCCCTGCCGGAAGGTCGGGAGGACCTGGCCGCTTTTCACGCCTGGCTGGGTGACGCCATCCCCATGGTGGGAGCACTGGGTATTGAAAGCATGTCGATGCACAACCACGCGCTTACCTGGCAACTGGCATTACGCCCCAACCTGAACGACAAAGGCACCGGCTTTGGCGGCGCGTTAAGTGCGCAGACCACGCTGCAAGGCTGGTGCTGGGTAACGCTCTGGCTGCGCGGGCAGGGGCTGGCGCGGGATGTAGTCGTGGCCGAGGCCACTCAACGCTTCCTGGCCCCGGTCAACGGCGACTACCGCCTGGTCTGCACGCCCAGCGAGGGGGAGGGCATCGAACAGCTCAGCCAAGCGCTTGCCGAGCGCGGCAAGGGCCGCATCGCGCTGACCCAAAAGCTCTACTGTGGCGATGCGTTCTGCCTGGAAGCCCACGGCAGTTATGCCGTGCTGGCAGGCCGCGATCAAGAACAACCGCGCTGATTCGGAAAAAGGCTTGCTATTTGCCCACTTAAACCCTAGAATACGCGCCGTTCTGTCGCGAAAGGCAACGCCTGTGTGATGGAGCCACAATGTGGAGAGGTGTCCGAGTGGTCGAAGGAGCACGCCTGGAAAGTGTGTAAGTCGAAAGGCTTCGAGGGTTCGAATCCCTCCCTCTCCGCCACAGAATTTGAAAAAGCCCGCTGAGTGATCAGCGGGCTTTTTTGTGTCTGGAATTTGACCATGTCCTGTCTGAACCGTCGGCTCTCATGCATCGCGATGACCTGTCGCTAGCCCATATATTTCCCTCTCATCTTGGCGCTATCGGCCCATAGCTCCTATCTTGTTGTAAAGACAGAGGGAATGTACATGCTTAATACGCTTGCGAGAAGGCTGGGCCTTCGAACGGATTCGACCATCTTTTTCACCTCCGCAGGCATCATGGTGCTGTTTTTGGTGGCGCTGTTGATTGCGCCGGATGCCATAGGCGAAGCCTTTGGAGCGGGGCGAGAGTGGGTAGTCACTAACCTTGGCTGGTTCTTCATCTTTGGGGTGACCAGCTGGGTGGCGTTTTTGCTGTGGGCGGGAATCAGCCGCTACGGAGCGATTCGCCTGGGGGGCAATGATGCGAAGCCTGACTACAGCAATATCTCCTGGTTTACCATGCTGTTTGCAGGCGGTATCGGGACGGTGCTGATGTTCTGGGGGGTGGCCGAGCCGATCTCCCACTTCTCAACGCCCCCCAGGCCGGATGTCGCGCCCTTTTCGGTAGAAGCCGCCGATGATGCCATGAGCTTTTCGATCTATCACCTGGGCTTGCATACCTGGGCGATTTTCGCCATGCCGGGGCTGGCGTTTGCCTACTTTATCTACCGTTACGACCTGCCGATGCGGTTCAGCTCTGTCTTCTACCCGCTGCTGGGCGAGCGTATCTACGGGCCTATCGGGAAGACCCTCGATATCTTTGCCGTTCTGGGTACGCTGTTTGGTGTAGCGGTTTCCATTGGCCTGGGCACCCAGCAGATCAATGCGGGACTGACCGAGCTGTTTGGCGTGCCGGATGCGGTGTTTACCAAGGTGATGATCATTGTCGTGCTGACCAGCATTGCCGTGGGGTCGATCATGGCGGGGCTGGATTCGGGTATTCGGCGGCTCTCCAATCTCAATATCGGCATGGCCGTGGGGCTATTGCTGTTTGTACTGTTTACCGGCTCGACGGTATTTCTGCTGCGTGCTGTAGTCGAAACCTTCGGCCTCTATATCACCAACCTGCTGCCGATGGCGTTCTGGAACGATACCCTGGCGCGCTATACCAGTAACGATGGCAGCGGTTGGGGGTGGCAGGGCAGCTGGACGGTATTCTACTGGGCCTGGACCGTTACGTGGTCGCCGTTCATCGGCATCTTCGTGGCACGCATTTCCCGTGGGCGCACCATTCGAGAGTTCGTCTTCGGGGTGCTGTTCGCGCCCTCCATCTTTACCCTGGTGTGGTTTTCGATCTTTGGCTGGTCGGCCATGGAGATCGATGGAATTGGCGAAGAGGCTCGGGCGGCACTGGGGGCTCAGGCTGGGGTCCTGTCCGCTGCCGTGGACGAAAGCATTCCGCTTGCCATGTTCGCGTTTTTCGATAACTTCCCGGCGGCGACGCTCATTCAGGGCCTGGCAGTGGTGATCGTGGCTATCTTCTTTGCCACGTCCTCGGATTCTGCTTCCCTGGTGGTCGATATGCTGTGTACCGGAAGCCCGGACCCCGGCCCCTGGCATCAACGTGTTTTCTGGGGTGTCTCGGAGGGTGTGCTGGCGGCCATGCTGATCGTGCTGGCAGGCGATGCGGGGCTGACCGCCTTGCAGGAGGTGATCACCGTGGTTGGCCTGCCGATGTTCATTCTGGTATTTGTCATGATGTTTTCGCTCCTGCGCGGCTTGTCTCATGAGGAGCTTGTCAAGGTGGAGGTGGGCCGTCCGCCGAAAACCGAGGAGCTCAACGAATAGTCGAGCAGGGGAAAGCCATTCACGAAAAAGCCCGCTGAAAAATCAGCGGGCTTTTTGATAGGCATGAAGGATCGAGTCTTTCCCTTCGCCCCGGTAAAAATGGCGTACTGCCACCACTATGGCTTCTGAGACACAATCGCGTCCAGCAGGCCGGGAAATCGGCTGTCTACATCCGCCTTGCGCAGCGAATTCATATGCGTCGTGCCGATGGTCTGGGTATGTACCAGCCCGACATCGCGCAAGATCCGGAAATGGTGCGACATGGTCGACTTGGGGCGACCGCCGTCCAGCTCGCCGCAGCTGGCTTCGCCTGATTCGGCAAGGCGCCGTACGATTTCCAGGCGCACAGGATCGCTCAAGGCATAAAGCAGGCGTTCGAGGATGAAGTCACTGACAGGGGGATGTTTGAAAGGGCGCATGAGCGAATCATACACGAATTTGCCCTTTGCCCATAGTTCGAATATTATCGAATTTTAGTAATAAAGACCCTGGGAGATATTTACATGTCCGCGCTGTTCCAACCCTTCACATTGAAAGATGTCACCCTGCGCAACCGGGTCGCGATTCCGCCCATGTGCATGTACTCGGCCGAAGATGGCCTGATCAACGAGTGGCACCGTGTTCACTACGCCTCTCTGGCACGCGGCGGGGCGGGGCTGGTGGTAGTCGAGGCCACCGCCGTTTCGCCGGAAGGGCGTATCACCCCCGGGTGCGCCGGTATCTGGAACGATGATCTTGCCCAGGCCTTTGTGCCGGTAGTGGAGTCGATCAAGGCGGCCGGGGCGGTGCCGGGTATCCAGATTGCTCACGCCGGGCGCAAGGCCAGCGCGAACCGCCCGTGGGAAGGCGACGATCATATTGGTGAGGATGATCCGCGAGGCTGGCAGACCCTTGCTCCCTCGGCCATGGCCTTTGGCGCCCACCTCGGCAAGCAGCCGAAAGCCATGACGCTTGAAGACATTGCCCGGGTACGCGAGGACTTCGTGGCCGCCGCCCGCCGTGCCCGCGATGCTGGCTTCGAGTGGCTGGAGCTGCACTTTGCCCACGGCTACCTGGCGCAGTCGTTCCTGTCCGAGCACTCCAACCAGCGTGATGACGCCTATGGCGGTAGCTTCGATAACCGTAGCCGTTTCCTGCTGGAAACCCTGGCGGCGGTTCGCGAGGTATGGCCGGAGCATTTGCCGCTGACCGCACGCCTCGGGGTCATCGAGTACGACGGCCGGGACGAACAGACGCTGGCCGAGGCGATCGAGCTGACGCGCCGCTTCAAGAGCAGCGGACTCGATCTGCTCAGCGTGAGCATCGGGTTCAGCATTCCCGATGCCACCATTCCCTGGGGGGCGGGCTTCATGGGCGAAGTTGCTGAGCGGGTAGGACGCGAGGCGGGCATTCCCGTGGCCTCGGCGTGGGGCTTTGGTACGCCAAGCGTTGCCGAACATGCCATCAAGAGTGGCCAGCTGGATCTGGCGATGATTGGCCGGGCGCACTTGGCCAACCCGCACTGGTCCTACGTTGCGGCTCAAGAGCTGGGTGTCGAGCGCGCCTCCTGGACCTTGCCGGCGCCCTATGCCCACTGGCTGGAACGCTACAAGTAAATGGGTGCAGGCGTGACGGCGTCTGGTTGATCACGTGTAGGAAAAACGCATCCGTCGCTTCATGACTCGAAAACAAAAAAGCCCGCTGATCGCTCAGCGGGCTTTCACTCGATCGGCGGCGGATCAAAATGGTAGTGCACCACTGAAGCCAATGCCCAGCACGGCGATGATGACGACAACAACGACGATAACGGTAGTAGATGGCATGTTACTTTCCCTGTAAGTAGCTGAGTAAGCGGCTGAGTTTCTTCCAGTGAGTCTTTTCCAGCTTAGTACACCGCAATGGTTTGCGCACGTAAGGCGACTCTACCGGCCCAGAAGGGCATGTTAGATGGCCTGCTGGCAAGGCGCCCGGCCAAGGCCGGACGCTCGAGTGCGATCAAGCAATCATGGCCCCCAATCAACCGACAGCGCTAGACGCCGCACTCACATCCATGACCGCAACCGGTTGAACCATCGGTATGCTTGACCGCGCAGGCGTTCGAGCAAAACAGCTCACCGTCTTTCTCGATAGCATCGCTATCCACTGAGCACTCACACTTGGGGCACGCGCATTGTTGCTGAGACATATTGCACCTCCTTGGTTGATACGTTACAGCGTAGGCGTGACCCTGGATGTTATGTAATTGCGTTTTGACTATTACTTGGTCGGGTGCTTCAACAGGATGCTGGCGCTACGCGTGTGCCAGCGCTTGACCCAACTGGCTAAAATAGGCGCTGAAAGCCGCGTTGATATGCTCACGCTGTTCATCTTGAGGGTACAGGCCAAGCTCTGCCTCTGGGGTTGCCCTGGTCCCTTTTACCAGAAAGTGGTTCTTGAGCGAGGCGTCCTGCACAAATGCTTCGAATGCACGCGCGCACAGCTCTTCGGGCTGGCTGTAGTAGTATTGACCAAGTTGGTGATCTACCTGGCGAGCGTGCTGGAAGAGTCGGCTTGGCTTGTGGCCATCCGGTGTCAGCATGATGGTCTTGAAGCACGCTGTCAGGCGCTGGTTGAGCGGGTGGTGGATCAGCGGGGCGTCGGCAAGCCAGGCGGTCGAGGCGAACTGGCGCGCCGAAACACCGCGAAAGCATTTGCTGGCAATGTAGTGATCAAAGGCGTGAAACCACTCGTGGGCAATACTGCCGGGGCCGGCGTTCTTGGCAAGGGCGAAGCTGCGCTGGGAAGGATCATAATGGGCGGCCACGCCCGGCCTGCCACCGCTGCCGTATTGAAGAGCCAGCGAGCCACGCAGTGATACCAGCGTTTCAGGCCCTTGCAGAATCAGCATCAGGTCGCACAACGCATCGTGAAACAGCTCGGCGGCCTTGTCACGCTCTTGGGGATTCACCCAGCGGCCGATCTCGATGGAGCGAAAATCGAACTGCCGCCGAATGAGCGCAAAGCTTGGGGCTTCGCCATCGCGGTGGTGGGGGCCGTTGCGATAAAACGTGCGTGCTTCGATGCTCATGGCGGCTGTTTACCCTGGTTCAGGCCAACCATTATGCCAGCAAGTCGATGCTTGCTGAATGTCGCCCACGAAAAAGCGCCCTCACTCGTGAGGGCGCTTTTTCGTTGCCTTGGCCTTCCATGACGTCTTGCGGCTCATCCTGAGCGCTCATTTCCTTGTGTGCGGTTTCCCTGCCGCGAACACTACGAACGATAGCGGATAGTTAAGCAGTGTACAAGTAAAAATTGTCGCCACGTTGTACGAAAGCGTTGCGAAACCTGCCTGTGAGCCGGTATGGCAAGGTATTGAGCAAATACCTGTACAATTTTTGGCATGGTATGGCGCCAGGGCTCATACATGAGAGGGAACGGCCACAGCGGGACGTAAGGATGACAGAAAATGGTTTGGCGCTCAGAAAATGCGCGCGCATGGCAGCTGAGCAATGGTTGATAGTGAACGTCTGCACAGGCCGTCATGGGTTTTACAAAGTACAAGAATAGGCGCCATTAGCATCTTGCTGAACTATATCAATATCCATACTAGTTTATAAATATCTGAAAATAGAATTTTTATTGGCTGGTTCATTTTGTATAAGAATTTCTCGCATTAATTTTAGTTGGCAAAGATTGAGTTTTGTTTGCTTGTGTAATTGACATGATTTATGAACTTAATAATATGGTAACATTGATTCCTGCTGCTATTTTTCAGAGTTAATTGCATTTAAAATAGCATTCAAATATTAAATATATAACATAAGTGATTATATTTATTGAATTATTTTTGTTTATTTGATGTGGGTCTAGTTTTTGTTAATCAACGTTGCGCAACATTATTGTTTCGACGTTTTATTTATTATTTTATTGGTTTCATAACCTGGGATAGATAAATGAACGCTTTATAAGTTCATTGTGCACACACAGCGCAGGGTAGCGCTCTAAGGAAAATGAATAAGGATGATTCATAGTAGACAAGGAAGGGCAAACAAGGAGCGTTGGCGATTACACGGATGGGCAAATAAGGAATATTTGCAAAGATCAGGGAAAGGCCAACAGGGAGTGTTGGCACATGGCAGGGATGAGCAGATAAGGATGGTTTGCAGAGTGCATGGAAAGGCAGGCAAGGAGGCTTGCAAACAGCAGGGAGCAGAGGGAGTTCTTGCTGATACGGGAAGAAGCAGACAAGGAGCGTTTGCAGACCACAGGGATGCGTGAACAGGACGTTCATGGAGCAGGATCAAGGAGAGATGAATCACCCCCGGCCAGCCATGGCGCGGGGGTTCTTTATGTTCACTGGATAATGTCTTGTTACCGGTCCGGTGATCAAACAGAGGGCAGCAACAGAGGCATCACGAAGTAGACGAACAGGGTAATCGCGATGGCACCGACGATGTTCATCGTGAAGCCCGCCTTGGCCATCTGCTTGATCGAAATACGCCCGGTCGAGAAGACGGCCGCATTGGGCGGGGTCGAGATCGGCAGCATGAAGGCGCAGGTAGTGGCCAGGGCCACGGCCACCATCAGCCCCAATGGGTTGCCGGTGGTAATGGCCGCGGCCATGCCGGCGGTAATGGGCAGTGCCATGTTGGCCGTCGCCGTGTTGGAGATGATCTCCGTCAAGAACAGCATCAGCAGCACCATGATCAACAGCAGCCAGAAGTAGTTGACGCCATCGAGTAGCTGAAGCTGGTCGCTGATCCAGCCGGTCAAGTCGCTGGCGATAAAGGCCGCCGCCAGGGTCATGCCGCCACCCCACAGAATGAACAGCCCCCAGGGCAGGCTCTTCATGTCGTCCCATACCAGTAGCGCACGTTTTTCGCTATGCGCCGGAATGACGAACAGCGCAATGGCGGCAGCCACCGCAATCAACGTATCGTTGATCGGCAGGTCGAAAAACGGCGCCAGCCAGCCACGTAGCGCCCAGGCAAGGGCGGTGGTCACGAATACACCCAGAACGCGCTTCTCTTCTTTGGTCATCGGTCCGAGTGAGGCAAGCTCCTGGGCGACAAAATCGATCTCGAGCGGCGTGTTGGGCACCTGGGTGTATAGCCGGGTGAGGTAGACATACAAGATGACCAGCAGAATCAGCGTAAGCGGCAGGGCAAAGATCATCCACTGTAGAAAGCTGATTTCCACCCCTTCAAAGAACTGAGGAATCATCGCCACCACGATGGCGTTGGGCACCGAGCCGATAATGGTAGCCAGCCCGCCAATGGACGCTGAATAGGCAACGGTCAACAGCAGAATGCGCGCGAAGCTGTCGCGCTGGTGGCGCTCGAACTGGTCGCGTTCGTCCAGTTCATTGGTCAGTGCCACGGCAATGGGCAGCATCATCAGGGCTGTGGCCGCGTTCGAAATCCACATCGATAGAAACGCCGAGGCGATCAACACCCCCAGCACGATACTGCGCAGGCTGTTGCCGATGCGGTTGACGATCGCCAGCGCGATACGCCGATGCAGGTTCCAGCGCTCGATGGCAATCGCCAGGATGAACCCGCCCATGTACATGTAGATGACCGGATTGGCGTAGCCGACCACGGCTTCATCCAGCACCATCACGCCGCTCAGCGGCAGTACCAGCATGGGCAGAAACGAGGTAACCGGAATCGGCACGGGCTCGGTTACCCACCAGGCCGCCATCCATACTGTCAGCGCCAGCACAGTGCGAGGCGCGGGGTCGATCAGGGATTCGGGCATCGCCAGCTGTATGGCGATAAAAAGTAGCGGCCCAGCCAGTAATGGCACCCAGCGGCGCCAGTTCGATCGTGTTAAGCCCATACGCTTCTCTCCCATGGCACGGTAAGGTAATTAGCTAATCACTAATTTAAAGGGTCAAGCATGCTACCACTTTCGTTTATACGCCGTTGGTCGCAGGGCATAGACTTTGGTATGAGGTAATCCGACCGCTGTTCTGAATGGTACGGGAGAGGCTGTCATCATTTTTTATTTCATGTTAATGAAGTTGACATATTTGGCCTGCAACATGGGCCATATGCAGGGAAAGGCCGCAAGGAAGAGCAGGCAGGGAGTGCTTGTGTTACCCAAGGAAGCACAAACAGGATGTTTGTGAGTAGGTATCATGGAGGAGCTGATAAAGCCCTGACCGATGATTGGTCAGGGCTTTTTTTATGTCGCATGCGCAGGCTTTCTAAGCGTGCGCACCAGGCTTACTTCGCTTCACCTTCGGGTTTGGCGTGGCCCTGGTGGGCGAGCGGGCTTGCCTGATCAAGGCGCGGGTGGTTATCCAGGAACTCGCGCTCGAGGTTGGGCAGCTTGTCCAGCGCCTGCAGGGTGTGGGTCAGCGCATGAATGGCGGCCAGCACGTCCTGAGTGTTCCCGGTTTCTGAAATGGTGTGCATGTTGCGGATCGGGAAACCGATGGAGGTCGCGGCACTGTCGATCGAGGCCAGGACGCCCGCCATCCCGTCGGTACCGGTATCTACACCCACCATATCGCGCTGCATGGGGATGTCCTGCTCCTTGGCAGCGGTAGCGATGATGCGGTTGAGCTGTTCGCTGGCGATCGAGCCGACCGACATGGTAAAGCCCTTGCCCATTTCCAGCGGCTGCATGCGCTTGTCACCAATGCCGGGGGCTGCCACGTAGTCATGGTTCACGTCCACGCCAATCAGCGCGTCGGGCTTCAGTTCACCAGCCATTACACGGCTGCCAAAACGGCCGATCTCTTCGTAGCTGGCAATGGCAAACAGCACGCGCACGTTCTCGGTACCGCCCGCTTCGGCAATCAGGCGCGCCACTTCAGCGGTGACGAAGCAGCCCAGGCCGTTATCCAGGTAGGCGCCATAGAAGGTATTGGGGCTGAAGCCGGGGCGGATGGGGCGGTCGAAAATGATCGAGTCGCCGGGGCGCACGCCAAGGTTCAATACCTGCTGCTTCTTGTTTTCGCCATGAATCTGCAGGTCCAGGTAGATCTGCTCCTTCTTCAGGCCCTTGCTGCCATCGCGCTGAGCCGGGTCCGAGAAGTGAATGGCCCCCAGTGCTTCTACCGTGCCGCCTTCGATGCTGCGGTAGCTGCCGGGTTTTTCCGGGTCTTCGCTGAACAGTTTCACCTCGTGGCCGATCAGTACCGTCGGCAGGAACGAGTCGGTGTTGATCCAGATCTTGCCATCTTCACCAATCGAGCGCACCTGCATGCGAATCTTGTCCGCATGGCCGATGATCATCACCGTGAACATGTCATCACGCTCGGGATGGGTATCCAGCACCACGCCCGCATTGCCCTTGAACTGGTGCAGGTGCCACTGCTTGGGGGCAAAGCTTTCAAAATGCGGCTTGAGCACGCCGTAGGTCATCGCTGCTTCCAGGCCCACCGGGCTTGGAGCTGCCAGAATATCGCGCATCAGTTTGAACTGCGCGTCGGGCATGGGCTGCGTCCAGGGTTTTGCGGTATCGCTCATCTCAACTCTCCGTGTGGTTATGCCATGTGGTCGTGCGTATGACCAGTCTGCCAGATTAACGCGGCTCTTCCACCATTAGACGATAGGGGAGCGTGGTCATGTACACGTAATATGCAGGCTAATTACCTGGAAACAACGGCCCAGGCAGTCATTTGCAAGTGCTACAGGAGAAAGCATGAGCACAGCATCGCTACGCGTTCAGCGTTACCAGGTCTTGCTGGCCGGTGTCTTCAGTCAGCTCCTGTGTATCGGGATTGCCCGCTTTGCCTACACGCCGCTTTTGCCGGTCATGCAGCAGCAAACCTGGATGAACGATGCCGATGGCGGCTGGCTTGCTGCGCTCAACTACGCAGGCTATATGCTGGGCGCCGTGCTGGCGGCGGTGGTTCACAGTATTCATGTCAAGGATACGCTTTACCGCATTGGCCTCGTGCTTGCCGTGCTGACGACCGTCGGAATGGCCCTGACCGACAGCTTCTGGCTGTGGGCGGGGCTGCGTTTTTTCGCGGGCCTTTCCAGCAGTGCCGCCATGCTCCTGGCATCGGGGCTGATTCTTCACTGGCTGATGCAGCACCGCCAGCGTGGCGAGTTGGGCATTCATTTTGCCGGGCTTGGTTTGGGGATCGTGCTGGCGGCGGTGTCGGTCGAGTTCATGCTGGCCCGCGCGCTTGACTGGCAGGCGCAGTGGTGGATGTTCGGCCTGCTGGGCGCGGTGCTGTTGATCCCCGCCTGGCGCTGGATGCCGCGCCCGGTCAAGCCGCTTGTCGGTGCCGGTAAAGCCGAAACGCCCGCCGCCATACCGCCGTCGCGTACCTTCATGCGCCTGATGCTGCCAGCCTATTTCTGTGCCGGCTACGGCTATGTGATCAATGCCACCTTTATCGTCACCATCGTGGAGCGCGAGCCGCTGCTCTCGGGCATGGGCAACTGGACCTTTGCCGTGGTAGGGCTGGCCGCCGCACCGGCCGTCATGCTGTGGGATCTCGTTGCCCGGCGGGCCGGCTACCTGGGCGCCTTGATCATCGCAATGAGTATTCAGGTGGTGGGCATCGTGCTGCCGGCACTCAGTACCAATCTGACCGTGGTGATGCTGAGTGCCGTGCTGTATGGCGGCACCTTTCTGGGCTGCGTGAGCCTGGTGCTGACCATGGCAGGCAAGCTGTACCCGGCAAGCCCGGCGCGGTTGATGGGGCAGATGACGCTGGCTTATGGCGCCGCGCAGATATTGGCACCCGCCTTGACCGGCATGCTGGCGGAGGCCTCGGGCCACTATACCCTGGGCCTGTGGCTTGCCAGTGGTCTTGTGCTGCTCGGGGCGGGGCTACTTGCCTATTTGCGCGGCGTGGACCAAACCGCTCAACGCCTGGACGCTGAAGCAAAAGCGCTGTCGATGGCGCGCTGAACCGCGGGATTTTCGTAAATTATAAAAGCGTTAACGAGAGTTTTATGCTTTTGGTGTGAAATCCTCTAGGATAAGCGCTTTTTTCAAACAAGAAGGATGATCATGGCGTCTTCCGAGCAACCTCGCATCCAGTGGCTGGGCCGCTGGGGGTTCGTGCTGGCGGCAACGGGTTCTGCCGTTGGCCTGGGCAATATCTGGAAATTCCCGTATATCACCGGCGAGTATGGC
Organism: Vreelandella aquamarina; assembly: GCF_020075495.1. Lineage (GTDB taxonomy): Bacteria > Pseudomonadota > Gammaproteobacteria > Pseudomonadales > Halomonadaceae > Vreelandella > Vreelandella aquamarina_A. The sequence goes on from NZ_JABYQT010000001.1 coordinate 524,313, forward strand.
GGTGGCGCATTTGTACTGGTCTATCTGGCGTGTATCTTTGCCGTGGGCGTGCCGGTGATGATGAGCGAGATTGCTTTCGGCCGGCGCGGGCGGGGCAGTCCCATCGACGCCATTCGTCGCGTGGTCAACGAGTCGAGCCGTTCATCCGCGTGGTCGCTGATCGGCTGGATGGCGATGCTGTGCGGCTTTCTGATCCTGTCGTTTTACGTGGTGGTGGCCGGATGGTCGTTCTCCTACCTGTGGAAGATGCTGACCGGGGGGCTTGCCGGTACCAGCGTCGATGACATGGCCGCCGTGTTTGGTGCCAATAACGCCAATCCGCTCAATCTCGGCTTCTGGAGCACGCTGGTCACGCTGGTGACCATGGTGATCGTAGGCAAGGGCGTTCAGGAAGGGATCGAGAAAAACGTTGGCTGGATGATGCCGGGGCTGGTCATCATGCTGCTGCTGCTGATCGTTTATGGCATGTTTTCCGGCGGTTTTGGTGACGCGGTGCGCTTTCTGTTCACCTTTGATGCCGGTAGCCTGTCAAGCGAGGGCATGCTGGCCGCCCTGGGCCACGCGTTCTTTACCCTGTCGCTGGCGTCTGGCGCCATTCTTACCTACGGCAGTTACCTGCCCAAGGGCGCCTCGATTGCCCGTACTTCCATCAGTGTGGCGGTTGCCGACACCGCCGTGGCCCTGATGGCGGGCCTGGCGATCTTCCCGGTGATCTTCGCCAATGGCATGAACCCCGGCGAAGGCCCGGGGCTGATCTTCATGAGCCTGCCGCTGGCGTTTCAGGCCATGCCGCTGGGCACGCTGTTTGGCGTGCTGTTTTTCGTGATGCTCTCCATGGCGGCGCTGACCTCGTCGATCTCCATGGTCGAGGCCACGGTTTCCTGGCTGTGCGATAACAAGGGCTTCTCGCGGCGCTCGGCAGCATGGAGCACGGGTATCGTGCTGTGGCTGATCAGCACCGCCGCCATGCTCTCCTTCAACGTGGGCGCCGACTGGACGCTGGCGGGCAAGACCTTCTTTGACTGGCTGGATTACATCACTTCACGCTGGATGATGCCGCTGGGCGGCCTGGGTACCGTGGTGCTGGCAGGCTTTATTCTAAAAAGCGCCACTTTCCGCGATGAGCTGGGGCTTGCGCCGTTGCCCTATGCGCTGTGGCTTGCCATGGTGCGCTATGTAAGCCCACTAGGCATTCTGGTGATCTTTGCCGATGCGCTGGGGCTTTACAGCGTCACTTTCTCGGTGCACTGGCCGTGGCTGCTGGGCATTCTGGTGCTGATGGGTATTGTCGGCGAGCTGGTCAGCCCACGGCTGCTCAAGGCGCTAGCGAAACCTTAGCCTCTTAACTTAGTCTTTTAAAACCTTAGCCTCTTAAAATCTTAGTCTCTTAAAACCTTAGTCTCTTAAAACTTTAGCCTCTTCTCCTGCGAGCCAGCGCCGCTGCCGAGCCACCACGGCTTGTTCCTGCAGCGGCGTCTGGCAGCGCGCATACACTTCGCGTAGAAATGCCTTTCTGGCGCCTTTGAAAGGCCCGCTGAGAATGGCTGCCTGGGTCAGGCTTTCCAGCACCTGCGTGCGCTCTTGCTGCTCGAGATTGGCGTACTGCCTGAGGGTCTCGGCCCAATCGATATCGACACTGTCAGGCTGGTCCGGAAGCGTTTTCAAAAGCTGCGAAAGCAGCAGTACCAGATTGGGGTGCGGGTGGCGGTTGCGCATCATCAGCTCGCCAATGCCCTGCACGATCAGCTGGCGCAGGGCAGGCGACAGCGCGTTGAGCTCTTTCATCAGGGCATCGATGCGCGGCGGGCCGTAAGCCACCAGGTGCGCTTGATGCAGTACGCGGGCGGCAATCCAGGCGTTCCAGATGGCGTACAGCGGCCCCATCAGCATGGGAATGAACCCACGCAGCGCAAGGCGACCCAACAGACGGCGCATCACTACGCGCAGCAAAAAGCTGCTCAGGCTTATCTTCAGCCGGTAAAGCAGGGTCTTGAGCGTCAGCTTCCAGCCATGCAGATAGGCGTGAGGGTCGATGCCGTAGATGGTATTGCCGGCGCTTGGGTACTCAAGGGCAATGCGCGCCACGCCGTGAACGGTCAGTTGTACAGAAGGGGTGAATGCATCCTGCTGCGAGTAGGGCAGGCCTGCCAGGCGGGTGATATGGGTAACGCCGCGCAGGGAATTCCAGTACAGAAAGCCGATTTCGAAGGCGGTGATTACCCCCGCCGCGGCGTAGTAGCCGATCCAGTAAGGTAGCTGTTCGCTGAAGCTCAGGCTCGACCAGTCCGCGATGGCGATACGCTTCATCCACCACTCGCCGCCACCAATCAACGTGCCAGAAACGATACCGGCAACGGCTGCCCACACCATCGCCCAACGTTTGATGCGCTTGATGGCGGCGGGATCGGGGGTATTTCGTGGCGTTCTGTGTTTCAACAGATGGCTGATATAGCGGTTTGCCCAGCGTTGCGCAAGATCAGGGGAGGGAGCGAACTCCTGGTCGGGCCTTTCCAGTGGCATGGCAGCGAAATGTCCTTGGTTTACGTTCCCTTAGGGTAGCGGCTGCTTGCGCAAAGCGCACTCCCTGATGGCGCCGGGGTGTGTGCCGGCCTGCATCAGCTCGTCCCAGCGGGTGGTGTAGCGATGGGAGCGGTGCGCGCAGCGCAACTGCCAGGCGGCGTCGGCGTTAGTCATGCCAAAGCTGATCGTACCTTGGCCCATGCGCCGGTTGATGTCGTCGAGCGTGGCCATGAGCCGCGGATAGCGGTGGCGCGAAGGCGGGTTGAGCAGCGAAAGCTGATGCTGCTCGGCGTCCACCAGGTCCAGCAGCATTACCCCTGCCTTGATGAAACGGTAGCCTGGCCGGTAGATCTGCTCGAGGCCCTGGCGCACGGCATCCAGAATGGCGCGCGTATCGTCGCTGGGCGCTGGCAGGGCTATCATGGCGTGAGGAAAGTACTGGCGCTGGTCGGGCCGGTGACGGTTGGTGTTGAGAAAGATCATCACTGCCCGCGCCATGCTCTGCTGCTGGCGAAGCTTTTCGGCGCTGCGCTGGGCGTGACGACGCAGCGCGTCATGCACTTGCCCCTTTACCCCGGTTGGCTGGCCGAAGGAGCGCGAGGTCATGATGCGGTGGCGTGGCTGGTCCAGGTCGTTCATGTGCAGGCACGGCGTGCCCCGCAGCTCCAGCGCCGTGCGCGCCAGTACTACGGAGAAACGCTTGCGCAGCTGTTGAACATCGGCTTCGCGAAGATCCCAGGCGGTATGGATTTTGCTGACGGCAAGCCGCTCGGCCAGGCGACGGCCAATTCCCCAGACGCTGCCCACCGGCGTCTGCCTGAGCAACGCGGCGGTCGTGGTGTCATCGGCCTGAAGCAGGCACACGCCCTGAAAGTCGGGCATCGTCTTGGCAAAGTGGTTGGCCAGTTTGGCCAGGGTGTGGGTCGGGGCCAGCCCGACACACACGGGCAGGCCCAGGTGGCGACGAATGCGCCGGCGCAGCCACTCGCCGATTATCTGGCACTGCCGGTCGGTGAACTCCTCTAGATAGATGAACATTTCATCGATGGAGTAGGGCGATACCGCCGGGCAGGCATCGCGCAGCAGTTGGCAAAGCCTTGCCGACATGTCGCCATACAGTTCGTAGTTGGAGGATTTCAGGTGGATCTCGCCACGTCGACGCAGCGCTTCGAGCTTGAAAGCCGGCATGCCCATGGGAATCTCCATGGCTTTCATCTCGGCGGAGCGGGCGATGATGCAGCCGTCGTTGTTCGACATGACGCCTACGGGTCTGCCTTCCAGAGAAGGGTCGAAGACGCGCTCGCAACTGACGTAGAAGTTGTTGGCATCCACCAGGCCGATCATCGTAGATACTCGTGGATCACCGCGCGCACCACGCCCCACAGCTGGCAATCGGTATCTTCCAGCGGCAGCGGTGGATAATGGGGGTGGGCCGAGCAGAGATGCGGGGTGCCGCGGTAGAGGGCGTAGCGCTTGATGAGTACTTCATCGTCCAGCATCGCCACCAGAATATGGCCCAGGCGCGGCTTGATGCTGCGATCGACGACCAGAAGGTCGCCTTCAAAGATTCCCCAGCCCTCCATGCTGTCGCCGGCCGCCGAGAGATAGAACGTCTGAGTCGGGTTCTTGATCAACCGCGTATTGAGATCAAGCGTACGTGGCTCGTAATCCTGCGCTGGCGATGGAAAGCCGCTAAAGCCTGCGCGGCCTTGCAGCGAGGAGTAAGGCAGCGGCTGGAACGTTAACGGCAAGGCTGGCGCGACGGGCGATGACGGTAACGACATCGTCGGCATCCTCACTGAATTTAATATGTATGAATGTACAGTATTTATTCGTGAGGCGGAAATTGCAAGCGTGGCGCTTCAAGGTTCAGGTCAGCGAGCGAGCCACAGGCCCACCACAATGGCGCTGACCACCGCCACAAGAAAGACGAGATTACGGGCGCGCGTATCGCGACGTGGTTTCATGGCATCACCATTAACAATTGTGGGTAAAAGCGGCGGAAGAATTGCGTCTGGCATGGTAACGTCTGTTGCCAATACCGTCATCCAGACATTTCATCAGCGCTGCTGCCAAGCCTTGTCAGGAATCATGCCCATGCTTGAACCCACTTCGAGGCGGTCGCCTCGCGCCGCACAACCGCTGTCGCTGGCACAGGGGCGTCTGGCAGGCCTTGCCTGGGGGCGCCTTGAGGCGCCCGTGTGGCTTGCGCTGCACGGCTGGCTGGATAACGCCGCCAGCTTTACCCGCCTGGCGCCGCGGCTGGCCGAAGCACTGAATATCCGCATCGTGGCCATCGACTTTCGCGGCCATGGCCACTCGCAGCACGCGCCTGCCGGCAGTGACTATGCGTTGTGGGACTACTGCCACGACGTGCTGGACGTGCTGGACGAGTTCAAGATCGAGAAGGCGTCGCTGCTGGCTCACTCCATGGGCGCGGCGGTGGCCTGCGTGCTGGCGGCGGCCTTGCCCGAACGCATCGCCCGGCTGACGCTGATCGACGGGCTGGGCGCGCTGAATACACCGGCTGACGAGACGGCAAGCCAATTGCGCAAGGGACTGATTGCCTACCGGCGACCGCTTTCCCGGGCACCGCGCTATGCCGATATCGAAAGCGCCGTGGCGGCGCGGGTCGCGGGTGGGGTAACCGCGCTGGATAGCGTTACCGCTACCCCCTTGGTCGAGCGCAATACTCAAGCCACCGCCGATGGGCAGGTGCAGATGCGCACCGACACCCGCTTACTGAAGCCCTCACTGGTGAGGTTCACCCCCGAGCAGGTGCTGGCGCAGCTGGCCTGCATCGAGGCCCCGGTGCTGTTGATCGAAGGCGAGCGGGGAATCCTTGGTAAGCGCAAGTGGGCCGAGCAGGCGCGTCAGGCGGTGAGGCATCTCACCCGGCAGGTGGTGCCCGGCGGGCATCACCTTCACCTTGAGCCTCGCGACGCCGCAAGCGTCGCCGACAGGATAGCCGCCCATTGGAATGAAGCGGCAAGATAGCAAATGAAGCGGCAAGACAGCAGCGGCAAGTGAACTGACGAAGGCACGGGAAGGAAAGGACAGGCAATGAACCAGCTGACGCGGGTGGGCAACGGCACGAAAGTGGCTCTGGTATTGGGCAGCGGCGGGGCGCGTGGATACGCCCATATTGGCGTGATCGAGGCGTTGGAGGCGCGAGGCTTCGAGATCATCTCCATCGCCGGGTGTTCCATGGGCGCGCTGATCGGAGGAATCTACGCCGCGGGAAAACTGCCCGACTACCGAGAGTGGGTGTGTAACCTGGACTACCTCGACGTATTGAGACTCGTGGACGTGACCTGGAGCCCCATGGGGGCGATACGCGCCAACAAGGTAATGAACAAGCTCGAATCGCTGGTAGGCGATGTATTGATCGAAGACCTGCCGATTCCCGTGACCACGATAGCCACCGACCTGGTTCGCCAGCGCGAGGTGTGGTTTCAAAATGGCCCGCTGCTGCGCGCCATACGGGCCTCCATCGCCATTCCTGGGGTGATCACCCCGGTCAGCATGGGCGACCAGGTACTGGTGGATGGCGGACTGCTCAACCCGTTGCCGATCATGCCGATCGTTGCCGCGCACCAGGCAGATCTGGTCATTGCCATCAACGTGACGGCTCATAGCCCGCAGCCGGTGACGCTTGAAGAGCTGCTGCCCCCGGCGCACGAAGACAACGATAGCCGCACGGTGCAAGAGCGCGAGCGCGACGCCAACCTGGGCGGCTGGATGAACGACGTGCGCGAAGCCACCAAGCGACTATGGGATGGTCTGGGGAGCGGCGGAGATGATGACGGCGAAAAGGACGAAAAGGAAACATCCGAAGCCCGTGGCAAGCGCGAGTGGAGCCGGCTCGGCATGATTCTGGAGTCCTTCGATATCACCCAGGCGGCGTTGGCGAAGTACAAGATTGCGGGCTACCCGCCGGATGTGCTGATCGAGATACCCAAGACGGTGTGCAGCACGCATGAGTTCCACCGGGCCAGGGACCTGATTCGACTGGGGCGACACCTGGCCGACGAAGCGCTCGATCGGCGGATGCCGAGCATTGCGTCCGATGCCACGGAGTAGCCGACGTGCGCTAGGCGCCGCGCTTGCGCAACAGAATGTAAACGGCCCCGGTGCCGCCATCGATATCGACCGCCGAGCAGAACGCCAGTACACCTGGCCATTCGCGCAGCCAGGTATTGGTATGGCTCTTGAGTACCGGGAAGTCCGCATTTGCGCCCCAGGCCTTGCCATGCACCACCAGCACGCAGCGCAGCCCCTGGGCGGCGGCATCACGCAGAAAGCTTTCCAGCTCCGTGCGCGCCTCTTCCAGCGTATAGCCGTGCAGGTCGAGCCCCGCCTGCCACTCGGTCTGGCCGCGCTTTAGCTGGCTGAAGGTGCGCCAGGGCAGGTCGGGTACGCTGAACTCCAGATACTCCGACGGGCGCACGGCCTCCACGCGGCCATCGGAGGTACGCCCGCTGGCCTGGGGCGTGCTGCTCTCCACCGCCGAATGGCGGCGCGCCTGGTGGGCATCATCGTTACGCTTGGGCCTGCCGGGGTCCGCCTGGTTGGAGGTAATGCGACGCACGCCTGCGGCTTGCAGCGCCTGGCGAAAGGCGCTGATATCGTCATCGTTGGGCAGGTGGCGGCGTTGCGTCATGGCAGGCTCACGTGGTGAACGGTGGAAAATGGCTCGAAGGCGACAGTATAGCGAGCTGAGCGCCGCTGTGAACCGGACAGCGTCAAAGGTACAATCTTTTCTTTATCATACGAGTGTAGCTGCATGATGGCTGCGCGGATGTTTTTCGTTATCAGGAGTCGCCGTGACCACGCCCCTCAACAATGAGACCTCTCACTCCACCCTTTCATTGCCGGATACGGCGCTGGTGAGCGATCTTTTCACGCTGCGCGACTATCTGCGCTGGGTATCCAGCGAGTTCTATCTGGCCGGGCTTTACTATGGCCATGGCACGCAGTCCGCCTGGGATGAAGCGGTGGCGCTGTGCCTGGGTGCACTTCACCTGCCCTGGAACGTGGACCCCGGCGTACTGGATGCCCGCCTGCTGCCCGTCGAGCGTCAGCGAATCATTTACCTGACGCGCCAACGAGTGACCACTCGCCGGCCGTTGCCGTACCTGCTGGGCGAGGCGTTCTTTGCCGGGCATCCGTTCAACGTCGATGAGCGCGTGCTGATCCCGCGCTCGCCGATTGCCGAGCTGATCGAGGACGGATTTGCGGCCTGGTTCCCGGAAGAGCCGCCGCAAAACGTGCTGGATCTGTGTACCGGCTCTGGCTGTATCGGCATCGCCACCGCTCTTTACCTGCCTACCTGCGAAGTGACGCTTGCCGATATCAGCCAGGACGCCCTGGCCGTCGCCCGAGAAAACATCACCCGCCACGAGGTAGGCGACCGGGTGCGCGCCGTGGCTTCGGACGTGTTTGACGGCCTCGAAGGTCAGCGCTTTGACCTGATCGTCTCCAACCCGCCCTACGTGGATGCGCGGGACCTGGCCACCATGCCCGCCGAATTTCGCCACGAGCCGGCCCTGGCGCTGGGCGCCGGCCAGGATGGGCTGGATATCGTGCGGCGTATCCTGCGCGAGGCGCGCAGCCACCTGACCGACGCGGGCTGGCTGATCGTGGAAGTAGGCAACTCTGACCGTCACGTGGAAGCCGCGTTTCCCGACGTGCCTTTCCTGTGGCTTGAATTCGAGCGCGGCGGCCAGGGCGTCTTCGCCCTGAGCGCCGCTGAACTCGACGCCCATGCGGCGTCTTTTGCGTGAGGAATTAACGCCCATGTCTGGCAATAGCTTTGGCAAACTGTTTACCGTGACCACCTTTGGGGAGAGCCACGGCGTGGCACTTGGTGCCATCGTCGATGGCTGCCCGCCGGGGATGCCCTTGTGCGAAGAGGACCTGCAGCGCGACCTGGACCGCCGCCGCCCCGGCAGCTCCCGGCATACCACTCAGCGCCAGGAGCCCGATCGGGTGCGTATCCTGTCCGGTGTTTTCGAGGGCAAGACCACCGGTACCTCGATTGGCCTGCTGATCGAGAACACCGACCAGCGCTCGAAGGATTACTCGAAGATCAAGGACCAGTTCCGTCCGGCCCATGCGGACTACACCTACCACCACAAGTACGGCCACCGCGACTACCGCGGCGGCGGCCGTTCGAGCGCCCGCGAAACCGCCATGCGCGTGGCCGCTGGCGCGATTGCCAAGAAGTATCTGGCCGCGCAAGGCGTGCAGATTCGTGGCTACATGAGCCAGCTTGGCCCGATCAAGATCGCGTTCAAGGCGTGGGACGCCGTCGAGCAGAACGCCTTTTTCTGCCCCGATCCTTCACGCGTGGCCGAACTTGAAACCTACATGGACCAGCTGCGCCGGGATCAGGACTCCGTTGGTGCAGAGATTACCGTGGTCGCCGAAGGCGTGCCGGTCGGTCTTGGCGAGCCGGTATTCGATCGCCTGGATGCAGACCTGGCGCACGGCCTGATGAGCATCAATGCGGTCAAGGGTATCGAGATTGGCGCAGGCTTTGGGGCGGTCTCCCAGCGCGGCAGCGAGCACCGTGACGAAATGACCCCGGCAGGCTTTCTCTCCAACCACGCCGGCGGCGTGCTGGGTGGTATCTCGAGCGGCCAGCCCATTGTCGCCAGGCTGGCGCTCAAGCCGACTTCCAGCATTACCACCCCCGGGCGCTCCATCGATGTGCACGGCGAGCCGGTCGAGGTGATCACCAAAGGGCGCCACGACCCCTGTGTCGGCATTCGCGCCACACCGATTGCCGAGGCCATGATGGCGATTACCCTGCTGGATCACTGGCTGCGCCAGCGGGGCCAGAACGGTGAAGTGAGCGTCGATACACCACGTCTGACGCAGCGATGACCCGACACGGTATTGAAGCGCCGCCTTCGCGTATCGCTGCTACACTCAAGACAAGACGGTTGAGGAGTTGCCCATGAAGATTAACGTTGAGTTCGACCTGACTCCGGATGAATTTCGCCAGGCGCTGGGCCTGCCCGACGTGGAAGCGTTTCAGCAGAATCTGCTTGCGCAGATTCAGCGCCAGATGGAGTCGGGGGTCGACGGTTATGACCCCATGAGCCTGATGCGGCCCTTCCTGCAGCAGCCCATGATGCAGCAGGGGATTTCCCAGGGGCTGGCAAACTTCGGCACCTACCAGCAGATGATGCTGGACATGCTTCGCCAGGCGGGCAACGCAAGCGCGGGGGCGGGCAGTGCCAGCGCCGAAGGCGAACAGGCCGGCCGCGCTGATGCCCGCAGCAAGGCGCCTTCTCAGGCGGCGTCCTCACGCTCACGCAGCAGCAAAGGAAAGACCGAGTAGGAAAAAACAGGGTAATAGCGCAAGGCGCGTGCTCGACCAGGCTGCCGGCTGCTGCTGACCGTTGCAATGAAGGCAGCCTGGGATTACTCTTTTTTTGCAGTGCAGCAAGTCGCGTTCTCGTGAGCACGTATGCTCATGCCGGAACCACCTTATCCGGAATCGATCGAGGAGCCACACCATGCAAGACAAGATGATGGACGCCTTCAACGCCCAGACCCGCCAGATGTTCGAGCCCATGCGCAAGGTCAATTCGCTGATGCTCAACAACATGGAAAGAATGACCCAGTACCAGCTCGAAGCCATGAAGCGCTACAGCCAGATGGGCACCGAGCGCATTCGCAGCGCCACTGCCGTTCAGGACGCCGAAAGCCTGCGTGACTTTGGCGCCCAGCAAGCCGAGATGATGAACGAGATCTCTCGGCAGATGCAGGAAGACGCGCGCGTCATGGGTGAAATGAGCCTGCAGTTCAAGACCGAAATGGAAAAGCTGTTTACCGATGCGGGCCAGCAAATGGCGGAGCAGGCAACGTCGGCGGCCAAGGGTGAGCAGCCCGGTAGCGCTTCCAGCAAATCTACCCGCAAGAACTGACCTGTCAGCCTGTTGGCGGCGCCTTTCGGCGCCGTTTGCTTATTGTCTTGATGAAACGCCCGGCTTTGCGTCAGGCGTGAAGGGGAATCAGTATGCAGTCAGGGTGGGAAGTGCCGCCAAACGGCATGTCGTATGAAGATCTGCAGGCCTGGGGCACGCAGTTCAAGGAGGTCAGCGACCAGTATCAGGGGTTGATGCAGGATATGCTGGCACGCCTGGCCCCTTCTGAAGCCGCCGACTCGGTATACGCGGATATGCGCAAGAGCTTCGAGGCCGGTGCCAATGCCTTGGTGAACAACCCCCAACTGCTATGGCAGACCCAGACGCGCCTGCTGCAGGACCAGTGGCTGCTCTGGCAGCAAAGCGTGCGCGCCCTTGCCGGTGAGCAGGTCACTCCGCTGATTACCCCCGCCAAAAGTGACCGCCGTTTCAAGGACGAAGCCTGGACGCAGGACCCGTACTACATGGCAATCATGCAGCAGTACCTGCTGTTTTCCCAGGCGGTGGAAGAGCTGGTGGAGAGCCTGGACGGCATGGACAGCATCCAGCAGCGCAACCTGGCGTTCTACGCCCGCCAGCTGGTCAGCGCCATGGCGCCAACCAACTTCGTCTCCACCAATCCCGAAGTGATAAGGCGTACGCTGCAGACTCGCGGGCAGAACCTGGTAGACGGGCTGGCCCGGCTGCGCGAGGATCTGGAAAACTCCGCCGAAGGCATCAACGTCTGCATGACCGAGCGCAATGCCTTCGGCATTGGCGACAACATTGCCGTGACTCCCGGCGCGGTCGCATACGAAAACGAGCTGATTCAGCTGATTCAATACGCCCCAAGTACGCAACAGACCTTCAAGACGCCGCTTCTGATCGTGCCACCCTGGATCAACAAGTACTACATTCTTGACCTGCGCCAGGACAATTCCATGGTCAAGTGGCTGGTCGACCAGGGACACACGGTATTTCTGATCTCATGGCGCAACCCCGGGTCCGGGCAGCACGACATCACCTGGGCGGACTACATGCAGATGGGGCCGATCAGCGCCATGGACGCCGTCGAGCGCGCCTGCGGGGAAACGTCGGTCAATCTGCTGAGTTACTGTGTCGGTGGCACGCTGGCGGCTTCCACCGTTGCCTATCTGGCCGCTACCCGACGTGCTGACAGGGTGAAATCGGTCACCTACATGGCCACGCTGCAGGATTTTCGCGACCCTGGTGACATCGGCGTCTTCTTGAATGAGGCGGTGGTGCAGGGCATCGAGCACAGCATGCAGCTCAAGGGGTACCTGGATGGCCGCTCCATGGCCTATACCTTCAACCTGCTGCGTGAAAACGATCTTTTCTGGTCGTTCTACATCAACAATTACCTGAAGGGCGACATGCCCGCCGCCTTCGACCTGCTTCACTGGAATACCGACGGCACCAACCTGCCCGCAAGCACGCATGCCTGGTATCTGCGCCATATGTATCTTGAAAACCGTCTGGTCGAACCCGGCGGTATCGAGCTGGACGGCGTAAGCATTGATCTGCGCAAGGTGTCTACGCCAAGCTACTTCGTTTCCACCAGGGAAGATCACATCGCTAAGTGGAACAGCACCTATTACGGAGCGTTGCTGCCCAAGGGGCCGGTGACCTTCGTGCTCGGCGGTTCAGGGCATATTGCCGGCATCGTGAACCCGCCGCAGAAGAACAAGTACGGCTACTGGCGCAACGACGCGTTACCGGAAAGTCACGAGACGTGGCTGGAGCAGGCCACGTACAACGAAGGCTCCTGGTGGCCGCACTGGCAGACGTGGATGACCCAGAACGGCTACGCCGATAGTCAGAAGATGGTACCGGTACGGCAACCGGGGCAGGGCAAGCTCGACGTGATCGAGTCAGCTCCCGGGCGCTACGTGAAAATGACCATTCCGGACGTGTCAAGCGAGAACGCGTGAGGCAAGCTCTGCACTGCAGGATTATGTCGCTCCCAAGCCCTGGCCGCCGCTGGCCAGGGCTTTGTGATTTTTCACGATTGACATAATGTCGCAGTTGGTTTGTCCAGGCCCGGGTTCGGGCTATGGTAGCCAGGATTCTAGCGCAGCGCCCAGGCGCGACATGTTGTCTGACACGGCACCGGCGGCGCGGCAGCAATTCCTTTGAGGAGTAGTGAATGATGGCGAGTAACGTATTCGACGTGCTGAACACTCGTGCCTGCCGGGGGCTCGCACTCGGCGCTCTGGCCCTGATGCTGGGTACAGGTGTTGCCCAGGCAAGCACCCTTGAGGTGAGCAACCCCCGGCTGAGCCTGCTGCCCGGTAATACTCCTGGTGCGGGCTATTTCGAACTGGAAAACACGGGTGAGTCGACCGTGACGCTGGTGGGGGCCGAAAGCCCGGCGTTCGAGCGGGTCGAGATGCACGTAAGCTCGGAGCACGATGGCATGGCGCACATGCATGCTATCGAGTCGCTGGAGATTGCTCCTGGCGAGCGTATCGAGTTTGCCCCCAAGGGCCACCACCTGATGTTCATGCGCCGCGTCGAGGCGCTGAGCGAAGGCGATGAGGCGGAGGTCGTGCTCGAGTTCAGCGATGAGCAGCGCCTGCCGGTCACGTTTGCCGTCGTCTCTCCGGCTTCTCTGTAACCTGATAGGAAGTGATTCATGTATAAGTTGTTGCTCGCAGGGGTTGCCTCGGTATTGTTGGCCGGCTGCAGCGATCAGAGCTGGCGCACGACCGATATTGACGACATCATGCCCCCGCTCGATTTCACACTGATCGATGGAGAGGGGGAGACGGTACACGGCGAGGATTACCAGGGGAAAGCGACGCTTGTCTATTTCGGCTATACCTTCTGCCCCGACGTCTGTCCGATCACGCTGGCAAGGCTTGGCGATACCATACGCAGACTGGATGATGAAACGCGGGACAATATTCAGGTGCTGTTCATTTCCGTGGACCCGAGCCGCGACACGCCCGAGGTAGTGAAACGCTATGCCGATGCCTTCGGCCCCGAATTCGTCGGGCTGACCGGCAATCAGGCAGACATCGATGCGGTCACCAATCGTTACCGGATCGCCTACGAGTATGGTGAAGCCAACGAGGACGGCGACTACCTGGTGACCCACTCGAGCGCCGTTTTCGCCTTTGATCGTGAAGGTCAGGCGCAGTTTTTGGTGCGCGACAGCCACCCGGTATCGGACGCCGAGGCGGATATCAAGCGCCTGGCATCGCAGGGCGGATAGTGCTGGGGTTAATGATCAATTAGCGGTAAACAAAAAGGGCAACGCCACGGCGTTGCCCTTTTTTTCGTCTTGTGATGCGGCTCAGCAGACCGAGGAGAGGCCGCAACGCGATTTGTACAGGCGCGAGTTGATATCCAGTTCCACGTGCTCGCTATCGGTATCGTAGAAGAACGACGCGTAGCCGTTTTCCGAAGACGCGGTGCGGTAGAGCCCGCAAATGCCGTAGCCGTACTGCACTTTCTGCAGCTGGGAAAGTTCGATGTCGCTGGTCGTGTCGAGCTTCTGGGCCAGGGCGCGCTGAATATTGCTATCCACGTGGCTATCCGACAAGGCCTGGCTGCCAAAGATGGCAACGCCCAGTACCAGCACCAGTGCCAGTGGCAGAATAACAAGCAGGATGAAGGGGCGTGATTTGAGCATGGCGTTACCCTATGTCACCTGAATGGATGGGATGAGGCATTATAGCGCTGCGGGTCGGCGTCGCCTACTTGCCGCGACAACGTGTCAAGCCAAGCCCTGGCAGCAGCATGAGTCCGGCCAGCAGCCACGCAGGCCAGCTGCCAGTGCGAGTGAACGGCGTCGAACCCTGCATGGCATAGAACTCGCCCACCAGCGAGGTGGTTTCAAACTGTGGCGCCTGTGCGGTGATGCGGCCCTGATCATCGATGATCGCGGTGATGCCGTTGCTGGTGGCACGTATCACATAGCGGCCATTTTCGAGTGCCCTCAGCCGCGCCATCTGCAAATGTTGATGAGGGCCAAGAGAGGCGCCAAACCAGGTGTCGTTGGAAACGGTGAGCAGAACGTCGCTCTGCTCGGCGCGGCGTGCGACCAGCTGCGGGTAGATGATCTCGTAGCAGATCGCATTGCCAAGGCTTATGCCTGCAGCCTGCATGGGTGGCTGCTCATGAGCGCCCTTGGTGAAGCTCGACATGGGCAGGTCGAAGAAGTCGATGGCCCCGCGCAGCACGCTCTCGAGCGGCAGGTACTCGCCAAACGGTACCAGGTGCTCTTTCTGGTAGCTGCCTTCGACACTGCCCACACCGATCACGCCGTTGTAATAGCGGTTGGCCTCGTCCAACTGCACGATTCCCGTTACCAGCGCCACACCGGGCGGCAGGTTGGCCTGTACGCGTTCGAGCACCGGGCGAGCCTGAGTTTCCATCATCGGCAGCGCGGTTTCCGGCCAGATGATGATATCGGCCTCATCGGCAACCTCGGCGGTCAGGCGGCTGTAAGTGTTGGCGGCGATGCGCTGGCCATCCGAGGTCCATTTCAGCAGCTGAGGTAGATTGCCCTGCAAAAGCGCCACGCGAGTGGACGTCGTGGCCTGGGTCGTCCACTGCTGGGGAAGAGCCAGCGGAACAAGCCAGATGGCTGCGAGCGGTGCCACTGCCCACCACTGGCGGCGCATGATGAGTTCAGCGGCCAGCGTACCGCTGAGCACCACCAGCAGCGAAAGCAGGTAAACGCCACCAACCGGCGCCCAGCTGGCAAGCGGCGAGTCAACGTAGCCCGAGCCCAGCAGAAGCCACGGGAAACCGGTAAACAGGTAGGTACGCAGCACCTCGCCCAGCACCCACGCACCAGCGAAGCTCAAGAGCGCAAGCCGCGCGCCGAAGAAACGCCGGTAGAGCCAGAAGGTGCCGGCATAGAAAAGCGCCAGCACGGCCACGAACAACCCGGTCAAGAACACCGCCAGCGGCACGCCGGTATAGCCGTAGTCATGAATCGAGACATACACCCAGGAGGCACCGCTGGCAAACAGGGCCAGCCCGTAAAGCCAGCCCTTGAGGGCCGCCTGGGCCGGGGTCAGGGTGTGCAGGCCCACATACAGCAGGGCAATGGCCACCGGGCCAAGCCACCACAGCTCGAAGGGGGAGGCGGTAAGCGTGGTAAAGCCACCCGCGACGAGCGCCAGCAGCAGTTGAAGCAGGAAAACAGGCGTCGGCGCCATGGCGATATCCTATCGGCAGGTCGTGGTCGGCAAGGTCTGGGCTAGTCGCTTTCCGGCTCGTCGCCTTCGGCATCGCTGTCGCGGTAGGCTTCCAGCAGGCGAATGCGCCGGTTGTCGGCATTGAGCACCACAAAGCGCCAGCCGCCAAAGCGGGTATGTTCACCGCGGCCGGGCAGGTGGCCAAACTGCTGCATCACCAGGCCTCCCACGGTGTCGAATTCATCATCGGAGAACTCGGTTGCGAAGCGGTCGTTGAAGTCTTCGATGGGGGTGAGGGCACGTATGGCGAAGTGGCCGTTGTCCAGCGTGCGGATATCGTCCTCTTCGTCGGTATCATGCTCGTCTTCGATGTCGCCGACAATCTGCTCGAGAATGTCTTCGATGGTAATGATGCCGGCCGTGCCGCCGTACTCATCCACCACGATTGCCATATGGTTATGCGTATCGCGGAACTCCTTGAGCAGGCTGTTGAGCCGCTTGGATTCCGGGATGAACATGGCCGGACGCAGCACGTCGTCGAGCTTGAACGCATCGCGTCTCTCCTGGGTCTGGGAGAGCAGCGGCAGCAGATCCTTGACCAGCAGGATGCCTTTTACGTCATCCAGGTTTTCGCCGATCACCGGGTAGCGTGAGTGGCCGGTTTCCTGAATGAGCGGCAGATAGCCGTCACTGGTCTGGTCCAGAGCAATGGCCGAGACCTGGGAGCGTGGTATGAGTACCTCGCGCACCTGCTGGTCGCTGATTTCAAGCGCCCCTTCGATGATCATGATGGCGTCCTGATCGAGCTTCAACTTGCCTGCCGTATGGCGCAAGAACGTCATCAGCTCGTCGCGCGAGCTGGGTTCGTCGGAGTCACCGGTTAAGGCGCCAAAGAGTTTCTCGAGCCAGGATTTTTGATTGGGGGTGCTCGATCGGTCTTCGCTCATGCGTCAAATCTCTTGTTTACTGGGCAAGCACGTGTCTTCACGTGCAAGGGCAGGCGGTTTGCCAACCAGCGTTTTACTAACAAACGTTTACTAGCCAACATTTCAGCACTGACACGAAGCGTTATACCAGTCGCGCCGGGTCAATGTAACGGCTTTTGGCTCAAATATGATAAGGATCAGGAATATCGAACTCGGCCAGAAGTCTACGTTCGAGCTGCTCCATGGCCTCGGCTTCCTGCTCTTCGATATGATCGTAACCCATCAGGTGAAGCGTGCCGTGAACCACCATGTGCGCATAGTGGTTGACCAGAGGCTTTTGCTGCTCGCAGGCTTCCCGTGCGACTACTGCGTGGCAGATGACCAGATCACCCAGCAGCGGCAGCGTGATGCCGGGCGGGCTTTCGAACGGAAACGACAGCACGTTGGTCGGCTTGTCCTTGCCGCGATAGTCGCGGTTGAGCGTCTGGCTTTCCTGTTCATCGACAAAGCGGATGGTCAGCTCATCGCGTTCATCGTCCGGGTGATGGGAAAACACGCAGCCCACCCAGTGGGTGAGCTGTTCAAGGGTCGGAAGCGTGGGTTCATCGATCGCCGCCTGACGATCAATCACGATATCGCTCATCGCGACGAGTCTCCTTGGCGCATCTGGGATTGAATGCGCGCCTCACGCTCTTGCTGGCGCGCTTCCCGGCGGGCGCGCTCTTCGACTTCCTGCTGCGACTCGAACTCGTCGTAGGCTTCGATGATGCGCTGTACCAGAGGGTGGCGTACCACGTCCTTGGCGGCAAAGTGGGTCACCCCGATACCGGGTGTATCCTTGAGAACGTCCAGCACCTGGGACAAGCCCGAACGCTGCCCGCGCGGCAGATCGACCTGGGTGATGTCGCCAGTGATGACCGCCGTCGAACCAAAGCCGATCCGGGTCAGGAACATCTTCATCTGCTCCGGCGTGGTGTTCTGGCTCTCATCGAGAATGATGTAGGAGTTGTTGAGTGTACGCCCGCGCATGTAGGCAAGCGGAGCAATCTCGATCACCTGACGCTCGATCAGCTTGGCCACCTGCTCGAAGCCGATCATTTCATACAGCGCGTCGTACAACGGGCGCAGGTAGGGGTCGATCTTCTGCGCCAGGTCACCGGGCAGAAAGCCAAGCTTCTCGCCGGCTTCCACCGCCGGGCGCACCAGAAGGATACGGCGCACTTCCTGCTGGTTGAGCGCCTCGACCGCCGCCGCCACCGCCAGGTACGTCTTGCCGGTACCCGCCGGGCCAATGCCGAAGTTGATATCGTGTTCGCGAATGCTGGTCACGTAGCGCTGCTGGTTGAGGCCACGGGGCTTGATCATGGTGCGCGGCGTGCGCATGACCACGTCACCGCTACCGCCTTCGCCATCCTCTTCTTCTTCCAGCGCTTCAAGGCCGGATTCCTGAAGAAACAGGTGAACGGTATCGGCGGAAAGCTCGCTTGCCGCGGTTTCCCGATAAAGGTGTTCGAGTACGTTAGCCGCTGCCTTGATGCGGTTGGCCGCCCCGGCAAGCTGGAAGATGTTGCCGCGATTGCGCAACGTCACATCCAGCCGGCTTTCAATCAACTTCAAGTGCTCGTCCTGCTGGCCGCAAAGACTCGCCAGACGCTGCGGGTCATTGGGTTCAAGGCTTAGGGTAATGATGCGATTGGCCTGAGATGATGGCTGGCTCAAGAGTAGGAAACCCGTCAGTTGATGTATGTAGCTCTCAGCTTACTGCCCCGAACGGGGTCGGGGCAATTACCTGGGATAAGAGAGCGTTCAATAACGCTCTGCAGAGGCCAGCTCACCGCGCAGCGAGTTGGGGAAGGCTTCCGTGATGTCGATATCCACGAAGTAGCCGATCAGCTCGGTAGGATTGGACGCACGGAAGTTAACCACCCGGTTGT
The DNA here is from genome assembly GCF_020075495.1 of Vreelandella aquamarina. Lineage (GTDB taxonomy): Bacteria > Pseudomonadota > Gammaproteobacteria > Pseudomonadales > Halomonadaceae > Vreelandella > Vreelandella aquamarina_A. The sequence continues at coordinate 542,786 of NZ_JABYQT010000001.1, forward strand.
TCTCGGTACGCCCTGAGAGCAGGCCGGGGTCCTTGGGCGAGAAGCCGGTGACCAGAATGCGCTGGGTGGTGCCCACCATGCGCCGGCTGATCTGCGCGACGTTCTGCAGAATACGGTCCTGAAGAATCGCCAGGCGCTGCTTCTTGACGCTTTCTGGCGTGTCATCCGGCAGCGACGCCGCCGGGGTGCCGGGGCGCGCCGAGTAGACAAAGCTGAACGAGTGATCGAAGCCGATCCGGTGGATCAGATCCATGGTGGCTTCGAAATCCTCCTCGGTTTCACCGGGGAAGCCGATGATGAAGTCAGACGAGAAGCTGATGTCCGGCCGGTTGGCGCGGATGCGCTCCATCTTCTCGATGTACTCTTCTGCCGTATGGCCACGCTTCATGGCGCTCAGAATGCGATCAGAACCTGACTGCACCGGCAGGTGCAGGTGGCTGACCAGCTCCGGGATATCGGCGTAGGCATCCACCAGGCTGTCGGTAAACTCGACCGGGTGTGAGGTGGTAAAGCGTACGCGGTCGATGCCGTCCACGGCGGCCACACAGGCAATCAGCTCGGCAAGGTCGATCTCGTCGCCATCTTCGTTGTCGCCGCGGTAGGCGTTGACGTTCTGGCCCAGCAGGTTGATCTCGCGCACACCCTGGTCGGCCAGGTGCATGACCTCGTCCATCACCTTCTCGAACGGACGCGAGACCTCTTCACCGCGGGTGTAGGGCACCACGCAGAAGGTACAGTACTTCGAGCAGCCTTCCATGACGGAAACGAACGCGGTCGCGCCATCGGAAGTGGGCTGGGGCAGGTGGTCGAACTTCTCGATTTCCGGAAAGGTGACGTCGACCGCTGCAATCTGGTTGCTGCGCTTGGCATCCAGCATGGAAGGTACGCGGTGCAGGGTCTGCGGCCCGAACACCATGTCGACGAACGGCGCACGCTTGCGCAGCGCTTCGCCTTCCTGGCTCGCCACGCAGCCGCCAACGCCGATCACGAGGTCAGGATTGGCATCCTTGAGCTTTTTCCAGCGCCCCAGCTGGTGGAATACCTTCTCCTGGGCCTTTTCACGAATCGAGCAGGTGTTGAGAAGGATGACATCGGCCTCCTTCTCGTTGTCGGTCAGTTCAAGCTGGTGAGATTCGCCGAGCAGATCCGCCATGCGGGAGGAGTCGTACTCGTTCATTTGGCAGCCGTGCGTTTTGATGAAGAGCTTCTTCGCCATCGGTACCTGTCATCTATGGGTCGTCGGGGGACGAGGGATGAATGAAGTGTCGGGTCGTGGGCATTACCACGTTTGGATGACGCCTATTATACGGGCACAACAAACCCGGGGCTAGCATTCGCCCTTAATCGATACTTGACCTGCGCGTTTCTATGAGTATACTACGCACCGTGTTTGAGCAGTTCCTCGATAGCTCAGTTGGTAGAGCAAATGACTGTTAATCATTGGGTCGCAGGTTCGAGTCCTGCTCGAGGAGCCAACACGCCGCGTGGTGGCTCTGCTTGAAACACGATAGCTGAAGGTTGTTCCTCGATAGCTCAGTTGGTAGAGCAAATGACTGTTAATCATTGGGTCACAGGTTCGAGTCCTGTTCGAGGAGCCAAGCTATACCTACTTTTACTACCTGCTCGGTCAGCCGTTTCAGGTAGCGCATGATTCCTCGATAGCTCAGTTGGTAGAGCAAATGACTGTTAATCATTGGGTCGCAGGTTCGAGTCCTGCTCGAGGAGCCATCTCTCTATTTTCCCTCTGTTTTCAAGGCTAGTGCCAAGTTTGGCTGACGGTTGATGCCGGCAGTATCCGTGCGTTTTATCCTGTTGCCCGCTGCTTGATGCATTCGGGTGTTTTGGCGTGTCTGGAATTTCTGCCAATCAGCGCGGAAATCATGGCTATGCCTGCTTCCCGCGCTGGTCGACGTGTTGCGCCTCGTTCTATGTCGATCTTTTCTTGGCTATCGCGTCACTCCGTGGCCACCAGCCAGCGCGCCGCGTAGGGTGGAAGAGTTTCATCCACGTTCGGGTCGCCTGGGTCGAGCGAGCGCCAGCGGTGCTGCTCAAGTGCTTGAGTAACGGCCTCGCCCGCCTCGCTTAACGGCAGAGGAGTGTCGGTCACGTTGTAAAGTGCAAGCAGTCTGCGCCCGTCGGCCAGTGGGCCGCGCTCGATGGCCAGAAGCTGCGGCGGCGAGACCAGTACGCGCTGCGCGGCACTGGGGTGAAAGCAGGGCTCCTGGCGGCGCTGCTCCAGCCGTCGGCATAGTGCGTGAAAGATATAGTGGGTCGGGTTGGCCGTGTTATCCAGTAGCAGGTCTAGCTCGCTGCGCTGCCAGCGCCGCCGGTTGATCGAGCGTAGCCGCCCGCTGCGCTCGACGCCTTCCACATCGTTGAGCGTACTGGTCAGCGTATGGATATAGAGTGCCGGGATGCCCTGCAGGCTCAGCATGATGGCCTGGCTGCACAGAAAGCGGGCAACCTGCCACGGGTCTGGCCCGCGGCGAGTGCCGCGCATGGCCTCGAACCAGGTGATATTGATCTCGTAGGGCGTGTCGCTGCCATCGGCGTTGCTGCGCATGCTGACGAAACCGCCAAAGCGATGCATCAGCTCCAGCAGCGCGTCGCGTTCATGATCCGGCAGCAGCCCCTCCAGCGGACGTACGCCGATGCCATCGTGGCTCGCGGTAAAGTTCAGGTAGGTGCAGTGCCTGGGCAGTACCGGCAGGCTCGAAAGCCAGGCTTGGATGGTGTTGGACTCGCCCCGCGTCAGGGTGTGCAGTAAAAGCGGTGGAAGGGTGAACTGATAGACCATGTGAGCTTCGTCGGGCGGGCCGTCTGGCAGCCGCTCGAGCCCGAAGTAGCTGAGGTTCTCCTCATGGGGCACATTGGTTTCGGTCACCAGCAGGGTTCCCGGAGCCACGTGATCCACGATGGCGCGCAGCAGACGTACCACGGTGTGGGTTTCGGGCAGGTGAATGCAGGAAGTGCCCAGCCGTTTCCACAGGAATGCCACGGCATCCAGGCGGATCATGCGCGCTCCCTGTTCGAGATAGAACAGCAAGATGCCCACGAACTCGAGCAGCACGTCCGGGTTTTCAAAGTTCAGGTCGAGCTGGTCTTCCGAAAAGGTCGCCCACAGATGGCGGGTACCCCGGCGCGTGGATACCGGCACCAGCAGCGGACTGCTGCGCGGGCGGGTCACGGCAGAAACGTCCGTTTCCGGATCGACTTCGATAAAGTAGTCACGGCCTGGCTGGCTGCCGCTCAGATAGTCGACAAACCAAAGCGACTCGCGGGAGACGTGGTTGAGTACCAGGTCGGCCATCACGTCGTAGTGGCTGGCCAGCGCCTGGATATGCTGCCAGTCGCCAAGCTCGGGGTTGACTTCGCGGTAGTGAATGACCGAGAAGCCGTCATCGCTGCTCCAGGGAAAGAAGGGCAGCACGTGAACGCCACTGATGCGATCCTGCAAGCGCGTCTGGAGGAAATCATCGAGCACGGCCAGTGGCGGGGTGTCGGCATCGATGATGGAGTCGCCATAGCAGATCAGCCACTGGTCCTGTTCGCTCCAGGCGGGTGCCTGGAGCGTGCTGGCAGCAGATGTGCCGGGTGCCGGGGTGGATGAGCGAAAATGCTCGAGATGCTGCTGCAAACGGCGCATGACCTCATCGGCCCTGGGGCCGTAGAGATGGGTCAGGTAGCCATGAACCTTCTTTTCGAACGTTGCCATGCAGGTCTCCTCATCAGCCGTCAGTATTGCGCGTTTCATGGTGCGTGCATCATGGTACGTGCATCGAATAAATGCAGCTTGTGTGCCAAATCGTTACAATGCAGGGTTAATACCGCGTTTAACCCCCTTCAGGCATGTGAACGTGTGTCTGGCAAGTGAGTTGAAGCGCTTGGAAACAGTGAGTGAGAACAGGTTATAACATGCTTATTCGTGCAGCTTACAGCACGGGCTGACAACAGGGTTGACCGCTATGCATTGCCCTTTTTGTGGTGCGAACGATACACGAGTGACCGATTCGCGACTGGTGGCGGAAGGTGATCAGGTGCGTCGGCGTCGCCAGTGCGCCAGCTGCCACGAGCGCTTCACGACCTATGAAACCGCCGAACTCTTGATGCCCCGTGTGGTGAAGTCCGACGGTTCACGGGAAAGTTTCAACGAAGCCAAGCTGCGTGACGGTATGGTGCGGGCGTTGGAGAAGCGCCCGGTCAGCGCCGAGGCCATCGAAGCCGCCGTCGAGCGGATTCGCCAGACGTTGCGTGCCCGAGGCGACCGCGAGATCAACGCGCGCGATATCGGTGAATCGGTCATGCAGGCATTGAAAAATCTGGATCAGGTGGCCTATATCCGGTTTGCCTCGGTATATCGCAAGTTCCAGGACCTGGATGAGTTTCGTGCCGAAATCGACCGGCTCTCCCAGGAGCCTGCGCATCTGTCGGCTGCCATGCAAAAGGAGCCGCCCCATGAGTCGTGAGGCCGCGTTCAGCGAAGCGGATCACCGCCATATGGCGCGGGCGTTGATGCTTGCCCGTCAAGGGCTTTATACCACCGACCCCAATCCGCGGGTTGGCTGCGTGATCGTCCAGCATCCCCCCGGACAGCCGGAGCGAGTAGTGGGCGAGGGGTACCATTTGCGCGCTGGCGAGCCGCATGCCGAAATTCATGCGCTGAGCGCTGCCGGTGAGCATGCCAAGGGCGCGACCGCCTATGTGACCCTCGAGCCGTGCTCGCACACTGGCCGAACGGGCCCCTGCGCTGTTGCGCTCCTGGACGCCCAGGTGGCGCGGGTAGTCGTTGCCATGGTGGACCCGAACCCCCGGGTGAGCGGTCGAGGCATCGAGATACTTCGGGCAGCGGGAATCGACGTCAGTGTAGGGCTTCTGGAACAGGACGCGCGCGCCTTGAACCCGGGGTTCATCGCCCGCATGCAGCACAAGCGGCCCTTCGTGCGCCTCAAGATGGCCATGAGCCTGGATGGCCGCACGGCCATGGGGTCGGGCGAGTCACAGTGGATAACCGGCCCGGAGGCGCGCCGCCACGTTCAGCGCCTGCGGGCGCGCTCAAGCGCCATTCTGAGCGGCGTCGAGTCCATCATCATGGACGATTCACGCCTGACCCTGCGTGCCGAGCAGCTGCAGCTGGATAATGCGGACAGCGTCGTGCTGCGCCAGCCGCTGCGGGTGATTCTGGATACTCGGCTGCGCCTGCCGCTTGCCGCTGCCTGCCTGCGCGAACCCGGTCGCACGCTGGTCATGACCACGCCGGATCACTCACCGGAAAAGCGCGCCAAACTGACCGCCGCCGGCGCCGACATACAGGTCTTCGAGCCTGGCCCGGACGGGCGCCTGCCGCTCGAGGAGTTGCTTGGCTGGCTGGCCGAGCATGAGCAGGTCAATGAACTGCTGGTGGAAACCGGTGCGACCCTGGCGGGCGCCCTGCTGGATGCGCGCCTGGTGGACGAACTGCAGCTTTTTGTCGCGCCGACCCTGCTGGGGGGTGAGGCCAGGCCGCTCTTTGCACTGCCTGGGCTTTCGCGGATGGCCGACCAGCGGCGTCTGGCGATTCACGACATGCGTGCAGTAGGCCGCGACTGGCGTATTATCGCCACCCTGCAGCCTGACTAGCGCACGCAGCGATAGCAGGGTACTCTGTCGTCAATTTCGGGTCGTCAAATTCGGGGCGTCAAATTAGGGTCGTCGATTTCACCGACCGTGTGAATACATATTTGGGAGATTTCATGGCGCACACCTCCTCCGGGGGCCTGGCCTCTATTGCCGAGCTGGTGGACGATATCCGCCAGGGCAAGATGGTGATTCTCATGGATGACGAGGATCGCGAGAATGAAGGCGATATCATCATGGCGGCCGAGAAGGTCGGCGCTGAGCATATCAACTTCATGGCACGTTTTGCGCGCGGGCTTATCTGCATGCCGATGACGCGCCAGCGCTGCGAGCAGCTCAATCTGCCGCTGATGGTCCATGACAATGGGTCGGGCTTCGGTACCAAGTTCACGCTCTCGATCGAGGCGACCCGGGGCGTGACGACGGGCATTTCCGCCGCCGACCGGGCGCGCACCGTTCAGGCCGCCTGCGCGCCGCACGCCAAGCCGGCCGATATCGTTCAGCCCGGACATATCTTTCCGCTGATGGCCGAACCCGGTGGCGTACTGCGCCGGGCCGGGCACACCGAAGCCGCCTGTGACCTGGCGGCACTGGCAGGCTGTGACCCCAGCGGTGTGATCTGCGAGATCATGAACGATGATGGCAGCATGGCGCGCCGGCCGGAACTTGAAGCCTTTGCCCGCGAGCATGACATCAAGATCGGCACCATTGCCGATCTGATCCACTACCGGATCGTCAACGAGCAGACGGTAGACCATGTGGAGACCACCCAGGTATCGACCTCTCAGGGCGAGCTTGCCCTGCACGTGTTCCGCGACCGCATTCAGGGGGCGCACCACATGGCGCTGGTCAAGGGCCAGCCGACTCCTGAACAGGCAACCACCGTGCGCGTTCATCTGGCCGACACGCTGCGCGATGTACTCGGCCTGAACAAGGGTGAGCAGGGACGCTGGAATGCCCAGCAGGCGCTGGAAGAAATCGCCAGCTCGCCTGCCGGTGTACTGGTGCTGCTTGATGACGGGCGTCCGCACCAGGATTTGAAAGACCAGTTGGACGTGTTTCTGGATCGCGTGCGCCAGCCGCGCACCAGCGATTTCGACGGCACGGGCAACTATTTAACGATTGGTACTGGCTCGCAGATCCTGCGCCATCTCGGTGTGGGCAAGATGCGGCTATTAAGCTCCCCGTGGAAGTTTTCAGCGCTTTCAGGCTTCGATCTCGAAGTCATTGAGCTGGTAGGTCCCAATGACACGGCGTATGAGCCAAATTCTCAGCAGGAATAATTAGATGCAATCCCTCTCTCAAGTGGAAGGTACGTTTGTCGACGTCGATGGTCGGTACGTTATCGTGGTGGGCAGATTCAACCATCACGTGGTGGATAGCCTGGTGGAAGGCGCGATCGACAGCCTGACGCGTCATGGCGTCGATGCCGAAAACATTCATATCGTTCACGTACCGGGCGCCTGGGAACTGCCGCTGGCCGTCAAGCGCGTGCTCAACGTGATGAAGCCGGATGCGGTCATTGCCCTCGGCGCGGTGATTCGCGGCGGCACCCCGCATTTTGAATATGTGGCGGGCGGCTGCAACACCGCCATAAACCACCTGCAGCTGGAGTTCGACACTCCGGTGGCCAACGGCGTACTGACCGTCGAGTCCATCGAGCAGGCGATCGAGCGCGCCGGCACCAAGGCGGGCAATAAAGGTACCGAAGCTGCCATGGCCGCCATGGAAATGGTTTCTCTGCTGCGTGCGTTACCGGCAGGAGATTCCCAATGAGTGAGCGCCGTGAGCGTAAGCCGTCCGCCGCCCAGCAGAGCCGTCATGCGGCCCGCGAGCTGGCGGTGCAGGGGCTTTACCAGTGGCAGATGACCGGTAAGTCGATCTCGAGCGTCGAAGCCGAGTTCCGTAGCCAGGTGGCCGATGATGATCTTGAAGATCACGAGAACTGGGTGAAGATCATGGAAATTGCCGACAAGGCGCTTTTTCATGAGCTGCTGCACAACACCGCACGCTTCAAGGCCGAGCTTGACCGGGAAATATCCCCGCTGCTGGATCGCCGCCTGGAAGACCTGGACGCGGTGGAGCTTGCCATTCTGCGCCTGGGGGCTTACGAGCTTTCCCGGCGCATGGAAGTCCCCTACCGGGTCGTCATCAATGAAGGTGTCGAGCTTGCCAAGTCGTTTGGCGCTACCGACGGCCATAAATACGTAAACGGCATCCTCGACAAGCTGGCCAACCGCTTGAGAAGTGCCGAAGTCAGCGCCCGCCGTTTATAACGGCGCACTGGCTGATACTGTGTTTAAGGGGCCTTTGTGCTTGCCGAATTTGATTTGATTCGCCGTTATCTGGTGCCATCGCCTGCGCGACACGCGGCAGATGGTATCGCACTGGGCAATGGCGATGACGCTGCCCTGTTAGTGCCTCGCGCGGGTCATCAGTTGGCGGTCAGCGTAGATACCTCGGTGGTCGATGTTCACTTCCCCGGTGATGCCCCGGCGTTTGCGGTGGGGCATCGCGCGCTGGCCGTGGCGCTGAGCGACCTGGCCGCCATGGGGGCAACGTCGCGCTGGTGTTTCATGGCGCTGACATTTGACCAGCGCCACTTTGCAGACGATGCCGCGACCCAGGCGTGGATGGAAGGGTTTGGCCAGGGGTTTCATGGCCTGTGCGAGCGTCACGCCACCACCCTGGCCGGCGGCGACGTCACCTCCGGGGCATTGACCGTTGGCGTGACTGTCATGGGGGAGACGCCCCAGGGCCTGAGCCTGCGCCGTGGTGGCGCCAATGTCGGTGACGTCATTGCCGTGACCGGAGAACTCGGCGGCGGCGCCGGAGGGCTTGCGCTCTGGCAGAAGGGAGAGCGCAGCCTCGAGCATCCGCTGCTGCGCCGCTATCTGCTGCCCGAACCGCGCCTGGCAGCGGGTGAGGCGCTCTTGCATCTTGCTTCTTCGGCCATCGATATTTCAGATGGACTGCTTGCAGACCTTGGCCACCTACGCCACGCCTCGAACGTTGGTGCTGCGCTGGACATGGACGCGCTGCCGCTGGCATCAGGGCTCGAAGAAGCGCTGGGGCGTGAAGCCGCGCTTCAGGCTGCCCTTTCCGGCGGAGATGACTACGAGTTGCTGGTGACGCTGGCGCCGGAGAACGTCGAAAAGGCGCGTCAGCAGCTACGCGAGCTGGGGCTGGCATTGACGGTGATCGGCCATTGCCGTGAGGAGCCTGGTGTACACGGCATACCCGTTGGCGGCCGCGCCGGCTGGCAGCATTTTAATGAGGGAACGCCATGAACCGTGCACCATCAAGTGTGTGGCGTCGCCCAACGCATTTTTTCGCGTTTGGTCTAGGGAGTGGCACCGTACCCTGGGCGCCAGGTACATTCGGCACGCTCGCCGCCATCCCTTTTTATTGGATGATGGCCGATTTACCACTAGGGTGGTACCTGGGCATCGTGCTGGTGGCATTTGTCATCGGCGTCTGGCTGTGCGACAAGACGTCCCATGATCTGGGCGTCCATGATCACTCCGGCATCGTCTGGGATGAATTCGTGGGCTACTGGATCACCATGGCGGCGGTACCGTTTTCCTGGGAAGCGGCACTGTGGGGCTTTATCGTGTTCCGCATCTTCGATGTCTTCAAGCCCTGGCCCATCCGCTGGGCAGATCGGCGGGTCGCCGGTGGCTTTGGCATCATGATCGATGATGTGATGGCTGGCATCTATGCCTGGAGTACGCTGCACCTCTGGTACTGGCTTCACTAGAACGCCTTTTCGCCGTAATCGACGCAGCCGGCCAAGGCACGGCTGCAGCATGACCACAGGTAACGCCAAGACGAACGCCAAAACGAGAATTACTCCCTACTGATGCGGTTGCTCAAGGAGATGGCATGCGCAAGGAACGATTGATCGTCCCCATTCTGGTGGCGATAGCCGTTGTCTGGATGGCAGGACAGCTGCTGTCCAGCGTGCTGTTCGAGCGCAGCCTGCGTCAGGCGCTGGAGGATCTGGAAGCGCGCGGGGAGTGGCGCGTTACCCGTCCTGAGAGTAACCGGGGCTGGTTAAGTTCCCAAGGGCGGCTTTTGCTGTCTCCTCTGCTTGGTCGCCCGTGGCGCCTCGAGCTTACCTACAGCGCTCGTCACGGCATCCTGAGCACCGACGTGGAAGGCACGTTTCTACCCCGTCTGGATACCGCCTTGCAGCGCGCCGTGGGCGAAGTGACCGCCGCATCTGCGCCGCGCTGGAAGGGGCGTTATCACACCCTGAGCGGGCGCAGCGAACTTCAGCTGGCGCTGGCGCCCTTCATCATCGAGCAAGGCGGCCGCGAGCTCGAGGTGCGGGGGGCAAGGCTGCGCCTGGAAGGCATGTTTGGCGACTGGCGCCTGCGCATGCGCCTCGACCACTTGGCATTGACCGATGGCCTGGCACAGCTGAGCCTGGGGCCTGCGCAGCTGGAAAGCCGCTATACCTACATCGATGATGCCTACCATTTTGCCCAGCGCGATCACCTGCAGATCGATGCCCTGACACTGCGCTATCCCGCCTACGAGATTCAGCTGGCGCCGCTCAACCTGCACAGCCATACGGTGCTGGACGAGAGCGAGCTGCGTATCAAGGGGGAGCTGGTCATGGGGAACATGATGGTGCCCTCCGAAGCACCGGATACGCCGCTGCTCAACGGGCGCATCGAAATGGAGCTTTCCCGTCTGAACGCCGATGCCATCCGCCAGACCATTCGGCGGCTACGCCAGGAAGCGGCGTGGGGAGATACCAGCCTGCCCATGGCAGAGGGGCTGCTGGCCCGCCTTGAGCCGGACCTGCTGCAAGTGCTGAGCGATTCGCCGCGCCTGGATGTATCAACCGTTGCCCTGGAAAGCCCGCTGCTGGGTATCCGGCTGGATGCTGACGGGGCACTGTTCTTCGATGCTCGCAAGCTCGACCAGCTCAGCGTGACCAGTCTGGAGTCGCCTGAAGGGCGCGCACGCTGGCGGGAGCGTCTGGACGGTGATTTCATCTGGCACGATGCACCTACGGTGGCCGCACTGTGGCTTGGGCTGCCACTGGGTACGCGCGAGCTGCAGTTTGACGTGATTCGTGGCGACTGGCGGGTCAACGGCCGACCCATGCCGGAGCTATGGCCACAATAGCGCGTCACAAGGGTTGAAGTTTCCGCCAGGCGCCCACATTCCATAAGCAGTCACAGGCGGCGTGACCGCCGATATCTGTTTATGGGAGTGCGCATGAGCGACCAGGATTACGACCGCGATCACGATAATCTCGACTGGCTGGCTGAAGACGACCATTCGTCCCATGAGGGCGGCGACAAGGGCGAGCAAGCTCATCGCTCTGATGGTGAAAGGGTCAGCTCGCTGGTGCCCGCCAGCGATATGCTGCCCGAGCGTATCTATCTTCTCCCGATCCATAACCGCCCCTTTTTCCCCGCCCAGGTACAGCCGCTGGTCATCAACCGCGAACGCTGGGAAGAGACCATGCGCCGGGTGGGCAATACGCCTCATAAGACCCTGGGCGTGGCCTTCGTAGGCGAGGGTGGGGTGGAATCACTCGATCATGAGGGTTTCCCGGCCATCGGCACGGCGGTGAAGGTACACAAGCTCAAGGGCGAGGATCAGCAGATCCAGTTCATTGCCCAGGGCGTGCAGCGCTTTCAGATACAGCGCTGGCTCTCCAAGGAGCCACCTTATCTGGTAGAGGTCACCTACCCTAAAGAGCCCGTGGATGCCGAGAACGAAGAGACTCGCGCCTACGCCATGGCGATCATCAACGGCATCAAGGAGCTGCTGCCGATCAACCCACTGTATGGTGAAGAGCTCAAGCACTACCTCAATCGCTTCAGCCCGCACCAGCCTGGGCCGTTGACCGACTTTGCCGCCGCGATCACCTCCGCCAAGGGCCCTGAGCTGCAGGACGTGCTGGCCACGCTGCCGGTGGCCGAGCGGATGCACAAGGTGCTGCCGCTGCTGCGCAAGGAGATCGACGTTGCCCAGCTGCAAAGCGAGATCAGCGAGCAGGTCAATGCGCAGATGCAGGACCGCCAGCGCGAGTTCTTCCTGCGCGAGCAGCTCAAGGTCATTCAGCGCGAGCTGGGTATTTCCAAGGATGACCGCGAAAACGATGTCGATACCTTTAGAAACCGCCTTGAATCACTCGTGGTGCCCGAGCGGGTGCAGGGGCGCATCGATGACGAGCTCAACAAGCTCAGCGTGCTGGAAACCGGCTCGCCGGAGTACGGCACCACCCGCAACTACCTGGATTGGCTGACCTCCTTGCCGTGGGGCGTGACCAGCCAGGACAAGCTCGACCTGGGGCACGCTCGGGAAGTGCTCAACCGCGACCACGACGGCCTGCAGGATGTGAAAGAACGCATCGTCGAGTTCCTGGCCGAGGGTACCTTCAAGGGCGATGTAGGGGGCTCCATCGTGCTGCTCGTGGGCCCGCCCGGGGTGGGCAAGACCTCCATCGGCCGCTCGATTGCCGAAGCGCTGGGTCGTGAGTTCTACCGCTTCTCGGTTGGCGGGATGCGCGATGAGGCGGAGATCAAGGGCCATCGACGCACCTACGTAGGCGCCATGCCGGGCAAGCTGGTCCAGGCGTTCAAGGAAGTGGAAGTCGAGAATCCGGTCATCATGCTCGACGAGATCGACAAGCTTGGCCAATCGTTTCAGGGCGACCCCGCCTCGGCGCTTCTCGAGGTGCTCGACCCCGAGCAGAACGTCGACTTCCTCGATCACTACCTGGATGTGCGGATGGACCTTTCCAAGGTGCTGTTCATCTGTACGGCCAACACGCTCGATTCGATCCCCGGCCCGCTTCTTGACCGCATGGAGCAGATTCGCCTCTCCGGCTATATCGCCGAAGAGAAGCTGGCCATTGCCAAGCATCACCTGTGGCCAAAACTGCTCAAGCGGGACAATTTGTCCAAGAAGCGCATCAACCTTTCCGATGCGGCACTGAAGCAGGTCATCGACGGCTACGCCCGGGAGGCCGGTGTGCGCCAGCTTGAAAAACAGCTGCACCGCATCGTGCGCAAGGCGGCGGTCAAGCTGCTCGAAGAGGAGTCGGATACCGTCAAGATCTCGGTCAAGAATCTGGAAGAGTTCCTTGGTGCGCCTATTTTCCGCAAGGAGAAGGTGCTCAAGGGGCAAGGCGTTGTCACCGGGCTTGCCTGGACCTCCATGGGCGGGGCAACTCTGCCGATCGAGGCCGGCAAGGTGCATGCGCTGGACCGTGGCTTCAAGCTGACCGGCAAGCTTGGCGATGTCATGAAGGAGTCGGCCAATATTGCCTACAGCTATACCCTCGGCCATCTGCAGGATTATGGCGCCGATGCCGACTTCTTTGATTCTGCCTTCGTGCACCTGCACGTACCGGAAGGCGCGACACCCAAGGATGGCCCATCCGCCGGGGTGACCATGACCACGGCGCTATTGTCGCTTGCCAAGCACCAGGCGATCGACCGGCCCCTGGCAATGACCGGTGAGCTGACGCTGACAGGCCAGGTGCTTCCGGTCGGCGGCATTCGTGAAAAGGTAATTGCCGCACGGCGCAGCGATATCTTCGAGGTCATTCTGCCCGAGGCCAACCGGCGCGACTACGAGGAGCTGCCGGATTACCTAAAGGAGGGCATGACGGTTCACTTCGCCAATCGCTACCAGGACGTGGCCAAGGTGGTCTTCAAGGCGTAAGGGTAGTCATCAAGGCGTAGAGGTAGTCATAAGGAGTAAAGTTAGCTGTCAAGAAGCAGTAGCTGGCTAATTTTAAAGCTGTTTCATCAAACCGTCATACAACGCCGTGCGGAAGTACGGCGTTTTTTTATAGTTATTCGTTAATTTAAATTCGAAGCAGAAGGGGAGAATGCGCGTCAGCCGAAAGTACTAGCACTTCCAGAGAGGAACCCATGCGTAATAACCAACCTGTTACTCAGCGTGAATACGTACTCAACGACGAGTCCGTACTGATTTCACGCTCTGACCTGAAAGGGCGGGTAACGTTTGCCAACTCCACGTTCGTGGATGTCAGCGGCTATACGCGTGAGGAGCTTATCGGTGCACCGCATAATCTGCTGCGCCATCCCGACATGCCCGAAGCCGCCTATGCGGATTTCTGGAAGACCATTCAGGCAGGGGGTACCTGGCAGGGCCTGGTCAAGAACCGGCGCAAGAACGGCGATTATTACTGGGTCAATGCAACGGTGGCACCGCTGGAAGATGGCGACCGGGTAGTGGGGTATACCTCGGTGCGGCGCAAGGCGGTGCCTGAAGCCGTGGCACAGGCCATCCCGGTGTATGCCGAGCTGCGTGAAAAAGGCAGTGCCAGGCGCTACAAGCTGGTGCAGGGCGCCTTGCGCCGCAAGGGGCTGGCCGGATTCTGGTCGCGGTTCAGTATCACCAGCCTGAAAGCCAAGCTGATTGCCATGGTCCTTGCCGCTCTGATGCTGCTTTGCCTGGCCGGTGGCCTGGGCGTTTACGGATTGATGGAGTCAGGTGAGCGCCTGGATACGCTCAACCACTCGGGTCTTGAATCCATTGCCAGCCTGCAGCGTATCGAGCGCCACCTGGGGCAGAGCCTTGAGGCGCTTGAGCCGGCGGTGCGTAACCCCCGCCGTGCAGACATCGAAGCCCTGGACAGTGACCTGGAGGAGCATGCCGCCTCGCTGCAGGCATTGTGGCAGGTGTTCAAGGCAGAGGGAGAAGCCAGCAATGACACGATAGCGGCCTTTGACACGACGCTGAATGAGTGGCTGGCGAGTGTGAACACCGTGCTGGACGCCATCCGGACCGGCAACGGGTTTGCCGCCTTCGAGGCGCTGACCGATACCCTTCAGCCCCATACCGAAGCGCTGCGTAACATGAACGCCGAGCTGGTAGAGCAGGAGCGTCATCAGGCCCAGGCGCTGGTGGCAGATGCCCGGCGCAGCCGTCAGCAGATGCTGATTGCTCAGCTGGTTTTGATCGGAGTCGGGCTTCTGGTGCTGATTGGATTGAGCGTATTCATACTGCGTAGCGTACTGAACGGCCTGGCTGGCGCCCGCCAACTGACGTTTCAGATTGCCGCGGGCAACCTGGCCGCCAGCGAACGGCAAAAGACCAGCGGCGAGTTGGGGGAGCTGCTCTATTCACTGGATACCATGCGCTTTAGCCTGGCCAGCATCGTCAACGACCTGGATGGCCGAGTGGCGGTGGTGACCCCGGCGATCAGGGAAATTGCCGCGGAGAACGAAGAGCTTGCCTCGCGTACCGAGCAGCAGGCGTCCTCGCTTCAGCAAACCGCTGCCAGCATGGAGGAGATGACCTCCACCGTGCATCAGAATACCCAGAACGCTCGTCAAGCGACCGAGCTTGCCCAGCAGAATGCGGCCAGCACCCGCGACACCGGCAGGCAGATGGAGGCGCTGGTAGAGCGCATGCAGCGTATTGCCCAAAGTGCGGAAAAAATGACCGAGATGATCAGTGTCATCGACGGGATCGCCTTTCAGACCAATATTCTGGCGCTGAATGCCTCCGTCGAGGCAGCGCGGGCTGGAGAACACGGCCGAGGCTTTGCCGTGGTGGCAAGCGAAGTGCGTAATCTGGCCGGGCGCAGCGCTGAAGCTGCCCAGGAAATCCGCCGTATGATCGACAGCACCACCCAGGAAGTCGGCAGCGGTCGAAGCGCGGTCGAGCAAGCCGAGCGCGCCATCGAAAACGTCATGCAGCAGGTCAACCGCGTCAGTACGCTGATGGAATCCATCAGCTCCGCCTCCAGCGAGCAGAACAGTGGCATTGGGCAGATCAATTCGGCGGTGGCCGAAATGGACCATGTCACCCAGCAGAATGCGTCGAAGGTGCAGTCCATTGCCGCCTCCGCCGACGACCTGTCGCGGGAAGCGTTTGAGCTGGCCAACGTGGTGGACGCCTTCCGCCTCAAGGGAACCCAGGAGGAGAACGTCGGCGCCGCCCGCGACAAGCTACGTCTTCTGAACCAAAAGCAGCCCGATGCTCCCAGGTCGCTGGTGACGAATGGAAAGGCTCCTTCGAAAAAAGCGATCACTCCCTCCACGCAGGACCCGTGGGAAGCGTTCTGATCCTGCATGACCGGTAACGGTCGTTCGCTACATCTGGCCTGATGAAGGCGCCCATGCCACAATCGAGGGCGCTGGATTCACTTACCCGCTGCCAGATGAGTGGCGGGCCAAAAAAAGATGTTAGAGGACACCATGCCCGAGTATCGCTCCCGTACCACCACCGCCGGTCGCAACATGGCCGGCGCCCGCGCCCTGTGGCGCGCCACCGGCATGAAGGATGACGACTTCCACAAGCCGATCATCGCCGTGGCCAACTCGTTCACCCAGTTCGTGCCCGGTCACGTTCACCTGAAGGACATGGGCCAGCTGGTCGCGCGAGAAATCGAGAAAGCCGGCGGCGTGGCGAAGGAGTTCAACACCATCGCCGTGGACGACGGTATCGCCATGGGCCACGACGGCATGCTCTATTCGCTGCCGAGCCGCGACATCATCGCCGACAGCGTCGAATACATGTGCAACGCCCACTGCGCCGACGCGCTGGTGTGCATCTCCAACTGCGACAAGATCACCCCGGGAATGCTGATGGCCGCCATGCGCCTCAACATTCCGGTCATCTTCGTCTCCGGAGGGCCGATGGAGGCGGGCAAGACCAAACTTCTGGATCACGGGCTCGACCTGGTGGACGCCATGGTCATGGCTGCCGACGACAGCGTCGATGACGAAACCCTGGCCGAAGTCGAGCGTAGCGCCTGCCCCACCTGCGGCAGCTGCTCGGGAATGTTCACCGCCAACTCCATGAACTGCCTGACCGAAGCGCTGGGCCTGGCGCTGCCGGGCAACGGCACGGTGCTGGCCACGCATTCCGACCGCCGTCGCCTGTTCGAGAACGCCGGTCACAAGATCGTCGAGCTGGCCAAGCGCTACTACGAAGGCGATGAGGCGCATCTGCTGCCCCGCGCCATCGGCTCGAAAGCCGCGTTCAAGAATGCCATGACCCTGGATATCGCCATGGGCGGCTCGACCAACACCATCCTGCACCTGCTGGCCGCCGCCCAGGAAGCGGAAATCGACTTCACCATGGCGGACATCGACCGCCTCTCCCGTGAAGTGCCGCAGCTTTGCAAGGTGGCGCCCAACACCCAGAAGTACCATATCGAAGACGTGCACCGTGCCGGCGGCATCATGGCGATTCTCGGCGAGCTCGACCGCGCCGGCGTGCTGGATACCTCGGTACCCACCGTGTATGGCGATACCCTCAAGGCCGCGCTGGACGAGTGGGACATCATGCGCTCGCCCAGTGCCGAGACGGTCGAGTTCTTCAAGGCAGGCCCCGGCGGCGTGCCCACCCAGACGGCGTTCTCGCAAAGCGCGCGCTGGCCGAGCCTCGACGGTGACCGCGCCACCGGCTGTATCCGCGATCTCGAGCACGCGTTCTCCCTGGAGGGCGGCCTGGCCGTACTCTACGGCAACATCGCGCTGGATGGTTGCGTGGTCAAGACCGCCGGCGTGGACGACTCGATCCTGCTGTTCGAAGGCACCGCCCACGTGGTCGAATCCCAGGACCAGGCCGTGGCCAACGTGCTGGACGGCAAGGTGAAAGAGGGCGATGTAGTGGTCATCCGCTACGAAGGCCCGAAGGGCGGCCCGGGCATGCAGGAGATGCTCTACCCGACCTCGTATCTGAAATCGAAAGGGCTCGGCAAGGCGTGCGCGCTGCTCACCGACGGGCGCTTCAGCGGCGGCACGTCAGGCCTTTCGATTGGCCACGTCTCGCCGGAAGCCGCGGCGGGTGGCGCGATCGGCCTGGTCGAGCAGGGCGATACCATCGTGATCGATATCCCCAATCGCACCATCAACGTCAAGCTGAGTGACGCCGAGCTTGCCGCGCGCCGCGAAGCCATGGACGCCAGGGGCAAGGACGCCTGGAAGCCGGTGGAAACCCGTCCGCGTAAAGTCACGCCAGCGCTGAAGGCCTACGCGCTGCTGGCAACCTCCGCCGACAAGGGCGCGGTGCGCGATCTTTCCAAACTGGATTGACCACGAGCAAGGAGCGTTATGAAATCGACGATCAATGTAGGCCTGGTAGGCTACGGGTTCGCGAGCAAGACGTTTCATGTACCGCTCATTCAGGCCACGGACGGCCTGAATCTGGTAGCGGTGTCCTCAAGCGACGCCGCCAAGGTGCAGGCGGATCTGCCGGAGGTCGAGGTCGAACGCGAGGCGCGGAATTTGTGCGAGCGTCACGATATCGACCTTATCGTGATTCCCACTCCCAATGACACCCACTTTCCTCTGGCAAAGATGGCCCTTTCCGCAGGCAAGCACGTGGTAGTGGACAAGCCCTTTACCGTGACGCTCTCGGAAGCCAAGCAGCTGAAATCGCTTGCCGTGGTGAAGGAGCGTCTGATTTCGGTGTTCCATAACCGCCGCTGGGATAGTGACTTTCTGACCCTCAAGGCACTGATCGAGGCGGGTACACTCGGGCGTGTGACCAGTTTTGAATCACGTTTCGATCGCTTCAATCCAGAGGTGCGCGACCGCTGGCGCGAAAAGGCCACGGCGGGGGCGGGCCTGTGGTTTGATCTGGGACCGCACCTGCTGGATCAGGCCTGTGAGCTGTTCGGCACCCCCAACGCCATCTTGCTGGAGCAAGGAGTGCGGCGGGACGGCGCCCAGGCCGATGATGACTTTCTGGCCCTGCTGGACTACAACGACTGCCGCGTCAGCCTGAGCGCCAGCGCGCTTGTGGCCGAACCCACTCCGCGATTCAGGCTCCACGGCACGCAAGGCAGCTATCTGAAGTATGGCCTGGACCCGCAGGAAGAGCGCCTGAAGGCAGGGGAGATACCCAGCATGAACTGGGGCGAGGACACGCCGGGCACGCTGACGCTGCGTACTGGGCAGGACGGTGAAGGGCCGCTTCTACGCCGCGAGCATCCCACCCAGCCCGGTAACTACCTGGCCTACTACCAAGGCATCGTCGACGCGATCCACGGCCGCACTCCGCCCCCGGTCGATATCGACGCCGCCCTGCGTTCCATGACGCTTCTTGAAGCAGGCCAGGACAGCCACCGCCAGCGCCGCTGGATTGCGCTGAAACCCCACTTCTAACCCCACCAGCCCGCGTTACGCGTTTGTCGCCGTACTTGATTGAGCACAAACCGTAGCGCGTGGTAAGCCGCCAGGCGCACCCGCGGGAGCAGCGCGGCGAGCGCTGCCATGCAAAGGTGCGGTACTCTTCACAACAAATCTGCACTGCTCTGGCGCTTCTCGTCACGCATCCGGTCGCGGGCGATGTAGAGCGCGGCAATGGCGCGGGCTTCGTGGAAGTCGTCGCGCAGCAGCAGGGCGGGCAGGTCGTCGATCGGGTGGGTTTCGACGATCAATGGCTCGGGCTCGTCGCCGGGCAGGCGCTTGGGGTATAAATCAAAGGCGATCATTACCTGCATCCGATGGCGCATGTAGTTGGGGGCCAGAGAAAGCTCCACCAGCGGCTCGATACGGTGGGCGCCAAAACCGCACTCTTCCATCAGCTCGCGATTGGCGGCGGTCACCACATCCTCGCCCGGGTCCACCAGGCCCTTGGGCAGGGTGAGCACGTAGTCCTCGTAGCCTGCGGCATACTCGCGAATCAGCAGCACGTGCTCCGGGTCCGGCATCGCCACGATCATTACCGCGCCGTTCTCGGCGCCGGTCAGGCGTTCAAACTGACGCTCCTCGCCGTTGGAGAAGCGCAGATCCAGCGACTCGACGTGAAACAGGCGGCTCCTGGCTACGCTTTCGCGGGCCAGTATGCGAGGTTTTTGTGGATAGCGGGGTGACGTATCCGATACCGACATGCGGCGCCTCCATGGCTGCTAAAAAAGGGTTACGCTACAATAGCACGCTTACTCTTTCAGACTGGAGCGGCAATGATCGACTGGCGCGAAATTGATACCGTCCTGCTGGACATGGACGGCACGCTTTTGGACCTGCACTTTGACAGTCACTTCTGGCTGGATCATCTGCCGCGGCGCTATCGTGAGCTTCACCACCTGGATGAAGCATCGCAAAATGCTCTGCGTGACCGCATCATGGGCGAGCAGGGCACGCTCAACTGGTACAGCCTGGCCTACTGGAGCCGGGAACTCGACGTTGACGTGGTCGCGCTCAAGCGCGAGGTACAGCACCTGATCGGCCTGCGCAGCGATGCGCTGGATTTTCTGAAATGGCTCAAGCAGGCGCACCCCCGCGTCATCCTGGCCACCAACGCTGATAGAGCCAGCCTATCGCTTAAATTGCCGCTCACGGGGTTGGAAAACTACCTCGACGCCATCATCTCCTCGGAAGACGTAGGGGCGGCGAAGGAAGAGCAGGCATTCTGGTTTGCGCTTCAGGATATCGAACCGTTCGACCCCACCCGCACCCTGTTCATCGACGACAATCCTCACGTGCTGGAAAGCGCGCGTGAATTCGGGATTCGCCATCTGCTGGGTATCAAGCAGCCCGATAGCCAGCGCCCCGAAAAAGAGCTGCAGGAATTCATCGCCCTGGATCGATTTGCCCAACTGCTGCCGGAAAACCTGCCCGGGCAGCAAGGAGAGCGTTAATGAGCGACACCGTTCGCCTGGATAAGTGGCTGTGGGCTGCGCGGTTTTTCAAGACGCGCGCCCTGGCCAAGAAAGCCATTGAAGGCGGCAAGGTGCACTACGACGGTGCCCGTGTCAAAACCAGCAAGAATGTCGAGCTGGGTGCCTTGATTCGCGTGCCGCAAGGATGGGATCTCTATGAGGTCGAGGTCATTGCCCTTTCTGATCAGCGCCGCGGCGCGCCCGAGGCACGCAAGCTGTACGCCGAAACCACCGAAAGCACCGAGCGCCGCGCCCGTGAAGCCGAGGCGCGCCGGTTGACCAATGAAGTCATGCAGCACCCGTTGAAACGGCCGGACAAGAAGCAGCGCCGCGACATACAGCGTTTTCAGCGCCAGCCCGGCGAGTAGCTGCTCCCATCGTTGTGCGGCTGGGCATCTGTCACGTCATCGCCCCGGCCGCCTCTTCTTAGCTCAATTTCCACTTTCAGGATCCTTCGATGTCTGATCAGATTCAGCGTTTCATGTTTGACCATACCAACGTGCGTGGCGAAATCGTCACACTTTCCACCGCCTATCATGAAGTGCTGTCGCGTCACGCCTATCCACCGGCCGTCAACGAGCTGCTAGGCGAACTGCTGGCCGCGGTGGCGCTGCTGACCGATACCGTCAAGCTCGACGGCACCTTGAGTGTCGAGGTGCGCGGTCAGGGCGTGCTTTCACTTCTCATGGCCGAATCCAACCCCGGCGGCGAGCTGCGCGCCATTGCTCGAATTGCAGAAGACAGCCACCTGCCCAGCGAACGGGCAAGTTTTCGCGAGCTGGTCGGCGAAGGC
The DNA here is from genome assembly GCF_020075495.1 of Vreelandella aquamarina. Classification (GTDB taxonomy): domain Bacteria; phylum Pseudomonadota; class Gammaproteobacteria; order Pseudomonadales; family Halomonadaceae; genus Vreelandella; species Vreelandella aquamarina_A. The sequence goes on from NZ_JABYQT010000001.1 coordinate 563,818, forward strand.
CAGATCGTGATTACCCTGGACCCCAAAGAGGGCAATCGCTACCAGGGCATCGTGGCGCTGGACCACGATACCCTGGGTGGCTGTCTGGAAGCCTACTTCAGTCAGTCCGAGCAGTTGCCCACTCGGCTATGGCTGTCGGCAGATGGCGAACGTGCCGGTGGCCTGTTGCTGCAGCGTCTGCCCGATGAGTCGCAGAACCAGGATATCGATGCCTGGGAGCGCAGTGTGCACCTGGCCGATACCATCAAGCCTGAAGAACTTCTGGGTCTTGAGCAGCGCGAAGTGCTGCATCGTCTCTATCACGAGGAAACCGTGCGCGTGTTCGACCCCAAGGCGCTGCGCTTTGGCTGCACCTGTTCGCGGGAGCGAATGGCTGGCGCGCTTCTCACGCTGGGGGCGGACGAACTGCGCGATATCTTGCAGGAACAGGGCGCGATCGACACCCAATGCCACTTCTGTCACACGAAATATCACTACACTGCGGTGGATATCGAAGCAATGTTGGACGACCCCGACGCACCGGCGCCGGTTATTCACTGATTATGTAGTCGCCTGGCCGAGCGAGGTTCCGCGCTTTTGGCATGCAAAGTGTCAGCAGTTACAAGGCGTTTGGCTGACTTGCCAAACGCCTGTTTGAAATTATACTGCGCCGCAACACAAAATATGGTGTTCTTGTAGTAGTTTAACTACAAAATGTTTGACGCAAGCCCCCGTTTCACGGGGGCTTTCTTTTTGCAATAATGCGCCGGACTTCAGCACGCCCAGCCTGTTTCACGCTGCTGGGACGATCTTTTAACGGCGTCGATGGCGCCCGGTAACGAGAGAAAAGGCCGCAAGGCCCAGGAATCGACATGACCACGACTCAAGCCGCTCCCCAAGCCCACGTCAATCTCAGCAGCGCCGAACTGATCGAGCGCGCCGTGGCCGGTGGTGAAGGCCGCTTGTCGGCTGATGGTGCCCTGGTAGTCAATACCGGCGTACGCACGGGGCGTTCACCGAAAGACCGCTTTATCGTCGACGAACCCGGCACCCGCGACAGCATCGACTGGGGCAACGTCAACCGTCCCTTCGACGTCGCCAAGTTCGATGCCCTCTGGGCACGCGTGGAAGAGTATCTGGGAAGCCGTGAGTATTTCGTCTCCGAGCTGCACGTGGGCAGCGATTCCACCCACTACCTGCCGGTTCGCGTGAACACCGAAACCGCCTGGCAGAACCTGTTCGGCCGCACCATGTTCGTTCGCCCAACGGCCTACAACCCGGCGGGCAAGGACGAGTGGGTCATCCTCAACGCCGCAGGTTTCGAGTGCGACCCGAGCCGCGATGGCACCAACTCCGATGGCTGCGTGATCATCAACTTCGCCGAGAAGAAAGTGCTGATCGCCGGCATGCGCTACGCCGGTGAAATGAAGAAAGCCATGTTCTCGGTGCAGAATTACCTCTTGCCGGCCGCCGACGTACTGCCCATGCACTGCTCGGCCAACGTGGGTGAAGATGGCGAGACCTGCCTGTTCTTCGGCCTTTCCGGCACCGGCAAGACCACGCTCTCCGCCGATCAGGCCCGCTACCTGATTGGTGACGACGAGCACGCCTGGGGCGACGACATCGTCTTCAACATGGAGGGCGGCTGCTACGCCAAGTGCATCGATCTCTCCGAGAAGAACGAGCCGGTCATCTGGAACGCCATCAAGTTCGGCACCGTGCTCGAGAACGTGGTGCTCAACGACCGCCGCGAGCCGGATTACGCCGATGACAGCCTGACGCAGAACTCCCGCGCTGCCTATCCGCTCGAGCACGTCGAAAAGCGCGTACCGGAAAATCTGGCCGGCGAGCCCAGTGCCATCGTGTTCCTGACCTGTGACATGTCCGGCGTGCTGCCCCCGGTTTCCGTGCTCTCCAAGGAAGCCGCCGCGTACCACTTCCTGTCCGGTTATACCGCCAAGGTCGGTTCTACCGAAATGGGGTCGTCCGAAGGCCTGGCCGCCACGTTCTCCACCTGCTTCGGTGCGCCGTTCTTCCCGCGCCCGGCGCGCGAGTACGCGGACCTTCTGATCAAGCGGGTGGCCAAGAAAGATGCTCAGGTCTACCTGGTCAACACCGGCTGGACCGGCGGTGCCTACGGGGAAGGCGGCTCACGCTTCTCCATCCCGACGACCCGCGCGATCATCAGCGCCATTCAGTCCGGCGTGCTGCGCGATGTAGACACCAAGCATATCGATGGCCTCAACCTGCAGGTGCCCGTCGCCGTGCCGGGTGTCGATTCGAGCCTGCTCGACCCGCGCGACACCTGGACCGACCGCGACGCCTATGATCGCCACCTGAAAGACCTGGCGACCAAGTTCGTCGACAACTTCAAGAAGTTCGAAGGTGTGAGCGATGCCATCATCAAGGCCGGCCCGCAGCTGAGCTGATGGCGAGTTTGCCGCCTTGGTAGTGAAGGCCGCCTCCGGGCGGCCTTTTGCTATGTAAAGACCGGCGCGATAAGGCCCGCAGCGTCGCCTCCAGATAAAGCGGTAATAGATCGATTGTGATACCTTGTGGGCACTTAACAATGCTGCATGAGTTAGTTGCACTTTATGGATGTCAATCAGCGAATTATTTCCCGCCTGGCCGATGAGCTGGGCGTGCGTAACGAACAGGTAGCGGCCACGATCGAGCTTCTGGATGGCGGCGCCACCGTGCCCTTCATTGCCCGCTATCGTAAAGAAGTGACCGGCGCCCTGGATGATAGCCAACTGCGCCAGCTGGACGAACGCCTGCGCTATCTGCGCGAGCTTGAAGAGCGCCGTGATGCTGTACTGATGGCAATTGACGAGCAGGGCAAGCTGGAGCCATCGCTGAAGGCCGCCATCCAGTCCGCCGAAACCAAGCAGCGCCTGGAAGACCTCTACCTGCCGTTCAAGAAAAAACGCCGCACCAAGGCGCAGATCGCCCGCGAAGCGGGCCTCGAACCGCTGGCCGATGCGCTGCTGGCCGATCCCACTCTCGACCCCGATGCCGAAGCCCAAGGGTACTTGCGTCCCGCCGAGGACGACATCCCCGCGATTGAAGACGCCAAGGCAGCGCTGGATGGCGCCAAGCAGATCCTCATGGAACGCTTTGCCGAAGACCCGGAGCTGATCGGTCGGCTGCGCGAGCGCCTGTGGCAGGAGGGCGAGCTGAGCGCCCGCGTGCTGGAAGGCAAGCAGCAGGAAGGCGCCAAGTTCTCGGACTATTTCGAGCATGACGAGAAGCTTGCCAAGGTACCGTCGCACCGGGCACTCGCCATGTTCCGCGGGCGCAACGAAGGTGTGCTGAGCCTCGCCATTCGTCTGCCCGGCGAAGATGATGCGCCCGTTCATCCGGCCCAGGTCGCCATCGCCCGCCAGGTGGGTATCAGCGATGAAGGCCGCGCTGCCGACAAGTGGTTGGGCGAGGTGGTCCGCTGGACCTGGCGGGTCAAGCTTTACACCGCGCTTGAAACCGAGCTGCTCGGCCGGCTGCGTGAACAGGCCGAACTCACCGCCATCGAGGTGTTCGCCGCCAACCTGAAGGACCTGCTGCTGGCCGCACCCGCCGGGCAGAAGGTCACGCTGGCACTGGACCCGGGCCTGCGCACCGGCTGCAAGGTGGCGGTGGTGGATGCCACCGGACAGTTTGTCGATCAGGCCACCATCTACCCCCACGCGCCGCAGAATCGCTGGGACGAGTCGCTTTCCGTGCTCGCCAGGCTGGTCAAGCAGCACGGCGTGGAGCTGATTGCCGTGGGTAACGGTACCGCCAGCCGCGAAACCGACAAGCTCGCCGGCGACCTGCTGAAGGCGCTGGCGCCGGAGCGCCGGTTGAGCAAGGTGATGGTGTCGGAAGCGGGGGCCTCGGTGTACTCGGCCTCCGAATACGCTTCGCGCGAACTGCCGGACCTGGACGTCACCATTCGCGGGGCAGTCTCCATCGCTCGCCGCCTGCAGGACCCGCTCGCGGAACTGGTAAAGATCGAACCCAAGTCCATCGGTGTGGGCCAGTACCAGCACGATGTCTCCCAGGTGCAGCTGTCGCGCAGTCTGGAAGCCGTGATCGAAGACTGCGTCAACGCCGTGGGGGTGGATCTCAATACCGCCTCGAGCGCACTGCTTTCCCGAGTCGCGGGCCTGAGCACGGCGCTTGCGGAAAACATCGTCGCTCAGCGTAACGTGAGCGGCGCATTCAAGAGCCGCAAGGCGCTGCTCGAAGTCAGCCGCCTGGGTCCCAAGACCTTCGAGCAGTGCGCGGGCTTTCTGCGCATCCACGATGCCGATAACCCCCTGGATGCCAGCGCCGTTCACCCCGAGGCGTATCCTCTGGTAGAGCGTATCGCCAAGCAAAGTGGGCGCGAAGTGAAGAGCCTGATTGGCGACAGCACCGTGCTGAAAGCCCTGAAACCGGCGGATTTTGCCGATGAGCGCTTCGGTATCCCGACCGTCAGCGATATCTTGAGCGAACTCGACAAGCCCGGCCGTGACCCGCGCCCGGAGTTCAAGGCCGCCGAGTTCCGAGAAGGGGTGGAAACCCTCAAGGATCTAAGGCTCGGCATGGTACTCGAAGGCACGGTCACCAACGTGACTCATTTCGGTGCATTCGTGGATATCGGCGTTCATCAGGATGGCCTGGTGCATATCTCTGCGCTGTCGGACCGTTTCATCGACGACCCGCGCAGCGTGGTAAAGGCCGGCGATATCGTCTCGGTCAAGGTCATGAGCGTGGATATCGCTCGCAATCGCGTGGGGCTTTCCATGCGCCTGGATGACGAACCGGAGCCTCAAGAAGGCGGAGCTGCCCCAGGGAAACAGGCCGCGCAGAAACCCCCGCGCAGCAAGCGAGCAGCGAAAAAACCGGCAGAAACGGCAGCTCCCATGGGCACGCTGGGGGCGGCGCTGTTAAAGGCCCGCAAGGATAAATAGGCCGGTGCCCGAAAGCCGAACAGGCTTGAGGGGAGCGGCGTCTTGAAAAAAGCACGGTTGCCGCCATATCCTGTTTTCTGTTTTCAAGACAGCTTTCAAGGCAGCGATGATGGCGATGCCACCGGATTTCACCAGGGCCTGCAGTGCAGGCCTGACTGACAAGGAGTGTTCACCTTGCCTGAACCACTCACTGTACCTACCCAATTGACTGCTCAGATCGAGCGGCTCCTGCCTAGCGCCCGCCTTGGTCGTTTGGGGCGCCTGCGGCGCGGGCTCGAAAAAGAGGGGCTGCGGGTAGATGCAAAGGGGCATATCGCGCAAACATCGCACCCTGCCACGCTGGGCTCGAAGCTAACGCACCCGCACATCACCACCGATTATTCAGAAGCCCTGCTCGAATACATCACCCCGGTCTATTCCGAACCCCGGGAAGCGCTGGCGTTCTTGTCCGATCTGCATACGTTCACCTACCACCACCTGGATCAGGAGTGGATCTGGCCGGGCAGCATGCCCTCCCGGCTTTCGGGTAACGACAGCGTGCCCATCGCCGATTACGGCACCTCCAACGTAGGCACCATGAAGCACGTCTACCGCAAGGGGCTTGACGTACGCTACGGGCGAATCATGCAGGCCATTGCCGGGGTGCACTACAACGTCTCGCTGCCCGAAGACATGTGGCATGCGCTGCGCGAGCTGGAAGGCGCCGGCAATATCCCGTTCAACGACTACCGTTCGACGCGCTACTTCGGCCTGATCCGTAACTTTCGTCGGCACAGCTGGCTGCTGTTATACCTGTTCGGTGCTTCCCCTGCGATCGACAAGAGCTTTCTGTCAGGCGGCAACGTACCTGAAAAGCTCGAGCCCCTGAGCGACGATACCTTCTATGCGCCCTACGCCACCACGCTGCGCATGTCGGACCTGGGCTATCAGAACAAGGTGCAGTCGCAGCTCAAGATCTGTTTCAACTCGCTGTCGAATTACGTCAACACCCTGCGCCATGCCATCTCGACGCCCTGGCCCGACTACGAAAAGCTGGGCGTGAACGTGGGGGGCAGCTGGCAGCAGCTCAATGCCAACATCCTGCAGATCGAGAACGAGTACTACAGCGATATACGTCCCAAGCGGGTAGCCAAGCACAACGAGACGCCAAGCCAGGCCCTCGAAGCGCGCGGCGTCGAGTATATCGAAGTACGCTGCCTGGACCTGAACCCCTTCGATCCGCTGGGGGTGACCGAAACCCAGATGCGCTTCGTCGATACTTTCCTGATGTGGTGCCTGCTCAGCGAAAGTCCCTGGATCTCCGATGACGAATGCGACCGCCTGGACGATAACCGCCGCTGGGTCGTCGACCGTGGGCGCGACCCCGAGCTTATGCTGATCCGCAATGGGCAGGCGACCTCGGTCAAGGCATGGGGCCAGCAGATATTTGCCGAACTCAGGGAGGTCGCTCGCCTGCTGGACGCCGTTGAAGACGAAGCGCCGCATGCAAGCGCACTCGATGAGCTTGCGCCGCTGCTCGATGATCCCTCTCTGACGCCTTCGGCACGACTTCTTGCACGCATGAAAGAGGGCAACGGCTCGCTGAGCGATACGCTGCTCGCGCTTGCCAAGGAGCAGGCTGAAACACTCAAGCAGACGCCCATGGTGCGCTCGCGTGAAGCGCTTCTGGCCCAGTTGATCGACACCTCGCATCAGCAGCAGCAGGATATCGAAGCAGCCGACCAGGAAAGCTTTGCCGATTTTCTGACAACGTATTTTACCAAGGCACGTGAATCCCGTGCACTTTCGGCATTACCCTCTGAGGATAGGCAATGAACCCGGCAGCACTTCGCCCCGTCGCTCTGGCGGGCCTGGCTTTTTGTGTATTGATGATGGCGGTCGCGCTCGGCCTTGAGCATATCGGCGGGTTCGAGCCCTGTCCGCTGTGCATCTTTCAGCGGGTAGCGGTCATCACCGCCGGGGTGATCTTTGCCATCGCGGCAATCCATAACCCCGGTGGCAAGGCAGGTGCCGGCATATACGGCGTACTGGGGCTTGCCGCAGTGGGCACCGGCGCCTTCATTGCCGGGCGCCACGTCTGGCTGCAAAGCCTGCCCGCCGACCAGGTGCCGTCCTGCGGCCCTGGCCTTGATTACATGATGGACGTGCTGCCCATGCGCGATGTCATCGCCATGGTGCTGAACAGCTCCGGCGAGTGCGCCGAGATCGACTTCACCTTCCTGGGGCTTTCACTGCCCGCCTGGACGCTGGTCGGGTTCGTGATTCTGGCATTTGTACCGCTTCGCATGTTGTGGTTAGCTGTCAAGCGTTAGCAAACGCGCCTGTGCGGCCAGCCGCTTGGCTGGCCGGCAGTACCAGGGAAATCCGCCCATGGCGGGATTGACAGCGTTGGATGAAAAGGTGAGTCTAGCGCTGGTATAGGTGGCTAATTAGCAAGGAGAAGCCCCATGCTCGAAGATTGCAAGAATGCCCAGGAGCGCTGGGGAGGCGTTCATGGCTTGATCGACCGCTGGCTTGAGCAGCGTCGCTCGCTGTTGATCAGCTTTATCGAGTTGAAGGAAGCGTGCGACAGCGAGCTTGAAGCGATCAGCAAGCCACGCATCGATACATTCAGTCAAAGCCTGATGGATTACATCAGTGCCGGCCACTTCGAAATCTATCCACAGCTGGCTGAAGAAGCGCGCGCCTTCAACGACGAAAGCGCCCTGCACATTGCTTCACAGTTGCTTGAGCGGTTGGAAATGTCCACCCAAATGGTGCTCGAGTTCGATAACGACTACGCCTCGACAGAAAGCTGCCAGCAATACCTGGCACGCCTGCCCGCCTGGATCGACCGTCTCGCCAAGGGCCTCTCCGAACGCTTTGCCCTTGAAGACCAATTGATCGCCCGCCTGCACGCAGCCCACACTCCGCTGTCGAATAAAACGTCCGCATAACGCAAGTGCCTGACCAGCAGCGTCACATGAATGCACAATCCGTAGCGCGTGGTAACGTTTTGCGAGGCACGAGCAAATAAGGCACCCGCGGGAGGCGGCTGGCAAGCCGCCTGGTCGAGCCGCTCACTCTGGCTTCATGATGCGTTATGCCTCACGCGATGAAACTTGCCGCCGATCACCAGCATGCAGGGGGTAAGCAGCAGGGTGAGGGCGGTGGCGAAGGTGAGCCCGCCGGCAATGGCGCTGGACATCTGTGTCCACCACTGCGCGGAGGGCGCATTGAAACCGAGCGCCGGGGCGAACAGATTGACGTTCACCCCCAGCACCATGGGCATCAGCCCGAGCACGGTGGTGATCGCGGTCAGCAGCACCGGGCGCAGGCGTAGGCAACCGGCTTCCAGGGCGGCGGTGGCGGGCGTCATGCCCTCGTTGCGCAGCTCGTTGTAGGTGTCGATCAGCACGATATTGTTGTTCACCACGATACCGGCAAGCGCGATGACGCCCATGCCCACCATGACGATGCCAAACGCCTGGCCAGTGATCAGAAGCCCCATCAACACGCCTGCGGTCGAGAACACGATAGCCGAGAGCACGAGCCCTGCCTGATAGTAGCTGTTGAACTGGGTCACCAGAATCAGCGACATCAGGCCAACGGCCACCAGGAAAGCGCTGACCAGAAACTGCATCGACTCCTGCTGGTCTTCCTGCTCACCGGCGACGTTGACCATCAAGCCATCCGGCAGGCGGTCACTGCCCGCTGCCAGCAGCGCGCGCAGGCGTTCATCGGCGAGATAACCGGGCGCCAGGTCGGCCTCGATGGTAATGGCCCGTCGCCCATCGATACGGTTCAGCGTGCCTACCTTGGGGGCCGGCTGCATGGTGACGAAGTGAGAAATCGGCACCTGGCCGCGCTCGGTGTTGATCGTCAAGCGCTCGAGCTGGTCGAGCGTGCGCCAGTGCTCCGGCAGGCGGACACGAATGTCCACCTCGTCACTGACCGTGGGCGGGCGATAGGTGGCCACTTCAAGGCCCGTGGTCAATAGCTGCACCGCGCTGCCGATGGTGGTGACATCCGTGCCCATGCGGGCGGCGGCTTCACGGTCCACGCGGATCTGCCACTCGACGCCGGGCAGGCTGCGGTTATCCTGAATATCCACAAAGCCCCCTAGCTCGCGCATCAGGCCATGCAGCTGGTCGACCCCGGCATCGGCCACCGCCGGGTCCAGGGCGCTGACTTCCAGCACGATGGGCTTGCCACCCCCCGGGCCCATCTCCTGCTCCTGAAACTCCAGCACGATGCCGGGTAGATCCCGGGTGCGCTCGGCCATGTCGTTCAGAATGGCGCGCGCCGGGCGGCGCTCATACCAGTCCACGAACTGGAATTGCAGCATGCCGATCACATCGTTGCCCATCTGCTGGTCCGGCACTGCAAACGAGCGGGCGTAGAGCGCCTCGACTTCGCTCATGCGGCCAAGCCGGGCCTCTACCCGCTGCAGGATGGCGTCGGTCTCCGTGGCCGAGAAATCACCGCGGGCGCGTACCAGTACCTGGGCGCTGTCCGGCTCGACGTTGGGGAAGAAGTCGACCCCATGATTGAAGCGCGCATAGCCGGTATACAGCAGCACAATGGTCAATACCGCCACCAGCAGCACCCAGGCCGGATGCCGCAACAGCTTGCCCAGTAGGCGCCGATAACCGCGCCCCAGGGCGGTGGATTCATCCGGCAGCGTAGCCCCTTCGCTCTGTGTTGCCGTGCGGGTAAACAGTCGCCCAAGCGTCGGCAGAAATACCAGTGCCATGGCAAGCGAGGCGAGCAGGCAGAGAATCACCGTGGCCGGCAGGTATTTCATGAACTGGCCCACCACGCCCGGCCAGAACAGCAGCGGAATGAAGACCGCAAGCGTGGTCGCCGTGGAGGCGATCACCGGCCAGCTCATGCGCGATGCCGCGTTCAGCCACGCCTGGTGCGGCGATTGGCCCTCGTGCAGGTAGCGGTCGGCAAGCTCGCTGACCACGATGGCGCCATCCACCAGCATGCCCGCCACCAGAATCAGGGCAAACAGCACCACGATATTGAGCGTGAACCCGAATACCCACACCAGCAGAATACCGGTCAGGAACGCGCCGGGAATGGTCAAGCCCACCAGCAGCGCCATGCGCCAGCCCATCACCGCCACTACCACGATGAGCACCAGTACCACCGCGGTCAGTACGTTGTTCAACAGTTCGGAAAGCATGTTCTGTACGGTGATCGACTCATCCAGAATCGTGGTCAGGCGAAGCGCTTCGGGCAGCAGATCACCTGCCTGGGCAACGCGGTCATGCACCGCCTCGATGGTGGCGATGATGTTGGCACCTGCACGCTTGGAAATCTCGAGCACTACCGCCGGCTGGCCATCGATGCGCGCAAACCCCTGTGGTTCCTTGAAGGTGGGGTGAATCCAGGCCACATCGCCAAAGGTGACCACCTGGTCGCCATCGATCTTTACAGGCATGTTCATCACATCCTCGATCGACTCGATGATGCCTGGTACTTTCAGCGACAGGCGACCGGCGCCGGTATCCAGGCTGCCGGCGGCCACCAGGCGGTTATTGCGCGATACCTGGTTGAACAGGGCGTCGAAATCGATGCCGTAGCTCTCCAGCACCAGGGGGTCGACCACGATTTCCAAGAGGTCTTCCTGGTCGCCGGCAATATCCACTTCCAGCACATCGGCAATGCCTTCGATCTCTTCTTTCAGACGCCGGGCAATGGTGAGCCGCTCCCGGGTATCCAGGCGGCCGGAAAGCCCGATGGTCAGCACCGGAAACTCGGAAACATTGACCTCCATCACCCGGGGCTCCTCGGCCTCCGTCGGCAGGCTGCTGCGCGCTATGTCGACCTGCTCGCGCACATCGGAAAGCGCAGTGTCCGGATCAAAGCCGGCGTCGAATTCCAGGGTGATGGAGGCATGCCCCTCGCTGGCCTGCGCGGTAAACTTGCGCAACCCTTCGATGCCGCGCAGCTCCTGCTCCATGGGGCGGATCAGCAATCGCTCGCCATCCTCGGGGCTTACCCCCTCAAGGCTCAGCGAGACATAGATCATCGGAATGGTAACGTCGGGGTTGGCTTCCTTGGGGATGGCCTGCCAGGCGGCCAGGCCCGCCAGCAACAATCCCGCCAGCAGAAGCAGGGTGGTGCGGGTGTGGGTCAGGGCCGCATCAATCAGTGAGCGCATGGGGGCTTTCCTGACCAGCGGTGGATGCCTCGTCGGTCACGGCTTGATCGGCCATCACCGGCGTTACCTGCTCGCCGGTGGCGACCAGCCCCGCGCCCAGGGTGATCAAGCGCAGTGAATCCGGCAGACCGGTCACGTAGGCACGCTCGATATCGGCGCTTACCAGCTGTACCTGGGTCAGCTGTACACGGTTCTCCTCATCCACATGCCTGACCGCCAGTTGACCCTGTTCATCGAGGCTCAGCAGCGCCGGAGAGAGGGTATGCACCTGGCGCGGGGGCAGGGTAATGGTCAGCTCCGCGCTGCCGCCGGCCAGATGCAGGCGCTGGGGGTTGTCCAGCGTGGCTTCGATATAGAAGGTGCGCGTCGCTTCCTCGGCGCGGTGGCTGACATGGGTCAGCGTGCCTTCAAGGTGCTGGCCGTTCAGCAGGCGCGCCGTCACCGGCAGGCCAACGCTCAGCTCGCCCACCTGCTGTTGGGAAACCCAGGCCGCGCCGGTCAGGCGGCGGTCATCGATCAGCCGCCCCCACTCTTCACCGGGTTGGAGCAAATCACCAAGCTCTACCTGAACGCGGTCGAGCACGCCTTCAAAGGGAGCGGTCGGGCGGCTGTCGCTGAGCTGCTTTTCAAGCTGCGCTACCGCGGCGGCGCTGGCACTCAAGGCGCTTTGCAGACGCAAAAGGTCCGGCTGGGAAATCAATTCGCGCTGGCGCAAGCGCTGGGCGCCGGCATACTCTGCCTGAGCGACGGCCAGTTCATCCCGGGCCTGCTGGAGGCGCTCGGGCAGGGCATCGTTATCCAGTACCAGCAGTGTTTCCCCCTCGGCCACCCGCTGGCCCTGCAGGATCGGCTTTTGCGCGACAAAGCCTGCCTGGTTGGCGCGCAGCGTGGTTTCACGCTCGGCTTTCAACTGACCCTGGATAATCTGCTGGGGAATGAAGGGCGTACTCTGCTGCTCGCGCACCTCGACGCGCAGGGCATTCTCTTCTGTCGTGGAAGGCGCATCCGGCGCGGTGGTTTGAAAGCGCTGAAAATCACCCAGCACCAGCCATATCACCAGCGCCAGCACCAGGACGCTAGCCAGCGCATAAGAAAAGGGGATTCGTCGCATGGGGTGTCTATATCCGTATCAACACAGGAGAGGGCATGACTGCGCACACCATAGCGTAACTCGCTGTCGACAGCGAGTACCACGCGGGCAGACGAATGGCTAGTGGCCGCATGTATGATTGAGTTTTTGTATCACTGCGCATACCATCTTGGCATCTTGAGTTCTGTCGACCCACCCTAGGCGAACCAACCAAGGAGCAATGATGAAAGATCCAGTACGTATTGCGATTACCGGCGGTGCCGGCCAGATCAGCTACTCTCTAATTTTCCGCATCGCCGCCGGCGACATGCTGGGAGCGGATCAGCCCGTAATTCTTCAATTGCTCGAAATTCCTCAGGCAATGGACGCGCTGAACGGCGTGGTGATGGAAGTCAACGACTGCGCCTTCCCGCTGGTGCAGGACATCGTGGCCACCGACGATCCAAACGTCGCCTTCAAGGATGCCGACTTCGCCCTGCTGGTGGGTGCACGTCCGCGTGGGCCGGGTATGGAGCGCAAGGATCTGCTGGAAGCCAACGCTGCCATCTTCTCGGTACAGGGCAAGGCGCTCAACGATCACGCCAGCCGTGACGTGAAAGTGCTGGTCGTGGGCAACCCGGCCAACACCAACGCGCTGATCGCATCCGCCAACGCGCCGGATCTCGACAAGGGCCAGTTCACCGCCATGACGCGTCTGGACCACAACCGTGCCCTGACCCAGCTGGCCCAGAAGACCGGCAAGCACGTGACCGACGTCGAAAACATGATCATCTGGGGCAACCACAGCGCGACCCAGTACCCGGATATCGCCCAGTGCAAGGTAGACGGCAAGGCCGCTTCTGATCTGGTCGAGCGTGACTGGTACGAAAACGACTTCATTCCTACCGTTCAGCAGCGCGGTGCTGCCATCATCAAGGCACGCGGTGCTTCGTCTGCGGCGTCTGCGGCGTCTTCTGCCATCGACCACATGCGCGACTGGGCGCTGGGCTCCAAGGGCATTGTCAGCATGGCGATCCCGTCCGACGGCAGCTACGGCATCGAAGAAGGCATCATCTACTCCTACCCGGTACGCTGTGAGGGTGGCAAGTACGAAATCGTCCAAGGCTTCGAACTTGACGAATTCAGCCAGGAAAAGATGAAAGCCACCGAAAAAGAGCTGCGCGAAGAGCGCGCCGCCGTCGAGCACCTGCTCGGCTAACGCGCCCACTCTTGCCAGTAACGCAAACCCCGCCAACCACGTTGGCGGGGTTTTTTTATATCTTGATGTGTTGCAGAACCGTAGCGCGTGGTAAGCCGTCAGGCGCACCCGCGGGAGCAGCGCGGCGAGCGCTGCCGATAGGGTGCAAAAGCATGCCTTGGACGCCACGGTCGGGGCGCCTTGGCAGGCGCCTTTCGCGGGTGCCTTATTTGCTCGTGCCTCGCAAAACGTTACCGCGCGCTACGGGGTTGTCGCCGAATCTTGATGTGTTGCAGAACCGTAGCGCGTGGTAAGCCGCCAGGCGCACCCGCGGGAGCAGCGCGGCGAGCGCTGCCGGGGGTAGGCAATAAGGTGACAAGCACTCAATCGTTCGCCAGCACCTCAAGCCGGTCACGGCCATTGCGCTTGGCTTCGTAGAGGGCGCGGTCGCTTTGCTCCAGCAGGGCGGTGAGGTCCTTGGGAGGGTGGCTGAACAGGGTGGCGCCGAGGCTCAGGGTGACCGGGTGAGGGGTGATGAAGGCCTTGGCGGCCACCTCGCTGAAGCGCTCGCGTAATTCGTCGCCAACGCGCTGGATCTGCTGGGCCGATGTATCGTTGAGGAGAAAAGCGAATTCATCGCCACCCAGGCGCGTCTTGAGCGCGCCTTCTGGCAGTATCTGGCGAGCGAGGTCGCTGAGCGTGACCAGCAGGAAATCGCCTGCCGCATGGCCGTGAAGATCATTGGCCAGCTTGAAGTGATCGATATCGACCAGCAAAAGCGCCCCCGGATTATCCGCCGACGCGTTTGTCAGGCTACGCCGGGCACGGACTTCGAAGCCGCGGCGATTATAGAGCGATGTCAGCGGGTCACTCTCGGCCAGACGCTTGATCAGGCTTTCACGCCGATAACGTACCGTGCCGGTCATGGAAAGGGCGATCAGCAGTATGGCCATGACTCCTTCGACCAGCGAAACACGGATAATGACCCCCCGAAAAACGGAAAGATCGATCAGCGTACCGGGCAACAGGGTAATGGCTGCCTTGGCCATGTAGAACGCACCATGAACCATCAGCACATAGTGCAATTGCCGGGTGCCAACCGTTGCCAGATCGGGTTCGAGCCTCAACAGCGCACTGGCCCTCAGCGATACCGCCCCTACCAGCAGCGAGTTGACGATCAGGTAGAGCCGCGAGCTTTCCGGACCTTCCGGCAGCAGGAGCAGCAGGCTCCACACCAAGGGCAGCAGCGCCCATGAGCGCGACGCCTGCCCACCCACAAAGCGGATGACGCCCAAGAGAAACATCCAGTGAGCGAAGATCAGTAGCCCATTGGCCAACCAGATGCCTACCGTAAAGTAGCCGTAGGCACGCAGCAAGGAGAGGCTGCTGCCAATGGTGATCGTGGCAAAGCCTGCCGCCCAGCAGGGCAGGGCACTGTCGCGGGCGCTGCGCCACTCGATCAGCAGATACATCGCCGCAGCAGCGGCGATGGCAATGGTCAGTGTCAGTAGGGTGGGTGGATCGAACGCCATGTCCGGTCAGTCCGCGTAATCAACGGTTGGAAGTCAAGTGCGCTATGGGGCCGTTCAGTCCCGCAGGCTCATGATACGCCACTGCCGTGCTTCGGCAATGCTGCGCAGCCGGTCGTCAGGGTCGACGGCCACCGGATGGTCCACTTCTTCAAGCAGCGGCAGGTCGTTATGGGAGTCGCTGTAAAACCAGGCACCGTCCAGCGTAAAGTCCTTGTCCTCCAGCCAGGCGTGCAGGCGGGTCACCTTGCCTTCACGGTAGCTTGGAATGCCGGAAACGCGTCCGGTGTAGCGGCCCTGCTCGACCTCCGGATTGACGGCGATCAGGTAATCCACGCCCAGGCGCTCTGCAATCGGTGCGGTAATGAAGCGGTTGGTTGCGGTAATGATCAACAGCGTATCGCCCCGGGTACGGTGGCGGGCCAGCAGCTCCTCGGCCTTGGGCAGAATGTGTGGCTCGATCTTGCTTGCCATGAACTGCTGGTGCCAGGCCGCAAGTTGCTCCGGGGTATTGTCTGCCAGGGGTTTCAGCGCCATTTCCAGAAACGCGGCCATATCCAGCGTGCCGGCATTGTAGTCGGCCAGAAAGCGTTCGTTGGCTTCACGGTAGGCCACCGGGTCCACGGCGCCCTGTTCGAGCAGGAATTCCCCCCACGCATGATCGCTGTCGATGGATATCAGCGTATTATCCAGATCGAAAATAGCCAGACTCACGGTGCTCCCCTTATGGTCGGTTATCAAAAGTCGTTTTATAGGCAGGAACCGCTTGCGACAAACGGCAAGACAAAGCGCCGGATTATCGCAGAGTCGTTCGGCCTTTCCTACCAATGTCGCCAGGCGTTGGCGAGTTGGCGTTATATTGTATTGATACGCTTGTCGCCCTTGTGGAAAAATGGGGACAACTGAAAATTTATTAAGGTGACGTCCGTGATCGACGCTGACGGCTTTCGTCCCAATGTTGGCATTATCATTACCAACAGCCAGGGACAGCTGCTATGGGCGCGTCGTGTAGGGCAAAATGCGTGGCAATTCCCCCAGGGAGGCATCAAAGCAAGCGAGACACCACAACAAGCCCTTTTTCGTGAGCTTTTTGAGGAGATCGGCCTGACCGCCGACGATGTTGATATTGTCGCCTGCACCCGGGGTTGGCTGCGCTACCGTCTGCCACGACGCATGATTCGCACACATTCACGGCCGGTCTGTATCGGCCAGAAACAGAAATGGTACCTGCTGAAAATCCGTTGCCAGGAGAATCAGATCTGCATGACGGCAACGCCCAAGCCGGAGTTCGATGGCTGGCGCTGGGTCAGCTACTGGTACCCATTAGGGCAGGTAGTACCGTTCAAGCGAGAGGTGTATCGGCGCGCGTTGAGAGAGCTTTCTCCCCGCGTTCAGCGCCTGGCACAAAATGACGAAGGATAACGCGTGCTCCACGGCTCTGGATGAGCGGTGAAAGTCTGTCGAAAAGATCCTCAGCGAGGCAAACAACAGTGAAAAGTAGAACGTCCATGCTTGAGGTGCTGCGTCGTGTTATTCAGGAGGTCAATGGCGCCCGTAACCTGGATGCGGCGCTTTCGACGATGGTGCGTCGCATCCGCAAGGCGATGCAAACCGATGTCTGCTCCTTTTATCTCTATGACAAGGAGCTCGAATCGCTGGTACTGATGGAAACCATCGGCCTGCGCACCCAGGCGGTAGGGCGGGTAGTGCTGCCGCTCGGGGAAGGCCTGGTCGGTATGGTGGCCAAGCGCAGCGAACCGCTGAACCTCGAAGATGCCCGCTCGCATCCGCACTTTCGCTACTTTGAATCCACCGGTGAAGAGCGCTACTCGAGCTTTCTCGGCGTGCCGATCATTCACCAGCGCCACATGCTGGGCGTGCTGGTCGTGCAGCAGGCAGAAAAACGCAGCTACGACGACGAGGACGAAGCCTTTCTGGTCACCATGGCCGCCCAGCTGGCGGGCGTGCTGGCTCATGCCCTGGCCACCGGCAATCTGGCCCGTCCGGCCTTGCCCGGCGGCCAGGCCATGTTCAAGGGCGTGGCCGCCTCGCCGGGTGTCGCCATGGGGGAAGCGGTGGTGATTGTTCCGCCCGCTGATCTCAACAGCGTGCCGGATCTGATCCCGAGCGACCAGGAGTACGAGATCGCCCGGCTGAAAGAGGCCATCGCCAAGACGCGCGAGGAGATTCGCGCCGCCGCCGAGCGCCTGGCCAACCGTATCTCCTCCCAGGAACTGGCACTGTTTGACGTTTACCAGCAGATGCTGGGAGAAGCGGCGCTGTCCGAAGAAGTCGAAAAACGTATCCGCGAAGGGCAGTGGGCGCCTGGAGCGCTTGCCGATGTGGTCCGGCGCCACGTCCAGTATCTCGAGCGGGTGGATGACGACTACCTGCGCGAGCGCGCCGCGGATATCCGCGACCTGGGCCGCCGGGTGCTGGGTCACCTCCAGGAGGGAGCACCTTCAACGCCGGAAACCTACCCCGACAACGCGGTTCTCGTGGGCGACGAAATCAGCGTGGCCATGCTGGGCGAAGTACCGCGGGACAAGCTCAAGGGGCTCGTCTCGGTGCGCGGTTCGAGCACTTCCCATGTGGCCATCGTGGCTCGTGCCATGGGCATACCCACGGTGTTGGGCATGGTGGATCTGCCGCTGCCACGGCTGAACGGTGCCCCCGTGGTGCTGGATGGCCACCGTGGGCGGCTGTTCGTGCGCCCGGCGCCGGAGCTTACCTCGCGCTATGAAAGCCTGATTGCCGAAGAGAAGGCCCTGGGGGAGCTGCTTGAGCACGAGCAGGATCTGCCCAGTGCCACCCAGGATGGCCATGAGATGCCCTTGATGGTCAATACGGGGCTGGCGGTGGATGCTTCGGCGCTTCTGAAAAGCCGCATTGCCGGGGTCGGGCTTTACCGCACCGAAGTGCCGTTCATGATTACCGAGCGCTTCCCCGGCGAGAAAGAGCAGATGCGCATGTACCGTGAGCAGCTCGAAGGCTTCGCCCCGCTGCCGGTGGTCATGCGTACGCTGGATATCGGCGGCGACAAGGATCTGCCGTACTTCCCCATCGAAGAGGCCAACCCGTTTCTGGGCTGGCGAGGCATGCGGGTCACGCTTGATCACCCGGAAGTACTGATGGTGCAACTGCGCGCCATGCTCAAGGCCTCCCTCGGGCTGGATAATCTCTACGTCCTGTTTCCGATGATTACCAATGTCGAGGAGGTGGACGAGGCGCTAAAGCTGCTGGATCGCGCGATCGTCGAGCTGGGTGAGGAGGGCAGTGCCATCAAGCGCCCCAAGGTCGGCGTGATGATCGAAGTGCCGGCTACCATCTACCAGATGGATGCCCTGGCAAAACGCGTCGACTTCTTCTCGGTAGGCAGCAACGACCTGACCCAGTACCTGCTGGCGGTGGACCGCAACAATCCCCGGGTGTCGAGTTTGTACGATGCGCTGCACCCGGCCCTGCTGGGCGCGCTGCAGGAGCTCTCCCAGGATGCCCGGCGCCTGAACAAGCCGATTTCGCTGTGCGGGGAGCTTGCCGGCGACCCTGCCGGCGCGTTGCTGCTGATGGCGATGGGCTTTACTGCTCTCTCCATGAACGCCCCCAGCCTGCCCAAGGTGCGCGCTGCCATTCGCCGGGTAACGCTGCACGATGCCCAGACGCTGCTGGCCGAGATCATGCGCCTGGATACGCCTGCCCAGGTACACGAGCACCTGAACAAGCGCATGGACGAGTGGCAGCTTTCGCACCTGCTGCCGCCAAGAGACTAGATGTCGAGGGTCGTCTCACCTTCGAAACGACCCCAAGGCCCGAAGCGTTTCTCGGTAATGGTTGCCTGTCCTTGACGGTCGAGCGTCAGCCAGGTGGTGGCGCGCGTGCCGTAGGTTTCTCCCAGGATGAAGGCCGCCGACAGCTGACGCTCCAGAATCAACCCCACGCCCGTATCGGGTAGCTGCGAATCCGGCGCCTGATAATGGTCATTGAGCACTTGCCCGGTGGCCTGGCGCCAGCTGTTCAGCGTGCTGGTAGCTAACGCTTCACGAACGGCCTTGAGTTTCGGCCAGGGAGTATTCAGGTTGGCGTTGGAAAGCCCATGCACGCCGGGGGATGGATTGGTCAGGGCGACATGCTCATTGCCACGGTGCAGATGCCAGATACGCCGGGGCGTGGCGACCAGCAGGTTGAAGCCGGCATAGCGCTGCGCCCTGTGCTCGGCAAGCTCGCCCAGCCAATCATCGATATCATCGCAGTCAAGTGCCTTGGCCACCAGCTCACCACGGCTGGGCGCGTTGGCCGGGGTAAGAATGGTCGGGTCGCGCACATTGGTCAGCGCCGCGACGCGCCCGCCGCGTGCCGCGGCAAGCCACGAACCGCCCGCTTCCAGGTCGCGACCGCCCAGTACCGAGGGGTTATCCTTCCAGTAGTGAAGCGCCTGGGTTGGCCGGTCGTGGCGCTCATCGCGGTTTCCCGCCAGGCGCAGGGGCATGGCCGTATCCGGCTGCCAGGCAAAGGCCAGTAGACACATTGCAACTCCTCGAGGCTTTTCAACCAGTCGGCTATTGTTATAAACCCTTGGCGCAGCATGACAGCTACAGGGGCATAGTCGTACACTTGTCCCGATAATTTAACGTACATCACCGTGCCGGTGGAGTTGATTCAGCCAATTCGGAAGGCGTGCCCATGCAACGCGACCACGAAGAGCACTTCTGGAATGCCATTATCTGGCCCATTCTCTGGCCAATGTTTCTCATCCAGGCAACGCTGATCGTGTTGTGCCTCCTGGTGGGGCTGGCGGTATGGTGGATGTCGCCAAGCGAAGTGTCCTGGAGCACCACGCTGTGGCTGGCGCTGGCGCTGCTGCTGGGTAGCACCATGAACGTATGCGCCTTTCTGATGCTGGTCAAGATGCGTGCCCGGCAAAAGGACGCTCACTTCATGCAGGAGCTTGCCGAGCTTGAACGGCACAGTGAATCCCTGCGGTTTGCAGCCGTACAGATGCTCCCGGACAAGACCTTCTCGACACCCGCCATCAGCCAGACGCCCGTGCGTCCGCTCAAGCGGCTGACGCGCGTCAATGAAATGCTGGCCGGACTCGTACACTACATCGGCGGTGTACAGCGGCTCAAGCACGCCGCCCAGCCTTCCAAGGACGAGCAAGCACTGCTGGACGACATTCACCATCAGCAGCAGCAACTGAAACACCTGATTGCCGGGCGTGATCGAGCGCGGGAAGAGTCGCGTCTGAAAACCGGCTATCTGTCGCTCTTGCAGCGAGAAACGGATGACTTGAACCAGCACCTGGGCCGTATACTGGAAAGTGATGAGTGCCAGTCCTGCCGCCAGCAGATTCTGGATATTCGCGAACGTCTGGCCGATGCGCGCGCGCTGCTCGCCAACCTGGTCTATCAGAGCGTCAACGATGACGAGGTGTTACCCGGGGTGCCGACCGCCAATCAGGCCCTGCGTGTTCTTGTGGTGGATGACGGCCCCGTCAACCTGATGCTGGCACGCCAGATGCTGGAAGCTCAGGGGTTGAACGTCGAAGGCGTCAGCAGTGGCGAGCAGGCGCTGGAGCGTCAGCAGTCTACTCAGTTCGACCTGGTCTTCATGGATATCTTCATGCCTACCCTGGATGGCCTGGAAACCACGCGCCGCTGGCGCGCTTTCGAGCAGGCCAGTGGCAAGCACCGCAGCATCCTCGTTGCCCTGACGGCCAATGCCGATAACGCCGGTATGGCCGAGTGCAACGAAGCCGGCATGGACGATTTACTCACCAAACCGTATCAGCCCGAAAAGCTGCTGGGCATGATCAGCAAGTGGCTGCCCAACAAGGCAGGAAAGGCATCGACATAATGAGCGTACTGGTAACACTGCTGGGCTATCTGGGATTGGGCGCTGCCGCTGGCACCATGGCCGGGCTGTTTGGCGTAGGCGGCGGCATCATCATCGTGCCGGTATTGGTATTTGCCTTTGGGCTACAAGGCATTCCTTCTGACATCACCATGCACCTTGCCGTTGGCACCTCGCTTGCCACTATCGTGATCACCGGCGCATCCTCTGCCTGGGGGCATTTTCGCAAAGGCAGCATTCACCGGCCCTGGTTCATGGCCTTGTTGCCCGGGCTGATGCTCGGAGCAATCGGGGGCGTGTTCATTGCCGGCAACCTTTCCGGCACCGTGCTGGGCACGTTGTTTGGCATCTTCGTATTGTTGCTGGCGACCAAGATGGTACTTGGTCTGTCGCCCAAACCCGGCGCCAGGGTGCCGGGCAAGTTAGCCATGCTGGTGGCTGGCGGCGTGGTGGGCGCCATTTCCGCGCTGTTCGGCATCGGTGGCGGCGCCATGACCGTGCCCTGGCTTTCGCGTTGCGGTGCCAGCATGACCCAGGCCGTGGGTACTTCCGCTGCCTGCGGGCTGCCCATTGCCGCCGTGGGCGCCATCACCTTTATCATCATGGGGTGGGGCAACCCGCTTCTGCCAGCCTGGGCCACGGGGTTCGTCATGTGGCCTGCATTTTTCGCCATCGTACTCACCAGCGTTCCCTTCGCCCGTGTGGGCGTTCGCCTGGCGCATGTTTTGCCTGCTCGCGTCCTCAGGCTATGCTTTGCGTTTCTGTTGGCGGTGGTAGGGTTGCGTTTCGTTCTGGCCTGACCCGCAGTGGCGTGTCCTTTTCTTCAGCAATTAGAGTATTTCCATGATTGATTACCCGGTAATTGACCCTGTGGTGTTTTCGCTTGGGCCGCTGCAAGTGCATTGGTATGGCCTCATGTACGTGGTGGGGTTCGTCGCTGCCTGGTGGCTGGGGTGTCGGCGTGCGCATCAGGTAGGGCTCACCAAAGACGATATCAGTGACCTGCTGTTCTACTGCGCAATAGGCGTGGTGGCGGGCGGGCGCCTCGGCTATGCCCTGTTCTACGGCCTGGGTCAGTGGTCCGCCGACCCGCTCTGGATCTTCAAGGTATGGGATGGCGGCATGAGCTTCCACGGCGGCCTGCTGGGCGTGCTGCTGGCTGCCTGGTGGTTTGCTCGCCGCAAGCAGCTGGCGTTTTTCACCCTGACCGATTTCATTGCCCCACTGGTGCCCATCGGCCTGGGTGCCGGCCGGGTCGGCAATTTCATCAACCATGAGTTGCCTGGCCGCGTTACCTCGCTCCCCTGGGGCATGCCGTTCCCCGGCATGGGGCCTGAGCCTCGCCATCCATCGGCGCTTTATGAAGCGATGCTCGAAGGCGTGGTGCTGTTCATCATTCTCTGGTGGGTGTCCGCCAAGCCTCGCGCCCGCGGCTTCGTTTCCGGCCTGTTCCTGCTCTTCTATGGCATCTTCCGCTTCATGGTCGAATTCGTACGCATGCCAGATGCGCATATCGGCTTCATCGCCTTCGGCTGGGTCACCATGGGCATGCTCCTCACCATCCCCATGATCGCCCTCGGCCTGCTGCTCATGGCCTGGTCACGCACCCAACCAATCGACGCCAAGGCCTAACCGCTCGCAAGATTCCTTACCACGCGCACGAATTGCGCATTGCTCAACGCCAGCGACACACCGTAGCGCGTGGTAAGCCGCCAGGCGCACCCGCGGGAGCAGCGCGGCAAGCGCTGCCGATATGGCGCAAAAGCATGCCCTGGGCGCCAAGGCCGGGGCGGCTAACCGCCGCCCATCCGCGGGTGCCTCAATTGCTTGTGCCTCGCAAGATTCGTTACCACGCGCTATGGGGCTGTCATCGGAGCTTGATAGAGCACGCCTGCAACGGCGGCCCGGTGTGGATGCACCGCGCCATAATGCCGCTTCTATAATCCCCCTTGCGCTAGATTCCTGAAGGCTTGCGGCCTAGAATACGACTCCACATAGCCTGTAATTTTGGAAGCCCAGTGACCGTTACAACGTCTACGTCAGACATGACGACGAACGACCGCGCCCAGCCTGCGCTTGAACAGCCGTATCTGGATCTCATGCGTACCGTGTTAGAGCAGGGCGTTGACCGAGATGATCGTACCGGCGTGGGCACGCGCTCCGTGTTTGGCCATCAGATGCGGTTCGATCTCTCACGCGGCTTTCCGCTGCTCACCACCAAGAAGCTGCACCTGCGCTCCATCATTCACGAGCTGCTGTGGTTTCTCAAAGGCGATACCAACATCGCCTACCTCAAGGAAAACGGAGTACGCATCTGGGACGAGTGGGCCGATGAAAACGGCAACCTGGGCCCGGTATACGGCTACCAGTGGCGCAGCTGGCCCGACCCCAAGGGCGGCAGCGTCGATCAGATTGCCAAGGTACTCGAGCAGATCCGCACTACACCCCAGTCGCGCCGGCTGATCGTCTCGGCCTGGAACCCGGCGCAAGTGGATGAGATGCAGCTGCCGCCGTGCCACTGCCTGTTCCAGTTCTATGTCGCCAACGGGCGCCTTTCCTGTCAGCTTTACCAGCGCAGCGCGGATATCTTTCTGGGCGTGCCGTTCAACATTGCAAGCTACGCCTTGCTGCTGAGCATGGTGGCCCAGGTGAGCGGGCTTGAGCCGGGCGAGTTCATTCACACTCTGGGCGATGCGCATCTGTACAGCAACCACTTCGAACAGGCCCGCGAGCAGCTCAGCCGCGCGCCCAAGGCGCCACCTACGCTTACGCTCAACCCTCAGGTGAAAGACCTGTTCGATTTCACCTTCGATGACATCCAGATCGAGGCGTACGATGCCCATCCCCATATCAAGGCCAAGGTAGCGGTATGAGTTCCTATAACAGCGAGATCGAACCCCTGGTACCCGTGGCCATGATCGTAGCCATGTCGAAAAACCGTATCATCGGGGTGGAGGGCAATCTGCCCTGGCATCTGCCCGAGGATCTCAAGTTCTTCAAGCGCATGACCCAGGCAAAGCCACTGGTGATGGGGCGTAAAACCTACACCTCGATTGGCAAGCCGTTGCCTAACCGGCTAAACATAGTAATAACCCGCGACAAGACGTTCGCGCATGATGGCGTGCGGGTGTGCCATGAGCTGGCTGATGCCCTGGCCCTGGCCGATCAGCAAGCGACGATAGATGCCGCCGAAGAAATCATGGTGATGGGGGGCGGAGAGATCTACCGCCAGGCGCTACCTTATGCACAGCGGCTTTATATCACCGAGGTAGATGTTGAAGTGGAAGGCGATACGTCCTTTCCCGAAATTGCCTCGGGTGAGTGGCGGGAAGTGCAGCGCGTGGCTGGAACGCCCGCTGAGGGCCAGCCAGCGTATGACTTCGTGATTTATGAGCGCACCGCCGACTGAAAAGGAGAGGGTATGACCGCTAGTGTATTGCATCTATTGGATAGCCTGGAGTCGCGCCTCGAGCAGGCTCAAGCGGAACTGCATACCCTGCGTATGGAAAACGCGCAGTTGAAGCAGCAGCTGGTAGCGCAGGCTGCAACGCTGAAAGAAACGCCCGATCAACCGCCTGCCACGGCACCAGGCGCCCCTGACGCACAAGTGCCGCCAACCGAGACGCTCGAAACCCAGCTCTCCGGTGTGAAAGAGCCCGAGCACGAGCCCATGCAAAAAGCGGGCGAGCCGCAAGCGACCGACGCTGTACCAGCTTCCGCGCCAGAAGCCCCAGCCGAGCAGGCGCCTTCGCCGCACCACCTTTTGAAGGAGTGGTATCAACGCTATCCTGACGCTTTCTTCAAGGGGCATACCAAGCCGCTTAAAGTCGGTATCCATCAAGATTTAGCCGCCCGTGAGCCATGGTCGGGCAAATTGATCCGCCGTACGCTGGCCAACTATGTAAACCTGCCGCGCTACCTCAAATCGGTACGTGAAGGGGTCGACCGCATCGATCTAGACGGCCAGCCCGCCGGAAAAGTGGATAAAGAGGCGGCCCTGCACGCAGCACAAAAACGCAAGGAAAAGCAGGGCGACGTCCCTGGAAAGCCAGAGCGTGAAGTTACCCAGAAAGCGCCGGAAAAAGGAAATGGTTATCAAGCTAAGCGGCAGCCGAAGCCTGAAGCCAAGGCGGTTCACAAGGAAAGGGCTGAAAAAAACGAGCAGAAAAAGCCGTTAAGCCTTGAAGATAAGCTAAAAGGCTTACAGCAGAAGTTCGAAGGGCACTGAGACATGAATTGCCGCCGTGGGTTCACGAAAAACGCTGAAAACATAAAAAAACACTGTTTTTTTCTATTGCGTTAACGGGAATCCCGGTATAGAGTTTGACGTGCGAGCATTGGACTATAACAAGGCTTGATTGAGGACATGCCACATACCGCCGGGAAAAACCAGTGGATGGGAAAAAACGAGCATGGCCCGCTAGCCAACTGCTGAAGGCTCTTCAAAAAAGCCCGGCAGCTACGATCGAAACAGTAAGCTAGTAAAGGAACCTACATCATGAAAAAGACACTTTTAGCGACTGCTATCATTGGTGCCCTGGGCGCCTCTGCTGCCGCTCAAGCAGCTACTGTATATGACCAGGACGGCACCAAGCTGGACATCTACGGTCGTATCGCCATGGGTATCGCCGGTGGCGGCCCCGAGTACAACGATGCTGGTGAAGAAATCGACGACGGCGTCGAGTTCAGAGACGTTTCCTCTCGTCTTGGCATGCGCATGAGCCAGGAAGTGACCAGCGACCTGACTGCTTTCGGTCGTCTTGAGTGGCGTTTCCGTGCGGACGAGCGTCGCAGCGGCGAAGCTTTCCGTGAAACTCGTCAAAGCTACCTCGGTCTGCAAAGCGCCCAGTACGGTACTTTCCAGGCAGGTAACTTCGACAGCTTCTACAACCAGTTCGTTTCTCTGCCGTTCGATGTCTACATCGACCAAGGCTTCGAGTTCGCTGGTCACCCGAAGCAGTCTCGCGGCGACTCTATCGGTTACTACACGCCTGACCTCGAAGGCTTCACTGCCTTCCTGCAGCTGAAACACTACAGCGAACGCGGCGAAATCTCAGGCGTAACTACTACTGACGAAGGTTCTGTCATTGCACCGCAAGGTGGTGTTCGTTACGCACAGGGCCCGGTTACTGTAGGTCTGGGTTTTGTTGAAGACGTACAGCGTGGCGGCGGTAACGGCGAAATGCTGTACGGCCTGATCGGTCAGTACGAGTTCACCGACCAGTTCTCTGCTCGTCTGGGCTATGAGTTCCGTGGCAACGACAGCGACTACACACTGCGTGGCGCTAACGACGAAAACGGTTATGACAAAGTTGGTCTGGGTGCTACCTACACCACTGGTCCTTGGGCATTCACCGGCGATTTCTACAACATCGAGCGTGACGATGCAGAAACCAGCCGTGCTTGGGCTCTGGGCAGCTACTACAAAGTTTCCAGCGCGTTTGACGTATTCCTGGAAGTTGCTGACGCCGATGCCGTTAGCCGCATCGACAGCGACACGCGTCTGGGCGACCTGACTGACGACGTATACTGGCTGACAGGCGCTCGTTACCACTTCTAAGCCTGGCGTTACTGCCACGCTTTAAAGGTAACCTGCCTAGCAGACCCAATAGAACCGGCCTCTTTTGAGGCCGGTTTTTTATATCCGCAACTTGCTTATTAGCTTCTTTTAAATGAGAATTGTTTTGTTTTAACACAATTAAGATATGTTATAATATTATATTTATTGCAGGGTTTGTCTCATCCATGCCGCTGCACTTTTTCTCGTTAAAAAAGCATCAAGGGATCATCAATAATGCAAAAGAAGTTGTTGGCTACGGCTATTGCTGCCACACTATGGATGTCTTCCGCCCAGGCAGCCACCATTTACGACCAGGACGGTACCACCATGGACATCTATGGGCGTATCTCCATGGGTATTGCAGGCGGTGGGGCGGATTTTGACAGCCAGGGCAACAAGGTAAGCAAGAGCGCCGAGTTCGTGGATGTCTACTCGCGTCTTGGTTTTCGCATGAACCATCAGGTCACACCAGATTTAAAAGCGTTAGGGCATCTGGAGTGGCGCTTCTCGGGTGATGAGCAGAACATCCAGCAGGGTTTCAATGAGCTTCGCAAGAGCTATATCGGTCTGCAGAGCCAGCAGTATGGCACGGTGCTGGCCGGCAGTTTCGATAGTGTCTACGCCCAGTTCGTATCGCTCCCCTTCGATGTCTACCAGGACCGCGGCCTGCTGTTCAAATCATCTGGCATTCAGTCGCGGGGCGATTCGCTCGCTTACTACACGCCAGAGCTCAACGGTTTCACCAGCTTCGTGCAGCTCAAGCACTATAGCGAGCGCGGTTTGACAGCTGACGAGCAGAGCCGTGAAGGCAGCGTGGTGGCCGCACAGGGTGGGGTGCGCTACCAGCAAGGCCCAGTGACCGTGGGTTTTGGCGCGGTGGAAGATGTAGTGCGCGGTGGCGGTAACGGTGAAATGCTTTATGGCTTGATTGGTGCCTACAAGTTCTCAGACCTGTTCACCGCACGCCTGGGCTATGAAACTCAGGATGAAAGCAGCGAATACGGTGGCGGCTTTGACACGGTAGGCCTGGGCGGCTCGATCGCCACGGGCCCCTGGGCGTTCACTGCCGATTACTACAACGTCGAGCGCGAAAACCGCGACAACAGCAACGCCTGGGCCGCCGGCGCCTACTACAAGGTGAGTTCGTCGTTTGATGTGCTGCTGGAGCTAGCTGATGGTGATGCCCCGCGTATTGACCGTAGAACGCAGCTAGGTGAGCTGGGCGACAACGTCTATTGGCTGGTAGGAGCGCGTTATTTATTTTAAGTATCACGCCGTGAGAGAATTGTTCAGCTGACTGCTCTTGAAAGCCTTTGCCACCCCGCAAAGGCTTTTTATCATGGCCACAAAAAGCGTATTAAAATTTCGATGAGGTAGCTGCCTTTGATATTGAGAACTTTTTACAATAGCTAGTATTAGTCAAATTTTATATATAAGCGCTTTGGTACATGCTATTAGGCAGTAGTCAAGCTTTTTAACAGTATAAATATAAACGTACAGGCCAAGCACCACGATTGATAAAATATCAGCTACGAATATAATGGACGCTTATCAAGGTGCATACAATGAGCATAATTTATGTGCTGTAAACAAGAAATTTAAACGCCCATGTAGAAAAGTGGCTCTAAGTATCTGTCGCTTTTATTCTATTTGCTCATGAGTTATAAGCATCATATAACTCTCTAATCAAACTCATAACCGGTATGGTTGTAATAGTTAAAATATGCTGGTTCGTAGCTTAAGAAGCTCGTTTTATAGTTTTAGTGGTGGTTAAAAAATGATCAACAGGAGAGCGTAATGAGATCAAATAGCGCAGAAGTAACTAATATGGAAGATCTTACACTAGTGGGTTTTGTTGTAATGGTGTTAAGGCAATGGCGTTTAATGTTGGTTTTTATGTTAGCTATAATAATGCTAACAGCAGGAGTCGTTTATTTAAAGCCTGCAAAATACAATTTTACTACTGTGTACAGCGTTGCGTCTTACGAGACTGCTGAAGGGATAAAGCGTGGACTGGAAACTCCTGACGAAGTTATTGCTAAAATAAGTAATGTCTTTTTGGAGCAAACGCGCAGAAGTTTACTTTCTAAAGAGTCCATCGAGCAATTGCCATTTGAAACGATGGTAACAAATCCCAGGAATACGCTTTTATTGAGTATCACCAGCAAATCCAGTGAGAAAAATCAGGAGATGATTGAAAGATTTCAAGAGAATTTAATTGATCTTATCCAACAGGATCAGCAGGCTATTGTTGAATCTCTAACAAATAGTTTGCAATACCAGTTTGAAGCCTACTCACAAGCTCTCGAAGCTGCACGTGATGCCAATACCGAGCGTGCAAGTGAATTAGAAGCAACTTATATCGAAGCAGTAACTCAGTTAGAACGGCGCATCGCAAGTATAAATGAAGGTAATTCTACTCAAGTAGCCGTAAGAAGCCTGGAGCCAGTAGGCTTGAGCAAACAGCTCTTGTTAGCCATAGGTTTTTTTCTAGCCTTTCTATTAGCACCTCTTGCAGCGATCTTCAGCTTGTTTGTAAAAAAAGTTATAGCTGAGTATCGCCTTGGCTAATAATGCCTGGAAAGGTTGGAGTTGCAAATGGATGTGAAACTTAAAAAGTGCTTTAACCTTATCTTACTGGGTTTTTTGCTTTTGTGGCCTGCTGTCGATACTTTGAATGGATATTTCTATTATCAAGATGCTTCATTTGTCAGTATTTCTGCCCCCTATAAAGCGGTCGGCTTTATTTTTATTGTAATATTGATGCTGCTTTATTACCCATATCGTTTTTTCCAATTCCTTTTGTTAGTAGCAACTATATCTTTTTGTCTAATCTATCAGATTGCTGTTTATGAAGAGATATCAGAAAGCGTAGCCTGGGCAGTGAGGGGGCTGCTTACAATGGCACTACTTCTATACCTGATAAGTGAAAAAGGCGAAAATGTTTTCTGGACCAGGAAAAAAATAGTAAATTTGATGCTGTTCTATTTTTTTGTTATGGCTGTTAATGTGGCGCTGGGTGTGGCAGGCGTTGGAGAGTCACAGTACGCAGGGGGGATAGGTGGCAAGGGGTTTATTATTGCTGGCAATGAAATGAGCTACTTGATGCTGGCATCTGCCAGCGTCGTGCTTTTCCATACATCGATAAAGAAAAACGTCTGGATTTTAATAGCTGTGTTCTTGGCGTTTTTCTTGTTTTTTTTAATGAAAGCTACGAAAGCAGCAATGTTAGGTGTTCTTCTCATATTTTTCTTTAGCCTTGTTTTTAATGGCTTTTTTAAGGTCAAACGGCTACCTGTTATTTATGGCACAGGTCTACTAGTGGGGCTTGCGGCATTAGTGCTAGGCTATCAGTTTATACAGTCAACGGGGCTTTTGGATCGAATCCAGTATTTATACAAGCTTCATGATGGTTTTTGGGGAGCATTGTTAAGTGGGCGAGTGGCTTTTGTACAAGATGCATTTTACCAGGTGATTAGCCATTTTAACGTTGCTGACGCCGTTTTGGGCATTGGAGTCGATGAGCTCCGGCGTATAAGAGGCTCAATTGTAGAAATCGACGTGATTGATGTATTTATAACCTTTGGCCTGGTAGGTCCAATAATATTTTATCTTCCATGGATAATGGGGTTATTCTGGTCTGTCGGATTAATGTCGAAAAACTTGAAAAATGGAGCTTGTTTTGTATTGTTACTCCTTACACTGATAGGAGTCAGCTTGACAGCAGGTCATGTGGTAAACTCAGGCATAGCCTCCAGCGCAACGGCATTTCTCATGTATTACATATATCTTAACAAGAGAGAGAGCGTCGACTCTCAAAGGAGGAATCCGTGAAGATATTGTTAGTAGCTTCGTTTGGCGGCCATTTTATACAGCTCAAAAGGCTGTTCGAGCAAATGCAGAACTTCATTAGTGAAAATGTTACGTATGAATTTGCTGTTACTGAGAAAGATATAACAATAAATGGTGCTCCAGCAATTTATTTACCTAATGTTCATCGTGAGAGCGGTTTGAAAGAAAAGGCAGTCTCTTTTTATAACGCTTATAAAATATTCAAAAAGGTAAAGCCAGATGTTGTCATCTCCACGGGGGCATTGCCCGGCTTGATAATGTGTTTTATAGCTAAGCTGTTTGGCAAAAAGGTTATATGGGTTGACAGTATGGCTAACTATCAAAAACTTTCTTTTTCAGGCAGGATTGCTAAGTTTTTCTGTAGTGTATGCTTGACCCAGTGGGAGCATCTTGCTGAGAACGATAAAAGAGTCACCTACTGGGGGAAGGTTTTATGATTTTCATTACTGTTGGTACGCAGCTCCCCTTCGACCGCCTTCTGGAATACTTTGCGGATTGGCAAAGTGAGGCGGAGTATAAAGGTAAAGTAGTTGCTCAGGTAGGGCAGGGGAGTCGTTTTTCCAGCTCTAGTATGGAGATTTATCAAAACTTGTCGAGTGACGAATACTATCACTGGTTTCGCCAAGCAGAAGGAATCGTATCCCATACAGGCATGGGCAGTATTTTATCGTGCCTGGATTATGGGAAACGAGGTGTTTTCCTGGCGCGTGAATATTCATTATCTGAGCATCGCAACGACCATCAGCTGGATACGACGAAAGCATTTGAAAATCGATACCCTTCACTGGCTTTCTGTACACAAAAAGAAGCTTTTCATGCCGCCTTGGATGAGCTTGTAAGAGCTAAAGATGAGCCGTTAGAGCCAGCGCAAAGTGAAAATGGTATGCTAGGCTGTCAGATCGCCGACTATCTAGGGCTTAAAAGGGGTTCCAAGTGAAGCGCTTATTGATTTGGACTAACATGTATCCTACACAAAGTGCTCCTTTCTATGGCACCTTTGTACGTTCTACAGAGCAAGCATGGAGAAAAACCTTAGGTAGCGAAAACGTAACATTAGTGGCTATTAAAGAGAAGCCAAAAAGCGCCTTGAATAAGGTTGCTCTCTATGCGCAACTGCTTGTCAGGTGCTCTTTGTCTCTATTTAAAAATCCGGCAGGCACATTAATTGAAATACACTATCCTGTCTACTTTTTACCTGTGCTTTGTCTGGCCAAGCTGGTCAGGAAAAAACATTATATCATCATGCGTTTTCATGGGTCTGATTTAAAAAGGTTAACAAAATCTCGTATTTTCACTGGTTTTTTTAATTTTGTGAAGAGTGATGTCGATCTTTATGCAGTTCCTTCTGAGTATTATCGTAACAAAGTAAGTAGTGAGCTGAAATTGCCAATTGAACAGGTGATTAAAGTTTATCCTGACTGTGTAGGGGAAGGTTTTTTTGGAAGTGGAGAGAAAGCTGCTGCATTAGAAAAAACGGTG
Organism: Vreelandella aquamarina; assembly: GCF_020075495.1. Taxonomy (GTDB): domain Bacteria; phylum Pseudomonadota; class Gammaproteobacteria; order Pseudomonadales; family Halomonadaceae; genus Vreelandella; species Vreelandella aquamarina_A. The sequence continues at coordinate 595,422 of NZ_JABYQT010000001.1, forward strand.
TTCAATATAGGTTTTGTTTCTCGTTTAGAACCTATGAAAAACTGCCATGAGTTAATTGAGGCGTTTGCCAGTATAAATATTTCTGATGCCAGGCTTACTATTGCAGGTGATGGTTCTCAACGACAGTATCTGGAAGCACTTGTAAAAGATCTTGGTTTAAACGACCGAGTTACCTTTTTAGGCGCAATAGCGCGTGAAAAACTACCCGATATCATGGGAAGCTTTTCTGTTTTTGTTTTCCCATCAATTTCTGAAACGGAAAGCTTTGGGCTAGTGGCTCTGGAGGCGCTGGCCTGTAGCGTTCCTGTCATTGCTAATGACCGTTTAGAAGCAGCTGCAGAATACCTGATTGAAGGTGAGAATGGCTTTTTTTATGGTGGTGGCGTGCAAGGTTTGTCCAAAGCTCTTGAGGCTTTCTATCATTTACCTGAGGCAGAAAAGCAGAAGCTATCTTTGCAAGCCAGCCAGGTCCGTCAAAAGTTCAGCTATGATAATGTTTTTACCGCTGGGGTTAACAAGATCCTAAGCAAGCAACAAGGTAGTGCATAAAGTTGATGACCAACGAGCAAGAGATGAATGAATATGGGTAAGCCAAGGACGATGACTTTTTCAGAGCGTTACCCGCCCCAGGTTGTGTTTCCATTCTTCGATGTGTTTTCTATCTTCGTGGGTGGTACATTAGCTTACCTGGTACGCTTTGAATCGATATATTTACATGAGCGCTATGTTCTAGCGCTGATATGTATTGCCTTGTTGGTTTTGGTTATTAATAGCATGTCGGGGAGTTATCAGCGCTGGAGAATTACGCCTATTTACCAGATGCTCGGTAAGTTAATGCTCGTATGGGCAACCGTCGCGATTACAGCCGCATCACTTATATATTTTGCACATGCGGCTGAACGCTATTCTCGTCTCTGGGTCGGCATGACACTTGCCATTTCGTTTTTATTAGCCGGCGGTGGGCGTCTGCTTGTGCAGTTTGGATTGCAGCATATTCGGCTACGGGGAGGTGCGCGCCGCCCTGTATTTCTCGTAGGGCCTGACAATGTAGTGCTTGATGTTGCACAAGGCATACGTAATGCATCTTGGGAGGGGCATACCATCGCAGGAGTCGAGCGGCTTCGAGGCCCTTTGACCGAGCATTCCATCAAAAGGATCGTCCAGCGTATCAGTAAGTCGAATGCCCGTGAGATATGGATATGTGTCCCTCTGGAGATGGGAGAAACCGTCCGCACTCTGTTCTTTGCCTTACGTAACCATACGGCGGAAGTTCGCTTCATACCTGCTTTTCAGGATATGCAACTGCTTAATCATCGAATGAGTGAAGTAGCCGGTCATTTCGCCATCGATTTAAGTGTCTCGCCCATGAATGGTATGTCGCGGTTTATAAAACGGTCAGAAGATATCATTATTGGTTCCTTGATCTCACTGCTGATTTTACCAGTGTGTTTATGTATTGCTATAGCAATAAAGGTAACCTCTCCAGGTCCCGTTCTTTTCAAGCAGTACCGTGAGGGATCGAATGGCCGGCGTTTCAAAGTTTATAAGTTTCGCTCCATGCATGTGCACAAAGAGACGCAGGGGAAGGTAACCCAGGCAACAAAAAATGATAGCCGTATAACGCCTTTTGGTGCTTTCTTGAGACGCACGTCATTGGATGAATTGCCGCAGTTCTATAATGTTCTGCAAGGCCGTATGTCAATTGTTGGGCCTCGTCCACACGCGCTGGCTCACAATGAGCAGTACAAAGAGCTGGTTGAATCCTATATGCGCCGTCATAAGGTAAAACCCGGTATCACGGGCTGGGCTCAGGTAAATGGTCTGCGCGGTGAAACGGATACACTGTACAAAATGCAGCGTCGCGTCGAGCATGACCTTTGGTACATCGATAACTGGTCACTTTGGCTTGACCTTAAAATTATCTTAATGACTGTTTTTAAAGGTTTTATAAATAAAAATGCCTATTGAACCCTGAAGCTTGTCAACAGCCAGAACCAAGCTTGCTGCTTGGTTCTGGCCGGGAAGTTGGCGAGTGAGGCCAAGGTAAAAATCTTTGAAGAAACAAGGCTCATATGGAGTAAATGGGTATGCTGAGCTGATTTTTACGCAGTTTTGCCAAACAAACGGGGCATTTTTCAGCCAGGACCTGGGCGCGAGGCGCAATGTGATAAAATGATGCCTATATGCTGAGCAAGTAAACCCAAGCCTGCTCAGTGCTCTATAGTCATCAGGATTGAGCATCAATGACGTTTCGATACCCACCTTTGAGCGGCGATGACCGCGTATTTCCCCGATTGTTCTCGGGTATGGCTGCTTTTCTACTGACGGCTATTTCTCTCTCGGTACCTAGCGGTTATTCCCTGGGGGCTATCTTGTTGGTTATCGCAGGCGCTGGCCTATTGATTCGTCGGCAAGGCCCAAAACTTACACAGCAAGACTGGTGGCTAATAGCGGCGCTGCTGAGCTACGCCTTGGTAGGAATGGCTGAAGCTGTGTGGGACGGCCAGGGCAGCCGTGGTTTTGATAAGCCCCTGCGCTATGTGCTTGCGATACCCGCTTTATGCTGGGTTCTTGCTTACCCGCCCAGGCTGGCGTTTCTATGGAGCGGTATTGCAGTTGGCGCGCTTTCAGCAGGTAGCTTGGCCACATGGCAAAAAGCGGTAGAAGGTGCCTGGCGGGCTCATGGGTATACCCACGTTATCCAGTTTGGCAATTTGAGTATGCTATTAGGCGTTCTGTGCTTGGCTGGCCTTGGATGGGCGTTAACCCAAAAATATCAAAGAACCTGGCTCTGCGTTTTGCTGCTAGGAGCGGGGTGCGGGGTTCTTGGGTCGCTACTATCGGGAAGCCGAGGAGGCTGGATAGGCATTCCATTTGTTCTGCTGGTGCTTTACAAGGCATATGGGCAGCACTTGACTGGAAAATTCAAGGTCCTGATTTTCTCGCTGTTTATCGTGGTAGCGGGCGCCGCATACTGGCTGCCGCAAACCGGTGTACATAAACGGGTTCATGATGCTTTATACGAACTTGAAACCTACGTTACCAGTGACAACAGCTGTTTCTTATACACATTTAACGCTGCCGACGAATAAGCCAGTGTAAATCTCGGTGGCCGCCGTACCATTAAAAAAAAAAAAGGAAGTAAGAACAATTCAAGCATTGTCTACAAGAGATCTGTT
>NZ_JABYQT010000020.1 GCF_020075495.1 Vreelandella aquamarina
CACTCGACGTGAATGACGACTTCCACGCGACGGTTGCGGGCTCGCCCTTGCGCAGTGGCGTTGTCTTCAAGTGGCCGGGTGGCCGCCAAGCCTACGGCGCGCAAGCGCTCAGGCGCTACCCCTTCGGCCTCGAGCGCTTCGACAATGGCAATGGCCCGCGCACTCGACAGCGCCCAGTTGGATGAATATTCAGCGGTACTGATCGCTTGGCTATCCGAGTGCCCTTCGACCCAGACCTCGCCGTCATAGCGCTGTATGATTTCCAGCAGGCTGCCTACCAGCGAGCTGCCGCTAGCGGTCAGCTCGGCAGTGGCCGAAGGAAACAGTAGTTGATCCTGCACCCGCAGGCTGATTCCTTCGGCAACTCGCGATACTTCGACGCCTTCAAGATCCGGCAGGTAGGGCGAGGTTTCGATACGCTCGGCCAAGGCCACCTGTAAAGCCTGGGCGCTGCTGATCGCTTCTTCGGATACTTGCTCCACGTTGACAGGCGCACGGTCGGTCAGCAGTACCATGTAGTCGGCAAGCGGTGTTGCCAATGTGGGGGTATCAACCGGTACCAACAGCGTAGGCAGTGCCATTGGCGGCAGTACTGCAGGGGACTCGCTCAGCACTGGCTCATCCAGTACCGGCACCTCCAGCCTGGGCAGCGCCAGCAGCGCAGGCGGTGCACTGGCCACCGGGCGCGCTTGCGGCAGGCCGGCAACCCCTAGCGCCGCGCTGATGGCAAAGGGTTCAAGCCCACGCCGCCAGGCAGGTAATTCGCGCTGCTCGAGGGCATTCACCATGCTGTCGGGTAACGGTACATCGAAGCCGGGTGCCGCCTCTTCGACGATTTCCTCTGGGGCAGGCTTGAATATCTCTGGCCGGGTAGCGCCAGCCGCTGCGATAATGATCACGAAAAGCGCTACCAGTAGCGTCATGATATCGATATAGCTGATCATCCAGCCGCTGTTGCTGTCGTCCTCGGGATAGGCCGACAGCAGCGAGTCGTGACGCGGGCCGCTGCGATGATCTTCAAGCATTCGTATTATCGCTCATTCAAGTTCTCAACCTCGTGGCCGATGTTAGTAAACAAGATCTACCCGTGCATGACAGACTAGTCTACCAAAGACCCATCCAAGCGATAAGGAACCGCCGGTGCGCATCTGCTTTAGCTCTTTAGTTACTCATTCACTCTTTCGCCTTGCAGGCATCGGGCTGGTCAGTGCAATGCTCAGCGGCTGTTTTTATGCCAATACATCGCAGGCTCCCATTGCGACCACCTACCCCTATACCGAGCAGCAGCGCATGCAGGCCGCTCACCACTGGGAAGTGCTTGCACGTCATGAAGCCAGCAGTATCCTGCAGCGCGAGCGCGTGCGTTTTCGCGATCTACACATCACCGAGTCGGATAACCAGGCGCTGCACTTGTACAGCGGCGGCGAGTTCGAGCGCGGTTTTCGCACGCTCTTGACCAGTGAACTGGTCTCGCGGGGCGCCAACCTTACCACGGTGCCCACCCCTAACGCGGCCAATATACATATCAACGTCGAAGTGGTCGAACATCGCGACCGGGGCTTCATTCGTCCGCCAGCCGGCGCGTTCACTGCCCTGACCACCGGTATTGCGGTTGCCACGATCCCCATCAACCGCTGGACGGAACCGACACTTGGCCTGATTCCAGCCGCCATTGGTGCCGATATCGTCAGCGGCAGCTGGACCCACACAGGTAACGAGGAAGTGATCATTACCACCCAGATCATCGATGGAGAGCGTATCCTCTACTCGTCTTCCAATATTTATTACATCAACGCAGGCGACCGCCGCCAGTATGCGCCGCATCGGGTTGTTCGCGCCCCGGCCACGCCTACCGTCTCCATTACTGATACCTGGTAACAGCATGCCTTCTACTGCGCTTTCCCTTTTTCTGCCCTGCTTTTCACGGCGCCGCCCAGGCGCTTTTTCAACCGCCTGCCGACTGCTGCTGACCGCCCTTCTGCTGGCCGGGCTTGCCGGCTGCAGCACGTTTGGCAATTCGAACAACCAGCAGAAACCACCTCCTGAGCCGGACCTTTCCGAACTGGCTCACCAGGCTGCCCAGCAAATGATCGCCAGCAATCCGGATCTGACACGCTACAGCCCCATGATTGCTGCCACCTTTGTCAGTATCGACAACCTGAGCCAATCCTCGACGTTCGGGCGGATCAGTTCCGAGATCATGGCCTCGGCCCTTGCCCAGCAGGGCATGCAGGTGCGTGAAGTCAAGATGCGTGACAGCATGTTCATCGAAGAGAGCGTGGGCGAGTTGATCCTTTCCCGCCAGGTGCAGCGCCTGACCGCCCAGCATAATGCGCGCTCCATTTTGATGGGCACCTATGCGCAAGGCCAGGACTACTTGTACGTGAGCACGCGGGTAGTGCGCTCGGGTGATGCCATGGTATTGGGCAGCGCGGACTTTCGCGTAAAGCTGGACAATAACATGCGAAGCCTACTGGAAGGCCAGGGAGGCTGGTAAACTACCCGCTTTTACTGCCACCCTGCCTTTTCAAGGTACGTCAGGAAGAGTGTTAAATGCACGGTTTCAAGAAAGTGCTGATAGTCGCTACCAGTCGACTGATCAAGCTGGTGGCCAACATCACCAAGCTGTTGAGCTATGTTTTCCACTTCGTTCTCCCCAACAAGCGCTTCACCTTGCCAGAGCGCGCTGCGCCCTGGCTATCTCCCAAAGGGGAAGCGGCTATCCCGCGTACGATATGGCAGACCAACTTTACCGATCAGGTGACGCTTCCCGTCTACCTCAACTACCTGTTCAACCGACTGATGGCGCCTCGCTTCGAGTACCGATTCATGGTGACCGATGCGCGCCGTGAGTTTATAGCTGAAAAGTGCCAAGGCGAGATACTGGCCTGCTACGACCGCTTGCAGATTGGTGCCGCTCAAGCAGACCTATGGCGCCTGATCGTGCTGCATGAAAAGGGTGGTGTATATCTGGATATCGATGCGCACGCGATCTGGTCGCTTGAAGGCATTCTGGGTAAACGCCATGAAGAGCTGTATGTCACTACCCGTCTCGGTCATTTCAGTAACTATTTCATTGCCAGCAGGCCACATAACCCCCATCTGGGCGCGTTAATTCAGCAAGTCTGTGCCAATATCAAGGCAAACGAGTTGACCAATGTATTCGATATCACAGGTCCGGGTGTTTTCAATCAATGTCTCGACAAGGCCAGCGTACCGAGCATTTCATACCGGCATGCCTGCAACCAGGGCAGTTTCACCAACGAACATTTCCAGTATATCGACAAGCCGGCAGGCAAGTGGACCAAGGAGCAGGAGAAGGTGGCGGTCATTGGAACGGAAGACCTATCCAGAAGGAACTAGGGCCTGCCTGAAAAGCAGTGAGCGAAAGTAAAGCAGGACAAAAATTGGTGAAGAAACGGAGTTTACTCGTATAAATGATTGCTTCGAACCATTTTTATGACGCCGTATTGTTATTTGTGAGCACAGATACTTCTCAGACAGCCCCTAACAGACATTATTAGTTATTATCAGCTAAAGAATCTTATGAACAATTTAAAATTAAAAAACACGGGAGACCCCTAAAGGCCCCCCGCGCTTTGCGGCTATCCATAGCCAGGAGAACTGATTTAATCAGAATAGCAAATTTACTTACTTATAAACCGGGAAACGGCTACAGACATCGGCCACTTTATCCAGCACCTGCGCTTCGATTGCGCCGGTGTCTTCGCCGTTGGCAAGCACATCCAGAATATCGCAGATCCAGCCGGCGAGTTTCCGGCACTCCTCTTCACCGAAGCCGCGTGTGGTGACCGCCGGGGTGCCAATGCGCAGACCGGAGGTTACAAACGGGCTTTGCGGGTCGTTGGGGACCGCGTTCTTGTTGACGGTGATATGGGCACGGCCAAGCGCGGCATCTGCATCCTTGCCGGTCACGCCCTGCTTGATCAGCGACAGCAAAAACAGGTGATCCTCGGTACCACCGGAAACGATGTCAAAACCGCGATCCATGAAGACACCCGCCATTGCCTTGGCGTTCTTGACGACCTGCTGCTGATAGGCCTTGAACTCCGGCGACATGGCTTCCTTGAAGCAGATGGCCTTGGCGGCGATCACGTGCATCAGCGGGCCGCCCTGGCCACCGGGGAAGACGGCAGACTGAAGCTTCTTCTCGATATCGGCATCGTTTTCAGCCGACAGGATCACGCCGCTACGCGGGCCACGCAACGTCTTGTGGGTCGTGGAGGTAACCACGTGCGCGTGGGGCAGCGGGCTTGGGTAAACGCCTGCGGCAACGAGGCCTGCCACGTGGGCCATGTCGACCAGCAGGTACGCGCCGACTTCATCGGCGATTTCGCGGAACCTGGCCCAGTTAATCACCTGGGAGTAGGCCGAGAAACCGGCAATGATCATCTTGGGCTTGTGCTCACGGGCAAGCTCGGCCACCTGGTCGTAATCGATCAGGCCCTGCTCGTTCAGGCCGTACTGAACCGCATTGTACTGCTTGCCGGAGAAGTTGGGCTTGGCGCCGTGTGTCAGGTGGCCGCCCGCGTCCAGGCTCATGCCCAGGATGGTATCGCCGGGTTTGACCAGCGCCAGGAAGACGGCACTGTTGGCCTGGGAGCCGGAGTGCGGCTGAACGTTGACGTAAGTGGCGCCAAACAGCTCCTTGGCATAATCGATGGCGAGGTTTTCGGCAATGTCCACGAACTCGCAGCCGCCGTAGTAGCGCTTGCCGGGGTAGCCTTCGGCGTACTTGTTGGTCAGCTGGCTGCCCTGGGCTTCCATGACGCGGGGGCTTGCATAGTTTTCGGAAGCAATCAGTTCGATATGCGCTTCTTGACGGCCCACTTCTTTCTGCATGGCGTCAAACAGCGCATCATCAAACCCGGCAATTGTCATATCGCGGCTGAACATTGGCGAGGAACCTCGTAGATAAGGATCGTTCATGGAAGAAATAAGGCCGCTATCATAACGCAGCCGGAGACGACTTTCATCGCATCCGCGTCAGGCGCACCATGAATGCCATTCATGGTGCGCCCGGCTGCAAGGATATTGAGCTGAAAAACGCGCTATCCAGCGCTTTTTCAAGCTTCGCCCAGTAGCCCCAGGCTCGCCGCTGGCGCCTGACGGCGCAGGCTGCGCGAAAGCGCGTGGCCGATGACACCGATCAGCAGCGCCCCGCCAAAGGGTAGTACAACCCAAAGCATCAGGTGTGGCCGCGGGGGCAACTCCAGCCAGTAGACATACAGTGCCGCAGTGGCCATTTCAGCCAGCACGGCCCCCATCAGGCCGCTGGCCAATCCCAATAGCGCGTACTCGGCACCCTGCACTCTCGAAATCATCCGAGTACCTGCACCAAACACGCGCAACAAGCCACTTTCATGAGCACGAACCGGTTGGCTGGCGGTAAGGGCGGCATAGAGCACACTGATACCCGCAAGCAGTACCAACAGCAATACAAGTTCAATGGCCCGGGTAACCTGCGCCAATACATCACGCACCTGAGCGAGAATGGCATCCACGTTTAACAGCGAAACGCCGGGAAAATCGCTGACCAGTTGGCGGATCAGACCCTGCTCGCTTTCAGGCAGGTGGAAGGCCGTAATGTAGCTGTGGCCGAACGACTCAAGTACCCCAGGCGGAAAGATCACGAAGAAATTGGGTTTGAAGCTATCCCAGTTGAGGCTGCGCAGACTGGTAATACGCGTGGTCAACTCGTCCCCTCCCACCGAGAACGTGAGCGTATCGTTCAGGGAGAGGCCCAACCGGCTGGCCAGGCCTTCTTCTATGGAAATCGGCACCATTTCGTCTTGCGGCGTGGCATCCACTTCACTCAACCAGCCTTGAGGTTCAGGCATACTGATTGAGCCGGCAAACCACTCCCCCGCGACCACCTGGTTGCCTTCGGGCAGCTCGGCCTGCCAGGTCAGGTTGAGTTCACGGCGCAGCGAGCCATCGCCGCGAGCATCTTCGGGTACGGCGTCTTGGGGCAGTTGGCCATTGATGGCCGTAATTCGGCCGCGCACCATGGGGTAAAGCGTACTTTGCGTATCCACCCGTGGAGCTACCGCCTGCTCAAAAGCGTCTCGCTCGCCGGGCTGGATGTTGATGGCGAAGTAGTTGGGCGTATCATCCGGTAGCTGGTCCTGCCAAGTGGAGAGAAGATCACCCCGCACCAGCACGATCATTGCCATGGCGAAGAAGGTTACCGAAAACGCCAGCAGTTGGCCGACCCCAGCCTCACGGCGGCGCGCCAGCTGGCGCGCACCCAGGCGCAGCGCCTGAGACCATTCATCGCTGCCGGCCAGCCTCTTGACCCCTTTTAGAATACCCTTCAGCAGCAGTGCACTAATGCCCCACAGCACCGTAAGCAGGATAGCGCCGCCCAGCAGCAGCCCTAGCGCCAACGTCAAGCTGCCCGAGTAGAGCCATAACAGCCCGCCAAACACGATAGCCGCAACCGCCACCACCAGCCAGGCCGCAGGTGGTAGCGGATCCAGCTCGCGGCGCAGGACTTTAAGCGCGCTGACTTGCTTGATACGTAAAAGCGTGGGTCCGGCAAAGCCGACCAGCACGGCCAGCGCTGTCAGCACACCCAGCCATAGCGGCATGATACCCGGCGGTGGCAGCGTCATGGGCAGAAAGCTGACCAGCAAGCGCAGCAGGATGGCCTGACCGGCAAGCCCCAGCAAGGCACCGATCACCGAGGCGATGAGGGCAAGCCCGATAAGCTGAAGGCTGAACAGCATGACCAACTGCTGCTGGCTGGCCCCAAAGCAGCGCAGCAGCGCGGCGGTATCCAGATGGCGCTCGACATAACGGCGTGCCGACATGGCAACCGCCACACCGGCCAGGAGTACGGCAGCAAGCCCGGCAAGCCCCAGATAGCGGTCGGCACGCTGCAGGGCATTCCCCAACTGCGGGCGATCAATACGTACATCACGCACCTCGACACCCGACTGACGAAGCTCGGCAAGCAGTGACTGCACTTGATCAATCGCCTGCGGGGGGCCGGCGGCCAGCAACTCGAACTCGACCCTTGAGCCTTCCTGGACAAGCCCCGTGGCGTCGAGATCCGCCGTGTTAAGCATCAAGCGTGGATTGAAGTTGCCGAACCCGCCGGCCTGGTCGGCTTCGCGTTCGATAATACCGCTGATGGTCAGCTCGGCCTGGCCTACCTGAACGCGGTCACCCAGCGTTATGTCGATCAGCTCTGCCAGACGCGGATCAGCCCATGCCTGACCGGCCGGCGGCCCGGAGGCGACCGGTTCTACACCGTTACCCCGGTCTACTCGCGAGACCCCATAATGAGGATAAACGTCGTCCACGGCTTTCAGACTTGCCGGCTGGAAGCGCTCGCCCAGGCTGATCATCGAGACGAGGCCAACCTGGTCGCTGAGTGTAAACCCGGCCTCTTCAAGCGTTTCGCGCAGCTCATCTGAAAACGGGCTGCGCTGCTCGAGCACCAGGTCGCCGCCCAGCATCTGCCCTGCCTGGCGCTCGAGTCCGCGCTCCAGCCGGTCAAGGAAGAAAGCAATCATGGTAGAGGCGGCGACAGCAAGGATCAGCGCGACAAACAGCGCGCGAACATCCGCCGATCGGAAATCGCGCTTCAAGCTCCTTGCTGCCAGACGCCAGGGCATATCACTCATTGCCCTCCTCCTTCGTCTGTATCCGGCATAAAGGGTAGCAGGCGGCCCTGGTCCAGCTGCAGACAACGATCGCAACGCCTCGCCAGGGCGTGATCATGGGTGACCAGAATCAGCGTGGTACCGGCTTCACGGTTGAGGGTGAACAGCAGCTCGATGATCTGGGCACCGGTGTCGGGGTCCAGGTTACCGGTGGGTTCATCTGCAAATACCAGTTCAGGGTCGGTGACAAAGGCGCGGGCGATGGCGACGCGCTGCTGTTCACCACCGGAAAGCTGCTTGGGCAGATGCTCGGTGCGCTCTTCAAGCCCCACTTTAGCCAGCCAGCTCTTCGCTGCCTGCTCTTCACCGGCGCGGGGAGACAGCTCCATGGGCAGCAGCACGTTTTCCAGCGCGCTCAAAGACGGCAGCAGCTGAAAGTTCTGGAATACAAACCCTACACGCCCGGCCCTTAGTGCGGCACGGCCATCTTCATCCAGCCGGCTAAGCGGCTGACCAAACAGCGTCAGCTCGCCATCGCTTGGCGTGTCCAAACCCGCCAACAGGCCCAGCAGGGTAGACTTTCCCGCTCCACTTTTTCCCAGAATGGCAACGCTCTCGCCTGCCGCCACGCTCAGTGAAAGCTCATGTAGAATGGTCAAGGTGCGCTCGCCGCTGTTGACCCGCTTGGTGAGCTTTTCGGCCTTCAGCACGGGTCGGCCTACTGGCGGATGGGGAACCTTGCCGTTGCCCACAGTGTCGGTATCAGGCGGATTCGCCGCTTGCGACGACGCACTGGTGGCAGAAGACTGTGCAGCTTTATCTGAGGAGTGAGGCATGAAGCGAAGCATCCCTGTGGCATGGCATAAACTTGATCGAATGGTAACCGGCTATCTGGTCGTTCTGATAGTCGCCTTTAACGCCGCCGTTAGCAACGCAAGCGAGCTACCTACGCTGCTGGTGATGGGTGACAGCCTGAGCGCCGCTTATGGTATCGAGCAGGACCAAGGCTGGGTCAACCTGCTGCAACAGCGCCTGGACGGCCGCGCCGAGGTCGTGAATGCGAGCATCAGTGGGGAAACCACCTCAGGCGGCTTACAACGGTTCAGCGACATCCTGCAAAAGCGGCAGCCGGATATTGTGCTGCTGGAACTGGGCGGCAACGATGGCCTGCGTGGGCTGGCTCCCAACCAGATGCGTGCCAATCTGGCCGACATGATCGAGCAGAGCCAGGCAATCGATGCTGATGTATTGCTGCTCGGAATCGATATTCCGCCTAATTACGGCCAGGCGTACCGCGATGCGTTTACCGGCGTCTACCACTCTCTGGCCGAAGAGTACGACATTGCCCTGCTGCCCTTCCTGCTGGAAGATATTGCGCTCAACACACAGCTCATGCAAAACGATGGCATTCATCCTACCGCCGAGGCACAGCCGATCATTCTGGACAATGTCTGGCCAGTGCTGGAGCCGCTATTGGATAGCGCTGGTCAGCTCCCGGACGCGTCGTGATTTATCATCAGGATCCTATAGAACTTCTGCGCGGCAGATTGTAGTCTTAGCACATCCTTTCGTGATGATGGCGACTCATGTCCGCGCCTTTAACGCCCTCCTCTTACAAACTTTCTCGTCGGCAGTTTCTGGCCACGGCGGGCGCGCTGTTTCTGGGCGCAGGGCTTGGCATTCATCCGACCCCGGCTGCGGCATTTGATCCTCAGCGTTTACGCCAAAGTATGCAGCAGGCCTATGGGCAAGCGGGTCTTGCCGTACTGGAAGAGTGGTTTTCCATGCTGGAGCGTCTGCGCGGCCAGGATATCCAGCTGCAGTTGCGCGAGGTCAATGACTTCTTCAACCGTCGCATCCGCTGGGTCGATGACATGGTAGTGTGGGGGCAAGAGGACTACTGGGCCACACCTCTGGAAGCGATGGGCAATGGGCGTGGCGACTGCGAGGATTACTCCATCGCCAAGTACATTACGCTCAAGCAGTTGAACGTTCCCGGTGAGCGGCTGCGCATGATCTACGTTCGAGCTCGCATCGGACGTAGCCAGATTACCCAGGCACACATGGTTCTGGGCTACTACTCCACGCCCAGTGCCGAGCCGCTGGTACTCGACAATATCGTTCCATCCATCACTCCTGCTTCACAACGTACCGATCTCGACCCATTGTTCAGCTTCAATAGCGACGGTCTCTGGGCAGGCGGTTCAGCGGAGTCACGCGCTGACCCGCTGGCACGCCTGTCGCGGTGGCGCAATGTTATCGATCGAATGAAAACGCAGGGTTTCATCTAAGAGGAATAGGCGTAATGTCGCTGATTAAACAGCTCTGGCTTGCCATTATCACGCTGCTGCTACTGTCATTTATTGGCAGCCTGGCGATCAGCATCACTTCCAGCCGCGACTATATCGAGCAGGAAGTGCGCATCAAGAATGAAGACAACGCCACGGCCCTGGCGCTCTCCATGAGCCAGCTCGACAAGGATGACGTGACGCTGGAACTCTTGATCTCGGCCCAGTTCGATACCGGCTACTACCGCCAGATTACCCTGCGCGATACGCAGGGTGATGTGCTTATCGAGCGCGTCGCCAGCGGATATCAGGGCGATGTGCCGCGCTGGTTCCGTCAGCTCATCGACTTTGACGTACCCATGGGCGTGGCCACCGTTCAGGATGGCTGGCGGCAGTTTGGTACGCTGGAGCTCGAGAGCCAGCACAGCTTTGCCTATGGCGCTTTATGGCGCAGTACGCTGGAACTGGCAGGTTGGTTCATTCTGGCGGGCATCGTCAGCCTTGGCCTTGCCATGCTGGTGGTGCGCGGCGTCAAGCGGCCACTGATGCGTGTGGTTGCCCAGGCCCAGGATATCAGCGCCCAGCGCTTTACCACCATCAGCGAACCCCGCACGCTGGAGCTTCGCCAGTTGGCGCACGCCATGAACCTGCTCTCTGCCAACGTGCGCCAGATGCTGAGCAGCGAAAGCCAGAAGCTCGATGAACTGCGCCGCCGACTGCAGCATGACCGAGTGACCGGCGCGCTGAATCGCGACGTCTTCATGGCACGCTTCGACGCCTTGCTGGAAGGCGATGACGCCCGGGGCAACGGGTTGATCGTGATGGTTCGCGTACAGGATCTGGAGACTCTCAACGAGCGCTCAGGCCATCAGGCCACCGATCTGTTGCTCCACACGCTGGCAACTCAGTTGAGCACGCTAGATGCCCATGGCGAAGCAGCTCTGGTGGGACGTCTCAACGGCAGCGATTTTGCCCTGCTGCTTCCTCTGGCAGATGACTCGGAGGCATTGAAAGCAAGCCTTCAGCAGGCGCTGGCGCACACCGCTGCCCAAGCGGAAGAGGTTCAGCTTCCCGCTGCAATAGCGCCCTATGCAAGCGGCGACAAGCGCGGCGCCCTGCTTGCCACGCTGGATGATGCCTTAGCGGAGGCGGAAAGTGATAGCGCCTACTCACGGATCGTGATTCGTCAGCATCAGCGCCACTCCTTGTTCAGCACCCACGCCGATTGGCGCGCTGCGCTGAAAGACGCCATCGCCAAGGGGCCGCAACTTGCCTACTTTCCGGTGGTGGATGCCCAGAATCAAGTACTGCATTACGAGTGCCCGGCTCGCCTGGAGCTGGATCAGCAGTGGCAGGCGGCCGGGGTGTTCATTCCCTGGGTAACGCGCTTTGCTCTGGAGCCGGTGCTTGACCTGGCCGTAGTCAAAGCAGCACTTCGCCAGCTGGAAGCAGACCCCGAGCATCGCCTGGGCGTCAACCTGTCGGTGGCCTCCATCTGCAATGCGCAGTTCGTCACCGAGCTGCGCACGCTGCTTGAAGCGGCCCCTGGGCGAGCCGCCAAGCTATGCTTTGAAGTACCGGCAACGCTGAATACCCAGGCATTGGCCAACCTGCGCGGTCTTTGCAACACGTTACGTCCGCTAGGCTGTCAATTCGGTATCGAGCACGTTGGTGCGGACTTTACCAAGCTTGCCGACCTGCACGACGTAGGACTGGCCTATCTCAAGATCGACAGCAGCCTGATTCGGGGATTGGATACCTCTCATGAGCAGCAGACCATCGTGCGAGGGATGGCCACGCTGTGTCACTCGCTGGGTATTCAGGTCATTGCAGAAGGTGTCACCGAGCCCCAGGAGCTGATGTACGCCTTCCAGACCGGCATGGATGGCGTCACCGGCCCTGGCGTGCGTCTTTGATCTTCTTCAGGCAGCTCCGACATTTCTCTGCGGCGACGACTAGATGGTGTCGTCGTCGCTCAATAACCCGACCCCGCTCTTGGCACGCAACGACTTGCGCTCCATGATCTTTTGCTGAGCGGGAATCGGCAGATCCGTAAACGCGATGATGCCCTTCTCCAGCAGCACGGCCAGAATATCCTCGACGACCCGCACGAAAGCCAGATCCGACGCCACGAACTGCGCCGACTGGCCACTTTTTGAAGCCAGAAAGGCCATTACTTCGGGGGAATCAGACGACAGGGTTTCCGTGCACTCAGGCGAAGGCTCCTTGCTGAGCATGACGACCTCTCCCTGACTATTGCGTTTGATATAGAACATGACCGCTTCCTCGGTAGGTAAAAGCGATAAAAGATGGATAGAGTTGAATGGAACAGGCCGCCCCGAAGGGCGGCCTGCTTTCCTGCTAGGGGTTAATCGATATCAATCTTGCCATTTTGAAGCATTTTCTGGATAACATCGCTTTCGGTAGCCCCAGGACCGGCCAGGCTATTAAAGCTTTGCCCTTCCAAATGAATCACTTGATCAGCATTACTGGTTTTACCGTTGAGCTCACCTTTGGAGCTGAGGTACAGCACCGTTTCACTACCTTCTTGCTTGGCCATGATGAACTTACCAATATTGCCTTCGTTCTCGCCTTGCAGCAGATCTCCCAAGTCGAGCTTATTGTTGCCCGTACCGAAATCCTTGACGATATCGTTGGCAGGTTTACCTACTGCGCCTTGATCCCCGAATTCCCACTTGAAGGTATCGGCACCGGCACCACCGTAGAGGATGTCGTTGCCACCACCGCCCACTAGCACGTTGTTTCCGGTATCTCCCTGAAGCATATCATTACCTTCAGCGCCCCATTTGAAGCTATCTACCCCCGGGCCGGTAATACCCACACGCAGGGTTGCTTCGGATGTCGAGCCGTCGATGTGTACCAGTTGATAAGTCAAGGTATCGATCTTGCCTACACTATCCACCTTGGCATCTGGACGATAGGTGTAATCGCCATCCGCCTCGAGCGTAAAGTTACCAAATTTACCCGCGACACTCGTACCCGCCGCTTTGGTATCGACAAACTGTGTACCGTTCCACACCTTGAGCGTGGTAGCGTTGGCATCGAAAACATCTCCTTTATCTCCGATACCCAAATCCGTCAGTACGTTACCCGCCACCTCAGCAGATTTGATTTGTTCATAAGGCTTGGGCTGATCAATCACCGTGACATCTTTAATCGTTGCGGAAGAGTAATTACCCCCAAAAACGTTTGTCGATCCACTCGTCTTCGCAACAAAGTCGACTCTATATTTCCCCTCCGCAAGATCAAACGAGTAATCCTTACTGCTAAGCGCACCGCTATAACCAGGCACAGCTTTATAGTTACCTGCAGCATCCTGCTTAGTGAGCTGCCATGACATAGAGGCAGAGGTGGATGTAAACCATCCATTAGGTTGATACAAATCAACGCTAAATTTCAAGCTACCCTTCCCTCCTTCACTCACGATAAACGTTTTGCTGTAGGTATCGGTTCGCTCCTGCGAAGTCGCATAGTACGAGGTCTCTTTAGCGATCAAGGTAGTCGTCGTTGAAGGCGGCGTAATCGTCTCAGCTGTTATCTTCGCTTCGTTGACGTTATCTATCGCCAGTACACTCGTTACACCAACCTTCGCCGTATCGACCTCACTATGTACACCTAGTTTGCTGACTACTTCGGCTGAGACCTGAACCTCTTTTGTCCCAGCGGCCGGTGCCACGGTCAATCCGCCCTTATCGGTCAGCGTATACTGACCATTGGCGTTCATGCTCAGTTCCTTGCCGTTTTGCAAAAGCTTGCCGCCAGAGACTTTGACTAAATAGTTAGCAATTTCTCCGCCGTCAATATGACTATCCAGTGTAACGGAGTACTGAATAGTATTTTTAGGTAGTATTGCTTTAATCTCCGATACTGTCATGGTTTCTTGAGGATCGGTCGAGGCTACCATGAACCAAATCTTGGCCTTACCAGTGTCATCCAGCATGAAACTAGAGCTATGCGAAGTTTTTTCAGACCAAACGTTATTATTGGTACTCCCCGGCGTACCTATAGCATACGTATCCGGATATCCCTCCAGCCATGCGCCGTTAGCAGAAATTTTGAAAGTATCTCTCGTATACCCACCAGTACCGTTTTCCCACCCACCAAAGGCCTGCTGCATCCAGCTGAGCGTAACGGTCTTACCAGCATTCTCTGCTCCGAAATCAAACTCTTTATACTGCCAATCCGGTTCCACCTTGCCATAAACATCTGCATTGCCTTTAGAGCCTAAGCCACGGATATCCGATGTAGATTTTTCCAGCGGTACAAAAACGCTTTCTACATTGATAGCAACATCAATAGTAGGCGTTGCACCGGCATAGGCATTCAAATTCACGATGGTAGTGGCACTATCACCATCACCGTCTACCGCTTTGATCTTGAACTGGATATCCTCCGGAATAGCTTTGTACTGCACGAAGTCCCAAGTACCCTGCGTTTTGGAAAGCTCTACTCCAAAGACTTTATTTCCCTGGCTGTCACGTGCCACCAGCGAACTTCCGTCATTCACTACCGATACCGCATAGCCAAAGTTATTAGTCAGGCCTTCCAGCGAGAACCCACGAATACCATCCGCCGACTCTGCCAAGACCTGTCCTTTGGCACTGGCGATGACCTGACCTGTTACCTCACCATTGAAAGTAATGCTCTTAAGGGCATAGTCACTGTTGTCACCGTGACTCATCGGCTTTCCATTGTCGATTGCAACAAAATGCACTTCATCGAAACCACCGGGCACCGACTTGAAGTTAGCCGCATAACTGCCGCTGTTGGCATCCGAGGAAAATTCTTTCTCTTCTATTAGCTTACCTTCACGATAAAAGAGCGCTTTACCTCGTTCCAGTTCGCCGCCATACATCAAGCCGAATTCAGCGCTCAAGCCAAACGCAAGCTTACCGGCGTCCAGCTTGATGATCAGCTTCTCTGAGGCTGAAGTACCATTACTAAAATGGCGATAATCGATTTCGCCCGGCAGCTTGTGGTAGGGGCTTCCGTCGCTGTTCACACCGAGCCCATTACTTGTTTGGTAAACCTTAGCCTCGGTCAACGTCGAATCTGTAGCCGACTTGAAGCCCTGAGCAGTAATACTAAATCCATTGAAACTAAGCTTCGTATGGTTTTGAGCACCGCTCGCGTTAAGAGACGTCTGGCCATTCAGGACGACGGGTACATCTTGTACAATAGCTTTATAGCCGTCGGCATTTTGAGTCATTGTCACGCCATCATCTTCAAATTTCAGATGGCGGCCCAAGGCGATCTCAGTTTGTGCTGAAAGCGCGTTGCTACCTTCTTCAGTAGCTTTCACGATCAAACGAATGCCCGCATCCCGCAGCGGCAGAACCTCATCCCCACGAGTAGGATCAGGATGATGAATTGCCATGTGCTGAGTCAACGTCACCTTTCCACTCTGATCGACGCTTACCTCAAAAGCGGTGGATCCACTTTTCGTCAGGCCCACGATATTGCCATCGCGCATTACCAGCGAAATATCCTCACCGCTTTGAGTAGCTTTTAGTAGCGGAGGAGCTTCACCTTTGGCAGTCAAGCCCAACTGATAGCTCACTAACCCCTCTTTACCCACCGCATACCCGGCTGAAAGCGCTTTAGAAAAGTCTGTCGTAGAAGATACAGACGATGATTCACGCAGCCCGGTCTCGTCCACGAGCACATCCAAGCCACTTAGCACATCGCTATTGATGGTGATGGTGGGCAGCAAGGCACTCTCACCCACGGTGGCGTCGCCACGTGCGGTCAGGCCGTCTTCGTCCGTTACCGTGACATTGACCGGCGGCAGGTTGCCGCCGCCGTTGACGTGGGCCGCGCCCGCGTCGGTCAGGGTGACGGTGCCGGTGATCGCGTCGATGGCGTAGTAGCCGTCGGCGTTGCTGCCCTCGGTCAGGCTGTAGCGCAGTGCCGCGTTGTCGCCGTCCGGGTCGTTACCCTGGCTGGTCGCCACTTGCTGGCCGGCTTCGGCCGCGCCCTGGATGGCGTCATAAGTGCTGGTCACCTCGACGGTGGGCAGCAAGGCACTCTCACCCACGGGCGCGGTGTCGTTTGCCGTCAGACCTTGTGCGTCGGTCACGGTCACGCTCACCGCCGGCAGGTTGCCGCCGCCGTTGACGTGCGCCGCGCCCGCGTCGGTCAGGGTGACCGTGCCGGTGATCGCGTCGATGGCGTAGTAGCCGTCGGCATTGCTGCCCTCGGTCAGGCTGTAGCGCAGTGCCGCGTTGTCGCCGTCCGGGTCGTTGCCCT
>NZ_JABYQT010000021.1 GCF_020075495.1 Vreelandella aquamarina
AACGCATTCCCGGCGCGAGCTCCGGCAGGTCGCTTTCCGCCTGGGCGGTGAGTGCTTCACGGCGCAGGTGTTCTACCCGTATACGGGTAAAGGGTTTACCGGAGGCATCCTCTTTATAGCGGCCGGGATAGTCAAAATGCTCGTAGTCGCTGCGCTGTCCATGCTGCTCGACCTCGTGGCCCAGATGCTTGTGCAGCTGGGCGTAGGCCGGGTTCTTGAAGGTGTAGTCTTTCAGGGTGGCGGAGGCGGGCGCTATACGCGCCGTCTGGCGAAGTTTTCGCACATGGCGAGTAGGCGCCGTGCCGCCGGCGCGGCTGTGGTAGGTGCGCTCGCCTAGATTCGCCAGCACCTGGGGGTCATCGGCGAATACCAGCCGGTGGGCGCTCTCTTCGAACTCATGGAAGTAGAACGGGCCCTCTTCGGCGGCCAGGCGTTCGATAAACGCCAGGCCGGTCTCGCGGTACTGCACGCAGTACTCACGCTCGGGCAGTTCGCGGGTAACGGCAAAAGCCGCGTCGGTGATGCTGCGCTCATCGAGGAGGATATTGATGATGGCGAGCGGGTCGACTTTCTGGAAGATGCGCGAGTTGTGGCGCAGCGATAGCCGCCAGAGCCCGGGGCGCAGCACCAGGGAGTAGAAGGTGCGCCGGTGGCCGCGGTCGCCGCGGCCAAACTCGCTGACGATACCGTGCACTTGGCGCAGCGCTTCACCATCCTGCCAGATGGTCAGCGTGGCTTCGCGGTCCAGCAGCTCCGCGGCGTCCAGGCTGCCGTCGCGGCTGGCCAGGTTGACCACCAGCTACACGCAATGATGGGAACGCGTTTAACCAAGAGGCAGGAGTAGTGTGAAAGTATGCGAGGCATAGCAATTTCTATTTTCACACCCGACCTCAGATGAACTAAACACGTAGTAGTGCTTATTCCGGCAACGTCGCAAAGTGCGAATGAACAACAAGTCTTCCTTCACGATAGGTCGTATCAGGAAGGCGCTGCCTAAAGAATGCTAAGCACTTATCAAACTCTTGATTACGACAATAGATTTTACTGTAAACAGAATAGTGCGACCCATCCTCGTTATACCAAGTAAAACGTAACCCAATCAGATTACGCCTCCTCCAAACGGCGATATCTTCTGCATTCGGCCAATCTATCTCATGGTATTCTTCATTTCTAACCATAGATTGATAGCCTTTAGAATTACCCATCAACGCCGCCATAACACCAATCCCGATAGGGCCAATAGCTGCAATAATAAAACTGGGGTTAACCCACACCAAAAACAGGACCACAACCCCAGACACTATCGCTGTCCATTTCATGATTGGTTTGACTGAGTCAATTTGCGATTTCCAGGAAAATACTTCAATACTTTTATTAGTTAATCGATAAACTATAACAGCTGTTTGATGAGTCATACCCATAGTAATGAGAACACCAAATACAAACACTCCCCCCCCGCCCAAGATCGAGGCTAGATAATTAGACTCTGCTGAAAAAATTAACAAACCAAAACTTAAGCTAAACAAAAACAATATAAAAAATAAAATATTGGCAACAAATGTATTGTAGTCCCGGACACGTATCTGCCATGTCATTATCGCTGGCTCATCCATGTGCTTCCAAGGCATTTCGACCACGTAATCTCGCTTAGGTTGAATAAACCACATTATCATTGCCCTCTTTAATTAGTTAAACAGTAGGCACTGTTAGAGGTACTTTGGTCGAATTATCTACACCGCGGTAGCGTTCGCTCACCTCTACGTCACTATTCCCCTTACTGGGTTCCGCTTTATAGAAGGTGAAACTTAGTCCTCCATTAGTGTCGCTATAAATAGCTTCATCAAAAGCCACTTCCATTAAAAAAGGCTTTCCTTCTGCAAGTTGTTCAGCGGGAAGCCACGCCTGCCATACGCGCCACGGATCATCTGCCTGGTAATTGGAGTTGCCGGGCAGCTCCCGTGCTTCCCCTTGTAGTGGGCATTCTTGAAAACTTGCAGCAGGTTCGACCAGCCTCCTGCCGGTGAACCTGATACAATCTGGGAAACAAACTAAGCAGGCAGAGGCTACCAATAATCATTAAGCATCAGGCATGTTACAATTAAATTTAAGCCTATCTACACAAAAATCAAGAGAGCTTGATTGCTTTAAACATGATAAACGTCAAATTTTCCCTCTATTACCGGCGTATCAGGAATATTCGATTTAAAATAGTCAAGAACATCATCGTACTTGCTCTTGGGTATGAATATAGCTTTCACAAAGTTTTTCATTTCCTCGCCTGTATCAGGATTATTCCAGTACAAGTTCAAACCAATAATATTTCTGTCTGGGTAAGCATAAATATTTTTCGCCTCCCGCCATGCAATCTCATATTCCATCTGATTTCGCGCCATGGACTGGTAGCTTCTGGAATTACCCATTAACGCCGCCATAATACCAATACCAACGGGGCCAATAGCTGCAACAATAAAGCTAGGGTTAATAAACACCAAAAACAGCACCACAATACCAGACACTATAGCTGTCCATTTCATGACAGGTTTGACTGAGTCAATTTGCGGCTTCCAAGAAAAAACCTCTATACGTTTATCCGTTAGACGATATACAATAATTGCGGTTTGAAAAAAAATACTCATTGCTATAGGAGCGCATAAGAATAACACAGCAAGAGGTATTAAGTTAAAAAAACTCAACACACCTCTCTCACCACCAGCTTTAAAAATCAACAGGGACAAAAACAACCCACTAACAAAAAGCCATATAAAAAAAAGCAAATTAGCGATAAATGTATTGTAATCACGCGCACGAATTTGCCACGTCATTATCGCTGGCTCGTCTAAGTACTTCCAAGGCATTTCGGCTACGTAATCTCGCTTGGGTTGAATAAACCACATTTTCGCTAAACTCTTAAATTAGTTAAACAGTAGGTACCGTCAGGGGAACTTTGATGGAGTTGTCGGTACCGCGATAGCGTTCGCTCACTTCTACCTCGCGTTTACCCTGACTGGGTTCCGGTTTAAAGAAAGTGAAACTGAGCCCTCCATTGGTGTCACTATAAATGGCTTCATCATAGGCCACTTCCATTAGAAAGGGCTCTCCGGCTGCTAGCCGTTCAGCAGGAATCCACGCTTGCCACACTCGTAACGAATCACCTGCTTGGTACTGGGAGGACTCGGGCAGCTCGCATGCCTTTCCCAGTACCGGATGTTCTTGAAAGCTTGCAGCGGCAGCCCAAAAACCTCCAGCTACTTGCTCAGACACTGAGACGATTTCCCCCGCCAGCATAGCGGGCAGGGCCAACTGCACCCAATACCCCTGCAGGGTGGTGATCTGCCTACCTGGGGAGTAGGGCGATATGGTATCTGACATATCAAACTCTGTTTTCACCACCGGCATCAGCTTAAGAGCTGGGGTAAACAATGCCTCATTCAAAGCGCGCAACTCAGCAGTGTTCTCTTCATCGCTACCCGACCATTTGTTGGCGTTGCCCCAAGTACTTTGATAAAGCCAAAGTCGCACCCCATCACGGCGGTAGTGATCGGCTAACATGGATGAAATTAAATAGCCTACGCTAAGGGCTAATAATGCCCAGCTAGCCCAAGGTGCCAATATCCAACCAAAGGCAACCCAGCGACCAGCTACCGCCCCCAATAGTTGAGCCCCTCCAACCATAGACATTCCTGCTGTGAAACTGAACTTCGACCATAGGGCCACACTTTCCGCTTGGCTTGAGGCTTGACTTGTTGCCTGAAAAACCTGCCAAGACTCTACTCCAGCACCAATCGCTGCAAACGCCGACATCCCTGCTACCCGGCTGGCCAATCGTCCAGCTAAACGGGAGACTTCTGCATTTCCTGCAATGTTTAACCAACGCTGGCTTCCTGCTTGCGTTATTTTTAAAGTGCTCGTACCAAAACTTGCTGTACGATTAGCATAGCACTGCCAATAAGGCATGACCCATAGTGACAAGACTGCTGCCGTGGCATAGCTCGCTTGGCTGGCGATCTTTTCCATATCTGCCTGACTCACGCCTTCTTCTTGGGCGGTGCGAATGCTGTCACTAACATTTAGCAGGTTAAGTACAGCTACTAGCAGCGGCAAACCACCGATGCCCCGACTATCCATCCAGCGTGTCATGCGCTGTCGAGCAGCGGCCACACCGCCTGCTGCCTGCTCGGTACGTAACCGATTTTGCTCACGCAATTCGTCAAACCCTAGTGTTTCGGTAAAGCCTCCCGCAGCATCAGCGCCCTGATACGCCATAAAGCGCTTGGGCTCTTTTGTACCAAGATCAGCAAGGGCTTTCTGTTGGGCGCTAATATCCCGAAGTTGAGAAGCGCGCGCTTGACGTGTGGCTGGCCTGGCAAGCGCAGCTTGCTGACCTTTTAATCGATTCTCACGGCGTATTATGTCGTTTCGCCAGCGACGATGACGAGCTTCAAAGTCCTCAGTGCGTACTAAACGAGAATTTACGTTTAAATTATCTGGATGAATGAACGCGGCCAGCATCGCGTTAGTAACTCCCCTCACTACCGCTTGAGCACCAACCTGTGCACCCGCGCTAGCAGCAGGCAGCGCTTGATAGGCGAGCGTTTCCCAGGCGGTTTTGCCAGTACCCGCCACAACGGCTTGTATTACTTCAAAACTATCTTTAAACGGACGGGCTAGCTTCTGGTAAATTGCCGACTGCTGTACGCTCTCAAGATCCAATACTCCTTTGGCATTACCCACTACATTTCCTGCGTCCGTGGCATTACTGATACTGAAACCGCCATCTTCTTCTCTAGGTGCAGCGCCTTCCGACCACTCGTGGGCAATGGCGTCAAAAGCAGTGCCTAATGCAGGCGTAAAATTGAGCAGGCTAGTGCCAATCAACGTGTCACGCTCAAGAAATGTTTTTGTCAGCCACTCTCGCCCTGTTTCGGTAGCGCCGACCGCCTGGCTCACTAGAAAAGCAAATTCTAACAATTCTCGGCTTTGTTGCTGTTCACAGGGGTCATAGCACACCGCTTCCCCCTCAGCTGGTAACCGGTCAAGCCAAGTTAATGCATCATCAAGGCTGGCTTGCACGTGGCTCTGTAAGCGCTCGAGTTGTGGCTGATAGGTGTTGATATACCCAACCGCCTCCTGGTATCGCACATCATTGATCCAAAGACTTTTCTTTTCCAAAGCTTCCAAATCATCACTATTGGGAGAATCAATGCCCAGTGCCTCTAATTCGGCATCAATAGTCGATAACTGCTCTTCATACTGGTGCTCTGCAACAGGATCAAGACGTTCGATATTCGCGCTGCGATTCATGGTGGCAGCAACCTCTTGCAACCGCATAGCTTCTAATCGTTGCTGAATCAGCTCTCGGGCGTGACGTAACTTAACGGGGTCTTGCCGCACTTGATCTGGCATACCACTTTCATCCAGACCACATAAGGTTTGAGTGATTAATGCCGTCTCTAAACGATGGCCATGCTCATCCAGAAAGGCCTCAAGCTCAAGTTGCCGCCCCAACAGCGTAAAGATCAAATCATTGACAATTCCCAAGTCATCATCAAGCGCAACAAAAATAGCTTCATCGTGTTTTTCAACGTCTGACAGGACGCTGTCTTGAGTAATTTCAGGTTTTACGGCGAGTAGAGGATAAGTGCTCTCCTCTTCATCCCCGCCTTCGCTATCCGCTTCCTCTCTTTCGGCCGTCGACACCGTCGTACTGGTAAACCCATCCACCGCGCCATTGGGCGTGATATCCGCTACCTGCTCGCCAAGCTGCGTGATCGGGCCAGCATGGGGGGCAAGCGATGCGCAATCGCCCACGGTATTTATCGCCGCTATCAAGTCGACGGAACGCATCCTACGTTGGCGAACGTCAGCGTTTTCCAGCACGTATTCGCGAATACGCTCCGTCCACTTCACCGAAGAGTACGCCATGGCGATAGAAACGTAGGTGGGATACGTTAAATGAGAAGCCCCATTGAACGTAGCACCTTCTATGAGGTACTCATCAAGACGCCTCTCGCCCTCCTCGCTTACCCAGACGTAAAGCCAGCCATCCCGCAATTGCCGCATTGTGTAATCACGGGTCTCGATCTCGGGGTAGCCAGGCCCCTGCCACTTTTCCGCTATCGGATGTGGGCCGGGCGTCCCGGCCTCGGCGGGGGCCTCATCAATGGCATAGCGAACGGGAAAAATATCGATGTCGATAAACAGTGGGCAGACACCACCCCCTACGGGCGTTTCATCAAAGGCGGCGTCGCGAGATTGTGCCTGAACATCCGAGTTAGCCATGCGTGTCCTCGTTTTTTAATCGTGATACCTGCGCGATGCTCTCCGGGGGCGTCTCTTGACTTCGACTCCAGACATCTAGCGCATAAAGTTGCTCTTGCCTGGAAAGCGGCTGATGACCACCGATTTGCATCATCCAGCGGTCATATAAACCGCCACGCGCCGAAATGAAACCGTCGCCCCAACGCAAACTCAAACTGAGCCAAATGGCGACCTGGCGCTCCGTACTGGCCCCCCAGGCGGCGGCATCGTCCAGGCGTTCGTCAAGCCATCGGCCTCTATTCTCGACGGGAAGGTGCTGCCAATGTTCAGGCATATGCTTTCTGAAATAACTCGTCAGGCGCTCCTTGAGCTGCCAGCGGGCCATCGCCTCCAGCGCGGCGAGCTGTGCCCTCCCCATGGGCGGGAAAGTACTTGCCTCGCTCACCGAGGGTGGTGCCTGCCGGAGATGCGATTGAAATGGTTGCCACGTCACCGGGCGTGGCTCTGCCCAGTTAGGCGCCCAATCGGCCACCCACCACGTATCGATAGGGCCCAGAATGTCCGCTGGCACGGCACTTACGTAACTGCTCAACCAATGCCTGGTGACGAGTGGATCAGCAAAGCGCAGCAATTGCTCGCGCCCCCCTTCCCCGTTAAACGTCACGAACTGGCCCAGGTGCCTGCTCAACTCGCTGGTGCTCGCCTGGCTGCTCAATAACGAAAGCGAGCGATACACTTTGCTGTCATCGTTAGCGCACGCGTCATCCGCTAAACGGCTGCTTTTGAGGCGCACCAGTATCGGGCCCTGCTCGGCTAACGATGCCCAGCGAGTCATGAGATAAAGCGGCTCGATGTCCTCGATGTCATCGCAGCTATACAGACGCCTGAGCGCATCGGGGTAACGCACGCCATCCACCAATGCATGTGTCACTGCCTGCGGTCGTTGCATCTATCGGTTTCCCTGGCTCACGTCTTCACAAATCTCGCAGCGGGCGGGTGCTTTCAGTAACGTTTTAAGCTGCGCCGGGCGATTGATGGGCGGTACTATCTGATGGTGCTGAGCCTCCGCCTGCCCCGGCAACCGCGGCGCCTGTGCCGCCTGACCACTCCCCGACCCCGGGCTGCCGCCGGAATTGATCTTGACCTGCGGTCCGACGATGGTGACGCCGCTAGGGTCGATTTTCAGGAAGCTGCCGCCGGCTTTCAGAGTGATTTCAGCACCGGCTTCGATCACCACCTTCATGCCCGCCTTGTGGTGAATCTCCTGCCCGGCTTCCACCAGCTGCGCCTGGCCGATGTTGTCGTGGCGAGTGCCGTTCACGGTGAGGTGGTCGTCGCCGTCCACCTGGCTGAAGCGGTTGCCGTGTACCGTGTGGTGGTCATCGTTGTCAATTTCGCTGATGCGGTCGTTGTGCACCTTGAGGTGGCTGTCGTTCTGGATCTCTTCAGTGCGGTCGTTGAGCGTCAGAAGCTCCAGGTCTTTCTGGGCATGGAGCCAGATCTGCTCTTCCCCTGCTTCGTCCTCGAAGCGCAGTTCATTGAAGCCTTCAGCCTTGTGGCTCTGGGTACGCAGCACCGTGCGCGTCTTGTGCTCGGGCAGCGGGTACGGGGCGGTGTTGACGGCGTGATAGGTACGCCCGGTGACCAGCGGCTGATCCGGGTCGCCTTCCAGGAAGGAAACGATCACCTCGTGGCCGATGCGCGGAATGGCAATACTCCCGTAGCCGCCACCGGCCCAACCTTGCGAGACGCGCACCCAGCAGCTCGCGGTTTCATTGGGTTCGGCGTAGCGGTCCCAGGGGAACTGCACCTTCACCCGGCCGTGTTCGTCGCAGTGGATCTCTTCGCCTTCCGGCCCCACCACGAAGGCGACCTGGGGGCCGTCCACGCGGGGTT
>NZ_JABYQT010000022.1 GCF_020075495.1 Vreelandella aquamarina
GGCACGCTCGAACTGACCGACCCAGGCTTCAAGCTGTTGTCGCACTGCACGGAGAAGACCAACGCCCCGGCCAGCCCCCGCGCCTGGCAGCAGGTGTTTGCCGCCTTCGGGCTGACGCTTTCACTGGTCGAGACTGGCTGCTGCGGGATGTCCGGCACCTACGGCCACGAAACCCGCAATGCGGATACCTCGAAAACCATCTACGCCCAGTCCTGGCAGCCGAAGGTGGAGGCAACAGAGAACGCCGGCCGGCTGCTGGCCACGGGGTATTCGTGCCGCAGCCAGGTGAAGCGGTTTTCCGATCAGGTGCTCCCCCACCCGATGCAGGCGCTGCTTGAAGCGATGCGCAGCGCCGGCAGCCGGTAAAGGGTCGTTATAGGCGTGGCTAGAAAAATAGCTGTTTAAGCGCCTGCCCCGGGTCGGCCTGGCGCATGAAGGCCTCGCCGACCAGAAAGCCGTTTACCCGATGGTCGCGCATCCGTTGAACGTCATCCGGGGTATGAATGCCCGATTCGGTGATGACCGAGACGTGCTCGGGGATCCGGGGCAGCAGATCCAGCGTGGTGTCGAGGCTGGTCTCGAAAGTGTGCAGGTCACGATTGTTGATGCCCACCAGCTTGAGATCCAGCGCCAGCGCACGGCTCAGCTCGTTGGCATCGTGCACTTCCACAAGCACATCCATCCCCAGCTGGTTGGCCTGCTGGTGAAGGTCTCGCAGCTGGGCATCATCGAGCGCGGCCACGATCAGCAAGATGCAGTCGGCGCCAATGGCGCGAGCCTCCGCCACCTGATAACCATGGGTAATGAAATCCTTGCGGATCACCGGCAGCGTGCAGGCATCGCGGCTCGCGATCAAATAGTCTTCGTGGCCCTGAAAGAAATCCGCATCCGTCAATACCGACAGGCACGCAGCCCCCCCTTTGGCATAGCTCTTGGCAATATCCGCCGGATGAAACGCTTCCCGAATCACTCCTTTCGAGGGTGACGCTTTCTTGATTTCAGCGATGACCGCCGAATCGCCCGCTTCAATACGTTGGTCGAGGGCAGCAATGAAGCCACGTGGTGCGCTCTGCTTTTCGGCCAGCGCCAAAAGATTGGCTTCGGAAACCGCCTGCTTGCGCTCGGCGACTTCCTGATCCTTGCGGGCTAGAATCCGGGTCAAGATGGTGGGGGTTGCCTGTTGCGTCATGGCGGTCACTTACTCTTTGAAAACGCTGGTGAAGTGAGAAAGCTCTCTGAGTTTCTCGAGCGGTAGTTTGGACGCCTGGGCATCCTGGGCGATCACGACGCCCTCGTGCAGGGTATCGGCAACGCCTGCGCAGTAAAGTGCCGCGCCGGCATTCAGGGCCACCATATCAGCCGCCGGACCGTCACCACTCAATGCTGCCTTGACCAGGCGCAGACTGTCCTGCGCATTGGCGGCCTTCAGGGTCGTCAGGCTCTGGCGCTCGATGCCAAATGCTTCGGGGGAAATGGTGTACTCAGTAACCTCGCCCTCTTTAAGCTCGGCTACCCGAGTGGACGTTGCCAGCGAGATTTCATCCAGGCCGTCGTCTGAATGAACCACCATCACATGGCGGCTGCCAAGCTTTTTGAGCACCTCGGCCATCAGCGGTACCAGCGTCGGCGCGTAGACCCCGACCACCTGATTGGGCGCCCCTGCCGGGTTGGTCAGCGGGCCCAGAATGTTGAACAGCGTACGCACCCCCATTTCGCGGCGCGGCCCTATGGCGTAGCGCATTGCAGGGTGGTGATTGGGTGCGAACATGAAACCCACACCCACCTGCTCGATGCAGCGCGCCACCTGGGCGGGCTTCAGGTCCAGGTAGATACCCGCAATGTCGAAAAGATCCGCGCTGCCTGAAGATGAGGAGACGCTGCGGTTGCCGTGCTTGGCCACGTGCGCACCCGCCGCTGCCGCAACGAAGCTCGAGGCAGTCGAAACATTGAACAGGTTAGCCCCATCGCCGCCGGTACCCACGATATCCACGACGTTCTCTGCTTTCACCTCGACGCGGCGCATCAAGTCGCGCATTACCTGAGCGGCGGCACTGATTTCCACCGCGCTTTCACCTTTCATGGCAAGGCCGACCAGCAGGCCACCCACCTGGGCATCGGTAGCTTCGCCGGTCATGATCTGACGCATCAAGGCGTGCATGACATCGAAAGGGAGGTCTTTACGGTGTATCACCGCGTTAATTGCATCGCGCATTTGCATGAACAGGGAAGCCTCTAAAGCGTGTGAACCAGGCAATCAGCCACGTTTCAGGAAATTAGCCAATAGCGCGTGGCCTTGGCGAGTCAGTATGGATTCGGGGTGAAACTGTACCCCTTCTACATCCAGTGTGCAGTGACGCAGCCCCATGATCAAACCGGGCGTCACATCATCTTCGGTGGTCCAGGCGGTCACTTCCAGGCAATCCGGCAGTGTCTGCCTGTCAACGACCAGCGAATGATAGCGGGTAACGTCAAGCGGATTTTCAAGGCCTTCAAACACCCCCTGGTGATGATGCATCACAGCAGACGTCTTGCCATGCATGACCTTGGGCGCGCGGATAACCTGACCACCAAATACCTGGCCGATTGCCTGGTGTCCAAGGCACACCCCGAGAATGGGCAACCTGCCGGCAAAGTACCGGATGACATCCATCGAGATACCGGCTTCATTGGGCGTACAAGGGCCGGGGGAAATGACCAGGTGTGTGGGTGAAAGCGCCTCGATCTGCTCAAGCGTGATGGCATCGTTGCGGTGTGTCATCACGTCGGCACCCAGCTCGCTCAAGTACTGGACGATATTGAAGGTGAAGCTGTCGTAATTATCCAGCATAACAACTTTAGCGTTCATAACCCTATGATTCTAATTGATGCTGCCTCTGTTTTACCCATTCGTTACCCAGGATGTTACCCAGGTCGGAAATTTAGGTATGCGGTATGGATTTGAT
>NZ_JABYQT010000023.1 GCF_020075495.1 Vreelandella aquamarina
GCGCGATTCTCAGCTTCTGAAATACCATGTTGTTGTTCAGGTTCTTTTCCGGCGCCGGCTGTTCGCCTTCACGCTTGCCGCGCTTGTGGCTGATGAAGCCATTGAGAAACGCCGCCAGATCCACATCGTCTTTTTAAGTCTTAACTGCCTTACCGTCCAACATCCGCCGCAGCCCTGCCAGTTTTTGGCGCGCTGCGGCGTTTTCTGTGCGTTTTAGGGCTTCGGGTAGGCTAGCCCCCAATACTTTGGCGATATTGCTCGGATAGGGCTTTCTCGCGCCCGCAATGCGGGTTTCTGCTTCCGCTACGGCTTCTGCCCCGTAGGTCTCTATCAGCCATGCGGCTGTTCGCCTGTCGCGTTCGTTCTCGGTAATCATCGGCTCATTCCCCATCCCCTGCTTTGGGTTCGTTTGTGTCGTTGGCTTATCGTTTGGCTAGTTGATTCAAGATTTCGCTCTGCCGTTGCTGTATTTCGCTCTGCCGCTCTAACTCGGCTGCCAAGCTCGCTAGCTGCTGCGCTAAACTCGTGTTTTCCTGCTCTAGCTCTGCCAACCTTTCGCCCAAGTGCGTTAAGGCTTTCATCATTCGCTTCTCGGTCGCTACGCATACCCGCGTTGCTTTGCTGTTCTCGACTGGGCAATTTTCCAGTGTCAAACCTTTGGTCTTGGTTTCCAACAGGTCTAGGGTGCGCTCTGCTTCGGCTCTCTGCTGTTTCAAGTCGTCCAGCTCGTTCTTGACGCTCCATATCGCTATGAACAGCCCTGCTATGACTATCAACCCTGCCGCCGATATACCTAGCAAGCTCCACAGATAGGGCTTGAATACTGCCTTGCTCATGCGTAACTGCCGAGCGTTTATATCGGCGGTTATTTTCTGCTCGCTTTGCTTCAATGCCTCGTTGATATTTTTCCGTAACGTCTCTAAGTCTGCTTTCGTTTGTTGCTCTATGCTGGCGGCTTCGGTGCGTGATGTCTGCTCGAAGGTCTTCGCCAAATCGGAAATCTTGCTCATACAGTGCGCCTTTCAGTCGGATGTTGCGCCCTTTTGGGTCCGGGTTCTTGATGCTGATGCTGCTGATGGTCGCTCGTGATATTTCAAAACCTACCTTTTCCAGCGTTTCCAGCACGTCTGCGCGGCTTTTTAGCTTGCCTGATAGGGCTAGGGCTTCTAAGCCGTCTGTGATGCTCTGTGATGCTCTGTGCGGCTTCCTGCGTGTTTCTCGGCAGGTCTTTGGCTTGGGTCATGCTCTGCCGTTTGGCGGGGTCGTCTGGGTCGCTGTATCCGTGCGTCAGGTTCTGCATGGTGCGCCATGCGTCCACTCTTCCTCTGTCGGCGGCGTAGTAGTAGGGCTGTAACCGCTTTCCGCTCAAAAGCTCGATGTTCGGTATCACGAAGTTGAGTTCCAAACGCCCTTTGTCTCGGTGTTCTACCCATAGGCAGTTGTATTGGTCTTTGTCCAAGCCTGCAAAAATACACTCTTCGAAGCTGTCCATCAGGGCGTGTTTCTGTTCGGCGGGGATGTTGCTTTCTTCAAAGCTCAGGCAGCCGGCGGTGTATTTCTTGGCGTAATCGCTGCTGTTTATCAGGGCGGCGGTTTCTTCGGGGTCGCCGCGTAATAATCTGGCTTCTTCTCGGTCGCGGTCTTTGCCTAGAAGATAGTCTATCGGACCACTCCCGCCGCCTTTCCCCCTATTGAAAAACTGCACAATCATTGGGACTGCCATCCGTTCTTTTCTTTGGCTAAAAAATCCCGTAGGGAATTTAAGGAACGTTCCAACGCTGCCAGCTCGGTCGTCGCCTTGAGTGCTTCCACATTGCCCAACGTGCCGACCTTTGCGGCGGTGTTCAGGGCCTTGGCTATTTGGTTCAGGTTGTTACCCATGCCTGCAAGGACGCGCACGACTTCGGGCGGGAATTGGAATTTGACGGTTTTTTTGTCGGATGCTTTGCCATCTTCCAAAACCCGCTCCCGAATGTAGCGGGCTAAATTCGGATGGGTCTTCTGTCGGGTCAAAGTCTCAAACTCGGTCGGGCTGACTCGGATGATGAGTTGCTTTGTTCGCTTTTCGGCGGCACTCGAACCTGTCAAAAGGGCAAAATACCCCTGTTTTTGACTGCTTTCTGCTCAAAAAAACGGCATTTCATCACGGCATTTCGCCGATACTCCATGAAGAACTCAGGGAAGAACACGCACGCCGCCCTGTCGGAACTGGTTTCATGTTTCCCCCAAAACGCCGCCCTGCTGGCCGGCTTAGGTCGCGCTGCTGCGCTCCAAGCTTTACCGCTTCGCCTGCTGGCTTCGCTAAATTGCGGATTGGAAAATTTTGAAATAAGAACCCCTATCGGGCTGTTATCTGATTATGGTTATTTTGACATAGTTGTATCATCTTAAAAACAAGCATACAATCTGCAAATCTTAGACAAAGCAAAACCCCCGCCAAACGCCAATCTGCACGGGGGTTTCGAGATACAACATGAGCCAATTATACACCCAACCCGACCTCTTCTTGCAAGAACGTATCCCACACAAGCCATACTGCAAAGATTTCAAAGAAGCGCCTATGCTGGTGCGCTCTTACGCTGCCGCCATCAAACGCCGCTACATCCAAGTCAATCCGCCGCATCTGCGTGTGTTTATGCTCTTTGACTTGGATTACGAAGGGGCGGGGTTGGCTTGGGAAGACAATAATCTGCCTATGCCTGCTTGGGCGGCAATCAACAGGGAAAACGGCGGCGCACACCTTGCCTATGCGCTTTCCGCGCCTGTGCTGACGGCGGAATACGGTGGGAGACAAAAAGCCCTGCGCTATCTTGCTGCACTTGAAGCAGCATATAAGGCGAAAT
>NZ_JABYQT010000024.1 GCF_020075495.1 Vreelandella aquamarina
CAAGGCCGAGAGACGAGACGAACTGACCACGGTCAGGAAGTCATTGATGCCACGCTTCCAGGAAAAGCCTCTAAGCTTCAGATCATGTGCGACCGTACCCCAAACCGACACAGGTGGTCAGGGTGAGAATCCCAAGGCGCTTGAGAGAACTCGGGTGAAGGAACTAGGCAAAATGGTGCCGTAACTTCGGGAGAAGGCACGCCGGCGTAGGGTGACGAGACTTGCTCTCCAAGCCCGAACCGGTCGAAGATACCAGGTGGCTGCAACTGTTTAGTAAAAACACAGCACTCTGCTAACGCGCAAGCGGACGTATAGGGTGTGACGCCTGCCCGGTGCCGGAAGGTTAAGTGATGGTGTTAGGCCTCGGCCGAAGCTCTTGATCGAAGCCCCGGTAAACGGCGGCCGTAACTATAACGGTCCTAAGGTAGCGAAATTCCTTGTCGGGTAAGTTCCGACCTGCACGAATGGCGTAATGATGGCCACGCTGTCTCCACCCGAGACTCAGTGAAATTGAAATCGCCGTGAAGATGCGGTGTACCCGCGGCTAGACGGAAAGACCCCGTGAACCTTTACTATAGCTTCACACTGGACGCTGATGTTGCCTGTGTAGGATAGCTGGGAGGCTTTGAACTTCGGACGCCAGTTCGAAGGGAGCCAACCTTGAAATACCAGCCTGGCATCATTGGCGTTCTCACTCAGGTCCGTTATCCGGATCGAGGACAGTGTGTGGTGGGTAGTTTGACTGGGGCGGTCTCCTCCCAAAGAGTAACGGAGGAGCACGAAGGTACCCTCAGCACGGTCGGACATCGTGCAATGAGTGCAAGAGCATAAGGGTGCTTGACTGCGAGACAGACACGTCGAGCAGGTGCGAAAGCAGGTTCTAGTGATCCGGTGGTTCTGTATGGAAGGGCCATCGCTCAACGGATAAAAGGTACTCCGGGGATAACAGGCTGATACCGCCCAAGAGTTCACATCGACGGCGGTGTTTGGCACCTCGATGTCGGCTCATCACATCCTGGGGCTGAAGTCGGTCCCAAGGGTATGGCTGTTCGCCATTTAAAGTGGTACGCGAGCTGGGTTTAGAACGTCGTGAGACAGTTCGGTCCCTATCTGCCGTGGGCGTTGGATGTTTGAGAAGAGCTGCTCCTAGTACGAGAGGACCGGAGTGGACGACCCTCTGGTGTTCCGGTTGTCACGCCAGTGGCATTGCCGGGTAGCTATGGTCGGACGGGATAACCGCTGAAAGCATCTAAGCGGGAAGCCCCCTTCAAGATGAGACATCCCCGAGGCCTTGAGCCTCCTGAAGGGCCCAGCAAGACCAGCTGGTTGATAGGCACGGTGTGGAAGCGCTGCAAGGCGTTGAGCTAACGTGTACTAATGGCCCGTGAGGCTTGACCCTATAACACCCAAGGGGTCTGGTCGTAATGACAACGATGACTACCGGATACGCGCGCCAAGCGAAACCGCTGGGCACGAGAGACGCTCACACGACACAGCATGATGTACATTGACCGTTACGCCTGACGACCATAGCGAGCGTGAACCACCTGATCCCTTGCCGAACTCAGTAGTGAAACCGCTTAGCGCCGATGGTAGTGTGGGGTCTCCCCATGCGAGAGTAGGTCATCGTCAGGCACTTATT
>NZ_JABYQT010000025.1 GCF_020075495.1 Vreelandella aquamarina
CACTTGATCAGGTAATTCATTGTGAGCGCTTGCCGCGAGGATGACGCATCGTTTAAGGAGGTGATCCAGCCGCAGGTTCCCCTACGGCTACCTTGTTACGACTTCACCCCAGTCATGAACCACACCGTGGTGATCGCCCTCTTGCGTTAGGCTAACCACTTCTGGTGCAGTCCACTCCCATGGTGTGACGGGCGGTGTGTACAAGGCCCGGGAACGTATTCACCGTGGCATTCTGATCCACGATTACTAGCGATTCCGACTTCACGGAGTCGAGTTGCAGACTCCGATCCGGACTGAGACCGGCTTTTCGGGATTGGCTCACTCTCGCGAGTTGGCAACCCTTTGTACCGGCCATTGTAGCACGTGTGTAGCCCTACCCGTAAGGGCCATGATGACTTGACGTCGTCCCCACCTTCCTCCGGTTTGTCACCGGCAGTCTCCTTAGAGTTCCCACCATTACGTGCTGGCAAATAAGGACAAGGGTTGCGCTCGTTACGGGACTTAACCCAACATTTCACAACACGAGCTGACGACAGCCATGCAGCACCTGTCTCTGCGTTCCCGAAGGCACCAAGGTATCTCTACCAAGTTCGCAGGATGTCAAGGGTAGGTAAGGTTCTTCGCGTTGCATCGAATTAAACCACATGCTCCACCGCTTGTGCGGGCCCCCGTCAATTCATTTGAGTTTTAACCTTGCGGCCGTACTCCCCAGGCGGTCGACTTATCGCGTTAACTTCGCCACAAAGTGCGCTAGGCACCCAACGGCTGGTCGACATCGTTTACGGCGTGGACTACCAGGGTATCTAATCCTGTTTGCTACCCACGCTTTCGCACCTCAGTGTCAGTGTCAGTCCAGAAGGCCGCCTTCGCCACTGGTATTCCTCCCGATCTCTACGCATTTCACCGCTACACCGGGAATTCTACCTTCCTCTCCTGCACTCTAGCCTGACAGTTCCGGATGCCGTTCCCAGGTTGAGCCCGGGGCTTTCACAACCGGCTTATCAAGCCACCTACGCGCGCTTTACGCCCAGTAATTCCGATTAACGCTTGCACCCTCCGTATTACCGCGGCTGCTGGCACGGAGTTAGCCGGTGCTTCTTCTGCGAGTGATGTCTTTCCTGGCGGGTATTAACCGCCAGGCGTTCTTCCTCGCTGAAAGTGCTTTACAACCCTAAGGCCTTCTTCACACACGCGGCATGGCTGGATCAGGGTTGCCCCCATTGTCCAATATTCCCCACTGCTGCCTCCCGTAGGAGTTCGGGCCGTGTCTCAGTCCCGATGTGGCTGATCATCCTCTCAGACCAGCTACGGATCGTCGCCTTGGTGAGCCGTTACCTCACCAACCAGCTAATCCGACATAGGCTCATCCGATAGCGAGAGCCG
>NZ_JABYQT010000026.1 GCF_020075495.1 Vreelandella aquamarina
GAGGCGAACCAGGGGAACTGAAACATCTAAGTACCCTGAGGAAAAGAAATCAACCGAGATTCCCCCAGTAGCGGCGAGCGAACGGGGACCAGCCCTTAAGCATGTGACCGATTAGACGAACAGGTTGGGAAGCCTGGCCGTAGCGGGTGATAGCCCCGTAGTCGAAAGTCCGATCATGTGAAATCGAGTAGGTCGGGGCACGAGAAACCTTGACTGAAGACGGGGGGACCATCCTCCAAGGCTAAATACTCCTGGCTGACCGATAGTGAACCAGTACCGTGAGGGAAAGGCGAAAAGAACCCCGGAGAGGGGAGTGAAATAGATCCTGAAACCGTGTGCGTACAAGCAGTAGGAGCAGACTTGTTCTGTGACTGCGTACCTTTTGTATAATGGGTCAGCGACTTATATTCAGTGGCGAGGTTAACCGCATAGGGGAGCCGTAGGGAAACCGAGTCTTAACTGGGCGACACAGTCGCTGGATATAGACCCGAAACCGGGCGATCTATCCATGAGCAGGGTGAAGGTTGAGTAACATCAACTGGAGGCCCGAACCAGGATCTGTTGAAAAAGATTTGGATGACTTGTGGATCGGAGTGAAAGGCTAATCAAGCCCGGAGATAGCTGGTTCTCCTCGAAAGCTATTTAGGTAGCGCCTCACGTATCACCGCCGGGGGTAGAGCACTGTTTCGGCTAGGGGGTCATCCCGACTTACCAACCCGAGGCAAACTCCGAATACCGGTGAGTGCCAGCGTGGGAGACACACGGCGGGTGCTAACGTCCGTCGTGAAAAGGGAAACAACCCAGACCGTCAGCTAAGGTCCCCAAATCCTGGTTAAGTGGGAAACGATGTGGGAAGGCTCAGACAGCTAGGAGGTTGGCTTAGAAGCAGCCATCCTTTAAAGAAAGCGTAATAGCTCACTAGTCGAGTCGGCCTGCGCGGAAGATGTAACGGGGCTAAACCAGGTACCGAAGCTACGGGTTCATCCTTATGGATGAGCGGTAGAGGAGCGTCGTGTAAGCCGATGAAGGTGAGTTGAGAAGCTTGCTGGAGGTATCACGAGTGCGAATGCTGACATGAGTAACGATAAGGGGAGTGAAAAACTCCCCCGCCGGAAGACCAAGGTTTTCTGTTCGATGCTAATCAGAGCAGAGTGAGTCGGCCCCTAAGGCGAGGCGGAAACGCGTAGTCGATGGGAAACGGGCTAATATTCCCGTACCGGACATGATTGCGATGGGGGGACGGAGAAGGCTAGGTGAGCCAGGCGTTGGTTGTCCTGGTGAAAGTCAGTAGGCTTGGGTCT
>NZ_JABYQT010000027.1 GCF_020075495.1 Vreelandella aquamarina
GGTGATGTGGGCTTTGTATCGCTGATTACGAAAAATCCCGAACATCCGCATTGGCTGACGCTGCGCGGCGTTCCTGACGCAATCAGGGGCTACGATTTGGAGTATCTTGCGGATTTCGTGGATTTAGACAAGTTTAAGCCCTATATCGGTCGCTCTAACGTGGAAGCGGTCGGATTAAGCAGAAATTGCACGGTGTTTAACCTTGTGAGCCGTTGGGCGCACAAAAACGTGTTGGCGTTCAAACAGCAGGGCTACACGGTGCAAGGCTGGCTGAAAGAAGTGCATTACCAGTGTATGCGGGTAAATGGGGATTTCCCTGTCCCGATGTGGGAAAAAGAAGTGAAATGTATCTCCAAATCAATCGCTAACTGGGTTTGGTACAAGTTTGATATTGCAGCCAGCAATCGACGGTTTTCGGAATTGCAGGCTCATCGGAATAGTTTGCGGAAAACAACCATCAATGCAGGCAGAACAAAAATCATCACGGAGCTTTGAAATATGGCCTATCCAAAACTGAAAACCACCAAGCGAGACGTTACGGCTAAAGAACTGGCAAAACGCTTCGGCTGTTCCACAAGAACCGTTTTTCGGGCATGGTCGCAATCCCGCGCCGACTACCTAGCCGAAAACT
This sequence comes from Vreelandella aquamarina, assembly GCF_020075495.1. GTDB lineage: Bacteria > Pseudomonadota > Gammaproteobacteria > Pseudomonadales > Halomonadaceae > Vreelandella > Vreelandella aquamarina_A. The sequence continues at coordinate 632 of NZ_JABYQT010000027.1, forward strand.
CTATCAGCCGCGATAAACCGTGGGAACACTTCGGCATTTCCCGCGCCACTTGGTACAGGCGCGGCAAGCCTATGCCGTCTGAAACTGACAACCAAAGCGAAACAGCATGACAAGATACGCAATAAACCGCGATGCTCTGTACTCGGCATTCAAAGATTTTCTGTATTCGGAAATTAACGCAAATCCTGCTTTGGAAAGCGCAACGGTTGATGATCTTGCAGATATAGTTCTAGCCAAAAAATGGAGAATTTTTCTGCCTGACGGCATCAAACGCACAACAGCCGAAAAAGCTGCCCAACGGGTTTTGTACATGACAAACCAGCCTGAAAACCAAACCCAACAGGAGAACTAACCATGCAAACCACTATCCCCACCGGTTCAATCCGCACCTTTGGCGATTACGGCGTGATGTA
>NZ_JABYQT010000028.1 GCF_020075495.1 Vreelandella aquamarina
CAACCTGTTCGTCTAATCGGTCACATGCTTAAGGGCTGGTCCCCGTTCGCTCGCCGCTACTGGGGGAATCTCGGTTGATTTCTTTTCCTCAGGGTACTTAGATGTTTCAGTTCCCCTGGTTCGCCTCATGTACCTATGTATTCAGTACATGATACTGACCTTGTGGTCAGTGGGTTTCCCCATTCAGAGATGTCCGGGTCACAGGTTGTTGCCACCTCACCGAACCTTATCGCAGGCTACCACGTCTTTCATCGCCTCTGGCTGCCTAGGCATCCACCGTGTGCGCTTCATTGCTTGACCCTATAACCCGAAGGGGTCTGGTATCTCGCAATGACAACGATTGCCGGATACGCTTGAGACGTATCACACAACAATTACGTATGAACGTTTAAAAACGTTCATGTCAGCATGATATACATTGTTAAAGAGCGACTGTTCAGTGAACAGTGATAAAGCGACACTTGCGTGTACGATTTATCAATGATCACGAAACGACAAACGGCACTGGATACTACCAACATGATGGTGGAGCCAAGCGGGATCGAACCGCTGACCTCCTGCGTGCAAGGCAGGCGCTCTCCCAGCTGAGCTATGGCCCCATTGCGTTCGCACTGCATCGCCTCTTGTCATAAATTTCCGTGAGACCAGGCAAAATGAGACGACGCATGGGTTTCCATGCGAGGAGCATTTTAACGCCGTATCACGGGAATTTGGTGGGTCTGGGCAGACTTGAACTGCCGACCTCACCCTTATCAGGGGTGCGCTCTAACCAACTGAGCTACAGACCCAAGAGGGGATCGTGCTAAACCGTTTGCTCTATCACTTGATCAGGTAATTCATTGTGAGCGCTTGCCGCGAGGATGACGCATCGTTTAAGGAGGTGATCCAGCCGCAGGTTCCCCTACGGCTACCTTGTTACGACTTCACCCCAGTCATGAACCACACCG
>NZ_JABYQT010000029.1 GCF_020075495.1 Vreelandella aquamarina
CAGCGCCTTGCTGCCCACCGTCGAGGTGACCAGCACTTATGACGCCATCCAGGGCGCGGCCGAAGCCGGCCAGCCGGTGGCGACCAGCCAGGGCAACGACCCGGACGGTGACAACGCGGCGCTGCGCTACAGCCTGACCGAGGGCAGCAACGCCGACGGCTACTACGCCATCGACGCGATCACCGGCACCGTCACCCTGACCGACGCGGGCGCGGCCCACGTCAACGGCGGCGGCAACCTGCCGGCGGTGAACGTGACCGTGACCGACGCACAAGGGCTAACGGCAAACGACACCGCGCCCGTGGAGGCCAGCGCCTTGCTGCCCACCGTCGAGGTGACCAGCACTTATGACGCCATCCAGGGCGTGGCCGAAGCCGGCCAGCAAGTGGCGACCAGCCAGGGCAACGACCCGGACGGCGACAACGCGGCGCTGCGCTACAGCCTGACCGAGGGCAGCAACGCCGACGGCTACTACGCCATCGACGCGATCACCGGCACGGTCACCCTGACCGACGCGGGCGCGGCCCACGTCAACGGCGGCGGCAACCTGTCGGCGGTAAACGTGACCGTGACCGACGCACAAGGTCTGACGGCAAACGACACCGCGCCCGTGGAGGCCAGCGCCTTGCTGCCCACCGTCGAGGTGACCAGCACTTATGACGCCATCCAGGGCGCGGCCGAAGCCGGCCAGC
>NZ_JABYQT010000002.1 GCF_020075495.1 Vreelandella aquamarina
GGCAGGGCTATGTGCAAGCGATGCAGGAACTCGGACAGCAGGGCGTCATCGATAGCAAGGCCGCACAGTACGGCCATGCCCACAATGAATTTATAGATGCTTTTGCCAAGCGAGGCGTGCTGGGGTTGCTCGTATTATTGGCGCTTTATCTCATTCCCATGCGCCTTTTTGCCAATCAGTTGCAGGCACAAAACCTAGCCACGCGTGCGCTTGCCACTGCAGGCGTATTGCTACCGGTTACCTATATTGACTTTGGTTTGAGTCAGGCGTTTCTGACTCATAACAGTGGAGTGATGATGTATGCATTCCTACTGGTTGTGTTGTGGGGAAGCTACGTAAATCAAAGGCATATAGACCAACGGTAGGGTGCGGCTTACCAGTGGAACAACAACCAAGAACCGGCAGAGTAGCCGGTTCTTTGGTTTTCGATTCCTGCGGTCATCTTGTGATAAAAATGAGTCAGCGCTGGGAGTACCGTCGATGTAGAGGCCCGGCGGGTAATCCCTTACAATGACGCGTGCTTTTTTACAGCGCAGATCGAGAAATTTCATCCGCACAGCGTAGGGCAAGGGAATACGCCCGTTACAATCCCTGGGCGGTAGCGTGCCTTTTTTTGGAATTTATCATGTCAAATACCCCCTTTTTGATAGCGCGGCCAGCTCGCATGCTGCTAGCTGCGCTAGGCGTTGCCTTGGTAGCTGGTTGCTCCTCCTACCCCAGGAGCCACGTACAAGAAGCCCAATACGTATTGAATAACGACCCGGCCACGCTGCTTCAGGATGAAAGCCTCAACGACTTTCTTTCCAAATCCCCAGCCGGTGCCGTGCTGAACGTAGGCCGCAGCCCCTGGGGCCACAACGTCGAAATCGTGGCTGATGCACCGTACCTGGCGGCCAGCGGGCGTGAATGCCGCAAGCTGCGGGTCGTGGAAATGGGGGCTAACGCACGCACAGCGCTGGTGTGCCAAACGCCTAACGGCTGGGTGAACCAGCGCGTGGTGGCCCAGATGGATTCAACCGCAATGCAAGGGCGCTACTAATGAACGTGTTACGCATACTCAAACGCCCGCTTGCGGTAGGTGCTTTAGCAATCGCAGGCTTCAGCGCTGCCAGCACGGCATGGGCGCAAAGCATCAGCTTGCCCAACAGCATCGTGCCCGCTCAGCAACAAAGCCAACTGCAGAGCCAGTCTCAGGATGAAATCAACGACAGGCCCCGAGCAGATTGGCGCAGCGGCACCTACGGCCCCGTCAGCCAGCCCCCGCGCGACCCGGATGCGCTGCCACCGTTTGGCGCCAACCTGTTCACCGGCGGCTTTCGCGGTGCCATGGGCGATGGCCTGAACTCCGATTACCAGGTAAAGCCCGGCGACCAGGTTACCGTTCGCGCCTGGGGCGCCTTCGAGCTCGACCGAGTTCTCCCGGTCGATGCTCAGGGCAACATCTTCATTCCCGGCTCGGGCCCGCTCAATATCGAAGGCCAGAACAGCCAGCAGGTAGACAACAGCGTGCGCCGCGCCATTACCTCCGTCTACCCGGATAACGTCGAAGTCTACACCAACCTGCAGGGCGTGCAGCCCGTGGCCGTCTTCGTGACCGGCTATGTGGAAAACCCTGGCCGTTATGCAGGCACTCCCAATGACTCCTTGCTTTACTTCCTGGACCAGGCTGGCGGCATCGACCAGGATCTGGGTAGCTACCGTCAGATTCATGTGCTGCGCAATAACCAAACCGTGGCCACGGTGGATCTCTACGACTTCCTGATCAACGGCAGCATTGCGCGTCCGCAGTTCCAGGATGGCGATACCATCGTCGTGGAAGAGCGCGGCCCGGCAATTGCCGTAGGTGGCGATGTACACCGCGAACACCGCTACGAACTACTCGGCAACCAGCTAAGTGGTGCTGAATTGGTGAATCTGGCACGTCTAAAAAGTGGCGTTTCCCATGTGCTGTTGCGCGGTAGCCGTGAAGAAGGGCCCATCGCCCAGTATTACCCCCTCGACATGTTCTACGGACAGACCATTCGCAGTGGCGATGAAGTGCTGTTCAGCGCCGACAAACGTAGTGAAACCATCGTGGTAGAAGTGGAGGGCAGTTACTACGGCCCCTCGCGCTACGCGTTACCCCGCGATGCCCGCCTGAGCGAGCTGCTGGACGCCATTGCCGTTCCTGAAAACATGACCGCCGTCGAAAGCATTTCGCTGCAGCGTGAAAGCGTCAAGGAACAGCAGCGCCAGTCCATGGAAGACAGCCTGCGCCGCCTGGAAACCACCTACCTGAGCGCCTCTTCGAGCACCAACGAAGAAGCCCAGGTGCGTGCCCAGGAAGCCGAGCTGATCCAGAACTTCGTAGAGCGCGCCCGCGAACTCGAGCCCAGTGGCCGCATGGTCGTGGCTTACGATGGCCGCATTTCCGATATCCGCCTGCAGGATGGCGATGTGATCACCATCCCCGAAATCAGCGACTCCATGCTGATCAGCGGTGAGGTACTCGTTCCCCAGGCTGCCGTCTATCGCCCTGGCATGAACGTGATCGACTACATCGAAAGCGCTGGCGGCTTTACCAATCGGGCTGACGAAGATCATATCCTGATCGTTCGTCAGAACGGCGCCGTTGAAAACGCCCGCCGAGTGAACCTGCGCCCGGGTGATGAAATCCTCGTCATGCCCGCCGCTCCCACCCACAACCTGCAACTGGCCGCCACGCTCACGCAGATCCTCTACCAGGTGGCCGTTGCCACCCGCGTAGCGGTTGATCTTTAATCGCTGCGAGTCGTGAATAGTAAATGGTAAGCGCGAGGCCTTGTAGCGCGTGGTAACGAGCAAAGCGAGGCACCCGCGAGAGGGCGGCGCCAGCCGCCCCAGCCTGCACAAGCAAAAAACGTAGGACAACCCCAATGGCCGATAACCCAACGGCACCCCGCGGCGCCCGCACCCCCTGGCAGGTAACCCGCAGCGTGTGGTACGCCATGTTCATGCGCGAAGCCATTTCGCGCACCATGGCCGACCGCATGGGCTGGTTCTGGATGATTTTCGAGCCTTTTGCGCTTGTTGCTATCATGGTAGGTATTCGCAGCTTTATTCGCGGTGACAGGCTTATAGTCAACGCGCCCTTTATTCCTTGGATGATTGCGGGAATGATGGGGTTCTTTCTAGTTCGGGAAGGAATGCTGCGTGGCATGGGGGCTATTGAAGGTAACAGCGCCCTGTTTGCCTACCGCCAAGTACAACCTGTCGACCCGGTACTCGTACGTAACTTTTTAGAAGGCATGTTACGCACGTTCGTTTTTCTGCTGTTCATCGTTGGCGGTTTGATGCTGGGCCTTGAGATGTACCCCGATAATGCCATACGCGCCATGGCGGCTTGGCTGTCGCTATGGAGCCTGGGGCTTGGGCTTGGCCTGTTTACGTCGGTTGCTGCAACTCTTGTGCCTGAAATAGGCCGCGTCATTCGTATGCTTTCACTACCCTTGCTGATTATCTCCGGCGTTATTTTTCCGCTCAATCAAATGCCCCACTGGCTTTTGGAGTATCTAATGCTCAACCCCATTCCCCATGCATTGGAAACTCTACGTCTTGGTTTTTTCGAAAACTACAAGGTGATTCACGGCACCAGCATGCTCTATTTCTGGCTGGTCACGCTCTCGCTCAATGCAATGGGGCTACTGATGCACTTACGTTTTGTTGATCGATTAAAGGCTAAATAATTCATGCAAGGCTCAATCACTCGGTTTTTCAGAAAGTCGCCTCAATGGGCAATAGCCTTGATCGCCATCGTGCTAGTGAGTTTTTATTGGTTCGTATGGGCGCAAGATCGTTATGTTTCCCGCGCAACGGTCGTGCTGGAAAGCCCTCAAGTTGCCACGCCAGAATTTAACCTTTCATCCTTGATGGGCGGTGGGGCTGGTAACACGGCTGACTTGCTTCTTCTTCGAGAGCACTTGCTGTCCGTCGATATGCTGCGCCTGCTGGATGAGCAACTCGGCTTTCGCCAGCATTACAGTGAACATGGCGATTTTTTTGCCAAGCTGCGTAATCCCGATGTCCCCATCGAAGAGCTACATAAATACTATCTTCGCCGTGTAGAGGTAGAGCTGGACGAATACGCAGGTGTGCTCAACATTCAAGTTCAAGGCTACACGCCCGAGTTTGCCCACGACATGGCCTCGCTGCTTCTGGAGGCAGGCGAAAACCATATGAATGAAATGGGGCACCGCCTGGCCGATGAGCAGGTGCATTTCCTGGAAAGGCAGATGGTGAACCTGGAGGAGCGCTTTAGAGAAACCCGCTCTCAGCTGCTGGAATTCCAGAACGAGTATGGCTTGGTATCACCCACCGCAACGGTAGAAAGTATTAACCAGGTCGTCGCGACACTGGAAGGTGATTTGGCGCGTCTTCAAGCACAGCGTAACGCGTTGGCAAGCTTTCAAAGCACCCAGTCCGCCGAGTTACGCCAAGTAGAAAGAAATATTACGGCGCTACGTGACCAAATCGAAGAGCAGCGTGACCGCCTGGCGCAAGCCACGGGGAACTCACTCAATCGTGTTTCCTCGGAATATCAAACGCTAGAACTACAGGCCCAGTTCGCCCAGGAAACTTACTCGAATGCGCTAGCCGTACTCGAAAACACGCGATTGGAAGCCGCCCGGCAGCTCAAGCAGGTAAGCGTATTGCAAAGCCCGTTAATGCCTGAGTACCCAACCGAGCCCAACCGCCTCTACAACAGTAGCGTCTTTGCCATCATCACCATCTTTCTGGCCTTCATCCTCAGCATGATCATCATGATCGTGAAAGACCACCGGGATTGATCAGGCACAAATGGTAAGGCGTAAGCCTGCGCGTTACGGTCAATCAATGAAGTACGTAAGGTATGCCTATCCCTATCACACGCTCTGTTGAGGTATGAATCAAAGCGCGTGATAACGTTTTGCGAGGCACGAGCAAATAAGGCGCCCGCGAATGGCGGCTGCAAGCCGCCCCGGCCAAGGCACCCAAGGCATGCTTTTGCATCACATCGGCAGCGCTCGCCGCGCTGCTCCCGCGGGTGCGCCTGGCGGCTTACCACGCGCTACGGTTTGCTCCTCATCAAGTGCCGGCGACAACCCCGTAGCGCGTGGTAACGAATCTCGCGAGGCACGAGCGAATGAGGCACCCGCGGATGGCGGCTGCCAAGCCGCCCCAGCCAAGGCACCCAAGGCATGCTTTTGCATCACATCGGCAGCGCTCGCCGCGCTGCTCCCGCGGGTGCGCCTGGCGGCTTACCACGCGCTACGGTTTGCCCCTCATCAAGTGCCGGCAACCACCCCGTAGCGCGTGGTAACGAATCTCGCGAGGCACGAGCGAATGAGGCACCCGCGGAAGGCGGCTGCCAAGCCGCTCGAACAAGCCACTGCGACCAATTCGCCACCAAATTGAAGGCACGCTAAACGCACCAAAATCGGAGAACGGTATGCTCGATATCATTCACCACGGTGGCGCCACCGGGGTAACCGGCAGCTGCCATCAACTGATATTGAACACCGCGCACTCGTTACTGATCGACTGCGGCCTGTTCCAGGGCGAAGATGCCGCGGAAGACTCCTTCGAGCAGTTGCAGATCGAATTCGATATCAGCACCGTTCAGGCGCTCATCATCACCCACGTACACATCGACCACGTAGGGCGGCTGCCGTACCTGCTGGCTGCTGGCTTCAAAGGCCCCATCATCTGCTCGGAGCCGTCTGCCAAGCTGCTGCCGCTCGTAATCGAAGACGCGCTTAAAATCGGCTTCACCCGTAACGCCCAACTGATCGAACGCTTTCAGGATCAACTAAAGCAGCAGATCATCAGCGTGCCTTACGGCAAGTGGCATCGCGTGGCCCATAACACTATCGGCACTACTCGCATAAAGCTTAAGCGCGCTGGGCACATTCTAGGTTCCAGCTACGTAGAAATCGCATACCAGGCCACCGGCCGCGGCGAAAACGAGTGCGTAGTGTTCTCGGGCGACCTGGGCGCACCCCATGCACCGCTACTACCCGCACCCAAATCGCCCAGCGGCTGCCACCAGCTGGTGCTCGAAAGCACCTACGGCAACCGCACCCACCCAGACCGCCGCCAGCGTCGCGCCGTGCTCAAGCGGGCTATCGAACAAGCGCTCGCCAATGGCGGCACGGTCATGGTGCCGGCCTTCAGCATTGGCCGCACCCAGGAGCTGCTTTATGAGCTGGAAGGCATCATTCACGATGCTAAAAGCACCCAGTGGAAGAAGCTCGAAATCATCGTCGATTCGCCTTTGGCCGCCCGTTTCACCCAGGTATATCGCGAACTGAAACCCTTCTGGGACAAAGGAGCCCAGCGCCGCCTGAAAAAAGGCCGCCACCCGCTGAATTTTGCCAATCTCTACACGGTAGATACCCATGAAGAACATCAGCAAACCGTAGAGTACCTGGCCAGCACTGGCAGGCCCGCCGTAGTGATTGCTGCCAGCGGCATGTGCGCCGGCGGGCGCATCATGAACTACCTCAAGGCCATGCTGAATGATGCCCGCCACCAGGTGCTGTTCGTAGGTTATCAGGGTGCCGGCACCCCAGGCCGCGCCATACAGCAATATGGCCCCCAGGGCGGCTGGGTAGAACTCGATGGCCAGCGCATCGATATCAAGGCCGGCATTACCAGCATCAGCGGCTACTCTGCTCACGCCGGCCAAGTGGATCTGATCAATTTTGTAAAGCGCATGCGCCGCTGGCCGCACACCATTCATCTAGTACACGGCGAACAAACCGCGCGCGATGTGCTCAAAGGTAAGCTGGAAGCCCTGTATCAGCGAAAGGGTAAGCACGTCAGCATTCGTAGCGCAGGCCAAGGAACGCCGACTGCTGCTCCTTATCTTCGTCATTCAAACAGTGATCTCGAGTTCTCATGAAAAATATAGCGGTAGCAGGTACGGGGTATGTAGGCCTATCGAACGCCATGCTGTTGGCCCAGCATAACCGCGTTGTGGCGGTAGATATCGTTCAAGACAAGGTCGACAAGCTAAACGCAGGGCGTTCGCCTATCGTGGATGCCGAAATCAGCAGCTTCCTGGCGCGTGACGATATCAACTTCACGGCCACCTGCGATGCCAGCAAGGCCTACCGCGAAGCCGATATCGTCATCATCGCCACACCCACTGACTACGACCCGAACACCAATACGTTCAATACTCAAAGCGTAGAAGCGGTCATCCGCCTGGTGATGGAGAGTAACCCAAACGCGCTGATGGTCATCAAATCGACCGTACCAGTAGGTTACACCCAAGAAGCTCGCAAGCGCTTCATGACGGATAACCTGATCTTTTCACCGGAGTTCCTGCGTGAAGGCAAAGCCCTTTATGACAACCTGCATCCCTCGCGTATTATCGTAGGCGAGTGTTCCGAACGAGCAGAAGCGTTTGCCGGGTTGCTCCAGCAAGGTGCCATCAAGCAGGATGTGCCCGTTCTGCTGACCCACAGCACGGAAGCCGAAGCCATCAAGCTGTTTGCCAACACCTATCTGGCCATGCGTGTGGCCTACTTCAACGAGCTGGACACCTACGCTGAAAGCAATGGCCTGGATACCCGCCAGATTATCGAAGGGGTAGGGCTCGACCCGCGCATAGGGCAGCACTACAACAACCCAAGCTTTGGTTATGGCGGCTACTGCCTGCCAAAGGATACCAAGCAGTTGTTGGCCAACTACCAGGACGTGCCCAGCAACATTATTCAAGCCATTGTGGATGCCAACCGCACCCGCAAGGACTTCATCGCCGAATCCGTATTGAAGCACAAGCCCAGGATAGTCGGTATTTACCGGCTGATAATGAAGTCTGGCTCCGATAACTTCCGCGCCAGTGCCATGCAGGGCGTGATGAAACGGCTCAAGGCGAAAGGGATCGAGGTCATCGTGTATGAGCCCACCTTGAAAGAAGAGCGCTTCTTCAATTCAGAAGTGTTCACGGAACTCTCCGCCTTCAAACAAAAGGCGGATCTCATACTCAGTAACCGCATGTCGCTAGAGCTCGAGGACGTTGCCAACAAGGTATACACCCGCGATCTGTTTGGCAGCGATTGAAAGACGAATAGACACCATCACTCCTCATGTGCAAGAGCCGTTGACGCAACCTGACATCAAGATCGAACGACCATGATCGAAATCAAGAACCTCTACAAGCGCTACCACAACCATCACGGTAGCGACTGGGTGCTGAAAGACATCAACCTGACTATTCCCGCCGGGATCAGTGTGGGATTGATTGGCGCTAACGGGGCGGGTAAATCCACGCTGTTGCGTCTTATCGCCGGTATGGACTCGCCAGAGCGTGGAGAAGTCATTCGCCATAGCCGTGTTTCCTGGCCTGTCGGGCTTTCGGGCGGCATGCAAAGCAATATGACAGGTCGCCAAAACACCAAATTTGTAGCACGCACCCAAGGGCGTGGAAAAGACATCAAAGAAATTATCAAGTTTGTAGAAGACTTCGCTGAAATAGGAGAAGCCTTTGATGAACCGATACGTACTTATTCATCAGGTATGAAGTCACGCCTATCTTTTGGGTTATCTCTTGCATTTGATTTTGATGTGTATATCTCTGATGAGGCTACAGCCGTTGGTGATCGTGCCTTTAAAGCAAAGGCACAAGAGCTATTCAAAGAGCGAGTAGGTAAGGCCTCATTAATTATGGTGTCTCATGGCGAAGGTATTCTTCGCGATTTATGTCAAGCAGGCATTTACCTCAAAAATGGCAGTGCGACTTGGTATAACGATATCAACGAAGCTATTGCTGACTACCATCAAGATACCGATGATAAATCGCTATTACATGAACTAAATGAGAAATCGTTTGATATCGATCCAGCTACTTTAAGTAAAGCGCAGATTAATGCAATTCAGCAAGAGTTGAGAAATACTAGACCTAGAGCAAACGGTCTGCATATACTAATTCAACAGGCTAAAGAGCTCAAGTGGGAAAAAGAAGAGTTAGATGTGCTACGTAAGGCTCATAAACACGCAAAAGCGCGAGTTGATGAGCTAGTAAATATCATTAATGCAACGCCTGATGGTATTCGAAAAGCAGCCAAAGGCGAGGTGAATAAGTTTGACCGCACCGTGATAGGCATAGAGTATGGGCTTAGTTTAGCATTACAAGAGAAATGGTCGGAAACAGAACAAATAACATTAGAGAAAGCTAAAAAACTTGCTTATCTTCGTAAAAGTGAAAAGGAAGCGGCTCTTGAAGTTATTGATGGCGACGATTAATAATCAATCTACTTAGGTTTAAAATACCGTTATGCAGCAGCAAGCGTCTATTATTATTCCAGTTCGTGCAAATATGGCAAGCTCACGTGAACTAGCTCGTCTGGAAACTCTGCTAACCTGCATTCCTGGCGGATATGAAGCAATTATCGTTAATGATGGTAGCCCACGTGCAGTAGGAAAGTGGATAGATAGGTTAGTAGAGAAGCAACATCGGGTTTCACGCCCTATCACAAGCTTGCACCTACGTACCCGTTTCAAAAAATTCTCATTAGCACGTGCACGCAATCGTGGTGCTGAAGCAGCAAATACACCAGTAGTGCTATTTCATGATGTTGATTTTTTGGCGGTAACAACGGTGTATCAACGTTTGCTGGTGTACATTGCCCAGCAAGAGCTGGCTACGAAACCAGAGAACTTCTTCTGCGTCCCTGTAGCGTTTTTAACTGAACCTGCGACACAGCACTTTATGCACGCGTTTAACCAAGGTAATGAGGCGTGGTGCTTTCGTAACCGCCAGCAATTGCCCAAAGAGAGCCTGCAATTTTTAGTGCAAGGTAGCTCTTGCATTGTGATGAACAGAGAAGACTTGCTAAGTATAGGCGGCCATGATGAGGGGTTTAAAGGCCATGGAGCCGAGGACTTTGAACTGCTACACCGACTTTCCTGCCGCTTTCCTATTGCAGAGAAACCACCGGAATACGAGCGCAATATGGGCAGTGGCATGGCTAACGAATACCGCGGTTTCAGGGCCTACTTTGCGCTTTACGGAGAGCAGTGCCGTCAGGCAGGTTGTACGCTTGTTCATCTTTGGCATCCTAAGCGCAAAGGCTTTGGTTACTATCGCCATAAACAAAATTTCAAGCGGTTACAGCAGGTAATGGTCACTCATCCGCCCGTAGAGCGCCTACCCTCCAGCCAAGTTTCTCCTACCGTGTTATTGGTTGATAACGAACATGGCTGATCTTTCAATTACTTACTTAGTATTAGCTCATGAAAGCGTCTCACGCGTTACTCGCTTGGTGGACAAGCTGCTGCTAGAAGATACTAATGGTCAAGTTATTGTTCATTATGATAAAAAATCCGGTAAGGCACCTTATGAACGGCTAAGCGATTACTATGCAAACGAGCCACGCTGCCATGTGCTTTTAAACAGGGTGCGTTGCGGCTGGGGGCAATGGAGTTTGGTGGAAGCAACCTTACGAATGTTGCGCTATGCTCAAGCGTCCTATAAAACCGATTACTACTATTTACTTAGCGAGTATTGCTATCCTACACAACCTCTAAGCGCACTCAAAGAGCACTTGAAAAAGCATCGAGGTACCAATTTCATCGAGTGTGAGAACAGTAGATGGATTAAAGGTGGTATTCGCGAAGATAGATACCTTTATCGGCACTTCCTCAATAAACGAAAATACCCGCGCCTACATCGCTGGACGTACAAATGGCAAAAATGGTTAGGACTGAAGCGCAAATTACCCGACGGATTAACTATCAGATTCGGCAGCCAGTGGTGGTGCTTAACGCAAGAAGTGATTGAGCATGTACTAGTATTAGAGCCTTATTACCAGAGTTTTTTTCGATGGGTATGGATACCAGATGAATGCTTTTTTAGTAGTTTGGTGTTTAGTAAATCAGAAGTGAATTCTAATTTACTAACCTTTTATCAGTTCAATGTTTCAGGCGCTGCTGTTTACTTAGATTCTATTGTTTCAAATAAGTATTTTTTCTATAGAAAAAGGAGGTAAAATTTATGAATAATATTACAAAAGATAAGCTGAGTCCCTTTTTTAAAGAAGTGGTAAGTTTCCAGAATGATATGAATCACAAATCCTTGATTAGTTTAGTTAATGGTTTTCTATCCAATAATAAAGTTGAATTATACCACCCATTTATTGATTGTGTTAATACAACGCTTTTTTTCTAAAAGAATACGAATGTCTAATTGTCTTTTTTTTGCTGATGATAATGGTGAGAATAGATGGTGTTTAATCCAGATTAGTCATTTCTTTAATGCAGTTTTTAACAAAGATATTATTTTTGTTTATAATAAATTTGGTAAAGTGGTCGAGTTGGTTGTTAAAGAAATTTTAGAATTACAAGTTTTAAACTTCTTTCCAAAGCGTCCAAATTCTTTTGGCGGGGTAGTAGTTGATCAAAATAGGCCTTTCCATTATTTTTACGATCAATTTATAAATTTGCCTGATTTATGTTTGTCAGAAGTGTATATAAAAGACGGCTGCTACTTAAGTCCCGAAATTTTAGGTTTTAATGTTTATAAATGCAATGAAAATAATAGTTATATTTTCCCATGTTCAGTAGGTACCCGTTTCCAGTTTGGAGATTCGATAGACTTAAACAGACCCGAAGCTTTCCGAATGGAGAATAAAATAAAAAGTAGTATTAGTCCTATTAATCAAGTTGATAAAGAAGTATTTAGTTTATGGTATGGAATTACGGGAACTAAGAGAAGTTTAGTTGAGCAGGTGGAGTTAATAGAGCTAGTGTCAGAAAAACTTGCTGAAAAATATGATGAAATTGTTTTGTATATAGATGGAATGACATCTCATGAAGCCCGAAAAGAATTATTTCCTGAAGATATGGAAGTTTATAGGAAAATCAAAAAACGTATAAAGTCAAAAAAAATAAAAATAATAAATATGATTTCTGAGGATTATAAAATAAAGATTAAAGAATGCATGAAATGTAATGCATTTATAGCAAATGGTGGTTTTGGATGCTTTGTTCCTCTACGCATATGCGGTATTCCAGGGGTAGTTCATAGCAACCTTCAATTGTTTAATTTCCCAGGAGAATACAATAAGAAAAAAATTGTTTTTCCTTCATGCGAATATGTTAGAGAACTCGGTAATGGAAAGAGAGCCGATTATACAAGTTACAGTATTGATTGGCGTTATTTGTTTAACTTGTTCTCTTATATTGTAAAGATTAATTATAATGTGGATTTGGGGGCTAAGTGTTTCCCCCATCCGATACATGATAAGTTTTTTTTAGCTAAAAGCGAAGCTACCAGTGCTGTGATTGATGGTATAAGAGATATGGCATATGAATTTTATGAGAAGGGTGACCGAAATGTGGCATTAAAGATGTTGAATCAAGCCTATATTTATAGACCCGCTGGCGATAAAATTAAAAGCACTATAATGAAAATTGAGAGAGAGGAAGGTTTTTAATGATTTCTTTAAAACTACTAGATTGTACTTTGCGCGATGGCGGTTACTATAACGCGTGGGATTTTACAGAGGAGCTCATTAATGAATATTTAAATGCCATGCAAGCTGCCGGTATTGATATTGTGGAGCTAGGACTTCGTTCTCTGCAAAATGAAGGATTTAAAGGCCCTTGTGCATTCACTACGGATGAGTTTATTCGCGGACTGACTATTCCCGATTGTTTAACAGTCGGAGTAATGGTTAATGGTAGTGAGCTAGTGGGTAAGTTGCCTCAAAAGGAAATGCTTGAAAGACTCTTCCCTAACGATGCAACTAACTCCCCAGTGGAATTGGTACGCATTGCCTGTCACGTTCACGAGTTTAGTGCGGCGTTACCAGCGGTTACTTGGCTGAAAGAACGCGGTTTTAAGGTTGGTTTCAACCTGATGCAAATCGCTGACCGGACCGAAGAAGAAGTAAAAGCGCTTGCCCGTGAAGCCAAGGCTTATCCACTGGATGCACTCTATTTCGCAGACAGCTTGGGTAGTATGAATCCAGATCAGGCAGCACGCATTATTCATTGGATACGCACGGAATGGGAAGGACCAATGGGTATCCATACCCATGATAATTTGGGCCTTGCACTTTCTAATACGTTACGTGCGATTGATGAAGGCGTTACTTGGGTAGATGCTACAGTAACAGGTATGGGACGTGGCCCCGGAAATGCTCGTACTGAAGAGCTAGCGATTGAATTAGCTGAGCGTCGTGATAAGCAGGTAAGTATGGTACCGCTAATGGCACTACTGCGTAAGCATTTCAAGCCAATGCAGGAACAATATGGTTGGGGAACTAATCCGTATTACTATTTGGCTGGTAAATACGGTATTCACCCCACATATATTCAACAAATGCTTAGCGACTCTCGTTATGACGAAGAAGATGTACTGGCAGTAATTGAGCACCTTCGTGTTGAAGGTGGGAAGAAATTCAGCGTTGATATTCTTGATTCCGCTCGTGATTTTTACCGTGCAGAAGCTCAAGGTCGATGGTCACCTAAGCAAGTATTTAATGGGCGAGATGTATTATTGCTAGGCACAGGGCCAGGTGTTGAGCAACACCGCAAGGCATTAGAACGGTATATACGTCAAACACAGCCGCTTGTAGTGGCATTAAATACGCAAAGCGCCCTAGAGGCTAATCTAATTGACCTTCGAGTTGCATGCCATCCCGTTCGACTGCTTGCTGATTGTGAAGAGCATACCCGCTTAAACCAGCCTTTAATTACACCCTACTCAATGCTACCTGAAGAATTGCAACGAGCTCTTGCTAACAAAGAAATACTCGATTTTGGATTGAATATAACCCAAGGAAAATTTGTATTTGGGGCTGTACATTGCACTTTACCTACCTCATTGGTTGTTGCTTATGCACTAGCAGTAGCTAATAGCGGTCAAGCTAATAAAATAATCATGGCTGGTTTTGATGGTTATGGAGCAGATGATCCACGTAGCCAAGAAATGCATCAACTATTTGAGCTATATCAAGCAACGGAAAAAGCGATCGATCTTGTAGCGATTACGCCTACACGTTATGGACTTCACACTGAATCCGTTTACGCTCTCTAAGCACTCAAAAGGAAAATGCAATGCGCAGTGTTGTAATGATACCTGCTCGCTACGCTTCGAGCCGTTACCCAGGCAAGCCACTTGTGAATCTACTTGGAAAACCAATGGTGCTTTGGGTAGCAGAATTATCGGCTAAAGCAGTCGGTAAAGAAAATGTATATGTAGCGACAGAAAGCGAGCGAATTTATGAAGTGGTAGAAAGTGCGGGTTTTAATGCAGTAATGACTACAGATGATGCGCTGACAGGCACGGACCGTCTTGCACAAGCAGCTGAAAAAGTCCAAGCAGATATTTATATTAACGTACAGGGCGATGAAGCACTTGTCGACCCAGCTGATATTTTAAAAGTACGTGATGCAAAACTAGATAACATGAACGATGTGATTAATGGCTTTAGCTGGATATCCGATGATGAAGATCCATATAATATAAATATTCCTAAAGTTATTAGTACCGAAGATAATAAGCTAATTTATATGTCCCGCGCTGCTCTTCCTGGCTTTAAAGATCCAAAATGCGCGCCTATACGCTATAAAAAACAGGTATGTATTTATGCATTTACCCGAGAAGAGCTGAGCTCTTTTAGGGCTTTTGGACGTAAAAGTAAGCTAGAATTCAGCGAGGATATTGAAATACTACGCTTCCTTGAAATAGGTAAAACCATTCGCTTGATTGAAACAAAATCAGGAAGCTTGGCGGTTGACGTGCCTGAAGATGTGATTAAGGTAGAGTCAGCAATGCGAAAGGTAGGAATGAGATGAAGCATGCTCTTAGTGATTATAAAACTCTAGTATTCGATTGTGATGGTGTTGTTTTAAACTCTAATCGTGTCAAGACTAATGCTTTTTACAAAGCAGCTTTGCCTTACGGAGAGGCCGCTGCTGAAGCTTTAGTTGAGTATCATGTTCGACACGGCGGTATTTCACGCTACAGAAAATTTGCTCATTTTCTTGAAAGTATTGTTAAGCCAGAACAATCTGGACCCACCCTAGAGGAGCTTCTTAAACGTTACGCAGATAATGTATGTGATGGTTTGATGAGTTGTAAAATTTCACCTGATTTGGAGCGTTTAAAAGAGGCAACAGCTAGCTCTCGTTGGTTAATTGTATCTGGGGGAGATCAGACCGAGCTTCGGCGAGTATTTACTGCAAGAGGTATTGATCATTTCTTCGATGGTGGTATTTTCGGTAGCCCTAATAGTAAGGATGAAATTCTTAATAGGGAGCTTACAACTGGTAATATTCAGCAACCAGCGCTTTTCTTAGGTGATAGTAAATATGATTACCAAGCTTCGTCTGCTGCAGGCCTGGATTTTGTATTTCTAACTGGTTGGACTGAAATGGTTAATTATGACACTTGGGTAAGTAATGAGAATCTTACTTCAGCTATAAATTTAGGTGTTTTTACTGATTTATATTCTTAATTAGCATAAAAAGTTAATTTTAATTGGATTGTTATGAAAAAAAAATTAATTGTTCATTTTGGAATGCAGCGAACAGGTACTACCACTATTCAGGCAGTATTAAATAAAAATAAGGGTATATTAAGGAGTCATGGGATTTGCTATCCGAAACTGTTTGGTTTAAATGATCATGTGAAAATCCCTTGGTGGTTAAAAAATAACAAGATACTACCGGGAGACCTTGTTAAGGAAATATTGAAAAACGATGAAAATATTATTAATACGTTTGTTTTGTCAGCAGAAGACTTTTGTCTTTTAAAAAATTACAATTTTTTAAATATATTAAAAGAAATTTTTGATTTGCATGTAGTTGTCTATCTTAAAGAGCAGTCAAGTTGGCTTGAGTCTTGGTATAATCAGCATATTAAATGGCCTTGGGATAAAAAGTTTTCAACAGCAACTCCGCAGTTCTTCGTTGATAATATAGATGATTTTTACTGGATCGACTACTTAAGTTTCTTAAATAATATTCAGGGTAAAATTGGAAGCGAGCGACTTCATGTGAAAGCTGTTGCGCCTGGCTATGTTAACGATACTGTTAAAGATTTAATTGAAGAGTTAGGTTTAAATGTAGAAGCCTTGCATTCCTATAAGCATACTAATGAATCGCTGAGTGCAGGTCAGCTAGAAGTATTACGAAGAGTTGATCTCTTTGATAGTTCTGGTAGAGAGAGAGCAAATATTCTAGAAGCATTGAAGAGTATTGATATTGAGGGAGATATATACGGAAAAGCAGTATTTACACAAAAACAAATTGAAAGCATAATTGATCGCTACCGTGTAAGTAATAAAAAACTATTTGATGAGTTTTTTGATTCAAATCAAGTCTTTGATATTTCGTCTTCACGCGATATTACTCCAATTGTAATAAGTGATGATAAAGTTTTTAAAGAGTATATTCCTGCTTTGTGCAAAGTACTAGCGTCGCGCTAAGTTTTCTATGTTGATATTTAGAGTGAACCTATGACTAGAAATATTTCATGGATTAAAGAACTAACACCCTTTTTTCGAGCTGCTTACCGAAAAGGGCAGGAACTAACTATACAGAAAGATAGTAAGTATAGAGTTAAAAAGAGCGATGTTTTGCTTTTTACTACTATGAAAAACGAAGGACATCGACTTCTTTACTTTTTAGACTATTATCGAAACCTTGGGGTTGATCATTTTTTTATTGTTGATAATAGTTCTGATGATAATACGGCTGCGTTGCTTGCTGACTGTGCTGATGTGACTCACTACTATACTGAAGGAAGTTATAAAGACTCTAATTTTGGTATGCATTGGCTTAACTATTTATTATTTAAATATGGGCGTGGGCATTGGTGCTTTACTTGTGATCCTGATGAGTTCTTCATATACCCGCATATGGAAAATCGGGATCTTAAAGATCTAACACAGTATATGGAGTCTATAAAGCAAGACTCTTTTTTTACGTTGATGTTAGATATGTATAGCGAAAAGCCCGTAGCTGAAACTTACTATGAAGAAGGAACCAATCCTTTAGATGTTTGCCCTTATTTTGATGGATACGGGTATACAAAACAATACAATCCAAACTATCGAAATCTTTATGTTCAAGGGGGCGTTCGCCGTCGCGTTTTCTCGAAAGATAAGCCAGCCCAAGCTCCTGCGTTAAATAAAGTGCCTTTAGTTAAGTGGAAATGGAATTATATGTATATTTCATCTATGCACATGATGCTTCCACGGCGCTTGAATCGATGTATTGATGAACGTAAGGTAACAGGTGCACTGCTTCACTATAAATTTATTAGCCAGCTTGATGAAAAGGTTAAGCAAGAAATGCTTGCTAAGCAACACTACAATGATTCAGCGGAATATAAGCAGTACGGTTCTATTATTGATAAAAAAGGTGTGCTTTATAACGAGAAAATTTCAGTTCCCTTCAAAGGATGGAAAGATCTGGCGAAACGTGGGTTAATAAATCTTGGAGGTTGGTAATAGTGAAAGTGTCGTTTGTTTTGCTCGCCCACGAGAAGCCCGAACAGTTAAAGGATTTGCTTGGCTCATTATTAAATGCAGGTAGCAACGTGTATGTACATCATGATGCTACCACATCAGGAGATTTACCCGCCGCGGTAGCCCGCTGGGGGTATGATCAACTGCCTGGGAAGATTTACTTTTCCAAGCGTGTAAAAGTAGTGTGGGGAGAGTGGTCTATCGTTCAGGCGACTCTTAACTGCATGGAAGCAATACAGCAGCATGACACTGATAGCGATTACTTCATGCTAATTTCTGGCTCCTGCATGCCGATAAAGCCCATACATCTGCTCGAACAGTACTTAGCTAAAACTGCGAAGGACCATATTGAAGCCGTTAATGCGGAAAAACATACTTGGGTAACGGCAGGCTTGCAAAAACAACGCTGGTCAAAATACCACTTTTTTAACTGGCGTTATCAGACATTTCTTTTTGATACCTCTTTAAAGATTCAGCGTAAACTTAAAATCAAGCGTGTATTACCCTTAAAGCATACCGCCCATATGGGCTCGCAGTGGTGGTGTTTGCGTCGTAGCACGTTGGATAAGATATGGTCACTTTACCGTAATAAGCCCATTTTAAAGCGTTTTTATCGACGTACATGGGTGCCAGATGAGCTTTTTTTCCAGACCATAGTGGCTAATTTGGTGCCTGAAGCTGAGCGCAGTTCCGAGCTGATGACCCGGTACACTTTTAACGGCTGGGGAGTCCCACGTGTTTACTACGACAATGACTACGCAGAACTGCTGGGTGAGAACCGTTTTTTTATACGTAAGGTAAGCCATCGGGCAGCTAAACTGCGGGCAAAACTGACGGCAATTGCGCCTATGCAAGTTGATGAGTTTGCCACGCTGCTTGAAGCGGCCGAGCCCGAGCGTTTACAGCTGCAAGCAGATGCCATGTTGGCCAAGCATATTGAGCTTAACCGTTGGCATAGTTTAGCAGCGAGTCTTGAAAACCCTTACGACTACATTAAAAGCATCCCTAACCCCATGCTTGTGTTAATTGGCTCTGATCGCGAAGCAAAGGCCCAGGCACTTTCTGAGCTAGACCGCCTAGACCAAACCATAGTTTACGGCGATCTTTTTGATAAGTATGAAGTTGGAGCCGGCTACGCTAATCGCCAGGGTTTGATTGCTGAGAGAGGCGATGTAGAGCTCATTCGACACAGATGGTACCTGCAACTAGGTGATATTGCGCATAATAACCCTGGGAAAACACTCGTGTTTTCATTAGGGGCCAATGCGCTTGAATATCTTGAAGTACTGCGCTGGAATAGTGCTTGCCATATGGTTATGGTTGACCGTAACCCTGGGTGCGTTATTAATATTGATCTGATGTCTGATCTCTACCTTAAAAGCAAGGTATTACACTTGCTGCTTGATCGCCATTGCGAACTCAGCAGGGTATCAACACTTTGGGTTGAAGAGTTGACCAGTATCTTACAAGAGCAGCAGTGGAGTATACGCTCATTTAACCGGATGCTAATTAATTATCAAGAAGGTGTGCGCTGGCCAAGCCTTCTTACAAAAAATCATAACTATTTAGATTTTTTGGAATCTGTTTATTCAAAGGTTATCGTGCTCGTTTACGTAGATAAAAGTGCGCTAAAGGAGGTTGAATACTACCTTAACAATGCGCTGTCTACGCCCCTCTATCATGATCTATTCTCTGTCATTCCAGATAATGATAACACGTTAGATTGGCATTATTATCTTGCTGATGTAGCTCATTTAAACGCCCGTTTGCATACGGGAGTTTTAGCTATGGCGATTGATATATCTTCCATTAAACATTTGGAAACTTTGCGATGGAAGAAAAATCTTTTAGTCATTTCTTTAGAAGATGAAAATGCGCAGTTTGCAATTGAGAGTGATTTGAAATTCAGTGTTTATGGCAAGAAAGATAAGTTTTCGGCGTCAGCTATGTTGGCATTCCGCGATGTTGATATCTTGATGAAAAACAGGTCATGTGACTATATAGCATTGCCGTCTTCGGAACAGGGTTGGATCGAAGCGGAAATCAACGAATTCCTTCAGTTTATGCCTTTAAAGGGATGCTCAAGCGCGCTAGATTATCTTTAAAGTCTTTTAATGGTAGGTATGATATGAAATTACTAGTAGTAGGTGGGGCCGGATATATTGGCTCACATATGGTGAAGCAGCTTAACCGCCAAGGACATGAGGTTATTGTACTGGATAACTTAAGCACCGGCTTTCGCGAGTTGGCGCGTTATGGCGAGCTGGTCGTTGGGGATCTGTCTGATACACCACTCCTGGAAGATCTATTTGCCTCACACTGCTTCGAAGGTGTCATGCATTTTGCAGCATGTAGTTTGGTGGGTGAATCCGTCAATAAGCCGGGCAAATACTATCGTAATAACGTTGCCAATACGTTAAACCTGCTGGACGTTATGGTTCGTCATAACGTTTACCATTTCATTTTTTCTTCTACTGCAGCGACATTTGGTGAGCCGGAGTACATACCTATTGATGAGGCGCACCCCCAGCAGCCGATTAACCCATATGGCGCCGGTAAGTTGATGGTTGAGCGTATATTAAAGGATTACGCCAGCGCTTACGGCCTTAATTCAGTGTGCTTACGCTATTTCAATGCCTGCGGTGCTGACCCAGAAGGGGAGATTGGGGAGTGCCATGACCCCGAAACGCACCTGATTCCCTTAATTTTGCAAGCGGCATCTGGACGTCGCAAGTCAATTACTGTGTATGGTCGAGATTATGCAACTGAAGACGGCACCTGTATTCGCGATTACATCCATATCGAAGATCTCTGTTCGGCGCATGCTTTGGCTTTACAAGCGCTTGTAAATGGATATCAGACCGGCGCTTTGGGCTTTAACCTTGGCAACGGTTTAGGTTATTCGGTGCAGCAGGTTATTGATGCTGTCCAACAAGTGGTAGCAGAGGATGGCTACAGCTTGAAGGTAGAAGAGGGCGAACGGCGCGCTGGAGACCCTGCACGATTGGTAGCAGACGCGGCATTGGCCAAACTTGAGCTGGGTTGGCAGCCAAAATATGCAGACCTGTCCATTATAATCCGTCATGCCTGGGCGTGGGAAAAGAAGTTGTCGCGTATTGACTAAAATTAAATTGTGCTTTGTCATTATTTAAAAAGGAAATACCAGCGGCGTGATGATTAATACCGCCGCTGAATAGACCACGCTGACAGGTAAGCCAATTCTTAAAAAGTCAGTGATGCGGTAACGGCCGGGCGAGTAGACCATTAAATGAGTTTGGTAGCCAAACGGAATGAAAAAGCAGGCACTGGCACCATAAGCGACTGCCATGACGAATGGTAGTGGATCGGCACCAAATGCTTGTGCAGTACTCCAGGCAATGGGAAAGGCCAAAGCGGCAGCGGCGTTGTTGGTGACCGTTTCCGTGAGGACTAACGTCAATAAGTAGCAGCCGATAAAGGCTGCATACATGCCATAGCCGCTGAACACGGCCTCCATGCCATGAGCCAATAGCGCAGCGGCACCGGAATTTTCTAATGCTTGCGCAATGGCCAGAGCAGAGCCAATGATTAACCACAGCTCGAAAGGGAATCGTCTGCGAAGTTCAGCCATGCTGATCACTTTCAGCAGCAGCAGCGCTCCTAGCAGCATCAGTAAGCCGTGGAAAAGCGGCAGCCAGTTGGCTGCTGCTAAGCCAATTACCCCAGCAAAGCCGCCCAAAGTGACCAGGCTCTCATTGCGGTTGAGCTGTGGGCGTGTAAAACTGCCGCTTAATAGGTGGAAGTTGCGGTCCAGGTTGCGGTGCTGACGAAAATCCGCGCTTACCGCTAATAGCAAGCAGTCACCCACCCTCAGAAAAATTTTGCCTAGTTGCCCCTCTAAACGCTTATCACCTCGCCGAATACCCACTACACCTGCGCTGAACATGCTGCGAAAATCGACGTCTTGCAGTGTTTTACCCGCTAACTCCGACTCATGCGAGATCACCACCTCGACCAGATTGGTGGCGAGCAGGTTGTCGGCTTGGTGCCCAAACAGGTTGAGACCGGGAAAGCGCTGCAGTGCCTGTACTTTGCTCACTTCGCCGGTGAACACCAGCGTGTCATCAGCCTGTAGCTGTTCATCTGGTGCGACTGGGCTTATCAATCGACCTTTTCGCTCTATTTCCAGCAGGTACAGGCCGTCCAGACTACGTAAACCGTTTTCTTCGATGCTTTTTCCAACCATGGGTGATTCGGTTTCTACATCGGCAGCAAGAAAATAGGAAAGCTTCTCTTCAGTATCTTCCGAGCGGTGATGGGGAAGCGCATTGGCTCGCCATAGCAGTACGGTCAGGGTCACCAAGGCGACAGGGATTCCCACCAAGCTAAACTGAAACATGCCCAGTTCGCTGCCGCTGGCATTCAAATGAAAAGAGTTCACGACGAGATTGGTTGAGGTGCCTACTAGCGTGGTAATGCCGCCGAGGATCGAAGCGTAAGAAAGTGGAATCAATAGCCTGGAAGGGGCAATCCTTTGTTGGCGTGTGATGGCCCCCAAAAAAGCAGCCACCACTGCAGTGTTGTTCAAAAATGCGGATAGCAAGGCGGTGCTACACATCAGCCGTGCGGTTGCCAATTTTGGGTGGCCCTTCAACAGGTGCTGAGACAGCCAGTCCAATAGCGGCGAACGCTCCAGCGCGAGCGATACCAGCAACAGCAGCAGTAAGGTGGCTAGTGCTGGGTTAGTGTACTGCACCAGTAGGGTGCTCGTGTCGATGAACCCTGCCAACAGGTAAACGCCTGCCAATGCTACGAATGCAATGGCAGGCTTTACCTTGCCGCTAATCAAAAGAACTAATAATAACGTAATAGATAACAGTACGGCCCAAGGGGTCATGAGGAGTCCTTATCAATCAAGAAGCCTTCCACGCTTGCTGGATTTTACGCAGGCTTTTATGATGGTGTCTAATAATTACCTCAAAGAGTGTTATTTGTTGTTTGTTTTTTTTATTTAAAACATAGGTTTGAGTAAATTTTTGAGCACTAAACATTTGTCGCCTGAGGTATTGAGCGAGCGTCGTAAAAAAGCCGTTAGGCTACGTTTGGATGGCCATACAGTCGCGGTGGCGAGCCAACAAACGGGGCTTTCTGCACCTACGGTATCGGCGGCTTGGAAAGCTTTCCGTGAAGGCGGGTGGGCAGCCGTACCCGTGAAGCCGCGCGGCCGCTCTAAAGGACAAGGCAATACGTTGAGCGCTGCAGCACAAGCCTTGCTGTGGGATGGGCTGTATGCTCCAGCGCCTAGGAGAATGCCAGGGTGGAGCAGCGCTGCGCTGGCTGATTTAGCAAATGAGCGTTTAGGACTTCGTTTGACCCAGCGTGCTATCGAACACTGGTGGGAAACTGAGGAGTTGAAGCACTATCCTTGGGCGTTGGCTGCATTAGCTAAAAAACGCACTCTCGCAGGGCGGTGGTTCGATAAAGCGGTGGCGCCGGCATTTTTGCGTTGCCAAAACGCTGAGCAGCGTTGGCAAGGAGGTGTGCGGCGTGTCGCTCACGCTCATCGTGCGCTTTATCAGATTTATTTGCATGGAGTGCGCGGAAAACTCTACATGCGCTGTTTTGAGCATCCGCCCACTGCCTGTGATTACCAGACGATGCTGAGTAGGCTTACTCAGCCAGCTGTTGTCGTGTTTCATGGCGCAATGTTTTCGGCTAACCAGGAACTTGCGGAGTGGTTGGCTAGCCAGACGAGTCTTACGGTTGTAGCGGTGCCCGCGGATTTAGGCCTGGAGCACCGCTAGGGCTTGCTTTGTATCGATAGGTTTTTAAGGCAGCGCCGTTAAAGGCTTCTTGAAAACGGTTTTTTCACACAACGTTGGGAAAGATGATGACGTCACTCACCCATTTACAGCGGCTGGAAGCGGAGAGCATCCAGATCATGCGTGAAGTGGTCGCCGAGACCGAAAATCCGGTGATGCTCTACTCCGTCGGTAAAGATTCAGCGGTGATGCTGCATCTGGCGCGTAAGGCCTTTGCTCCTTCTCCGCCGCCTTTTCCGCTGCTGCATGTGGATACGCGCTGGAAATTCCAGGCGATGTACGATTTCCGTGACAAGATGGCAGAAGATATTGGAATGGATTTGATCGTACATATCAATCCGGAAGGGGTGGAGAAAGACATCAATCCCTTTACTCATGGCTCGGCCATTCATACGGATGTGATGAAAACCGAAGGCCTGAAGCAAGCGTTGGACAAGTACGGCTTCGATGCGGCATTTGGCGGCGCACGGCGCGATGAAGAGAAGTCGCGTGCTAAAGAGCGTGTATTTTCTTTCCGCACCGCGCAGCATCGTTGGGACCCAAAAAACCAGCGTCCTGAGCTTTGGAAACTTTATAACACTCGTAAGCATCCCAAAGAGTCCATTCGGGTGTTTCCGCTGTCGAACTGGACTGAGCTTGACATTTGGCAATACATCCACCTGCAAAATATTCCCATCGTACCGCTTTACTACGCTGCCGAGCGCCCAGTGGTGGAACGTGATGGCGCGCTGATCATGGTCGATGATGACCGTATGCCGTTGGAGCCGGGTGAAGTACCCATGATGCGCAAGGTGCGTTTCCGTACCTTGGGCTGCTACCCGCTGACCGGCGCTGTCGAGTCTGAAGCCGACACGCTGCCCGCGATCATTCAAGAAATGCTGTTGACCAAAACATCCGAGCGCCAGGGCCGTGTGATTGACCATGACAGTTCGGCCTCCATGGAGAAGAAGAAGCAAGAGGGATACTTCTAATGTCGCACTCATCCGGTTTGATTGCAGAAGATATTGAGGGCTACCTGAAGTCCCACGAGCATAAAGGCTTGCTGCGCTTTATTACCTGCGGAAGCGTGGACGACGGTAAAAGTACGCTGATTGGTCGTTTGCTGTTCGAATCCAAGCTACTATTCGAAGATCAGCTTGCCGCCATTGAAGCCGATTCCAAGAAGTACGGAACTCAAGGCGGCGATATGGATTTTGCGCTGTTGGTCGATGGCTTGGCCGCCGAGCGTGAGCAGGGCATTACCATCGATGTAGCATACCGCTTCTTCTCTACTGAAAAACGCAAGTTCATCGTAGCAGACACCCCAGGGCACGAGCAGTATACCCGTAACATGGTGACAGGGGCTTCCACTGCCGATGCGGCAATTCTGATGGTGGATGCGCGCCATGGTATTCTGACCCAAACCCGCCGCCATAGCTTTTTGATGTCGTTGATGGGAATGCGCCACATCATCGTCGCCATCAATAAGATGGACTTGGTGGATTACTCCAAAGCGCGTTACGACCAAATTGTCGATGAGTACCGCGGGTTCGCCAAGCAGTTAGGGCTAGAAAACATCACCTTCATTCCGATGTCGGCATTGAAGGGTGATAACGTCATTGAGCACAGCGCGAAGATGCCTTGGTATCACGGCACCACACTGATGGGCTACCTGGAAACCGTCGAGGTGGACGACGAGCGCTTGCAGCGTTCACCGTTCCGAATGCCCGTACAGTGGGTCAACCGCCCGAATCTCGATTTCCGGGGTTTTACCGGCATGATCGCCAGCGGCGTCGTTCGCCCTGGTGATCAAATTCGCGTCCAGCCCTCGGGTAAAACCAGCACGGTATCGCGCATCTATACGTTCGATGGCGATTTGGATGAGGCGGTTGCTGGACAGTCTATCACGCTGCTGCTTGACGATGAGATCGATATCTCCCGTGGCGATATCATTTCTGGCATCGATCAGCCTGCACACACTGCCGACCAGTTCGAAACCACGCTGGTGTGGATGCATGACGCGCCGCTGCTGCCGGGCCGTCCTTACTTGATGAAACTGGGTACGCAAACGGTGACCGCCACCGTGACCGATATCAAGTATCAGGTAAACGTCAATACGCTGGAGCATACGGCAGGTAAGCAACTGGACTTGAATGGTATCGGCGTGTGCACGATCAGCTTGAGCCGTGCCGTCGCGTTCGATGCATATAAAGATAATCAGGATACTGGCGGCTTCATCCTCATCGACCGTATGACGAACAATACGGTGGGTGCTGGAATGCTGCACTTTGCGCTGCGCCGTAGTCAGAATATTCATATGCAGCATGTGGACATCGACAAACAAGCACGCGCTCTAGCCAAAGGTCAAAAGCCTGCGGTGCTATGGTTCACGGGGCTCTCTGGCGCGGGTAAATCGACCATTGCCAACTTGGTCGAGAAAAAGCTGTTTGGTAGTGGTCAGCACACTTACCTGCTGGATGGTGATAACGTTCGTCATGGTTTGAACCGTGACCTGGGCTTTACCGATGCCGACCGTGTGGAGAACGTGCGCCGCGTGGCGGAGACCGCCAAGCTGATGGTCGATGCAGGCTTAATCGTCATGTCGGCTTTCATCTCCCCTTTCCGCAGCGAACGTCAATTGGCTCGCGACCTTTTGGAAGAAGGTGAGTTCATCGAGATCTATGTTGATGCGCCGTTGGACGTGGTGGAAGCGCGAGATCCAAAGGGCCTCTACAAAAAGGCGCGCCGAGGTGAGTTGAAAAACTTTACGGGCATCGATTCCGCTTATGAAGCGCCTCAAGCACCGGATGTCCACCTTAAGACGGCCGAGATGAACGCAGAAGAAGCCGCCGATGCGGTGATTGATGCGCTGCGTGAACGCGGTCTAATCAGCTAAGTAGTCATGGTTGTCAGGAAATAATTTATTTAGTCATACCGCCAACGACCTAACTCTTCTGTTGTTGGCGGTTTTTTTATAA
This sequence comes from Vreelandella aquamarina, assembly GCF_020075495.1. Classification (GTDB taxonomy): domain Bacteria; phylum Pseudomonadota; class Gammaproteobacteria; order Pseudomonadales; family Halomonadaceae; genus Vreelandella; species Vreelandella aquamarina_A. Next base: position 26,245 of record NZ_JABYQT010000002.1, read on the forward strand.
CGGTTTGAAAGGGTGAGTAAGATGATCAATCAAGCGCTGCTGGATGCGGTGGAGCGTATTGCTCACAAGGCGGGTGATGCCATCATGAACATTTATGCTCAAGATTTCAGCATCGAAGAGAAGGAGGACAAAAGCCCGTTGACCGAAGCCGATCAAGCGGCTCATCACATCATCGTGCGAGGTTTGAAGGCGCTGCCAGTGCAATTGCCCATTCTTTCCGAAGAAGACATGGAAGGCTTTACGGGCGTAGATGACGAAGGTCGTTATTGGCTGGTCGACCCGTTGGATGGAACCAAAGAATTCATCAAGCGTAATGGTGAATTCACCGTGAATATTGCGCTGATCGAAAACGGTAAGCCAGTCCTTGGTGTGGTCACTGCTCCTGCGTTGGGGACTGCTTATGTGGCGGCTGAAGGTGTTGGCGCGTTCAGGATTGATAAAGACGGCCAGCGTCATGCTATTAGGGTGGCTGGCAAACCTACTAGTGGAGCAGCGTGGCGAGTCGTGGGTAGCCGCTCTCACCCAAGCCCCGAATTGGCAGTATGGTTAGAAAAACTGGGTAAGCATGAGATGCTATCTATGGGAAGTTCACTAAAGTTATGTTTAGTAGCAGAAGGTAGGGCCGATGTTTATCCTCGCCTAGGCCCCACTTGTTTATGGGATACTGGTGCTGCCCACGCTGTGTTGCTTGAAGCGGGTGGTCGCATAGAAACATTGAACGGAACTCCATTAAATTACTCTAACCCTCACGAAAAGCTTAATCCCTTTTTTTTAGTATGGGGTTTCAAATAATTATATGTTAGCAGTCTAGATATTTTTTATTATATTATTGATTTTTTGATGTAAATTTTTTAGATATTTATCACGTCTAAAAATCTATAATTAGATGCAGTTAAAAAAAATTAAAAGGTGATCTTTGTTACTCAAAGAAAAACTATTCCTGGCCAACTGCGATTCAGTGCGCCAATTGAATGAACAGGAAGTCAGCGCACGCTTCATGGCCGGGGTTCTCTTTGCCGATGGCGTCGTGCTTTCGCCAAATTTGCTGTTGGATAATCCAGCCATTATGTCGATGCTGGCCTCGCCTGCGGTGCAGCGGTGGTTCAAAAGCGATAAGCACGGCGAAAGCAAGCTGATGATTCGAGGCTTCAATCTGGAAGAGGGGTTGTCGCTGGTCGATTACTTTGATCACCTGGGCGATAGCTATGTAATCTCTCAGTTGGGGGGTGTACATAAATCCCACCTTACCGGTGAGCAACGGTCTCGGATACAGCGCCACCTCGAAAAGGCCGATACCGTTCTTCGCAGCTACGAGCCGGACATCGTCTCCTTGCCCAAGCGCCCCGGTGCATTAACGGAGCAAATTCGCTCTCGCCTGGCTGTACCTGCAGAATCCGCTGAACCCGAGCATCAACGTATGGCTCATCAGCAGGTACTGGCGCTGGTGGAGCAGGGTGGTTTGCCTCTTGGGTCGCGTTCGGAATGGTACCGGGCGTTGGGCGAACTGGAACTCCCTACCGAGCAGTGTGATCGTTTTCGGCTTGAGGTAGTGGATGCCAGTTATAACGCACTATTCGTCGATACGGGCGAAGCTTTTGTCATGGACCGTATGGTAGGGCTTTCCAGGTTGCCGAACTGGCTTTTGCAAACGGGTGTTTCCATTACCAGCCGCCGTGAAGAAATACGCACCCTGAAAGCGGGTTATGAGCTGTTTAACTTGATTTCCACCTTGGGTAGCGAAGAAATTATCAAGGTAGTGGCAGACAAGGCCCTGGAGTACGCCGAAGACAAGGCGAAGAAGCATGGTATTTCCTGGTGCGAGCGGCGCAACTGGTTTGGCCTGTATCCCAAGCTTACCCGAGTAATGGGTGTGGAGCTGAAATCGTGACTGAGTATGAAAACCCCTGGTTCAGGGTGCAGCGGGAAGGTAGCTTCTTTTTTGTCGACGAACCGGGTGCGCATGCTGGTGCCGCTGTCTTACCCCTGGTGGGCGATACTTTCTGGTTGCTCGAAATGGGTCGTCCTGCACAGGCAGGAGCCGTTACGTGGGAAATTCCGCGGGGTTATGGTGAAGCCTCTGAAACGTCACTTGAGTGCGCGCTCCGTGAGCTCGAAGAAGAAACGGGCCTGGTGGCCGAGCCATCCCAATTGGAGCTATTGGGTAAAATGCGCCCCAATACGGCTATTCTTACCTCCTGTATCGATATTTACATTGCCCGGTTACCAGCCGATACCGTGCCAACCAAGCGAGACGAGGAGGCCAGAGGGGTCATCGAAATTCCCATGGAACTGATGCCTTTACAGCTTGCTCGAGGCAAACTCGAGGATAGCTTTACGTTGGCTGCTTTAACTTATTACTGGGCAGCGCTGAAATAAAGGTATGTTAGGATATCTGGCTATTTATCTAACTGCTTGTGATGGGAGTATTGCGCTCGCGAACGGATATATCGCAGCAGTCAAAGGAGAAGCACATGGAGTCTATCGTAGCGGCATTTGTTGACGAAAAACCAGATGCCAGCGTTCCCAGGGAACGGGTTGCCTTCGGCACCTCCGGCCACCGCGGTCGCGCCACCGAGCGTACGTTCAACGCCGCTCACATCTACGCCATTACCCAGGCGGTTGTGGATTACCGGCAGCAAGCAGGCTACCAGGGGCCGCTGTTTCTGGGGTTCGATACCCACGCACTTTCCCGCCCTGCCTGGGAGTGCGCGCTGCAGGTGCTGGCCGCCAACAAGGTGCCGGTGCTGGTGGAAAAGGATGAAGGCTACACTGCTACACCGCTGGTCAGCCACGCGATTCTGCAGCACAACCACTCTGAAGGGCAGCCGCTGGCTGATGCGGCACTGGCCGATGGCTTGATCATTACGCCTTCGCACAACCCGCCGGAAGATGGCGGTATCAAGTATAACCCCCATCACGGCGGCCCGGCGGATACCGAGGCCACCACCTGGATCGAACAGCGCGCCAATACCTACCTGCTGCGCCAGCTGCAGGATGTGCCGCTGGTCTCGCTGGAACAAGCCAAGGCCCACGCCCAGGAGTACGACTTCACCGCGCACTACGTGGCCCAGCTTGGCAAGGTGGTGGATATCGCCGCCATCCAGAAGGCCAACCTGACGCTAGGGGCGGACCCCATGGGGGGGACGGCCTTGCCGGTGTGGCAGGGGGTGGCCAGTCATTACGGCTTGAACCTCGACGTGGTCAACACCCAGGTAGATATGGGCTTTGCCTTCATGCCGCCGGATCACGATGGCAAGATTCGCATGGATTGCTCGAGCTCCGCGGCCATGGCGAACCTGCTCAATATAAAAGACCGCTTCGATGTGGCCTTTGGCAACGATCCGGATGCCGACCGCCATGGCATCGTGGATGCCAATGGCTTGATGAATCCCAACCATTTTCTGGCCGTGTGCATCGATTATTTGATTACCCATCGCCCGGAGTGGTCAACATCGCTCAAGATCGGCAAGACGCTGGTGTCTTCCTCGATGATCGATCGCGTGGTGGCTTCGCACCAGCGTGAGCTTTATGAGGTTCCGGTCGGCTTCAAGTGGTTTGTGGATGGCCTGCACGAAGGCTGGCTGGCTTTTGGCGGCGAAGAGAGCGCGGGCGCGAGCCTGTTGACGCTGGATGGCAAGCCGTGGTCCACCGACAAGGACGGCATTGCGCTTTGCCTGCTGGCCGCGGAAATTCTGGCCGTTACCGGCAAGACGCCCAGCGAGTACTACCGCACCCTGACCGAGCGCTTTGGCGAACCCTTCTACAAACGTGTGGATACCGCCTGCACCCCGGAAGAAAAAGCCGCCTTCAAGAAGCTGCACAGCCAGAGCGTGACCGCTGAAACCTTGGCAGGCGATGCGATCACTGCCGTATTGGTAGCCGCGCCGGGTAACGGCGCCAGCATTGGCGGTATCAAGGTCACCACCGAGAACGGCTGGTTCGCCGCGCGGCCCAGCGGTACGGAATCGCTCTACAAGGTGTATGCCGAAAGCTTCAAAGGCCCCGAGCACCTCGACGAGTTGATCGACAGTGCCACCGCCTTGCTGGCGGATGTATTGAAAAGCTGACACCGGGGCGGGGGAGTTGGCGCAAACAGCAGGGTGCGGTACCAGGGCCGGGGCGCCTTGGCAGGCGCCACCCGCGGGTGCCTCATTTGCTCGTACCTCGCAAGATTCGTTACCACGCGCTACGGGCTGTAGCCAATGCATGCTGCATCGCAAACCGTAGCGCGTGGTAAGCCGCCAGGCGCACCCGCGGGAGCAGCGCGGTGAGCGCTGCCGGGGTTAAAGTGATTGCTCTGATTTAATCACCATGTGAGGGGCAATCTTTAACATTGATGCACTATGCAAACTCCGCAAATTCGGCATATGGTAAACTACCGATTGAGTGAATCATGAAGTTGGCTTAAAGATTGCTTTGATCTGAATGGATGTGCCAACCGGTTCTACGTTCAAGGAAGATGTCATGAATATATATGCCCTATCACGTACCGCGCGTGCCTATACCCCTGTAAGCGAGCTGCAGGCCCATGCAGAACAGCTTCAGGCCCAGCCGTTGAGCGACCTGCTCACCAGCGATTCAGCCTCTTCTCGGCAGCGGGCCAGCAGCCTGGCATTTACGTTTGGCGCGCTGCATGTGGATTTCAGCAAGCAGCGGGTGACACCCCATACGCTTAAATTATTGACCGACTGGGCGCGCAGCTGCGGTGTGGAGTCCAGGCGGGCGGCGCTGTTTGCCGGCGAAAAGGTCAATACGTCGGAAGGGCGCGAGGCGCTGCACATGGCGGCGCGCTGGCCCAAGGGCACAATGCCGCCGCAGGGCATGGAAACTGCCGCGCTATTTTGCCAGCAGCAGCGAGCACGCCTGAGGAGTATGGTTTCACGCGTGCACGAAGGGCAGTGGTTCGGCGCCACCGGTCGCACAATCACTGATGTGGTGCATATTGGCGTTGGCGGCTCTGATTTGGGGCCAAAACTGATCAGCGAGGCCCTGGCGGATCGACCAAGCCATGCCAAGGTGGGCGTTCACTACGTCTCTACCATGGATGGCGCCCAGCTCCTGCCGTTGATGGAGCGCCTGAACCCGGCCACCACGCTTTTGGTACTGGCTTCCAAATCCTTCACCACGGCGGATACCCAGTTCAACGTGCGCACGGCGCTGGCCTGGCTGAGCGATGCGCTGGAAGTGGATATCCCCACCGTTTGCCGCTACCAGCTGGTGGGAGTGTCGTCCAAGCCCGAAAAGATGACCGAGTTCGGCATTCCGGATGTTCATCAACTGGTGTTCAAGGAGTGGGTCGGCGGGCGTTTCTCGATCTGGTCGCCCATCGGCGTCAGCGTGGCCATGCAGCTGGGCATGGAGGCGTTCGACGAGTTGTTGGCCGGCGCCCACGCCATGGACAAGCACTTTGTCGACGCGCCACTTGAGGATAACCTGCCCGCGTTGATGGCGCTGGTAGGCGCCTGGAACTGCCAGTTCCTGAACATCCCGACCCACGCCGTGCTGCCTTACGATGGCCGTCTGAAAAGCCTTTCGGCTTATCTACAGCAGCTGGAGATGGAGTCCAACGGCAAGAGCGTGGGGCTGGATGGTCGCTCGGTGTCGCACGCTACCTGCCCGATCATCTGGGGCGATGTCGGCCCCAACGCCCAGCATGCGTTTTATCAACTGCTGCATCAAGGCGGTCATACCGTCAGCGCGGATTTCGTGGCAGTCGCCAGCCGTGAGGTTGATGCTCCCGAGGAAATCGGCGAAACGCTCGCCGCTCAGGAGCAGCTGACGCTTGCCAACTGCCTGGCACAGTCTCAGCTTTTCGCCCTGGGCGATGATGCCATTCCGCCGGCGCTCAGGGGCCATATGGCGCAGGGGTATCGAGGAAATCACCCCAATTCGCTATTATTGCTCAAGGAGTTGAGTGCCTGGAGCATCGGGGCGCTGCTGGCGCTCTACGAGCACAAGGTATTCGTGCAGTCGGTGCTTTGGAACATTAACCCCTTCGATCAGCCAGGGGTCGAGCTTGGCAAGAAGCTGGCGACCAGCCTTTATGAGCTGCTTGCTGGTGAAGCGACAGCCCACGAAAACGTGAAAGACCCGAGTACAGAGCAGCTGCTGAGTAAAATCAACGAGTGGCGCCAGTAACGTAACCCGATAAGGAAATAAGTAATGACGCAGGTGCGTAAAGCGATTATTCCAGTAGCCGGTTTTGGTACGCGGTTGTTGCCCATCAGCAAGGCCATTCCTAAGGAGATGGTGCCCGTTGTCGACCGCCCGTTGATTCAGCACGTGGTGGAAGAGGCGCTGGCAGCCGGGATCAACGAAATCGTCCTGGTGACTCGTTCGGGCAAGTCATCCATTGAAGACCACTTCGACGCCCACGCAGAGCTTGAAGATGCCCTGGCCAGCAAAGGCAAGGATGAGCTTCTCGCTACCCTGGCGGCCATCGCACCGCCGGAGCTGAAGATCACCAGCGTGCGTCAGCCCAACGCCCAGGGCCTTGGTCATGCGGTGTACTGCGCCGCCCACCTGCTGGGCCAGGATGAGCCGTTTGCAGTCATTCTGCCGGATGTGCTGGTCAAGCCCCAGGCAAACAGCTCCACCTGTGACCTGGGCCGTATGGTCGAGCTGTGGGATGCAAGCACCGCCGCCCAGATCATGGTGGAAGCGGTACCCCAGGAAGATGTCTACCGCTACGGCATCGTGGACTGCGACGAGCCCAGCGCCGGCGAAAGCGCCGACATGCGCGGCGTGGTGGAAAAGCCCAAGCCCGAAGACGCGCCTTCGCGCCTTTCGGTCATCGGCCGTTACATTCTTCCTTACCGCGTCATGGAACTGTTGCGCGACCAGCCGCCGGGCGCGGGTAACGAAATCCAGCTGACCGACGCCATCGACCGCTTGATGCAGGAAGGCAAGCAGGTTCAGGCTTTTCGCATGCAGGGGCGTACGTTTGATTGCGGGCATATCGAAGGCTGGCTGCAGGCGAACACTACCCTGGCGCGCGAGGCCGGTTACGACCTTTAAGCGCTACCCATCCGCTTGAGCAGGAAGCCGCCCTCGTTGGCGGCTTCTTGTTTTCCACCGTGAGGTATTTCATGGATCAGTTGCTCGATCAGGTACTCGATATTGCCCGCGAGGCGGGCGAGGCCATTCTGCGCGTCTATGCCGAAGACTTCGAGGTCGATATCAAGGCCGACAACAGCCCGGTCACCGCGGCAGATAACGCCGCCAACCGGGTCATTCTGGCAGGGCTCAACGCGCTCGATTCCTCCATTCCCATTCTCTCCGAGGAGGGCGGGGAGGCGTTCACCGGGCCAGATGCCAACGGACGCTACTGGCTGGTGGACCCACTGGACGGCACCAAGGAGTTCGTCAAGCGTAACGATGAGTTTACTGTCAATATCGCGCTGATCGAGCAGGGCCAGCCAGTGCTGGGCGTGGTGCTGGCACCGGTCTTCGACGTGGCGTATATCGCCGCCAGCGGGGTAGGGGCGTTCAAGGTGGATGAACGCGGCCGGCACTCTATCCGCGTGGCTGGAAGGCCTGCCGAGGGCACCAAATGGCGGGTAATGGGCAGCCGCTCTCACGCCCACCCGAATCTCGAGCGCTGGCTGAAGCAGCTAGGCCCGCACGATACCCTGCCCATGGGCAGTTCGCTCAAGTTCGGCATCATCGCCGAAGGCAGTGCCGACGTTTATCCCCGCCTGGGGCCCACCAGCCTATGGGACACCGCCGCCGCCCAGGCCGTGGTCGAGCAGGCCGGTGGCCGGGTTGTCACCTTGGAAGGAAAGCCATTGGGTTACTCTACCCCAGCCACAGCCCTTAATCCGAGCTTTATAGTATGGGGTTGCTAATGCAAGAAAATAGATAGTAATAATATTTTAATTTTTTATAAAAACCGTTATATTTAGCAAAAATTAATCAGATGTAGTGGGGTTGTTTTTATAAATTATTTAAGCATGTTATAAGTAATAAGTTAAATATTTTAGTTTTTTATTACATAAGGGATAGGCTTTATGAGCTTTAATCATTACTGCATTTATGTTTTAACGATGCGAGATTCTAAAAGAATAGCATCTATAGAAGAACAAATGTTAAAAAGTTCGCTAAATTTCGAATATGTCGATGCTGTTGTATTAAAAGATGACCATAATGCCTATGTAAATCAGCAGTCTGTTAAGGAAAATTATGGCAAAGAGCTATCAAGAGGCGAAGTTGGCTGTTACTTAAGTCATAAGTCTATATGGGAGAAAGTAGTGTTATCAAACAAGGCAAGTGTAATTTTTGAAGATGATGCACTTATAGATAAAAAAATTGTTAATTTTTTGAATAGGTTAAGCTTGTCAGAAGTGAGTTATGATGTATTGATATTGGGGCATTCAAAGAAAGATTATCGTAATAAGAGCTTATATCACTTTCTAGAGCCTCTTAAAATAAGTGAAAAGGTTGGTGAGTTTTTAGTCGGTCGGGGGTTTAAAACTTGGCCATCGGGTACTGTTGGTTATATAATAACTCCTGAAGGAGCAAAGAAGCTATTATCGATATCAGAAGAAATTAACAGCGTATTAGACGATTGGCCATATTATGAGAGATTAGGTGTTTTAGTAAAGGAAGTCAGGCCTCTTTTGGTTTGGGAAGATTATATCAATATGGAGAGCGCAATAGAAAATGAACGAAAAACGCCGGCTAGAAAGAATATTTATTTTGTTGCAAGAATATTAAGAGGAGTATTAAGAAATATAATTGCTGGAGCGAAAAGTAAACGATGATTAAGTTTTGTTATTTTGAAAAATTACTCCCGTTTGTTACTGCCGCTACGCCAGGTGGATTTCGCATATTTGTATTGATGTTAGCAGGCTTTTTTCTCGCTAAAGACGAAGCGATTTTCTTTTCAACAGAGTATACCTTGGCCGCTTTTTTTGTAATGGTTTCAGGAATAGGTTTTTCGACGATTATAATAAAGCGTATGCCAGAGGATAATAGTTTAGCCTTATTTGTGAGGTTTGCATACTCTTCCTTGCTTGCCGGAGGGTCTATCGCTCTAGTTTTGTTATTAATTGCTTCTTTTTTAGTTCCAGTAACTAATTCCTTGCCAATTTTTTCTCTAATACTCACAACGTCTCTGTACCAAGTATTTAGAAGTTATTTAGTATTCAATAAAAGTTTTTGGAAGCTTTTTGTTAACGATGTTTTAGTAGCTGTATTTTTTGTATTCATGTTTTTAGTTTTTTTTCTCTATAATGAGAATATACAGGGAAAGCATGTGTTGAATCTTCTTTCAGCTTCCTACCTGATGGCTTTTGCTTTCATGATAGCTTTTATAAAATCAAAGGAGAAAGTGGTAACGAAAACTAAAAGAAAAGCGCTTATATCAAAAGAAGATACGATTTCAAGTTTGATAGTAGGTTTTTCTAATGCTACCAGCAGTGGTGTGGGCTTTATCCTGCCATCACTGTTTGTTGCCTTGGGAGGTAGCGAGATTGCTATTGTCGCCTCTTTCGCTGCAGCGGTCTTTAGTTCAATGTCAGCTTTGCCTAGAGGTCTGATTAATAATAAGGCATCTGCCTTGTCAACGATGGTTAAAGATAAGGAATATTCAAGAAAACTAGTTTTGAACCTTAAAATAAAAATACGCAAATTACTTTTTTTCCTTGTTCCTTTGTTGTCTATCTTTATATTCTCATATTTTTATCTAGGGGAGTTGATCAATGATTATTGGCTGGTTTTCTTCTTTATTTTAATTTTTGCTTTTAATGTGGCAACTGGACAGTTAGGCGTCATCGAATCTTTTTTAATAAACTTTTGCGGATATGAAAATTTGTCATTTATAATTAATTTAATGACGTTTTTAATTGTCATGCTTGTGTTTGTAATAATAAGTAGGTTGCCAGAACCCGAAGAATTTTGGTTTATTTTATATTTAGTGCCACTTGCGCTAGGTGTTTTTAATATCGCTAGAATGTTTTTATATAAAAATATGATTAAGCGCTATTTTAGAAAGCCATAGCGTATCTTAATTGTCATCGCACGGTAAATCATGGGAACAGCACAATTAGAGTTTGCCGGGTTAGGAGGAGTATTATGCTTGCCCCCAATGAGCAACCCCCCGGTATTTCCTGCCGGCCCCACTCCTGTCGTACCATCCCTTTTCTACACACCGATGAAAACTCGACTACTGCCAATCGCCGGGTGCCTGGGCCCAGCCGTGTTTGACCGGGTTGTAGTGGATGTAATCCATGTGCTGCTGCCAATCGTTGTCGTCGCGAATGACGTGCTCCCAGAACCCGCGCTGCCAGGCGGTTTGGGTGCCTGGGGGGAGCAGGAACTCTTTTGAGGCGTATTTCTTGATATCCCGCCAGCGAGAGGAGTAGTCCGAATCGCCTTCGGGCAGGGTCCAGAGGCAGTGCAGGTGATCGGGCAGCAGGACGAAGGCGTCCATGACGAACGGGCGCTCTTCCCGCACACGGCGCAGCGCTCGGCCGAGTGCATTGATGTTCAAATGATCGGCCAGCAGCGGTTGGCGAGCGTAGGTGACTACGGTGAAGAAGTAGGTGCCGCCAGGTACGTGGGCGCGTCGGTGGGTTGCCATGCGGGCCTCCTGCCATATCTGCTACCGGATGGGGGTATCCGTATCATGGCTTGCGAAGCATACTTGGCTCAAGTGTCTGTCGGCATGGCAAGGCCGCCTCAGGCGAGGCGGCGGCATGAATCAGCGGTGGAACTGCTTTTCGCGCTCGGGCTGCCAGAGGATGGCGTCCACGCGTAGCTGTACGGTGGCGTTGTTGGGAATCGGCCAGTGGATGACATCGCCCACCTTGAGACCGATCAAACCCGCGCCAATCGGCGCCATGACGGAAATAGCGTCTTCCACGGAATCGAGCGCGTGCGGGTAGACCAGGGTGCGGATCATCTGGCGCCCGCGGGTGAGCTCGGTAAAGCGGATCTGGCTGTTCATGCTGACGACGTTATCCGGAATCAGCTCCGGGTCAATCACTTCGCCGCGCATCAGCTCTTCTTCGAGCAGTTCGGCCACGGCCAGCTCCTTGCCGGTGGCGCTGTCGATCAGCCGCTGCAGGCGCTCGGCATCAAGCCGGTTGATAATGATCGGGGGGCGCTGCTCCATGTTTACTCTCCTTGGAAAGCAATAAAATCAATCGTATACATTAATTAAATGATAAATAAACGATTTTTGTAGCTACCAATAAAAACAGTCCTCCCCGAAAGGGAAGGACTGTTCACCATCGCCAGTGTAAGCGATCTGGCAGGGGAAGGCGATTACATTACGCCTTGCTCGATCATGGCGTCTGCCACTTTTCTGAAGCCGGCAATATTGGCGCCCAATACCAAATTGGTTGGGTCATTGAACTCTTCCGCCGTCGAGGCGCACTGCTGGTAGATATTGGCCATGATCTGCTTGAGTTTTTCATCCACTTTTTCAAGCGGCCACTGTTCCATGCTGCTGTTCTGGGCCATTTCCAGCTGGCTGGTGGCAACACCGCCCGCGTTGGCGGCCTTGCCGGGGCCGTAGGCAATCTGCGCTTCGAGGAAAAGATCCACGGCCGCGGTGGTAGAAGGCATGTTGGCGCCTTCACTGATACAGCGCACGCCGTTGGCCAAAAGCGTTTCCGCATCGGCTTCGGTCAGCTCGTTTTGCGTGGCGCAGGGGAAGGCCGCCTCCGCCTTGATCTGCCAGACGGCGTGGCCATCCTTGGGGTAGTCGCTGGCCGGAATGTAGCGGGCGCTTGGGCGCTTTTCCAGGTAGTTTTCAAGCGAGGTACGCTCGACTTCCTTTAGCTGCTTGAGCAGGTCAAGGTCGATGCCGTCCGGGTCGTGGAGGGTGCCGCGGGAATCGCTGCAGGTCACCGGGTGGGCGCCAAGCTCCAGAAGCTTTTCGATGGTATAGATCGCCACGTTGCCCGCGCCGGACACCAGGCAGGTCTTGCCTTCCAGGGTTTCGCCCCGCGCGGCGAGCATGTTCTGGGCGAAGTAGACCGCGCCATAGCCAGTGGCTTCCTTGCGGCCCATGGAGCCGCCCCAGTTAAGCCCCTTGCCGGTCAGCACGCCTTCGTAGCGTCCGGTCAGGCGTTTGTACTGGCCGAACAGGTAACCGATCTCACGGCCGCTGACGCCGATGTCACCTGCCGGTACATCGCAGGTGGGGCCGATATGACGATACAGCTCGGTCATGAAGGCCTGGCAGAAGCGCATGATCTCGTTGTCGGATTTGCCCTTGGGGTCAAAGTCGGCGCCGCCTTTGCCACCGCCGATGGAAAGCCCGGTCAAGGCATTCTTGAAGATCTGCTCGAAGCCCAGGAACTTGATGGTTCCTGCGGCCACGCTCGGATGAAAACGCAGCCCGCCCTTGTAAGGGCCGAGTGCGGAGTTGAACTGAATACGGTATCCCTTGTTGACCTGTACACGGCCAGCGTCGTCTATCCAGCTGACGCGGAAAAAGACCTGGCGTTCAGGCTCGACGATGCGCTCGATGATGCTGTGGTCATGATAGTGCGGGTAGCGTTCGAACAGCGGGCGCAGGCATTCCAGCACTTCTTCCGCAGCTTGATAAAACTCGCTTTGCGCCGGGCTGCTACGCTGCAGCCGGGTCAGGGTGTCGTGAACATAGGGCATGGATATGACTACCGTGTAATGACAGTTGAAGTTCTTGGCTGGCCAGCCCTGTGCATTATTTAACTTCTGAAGCGTTTTCTTGCATACCCTATGCCGGTTTGTAATGGGCAAAAAATATCGTGGAGTTAGACAAAAGTAGTAAGTTTTTTCGCAACGCCGCAAAAAAATGCGAATCTCGATTAACGATTTTTAAACGATTTTTAAACGATTTTGGGCCACAGGAGTGATCGAAATTGGTGCAGTAGCGCGTGGTAAGCCGTCAGGCGCACCCGCGGAAGCAGCGCGATGAGCGCTGCCGATGTGGTGCAAAAGCCAGATTGGGTGCCGCCATCGAGGCGCCTTGGCAGGCGCCATCCGCGGGTGCCTTATTTGCTCGTATCCTTGCAAAACGTTACCACGCGCTACGGTTTGCCGTAACGCGTGGCAATTCAATCAAACGGGGAGGACGGCGCCGTCGGCGCGGGGTTCGGTGCCGCCTTGGAGGATGCCGGTTTCCGGGTGGCGCAGGATGATCTGGCCGCGCCCGAAGGTGAGGCCGTCGGTGCAGCGTACGATGCGGTGGCCGCGGCGTTCGAGGGCCTGGGCGATATGGTCGGGGAAGCCGGGCTCTACTTCCACGGTCTTGCCGTCGACCCATTTCCAGCGCGGCAGATCCAGCGCGGCCTGGGGGTTGAGGTGATCCTGGAGCATGTTGGCGACGACCTGTACGTGGCCCTGAGGCTGCATGTAGCCACCCATCACGCCAAACGGACCGACCGCCTGGTCATCCTTGGTGATGAAGCCGGGGATGATGGTGTGGTAGGTGCGCTTGCCCGGACGCAGTACGTTGGCGTGCTCCTCATCCAGCGAGAACGACCAGCCGCGGTTCTGCAGGCTGATGCCGGTGCCGGGCACGACGATACCCGAGCCGAAACCCTCGAAGTTGCTCTGGATGAACGACACCATGTTGCCTTCATCGTCGGCGGTGGAGAGATATACCGTGCCGCCCAGCAGCGGATTGCCGTGCTGCGGGTCGATGGCGTCATGGCCAATCAGCTCGCTGCGCTGCTTGAGATACCCTGCCGAGAGCATCTGCTCGACGCTGAGCGTCATGTGCTCGCGTTCGGTGATATAGCGCAGGCCATCCACGTAGCCAAGCTTGGTGGCTTCGATGCGACGATGTACCGACTCCACTGGGTCGTGGGGTTCGTCGCCCAGGGCGTCCAGAATGCCCAAGGCCTGCAGAGCGATCAGCCCGCTGCCGTTGGGTGGAATTTCCCAGATATCGTGGCCGCGGTAGCGCACGCTGATGGGATCGACCCATTCCGGCGTGAAGGCAGCGAGGTCTTCCTTGCGCAGAAAACCGCCGTGCTGTTGCGAGAAGGCGTCCATGGCGTCGGCCAGCTCGCCCTCGTAGAACGCCTTCGCGCGGGTGTCGCCGATCGCGCGCAGGGTCTTGGCCATCTCCGGCGAGCGCCATACGTCGCCGGGTTTGGGGGCGTGGCCGTCAGGGGCGAAGTGCTCGAACCAGGGCGCGAACTCTGCGCCATCGTACTGGCCGTAGCGCGTATGTGCCTGGGCCCAGAGTCGGCTGGCGGTGGGCAGTACCGCGTAGCCTTCATCGGCAAGCTCGGCGGCCGGCGCCATCAGTGCTTCGAAGGGCAGCTTGCCGAAACGCTCGGAAAGCGCGGCCCAGGCGCCCGGCGCGCCGGGAACGGTCACCGGCACCAGGCCGTGGGCGGGCATTTCCGTGTGGCCTTTTTCACGCACGCCATCGCAGGAGATGCCCTGAGGCGCGCGGCCGCTGGCATTCAGGCCGTGCAGCTTGCCCTTGACCCATACCAGAGCGAATGCGTCGCTGCCGATACCGTTGGAGGTCGGCTCGACCACGGTAAGGGCGGCGGCGGTGGCAATTGCCGCATCGATGGCGTTACCGCCCTGGCGCAGAATGTTGACGCCTACCTGGGCCGCCAGTGATTGTGAGGTAGCCACCATGCCGCGCTTGCCGAAGGTAACGGTGCGCCTGGAGGCCGCCGGGTAGTAGTGAGGGTCGAGATTCATGGTCGATTCCTTATTCTTGAGAGACGTCATCTTGGTAGGCGCCATTCTGTGCCGCTTCAGCGCGCTGCGCCAGCAAGCGGCGCTGACGAATATAGCTGTAGATACTGTAGGCCACGGACAGCACGGCCAGGGCCAGCAGCAGCGCCGAGATCGGCCGGGTGAAGAACAGGCTCCAGTCGGCGCTGGTCTGGAAGGCCCGGCGCAGATTGGTTTCCGCGATGGGGCCGAGCACCACGCCCAGCACGAGCGGGGCCAGTGGGTAGTCCAGCTTCTTCATCAAGTAGCCGATGGTGCCGATGGCGGCCAGCAGATACAGATCCGAGAGGCGATTGTTGAGCGTGTAGGTGCCGATTGCACAGCAGGCCAGCACCACCGGCACCACGATGTACTTGGGCACGTTCAGAAGCCGCATGAAGGCGCGCATCATCAAGATGCCGATGAACAGCATGAAGAACGACGCCACCGCCATGGCGATGAACATGCTGTACACCAGATCCGGATGATCCAGAATCAGGCGTGGCCCGATGCTGATTCCGTGCACCATGATCGCCGCCATCAGTACGGCATCGGCAGGCGAGCCGGGGATGCCCAGCGAAATCAGCGGAATCAGGCTGCCGCCCACGGTGGAGGAGTTGCCGGCTTCAGAGGCGACCACGCCTTCCGGCTCACCCTTGCCGAAGGTTTCCGGGTGCTTGGAAGCGCGCTTGGCCTGATCATAAGCAACCAGGTTCGAAATCGAGCTGCCCGCGCCGGGCACGGCACCGATGAAGACGCCCAGAAGCGACGAGCGCAGGATGTTGAATGGCTTGCGCAGGGTGCTCTTGATCACGTCCCACAGGTGCGGGCGCATGTCGCCACTGACCAGCGACGAGGACGACACTTGCTGGCTGGACGAGCTGGGTTCGAGTTCAGACAGCAGCTGGCTCATGGCGTACATGCCGATCAGCACCACCAGAAAGGGGATGCCCGCCGTGAGCAGCTCATAGCCGAAGGTGAAGCGTTCGCGGGCCATCAGCGGGTCGGGGCCGATGGTGGCGATGCCGATACCGATCAGCCCGGCGATCAGCCCGCGCATCACTGAATCACCCACCAGGCTTGCGATGATCGTGAGGGCGAAGACGATCAGGGCAAAGTACTCCCAGGGGCCAAGCTTGACGGCCAGCAGCGCCAGGGGCGGGGCGGCCACGATGAGCACCACGATCGAGATCAGCGACCCCACGAAGGAGGCAAACAAGCCCAGCGAGAGCGCACGGCCCGGCTGGCCGCTGCGCGCCATGGGAAAGGCATCGAAGGTGGTGGCCACCGCCGAAGGGGTACCGGGAATGCCCAGCAGCGCGGCACTGAACAGGCCACCGCTCAGTCCGCCGACATAGACCGAGAGCATGACCGCAATGCCCTGCATGGGCGGCATGGCAAAGGTGAGCGGCAGCGTCAGCACGATGGCCATGGTAATGGTGAAGCCCGGAATGGCGGCGGCGACGATACCGGCAAAGGTTGCCACCGCCATCAGCATCAGCGTGTAGGGCTCGGTGACGCCGCCAAGGGCGAGTAAGAATGCATCCATCATGAAATCACCTGTTTACCACTGGGCACGGGGCAGGTAGATGCTGAACACGTCAGCGAAGAGATAGTACGGGCCGACCGAAAACAGCAGCGCCACCCCCAGCACGATCAGCAGCGTGACCGGGCGCTTGGGGGCCAGGAACAGCTGAGCGAGCAGCAGATAGGCAAACGTGCTGAGAATGAAGCCGGCAAACGGCATCGCGATCATGTAGGCAATGAACAGCCCCAGGTTCACCAGCACGCTCTTCAGCGCGCCAAGGCGCTGAAAGGCGCTTTGCAGGGTGGTTCTGGGAATGCCGCGCTTGACAAGTTCCATGATGAACGCCGCCACGCACAAGACGGCGATGGATGAAAAAACGAGCTGCGGGAAGGTACCGGCACCCATGGGCTCCCAGCGAGAGGCCGGCAGTGAGCCGGCCCTGGAGGCCATGAATATTGCACCTATCGCAAGCACCACATACGAGGCTAGCTGCAGCGTGGGCACTAGCGCGGCGTCTGGGGTCTTACGCTCCATGAGGTCCTCCTGTAAGCGCGCTGATTAATCGAGCAGTTGAGCGTTCTCTTCGATGAATTGATCGTTACGCTCCAGGTAGTCGATGTAATCGGCCCGGTTCATGAAACGCGCGGTGCCACCGATGTTGACGATGTCGGTCTGGAATTCATCGCTTTGCGCCACGGTTTCCAGCGCGTTTTCCAGGCGTTCGATGATCTCGTCGGGGGTGTCCTTGGGAACGACGATGCCGCGGGTCACCTGGAACTCGAGGTCATAGCCCAGTTCGTGCAGGGTGGGCACCTCGGGCATCTCGTTCAGGCGCTCTTCGGTGGCGGCGGCAAGCACGTTGACGTCACCGTTTTCGATGAAGGCCTTGGCCGACTGATAGTCTTCGATGGTCATGGTGATATGCCCACCGGCCAAGGCGCGCAGGCGCTCGCCGGTGCCTTCATAGCCCACGTAGCCGAACTGGGTATCGGTGGCCTGTTCGAACTGCACCGCCCACAGGTGCGGAATGCCGCCCAGCGTCACCCCCATGCGGTACTTGCCAGGCTCGCCCTGTACGGCTTCGAGCATGTCGTCGAGGGTTTCCCAGCCGCTGTCGGCGCTGACCATGATGACGGAGTCGTCGCTGGTCATCATGGCAACGGGCTCGAAGGAATCCCAGTTGAGTTCGGTCACGCCGGAGTGGTGGGCAATCAGCAGGCCTTCGTGGATCTGGCTGATGGTGTAGCCATCCGGCGCGCGGCGGGAAGCCTCGCGCAGCCCCACGGTGCCGCTGGCGCCGGGCATGTTGATGATGGGCACCGGCTGACCCAGCTCCTTTTCCATATGCCGGCCGACCAGGCGCATCATCAGGTCGCTGGCGCCGCCGGGGCCCCAGGGCACGACGAACTCGATCGGGCGTTCGGGGTACTCGTTGGCCGCCATGGTGAAGGTGGGAAGGGCAAGTGCCGCTGAAAGAGCAGACACGGTGAACAGCGTTTTGAACGTCATCGTTTTTTCCTTTGGCAGGTTGTTGTAAATAAGGCGATACATTCCATTACTCGCTGCGGCGCAAGCGCCGAGAGAGCAGCCTTGAAAGCAAGAGAGCGAAAAAATGGCAGACCGGAGGCGTAGCAGATCAATGCAGCCAAGCGCGAAGGTTCAGGCGCGTCAACGGGGTGAGCGCTTGAAGCCAGGCCTCGGCGTGTATTGAAAACGGCGTGTCAATCAGCCCAAGAATTCACTTCGAGTGACCATCTCGAGCCGCAGGCACGGTTGAAAATGGCGCATTCGTTGATCGTTTATTTTTTAGAAAATCGATTTTTTAACGAAGTTAGACTATAGGTGAAGGAAGAAAGCGACGTCAATAGCACGCGCAGGCCAAAAATCGACGATTGATGATTTTGTAGACATCAAGTGCCTCAAGCGCGCAAACAGGCGTTAACTTTACTGAAGATGGGGCGATGGGGAAAAACCGATACCCGAAAAGGCGGCTGAAAGGCTGCCTGCACTGCGTCATGCCACCCGCTTTTATCTCTCAGCCATTACCCTTTCGCAGTTGATCCAGCGGCACGTTCAGGTGCTGGGGGCGCTGCAGCACGTTCAGCAGCACGATGGCACGCTCTTCCCCCTTGCAGCGCTCGAAGATGGCTTCCAGGTCCTTGAAGGGGCCATCGGTGATGGTGACCTTTTCCCCGGCGCTGAAGTAGGTGTGTATGCCTTCCTGGCGGTGAGGCTGGGCGCGTAGTGCTTCCACCAGCGCGCTGGGCACGGAGACGGGCGTGTTGCCGAAGGTAAGCAGGCGCAGCACGCCACGGGTAGAGCGAATAGGCCGCCAGTTGCTGACGACCTGGTCCAGGCGGATAAACAGATAGTAGGGAAACAGCGGCTCGGTCGCCGTGACCGGTTTACCCTGGCGGCGGCGTTTGACATCCAGCACCGGGTGGAACACTTCGTAGCCCTGGTTGGTCAGGTGCTGCGCGGCGCGAAACGACTCGCCCCCCTTGCACTGGATAACGTACCAGTTGGCCAGGCAGCGTTGAGCGTCATCCTCGGCATCATCGGATGCCGAGGCGCCTGGGGCAGAACCATCAAGAGGCGTGCTGCGTTGGTGCATGGGTCAGCCTTGCGCTTGGGCAAGCAGCGTGGCAAGCGCATCCAGTGTCTGGTCGATATGGGCCTTGGTGTGGTCATGGGCCAGGAAAAAGCGCAGCCGGGCACTTTTTTCAGGCACTGCCGGATGGAGAATGGGCTGCACGTTGATATGGTACTGCTCGAGCAGGGTGTGCGAGAGATGCGCGGCCAAAGGCGAGCTGCCCACGATGATCGGCACTACGGCGGCACCGATGCTGTGCCCGGTATCCATGCCATGCGCCTTGGCCCGCTCCAGGAAGTAGCGCGAAATCGCGTGGAGGTTTTCCACCCGCTCGGGTTCCTGCTGCATCAGTTCGAGCACCTTGATGGAAGGGGCAGCCACCTGCGCAGGCATGCCCACGCTGTACAAGAAGCCCGGTGCAAAGTAGCGCAGGGTTTCGACCAGCGCCTTGTTGCCGGCGATATAGCCGCCGCATCCGGAGAGGGTCTTGCTCATGGTGCCCATCCAGATATCGACCTCCGTCGGGTCGATGGCGAAGTGCTCGTGCAGGCCCAGCCCCGTAGCGCCCATGACCCCGAAGGAGTGCGCTTCATCCACCATCAGCCATACCTGGTGGCGCTTCTTGAGTTCGATGAAGCGCGGCAGATCCGGTATGTCGCCATCCATGCTGTAGAGCCCTTCGATCACCACAATCACCCGCTCGAACTGGTGACGATGACGGCTCAACAGCGCATCCAGCGCGTCCGGGTCGTTATGGGAAAACGACATGCGCTTGGCGCCGGAAAGCTGAGCGCCTACCAGGGAGCTGTTGTGGATGTACTCATCGTGCAGCACCAGGTCCTTGGGGCCGAGAAGATAGCCCAGGGTAGAGACATTGGTGGCGTGGCCACTGACGAACGCCACGGCGTCATCAGCCCGATAGGCGTGGGCAATGGCCTGCTCGAGTTCACGGTGAATGGGCCGCTCGCCGGAAACCACCCGGCTAGCGGAGACCGACGTGCCGTAGCGGGCGAGCGCGTCGGCGGCGGCCTGAGTCACCCGAGGGTCGCCGGAGTAGCCCAGGTAGTTGTAGCTTGCAAAGTTGATGCAGGCGGTTCCCTGGATCACGCTGGTAGCGCCGGCGATGCCTTCGTGCACCTTGAAGAAGGGGTCCTTGAGCCCCAACTGCTCGGCACCCTGGCGCAGCATGGCCAACTGCTGGTAGCCCGGGTGGGCGTCAAACCGCGTAAAGCGCTCGGCCACGGGCGCTGGCCTGGCATGGGCAGCACCCGCGCTGTCGTTTCGAGAGGCGGCACGCGGCGCGGTGCGCTTGCGTGCCTGCTCCAGCAGCTGGCGTTTCAGATCAGAGCGATGAGCGGTCATGGTGTCTCGGTGGTCGATGAAGTAGCGGCTGATTCCGTAATGGCGTCCGCGCCGTGGCGCGCGGCCAGCGAGGCTAACGCATCCTGGGGTGCCTCCTCAACATCGTCGTCATGCTGGTGAAGCTTCTGGATCAGCACGCCCGCCAGCTTGTCCAGCGTCGAGGCCTCACTGAGCACCATGACCGGCACCTGAACGCCCAGGCGGTTTTCGATCGCGGTCATCAGCTCCACACCCATCAGCGAATCGAAGCCCATGTCGTAGACCGAGCGGTTGACGTCGATCTTCTCCTCTTCGATCAAGAGGATACTGGCAAGCTCGGCGCGCAGGAGTTCGGTGACCGTCGTGTGCAGTTCCTCCGGCGAAAGATCCGCCAGCAGGGCGCTGATATCGTCGTCGGCCTCACTGCTGCCGTCATCGTCGCTGGCGCGGGCAATCTCGCAAAAGCGCGGTGCCTCGGCGGTGGGCAAGAAGCGGGCAAGCGCGCCCCACTCAAGCTCCAGCACACCCAGGCTCGGGCCGGGGGTTACCAGCATCTGTTCGAGTACCTTGAGCGCGTCGTCCGAGCGTAGCGCCGAACCGCCCAGGCGCTCCTGCAGGGCATCGCGGGTACGGGTGTTGCGGGCCAAGAAGCCTACATCCTCGATGGCACCCCAGCGCACGCAGGTAGCGGCAAGCCCGGTGGCGCGGCGGCTGGCGGCAAAGGCTTCCAGCCAGTGGTTGGCGGCCACGTAGTTGGCCTGGCCGGGGTTGCCGAACAGCGTGGTGGCCGACGAATACAGGACGAAGAAGTCCAGCTGATCGTCCCGCGTCAGGGCATCCAGATGGCGAGCGCCCTCGATCTTGGGAGCCAGCACTTTCTGAATACGTTCGGCGTCCAGGTTGCGAATCAACCCGTCGTCGATCACCGTGGCGGCGTGCACGATACCGCGCAGCGGGCCAAGCTCGTCTTTCACGCGAGCCAGCACCTCGGCAAGCGCGCGGCGGTCGGTAATATCGCAGGCGGTAGCGAGTACCTCGACGCCTTGCGCCTGGAATTCCGCCATGGCTGCCTGGGCTTCGTCGCTTGACGGGCCGCTGCGGCTGAGCAGTACCAGCTGGCGGGCACCTTTGCTCACCAGCCACTGGGCCGTCTTGAGGCCGAAACCACCCAGGCCCCCCGTGACCAGATAGCTTGCGCTGCTGTCCAGGGTCAGGGTTGCACTGCCCAAGGCTTCGTTTTTCGGCGGGGCAATGGGCTGCTCATAGGTCACTACCACCTTGCCGATCTGGCGCGCCTGCTGCATGTAACGGAAGGCGTCGATCACCTGGCTGTGGCTGAAGGCGGTGAACGGCAGCGGGCTGAGCGTGCCGTCGTTGAACAGTGCCATCATCTCGCTGAACAGGCGCTGGGTCAGGGCGGGCTGCACCTTCATCAGCTGGTCGGAGTCGATGCCGAAGTAGCTCAGGTTGTTGCGGAACGGGCGCAGGCCGATATGGGTATTCTCGTAGAAATCCCGCTTGCCAAGCTCCAGGAAGCGCCCGAACGGGCGCAGGGCGCGCAGGTTCTGGTTGATGGCTTCACCGGCCAGCGAGTTGAGCACGATATCCACGCCTTCGCCCTGGGTGTCTTCCAGAATCTCTTCGGCAAAGGTGAGCGAGCGGGAGTCATAGAGCCGCTCGATGCCCATCAGGCGCAGGAAATCGCGCTTCTCCTCAGAGCCCACCGTGGCGTAGATCTCGGCACCCATCCACTTGGCGATCTGCAGGGCAGCAATGCCCACCCCGCCAGCGGCGCCGTGAATCAGCACTTTCTCGCCGGGTTCCAGGCGCGCCAGGTGTTTGAGCGCGTAGTACACGGTGAAGAAGGTAGTCGGAATGGTGGCGGCGGCGGCGTAGCTGACACCGTCCGGCAGCGGGGCCACCGCGTGCTGGCTGGCAATCAGGCGGTCGCTGAAGCTGGCCGGGCCGAAACCGACCACGGCCTGGCCGGGCGCAACGTGGGTCACGTTCTCGCCCACGGCCACGACTTCACCGGAGAACTCGAGGCCCAGGGTCGGCCCGGCAAAGCCGTTTTCGATGGCTTCATCGGACAGCAGGCCGAGGGTGTACATCACGTCGCGGAAGTTGAGCCCGGTGGCCTTGACGCGAATTTCCACGTCGTCGGCTTTCAGCTCGGCAAGCTCGCGCGGGCGCCACTGCAGCTGGCGCAGCTGGCCGGGCAGGGCAAAGCCGAGCGTCATCGCCTGGCGTGCCGGGGCCTTGTCCGCCTGAACCGGCGCCGGGGCGGGAAGCGTGCGCAGGCGCGTGGCGTAGCGTTCGCCGGTCGCGGTAATCACGACTTCGTTTTCGCGATCCGCGACGCTCAGCGAATCTGCCCAGGCGGTGAGCGCGGCGTCGCTGACGTCATCAGGGATATCCAGCAGGCTGGCCGTATGGCCGACGGCCTCGTTGGCAAGCGAGCGGCCAAAGCCCCAGAAAGCGGCGTCGTCGAACACCGGCGACGGTGTCGCGCCGGTTTGCCATACCGGGCTGACTCCTTGAGTGGTGAGCCAGAGCGTGGCGGCAGCCAGCCCCTTGGCTTCAAGCGCCAGGCTCCACTGCTGGGCGCGGTGGCAGCGCAATGTCTGGGCATCGGTACTGGCACCATTCAGGCCGCGCAGGTCGATCACGTTCAGGGCGCGGGCGGCATCGCCAAGCTCGGCCAGGGCCTTGTCCAGAAGCGCTGCCGGTGCCTGTTCGCCCTGTTCGATGACCACCTTTGCCTGGCGCTGAATAAGCGCATCGGCCAGGCGCTGGGCCAGCGGGTCGGTAGCCGCGTCTGCCACGATCAGCTGATGCGGCGCCGGGGCATGCTCGGCAGCGCCCGCGGCCGCAGGCATCTGGGCGTGCAGCAGGTAGGCACCGGCCATGCCTTCTTCGAGCTCGATGGGAGCCGACACCATCAGGCCCTGAGCACTCAGCCACTCGCTTAAAGTGGCGGGCTCCAGGGCGGTCTGGTCGATGCCGGGAGTGGCCAGCACGTCATCCAGCCAGCGGCTGGGAGCAATGGCCACCACCATGACCTGCGCACCAGGGGCGAGCTGGCCGGGCAGGGCCTCGATCAATTGGCGCGTATGAGCCGGCTGGGTAACGTCCGCACTCACGAACGCCAGCTGGGCTTTTTCAGCGCTCGCCAAGGTGTCGTGCGTGCCATCCAGCGGCTGCACATCGATCAGCGGGAAGCGTTCCTGAAGCTGTTCGGCCTGATGCCGGGCGCTGTCGTGGGTGGTCAGCGCCCGGTAGTGGTAAGGCGCCCGATAGTGATAAGGCGCCGTCGGGGCGGTGTTCTCCAGCATTTCGAGCAGGCGCTGGCCCAGCGCCGGCGCGCAGGGGCCGGCCTCGAGCAGCGAAAGGTGCTCGCCGCTTGCAAGCTCGTCAAGAGCGGTGCGCATCAGCTCGCCCAGCTCATCTGCCAGCAGCTGCCAGCCGCTTTCCCCGACCAGCACGCGGTTAAGGCGCGCCAGGTGCTCTGCAGAAATGCCCAGGTCCTCGAGCGGCGTGGTGCCGCTTTGCAGCGCCTGGCGGTGCAGGCCCAGGCGGCCAACCAGGTGAACCGGGGCAAAGTAGTCAGGGTACTCCTGCACCAGCAACTGCCAGATGGTTTCCGGCGCCAGCTGCTCGTCGCTGCCATCAACCGCCAGGCCCTGCTGGCTGAACGCTTCGCTCAGGCTGTCCAGCAGCGGGGCGACTTCCTGGGCATAGCGCTGGCCGGTGTGAGCCGCGTAGCGCTCGCCAAGCCCCGCCAGGCGCGTCAGCGACTCGGCAGGCAGCGTGATGGCAGCAGCGGTCAGCGGCGCCGGGGTAAGCTCGACATCCAGGTAGCTGAACGGCTGGTGGTGAGCGCGGTTCAGGCGAATCGCCTTGAAGCGGGTCTGGCTGAGCACGGCCACTGCACGCCCTTCGGCGTCGAACAGCTCGAAATCCGCAGTGAAGGAGTGCGGCGCCCGCTTGCCCATGACCGCACGGGCCATCACCGGCGCGCCGGCCTGGGTGTTCACCTGGATGCGGCCCACGCGCACGGGCACGAACGCCAGTTGGGCGGCGAACTCGCTGTGTCGGGCCAGCAGCGGAATGAACATCTGGAAGGCACTGTCCAGAATGCCGGGGTGCACGTGCAGCGAGGAGAGCTGGGCCTCGACATCGCTTGAGAGTTCGATCTCGCCGATGACGGCGTCTTCCTCGATCCAGCCGCGGCGGATCGCCTGGAAGGCCGGGCCATAGTGCAGGCCGATCCGCTCGGCCATCGCGAGATGGTCGTCTAGCGTGTAGTCCGGCGCCCGGTCGGGGCGTCGTGGCGCCTGGCGTTCGAGCAAGAAGCCGCGGCTTTCGCGCATGGTGCGGGCCACGGCATTCAACTGCCACTCGTGGCCGTTGGCGGGCTCGCGGGAGTGGATGGCCATGCGCCCGTCATTCGGGTCAAGCGACAGGCGCATGGTGCGGCCGTTGGGGCCATCCAGCAGCAGCGGCGCACGAATTTCCAGCTCTTCGACATCCAGTAGCGGGGTGTCGTGCTGGGCCAGCGCGGCGGCCAGGGTAAGTTCGACGAACCCGGCGCCGGGGAAGACCGCGCCTTCGCCCACCACGTGGTCGGCCAGCCAGGGCTCGCGCTTGGTATCCAGCTGGCTTTCCCAGGTGTTTTCCTGCTGGGCAAGCGGATAGCCCAGCAGCGGGTGCTGGTAGTAGCGCGACAGCAACCCTTGGCTGTCCTGAGTACTGTTGACCCAGTGGCGAGTGTGCTGCCAGGCGTAGCGCGGCAACTGCACGTGCTGGCCTTCCACCGGGAAGAGATGCGCCACATCCAGCGGAAGCCCGCTCAGCAGCAGCTGACTGATGCTGCTGTTCAGGTATTCAAGGCCCGGCTTGTGGCGCTCGAGCGTACCGATGACCAGCCCCGTGCGCTCCTGCTGGCGCAGCGACTCGTTGAGGTAGCGGCGCAGAATCGGGTGCGCACCCACCTCGATAAACACGTTGTAACCCTGTTCGATCAGCGCCGTGGCGGCGTGGTCGAACAGTACCGGCTCGCGGATGTTCTTCCACCAGTAGGTGGCGCCCAGCTCGCTGCCCTGGCTGATCTGGCCGGTAACCGTCGAGTAGTAGGGGAGTACTGTCGGGCGGGGCGAAATGCTGGCCAGCGCGTCGATCACCCCGGCCTGGATGCTGTCCATGGCCGGGCTGTGGAAGGCGTAATCCAGCGGCAGGCGTTTGGCGAAAACGCCCTGGTCGCTCAACTGCGCTTCAAGCGCGCTCAGCTGTTCGCGCTCGCCGGCCAGGGTGATGCCTTTGGGGCTGTTGACCCCCGCCAGGCACACCTTGTCGAATTCGGGCCGGGCAAGCCAGGGTTCGATCTCCTCGGCGCTCATGGCCACGGCGGACATTTCACCCAGCCCGCGGGTCTTGCCCTGGTAGTGGCTGCGGTAGTAGATCACCTTCACCGCGTCTTCAAGGCTCAGGCTGCCTGCGGCCCAGGCGGCGGCCACTTCACCCACGCTGTGGCCAAATACCGCCGAGGGCGTGATGCCCTGGGCTTTCAGCCACTCGGTGAGGGCTACTTGCAGGGCAAACAGCGCCGGCTGGGCAATCTCGGTCAGCTCGAAGCGGTGTTCGCCATTTCTGCCCGCCAGCTCGTCGCGCAGTGAAAAGTCGCCGTACTGCTGGAACAACTGATCGACCCGGTCGATGGCATCGCTGAATACCGGGGCGGTGTCGAGCAGGTCGCGGCCCATGGTTTCCCACTGGCAGCCGTTGCCGTCATATACGAAGACAGGGCCACGAGCATTGTCCAGCCGCTCCAGCGTGACGACGCTTGCCGGGTTTTCGCCTTCGGCAAACTGCGCAAGCGCCGTGGCGGCCTCCTGCGGGGTTTCGGCGAAACAGAGCGCCCCGAAGGCGTGCTGTTCGCGGCGGTGGTAGAGCGTGTGGGCGATGTCGTAGTAGGCGCTATCGCTCTCTTGCAAGAACGCGGCCAGGGCGCGGGCGTTGGCGGCCAGTGCCTCCTGGCTCCTGGCGCTCAGGCGTACCGGCAGGGCATGGGCGGGTGCCACCGCCGGCGGCGCGCTGTTTTCCGGCGCGCTTTCCAGAATGACGTGGGCGTTGGCCCCGCCAAAGCCGAAGGAGTTGATGCCGATGACCAGGCGGCCCTGCTTTTTCAGCGGCTGCGCCTTGGTGACCACGTGCAGGTTCCACTCATCGAACTTGATGCGCGGGTTCAGCTTGCGGATACCGATGGTGGCGGGCACTTCACGGTGCTGCAGGCTGTACAGCGCCTTGGCAAGCCCGGCCACGCCGGAGGCGGTTTCCAGGTGGCCCACGTTACTCTTGATCGAGCCGATGGGAAGCGGCGACTGGCGATACTGGCCCAGCGCCTCGCCGATCGCACGGGTCTCGATGGGGTCGCCCACCGCGGTGCCCGTGCCGTGGGCTTCCAGGTAGTCGATCTCGTCCGGGGCGATCCCGGCCTGTTCGTAGGCGCGGCGCATCAGCTCGATCTGGGCGGTGGGGTTTGGAACCGTCAGGCCGGACTTGTGGCCATCGGTATTGACCGCCGAGCCTGCCACCACGGCCAGAATGTGATCGCCATCGGCCACGGCCTGGTCATAATCCTTGAGCAGGAACAGCCCGGCCCCTTCGGAGCGCACGTAGCCGTTGCCCGCTTCATCGAACACCTGGCAGCGGCCGGTGGGCGAGAGCATGCTGGCCTTAGAGAAGATGATGAACCCGTAAGGGTGCAGGTGCAGGCTGATGCCGCCCGCCAGGGCCATGTGGGTCTCGCCACTGCGTATGGACTGGCAGGCCTGGTGAAACGCCACCATGGAAGACGAGCAGGCGGTATCCAGCGACATGCTGGGGCCGTGCAGGTCGAACACGTAGGAGAGACGGTTCGAGGCGATGCTCGAGGTGTTGCCTGTGGCGGTCGAGGCATCGATGGCCGCCATGTCATCGGCCATCCGGTAAGAGTAATCAAGGCTTGCCACGCCCAGGAAGACGCCGCACTGGCTGCCGCGCAGGCTGGCAGGCTGGATGCCCGCGCTCTCCATGGCTTCCCAGGCAAGTTCCAGCAGCATGCGCTGCTGGGGGTCCATGTTGGCCGCCTCGCGGGGCGATATGCCGAAGAACTCGGCATCGAAACCGCTGATGTCGCCCAGGCTGCCGGCGGCAAAGGTCACGCTGGTGCCAGGATGACGTTTATCCGGGTGCTGGAAAGCGTCATGGCTCCAGCGGTCGGGGGCCACTTGGGTGACTAAATCCTTTTCGGCTTGCAGGTCCTGCCAGAACGTTTCAGGGGTCGTACCTGGAAAACGATGGGCGGCGCCGATGATGGCAACGCGTTTAGTCATTCTTGCTCCTGAGGTTCTGGTTCTGCCTTGATCACATCGCTACTTATATCGTGTCCAAACGCTTGTTCAAATAGCTGGACGCCCAGCTCGCTGGCGGCCAGGGCACGCTGGCCTGGCTGCCCGGTCGATGGGGCGTCTGGCTCGTGAGCCGCTGTCGGGCCCTCGGCTTGCCCCTTTACGCGCTGGCGCGAAGATGTTGACCATAACATGTAGGGAGTAGTGCCGGCAGGCGGTGAAAAATACTGATACGCTGCGGGCAGTATGGGCACGTGGTCACCGTACCAGCCCAGCACCCCCGGCCGCTTCGCCGCATTCAGGGCGCGCTTGAGGCTGTCGAGCATCCTGTCGGCCTCGCCCAGGTGGCGCAAGTATACGGCCAAATCGCGCAAGTGGGTGGGCAGCGGCCAGGGAGCCGTAGGCAGCGCTGTTGCCAGGTTTTCCTGAACCGGCGCTTCCAGATGCAGTGGCCCGTGGTTTTCCATGGTGATCACGAACACGAAAAGCGGCCTATTATCACCATCCTCGAGCAGGCGTCCAACTTTTCTTGCAACGGCCATGTCGCCGATGTACTGCCCCTGGCGGTCGCTGCTCTCGAAGCTCTCGATATCGATGAACGTCTCGAAGCCAAGCTGTGGAATCACCTTGTGGCGCATGTAGAAACTGGCAGGGTAGGGGTGAATGCACACCGTACGGTAGCCAGCGGCCTTGAAGGTGCTGGCAAGGCTTGGCAAGGGGTGGCGCGACAGCGTGCGGTAGGGGTTGAACTGGCGCGGGCCCCAGGCGCTGGGCGCAAGGCCGGTGAGCACCGCGCATTCGGTACGCACGGTGTTGGCGCCCCAGGCAGGTACGCTCAGCTCGCCATGCTGCAGGGCTTCTGCGCGCGTGGTGTCGAAGTGGGTCAAAAGGCTATCGGCGATATCCGGATACCAGGGGCGCGGGTCGAAGAACGACTCGCTCTGCACCAGCACCACGTTGGCCAGCGCTTCATCCGAAGGCTTCTGGCCGCTGGCCGCAAGCTTCTCGGGCAATTGATGAAAAGGCGACTGCTCCGGCATTGGCGGCGCTGAGCGCATCAGCGCCACGCCATAGGCCCAGAGGCTGGCATACAGCCCCAGCCGGTCCATGTCGTCTACCGGGTTCAGCGTAATCGGCGCCAGTGCCCGCCAGCCAAGCGCTACCAGTACCGCGCCCAGCAGGGCAAGCACCCCGGCATGCAGCAGGAAGGCCGGCCCGCCCCACTGGCTTACCAGCGAAGGCTCCCAGTAGAGGAACCCGCCAATCGCCACTGCCCCGGCAGCAATGGCGGCAATCGCCAAGCCCGTGCCGAAGAAGGGCACGTACAGGCGCGGGTGCAGAATGGCGTCCCAGAAGTACTCGAAATCGTGGCAGATGAACGGCTCGTTCAGGGTGCTCGATTTGGTGTTGCTGGACTGCACCACCACCAGTTGCAGCGAAAGCACGAATATCACCGCAAACCAGGGGCGCGTGAGCACCAGCACGAACAGGCCAAACAGCAAAAGCCAGCTACCCAGGTGCACGCTATTGGCCGCTATCCCGCGCCGCCATAAAGGTTGCGGGCGGGGGCGAAGCAGCGCTTCACAGCCAAGCGTTGCCGCAAGCCCGACCAGCAGCGGCCAGAAAAGCTGTGTCGCTAACGAGGCGGTCATGTCAGGCGCCTCCCAGGTCATCGGTATGGTCGAACCCGAGGCGCTTGATCAGCCACTGGGAAATGGAGGCCGGCAGTACCGCCAGCCACCAGGTGCCGAAATTCAGCGGAAACGGAAAGCTGATGCGGGCCTTGTTGGCCTCGATGCCGCGCTTGATGACCCTGGCGGCGCGCTCCGGCGGCCATTCGAAAGGCTTCGGCCCCGGCATGGCGTTGCACATGGGGGAGGTGACGTAGCCGGGCATCACTACGGTCACGCCGATTCCAGAAGGCCCCAGCAGGCCACGCAGGCTCTCGCCGTAGGCCTTGATGCCGGCCTTGCTGGCGCTGTAGGTGGGCGTGGTGGGCAGGCCATGCCACCCCGCCAGCGAGCTGATGAACACCAGATGGCCGCTGCCGCGGGCGCGCATGGCGGGTACCAGGCGCTGGGCCATGGCGATGGGCGTCTTCAGATTGATATCCAGTAGTGCCTGCACATCCGCCCAGGGCTCCAGCTGCCCTGGCGCTTCGGGGTGGGTATTCTTCCCCGCGTTGGCAATCACGATATCCGGGGTATGCGTGGCGCAAAGCGCTTCGAGCCACTGCGCCAGCGCCGCCTCATCGGTCAGGTCGACCGAGGAGGTGCTTACCTCGGCGCCCAGCGCCTGGCAGGCATCGGCCAGGGTAGCGAGTGCGGCCTGCTGCCGGCCATGCAGGATCAGATGGGTGTGCTTGTCGGCGTAGGCCTTGGCGAGCGCACCGCCAATGGCGCCGGTGGAACCGGTAATCAGTACGCAGCGCTGGTTCAAGGCGCGATGTTCGGCAGTGCTCAAAGCAGTTTCTCCAGCGGCGACGGGCAGGCTTCCAGTATGTGGGCGGCATTGTTGACCGCCAGGTCCATGCTCGGCTGGCAGTAGAAGCCGCCGTTGACCTGTACGGTATGCATCACCGTCTTGCGAAAGTAGCCAAACAGCTGCTGGCTGGGTGGGGGTGGCTGGTGCCAGAACTCATCCAGGCTCTCCTGGCAGGTAAGCCCGGCCAGGTTGTAGATCGGGTCGCTGAGCGCGAAGGTGGGGCACTGTTTTTCGAGCGACACGAACCCGACGGTGCTGTTCACCGTGACCACGCCCTGGGCATGCTTGATCAGCGTATCCAGGTTGCCGGATTCAAGGTACACGATACGCCCTTCCAGGCCGTAAAACCGCGCAAGCCTTGCGATGACGCCCGGATAGTTCACCAGGCCCATGTCCAGGGGATGGTTCTTGATGCACAGCAGCGCATCCCCCGGCGCATGTTCGGCAAACGAGCCCATTACGTGATCCATCACCTCCTGCATGTTGGCATAGGGTGAGTGGTCGCGGATCTGGGCATCGGTATTGAGCTGCAGCGGCAGGATGAAGTAGGGCTTCTGGCTCTCGATCAACGCCTTGATGCGCTCGGCATCCCGCGGCTTCCACTTCTTCAGCAGCGTGAAGCGCTTGAGATAGCCTGCGTACTCCACCGGTGCGCTGATTGGTGCATGGTTGCGATAGCGCGGCGCTACCAGCGGGTTGGCAAGCCCGGCCAGGTGGTAGGCCACATCGTGCAGCGCCCGGATCTTGAACGATGAGCGAAAGCGCACCGGCGCGGGCAGTTCGGGCAAGGCCCGGCCGGTGTCGTAGAACCAGCTGGGGTCACGGGGCAGCAGCGAGTGCCCGTTCACCCCATCGCGCTCCAGGGTGATCCAGAAGGGGCGAAAGTAGCCCTCTTCGAACACATGGGTGCGCACCCCGGCGGCGGGGGCATTTTCCACGGCGGGACGATGGATCGGACGGCGGTCGCCGAACATGACCTGATCGGTGATGGCGTAGCGCTGCCAGAGCGACTGGATATAGGCCGGCAGCTCGCTCAGCGGCTCACGAAACAGGTGAGTTTCACTGTGGGTGCGCTGCCAGTAGGCCATGTCGCCAGCGTTGAAGTTGACCTTTATCACGCGGTGCCCATCGTCGGTAAGCCTGCGCGCCAAACGTTGATAAAAGGGCGAGCAGACCCCCTGTAAAAATAAGAATGCGCGCTTTTGCTTCAACTCAATGTCTTCCAATCAATAAATTGCGGTATTGCCGATAAAGACGCTGCTTCCATGTCAGCGTCGGTTGCTGCGCTCTGGCCCGTTCCAGCAGGCTGACGACGGTTTCTGCATTGCAGAGCTTTCGGCTCTGCGGGTCTACATAGCCGGGATAGAGAATCAGTGTGCCGGCGACCAGTGCATCGAGTGACAGGCGGCGAGATCGGCGCTCGCAGCGCATGGCATCCTGGGTCAGCCCCCAGCCGGCGTAGAACGGCATGCCGTAGGTCACCACCTGACGATGACGCAACAGCGCCTCGAACCCCGTCAGCGAACTCATGGTGTGCACCGCATCGACTCGCTCCAGCAAGGTCGCGATATCCATGTGGCTGGCATCCAGATCATACAGGCGTTTGGCATCGGGTTCGAGTGCTCCTACCCGCGCGCCGCTGATGACGTCCGGATGCGCTTTGTAGAGAATGAACGCCTCTGGGTTGGCCTGGCGCACCGCTCGCAGCAGGGCGCTGTTGGTACGCACTTCCGGCGAGCCCGTGGCAATCGAGGCGTCGCTTTCCACCTGGCCGGGCACCAGCAGGATGCGTTTTCCCTTGGGCAGCTCGACATGGCTTGCGCCGCGCACGTTGTACTTGGAGAGCTTGAGGGCCACCAGGCGCTCGCGCAGGGCAGCCGCACGTTCGAGCAGGTCATCGCTGAACGTTGCCTGTTCGAGCAGGGCTTCCAGGTCGCTTGGCCGGGTGGGGTCGTAATAGATGCCGCGGGAGTCGATCACCAGCGACAGCGGCTGGGCAAGGTCCACCCCGAGCCCCACCGAGCGGATGAAGCCATCCTCTATTCGCCACAGCTGGGGCATCAGCGCGCTGTGCTGGCGCTCGAAGGCGGCATCGATACGGCTCGACCAGACCAGAAGCCGCTGGCTGGGCGGTGTGGCGGGCAGTGCCTTCTGATAGGTAACCCGAGCGGCGCTGCCCGCAAAGTGATGGATGAAACCCCGCTTCCAGGAGGAGAACCCACAGGCCAGCCACTGCCCGCGCAAACGCTCCTGCTGGCGCTTCTGGTCGGCAATCAGCGCGATGGTCTCTTCGAGCGTGGCGGGTTCTTGGGTGTAGGGATTGACGTAGCGCGTGTAGCGCAGATAAGCGGCGGCAAACACCTCGGCAAGCGTGCGCCGCACACGCCGGCGCGTGCAGGGCAGTTGATCCTGGGTAAGCCCCCAGCCGGCATAGAAGGGCAGGCCAAAGCAGTGCACCTGCTTGCCGGCCAGCAACGCTTCAAACCCCAGCTGGCTGGTGACCACGTAGACGGTGTCCACCTGATCGAACAGCGCCCAGGGGTTGAGGTCCTCACTCACTACGCGACAGCGCGGGTGGGCCTGCGCCTGCCCGAGATGGCCCTGCTTCTTGCCGGCAATCACATCCGGGTGGACCTTGACCAGAATCTCCGCGTCCGGATGGTTCGCAAGCGCTGCATCGAGCATGTCGGTAAAGCGTTGCGCAGTGGCCCCGCCATACTCGATCGAGGCATCGCCCGCGGTTTGATCCACCACCAGCACGTGGGCCGTGGCCGGGGCGGCAAGGGGGCGGTCCGGGGCGTGGTTGTATTTCGAGAGCCGATAGCGAACGAGCTGTTCGATACAGCGCTTGGCCTGATGAAGCTCATCGTCGGTAAAGGTGGCCGTATTGAGCCAGTTCTCCAGATCCGAAGGCCGCGAGGCGTCGTAATAGATGCCCGTGTGGTCGACCACCAGGCTATGCGCCTGATATCCGTTGACACCGAGCCCGAGCGAGCGCAAAAAGCCGTCCTCCAGGGCAATGTAAGGTAGCCGGTGGCGCCTGGCGTAGCGTCTGGCGCGAACGCTGGTGGGCTTCAACCCCCAGCCGAGCACGGCATCGGGCTTGCCTTGCAGTGGCCGCAGCCGGAAGAATTGACTAAATTCAGGCAGCAGGACGTGGAGGGTATCGATGTTGCCAATCCCTGCGGAGGTATAGCCTGCCGTGTATGTCGCCATGGGGGGGTCGTCGGTCTTTTAAAAGCGGAGAACATACGTGAAATGGGCGCGCTTATCAATTAAGTGCAGTAAGTGCTTAACTATTTGAAATTTTGGTCAAGTAATCCCACGGATTAAAAAAATTTACTTTTATTATTTTGACCAGCGCGCACAATAACTTTTTTTCTTCATGGTATGGCCGCATAAGAATAGTCGAGGCCGCACAGGTAAAAGGGCGTATTTCAAAAAGGATAATGGGTGTTCTTGTCTTGTCTTTCTAAAAAACTGTCGTGTGTTCGTACCCTGAGAGGCCAACTGCTGCTGGGGCTTTTGATCACGCTGCTGACGCTGGTGGCGCTGCTGTTGGGGTTGGCCTGGCAGATGGGGAAAACCATGGTGCTTGAAACCAACATGACGCACCTGCGTTATGAAGCACGCCTGCTCGCCGATGAAGTGACCCAGCAGGTAGAGCTGCGTTTTCAGGCGCTGCAGCGCCTGAGCACCACGATAGGCTTCAGCGACGACCCCGAGTGGCTGAACTATGAGCTTCGCCACAGCGGGACACTGCTGGCCTGGTTCGATGGCATCGTGGTCATGAACCGCAGCGGTCAGGTGATTGCCGATTGGCCAAGTGTCGTGGGCCGGGTGGGGCTCGATGCCTCGGATAGCGAGTTCTTCAAGATGGTGCGCGGCACTCGTCAGCCGCACATGAGCGAGCCCTTCATCGGCCGGGCGAGCAAGATACCCATGGTGGTGGTCAGCGTGCCGCGCCTGGATGAGCGGGGCGAGTTTGCCGGCCTGGTCGGCGGCGTACTCAGCCTGGACTCCGGAGGGCTTTTCAACCGCCTGGCCAAGGTACGCCTGGGCGAGGAGGGCTATGCGGGGGTGGCCACTGCCTCGGGCAAGGTTCTCTACCATCCCGTCTCTTCGATGATCAATACCGAGGTTCCCAGCGAGGCGAAAAACCCGCTGCTTCACCAGGCGCTGGATGGCTGGCAGGGCGACGGGGTGGGCAAGCTGGTCAACGGCGAGGTGGGGCTGCAATCCTACGCCCAGGTGTGGCCGGCCAACTGGGTCATCGGCCTTTACTTGCCAAGTCACCAGGCCCAGGTGCCCCTGGCGGGCTTTATCCGCCAGCTTGGGTGGATGTGGCTGGTGCTTGCCGTTCTGATCATGCCGCTTTTATGGTGGATTCTGGCGCGTATCCTGACCCCGCTGAGCCACCTGGAAACCCAGATAGGCGAAGTCGGCCGCGGCAAGCGCCAGCGTGTCGATCTGGCCACTTCCATGCAGGAGCTGCAGCAGGTTGCCTCTACCTTCAACCGCGTGGAGGATGAGCGCCAGTCGCTGGTCGAGCACCTTCACGAACGCCAGGCCTTTCTGGACACGGTGCTCAGTGCCGTACCCCAGGGCATGTTCGTTGCCAACTTCGATGGCGCGATTACCTACATGAACCCGGCGCTGTTGAGCATGCT
Organism: Vreelandella aquamarina; assembly: GCF_020075495.1. Classification (GTDB taxonomy): domain Bacteria; phylum Pseudomonadota; class Gammaproteobacteria; order Pseudomonadales; family Halomonadaceae; genus Vreelandella; species Vreelandella aquamarina_A. The sequence goes on from NZ_JABYQT010000002.1 coordinate 60,925, forward strand.
GGGGATCTCATCCAACTGGACCATGGAAGCACTGCTTGACCAGATCCACGATGATGACCGAAGCGGCGCCCGCGACATGTGGCAATACAGCCTGAGCAGCGGCAGCGACTTCGTGCGGCAGCTGAGGTTCTCCCGCCTGGACCAGGAGATGCTGTGGCTGGATATTCATGCCCGCGTGGTTCTGCTCACCCAGGGCGGCCATTCGCTCGGCCTGGTGGGGGTGGTGAAGGATATTACCGAGCGCCGCCAGCAAGAGGCGCTGCAGCGCTGGGAGGCCGAGCACGACCCGTTGACCGGGCTTTTGAACCGCCGCGGGTTCGAACGCCGCCTGGAAGAAGCCTTTGCCGATTTCCAGAAGACCAGCACGCCGTCGGCGCTGCTGATGTTCGACCTGGATCACTTCAAGCCGATCAACGATGAAGGCGGCCATGCCCTGGGCGATGAAATGCTGCGCCGGATCGCCCAGATCATCGCCTGGGAAGTACGCCGCAGCGACCACGTGGCGCGCCAGGGCGGTGACGAGTTTGCCGTGCTGCTGCCCAGCTGTACGCTGTCTCAGGCCCAGCTGATTGCCGAAGCGTTGCGCCAGGCGGTCAGTGAAGTGTCAGTGACCAATGACGGCAAGGAGTACCGAGTGACCTTGAGCATGGGCGTAACCAGCTTTGATGATCATGATATCGGTATTGACGATGCGCTTTCCCGTGCCGATGCCGCAAGCTACGACGCGAAGGGCCAGGGACGGGACAGCGTGGTGGTAAAATTACCCAAAGAGATAGACCCCATGGACATGTTCGATTGATGCCATGGCACTGGCGCCTCAAGGCATAAAACGAAAGCATGTTGATTTGGTAGAGAGACCCCTGTGAACCTACTTGAACTGTTTGTCCAGACGCTGGATATCACCCTGCCGGTATTTGCCATGGTGTTTCTTGGCATCGGCTTGAAGCGCCTTGGCTGGATTGACCGCCAGTTCGTGGCCACGGCCTCCGCGCTGGTCTTCAAGGCCACGCTGCCCACGCTGATCTTTCTGAGCCTGATCAAGGCCGACATTGGCGTGGCGCTGGATATTCCCATGATGCTGTTCTTCGCCATCGCCACCCTCGGGCAGTTTGCGCTCAGCTGGCTATGGGCGTGCTACCGCATTCCCTACGCCGAGCGGGGCATCTACGTTCAAGGCGCCTTTCGGGGTAACTGCGGCGTGGTGGGGCTGGCCTTGGCTGCGGGCATGTACGGCAACTACGGGCTTTCCGCGGGCAGCCTGCTGGTGGGGGTGGTAATCGTGATGTACAACGCGCTTTCCGTGGTGGTGCTGGCCTCCTACCAGCCGGGGCAGGCAGCCAACTGGAAGAGCATCCTCAAGCACATTGCCGTCAACCCGCTGATCATTTCCGTGGTGGTGGCGCTGCCGTTCACCGCGCTCTCCATTTCCCTGCCCAGCTGGGTGATGACCTCCGGCGACTACTTCGCTTCGCTCACGCTGCCGCTGGCGCTGATCTGCATTGGCGCCACGCTTTCGGTTTCCAGTATTCGCGACAAGAGCGATGTGGCGATGAGCTCAAGCCTCATGAAGATGGCCGTGCTGCCGGTACTTTCCACCGCCGCGGCCTGGCTGGCCGGCTTCGAAGGCGAGCGGCTCGGCCTGCTGTTCCTGTTCTTTGCCAGCCCCACGGCGGCGGCCAGTTTCGTGATGGTAAAAGCCATGGGCGGAAACGCCGCCCTGGCCGCCAACATCATCGCCATCACCACCTTGATGGCCAGCATCAGCATCACCGCGGGCATTTTTGCCCTGCGCCTGCTCGGTTGGGTGTAATTGCGCCCGGGCGGGTTGGAGTGTCTTGCCGAACACGCTATACTGTGCGCCCCTTCTGCAAGCAAAGTCCCTGTAGCTCAGTAGGATAGAGCAGCCGCCTCCTAAGCGGCAGGTCGCAGGTTCGACTCCTGCCAGGGACGCCAACGGGCATTCTTCACAAGTCCTGAGAAAGCCAAAAATAGAGTGTAATACTCTGATATACAGTGATTTTAGGCTCCTTAGCGTTCCTTGGTGTTCTTTCCAAAGCCAGCTTCCAAGTGGTATACAGTGAGGTATATGCCCTTATTCGAGAATTCTCGGTATACCTCAATGGCTCTAACTACTCGAAAGATAAACGCAACCAAGCCAGGGGCGAAAATCGTTACCCTTTCCGATGGCATGGGATTAGAACTTAGGATCTCGCCCAACGGTAGCCGTGGCTGGCGTTTGCGCTATACCCGCCCCAATGGCAAACGCAACATGATAAGCCTGGGCAATTACCCTGACGTGAGCCTTGCAGAGGCCCGTGAGAAGCGAACCGACTTAAAGCGATTGATCGCCAAGGGTATTGACCCGGTCGAGCACAAACAGAACGAGAAGCGCGCCCTCAAGTACGCCACTGAGAATACTTTCAGGGTATTGGCGATGGAGTGGCACGCTGCCATGGTGCCCCGCTGGAAAGAAAGCTCTAAGCGAGCCAGCGACAGCAGGCGCGTGCTTGAGATGTACGTTTTCCCGAAGGTGGGGGATCGCTCGATCGAGGGCATTTTGCCTTTGGAGTGGCTGGAAATTCTGCGCACGCTAGAGGATGCGGGCAAATTCGAACAGAGACGCCGCCTGCACGCCTTTTGCCGTGATATCTACCGTTTCGCCATCATTACCGGTAGAGCCACTTATAACCCCCTCACAGACCTGCAAATGGCGCTCAAGCCCTATAAGCGGGGCAGCTTTCACCACATCCCCCAAAGCGAACTACCGCAGCTTGTGCGCGATATAGAGGCGTATGACAAAAGCCCTATGGTGCGCATTGGCCTGAAGCTCCTATTGCTGACAGCTGTTCGACCTGGAGAGCTACGCAATGCAGAGTGGGCCGAGTTCGATTTAGACGCCGCGGTCTGGAAGATTCCCGCCGAGCGCATGAAAATGGGTAGGGCGCACCAAGTGCCACTGCCTACCCAGGCCATTGACGAGCTGCGCTACCTGCATAAGCTCACCGGCCCATTCAAGCTCCTGTTCCCAGGTCGCAACAATCCGCGTAAGCCAATATCGGACGCTGCCTTTGGCATGGCTCTAAAGCGTATGGGCTACGAAGGGCGGCACGTCCCTCATGGCTGCCGCCACGTTGTGGCCACCGGCTTGAAAGAGCTGGGCTACCCAAGGGAATGGATCGAGCTACAGCTTTCACACAAGCTGCCAGGGATTGAGGGCGTTTATACCCATGCCGAACATATGGCACCGGAGCAGCGGCCCGCGATGATGCAATTTTGGGCTGATTATCTTTTAGGTAGCGAAAGGCACCAGGGCGGCCCTGTGCCATGATGGGTTTAGGCGAAAAATGCCCTAACTGCAAAACTATGATGCGTATCGAGGCGCGCATTAGGCCATCAAGTGAGAAACAGGTGGCATTTTTGGTGTGCTTGGGGTGTGGGGAGTATTGGCGTGTTGCTCTATCGTTGTCCCCTGTGCGTTCTTACCAATATAAAAATAAAAAACAGAAGAGAAAGACCCAAAAAGAGAAACCTATTAGGCCCAAGGCTACTTCAATGCCTATCTACAGTTATGAGTATAGGGTGGCAGATGGGCTATATGGGTTAGGCGAGCGATGCCCTAAATGTGATGCGGAAATGCGTGTGAGAACCAGCAGGCGGGTGACGGAAAGTTTAAAAATCATATATCTGAGATGTGTTAGTGTGAAGTGTGGTGCTGGACAAAAGGTGGAGTTAAGCATTTCTCATTTACCTCAAGAGTAAGCCGTTGTCGAATAGCGTGAGCTTTGGGTAATGATTGGAAAGGCTGTTCAGACAATGTACTGGTTTCAAGCAATGCGTAGCAATTCACTAAAGCTGTGTAAGCCATAACGCTTTTGCTCCTTTCGATTTCGGCAGTATTCAAATCAGGCATTCAGACCGCTGTCATGCGCATGGCAGCGGCTTTTTTATGCCTGAGAGATCCTCAATGTTGTATTCCGTTGTGCCGGATTTTTCGCACACAGCGCTCTTGTGGCGGGCCTTTCCAATAACCGTCAAGCTTCATAGGGCCAGTAGGGTACATACCCGGAACGATACCGCGAGGACACGAAAAATGCCTGAACTCACCACCCACACACCGTCTTTCAAAACGGTGAACAAGATCCAGCTCGGCAACCGGCTGCTACGCCGTAAAGAGGTGGAGCAGAAAACCGGCAAAAGCCGCTCGGCCATTTATGAAGGCATCCGCCAGGGCACGTTCCCGGCTCCGGTGCCCATCGGCGGCAAAAGCGTTGCTTGGCTCGAGGAGGAGGTGGATAGCTGGATCGCCCACTGCCTCGAGGAGCGCAAACGCCAGACCCTGGAAAATCGCCCCGCACCGCTACGCATGACCGCCCAACCGCAGGAGCAACGCGCATGAGCCAATTCGAGATCACCATCAACGGCACCACGCTAAACCTGACCACTGAAGATCTGGCCGCGATTGAAACTGCCATGGCGGACGCCATGCGCGCCCCGCATCAAAAAACGTTCCGTAAGGGCACTACGGGGAACGTCTACGCCAAGCTATTGAATGGCCCAGGTACTAACGGCCAGCACTTCAGCCATGGCTTGCCTGCCGGTTACATCGAAACCGACTGCTAGACCCCTAACCCCCACCAAACAGCTTTAACGCTGCTGGGCCATCGCTCAGCGGGTATGGGGAAGCTTTGCCTGTAGATCGCAGAAAAAGGCCCCAGTGCGGGGGAGCACTGGAGCCTAAGCGAAGAAACATCAAAGGGAATACATGAAGCATATCAAATTAAGCGACATTTGCTGCCTCGAAAGCTTGCGAGGAACACTGAGGAATGATTATCATGGCCGTGCTGTAGCAAAATCTACAGCCGGGCGTAGGAACCCGATCTATCCAAGGCGCTACAGCGCCCTCACCATTGCAGGCGCTTTTTTCATGCCTGTAGTGTGTCTTTATGGCGGCTGTGCGTGGGCACGTTTCGGCGTGGCCGGTTCCCTTGGATGCCGGTTTCCTACCCCGCGTACGGTCGCCACCCAATCCCGTAGGAAGGATCGTGGCGGCTCCAATATCCAAGGAGTCCTACCCATGGCCAATCACAGCCAAGGTGCGTCCGCGCACACCAATGCTTCCCCCTCGCATATCGCTACTGCCTTAATCGGCGCCAAGCTTATTGCCTATCGCGTAAACCGTCGCCCGGAGCAGCTTTCTTACCTGCTGGGGCTGGTACGCATGGCCGCCGCGCTTGGTCACGTTTCTTCCGAAGACCATTCCCAACTGATGAACGACCTGGAACGCCTTTCTATCGAGGAGGTGGCCCATGTCTAACCCGACCCCACGCCTTGAAGATGCACTTTGCCTCACCGAAGCTGAATGCTTACTGATCGACCCCCGCGCCAGGGCAGAGGATCTATTCGACCAGTGCGAAACCCGCATGGAAGCGGTCAGCAACCTGTTGATGACCTTAAGCACGCTGGATGCACCTGGCGCTTGCGCCGATGCGCGGGATCTGGCCCACGTGGCGCTTTCTTGTCGTCTCCTGCTAGCCGATTCACTCGATTTGCTCATGGCCGCCCGGCGAGCCGCCAAAGGGCAAATAGCGCCTGCCAGGAAGGGGGGCGCACATGGCTAAATCGACCGTTCAAAAGATCCAGCAGGTGGCGATAGCCGCGTTAAAAAATGCCGAGATGCTGCTGGCCGAATGGCTGCCCGATGGCGTCCGCCAAGGTAGTGAATGGGTAGCGCGCAACACCGCCCGAGCCGACCAAGGTAAAGGCTCGTTTGGTGTATCGCTAACCAGCGGCAAGTGGAACGACTTTGCCGACTCAGACGCCCACGGTGGTGACTTGGTATCGCTGCTTAGCTACCTGCAGGGCTGCCGACAGGTTGAGGCGGCCATGCAGATCGACCAGCGCTTGGGGCTGGGTATTTTTCAACGCAACGGTGAGGCGCAAGCCTCACCCCCTATGGCCTCTACGCCTACCAAGAGCCAGCTTCGTCAGCAGGTAGAAGCCGAGCGCATAGCCGCCTTGCAGAAAGCGGCACAGCTCGCCAAGCGGCTTTGGCAAAGCGCGCAACCGGCGTGCCCTGGTCACGCCTACTTGGTGGAGAAAGGCATAAGCCCTTACCGGCTTCGGCAGACCCCGCAAGGCCAGATAATGGTGCCGCTTTACGCACAAGGCGAGTTGGTCAACGTGCAGTTGATCGACGCCCAAGGCAATAAGCGTTTCTTGAAAGGTGGGCAAGTGCAGGGCGCCTATGCGCCACTTGGCCGGGTCATGCCTGGAAAGACGCTATACGTCTGCGAGGGCTGGGCTACCGGTGCCACCATCTACGCCCATACCCGTGAGCCGGTGGCATGTGCTATGCACGCCGGCAACCTGGAATCAGTAGCGCGTGCCTTGTGTGAGCGGTATGGCCACCTCGAAATGGTCATAGCCGGTGATGATGACCGCGCTACTCCTGGTAATCCTGGGCGCACAGCCGCGAACGCTGCCGCATTGGCGGTAGGTGCATTAGTGCTTTTCCCCGCTTGGCCAAAGGAAGCCCCCCATAGTTTGACCGACTTCAACGATCTGGCGCGCTGGTATCGCCAGCAAGGGGGCCATGATGAGTGACAAAAAGCGCGAGCAGCAAAGCTACCTTGCGTTGGTTGGCCAACCGACAGCGCCAGAGATCAACACCTTGGAACGGCCAAGCTACGCCGTGTACGAAGGCCAGACCCTGGTAGACGGAAAGCTGTTCAAGGCGGGCACATGGTTTCACGGCATCAAACAAGGGCAGGGTGACGATATTGGTCAGCCATTCGATTTATGGATCTGTGCACCGCTACACGTGGAGGCCGAGACGGTCAACAGCGATGACGGCAGCGTGGGCCGCCTGCTTTCCTTCAAGCATCGGGGCCGCGTGGTCGAGTACGTCATGCCCATGGAAGCGTTGGCCGGTAAAGGCGAGGAGGTATTAAAAGCCCTTTTCCGTCAGGGCTTGAAGGTGGAGTACCACCAGCGCCGTTATGTGCCCGCGTATATCGCCAGCCACCATGATTTAAAGCGTGTGCTGGCCACCACCACCAAACCCGGCTGGCACGACACCAGCGGCGCGTTTGTGCTGCCTAGCAAGATCCTGGGCGGCCAGGACGTGCGCTTTCAGGATAGTGGCAAGGGAGCGCACCTCTTTTCTGAGCGCGGCACGTTGGAAAGCTGGCAAAGCGAGCTGGCGTACTACTGCCAGGGTAACCCGGTACTGATCCTATCCGTGTGCTGCGCCTTAGCCGGGCCGCTACTTTCCAAAGTAGGGGTAAACGGTGGCGGTGTGCATCTAGTCGGCGACTCCTCGAGCGGTAAATCACTTGCCCAGGCAATAGCCGCCTCAGTGTGGGGCGACCCCAGCCGCTTTGCCGCGTCCTGGGATATGTCGCGGGGCGGTATCGAGATCGAGGCATCGTCACGAAACGACACAGTGCTGATCCTGGACGAGATCAAGCGAGCCGACCCCAAACGGGTACAAGAAATGGCCTACGCCATCGCTAACGGCACCGGCAAGGGCACCATGACCCGCGAGCGGGAAGGGCGGCCCAAGCTCTATTGGCGCGTTTTGGCGCTATCTAGCGGCGAACGCTCGCTTTCCGAACATGCGGCCATATCCGGTAACGCTGCCCACGCCGGGGCAGAGCTGCGCATGGTGGACGTTAACGCGGGCACCCGCACTTATCGCGCCTTCGATGATGTACACGGTATGAGCGGGGCCACCTTTCACCGGAAACTGACCACGGCCACCGCGCATCACTTCGGCATGGTGGGGCCTGCCTTTGTCGAACGGTTGATTAAGGAGACAGACCCAGACGTTTTCTATCAGGGCTTTGCGCAAGTGCGAGACGGCTTCGAAGCCGAAGGGCCACAAGCGGGCAGGGTGGCGGATCGCTTCGCCATTATCGGGTTTGCCGGGGAGCTGGCTATCACCTATGGGCTTTTGCCTTGGAAGGTCGACACCGCCGCCAGTGCATGCCGCCAACTGTTTGAGGAATGGTTGCTTACGGTCGGTGATGGTAACGCCGAAGACCGTCAAATACTTAGCGCGCTATCGGATTTTATCGCTATGCACGGCGATAGCCGGTTCTCGGATATTGCCGCGCAGCTCCCCAATTCCAACATCAAGCACCGCGCCGGGTACTACGAGATCGAGGAGGGCAAACGCCTTTACCTGTTCAACCGTGCGTCGCTTACCGAAGCTGCAGCCGGTTATGGCCGAGAGCGCGTGATCCGCACCCTGGAAACCTATGGCGTATTGGCCAAGATGGATTATGGCCGCAACCAGAAAAACTACCGCCTGCCAGGAGGAGGGAGCACGCGCTTTTTCGTCATCGATCCCGACAAGCTTGAGACAGAGCGGAGGAGTGCATGAAAAACCCAGCGCTATGGGCAAAAGCTGGCGTTATGACCCTATCCGTTGCCATCTCAAAAACAGCGGCAACAGATAGCAGCCTGCAAAGCACTGAAAATTATGGGCTTTATAGCCGTTGCCTTGTTGCCTCCTTTTTCGTGTGTCAGAGAGAGGAATTATATATAGAGGAAAATCACGCCTGCCAGGAAAGAAGAGTTTCGACCCATAAGCTCAAGAACCTAACTACGCGTGAACCTAGTTTCTATGGCAACAGTGGCAACAAGGCAACGGCCAGTAACCACGCGGGTTGTAGCGTTGCCTTAGTAATAAGAGAGGTGGCAACAATGGCAACACATATCTTTATATACCTATGTACTTGTGTGTCTGTTGCCATTTCAAAAAAACGTGGCAACAGTGTTGCCACAAAAAAGCTTATAAAAATCAATTTGATAGCCCCTGTTGCCTTGTTGCCACGAATTTTGCGACCTAGAGGGTGGAAACACACAGGTAAAGGTATTTTGTTCGTAATGCGAACAGTTGCCGAGTATCTAAGCGTCATGACCACTTCCCCTTCCTGGCAGGCGGATTTACACCACGCTGGCCATTCCCGTTGGTGGAACTATGGCTCCACTGCATCACCCTGCACCCTAACCGCCCAATGGAGGGCTTGATGAACCAACCAGCCACGATCACTCAGCAGACCGACCGTAATAGCCGCGAGGGCCAAACCATGGAAACCAAGCAACCGGAAGTACCAGCACCCGCCAAAGGTGGTAAAGTCCCCGGACGCAAATTTAACTATTTTTCACCGCCAGATATTGCTGGCTATACCACAGAAGAAAAACTGACTCTGACTTTCGAAAAAGAGCTCAAGAGCTACCATACGCGGCGCCAAAAATTAACGGAGGCATGCAGCGAGCTTGACCGGCTCAAAAAAACGCTCAGTGCCTTGGAACAGCAGGAAAAAGCGGCAGATGGAGAGTGGAAGCTTAGCTTTGTCAAAGGATTCGGTAAGCAGAGCAAATCGGTACGTGAAAAAATCAAGCAGAAAACCCAAACGAAGCTTGAGGCAGAGCAAATTCGAGAAATGATCCTACTGCTTGAGCCTCAAACACAGTGGCTGAAAATGCATACTTACCAGACGCGTAAATCGTTGGTGGAGTGCAAAAGCCGCTTGCTGGAATTATCGGCACACAATCGGCTTATCTCGGCCATAGATGAACTGTCCCAAAACACAGACTGCATGGCCAAGCTAGCTGAAGTGGTGCCTAGTCTATTAGACCGCATCGCCACTGATACCTGTAACGATCACGGCCTTATGGCTACCCTGGGTATAGATGCCAGTATGCAGAAGGGGCAAGGGTACTTAGCAGTACTGTCTAGAGATGACACGGTGCATTTGAGTCGTGAAATAAACAAGCGGCAGATGTCAGCGCTTGGTGAGCTTTTCCTAAGCCGTATACCAATCAATAAGAAAAGAATGACCATTCCAGGTACAGAGGTGCCTGAACGCCTAGCGTATGAAGACTATGACGATGGTGGCCATTACTCACCTATCCGCTTCCCCCAGGAGCTAAAGGCGCTCGAAGCCCAGATGGGTTACGTACCAAGCATGGAAGAGCTGGATAGCGACGATAACGCCGCCTAGCTCGATCACGCTTCTACAGACAAAGCCCCGCCTTTTGTGCGGGGCTTTCTCGTTGCAAGCATGAATAGGGTCTACTGTGGCACACAGTGGCCTTCAACAGTGGTTGCCAGGGGCTAGGCCCCGCAGTCCGCCGCGACCCACGGCGCGCTATCGACACCCCGCCCCGCCCGCGCGCTAAATGTAGTGGTTTTTATGCACCCCTGCGCCCGCCGCCAAGCCATGCCATTGCTGGTCTGGCTGGTGGAAAATGGGTGCATGAAAATCATGCGAATTCATGCGGAGTTATGCAGTTTTCACGAATAGAATGGGGAGCAATAATCTAAAGCTGGGCTATTGGCTGGCCGATAGCTAAATAGTACATTCCTGACAATACCCTGTAGAGCCAAAGCCTTCCACAAAGACATGGAGTAAAATGATCTAAAGTCGCAGCTAAACGGGTTGCGCAGGTGTAAAGAAATGGGCAATACTGCTAAATATAATTAAAGATATGGCCGGTAGTTCGATTGTTATCTATGCGCAAAGAATTATTGGGTTGTACACGACACATAACGCTATGTGGACAAAAATTGTATAAAAAAGTTTGATTGGATAACGAGTGGTGTATCTAGTTTATATCTAAATAAGGTGTTATATGGATATTGAATTTATTCAGTGGGTGGTTTCTGGCGGGGTTGGAGGAGCGATAATATCATTTGCTTTAAAAATTTGGTTTGAAACAAGGATAAAAAATAGTATTAAGCTTGAATATGATACTAGGTTGCTTGAATTAAAAAATGAGTTGGAAAAAGAAAGCTCAGCATTATCTGTTATTCAAAATCATTATCGTGCAACTAATTCAGTTGGCCATGAAAAAGTGCTTGAGTCATTAGAGGCTCTTTGGATTGGCATGGTTAACATTAAGAAAAATATGCCTCCAGTTTTAAGTTTTATAGATGTGCTCCTTGAAAAAGACTTTGGAAAAAAACTGGGGTGTCACGAACATAAGAATTTTGCCGATATTACTGATGCCGACATTATGAAGATGTTTTCAGGAGAGCTTGAAAACGTAAAACAGTATAGACTTTTTTCTGGTGAGCTAATTTACTCTTACTTTGCTTCATACCAAAGACTTGTTGCTAGAATTTCATTGGTTATAAAAACAGGAAGAGAAGATAAAGATGTTCCTCTTTGGTGGAAGGATGGGATTTGCAGGAGTGTAATTTTTTCAGTTTGTAGTAAAGAGGAGGTTGTAGAGTTTGATAAGCTGGAATATCAAAGGATGGGATGGTTGCTTAATCTAATTGAGCAAAAATTTTTATTTAATGCAAATCAAATTATTTCAGGCGAAGTTAGTATTGACAATGCTTTTGAGCAGTCAAATCGTATTATGCAAAAATATAATAGTGAGCCGCTTAAGTAGTGTGTGCTAATAGAGTGTTTTAGTATTCAAGTCGCGATTAAATAGATGTTAATTAGATAAGCTTTGGAGAAGGATAGAGAATGGCCCGCATTCGTCACTTAAGAATTTGTAATTTTCGTTCGATACAGTCGCTCGAATGGATACCTTCTAACGGTGTAAATTGCCTCATCGGCCCAGGTGACAGTGGCAAGTCGACCATTCTTGATGCCATAGACTTATGTTTAGGGGCGCGAAGGAACGTGCTTTTTAAAGATACGGACTTCTTCAGCTTGGACGTTAACCAAAGCATATTGATTGACGTCACGCTCGGCGCACTACCTGATGTGTTGAATAATATCGATATTTATGGAGATTTTCTTCGAGGTTTTAGCGCTATTACAGGGCTTATCGAAGACGAACCACGCGCAGATATAGAAACCGTTTTAACGCTTAGGCTCCAGGTCAATGCCGATCTTGAGCCGAGTTGGACGCTCTATTCTGATCGAGCGGCTCAACAACAACTGGAACGCTCTTTAGCCTGGAAAGACCGAAAGCTTATAGTGCCAGCTCGAATCGGAACCTATGCACATACAAACCTTTCTTGGTCTAAGGGCTCTGTACTGAATAGGCTAACAGAAGAACGCCCAGAACTCGGCTCCGAGCTGGCTAATGCGGCCCGCGCCGCCCGTGCCACCTTCGGAGCACAGGCTGGTCCTCAATTAGCGCAAACTCTGCAATTGGTTACTAAGACGGCTACCTACTTAGGAGTACCTGTTGGCGAGAACGCTCAGGCGTTACTTGATTCTCACTCAGTCTCGATTGGTGATAGTGCTATTGCGCTTCACGATGATACTGGCATTCCTCTAAGATCATTAGGCACTGGGTCTGGACGACTGCTTGTCGCGGGATTACAAAGATCTGCGGCTGCAGCCGCTACGGTCGCCTTGGTAGATGAGGTTGAATATGGCCTTGAGCCGCACCGACTAATGCGGCTGCTCGATTCGCTTGGTGCTAAGGAACCTGCTGAGCCGCTTCAAGTTTTTATGACAACGCACTCACCTGTTACATTAAAAGAGCTTGCTAGTAACCAGCTGTTCATTGTACGTAAAAAATTAGGGGTTCATACGGTTAAATGTGCCGGTGCTGGAGATGGTGTGCAGGGAACATTACGTAAGGCGCCAGAAGCGTTTCTTTCAAAGTCTGTAATTGTTTGTGAGGGGGCTAGTGAAGTTGGGTTCACTCGTGGAATAGATCAATGGTGGGTTAAATGTGGTGCCATTTCGTTTCTTTCTAAAGGAGGCTCATATGTCGATTCAGGAGGAGGAAATCCTGATCAATGTTTTTCCCGTGGTGAGGAGTTTTTAAAGTTAGGTTATCGCGTTTTAGTCTTTATTGATGCGGATAAGCCTATTCTAACTGAGGGGTTAATAGAGAAGTTTGTCGATGCAGGCGGTGAATATATAATTTGGCGAGACGGTTTAGCAATTGAGGATGAACTATTTAGAAGTTTAAGTGATAAAGGTGTTGAAGGATTACTAATTAAAGCGGCTGAATTTGTAGGCCGTGAGCTCATTTCTGAGCAAATTGGATCTAAATCTAATGGAAGGTTCAATTTAGAAGATATAGAAATTTTAAAACTTATCAGCGGATTTGAACCCGAAGTCCGACAATTGTTAGGTGTCACTTCGCGTAATAATAAGAATGCATGGTTTAAATCAGTTGGCAGATTTCAAGAAATTACTAGAGATATTGTTGGTCCTGATCTTCCAAACGCAGAGCAGGGTTTTAAGGATATTATTGAAAAACTCTGGAGGTGGACGAATGCTTCCACCTGAAATCGATATTTTTCAATCCCGCTTAGGCTCTATTACTGCACCCGCTGGATGCGGAAAAACTCAGCTAATCGCTGACTCGCTTTCTCGGCATACCGGAACAAAACCAATATTGGTATTGACGCACACAAATGCGGGTGTCGGTGCACTGCGCACTAAGCTACAGCGCTCAGGTGTTTCTGCTTCCAATTACAAGGTATTGACTATAGACGGTTTAGCGATGGGGCTTGCGTCCAAATTTCCCCTACGCACGGCTTTAGACCGTGAAGTTCTGAAATTGACCAACCCGAATGCTGATTACCCGGCTATCCGCAGTGCCGTACAAGAGCTTTTAGAGGCTGGCCACATTAGTGATTCTATATCCTCGACATATTCAGGCCTAATAGTCGATGAGTATCAGGACTGTAATACTACGCAGCACACCATAATCTGTTCAATTTCACAGACGCTGCCTACTTGCGTTCTTGGTGACCCCATGCAGGCAATATTTGGCTTTCGCGATCCACTGGTTCATTGGGAACGTGAGGCTCAAGTATCGTTCCCGCCCATCGGCACACTGCGAACACCTTGGCGATGGCGACTCGCAGGCATGGACGCACTTGGCGACTGGCTACTTCAAGCCCGGGAATCGTTGCAAGCTGGTCAACCTGTGGATTTACGTGCAGCAACAGAGGGTGTCCAGTGGGTTCAGCTAACGCAAGGTATGGAACTGCATCAGCGACTACAGGCTGCTAGGACTGAAGCTCCAAATCGAGACGGTCGAGTTTTAGTGATTGGTGACTCTATGAACGTCAATAGCCGCCATCAGCTAACAATGAAGACGCCGGGCGCTACTTCCGTTGAGGCGGTAGATCTGAAAGACATGGTGAACTTCGCCCGCAACTTTGATTTGAGGAGTCCTATAGCGCTGCGGCAAATTGCTGAGTTTGCAACTTCATTAATGACTGGAGTAGGTACTGCAAAATTACTCGCGCGAGTTGAAACAATACGAGGAGGCCGGTCTCGCACCCCCGTAACTCCTGCTGAAGCCGCAGCTGTAAATTTTATGGTGGCTCCTAGCCATGCGGCCTTAATCAATCTGCTACAGTCTCTTGCCAACCAGCGTGGTACACGTGTTTACCGACCGGAAGTACTGCATTGCTGTATCTCTGCGTTGAGATTGGCCGGGGGGAAAGACGGGTTCATTGGTGCGGCGATTCAGGCTCGTGAGCGAAACCGACATATGGGGAGGCCATTGGGCCGTCGGGCCGTTGGAAGCACTCTCCTTCTAAAAGGGCTTGAGGCTGACGTCGTGGTAATTCTTGAACCTGAGCGGATGACCGCGCAACACCTCTATGTGGCTCTCACTCGTGGCGCAAGCCAGGTTGTGATCTGCTCATCGACACCTTTGCTAACGCCTGCTAGGGGCCGCTAGCTATTTTCAGCGTGTAAACTGGATGAGGAGAAAAGGTGGAGGTATACTTAATGGTATATTCTAATATTTAATTTTAAATTTTTTTATTATTTATCAGGTTGTTATAAGAAGAAAATGGATCCTGCCAGGACCTTTACCTTCAACGCCTCAGTCAATCACGAACCCGCCACTACTGCTCATAGCCCCATCAACCAGGAATCAGCAACCTCAAACCCAGCCCCACAAAAATAGTGCCGGCAACGCGGTCAAGGATCACGCTGGCCTTGGGCTGCCTGGTGAGCCATTGGCCAACAGCGCCGGAAAAGTAGCCCAGCAAAGAGAACAGTACGGCGGCCTGGAGGGTGAAGGTCAGGCCTAATCCAGCCAGCTGCATGGGAACCTGGCCATGGGTGGCGACCACGAATTGCGGGAGAAAGGAGAGGAAGAAGAGCACTACCTTGGGGTTGATGGCGTTGGCGATGCAGCCTTTGAGGAACAGGCTGCTCAACGCGCTTTCTGCTGTTCCCACGCTTTTCACTCCTGCTGAACCGCTGCTGCGCCAGGCGTTGACCCCCAGCCAGACCAGATACAGCCCGCCCACGGTTTTCAGCAGCGTGAAGGCGGCAGGAGAGGCTGCAATCAGCGCGCTGACGCCGACCACGGCCAGGAGCGTGTGGCTCAAACAGCCTGCCGCACAGCCCAGGCCAAAGGCGATTCCCTGCTTGCGTCCGTTGGATATCCCCATGCCTAGCACCATCAGGTTGTCGGGACCAGGTGTGGCGGTGATGAGAAGCGCCGCTACAAGAAATCCTGAGAATTGTTCCAGCGTTAACATCCGTTTTCCTTTACGTGAGGAGAGGGCTTGTTGATGCACTAAAGGGCATAGGCGAGTTTGAGCCGCCGGGTGTCAAGCGTCGTTGGCCAAGCCGCTGGGGCTCAGGAACTGCGAGCCTCGGCAGTGCTGGTAGACGAAGTGGCGGAACCACTGTTGTTCCGGTGAGGTGTGAGTGCGCCGGTGCCACGCCACCCAGTAGCGGAAGCGGTGATCGAGAAACGTCAGCGAGCGCCAGGTCACGTTCGCCTGCTCGGTCCATGTCTGGGCAATGTGTTCAGGTAGTACCAGCAGCATGTCGCTACCCTGCAAGGCGGTCATCGCGGCGGAGTAATAGGGCACCGTCAGCCTCAATTCACGCGCCAGGCCTTTCTTGTGCAGGTAAGCATCGACAAAGCTGTCCTTGTCGCCTCCGGCGCTGATCTTCATATGGGGCCAGCCCAGAAACTGGTCGAGCGTTAGGTGTTTAGCGGCTGCCAGCGGGTGATCCACGCGCATGCAGCAAACGGCAAAATCCTCACCGATCACCCGGCCATGGATATCGTCAGGCGCGTCCTCGACCATGCTGGTAATCAGATCGACAGAGCCACTGACGAGCCAGTCGAAGCGATGGGCCTGCCAGGAGACGAAATCGATACTCACACCGGGCGCGGTTGAGGCCAGGTCTTCAAGCAGGCTTGGCAGTATGTATTGGGCTACATGGTCAGAGCCTGCCAGGGTGAAACGGCGCCGGCACTCCTGTGGCAGAAAATCCGGTGCAGCACTGATGCGCTGAAGCTGCTCGATCACGGCCTGCATCGGCGCTACCAGTGCCTGCGCGCGCTCGGTCAGCACATACTCGCGGCCCTGGCGCACCATCAAGGGGTCGTCCAGCGCCTTGCGAAACTGTGTCAGGCTACGGCTCAGGGTCGATTGGCTAGTGCCCAGGCGTCGTGCTGCATGGCTTAAATTACGCACCTCCAGAATCGTGACCAGCGTGGTGAGCTGAGCGATGCTCAGGTTCTTGAAGGCCGAATTCATGAAACGTCTTGATCGATCTGAAACACGGCACTTGGGCGCGTGGCGTCAAGCACGGCGTGACCAACGCATGTGCCGCCACAATAGCGCTCCACCAGCTCGATGGCATCCGCAATCGCGGCGGTTACCTGCTCTTCGCTCGTGGGGGGGAGCCCGTCGATATCGAAAAATACCGCTGAGGTAGTAGGCAGTGTGCGGGTATCGCCCGCCTGTCGCCAGGTCCAGCGCCGAGTCAGTACGCGAGCGCCTTCGGCCAGCACGATCTCGCCAGGGGGAATGGTTTGCGTTTCTTCACCGACGTTCGGCAGAAACCGGTCGTGTTCGTTCGCTTCGCGCAATTCGATAGCGGCGGCGTCTACGCCGATTGGGTGCACCCCGGCTGGCAGAATATAACGCAGTGAAAGCAGGTTGCCGATATCAACGAGCGGGTTGATGTCTGGAAGGTTGTTGGGCTTGAGTACGCGACGGGTCAGCGCCTCGATGGAACTGCGGTGCTCGGAAGGCTTGGCACCAAACTGGCGGTAAGCATCACGCCAGGCCGCTATTTCTGGAACCTCGGCGGGATTGCCGGATATCCGGGTTCGCAAGAGCTGTTCACTTTCGCGAAGGAGCTGTGTCAATGGCGGATGGGGTCGAGAGTTGTCCAGGCCCGAAAAAGCCACTACGCCACGGCGGTATGCAGGATGAGCGGTAAAGATGTCAGGGCTGATCAGGTAGGAAATGGTGCGCACAGGAACTCCGGGAGAAGACTCGGCAGTTGTGAATGAGCCCACTATAGCATTGGCGAGCCATTCACTAATTGCTGAAATCTGCATGGTATCTATGCAGGTTGGGAATACTTGTAGGTACCTTTTTGCAGCTCAGGTGCCAACCGGTAATCTGGTCATGATCGTTGGGACGCGCGCTGGCAGCGCCTTGACGGCAACCAAGCCATAACACCTTCAACCTGCCTTTCGATACATCAAGCAGGCAAGCCTTTCTTTCCCATGCCGGGAAAGCCCGAACGTTGACTATAGTAGTTAGTACCGGCGCTATTGGCGCCGCCACTAATCACTGTTCAACGTACACGCAAGGGGAGAAGAACATGGTTCGTTATGGCCTGTTGGGCTTGATAGGGATGGCACTGGCCGGGTGTGCGGCCCAGGGCACCACCGGTGGCGCTGAACAGGCGCAGCAGATCGCCGTCGATTACTGTGAACAGGAGGGCGGCGAAGTGCGCACACGCCAGGAGGCGGGCAAGGCGCGCCAGTATTGCCACCTGGTGGAAGGGCGAGTGGTGGAGGTCAACCTGCTGTACCAGACGGAAGGCTTGCGCGTTCACTGAGTGGGCAGCCCTGTAGCGCTATACCGTTGAGCGGTGGATAACGCGCTGGCATATTGCTGGCGCGTTTCCCTGTCGGGCACGTAACTTGGTAGTCTTCCCTTCCCGCTTATCTGAACGCCCAAGGAAGTCACGCTTATGTCCATGCTGCCGTCTTTTTCCCAACGCCTGGCCGTTGGCTCGTTCGCCGCCCTGGTGGCGCTGCTGCCCGCTACACTGCTGGCCCAGGATGCGCATATCGGCAGTGTGCGCACCGAATTTCGCATGCTGGGGCCGAACAATACCATCGAAGTGGAGCGCTTTGATGATCCCAAGGTGCAGGGCATCTCCTGCTACATTTCCTATTCTCGGGTTGGCGGGCTTTCCGGCGCGGTAGGTCTTGCCGAGGAGGCAAGCGAGGCGAGCGTGGCCTGTCGGCAAACCGGCGAGATCATCTTTGACCCGGCGGACGTCAACGAGCAGGAAGTGATCTTTACCCAGCGCCGCTCGGCGTTGTTCAAGAACATGCGCGTGGTGCGGATGCACGATGCCGACACCGAAACGTTCGTGTACCTGACCTACAGTACCAAACTGGTGGAGGGCTCGCCCAAGAACGCGGTCACCGCCGTGCACTATGGGGATCTGGCCCCGGCTCAATAACACCTGCCATCAAGCCGGTAGCTAGCGTGGAAGGTTAACGCGGCTGGCCCAGGGCCTGGGTCCAGTAATGGCGATAGCGCGTTTCCGGGTTATCGGCTTTGGCCATGCCCATCTGGGTAAAGGCGCCGTTCATGATGTTGCGGCAGTGGCCGGGGCTTTCTAGCCAGCCCTTTACCGCACCGGCCGCCGATGATTGGCCGGCGGCAATGTTTTCACCTACTGCTCGCCATACGTAGCCCTGGTCTTCCACGCGCTGCTCGATGCCCACGCCCTCGGGGCTGGTGTGGCTGAAGTATCCGTTTTCGGCCATGTCGTCAGAGTGCGCCTTGGCGGCATCGTGCAGCTGGCAGCTCCAGGCAAGGGGGGCGACCGCATCAACGGATTGCTCGCCGCACTGGCGGGCCTGGCTTCGTGCTTCGTTGACCAGATCGAGCATTGCTTGCTGCTGCTCGGTGGGCTCGCACTCGCTGGGTTCTGAGGCCCAGGCCGGGCCGGTGCCGAGCAGCACCAGCGCCAGGCAACGAAAAAGCGCCCCGAGAGCAGGACGCCTGGCAGATGAGTCAACCGCCGAATTTTTCATTTTCACCCAGGTCCGGTTTGGCATCTTTCTTGAGGTTGGCCTTGGCAATCTCGTAGAGCTGGTAGGTCTTGCTCTCCTTGGATTTCCAGTGCTCGCCCATTTCTACCTTGATTTCCAGAAGCGTGACGTCCGGGTCGTCCTTGCCTTCCGGGAACCAGGCGGCCACGAAGGGGTTCCAGTACTTGTGGATCAGCTCGCGGTCATCGTTCAGGTTGGCCTTGCCGGAAAGCGAGACGTACACGCTGTCTTCCTGGTCGGAGAAGCTCAGGCACACATCGTGGTCGCTTTCGGCTTCAAAGACCTTTTCGGCGCTGCGGCGGGTGTAGAACCATAGCGTGCCGTCGTACTCTTCCTGCACCAGGTGCATGGGCCGCGCGCGGGGCATGTCGTGGTCCAGGGTGACCAGCATGCCTACCTTGATATCCTTGATCATCTTCCAGATCTTCTGCTTATGTTCCGGGCTGGACATAGCGTCACTCTCCTTATGAATGGGTGTTGCCATAGCCTTCAACCATGCACCAGCATCGTTGCCGACTTTTCAAGCCTAGCCAGCATTGCCTGTCTCGGCAAACGTCTGTGCAGTTCAGTAAGCCCAGATAAGCGCAAGCAGCACCCCCCAACCCAGCGCGCTGGCCGCCATGATGGTGTAGGTCACGGAAATGGTCACCATGTCGGTGGCCTTGTGGGTACACAGGGCCTGTAGCCCGTGGTATAGCAGGCTGCAGGAAACGCCCAGCGCTGCGAGTATGACGACAACGTTGACCCATAAATTAGGTATCAGCAGCACCAGCGATGATACGAACAGCGGCAATGGGGCAAGGGCCGCCAGCAGATAGGCATCCTGATAGCGAATGGACAGCTCTTCGGTGCCGTTGACGACGGCGTGTATTACCCACCCCAGAACGAAAAAGCTGACCAGCTCTGCCAGAAAGATGACCGTGGTGATGAAGCGCCACTCGCGGTCGGCAAAGCCGGCCATGAACGCATCACCATGGTGGGTGCCTGCGAAATAGAGCATCACGGGCGGCAAAATCGCCAGGGGCAAGACCACGCACCACCCCAGCAAGGCGATGGAAGGGGTGGATGCCTGAAGCTCTTTCCATCCGTCGCGGTGGCTGAACGGCAGCTTGAGTAACGTCAGTGCATTCATGTCAGACTCCTGCTGTGATTATGGACTCGTGGGCGATAGGCATGATGGTTATATGTATCATATTGTGATACTTTTTAAAAAACCACGGGCACTGCGCATGTGGCACTGCCCCTGTGGCCGACTCGTCTGTGACAAGAGACGTTCTGAAAAGAGACGTTCTGACAAGGAACGCCTGACAAGAGAAGCGAGCGCATGAGCCAGCAACCTCCCCTTGATAAACGCGAATTCGAGCAGCTGTCGCAATTTCGTTACCGGCTGCGCTGCTTTCTGCGCCAGAGTGAGGATATCTGCCGCCGCCATGGGTTGACACCCCTGCAGTATCAGCTGCTGCTGCACCTGCGCGGGTTTCCGGAAAGAGAGTGGGCGAGCATCGGTGAGCTTGCCGAACGCCTTCAGGCCAAGCACCACGGGGTCGTGGCCCTGGTTGACCGCTGCGAGCAGCTGGGGCTGGTCGAACGACGACGAGGACGCGAGGATCGCCGGCAGATAGAGGTGCACCTGCTGGAAGAAGGGGTAACGCGGGTAACGCAGATTGCGCAGGCCCATCAACCGGAGTTGCGCCACCTGCAGGAAGACACGCCATTTCCTTTCTGGGGCAACCCCGATTGACCCTGATATCAGGCAGGCGCCTGGTAGTGTCACGCGTCATTACATACCTCTGTTGCAACGGTTTTCACCAAACGCTCAAACGCTGGCCGCCGCGTAGCCTTTGCGTTGGCTGGGTAGCATTTGAGTGGCCTGTTTCTATACTGTGGTCTCATACACGTTATCGTTAGGGTATTACGCCATGAGCAAGCATGATCTACCGTCCGGTGCCGGCGACGTTGCCAATCAGTACCCGGATATCTGGGATGCCTACGCCTCTCTGGGCAAGGCCTGTGCCGAATCCGGGCCGCTCGATGAGCGCAGCCGGCGCCTGGTGAAACTCTCGCTGGCCATTGGCTCGCGCTCTGAAGGCGCCGTTCACTCCCATGTGCGTCGCGCTCTCAAGGAGGGCATCAGTGCCGAGGAGCTCAAGCAGGTCGCCATGCTGGCCATTCCCACCACCGGGTTTCCGACGGCCGTGGCGGCGTTGACCTGGATCGAGGACATCACCGACCCCGATTGATGCCATGGGTAGCGGCGTTCCATGCAGTCAACCTCGCTCCGTTTGGTCAATGTGCTGCCCGGCTCCTTGAGTGTCGGGCAGCGTCGTTACCCCGCCTGGGCGCCTAGGGGCTGGTTCCCTGCATTGCCCGCGCTTCGATGGCCCTGTCCACTGAAGAGACATAATACTCGTCATCGAAGGCACTCTCTGGCTCCTTGAGCCATACCAGGCAGATCAACCAGCTGATGAACGCGCCGGTCGCAATGATGTAGAAGAACTGCGATGGCGTGACGAACGTATAAAGGGTCAGGTAGACCACCGCTCCCACGTTGCCGTAGGCCCCCGCCATGCCCGAGATCTGGCCGGTAATGCGCCGCTTGATGGAGGGAATGATGCCGAAGGTGGCACCTTCGGCCCCCTGCACGAAAATCGACGTAGCGATGGTCACGGCAATGGCCAGCATCAGCGGCCAGCTCGAATCGAGCAGGGCCATGAGCAGAAATCCCACGCTGATGCCAAACATGTAGCACAGCATCACGAAGCGCCGGTTTCCCATGCGGTCTGACACCATGCCGCCCATGGGGCGTGCCACCAGGTTGACGAAGGCGAACGATGCCGCGATCAGCCCGGCCGTTGCCGCATTGAGCCCCCAGGTCGCCTCGAAAAACATGGGCAGCATCGAAACGACGGCCAGCTCGGCGCCAAAGTTGGCGAAGTAGGTGCTGTTCAGCGCGACCACACTGTTGAACGAGTACTTGTCGTCCTCAGGCACACCCTTGCGCAGAATGGGCAGGTTGACCCGCAGAATCTGGACGATCTGGTAAATGACGATGGCAACGATGGCGAGGTAAGCCGCCACCGCTCCCGTGATTGATAGATAGCCCATGTACTGAATACGCCAGACCAGGATGGCGAGTACGCCGACCAGCGGAATGGTCCAGATGATCAGCTTGACCATGTCGGCCCAGGAGCTGACTTCCATGGCAGCACTCTTGCGCGGCCTGCGGTGGGACTGGGCATCCGGGCCGTCGGTGATCGCGAACCAGTAGTAAACGCCATAAGCCGCCATCACGATGGCGCTCTGGGCAATGGCCCAGCGCCAGCCGTCGGGGCCGCCGTACAGGCCAAGGGCAATGGTTGGCAGTGTCATGGCCGCGACCGCCGAGCCGAAGTTACCCCACCCGGCGTAGAAGCCTTCGGCAAAGCCGATGTCCTTGGGCTTGAACCACAGGGCGGTCATGTGGATACCCACGACGAAGCTTGCACCAATCGAACTCAGCACCAGGCGTGCCACCAGCAGCTGCGTCAGGCTGTTGCCGAAGGCGAACGCCAGCGCGGGCACCGACATGCTCACCATCAGCACCGAGAAGACCCGGCGCGGGCCGAAGCGGTCCAGGGCCATGCCGACGATGATGCGGGCGGGAATGGTCAGGGCAACGTTGCAGATGGCGAACAGCTTGAGATCGTCCGGCGTCAGCCAGTCGACGCTCTTGAGCATGCTCGAGGCGAGCGGCGCCATGTTGAACCACACGTAGAAGGTGATGAAGAAAGCGATCCAGGTCAGGTGCAGCGCCCGGATTTCAGGACTGCGAAATTTGAACACAGCGGAAACTTTCATGGTCGTATCATCCTGTATCCCGCAAGGGAATAAAGACGGCTCAATTGGCGTTGCGCGACCCACCATGGGCAATCGTGGTCTTCGGTAATCATGATCGTCATGGTGTCCTCCCGCAGCGCGGTAGGGGGCAAGCGCCCGGCGCGGTGCGCCGGGCAAAAAGCGGCGGCCATCAGGGGTTCTTCACGTA
Organism: Vreelandella aquamarina; assembly: GCF_020075495.1. Classification (GTDB taxonomy): domain Bacteria; phylum Pseudomonadota; class Gammaproteobacteria; order Pseudomonadales; family Halomonadaceae; genus Vreelandella; species Vreelandella aquamarina_A. The sequence continues at coordinate 83,972 of NZ_JABYQT010000002.1, forward strand.
AGCGCCCTTGCGCAGGTAGAACCACCAGTTGATGACCAGGCAGACGGCATAGAACACGGCGAACCCGTACATGGCGACTTCCGGCGTGCCGGCCTTGATCTGATCACCGATCATTACCGGCGCGACGAACGAGCCGTAGCCCGCCACGGCGGCTGTCCAGCCGAGTACCGGTCCTTTGCTCTGGGCATCGAAGATGAAGCCGATGCTGCGAAAGGTGGAGCCGTTGCCAATGCCGCTGGCGGTGAACAGCACGATGAACAGCAGCATGAAGATCCAGAAATACTGATTGGGGTCCGTGGCGTTGTACGCCAGCATCATGGTGTAACCGGCCACGATGGAGGCCACGACCATCACCGCCGTTACCATCTGCGTGACCAGCGAGCCGCCGAGCTTGTCGGCGATCCAGCCGCCGATAGGGCGTACCAGCGCTCCCACGAAGGGGCCGATCCAGGACCAGGTCAAGGCACTCGGGGCGTCCGGGTTGACGACGCGCGTCACGGTTCCGTCGGCCGCCACGTCCATCATGCTGCCGAAAATGATCGTGATGGAGAGCGGTAGCGCCGCAGAGAACCCGATGAAGGAGCCAAAGGTAAGGATATAGAGCAGGGTCATCGCCCAGGTGTGCTTGTCGCGAAAGATGGCAAACTGCTTCTGGATATTGGGTTTTATCTCTTCGCCGGGCAGCAGGCGCAGCATGGCAAGTGTCACCAGAATGGTCAGCGGCAGGGCGATCCACATGCTCAGCCAGTTCAGCACCACCAACCCGATGACGGTGGCGATGATACCCACGCCGTAAAGCCCTGAGATCTTGCCAAAGGCCTGAAGCGGAGTGCCGGGGTTGGGCGTGATGGTGCGCAGGTTGTTCATGCCGAACCAGCAGGCAAACGCGAGCGGAATCAAGAACACCAGCCAGATGAACGCGGCATTCTGGATCCAGGTGTCGGTGCCCGCCTCGATACGCCCAATCAAGGTGCCACTGGCGCTTTGCAGCTCCATGGGGGCGCCGGCAATCGCGCCGAAGATGCCGGTGGTCATCACCAGCGGCACCAGAATCTGCATGGTGGTGACGCCGAAGTTGCCAAGCCCTGCGTTCATGCCCAGCGCATACCCTTGCTGGCGCTTGGGATAGAAGCTTGAAATGTTGCTCATGGAGCAGGCGAAGTTACCCCCGCCGATACCGGAAAGCAGTGCCAGTGCCTGGAAGACCCAGAACGGCGTGCCGGGCGTCATCAGGGCGAACCCGGTGCCCGCGGCGGGAATGGCCAGTAGCGTGGTGGTCAGGAAAATGGTGTTGCGCCCGCCGGCCAGGCGCAGCATGAACGAGGCGGGGATACGCAGCGTGGCGCCGGCCAGGCCCGCCGTGGCCGTCAGGGCGAAGAGCTGGTCGGTGGTGAACGAAAACCCCAGGTTCTGCATCTGGGTGGTGATCATGCCCCACATCATCCATACGGCAAACCCTATCAGCAGGCTGGGAATGGAGATCCACAGGTTGCGGTTGGCGACCCGCTTGCCGGTTTGCTCCCAGAACTGCTCGTCTTCGATGTCCCACTGGTGAATATCGGCATTTTTCTTGCTCATGGCGGTTTCCCTTTAGCGTCAAAACCTGTCTGCGGGTAGCAGTTAAAAAGCAAGATACGCGGAGGGGAGGTATTGGGAAACCGGCTGAAAACGCCTGAAAATCAGCGGCCTACCCCTTGAGAGGTAGGTGCTGGTGATAAGCAGGTAATTGATTTGAAACGTAAAAGTTCAAGCGGTAGGTAGAGGGTGCAAGCCTTGCGGCGCCTTGGGAGTCTTTGGAGGTAACCACACCGCGCTGCTCAGGCGTCGAAGCCTTCCTGTACAGCCCACACCGCGGCTTCCACCCGTGAGCGCAGGTTGAGTTTCTTGAGCAGGTGCTTGACGTGTACCTTGACGGTGCCTTCGGTAATGTCCAGCTTGCGTGCAATCAGCTTGTTGGAAAGCCCCCCGGCCAGCTGCTTGAGTATCTCGCGTTCGCGCTGGGTCAGGCTATGGATGTCGGGAGTGCTGGGCGCGCTGCGCTGGTTACGCAGTGCCTCGGCCAGCAGGGCGGTCAGGCTTTCGCTGATCACCATGCGGCCAAGGGCCGCCTGACGCAGCTGGCGTACCATGTCCTCGGGCTCCATGTCCTTTAAAAGATAGCCGTCGGCGCCGGTGCGCAGCGCGGCCACCACGTCTTCTTCATGGTCGGAGACGGTGAACATCACCACGCGGCCGCCATAGTTCGCTTCACGCAGGCGGCGCAGGGCCTCCAGGCCGTTGATGTCCGGCATGTTCAGATCGAGCAGCACAAGGTCTGGCTCGAGTTCCAGGGCCAACGCAATGCCTGCCTCGGGGTCGCCCGTTTCACCCACCAGTTCCAGGTCGTCTTCAAGCTCGAGCAGCTGCGCCACGCCGCGGCGTAGCAGCGGGTGATCATCGATGATCAGCAGGCTGGCGGGAGTATCGTTGGCGGTTATCGGTGTCATCTCAAGGTCTCTGTACCAGAAGAGTGGGTGGCGCTTGTCGCGGGCTGTTGCTGAATCAGGCGAGCGGTCAACGGCGTAAAGACCAGCTCGACGCTGGTTCCACCGGTGGGGCGGTTGGCTATACTCAGCTCTCCGTTCAGGGTGTTGGCCCGGTCACGGATGATGACCAGCCCGTAGTGCATCGGTGGCGAGCTGTCGTCTTCCAGGCCGATGCCGTCATCCTCGATGCGAACCAGCAGCTGGGCATCGGCAAAACGCACCGTCACCGCCGCCCAGTGAGCTTGCGCGTGCTTGTGAGTATTGGCCAGCGCCTCGCGAATGATCTGAAGCACGTGAATCTCTTCGTTGGGGTTCAGCAGGTAAGGCGGCACATCATAGTCAAGCTCGACGGTAGCCCCCAGGCGCTGGGTGAACTCATCGACGGTCTGGCGCAGCGCAGACTGAAGCCCCGGGCCATCGAGCTTCAGCCGGAAGGTGGTAAGCAGCTCGCGCAGCTGGCGATAGGCGCTGTTCAGGCCGCTGCGCAACTCGTCGAAGACCGCCGCCTGGGTGTCGCGCGAGGCGTCTTTCTGCTGCATGCGCTCGAGCCGCGCTACCTGCATCTTGAGATAAGAGAGCGACTGGGCCAGCGAGTCGTGCAGTTCGCGCGCGATGATGGTGCGCTCGTTGATCAAGGTGACCTGCTGCTGCTCCTCGATGCGCCGCTGCAGGTACACCGCCGTGGCGAGCTGGTCCGCCAGCATGGTGAGCAGGCGGTGGGTATTGTCGTTGAGCGTTTCCTGGTGATACCACACTTCGAGCGTGCCGAGCAGCGTATCGCCGACGCTGATGGGGAGAAGCAGGCACTGCGCCTGGTCGGAGGCCATCAGCTCCAGCGGCCGGGGGTCGATCAGGCAGGCGTGGCACTCCTGGTCGCGGCAATATTCCGGCCGGGTAGGCGAGTGGGTTTCCAGCACCAGCATTTCCCGCTGGTCGAAAGGATCGTTCAGCGACAGCCGTATCGGGCCGATGTCCAGCAGCTTTTCCAGTTCGCGCAGCATGGGAGCGGCGCTGGAACACAGATCGTTGCCACCGCCATACAGCGAGCGGCCGGCATCGTGCATCACGCGCAGCGCCTGGTTGCTGCGTTCAAGCTCCTGCTCCTTGCGCGATACTTTCTCCTCTAGCGCCGCGTAGCTTGCCGACAGCTCGGCGGACATCTTGTTGAAAGTGTCGCCCAGAAGGGCCAGTTCGTCGCTTCCGCGCAGCTTCGAGCGGTGGTCGAAATTGCGCTGGGCGGCTTCGCGGGCCAGCACCATGAGCTGGCGCAGAGGCACTACCAGGTTGTGGCGAACGTCGTACAAAGCGATCAACACCACGATGGCGATCAGCGTCAGGAAAAGTATCTGCATCATGCCCAGTAGCTGCACCTTGGCTTCAGTGCTTTGCTCAAGCTGCAGCACCAGGGTATCGATATCATCGACCATGGCGGTCATCATGGCTTGCAGGGCGTCCAGGTCGGGGGCATCGCTGGCGGATGCTTCCAGCAGCGTGGGGCGCAGGGTGGTCTGCCAGTAGGCCTGGAGCTTGTCCAGCTGGCGGCGGCGCTCGTGACGCGCGCTGTCGGGGACGCTGTGCTGCAGGGTAGGGCCATTGAGGCGTTGGTCAAAACGGGCCATCAACTCGGCAAGGCGTGCCTCGCTTGTGTCATCAGGAACGTACTGCGCGCGCTGCACTTCCCCCATGATCTGGTAGGCGTTCATGCGCAAGGAGCCCGCCACGTTGATTGCCGCGGCATCGCCGTGGGTGCTGGCGGACATCATCATGGTGAGCGAGATACTGACAAATGCCATACCGCTGATGGCAAGCAGTGACGCAATGATGCGGGCCACCAGGGAGCGTTGAAGTAATTTCATGGCAGTTCCGATAGCGCGTAATGAGAAATGGAGCAGTGCCACTTTACGCATCGGCAAGCGAGGGCTATCCCTTAAGGGTTAGCCGAACTACCTCCGATGCCTTTTGACCGGTCTTGTCTAATTGCCGACAATTCTTGCACGTCTTCTGATGTCTTCATACCCTCGCCGGAAAACACCATGCCTTCATCCACTCCTCCTCCTTCGCTCGAGGCATCCGTCGAGTCGGTCAATGGTTATCAGCTGCTGGTCGCTATGCTGCTCATGCCCCTGGCAAGTGCGCTGGCGGTGGCCAGCTGGACGCTTTATGCCCTGCTCGCCAGGCAACCGGCCTACGCGCTGCTGCCGTTGGTGAGCGCCATGCTGCTGGCGTGGCCGGCCTGGAACCTGGCCCGCCGTGGGGATACCTGCCGATTGATGCAGTGGCTATTGCTGGGCCTGGCACTGGCCCTGGGCGGGTTCGGCGTGGCCGACCAGACGTGGATGCTGCTGCTGGTGGGAGGCGGGCTGGGGCTGGGGGGCGCGGTGATGGCAACCGGCATCGCCCATGCCAGAGGCTGGATGCCCGGACGCACGATGCCGCTTTATGCCGGTCTTGGCTTGGCGGTGGTGGCCGGCGTGGGGTTCTCCCTGCACATGGTGCCCCTGGTCGTCCAGGCCTATGGCTGGCAGGTTGCGCCCCTTAGTCTGTTGATTCCTTTGTTGATGATAACGCTACTGCTATGGCTTTTCGTGGAGTCTCCCGCCTAGGCCCGCCAGACCCATGGCAACTACCTCCACTACCGATAAGGTTGGGTTCATGACGATTGCAACGTTTGCCGATTTACTTCAAGAAGCCCGCCGGCAGCCCCGCCCCCAGCGGCTGCTGTTCGTGTTTGTGCGCGCCGAGCTGCCGGATTTCCCCGATCCCGAGCAGCGCCGCCGCTTCGAGCAGGGCGAGGGAGGCGTGCTGGTGCCGGTGATCTGCGTGGATAAATCCCCCGACGAGCTGAGCAGCATGGCGGTTCTGGTCGAGGAGTCGCGCCGTACCGACATCCAATGGGATCTGATGTTGGCAGCGGCCGTGGATGATCCGGGCGCTGACGCCGAGATAGAGCGGCAGCTTCAGCGCATGATGGAGTCTCTGCAAATGGGTAATATCACTTCTTTTCTTGTGTTCGACCCACAGGGCAATACGGTCAACGTGGGCTAGGCGAGGCTGGTATGGAGCACTATTTTCTGATCAAGCATCTGCATATGAGTGCGGCGGCGCTGAGTATCACGTTTTTCGTGGTGCGCGCCTGGTGGTCCGTGCAGGAAAATCCACGGCTCGATGCCCGTTGGGTCAAGGTGTTGCCGCATCTCATCGATACGGTTCTGCTGGGGCTGGGCGTCACCTTGATGCTGCTGCTTTCCGTATGGCCCTGGCAGCTTCCCTGGCTGGCGGCGAAGTTGCTGGCGCTGCTCGCCTATATCGGTATTGGAACGGTGGCCATCAAGCGAGGGCCGACGCCCCGAGTGCGTGCCCTGGCCGCTGTCCTGGCAGTAGCCACCTTCGTGTACATGGTGGGGGCCGCCATTCGGCACAGCCCGCTCTCCTGGCTTGCCTGAGGCGCCGATATTCAGGCAAGCAGGGGCCAGGGCTCAAGCAACGCGCCAAGGCCAATCAGTAGGCCCAGACAATCGCCATCAGCAAGCCCCACGCCAGCAATCCAGCCGCCATGATGGTGTAGGTAACGGACATGGTAGTGACATCATTGGCCCGGCGTTCACACAGGGCCTGTAACCCGTGGTAGACCAGGCTGCAGGAGATACCTAGCGCCGCCAGGACTACCACTGCATTGAAGAGCAGGCTGGGAACCAGCAGCGCAAATGCAGCAGACCACAAGGGCAGCGGCGCCAGGGCCGCTAACAGATAGGCGCCGTGGTAGCTGATGGCAAGTTCGCGGTCGCTGTTGACGACGGCGTGAATCAACCAGCCCATCACGAAGAAGGTCAGCAGCTCGGCCAGAAACAGGATGGTCGTGATGAACCGCCACTGCCGGTCGGCGAAGCCGGCGACGAAAACATCCCCGTAGTGAGTGCCCGCATAATAGAGCATCAAAGGCGGCACTAACGACATGGGTAACACCAGACACCAGGCCAGCGTGGCGATGGACGGGCTGCGCTGCTGCAAGCGCTGCCAGCTTCCTTGCTGGGTGAAAGGCAACTGAATAACGGCTAATGGGGTCATGATGTCATCCCTCATTCGGTTATGATCGCGGTCGGCTTATAAATATCATATTGTGATACTAGTAGTTAGAATTAGGCGTTATTGGCATTCTGTCAAGTGAACGGGCCTGTCGACATGGCGCTTTTCTACTGCGTGTTATCGCTCTCGGAAAGTGTCGCTATGGCCTGTTGCAGGTCATCGAGAAGGTCCTCGGCATCTTCCAGGCCAATCGAAAGGCGCAGCATTCCATCTGTAATGCCACGCTTTGCCCGCTCTTCGGCGGAAATATCTGCATGCGATGTCGTGCATGGCTGAGTGACGAGGCTTTCAGCACCGCCCAGACTGGGGGCAATGGCAAAAAGCGCCAACCGGTCTGCCACCTTTGTCGCCGCGTCGCGCCCACCCACAAACTCCAGTGTCAGCATACCGCCGAAACCGCGCATTTGCTGGCGTGCCAGACGATGCCCCGGATGCGACGGCAGCCCTGGGTAGAGCACACGAGCGATAGCAGGATGCCCCAGCAATGCCTCGGCGATTGCCTGTGCTGAGGCATTGTGCCGCTCGACGCGTAAAGGCAACGTGCGCACGCTTCGTGAAAGCAGCGATGCCATTTGCGGCGAGAGGGCGCAGCCCAGGTTTTGCCGCCAGGGCCACATCGCGTCGAGCAGCTTGGCTGACCCCATGACCGCACCGGCGGTGAGATCACTGTGGCCCCCCAGGTACTTTGTTGCACTATGCACCACGATATCGGCGCCCAGTGCCAGCGGCTGCTGGTTGATGGGGGTTGCAAACGTGCTGTCTACCGCCACCAGGGCCCCGTGACGGTGGGCTTGTTCGGCCACTGCGGCAATATCGGTAAGCCGCAACGTCGGATTGGTGGGGGTCTCTATGTAGACCAGCCCTACACCTGAGGCCAGCAAGTGCTCCAGCGCATCAAAATCGTCCCCCTCCAGCAGAAAGTGTGTGTTGATACCCAGCTCGGGCAACTGATGCTCGAGCAGGCCCAGCGTGCCGCCATATATCTCGCCCAGACAGGCGATGCCACGCCGGCCGTGGCTCAGAAACAGGGTGCTGATGGCCGCCATGCCGGATGAGAATGCCCAGGCTTTCTCGGCGCCTTCCAGCGCGGCCAGCGTTTCCTCCAGGGCGTAAAGCGTCGGGTTGTGGCCATAGCGCGAGTAAAGCGGTGCACGCCGACGTCCTTCAGTTACTTCCAGCAGGGCCGTCGTATCGGGGTAGGCGAACGTCGTCGTATCGTAAATCGGCATATGGGGGCTGCCGAAGGCATCCTGTTGCTGTTGGCTGTGAATGGCCAGCGTAGCGGCGCCAAAACGAGATGAACGCGGGTCCGACATGGTGCAACTCCCGGTGGTAGGTTTTTGATCGAGTCGGTTCTAGTTTAAGTAGGATGTTGGCCATGACAAGGCGGCTGACTGCGTAAGCCCACACGATGCTTTGTTGATATCTGTCATCCTTTTCATCAAGCCCCTGGATCACAATGGATATCCGAGTGATTTAGTGGGGTATTACGCTATGCCAACCAATGCTTTCTCCCGAGGTGCCGCCACAATTACCCAGTTGCCGTTGCTGCGCCTGGCGTTTCGGCCCTTTTTCCTGCTGGCGGCACTGTTCAGCATCGTATCTCTGCTGGTGTGGCTGGCCTTCTGGCATGGCCATGTTCTGCTGCGTCCTTATGGCGGGTTGGTGTTCTGGCACCAGCACGAGATGCTGTTTGGCTTTGCCGCGGCGGTGGTGGCAGGGTTTCTGCTTACCGCTGTACGTAACTGGACGGGGTTGTCGAGCTTGAGCGGCGGGCCGTTACTTGGCCTTGTGGTGTTGTGGCTGATGGGCCGGGGGCTGATGGCTTTCCCCTTGGGGCTTCCGGCTTGGTTATTGCTGGTAATTGATGGTGCATTCCTGCCGGTGGTCGCCGTTGTCATGGCGCGTCTGGTGATCACTGCAAGGCGCTGGCGCAACGTGATCTTCATTCCCACGCTGCTGCTGTTTGGCCTTGCCGATCTGGCCATGCACCTAGGCGTAATGAAAGGCGATGCGGTGCTGATTCGTCAGGCTGCTTACTTGGCCGTTTTGTTGATTTCGCTGGTCATGGTAATCGTGGGCGGACGGGTGATTGCCATGTTTACCGCTAACCGGCTCGGGCTTTCCAGAGCGGAGCCTGTGTTCTTGCTGGAAAGCGTGACGCTGATGAGCACAGCAGGCGCGGTGCTGCTGCAGCTCGCCATCATGCTGGGAATGAGTGTATCGAATGCGTTACTGGGCGCCGTGATGCTGATTGCGGCATTGGCCAATTTCGTTCGCATGGCGCGTTGGGGCGGGCTTCGCAGCTGGCGGGAGCCCTTGCTGTGGGGGTTGCATGCGAGTTACGCCTGCATTCCGCTAGGCCTTTTTCTGTGGGTGCTGGCCCTCATGGGAGTGATGCGTGTCGACCTCGCTGTGCATGCCCTGACCATTGGTGGCATGGGCACCATGATGCTGGCCATGATGGCCCGGGTGTCCTTGGGCCATACCGCCCGGCCTATTCGTACCTTGCCGGGGGTTGGCGGGGCGCTGGGCATGATGTTGATAGCTGCATTGGTACGCGCACCGGTGCTGGCGCTGTTCCCGCAGGTCACCCACTGGATGTATACGCTGAGCATCATCCTCTGGTGCCTGGCCTACGCCGTATTTCTGGCGCACTACACCTGGCCGTTGATGCAAGCGCGCATCGACGGCCAGGATGGCTGAAGGCCTTGGCCGCCAGCGTATTCCCTTGTGCTCGCCTCTCTATCACCTTGGGGGTAGAAGGGGTGTATATGGAGGTAACCACGCAGTAATTCGTCGATCGATCGCTCAGAATCCTCTCCATGGAACCCGCTTCGGGTACGCACATTTTCGAGGAGCCAGGAGAGCGACCATGAGTCACTTCATAGACCGGCTGAATTTCTTTCGCAAGTCCCGCGAGCCCTTTGCCAACGAGCACGGCGAGCTGCGCAGCGAATCCCGCCAGTGGGAGGATAGCTACCGCGCCCGCTGGCAGCACGACAAGGTGGTGCGCAGCACCCACGGCGTGAACTGTACCGGCTCGTGCAGCTGGAAGATCTACGTCAAGAACGGTCTGGTGACCTGGGAAACCCAGCAGACCGACTACCCGCGCACCCGGCCTGATCTGCCCAACCACGAGCCGCGTGGCTGCCCACGTGGCGCCAGCTACTCCTGGTACCTGTACAGTGCCAACCGCCTCAAGTACCCCTTGATTCGCAAACCGCTGCTGGCGCTGTGGCGCGAGGCGCTCAAGGCCAACCCGGACCCGGTGGACGCCTGGGCCTCCATCGTCGAAGACCCGGCCAAGACCAAGCAGTACAAGCGTGCCCGCGGCATGGGGGGCTTCGTGCGCGGCGACTGGGACGAGCTCAACGAGCTGGTCGCGGCCTCCAACGTCTACACCGCCAAGCAGTATGGCCCGGACCGCATCATCGGCTTCTCGCCGATTCCCGCCATGTCGATGGTCAGCTATGCGGCGGGCAGCCGCTACCTGTCGCTGATCGGCGGCGTGTGCATGAGCTTCTACGACTGGTACTGCGATTTGCCGCCGGCGTCTCCGATGACCTGGGGCGAGCAGACCGACGTGCCCGAATCCGCCGACTGGTACAACTCGAGCTACATCATCGCCTGGGGATCCAACGTACCCCAGACGCGTACCCCGGATGCGCACTTCTTCACCGAAGTGCGCTACAAGGGCACCAAGACCGTTTCGATCACCCCGGACTACTCCGAGGTCTCCAAGCTGACCGATGAGTGGCTGTCGGCCAAGCAGGGCACCGATGCCGCACTCGCCATGGCCATGGGGCACGTCATTCTCAAGGAATTCCACCTCGAGAACCCCAGTGCCTACTTCACCGACTACGTGCGCCGCTATACCGACATGCCGTTTCTGGTGGAACTTGAGGCGCGGGAAGACGGCAGCTTTGTTCCCGGCCGCCAGCTGCGCGCCAGCGATTTCGACGCCGCGCTGGGTCAGGAAAACAATCCCGAATGGAAGACCGTCGCCTGGGATGAAACCCGTGACCAGCTGGTGGTGCCGCGGGGGTCCATCGGCTTTCGCTGGGGGGAAACCGGCGATGAGGTGGGCAAGTGGAACCTGGAGCCGCTGGATGCCGAGGGCACCGAGATCAAGCCGCTGCTGAGCCTGGCCGGCCATCACGATAGCGTGGCACGGGTGGCGTTTCCCTACTTCGGGGGCATCGAGCACGAACATTTCGAGCACGTCAAAGGCGCCGGTGTGGGCGCCGCCGATGACCTGCTGTTCCATAACCTGCCCGTCAAGCGGCTCACACGTGCCGATGGCAGCGACTTTCTGGCAGTGACCGTTTTCGATCTGATGTGCGCCAACTACGGCATCGACCGCGGCCTGGTCAGCGACCATGAGGACGATGGCGCCACCACCTACGATCAGATCCGCCCCTATACCCCGGCCTGGCAGGAGAAGATCACCGGGGTGCCGGCCGAGCAGTGCACCCGTATTGCCCGCGAATTTGCCGACAACGCCAACAAGACCCACGGGCGCAGCATGATCATCGTCGGTGCCGGCATGAACCACTGGTACCACATGGACATGAACTACCGTGGCCTGATCAACATGCTGGTCATGTGCGGCTGTATCGGCCAGAGCGGTGGCGGCTGGGCGCACTATGTAGGCCAGGAGAAGCTGCGTCCGCAAACCGGCTGGACGCCGCTGGCCTTCGGCCTTGACTGGCAGCGCCCACCGCGGCACATGAACTCCACGTCGTTTTTCTATAACCACTCTTCTCAGTGGCGCTACGAGAAGCTTGAAATCAAGGAGATCCTCTCGCCGCTGACCAGGGTGGAGGATTACCCGGGCAGCCTGATCGATTTCAACGTGCGCGCCGAGCGCATGGGCTGGCTGCCGTCGGCCCCGCAGCTGGACACCAACCCGCTGCGCCTGGCGAAGAAGGCCGAGGCGGCGGGCATGTCGAGTGCCGACTACGCGGTTTCCCAGCTCAAGAGTGGCGGGCTGCGCTTTGCCGCGGAAGACCCGGACGCGCCGCAGAACTTCCCGCGCAACCTGTTCATCTGGCGCTCCAACCTGCTGGGCAGCTCCGGCAAGGGCCATGAGTACATGCTCAAGTACCTGCTGGGCACCCGCCACGGGATTCAGGGCAAGGACCTTGGCGACTTTGGCGGCCAGAAGCCTGAAGAAGTGGTGTGGCGTGACGAGGCGCCGGAAGGCAAGCTCGACTTGCTGGTGACGCTGGATTTTCGCATGTCCACCACCTGCCTCTACTCGGATATCGTGCTGCCGACGGCCACCTGGTACGAGAAGAACGACCTCAATACCTCGGACATGCACCCCTTCATTCACCCGCTGACCGCCGCCACCGACCCGGCCTGGGAATCGCGCAGCGACTGGGATATCTACAAGGGCATTGCCAAGGCGTTTTCCAAGGTGTGCGTTGGCCACCTGGGCGAGGAGACCGACCTGGTCACGCTGCCCATGCAGCATGACTCCCCCGGAGAGCTGGCCCAGCCGGCGGTAATGGACTGGAAGAAGGGCGAGTGCGAGGCGATTCCGGGCAAGACCATGCCCTCGCTGATCGAGGTCAAGCGCAACTACCCGGAAACCTACGAGCGCTTCACCTCCGTCGGGCCTTTACTTGAAAGCATTGGCAACGGCGGCAAGGGCATTGCCTGGAACACCGAGGCGGAAGTCGAGCTGCTGGGCAAGCTCAACCATCGCAAGCTGGACGGCCCGCAGAAGGGGCGCCCGCTGATCGAAAGTGCCATCGACGCCGCCGAGATGATTCTGACCCTGGCACCGGAAACCAACGGCCAGGTGGCGGTAAAGGCCTGGGACGCGCTCTCAAGGATTACTGGACGCGACCATACCCACCTGGCGCGGCCCAAGCACGAGGAGAAGATTCGCTTTCGCGATATCGTCGCCCAGCCGCGCAAGATCATCTCGAGCCCGACCTGGTCTGGCCTTGAAGACGAGCACGTCTCCTACAACGCCGGTTACACCAACGTTCATGAGCTGATTCCCTGGCGCACCGTGAGTGGCCGCCAGCAGTTCTATCAGGATCACGCCTGGATGCGCGCTTTCGGAGAAAGCCTGCTGGTCTATCGCCCGCCCATCGACACCAAGGCCGCCAAGGGGTTCACGCTTCCCGCGGACAACGGCTTCAAGAGCAAGGCGCTGAACTTTTTGACGCCGCACCAGAAGTGGGGCATCCACTCCACCTACTCGGACAACCTGCTGATGCTGACGCTCAACCGTGGCGGCCCGGTGGTGTGGCTTTCCGAAACGGACGCCGCGGACATGGAGATCGAGGATAACGACTGGATCGAGGTCTACAACGCCAACGGGTCGATCACTGCGCGGGCCATCGTCAGCCAGCGGGTCAAGGCGGGCATGGTGATGATGTACCACGCCCAGGAGCGCCAGGTGAACGTCCCCGGCTCCGAGATTACCGGTACGCGTGGAGGCATTCACAACTCGGTGACGCGGGTCTGCCCCAAGCCGACCCACATGATCGGTGGCTACGCGCAGCTCTCCTACAGCTTCAATTACTACGGCACCGTCGGCTCGAACCGCGATGAGTTCGTGCTGGTACGCAAGATGAAACACGTCGACTGGCTGGACGACGAAGGCAACGACAGCGTTCAGGAGAACGTGGCTCTTGAGAACAGCACTAAGGAGGCCGCGAAATGAAGATTCGTTCCCAGGTAGGCATGGTCTTGAATCTGGACAAGTGTATCGGTTGCCACACCTGTTCGGTGACCTGCAAGAACGTCTGGACCAGCCGTGAAGGCGTGGAGTACGCCTGGTTCAATAACGTCGAGACCAAGCCCGGCATCGGTTATCCCAAGGAGTGGGAGAACCAGGCCAAGTGGAAGGGCGGCTGGATGCGCCGCAGCGATGGCCGGATCGAGCCGCGCATCGGTGGCAAGTGGCGGGTGCTGGCGAATATCTTCGCCAACCCGGACCTGCCGGAAATTGACGACTACTACGAGCCGTTCACGTTTGATTACCAGCACCTGCACACTGCCAGGATCGGTAAGCACCAGCCGGTGGCGCGCCCACGTTCGCTGGTTTCCGGCAAGCGCATGCAGAAGATCGAGTGGGGCCCGAACTGGGAGGAGATTCTGGGCACCGAGTTCGCCAAGCGGCGCAAGGATGCCAACTTCGACAAGGTGCAGGCGGACATTTACGGTCAGTTTGAAAACACCTTCATGATGTACCTGCCGCGCCTGTGCGAGCACTGCCTGAACCCTACGTGCGTGGCGTCCTGCCCGAGCGGGGCGATCTACAAGCGCGAAGAGGATGGCATCGTGCTGATCGACCAGGACAAGTGCCGCGGCTGGCGGATGTGTATCTCCGGCTGCCCCTACAAGAAGATCTACTACAACTGGAAGAGCGGTAAGTCCGAGAAGTGCATCTTCTGCTACCCTCGTATCGAGTCCGGCCAGCCGACCATCTGCTCCGAGACCTGTGTCGGGCGGATTCGCTACCTGGGCGTGCTGTTGTATGACGCCGACCGCATCGAGGAGGTGGCAGGCTCGCCAGACGAGCGCGACCTTTATCACCGCCAGTGCGATATCTTCCTCGACCCGCACGACCCCGAGGTGATTGCCCAAGCCAAGCGCGATGGCATTCAGGAGAATGTCATCAAGGCCGCCCAGGCCTCACCGGTTTACAAGCTGGCCATTGACTGGGGGCTGGCGCTGCCGCTGCACCCTGAATACCGCACGCTGCCGATGGTGTGGTACGTGCCGCCGCTGTCGCCGATTCAATCGGCCGCAGAAGCCGGTCACGTGGAGTTCGACGGCATTCTGCCCAGGATCGAGTCGCTGCGTATCCCGGTGAAGTACCTGGCCAACCTGCTGACTGCCGGCGAAGAAGAGCCTGTCGTGCTGGCCCTCAAGCGCTTGATGGCGATGCGGCTTTACATGCGCAGCAAGCACGTGGAGGGCGCGGCCAATGCCGAGGTGCTTGATGCCGTAGGCCTGAGCGAGGCGCAGGTGGAAGAGATGTACCGCTACCTGGCCATTGCCAACTACGAAGACCGTTTCGTGATTCCCACCAGCCACCGCGAGATGGCGGTTGATGCCTTCCCCGAGCGGGGTGGATGCGGCTTTACCTTTGGTGATGGCTGCCACGGTGAAAGCCGGCCCAACCTGTTCAATGGCCGCAAGCAGACCAGCGTGCTTGTCGAGCCGGTCGAGGTGTTCGAACCGCAACAGTTCGAGGAGGATCGTCATGCATGACACCGCTCTGAAAGACCTGCCGTCAGCAGCCGTTCAAGGCATGCGTAGCCTGCGTGTGCTGGCCCGCCTGCTCGATTACCCGACCCAGGCGCTGCAAGACGCCTGCGGCGAGCTTATCGAGATCATCAATGCCGAGCGCCGCCTGGGGGCGGCACTCAGGTCATCGCTGATGCAGTGGTGCCAACGGCTGCACGATGGCGACCTGCTGTCGCTCCAGGCCGAGTACGTGGCGCTGTTCGACAAGGGCCGCGCAACGTCGCTACTGCTGTTCGAGCACGTGCATGGTGAGTCCCGTGATCGCGGTCAGGCCATGGTCGATCTCATGGCCGAATACAGCGCGGCGGGCTTCGAGCTGGACGCCCGCGAGCTGCCGGATCACCTCCCGGTATTTCTTGAGTACCTTTCACTGTGCGATGAGGCCGAGATCGGCCGCTGGCTGGGCGAAATACGCCATATTCTGGCGCTGCTCACCGCTCGGCTCGAGGAGCGAGGGGCGGATCACGCGCTGGTGCCGCTGTCGCTTCTGGCGTTGATCGGGGCCGAGGAGGAGGTCGACGTACACCGCCCACAGGTCAAGCAGGAAACGCCGGATAACACGCCAGAAGCGCTGGATGCGGTATGGGAAGAGGAGGCCGTGCGCTTCTCGGCGGCGTCTGATGAAGATTGCGCCCTGCAGTCTGCCGAAGGCCGCCGCCTGGCCGAGCGCAAGCATACCGTCAAGAGCGAGGCCGTTCGCATCATGCCGGTGTCCTCACCCATTTCTTCTGCCAATCGTTAATAGGAGAGACGCCATGTATGACGCGATTGGGCACTACTTTATCCACCTGATCTACGGTTACTACCCTTATCTGGCGGGCACGGTGTTTTTGTTGGGCAGCCTGGTCCGTTTCGATCACGGCCAGTACACCTGGAAGACCGGTTCCAGCCAGATGCTGTCTTCCCGGCACATGCGCCTGGCCAGCAACCTGTTTCATGTCGGGATCATCGTGATCTTCTTTGGTCACCTGGTGGGCATGCTGACACCGCACTGGGTCTATGCGCCGTTCCTGCATGCCGGCACCAAGCAGCTGGTGGCGATCGTGGTCGGCGGAATTGCCGGTGCGATGTGCCTGGTAGGCGGCGGCATGCTGCTGTATCGCCGGCTGTTCATGGCCCGCGTGCGCCAATCCTCGAGCCTGATGGACACCTTGATTCTGGCCATTCTGGTCGTTCAGGCGGGCCTGGGCATGGGCACCATCTTTTTCTCGCTGGGCCACATGGACGGCGAAATGATGCTCACGCTTTCCAGCTGGGCCCAGGCCATCGTGTTCTTCAGCGGTGGTGCGGCGGACTATATGCAGGACGTCTCGTGGATCTACAAGGTCCATATCTTCCTCGGCCTGACCATTATCCTGCTGTTCCCGTTCACACGTCTGGTGCACGTATGGAGCGCACCGTTTGGCTATGTAACCCGGCGCTACCAGCTAGTTCGCCGCCGCGGCTGAGCCATCGCTGACCTGGTCTGAAGGAGAGATGACATGCAGATGATTGATATCGAACAACTGCCCGGAGGTGTCGCCACCCCACTGGTACATGTCGGCGACGTCAGTATCGATGACGCAGCGATAGCGCTGGAAATGCAGTATCACCCCGCCGATACGGCGGGGGAGGCCCAGCGCAAGGCGGCGCGCGCCCTGGTCGTCAGGGAGCTGCTGCGCCAGCGCGCCCGGGCGCTTGGCTTGATGCCGTCTGAGGCGGCCACGCTGACCCAGGAAGAGGTGGCGATTGCCGCCTTGCTGGAGCAGGAACTGGACGTGCCCGAACCCAAGGAGGCAGATTGTCGGCGCTTTTTCGAGACCCATCCTGAGCGCTTCAGCGAGCCGACCCAGCTCCGTGTGCGGCACATTCTGCTGGCGGCGGCGCCGGATGATTCAAGGGGGCGTGATGAAGCGTGTCGGCTGGGTGAAAAGCTGCTGGGTGAGCTTGTGCAGATACCCGAGCGGTTTGCCGAGTTCACGCAGCGCCACTCCGCCTGTCCTTCTCGGGAGATGGACGGCGACCTGGGCTGGCTGGTGCCGGGCCAGACCGTACCCGAGCTGGACCGTGCCTTGCAGCACCTGCCCGAAGGGCTGCATGAGCGCCCGTTGGCATCTCGCTATGGCTTTCACGTGGTAAGTATCGACGAGCGTCGAGAAGGGCAGACACTGCCTTTCGAGCAGGTGGCCGACCGGGTACGCCATAGCCTGAGAGAACAGTCGACACGCCGCGCATTACGCCACTACCTGCTGGCGCTGGAGAGCGAAATCGGCGTCGAAGGGGTCATGCTGGACGACGATGCCGGCGGCAGCTTGATGCAGTAAAGCGAGTACGGTTAGTGAGTACGGATCTATTTACCGACAACCGCGCGTTTTATTGACGCAGCTCATGTACGCATCGCGAAAGGCTTGTTATTTTAAAGATGTATTCAATATGAATCTTTAGCAAGCCGTTGAAAAGAGGCCGTTATGCTGACCCAGGCACAAGAACAGACCATTGCCGCCACCGCCCCCGTGGTAGCGGAACACCTCAATACGATTACCGCGCGGTTCTATCCGCTGATGTTCGAGCGCTACCCGCAGGTCAAGTCGCTGTTCAACCAGACACACCAGAAAGATGGTGGTCAGCCGCGGGCGCTGGCGGCCTCTATTCTTGCCTATGTAGGCGTGCGCCAGAACCCGGAAACCGCGCGGCAGATCATGGAAACCGTGGTGAACAAGCATGTGTCGCTGGATATCCAGCCCGAGCACTACCCGATTGTAGGCGAGTGCCTGCTGGTGGCCATCGGTGAGGTGCTGGGCGATGCCGTGACCGCAGAGGTTGCCGATGCCTGGGGTGCGCTTTATCAGGAGCTTGCCGACCTGCTCATCGACCTGGAAGCGCAGCGTTACCAGGCGTTTGAACAGAAACCCGGCGGCTGGCGGGGTACGCGGCGTTTTCGTATTGCCGATACGCGCCAGGAGAGCCGTGTCATTCGTTCGTTCATCCTGGAGCCCGAAGATGGTGGCCCGGTGGCGGACTACACTCCCGGGCAGTACATCGGGGTGAAGCTGGATATCGATGGGGTGCCGGCGTCTCGCCATTACAGCCTTTCCGATGTGCCTAATGGCCGCTCTTACCGGTTATCCATCAAGCGGGAACCGCATGGCGTCGCCAGCCGTTTTTTCCATGACCAGCTAACGGTAGGCGATGTCATCGAACTGCTTCCCCCGGCGGGCGAGTTGACGCTCAAGGATGGCGACGAGTCCTTGCTTCTGATCAGCGGCGGCATCGGCCAGACGCCGTTGCTGCCGATTGCCAAGCAGGCGCTGAGCCAGGGCCGCCAGGTTACCTACCTGCATGCCGCCATCGATATGGACAGCCGTGCGTTTGCCGAGGCCATCGACGAGCTGGCCGCCACCTATCCGGACCAGTTGACGGCGGTTACGGTGCTCGAGCAGGGTGACCAGGGGGATCACCAGGGGCGCATCGACCAGGGCCTGCTCGCCAAGTACCTGGTACCCAACACTCGCTGCTACTTTGTTGGCCCCCATGGCTTCATGGCGGCAATCAACCAAAGCCTGGAGCTTCTCGGCGTGGCGGAAACCCATCGTCACTTCGAGCATTTCGGGCCGGCCAAGGCGCTCGAAGCTGCCTGATGGCCTAGGAATATCGAGCCTCAACAAAAAGGCCTGGGCGTAGCCCAGGCCTTCGTGGTTCAGCGGTTACGCCTGGTCGTCGGTTTCGAGGCTTTCGGCCAGCTCGTTCAAGCGGCGCTCAAAGCTTGCATGTTCGCCCGCACTGATGAAACCCTGTTCGCGGGCAAGCTCGCTTACGCTCTGCTCCAGGGCTGCCAGCTCTTGAAAGTACGCCATGCGGTCGTCTTCGCTCAGCGAATCACGCGCTTGTACCGTCTCGCGCAGCGCCTGGGTACGCGCTTCGACCCACGCCTGTTCACGCTTTGACACTTCAAGCCCTTCATCGGTCGGGTAGCCTTCCCAGCCGGATCCCTTCAATAGTTCCCAAAGCGCTTCTTCGGGGCGATACGTGCCGTTGAGCGCTGGCGCCTGCTCGTCGGCAAGAAGCGTTGGATCGATGGCGATGAAGCAACCGGAGCGCTGGGCAAGCTGATGAAGCGCTTCGTCCAGCCGCTGGGGCGATATGTCGTGGTCGATTGCTTCGCGCTGGCAGTCCGCGTAGACCGGCAGGGTAAACATAGTAGATAGCAGAAAGGCAGCGGTATAGCGGTGTTTCATGGCAATCCTCACATGAGGGGCAACGAGCGTCGAAGGGCAGCCAGCGCACTGCTCGTGGCAATGACGCTTTCAACGACGAATAATAGCCCAGCCGTATGCCAAGCGCTTCAACTCTCTTTGGGCCGTGCGGTTACGACGATTTCGTAGATTCGCCAGTCGTAGTTCGTCAGGTACTCGGAGGCTTCTGCAAGGCGGCGCGCCAGATGTTCATCGCTATCGGGTATCACAAAAGCTTCGCCGCTGAATGCGTGGCCCTCCTCACGCAGGCGTACCTCTGCATCGATTACCCAGGGCAGCGCCTTCAGCTCGTCTTCGAGCGCTTCCTCCAGATGTTCAGGGGTTCTATCGGCGGTCAGGTGAGGGCGGCGGTCCATCAGGTCGCTTACCGCTTCCTTCAGGTTGACAAAGCCATCCTTGGTGACATCCAGAGCGATAATGGCCGCCGCCACTGCATCGGCCCACCAGAAGCCAGCGCCGACACCGAGAACGCCAACGATGGCGGCAAGCCCTGTCATCCAGTCGGCCTTGCTCATCTTGCCATCGGCGTGCACGGTCTTCTCATGCGCTTTAGCCGCTGCCTTGAGCTGTAGACGGCCAATGATCACCGGCGGAATCACGCTGTAGATCAATACCGCAATCATGACCCAGCCCATCCATATCGTATGCCCGAACAGCTCGATGGCACCAATGCTTGGGTGTTCACGCTGCATGAGCTTTATCAACGAATCGATCAACAGGATGCAGCCCATCGAACTCAGCGCCATGGCGGTGAGCAGAAACGCAATGATGGTGACGCGTTGATACCCATAGGGATAGGTTTTGTTCGGTGCCCGCGCGCGAAAACGGACGGCTAGCAAAAAGGCGATGGGGGGGATGAGCGATAGCATGTCTTCAAGCCATGCGACCTTCATGGCCTGGCTGTTGCCCAGCACCAGGGCGAGTATGCTGACGATGGAAATGCGAAAGGCGAGGTTCCACCACTCGAGGCGAATCAGATAATCGAGATCTTTCTGCTTGTGCGCGGGTAAATGAAAGACGTGGCGTATCTTCATTGATCTGTTTCCCACCCCTTGAGCCGTTGTTCAATGTCGCTGGCGCTATCCAGGTGCCGCTGCACGGCCATCATCCAGGCGTTTTCGCCCTTGGGAAGGGCCATGATATGCGCATCGGTGGCGAGCGTGTCGTGACTCATTGCATAGTCGTGCGCCATCAGCCACCAGGTGGGCTGCACCACCAGCTGGTTATCTGGCAAAGGGGGAGTCGTCAGATGCACGACAGCACCCTCTTTTTCGAGCGAGCGGGCAACATGATTGACCGCAGAGAGCGTGATGTCCTGGCCTTCGAGGGTATCGGGCAGCGTCATGCCCAGAGGCGCACCGACTCTGTAATCACTTTGATAGTAGGCATTGGTGGGCGCCGCCAACTGGCTGATACGGGCGTTTTCCGTCAGACCGCTGATGACCAGGTCCAGTTGATGCTGCTCCAGGGCCAGCAGCAAGTGGCTTTCGCCCCCCCAGTGCCATTCGATGGTCGCACCGAGTTCGTCGGCGAGCGCCTGTACCAGTTCCACTTCGAGCCCGGCAGGCCCATCGGCGGCTTCAATGACCCAGGGAGGGTTCTCCGAAACACCGACCCGCATGACGCCATTGTCGATGCGTTCCATCGAGCCTTCGATATCCTGGGGGTAGCGACAGCCTGACAGAGTCAACACGACTAGCAGCAGACAGGGTACGCATGATGACAAACATGGGTGCTTCTCGCTGATCATTGTCTCTTCCCTGAGTTGATGGATCGGAATGCCTTCCGGCAATATTCCGTCAGCGAGAGATATTATAAAACATGGCATTAAGTGAGTGTTAAAAATTGAACAACCAAGGGTAAGAAGACGGGCGTCAGCGCTTTTGGAATTGTTGTTCATATCCTTTTTTTATCAAATATTAAAATTAAATAAATTAGATGATGCGAGGTTTCGGCATTCATTTATCGAAATTGGCGTGCATGGCCATAACGTTAGATCATTCTTTTATGGCTTAATTAAAACAGTCGTATGCGATTTTTTATAGATTTAAAGCCAACGATTTAAAAGTATGTTTATCGTTTTTTGTCGTTATTATTAATAAAGATATAGTTTTCCCACGCCGGCGCTAGTGGTGATGGCCAAGCTGTAAGAAATTGCTGCTTTTTATGTAAGATATTTCTTACAACGCGTATAGAAATTGTATAGCTTATGCGCTGTATAACATATATTTTATTTCAAGTATCTGAATTTATTTGTTTTATAGTTGTATGGCCCTGTCCAATATTGAGTTTTTGTAATTAACTTTAATGGAGGGGGAATGACTAGGCTAAGAGTCTATTGACCTGCTTTTAGTGTTTGGCTACTCATTATGAAAGTACAACACTAATATCAGCTAAGGGTATGGAGGCGGGGGATATGTCTTTTCTTGCTAAGGTGTCTGCACTGGGAAACGATGTCACGCAAGTTGCAGCCTTCGAAATAGAAAATAGCATTACTCTTTCACAACCCAGTCAGGTGCTGCTGCAACTCGCTCCGGAAGACGTGCTATCGATGCTGCGCGATGGCAACGACCTGGTGATCGAAACAGCAAGTGGTGAAACACTGCGCATTGTCGGTTTTTATAACGATATGCCAGGCGGCGCTGAAAGCGAACTGTATCTCACTGGCACCAATGATCGGTTGATTCCAGTCGAACTTACAACGCTATCCGATGGCAGTGTTACATACGTAAGCTACTATCCTGAAGGGGAGTATTCTGGCTTCGAGCACTCCCGCGAAAAAGCGGGTTTCTATGCCGAAGACGCTGTACTGCCTCTGGCCCTTGGGGCAGTGGGCGTGACCGGCATTGCCGCTGCCAATAGCTCCTCTAGTTCTTCGACACCTCCCGCGGTTGACGATGACGAACCCGTTGACGATAGCGAAGATGACGCCGGCGATCCCGCCGACCCGGATATCCCGCCAGATGGCGGCCCCACTGACCCCGAAGTACCCGGCGACCCGGACGACCCCGATGTACCGGGCGATCCAGACGACCCCGATGTACCGGGCGATCCAGACGATCCTGATGTACCCGGCGATCCGGACGATCCTGATGTACCCGGCGATCCAGACGATCCTGATGTACCCGGCGATCCAGACGATCCTGATGTACCAGGCGATCCAGATGACCCCGATGTGCCGGGCGACCCGGACGATCCCGATGTACCCGGCGATCCAGACGATCCTGATGTACCAGGCGATCCAGATGACCCCGATGTGCCGGGCGACCCGGATGACCCCGATGTACCCGGCGACCCCGATGACCCGACAACGCCGCCACCGCCCACCCTTGCCCTGGTCAATGATACAGGCCGTGCCGTTGATGGTATTACCCGTGATGGCACAATCGAGGTAGCCAATCTTGAAGAGGGCGCTACCTGGGAGTTCAGCCTGGACGGCGGAGAAACCTGGCTTACCGGCGAAGGCAATAGCTTCGTGCTGCCAGAAGGTGACTACCCGGCGGGGCAGGTGCGTGCGCGTCAGACCAATGCCGAAGGCGTGACCAGTGAGTTGGGAATCCTGGGCAGCGTCGTCATTGATACCACCGCGCCGGCTTCTCCCACGCTGACGCTCGCCAACGATACCGGCGACATCGACGGTGTCACCACCGACGGCACGCTGCTGGTAAGTAATCTGGAATCCGGCGCGCTCTGGGAATTCAGTCTTGATGGCGGCGACACCTGGCAGGCAGGGAGTGGCGACCGTTTCATCCTGCCGGAAGGCGAGTACGCTCAGGGGCAGGTACAGATACGCCAGACCGATGCCGCAGGCAATGTCAGCGATGTAACCGAATTTGGCCCTGTCACCATCGACCTGGTGATCGATGACCCGGATGATCCTGATCTTCCGGCCATACCTACGCTGACACTCGCCGAGGATACCGGCAGCGCCATCGATGGCATCACGTCAAACGGCACCGTGCTGGTAGGGGGACTGGTGGAAGGCGGCACCTGGGAGATCAGCCTGGATGGCGGTAACTCCTGGCAAACCGGCACAGGCGAAAGCTTCGAGCTGGCCGAAGGAACCTATGCCGCCGGCCAGATACTGGTGCGCCAGACCGATGCAGACGGCAATACCAGCGGTACCCGCACATTGGGCGCGGTGATTATCGATCAGACACCGCCGAATGCGCCAACCCTGGCGCTTGCCAATAACACCGGTGACGACGATACCGTGACCAGCGATGGCACGCTGCTGGTGGAAGGCCTGGAACCCGGCGCCACCTGGGAGTTCAGCCTGGACGGCGGCGACACCTGGCAGGCGGGCACGGGGGACCGTTTCATTCTGCCCGAGGGGGACTACAGCGCCGGTCAGGTGCAGGTCCGCCAGACCGATGCGGCGGGTAACGTCAGCGAGGTCGTAAGCCTTGGCCCCATCAGTGTTGACCCTGCGATCATCGATCCCGTCGATCCTGTCGTCATCGATGCACCTACGCTGACGCTGGTCGAGGATACCGGTAGTGCCATCGACGGGATTACCAGCAATGGCACGGTAGAGGTAGGCGGGTTGGTTGAAGGCGCTACCTGGGAAATCAGCCTCGACGGCGGCCAGTCCTGGCAGGCGGGTGAGGGCGTGAATTTCGTATTGCCCGAAGGCAGCTATTCGGCCGGCCAGGTGCTGGTACGTCAGCGCGACGCCAACGGCAATGTCAGCGATCCGGGGGCGCTGGGCAGCGTCGTCATTGATACCACCGCGCCGGCTTCTCCCACGCTGACGCTCGCCAACGATACCGGCGACATCGACGGTGTCACCACCGACGGCACGCTGCTGGTAAGTAATCTGGAACCAGGCGCGCTCTGGGAGTTCAGCCTCGACGGCGGTAACACCTGGCAGGCAGGGAGCGGCGACCGCTTCATTCTGCCGGAAGGCGAGTACGCCCAGGGTCAGGTACAGATACGCCAGACCGATGCCGCAGGCAATGTCAGCGATGTAACCGAATTTGGCCCTGTCACCGTCGACCTGGTGATCGATGACCCGGATGATCCTGATCTTCCGGCCATACCTACGCTGACACTCGCCGAGGATACCGGCAGCGCCATCGATGGCATCACGTCAAACGGTACCGTGCTGGTAGGGGGGCTGGTGGAAGGCGGCACCTGGGAGATCAGCCTGGATGGCGGTAACTCCTGGCAAACCGGCACAGGCGAAAGCTTCGAGCTGGCCGAAGGAACCTATGCCGCCGGCCAGGTACTGGTGCGCCAGACCGATGCAGACGGCAATACCAGCGGCACCCGCACATTGGGCGCGGTGATTATCGACCAGACGCCGCCGAATGCGCCAATCCTGGCACTTGCCAATAACACCGGTGACGACGATAGCGTGACCAGCGATGGCACGCTGCTGGTGGAGGGCCTGGAACCCGGCGCCACCTGGGCGTTCAGCCTGGACGGTGGCGACTCCTGGCAGGCGGGCACGGGGGACCGTTTCATTCTGCCCGAGGGAGATTACAGCGCCGGTCAGGTGCAGGTTCGCCAGACCGATGCGGCGGGTAACGTCAGTCAAATCGGCGAGCTGGGAGCAATCACCATCGACCCCGGCCTTCCGCTGCCTGAAGAACCCGATACCCCGGCCACGCCAAGTCTGTCACTGATCGAAGATACCAGCGGAAGTGAGGGCATCACCAGCAACGGCAGCGTACTGGTGGGCGATCTCGAGCCCGGCAACCGCTGGGAGTACAGCCTGGATAACGGTGCGACCTGGGTAGCGGGGCAGGGGGATCGCTTTGTTCTACCGGAAGGTGATTATAGCCAGGGGCAGGTGCAGGTGCGCCAGATCAATGCGGCGGGCAATACCAGCGCCGCTGGCGTACTGGATGCCGTCGTGGTCGATACGACTGCGCCAGTGACGCCCACCACCGTTCTGGAAAACGATACCGGCGACGTCGATGGCATCACCAGCGACGGAACCGTCAACGTCGATAACCTTGAACCCGGTGCCCGCTGGCAATATAGCCTGGATGGCGGCGATACCTGGCTTGAGGGGGAGTCAGCCTCCTTCTTGCTGCAAGAAGGTGTCTACGCCACGCGCCAGGTACTGGTACGTCAGTTCGATACGGCGGGTAACGTCAGCGGCACCAGCAACCTGGGTGCCGTCATTGTCGATACCACCGCCCCTGATGCGCCGTTGCTGAACCTGCTTGATGACACCGGCGGGGTAGATGGCGTGACTGCCAACGGCACGGTCATCGTCGGTGAACTCGAGCCCGGTACTGCCTGGGAGTACAGCCTGGACAGCGGCGCAACCTGGCTGCGCGGCAGCGGCGACCGTTTCATTCTGGCCGAAGGCAGCTACGCTGCCGGGCAGGTTCAGGCGCGCCAGATCGACGCGGCGGGCAACGTCAGTGACGTTACCGAGTTTGGCCCGGTGACTGTTGACCTGATCGTCGATAACCCGGATGACCCGGACCTCCCCGCCATCCCGACGCTTGCGCTTGTCGATGATACCGGTGAGCTCGATGGCATTACCGCAGACGGTACCGTGTTGGTGGGCGGCCTGGTCGAAGGCGGCAGCTGGGAGTTCAGCCTGGACGGCGGCCAGACCTGGCAGGCGGGCCTGGGCGATACCTTCGAACTGCCGGAAGGCGATTACACCACAGGGCAGATCCTGGTACGTCAGACCGACGCCGATGGCCTGACCAGCGGTACGCGTACCCTGGGCAGTGTCATCGTTGATACTACTGCGCCAGACGCACCCACTATCGAGGTCGCCAACGATACCGGCGACATCGAAGGCATTACCGCCGATGGTACCATCGTGATCGGCAATCTCGAACCCGGCGGCTATTGGGAGGTCAGCCTGGACGGCGGCCAGACCTGGCAGCGCGGCGTGGGTGACCGGTTCATCCTGCCCGAAGGTGACTATGCGGGCGGGCAGGTACAGGTTCGACAAGGCGACCAGGCCGGCAATACCAGCGAGGCCATGAGCCTTGATCCGTTGACCGTCGATCTGACCGCCCCTCGGATACCCACCTTGCAGCTGGATAGCGACGCAGCCATCACCAATGACCCGACCGTAACCATCGGCAACCTGGAAGCGGGGGCAGTCTGGGAGTTCAGTCTCGATGGTGGCAACACCTGGGCCACCGGCAGCGGCACAAGCTTCGAGCTGCCGGAAGGTGAATTCGAGGACGGGCAGGTGCTGGTACGCCAGGTCGATGGAGCGGGCAACGTCAGCCCCATCGCATCGCTTGCCCCGGTAATTATCGATATCACGCCACCTGTCACGCCCGAATTATCCCTTTCAGGCGACAGCGTCATTACCAACGATGGCACCGTGACGGTGGATGGTATCGAGCCGGACGCGACCTGGGAATACAGTTTGAACGGTGGGGCGACCTGGATTGCCGGCGAGGGCACAAGCTTCGTTCTGCCTGAAGGCGAGTACGCGGCTGGCCGAATACTGGTACGCCAGACCGATACCGCAGGCAACGTCAGTGCCCCGGCAAACCTGAGCACGGTGATTGTCGATACCACACCACCCCCCGCACCGCTCCTGACCCTGGCAAGCATCGCCGGTGACGACGGTGTGACGGCTGACGGCACCGTTTTGCTGGGGAATCTCGACCCCAATGCGCGCTGGGAGGTGAGCCTGGACGGCGGCCAGAGCTGGCAGCCGGGCAGCGGTGATCGCTTCGTGCTGCCACCAGGCGCTTATGACGAAGGCCAGGTGCAGGCGCGTCAGATCGATGCGGCGGGCAACGTAAGCTCGGTGACCGGGTTAGGCCCCGTCACGGTCGATCTCACCATCGAGCCACCGACCGATCCGCAGGCGCCCGCGACACCTACCCTGGCGCTTGCCAATGACACCGGTGATGTCGACAACATTACCAGCGACGGCAGCGTGCTGGTGAGCGGCCTGGTAGAAGGCGGCACCTGGGAGTACAGCCTGGATGGCGGCGCCAATTGGCTGACGGGCCAGGGCAGTGGCTTCGATCTGCCCGAAGGTACCTACCCGGCGGGCCAGGTGCTGGTCCGCCAGACCGATGCCGCCGGTGTGACCAGCGGTACCTCGACCCTCGGCACGGTGATCATCGATACGACGGCGCCCGCGGCACCCACCATCACCCTGGAAACCGATACCGGCGAACTCGATGGCGTGACCGCCAATGGCGCCGTGCGCATAGGCAATCTGGACCCGGCGGCCACCTGGGAGATCAGTCTGGATGGCGGCACTACCTGGCTGCGCGGTACCGGCGAGCGCTACCTTCTGCCGGAAGGCGAGTACGCGGCCGGCGATATTCTGGTGCGCCAGACCGACAGCGCTGGCAACGTGAGCGACGCAACGCCGCTGGGGGCGGTGACCGTTGTGACCCAGCCGCCCCAGGCGCCCACCATCGACCTGGTGGGCGGCGATCTTACCAACGACGGCACGGTTACCGTGGATGGCCTGCAGCCCGGCGCGACCTGGGAGTACTCGCTGGATGGTGGCAACACCTGGCAAACGGGCCAGAACGATAGCTTCGTTCTTCCCGAAGGCAACTACTCGGCCGGGCAGGTTCAGGTGCGCCAGATCGATGGCGCAGGCAACATCGGCGCAGTAAGCCAGCTCGATGCCGTGACCATCGATCTCACACCGCCCGCCGCGCCGACGGCCACGTTGGCAAACCCATCTGCCATTACCAATGACGGTACCGTCGAGGTCGGCAACCTCGAGCCAGGAGCGACCTGGGAGTACAGCCTGGACGGCGGCCAAAGCTGGATCATCGGCGAAGGCAGCCGGTTCGTTCTTGCCGAAGGCGAGTACCTGCCCAACCAGGTTCAGGTTCGCCAGACCGATGGCGCAGGCAATATCGGCAAGCCGCTCGCGCTCGGCGCGCTGGTTGTGGATACCACCGCGCCGGAGGTGCCGACGCTTGCCCTTGCCAACGACACCGGCAGTATTGATGGCGTCACCGCCGATGGCACCGTGCGGGTGGGCAACCTCGACCCGGACGCCCGCTGGGAGTACAGCCTGGACAACGGCGAGACCTGGGTGCGCGGCGTGGGCGAGAGCTTCGTTCTGCCTCAGGGCAGCTATGGCGACGGTCAGGTACAGGCGCGTCAGGTCGATGCAGCCGGTAATGCCAGTGCGCCGACGGCGCTTGGGCCCGTGACGGTGGAGCTTACCCTCGACCCGCCCGCTGACCCGGACGCGCCCGCGGCACCGGTGATATCGCTCGATGGTGATACCGGCGATGTCGATGGCATCACCAACGACGGCCTGATTCAAGTAAGCGGTCTTCTGGACGGGGCCACGTGGCAGTACAGCCTGAACGCCGGGACCAGCTGGTTCTCCGGGTTTGGCACCAGTTTCAACCTGCCCGAAGGCGTTTACCCGGCAGGCCAGGTGCTGGTTCGCCAGATTGGCCCTGACGGCCGCACCAGCGCCACGTCCACGCTCGGCTCTCTCACCGTCGATACCACACCGCCGGATGCGCCCATTGCCACGCTTCGCAACGATACCGGCGAGATCGACGGCGTCACGACCGACGGGACGCTGTTGATCGACAATCTTGAAGCCGGCGCGCGCTGGGAAATCAGCCTGAACGGCGGCGCCAGCTGGCAGTTCGGTACCGGCAACCGCTTCATTCTGCCCGAAGGCCGTTACGCGGCGGGTGATATTCGTATTCGTCAAATCGATGCGGCTGGCAACGTGAGCGATACGTCGCTCTTGAGCGCCATCGAGGTAGATAACGTGCTGCCCGATGCTCCCACGCTCGAGCTGGTGGGCGGCGCCGTGAACAACGATGGCGTAGTGCTTGTAGAAGGCATCGAAGAGGGGGCGCGCTGGGAGTACAGCCTGGACGGCGGCGCTTCCTGGCTGCTGGGGCGGGGTACCAGCTTTACGCTACCGGAAGGCCGCTACGCCGAAGGGGCCATACAGATACGCCAGATAGATGGCGCGGGCAACGTCAGCGCGCCAGCTCAGCTACCGGACGTGGTGATCGACCTCACGCCCCCGGCGGCCCCGACGGCGCAGCTCGTTGACGCCAGCCCGATCACCAACGACGGCACCGTCACCATTGGTGGGCTCGAAGAGGGCGCTACCTGGGAGTACAGCCTGGATGGCGGCGAGACCTGGCAAACCGGTACGGGCACGAGCTTTACCCTGCCGGAAGGCGACTACGCCGCGGGCAGCGTGCAGGTGCGCCAGACCGACGTTGCCGGCAACACCGGCGCACCGGCAAGCCTGGGCGCGGTGGTGATCGACACCACGGCGCCTGACGCCCCGACGCTCAGCCTTGTCAACGACACCGGCGAGATTGGCGACGGCGTGACCGCCGACGGCACCATCGACGTAGGCAACCTCGAGCCCGGCGCGTTCTGGGAATATAGCCTTGATGGGGGCGACACCTGGCAGCGCGGCCTGGGCGACCGCTTCGTGCTGCCGGAAGGCGAGTATGTTGACGGGCAGGTACAGGTTCGCCAGACGGATGCAGCGGGCAATGTCAGCGAGCCCGCCGCGTTCGGCCCGATTGCCGTCGATCTTACCATCACCCCGCCCGTGGAGCCGGAAGCTCCGGCCACGCCCACCCTGGCGCTGGCCGAGGATACCGGCGAGCTGGATAACGTGACCAGCAACGGCCTGGTCAACGTAAGTGGCCTGGTCGAGGGCGTGATCTGGGAATACAGCCTGGACGGTGGCGACAGCTGGGTCGCGGGCACCGGCACCAGTTTCACCCTGGATGAAGGCACCTACGCCGGCGGCCAGGTGCTGGTACGCCAGACCGAAAACGGCCTGACCAGCGGCACCTCGACGCTGGGCGCCGTGACCATCGATACCACCGCCCCCGAGACGCCGAGCGTGGCGCTGGTCAACGACACCGGGGCGCTTGACGGCATCACCGCCGACGGCACGCTGCTGATCGGCAACCTCGAACCCGGCACCTTCTGGGAAATCAGCCTGGATGGTGGCGATACCTGGCAGGCGGGCACCGGGGATCGCTTCATTCTGCCCCAGGCTAGTTACGAGGCAGGCGCCATCGTGGTACGCCAGACCGACGGCGCGGGTAACGTCAGCGATAGCGGCAGCGCCGGAGCAATCAGCGTGATTACCACGCCGCCGGCGGCGCCGACGGTCACGCTCGGCGGCGAAGCACCGTTCACCAATGACGCCACGGTCGAGGTCGACGGTATTGCCGACGGCGCGACCTGGGAGTACACCCTGGACGGTGGCGATACCTGGCTGCCGGGTACCGGTACTAGCTTCGAGCTACCCGAAGCCGAGTATCTGGCCGGCGATATCCAGGTGCGTCAGATCGACGGCGCGGGCAACGTTAGCTCCCCGGCGCTGGTCGGGGCGGTCGTCATCGATCAGACCCCGCCGGCAGCACCCACTATTACACCTGCAGATGATAGCCCGATCACCAACGACGGCACCGTTACTATCGGCGGGCTCGAAGAGGGCGCTACCTGGGAGTACAGCCTGGACGGAGGCGACACCTGGCAAACCGGCACGGGGACGAGCTTCATCCTGCCGGAAGGCGACTACACCGCGGGCGACGTTCAGGTACGCCAGATCGATCGCGCCGGCAACATCGGTGATCCGGTCGAGCTGGGGGCGGTAGTGATCGATATCACGCCACCCGCAGCACCCACGATTGCATCGCTCGGCGATAGCCCGATCACCAACGACGGCGCAATCGAGGTAACGGACCTCGAGCCCGACGCCACCTGGGAGTACAGCCTGGATGGCGGCGAGACCTGGCAAACCGGTACGGGCACGAGCTTTACCCTGCCGGAAGGCGACTACGCCGCGGGCAGCGTGCAGGTGCGCCAGACCGACGCTGCCGGCAACACCGGCGCGCCGGCAAGCCTGGGCGCGGTGGTCATCGACACCACGGCGCCTGACGCCCCGACGCTCAACCTTGTCAACGACACCGGCGAGATTGGCGACGGCGTGACCGCCGACGGCACCATCGACGTGGGCAACCTCGAACCCGGCGCAAGCTGGGAATACAGCCTGGACGGCGGCGACACCTGGCAGCGCGGCCTGGGCGACCGCTTCGTGCTGCCGGAAGGCGATTACCTCGACGGGCAGGTGCAGGTGCGCCAGACGGATGCAGCGGGCAATGTCAGCGAGCCCGCCGCGTTCGGCCCGATTGCCGTCGATCTCACCATCACCCCGCCCCTGGAGCCGGAAGCCCCGGCCACGCCCACCCTGGCGCTGGCCGAGGATACCGGCGAGCTGGCTAACGTGACCAGCAACGGCCTGGTCAACGTAAGTGGTCTGGTCGAGGGCGCGACCTGGGAATACAGCCTGGACGGCGGCGACAGCTGGGTCGCGGGCACCGGCACCAGTTTCACCCTGGATGAAGGCACCTACGCCGGCGGCCAGGTGCTGGTACGCCAGACCGAAAACGGCCTGACCAGCGGCACCTCGACGCTGGGCGCCGTGACCATCGATACCACCGCCCCTGATGCGCCCACCGTGGCGCTCGTCAACGACACCGGGGCGCTTGATGGCATCACTGCCGACGGCACGCTGCTGATCGGCAATCTCGAACCCGGCGCCTTCTGGGAAATCAGCCTGGATGGTGGCGACACCTGGCAGGCGGGCACCGGGGATCGTTTCATTCTGCCCCAGGGCAGCTACGAGGCGGGCGCCATCGTGGTACGCCAGACCGACGGCGCGGGTAACGTCAGCGATAGCGGCAGCGCCGGGGCGATCAGCGTGATTACCACGCCGCCGGCGGCGCCGACGGTCACGCTTGGCGGCGAAGCACCGTTCACCAGTGACGCCACGGTCGAGGTCGACGGTATTGCCGACGGCGCGACCTGGGAGTACACCCTGGACGGCGGTGCTACCTGGCTGCCGGGTACCGGTACCACCTTCGAGCTACCCGAAGCCGAGTATCTGGCCGGCGATATCCAGGTCCGCCAGATCGACGGCGCGGGCAACGTTAGCTCCCCGGCGCTGGTCGGGGCAGTGGTGGTGGATCTCACCCCGCCCGCCGCGCCGGTCATCGATCTGGTCGATGACAGTCCGATCACCAACAACGGCACCGTTACTATCGGTGGCCTGGAGGACGGCGCTACCTGGGAGTACAGCCTGGACGGCGGCGAGAGCTGGCAAACCGGTACGGGCACGAGCTTCACTCTGCCGGAAGGCGACTACGCCGCGGGCAGCGTGCAGGTACGCCAGACCGACGTTGCCGGCAACACCGGCGCACCGGCAAGCCTTGGCGCGGTGGTCATCGACACCACGGCGCCTGACACCCCGACGCTCAGCCTTGTCAACGACACCGGCGAGATTGGCGACGGCGTGACCGCCGACGGCACCATCGACGTGGGCAACCTCGAACCCGATGCAAGCTGGGAATATAGCCTTGATGGGGGCGACACCTGGCAGCGCGGCCTGGGCGACCGCTTCGTGCTGCCGGAAGGTGATTACCTCGACGGGCAGGTGCAGGTGCGCCAGACGGATGCGGCGGGTAATGTCAGCGAGCCCGCCGCGTTCGGCCCGATTTCCGTCGATCTCACCATCACTCCGCCCGTGGAGCCGGAAGCCCCGGCCACGCCCACCCTGGCGCTGGCCGAGGATACCGGCGAGCTGGATAACGTGACCAGCAACGGCCTGGTCAACGTAAGTGGCCTGGTCGAGGGCGCGACCTGGGAATACAGCCTGGACGGCGGCGACAGCTGGATCGCGGGCACCGGCACCAGTTTCACTCTGGATGAAGGCACCTACGCCGGCGGCCAGGTGCTGGTACGCCAGACCGAAAACGGCCTGACCAGCGGCACCTCGACGCTGGGCGCCGTGACCATCGATACCACCGCGCCCGAGACGCCGAGCGTGGCGCTGGTCAACGACACCGGGGCGCTTGACGGCATCACCACCGACGGCACGCTGCTGGTCGGCAACCTCGAACCCGGCGCCTTCTGGGAAATCAGCCTGGATGGTGGCGACACCTGGCAGGCGGGCACCGGGGATCGCTTCATTCTGCCCCAGGGCAGCTACGAGACGGGCGCGATTGTCGTACGCCAGACCGACGGTGCGGGTAACGTCAGCGAAAGCGCCACCGCCGGGGCAATCAGCGTGATTACCACGCCGCCGGCGGCGCCGACGGTCACGCTCGGCGGAGAAGCACCGTTCACCAATGACGCTACGGTCGAGGTCGACGGTATTGCCGACGGCGCGACCTGGGAGTACACCCTGGACGGCGGCGATACCTGGCTGCCCGGTACCGGTACCACCTTCGAGCTACCCGAAGCCGAGTATCTGGCCGGCGATATCCAGGTGCGCCAGATCGACGGCGCGGGCAACGTCAGCGCGTCGGCACTGGTCGGGGCAGTGGTGGTGGATCTCACCCCGCCTGCCGCGCCGGTCATCGATCTGGTCGATGACAGCCCGATCACCAACGACGGCACCGTCACCATTGGCGGGCTCGAAGAGGGCGCCACCTGGGAGTACAGCCTGGACGGCGGCGAGAGCTGGCAAACCGGCACGGGCGTAAGCTTCACCCTGCCGGAAGGCGACTACACCACGGGCGACGTTCAGGTACGCCAGATCGATCGCGCCGGCAACATCGGTGATCCGGTCGAGCTGGGGGCGGTAGTGATCGATACCACGCCGCCCGCGATGCCGCTCGCTACCCTGGCGCTCGATGGCGACATCATCAACGATGGGACTGTCAGCGTCGCGGGCCTCGAGCCCGAGGCAATCTGGGAAGTCAGCCTGGACGGTGGCACCACCTGGCAGGTAGGTGAGGGCGATGGCTTCACGCTGCCCGACGGCAGCTACGCACAGAACGCCATTCAGGTTCGCCAGGTCGACGCGGCGGGCAACCAGAGCCCGATCGCCACGCTCGGCCCGGTCGTCATCGATACCGTTGCACCCGCAGCGCCCGAGCTTTCACTGGTAAGTGATACCGGCGACATTGGTGACGGCGTGACCGCCGACGGCACCATCGACGTGGGCAACCTTGAACCCGATGCGAGCTGGGAATATAGCCTGGATGGTGGCGATACCTGGCAGGCCGGCACCGGTGACCGCTTCGTCCTGCCGGAAGGCACCTACGCCGCCGGCGACGTACAGGTTCGTCAGTTTGACGCGGCGGGCAATGAAAGCCCGATAACCGAGTTCGGTGCAATCACCGTGGATCTTACCATTGACCCGCCGGTGGAGCCGGAAGCCCCGCCTGCGCCGCTGCTTACCCTCGAGGAAGATACCGGCGCGCTGGACGGCGTGACCGCCAATGGTACCGTCAACGTAGGCAATCTGGTCGACGGCGGCAGCTGGGAATACAGCCTGGATGGCGGTGATACGTGGGTCGACGGCGCTGGCGCAAGTTTCGTGCTGCCGGAAAACGCGTATTCCGCCGGGGAGGTACAGGTACGCCAGACCAGCGCCGACGGTCTGACCAGCGCCACGCGCGTGCTGCCGGCGGTGACCGTGGATACCACCGCGCCGGACGCACCGGTACTGACGCTGGTCTCCGATACGGGCGAGGTGGAGGGCGTGACCGCCGATGGCACCGTGCGGGTCGAGGGCCTGGAAGAGAATGCCAGCTGGGAGTACAGCCTGGATGGCGGCACCACCTGGCAAGCCGGTACGGGCTCGAGCTTCGTACTGCCGGAAGGCGACTACGCTACGGGGCAGGTGCAGGTACGCCAGATCGACGGTGCGGGCAATACAAGCGGCAGCGGCGAGCTCGCTCCGGTAACCGTCGATACTACCAGCCCTGGTGGCGAGGGTGGCACTGACGCGCCTTATATCGTACTGCCGGAACTGCTGCGCGGCTATATCAATGCCGAGGCCGCCGAGGGAGGGATCGAGCTGGGTGTCATGCTGACTTCCGGTACGCAGGCTGGCGATACGCTGACCCTATCGCTGGCGGGCACCGACGATGTCGTGGAGTTTGATTATACCGTTACCTCGGATGATGTTGACGCGGGGATGATGGTAGTGGCGCTCGGGGATGGCAATAGTGACGGTCGCTATACCGTGAGCGCCAGGATCACCGATGGCGCCGGCAATGCGTCGTCCGTTTCCAACGCCATCGATTTCGTGCTCGATACGATTCCGCCGAATGCGACTACCACGCAGATCGTGCTCGACCCGATTACCGGCGACAATGTCGTCAATTTCGCCGAGTCGGTGCAAAGCGTCGTGATTACCGGGCGTGTCATTGGGGAATTCCGCGCCAACGATACCTTGAACATCACCGTCAACGATGGTGAGTACACCACCAATGTTGGCGCCAACGGTACTTTCAGCGTGTCGGTACTGGGTAGCCTCCTGGCCAGTGCCACGCCCCCCGTAGTGGCCTTTGAACTGCTGGCAACCGATGAGGCAGGCAATGTGGGGGTCATCGAGGCTGACTATGAGTTCGAGGTCAACCTGGAAATCCCCATCATCACCATCGACCCGCTGACCGGCGATAACGTCATCAATGGACAGAACATTGCAGGCGGCCTTGTGGTCACCGGCACCGTCGAGGGAGCGCCGGCGGGTGCCACGGTTACGCTGAGCATTGCCGGTGCCACGTTCGAAGGCAGGGTCGTCGACGGTGCCTGGAGCGCTCGGGTGCCCGCCGCCTACCTGGAGGATGTGGCCAACGGGACCTTCGAACTCGTGGCTACGGTCGCCAATGAGGTAGGTAATGTCGGTCAGTCGGCGCCGGTCGAGGTGCTGCTGGATACGGTTCGCCCGACGGCCGCCATTACCATTTCGGATACGCTCATTGGCAGCGGTGAAGTGGCACTGGTGACGTTCACCTTCAGCGAGGCCGTCACTGATTTCACCCTGGGCGACATTCAGGTAGCCGGCGGTACGCTTGCCAACCTGGCGACCGACAATGGCCTCGTCTGGACGGCGGATTTCCAACCGGCGGCGTCCGGGCAGGCCAGCATTACGCTTCCCGGCGGCAGCTATACCGATGTGGCGGGTAACCCCGGCAATGGTGCAAGCCTTGGCGGTATTACGGTGGATCTCGATCCGCCATCGCTCACCTCCATCAGCTTTGCCGTTGGTGGCAGGCCCCTGA
The DNA here is from genome assembly GCF_020075495.1 of Vreelandella aquamarina. GTDB lineage: Bacteria > Pseudomonadota > Gammaproteobacteria > Pseudomonadales > Halomonadaceae > Vreelandella > Vreelandella aquamarina_A. The sequence continues at coordinate 120,098 of NZ_JABYQT010000002.1, forward strand.
CCTCGGCGGAAACCACCGAGGTGACGTTCACCTTCAGCGAGGCGGTGACCGGGCTGGCGTTGAATGATTTCGCCGTGACCGGGGGACGTCTTTATAACCTGACCAGTGTCAATGGCGGCGCGACCTGGACGGCGACCTTCAAGCCCGACGGACTGGCGAGTTCTGCTTCGATCACCCTGGCCAACGGCAGCTACACCGACCTGGCCGGCAACCCCGGTACGGGAGGCGTGAGCCCGATACTTGCGATTACCATCTTGCAGCCGGTGCTGATGATCGATGCCGCCGACGATGGCTGGATCAACGGGGTGGAAGCCAACGGTGCCGAGGTTCAGGTCGGGTTCGGTGGCCTGCCGGTATCGCAAGGCGATGTAGTAACGCTCAACGTGTTGGCCCGAGCAGGCGGCGGGTTGGCCGTGGGAACGAATATCGCCACGGTTAGCTATGTCTTGACCCAGACCGATGTGGCCAACGGCTATGCGACCTTTGCGCTCGATATCGGCCCGGAATACACCTTCCAGCCGGCAGGGGCGCAGGTGCAGATCGGCGGTAGCGCTCTCTCCCAGGAGGTCGATTTCGTCATCGATACCGTGCCGCCGGGCCGTGCCGTAACAGGCAACGTCGAGGTCGCGGGCAACGGTATTGTGCTGGATACCGTGCTCAATCCTGGTGAAGGCATTCGCCTGCGCATCGAGGATAATGAAGATACCGTGCGACTTCTGGATACCCGAAACTACCCCGGGCTTGTCACCCAGAATGCCAGCGGCCAGTACGTGCTCAACCTGTTTGCTCTGGCGCTCAACCTGCAGGAACTGCTGGGGGACGACCTGGGAGATCTGCTCGATCTGCGCAGCCTCGATCTGCAGCTCTCCACCTATGACCGGGCGGGCAACGAAGGCGAGATCGTGACCCTGAACGATCTCAACATTCTGGGTCCGGTCGTATCGCTTCTGGACTTTACCGGCTCGCTTGTCGGGGTGACCGACCCCGGCGCCTCTGTGGCCGTCAGCGTTCGCCTGGCGGGAGTCACGCAGACGATCACGGTCGGCGCCGATGCCAACGGGGCATTCGAGGTGGATCTTCTGGCCGACCCGCGGCTGAGCTTCAGCCTCAACGATCTGCTCCAGGCGTCGGTCACGGCAGTCGCAACGGATGCCCAGGGCAATCGCACCTTCTCGCCGGTCACCGCGAATCTGGTCGAGCTGCTGCCGGTGCCGCTCTCCACGCTGGACCTGAGTCCGATCACCAATCTCGTGGTGGGAGGCGCCGGCGTGGTCGGGGCGCTCAGCAACGTGGTGCTGCCTCAGGGCAGCACACTTGCCGCCTCGCTGGAGGTTGGCGGGCTGACGTCGGTGAATGTACCGGTCACGGCAGGCCCGGGTGGGGCGCTGACCGTCAACCTGGGGGCAGCGCTCAACTCGGCGGTCACGTCCCTGAACCTGTTGGGCGGCGTGACCGGGCTTCTGACCGGGCGCGGTACGGTACTCACGCTTGAGTACACCTCGCCGGAGGGCGTTGTCGGCACGACCGAGGTAACACTGCTGGGCAGCTCGCTGGCCTCGCTGACCTTTGGCAACGTGCGTGAGACCACGATCAACGGTACGCCTGACGCGGACGTGCTGATCGCTGGCGCCGGCCAGTCCGTGCAGGCGCTGGGCGGTAACGACCTGATCGTGCTGCGTAGCGATGCCTTCGTCAGCATCGACGGCGGTGCGGGGCTCAACACACTGCTGGTCGAAGGTCGTCAGAACCTGGATCTGGCGGATTTCGGGCGCATGAGCAACATTCAGCGCGTGAACCTGGGCAACACCGGCAGCACGCTGACGTTGAATGCCGAAACCGCCAATGCACTGGCCGGCGACAGCGGCACGCTGCAGATCCTGGGCGGTGCCACCAACAGCCTGAACATTTCCGGCGCGGCGGTACTGGGCAGCACCACCGTCATCGATGGCGTAACGTATCGTCAGGTTGAACTGGGCGATACCACGCTGCTGATCAACCAGGGCATTGCGCTGGACTTCGTGCCCACCATCAACCAGACCGCCGGCTACATCATAAGCGGCGGCGGGGAGGCAGGCGTGGCCGTGGCCGTGCAGGTTGGCACGACCACCTACAACACGCGGGTCGATGCCGACGGCGAGTGGCGCCTGGTACTCAACCAGCCTGCCGCCGCCGGCAGCCAGATCCGGGCGGTGGTAGGCGGCGATGCTACCGAGACCGTCAGCGTGCCTGTAAGCGTGGCGCCGCCAACGGGGCTGCAGATTCGCACGCCGCCGCTGCTCGGGCTGTTGCAGTCCTTTTTGGAAGGCAGCGCGGTCGGGGCGCAGACCGTGCGACTGGACGTCTACCAGGATGATCTGTTCACGTCGCTGCGCAGCACAACCATCAACGTCAACTCGAACGGAAGCTTCTCCGTCGGCACGAGCGTATTGAGCAATCTGCTCAATAGCGCAACCGGCCTGCTGGTGGGCAATCAGGGCGTCAACGTGGGCTTTACCGCAGAGCGTTCCAATGGTTCTCACAGTACGACGGAAGTCGTTCACTTCGGCACGGCGGAGTCGGTATTCGCCAACCCGCTCACAGCGATCACCAATACGCTGGGTGGCGTGATTGGCGGAGTTCTTGGCAGTACCAGCCCCTTGCCGGTGAGCAACTCCTTCTACGATGGCAGCGATCGCGCCGAAATCGTGCAGGGCAGTGCGCGCAACCAGATCTTCAACACCGACGATGGCAACGACGTGGTGATCAGTACCGGTGGCCAGGACGTCATCAATACCGGTTCGGGCGACGATGTCATCGTGCTGCGCCATACCCAATTCGCCAGTATCGATGGGGGGGATGGTTTCGATATCGTGGCGCTGGGCGCGGGCATCAACCTGAACCTGACCAGCACCCTGGGCGATATTCGCAACGTCGAGCGCATCTCGCTTGGCAAGGCCAACGGCACGAATACGCTGCGCCTGGCCAGGCAGGATCTGATCGAGCTGACCGATAGCGACAACGTCCTGCAGGTTACCGGGGACGGCCAGGACCGGGTGGAGCTTGCCGGCGGCAGCTGGGCGCGCACCGGTACGGCTCAGACCATCGGCGGGGTGGTGTTCAACGAGTACGTCAATCAGGATGGCGTGTTGTTCGTCGAACAGGGCATCAACGTGGTGGAGGTGGCTTGATTACGCAGCGCACTACTACGCATCGAAATACAAGAAACGCAGGTTCATCCATCAGAAAACGCCCTGGCCCACCGTCAGGCCAGGGCCGGGTCAGCAGGAGATGGCGGTGGGCTAAAGCGATGGGCGGGCTTTTATGCCTTATTCCGCTCGGCGCGGCAGGCATGACGCTCGATGAAGCGGTGCGTCGAGGGCTTGCCATCAACCCGCTGGTCGCTCAGGCCGAGCAGGAGTTGGCGGAAGCGGCTACCGAGGTGGATATCGCTCGCGACGGCTACTGGCCGACGGTCGGGCTTTCCGCCGGGCCGGAGGGGTTCTCGACGAGCAAGTTCGGCTACGACCTGACCGCAAGCCAGACCCTCTACGACTGGGGGCGGGTGAGCAGTCAGGTCGATGGCGCCTCGGCGGCTTTTCGCCAGTTCGAGCAGGAACTGGTGCTGGTGTCTCAGGAGGCCGCACTGGATATCGCCGAGGTCTATCTCGATGTGCTCAATGCCCGTGAGCGTGAAGCGGTCGTCGCGCGACACTTCGAGGCGCTTCAGCGTATCGAGCAGCTGGCGAATTCACGCAGCCAGGTGGGGTACGCCGACCGTACGGAGAGCGACCGGGCGGCGCTGGAGCTGGCGCGCGCCCGTGAGCAGGCGGCCCTTGAAGAGGGCGTACGGCGCGACGCGGTGCTGCAGTTTCGAAGCCTGGTCGGAAGCGACCCAAGCGAGCTTGCGTTGCCAGCGCCGCCGGCATTGACCGCGGTACTGCGCGAATCCCCCGAGCTTCTCGAGAGCGTGATCATCGCTTCGCCGCAGTTTCGCCAGGGCGAAGAGCGGGTAGCCCAGGCCCGGGCGAGCAGTGAAGAGGCGCGGGCGGCACTCAAGCCCCAGCTCAACCTGGAGGGGTCGGTACTGCGCCGTGAGATCGGCGGCACCATGGAAGACGATACCGTCCTGGCGCTACGCCTTCGCATGGACACCTTTCAGGGGCTTTCCAACGTTCGCCGCACCGAGTCGGCGCAGCAGCGCCTGGAAGCCGCGCGATGGGGCGTGCAGGTCGCCAGGCGCGACGTGAGCCGCTCGCTGACATCACTGATCGAGACCGTGGAAGCGCTTGGCTGGCGTCAGGAGGCGCTGGAAATCCAGCTGCGCAATGCGGGAAACGTCGTGGATGTCTACGAGGAGCAGTTTTCCATCGGGCTTCGCGACGTGTTCGATCTCTTGAGCCTGCAGCGTGACGCCTTCGAGGCCGAACGCCAACTGGTCGAACTCAGAACCGAGCAGCTACGCATGCAGTTTCGGGCGGCGGCGCAGCTGGGGCTGCTCGACAGGGTCATGAATGCATCACAAGACGAGGTGGAGCACCTCCTAAGGACAGCGCATGCGCGCAGAGAAGAGTAGCGGCCCTGCAAACGTCACTGAAACGCCCGATACGTCCGCTCCGCCTGAGCCCGAACTTGCCCTCGCCAGCGAGGCGTTCAATGATGGCCTGGCGCTCTTGTGCCGTCAGTTGGGTCGGCCCACCAGCACGGTGGAGCTGACCGACGGCTTTGCGCTGGCCCAAGGGCGGCTGCCGCTTGGCACGGTACCTCGCGCCTTGAAGCGGGTCGGCATGGCGGGGCGGGTAGTCGAGCTCTCGATCGAGCGGCTGTGCGAAGGGCTGCTACCGGCTCTGCTGCTGTTGGAAAACGGCACGGTGTGCCTGCTGGTCGAGCAGCACGGGGACGAAGGGGTGATCCTCGTGCCGGAAAGCGGTGATGGCCAGGAGCGCCTGGCGCTTACGGCGTTGGCCAGGCGCTACACCGGCGTGGCGGTGGTGGCACGCCAGGTCTACCGTGCCGATGGCCGTGCCGGCGGGTTTGCCCGCGAGCGCAAGGAGCACTGGCTGAAAGGCCCGGTGCGCCGGCAGTGGAAAACCTACATGGAGGTGGGGGTGGCCGCGTTGATGGCCAACCTGCTGGCCATTGGCACGGCCATTTTTGCCATGCAGGTCTACGACCGGGTGGTGCCCAACAACGCCATCGATACGCTATGGATTCTGGCCAGCGGCGTGGCCCTGGCCGCCACTCTCGAGTTCGTCCTGCGCGTTCTGCGCGGGCGGTTGATCGATACCACAGGCAAGCGGCTGGATCTCAGCCTGTCGTCACGCCTGTTCGAGCAGGTGATGCAGCTTCGTCTGGCGGCCAAGCCGGGCTCCACCGGCGCCTTCAGCAGCCAGCTGCGCGAGTTCGAATCGGTACGCGAGTTCTTCACGTCCTCGACCATTGGCGCAATCAGCGACCTGCCGTTCGTGCTTCTGTTCATCGGCGTGATCGCCTACATAGGCGGGCCGATTGCCTGGGTGCCGCTGGCGGCGGTCATCCTGATGGTGCTGCCCGGGCTTCTGGCCCAGCCGCGCCTGGCCGCACTTGCGCGTCAGAACCTGCGCGAGGGGGCCATCCGCCAGGGGGTGGTGCTGGAGACGCTGGAGAATCTCGAAACCGTCAAGACCACGCGCGCCGAAGGGCGCCACCTGCGTATCTGGGACTCGCTCTCGGCCGAGCTTGCCGATGCCGGGGTGCGCATGCGCTCGCTCGGCTCCATGCTCAGCTTCGGCGCCGCCTTCGTGCAGCAGCTTTGCTATATCGGCGTGGTGATCGTCGGGGTCTACCGCATTGGCGCCGGGGAGCTGACGGTCGGGGCCTTGATCGCCTGCACGATCCTGGCCTCGCGCACCATTGCGCCGATGAGCCAGGTCGCCGGTATCCTTACGCGCTGGCAGCACGTCAAGGTGGCGCTGGAGGGCCTGGACGACGTCATGAAGGCGCCGGTGGAGCGCCCCGAAGGGCGCAACTTCGTTCACAAGGCAACCCTTGCCGGCACCTACGAGCTCGAGGGCGTGAAGCTCAGCTACCAGCAGGAGGGGCCGCCGGCGCTGAATATCGAAGCGTTGAACATCGCCGCCGGCGAGCGCATTGCGCTGCTGGGCGGCAACGGCGCGGGCAAGTCGACGCTGTTGCGGCTGCTGGCCGGGCTAAGCGATGCCGAGGCTGGCCAGATCCTGCTCGATGGCGTGAATATTTCCCAGCTGGAGCCGGCCGACAAGCGCCGCGCCATCGGCTATCTGCCCCAGGATATCGCACTTTTCTACGGCACCTTGAGAGAGAACCTGCTGCTGGATGGACAGGCCCACAGCGATGATACGCTGCTTACGACGCTGGAGTCCGTGGGGCTTGGCAGTTTCGTTGGCCGCCACCCGCACGGTCTGGATCTGCCCATCCAGGGCAGTGGCAGTCTCTCGGGCGGCCAGCGCCAGGCCATCGGGCTTGCCCGGCTGCTGCTTCAGGACCCGCGCATCGTGCTGCTCGACGAACCCACGGCCGCTTATGATCAGACCAACGAGCGGCGCGTGATCCAAACGCTCAGCGACTGGCTCGAGAACCGCACGCTGATTCTTTCCACCCACAAGTCGTCTCTGCTGGCGCTGACCCAGCGGGCCGTCGTGTTGAGCGACGGGAAAGTGGCCATGGACGGGCCGGTGGACGGCGTGGTCAGTGGTAATCAGGTCAAGGTTCCCGCCCGACAACCTCAGGGAGTGCGCCGCCGTGACACCTAGCGAAACGATCCGCCGAGAGCTTGGCGACCCCCGCCTGACGCTCACGCCGCGCCGTAGCCACGTCATCCTGTGGGTCACGCTGTTTGCGTTTGCCGCCTTCATTGCCTGGGCCGCCTGGGCCACCATCAACGAAGTCACGAAAGGCGAGGGCAAGGTGGTGCCCTTCACGCGCCTGCAGACCATTCAAAGCTTCGAAGGCGGCATCATCGCCGAGCTTCTGGTCGGCCGCGGTGATCGGGTGGAGATCGGCCAGCCTCTGGTACGTCTGGACGAGACGCGTTTTCGAAGCGCCTACCTCGAAACGCAAAGCCAGATCGAGGTGCTCAGGGCGGCCATCGCACGGCTGGAGGCGGAAGTGCTCGAACAAGGGGAGATCGAGTTTCCTGCAGAGATGGACCCGGAGGGTGACCTTGCCCGCTCCGAGCAGGCGCTGTTTACCGCCCGCCGCGAGCGTCTGCGCGAAGCGCAGAGCTCAATGAATGAAGAGATCGCGCTGGCGCGGCGCCAGTTGGCCCTGGTGGAACCGCTGGTGCGCAGCCGTTCGGTCAGCGAGATGGAGTCGCTCAAGCTCAGCCAGACCATCGCCGGGCTCGCCGGGCGTCTGGCGGAGCTGCGCAATACCTACGTGCAGGACGCCTACACCGAGCTTGCCACCAAGAAGGCCGAGCTCGCCACGCTCGAGCAGATCATGCTGCAGCGGCGCGACCAGCTCACGCGCACCGAGATCCGCTCGCCGGTGCGCGGCCGCGTCAACGATATTCTGGTGACGACCCTGGGCGGCGTCATCCAGTCCGGCGAGCCGATCATGGAGATCACGCCCATCGAGGATCGCCTCTTGATCGAGGCGCGGGTAAAACCTCAGGACGTTGCCTTCATCGCCCCGGGCATGCCGGCAAGCGTGAAGATCACCGCCTACGACTACACCATCTACGGCGATCTCAAGGGCCAGGTCGAGCAGATCAGTGAAGATACCATCGAGGAGGAGACCCCGCGTGGCACGGAAGCCTTCTACGAGGTATTGATCGTCACCGATGAAACCCATCTGGTGCGCCATGGCGAAACCCTGCCGATCCGCCCCGGCATGCGCGCCGACGTGGATATCCAGACCGGCGAGCGCTCGCTTCTGAGTTATCTGTTGAAGCCGTTGATCAAGGCAAGGCTTTATTGAGCGGACTCTGTTTGGAGACGTCAGCGCTCATAGCGCTGCATGTTTCTCAAGCAGCCAGCCTCAAGGTCGCTCAAGCGGCTATAGCCAATCAGCCCGAGCGTGGACTCCATCTCTTTTCTAAGCAGCGCAAGCGCGTGCGCAGCACCTGCCTGGCCGCCGGCCGCCAACCCGTAAAGTGTGGCTCTCCCCAGCCACACCCCGTCGGCGCCCAGCGCCAGCGCCTTGATGATATCGGTGCCGCGGCGAAAGCCGCTGTCCACGAACAGCTCGCAGCGCTCGCCCACGCAGGCTTTTACCTCGGCCAGGGTATCCATGGGGGAGAGCGAGTGGTTGAGCTGGCGCCCGCCGTGGTTCGACAGCACGACCGCGTCTATGCCCAGGTCGGCGGCCTGCTGCGCTTCTTCCGGCGCGAGAATGCCCTTGAGAATGATCTTGCCCGGCCACAGCTCGCGCAGCCAGGCGATATCCTCCCAGTTGAGCGATGGGTCCAGTTGAGGGCCGATGATCTGCGAGGCGCCCTGGGCGTTGCGCTTGCCCGGAGGCAGGAGGTCATCCAGGTTCTTGAAGGTCGGCAGGCCATCGGGCAGCAACACGTCTCTCATCCAGCCCGGCTTGGAAAGCAGGTGGAGCAGGTTGGGAATCGACGGCTTCATCGGGCGGCGGAAGTTGCGCACATCCCACTCGCGGTTGCCGTAGATGGCGCTGTCCGTGGTCACCACGATGGCCTCGAAACCGGCCTTGGCACAGCGCCGGATCATCGATTTGACGAAGTCGCGGTCACGATAGAAGTAGATCTGCATCCAGGCCGTCAGCCCTTCGATGGCGACGATATCTTCAAGGCGCGTGGTGGAGACGCTGCTGAGTATGAAAGGAATGCCGGCGTCGCGAGCAGCGTAGGCGAGCTTCAGGTCGCCGTCGCGGGTGAGCATGCCGTTGAAACCGGTCGGGCCGATGGCGAGCGGCATCTGAAACGTGCTGCCCATCAGCGTAGTGCTCAAATCCCGCAGCCCCACGTTCGTCATGGTCTTGGGCTTGAACAGGTACTGATCAAACACGGTGCGGTTATGGCGCAAGGTGTGCTCGTCGTCGCTGCCCCCATACACGTACTCGAAGACGAAATTGGGCAGTCTTTTTTTGGCAATGCGTTCCAGGTCTTCGATATTCAAGGCTTTCTTGTAGTTCGAACCTTTGTAAAGCGGGCGTTTCATGAGTAATCACCTTCAACCAAAGTATAGCGTGGCGGGGCTTTTGTTTGTTTCGCCATACTACCATACTAGTTATATCAGTTAAGGGCCCAGGCCCCTTCACCCAGGCTGCTGCAGATGAGCTACATCAATACTACGTTGCAGGCGCTATGGCAGGAGACCCCGGAAACCGAATCGGTTCGCCAGCGTCTTTACCATGTGCTGCGTCAGTCGATCATCCAGATGGTGCTGGCTCCAGGCAAGGCGCTTTCCGAAAAAGAAGTAGCGGATGCCTTTTCGGTCAGCCGCCAGCCGGTGCGCGAGGCGTTCATTCGTCTCTCCGAAGCGGGCCTTGTCGAAGTCCGGCCCCAGCGCGGCACCTACGTGGTGAAGATTTCCCAGCGTGCGGTGCTGGAAGCACGTTTCGTGCGTGAAGCAGTGGAAGTCGCCGTGGTGCGTCAGGCAACGGCCAAGGGGCTTTCGCCTGACGTGCTCGACGAGCTGCATGATCTGCTCGAACGCCAGCGCCGCTGCATCGAACCCCATGACACCATTCGCTTCTACCGGCTGGACGAGCGCTTTCACAAGACGCTGTCACTGGGCGTGGGTCAACAGGCCGCCTGGAAAGTCATCGAAGAGGTGAGGGCGCAGCTCGATCGCGTGCGCTACCTGAGCGTGCCCGACACCACGCCCATCGCCCGGCTGATCGATCAGCACGCCGATATCGTGGCCGCCATCGAAGCCCGCGACGTGGCCCTGGCCGAGCAGGCCATGCGTCGCCATCTGCGCGAAATCTTTGTTTCTCTTCCCGACCTAGTCAAGCGGTTTCCCGAGATGTTCGATACTCAGGAAACGGATTCCCTCATCGAGGAGGCAACCCCATGAAGATCGAACACGCCTATACCATCGTCACCTCGCCGGGGCGCAACTTCGTCACCTTGAAGATCGTGACCGACGAAGGCACCTACGGCATTGGCGACGCTACGCTCAACGGTCGTGAAATGGCCGTGGTGGCCTACCTGGATGAGCACGTGATTCCGGCGCTGATCGGGCGCGACCCGCAGCGTATCGAGGATATCTGGCACTACCTGTACCGTGGCGCCTACTGGCGGCGCGGCCCGGTGACCATGAGCGCGATTGCCGCGGTGGACATGGCCCTTTGGGACATCAAGGCCAAGCTTGCCGGCATGCCGCTTTATCAGCTTCTGGGGGGCAAGAGCCGCGAGCGAGTGATGGTCTACGGCCACGCCACCGGACGCGATATCGAATCCTGCCTGGAAGAAGTCGCCCGCCACGTGGACGAAGGCTACAAGGCGGTGCGCGTGCAGGCCGGCGTGCCGGGTATTGCCAGCATCTACGGCGTGGCGAAAAAGGATGGCGAGCCCTACGAGCCCGCGGATGCGGACCTGCCCGCGGAGCACGTCTGGAGCACCAGCAAGTATCTCAATCACGTGCCCAAACTTTTTGCCGCCGTGCGCGAGCGCTTCGGCGACGACCTGCACGTGCTGCACGACGTGCATCATCGCCTGACACCCATCGAGGCGGCGCGGCTTGGCAAGGCGGTGGAACCCTACAACCTGTTCTGGCTCGAGGACTGCGTACCGGCGGAAAACCAGGAAGGCTTCGGGCTGATTCGCCAGCACACCACCACGCCGCTGGCGGTAGGCGAGGTGTTCAACAGCCTGTTCGATGCCAAGGCGCTGATCGAGAATCAGTGGATCGACTACATTCGCGCCACGCTTACCCACGCCGGTGGCATCACCCACGTGCGCCGCCTGGCGGATCTGGCCGGGCTCTACCACGTGCGTACCGGTTTCCACGGACCGACGGATCTCTCGCCGGTGTGCATGGGCGCGGCAATCCACTTCGACACCTGGGTGCCCAACTTCGGTATTCAGGAATACATGCCGCACACTGCGACGACCGACGAGGTGTTCCCCCACGACTACCGCTTCGAGGATGGCCACTTCATCGTCGGCGAAAACCCGGGGCACGGCGTCGATATCGATGAAGAGCTGGCCAAACAGTACCCCTACAAGCGTGCGAGCCTGCCGGTCAACCGGTTGGAAGACGGCACGCTGTGGCACTGGTGACCTAGAGAACGGGTAAGGAGTAGCGTCATGAAAGCATTTCAGGTCAACGCACCGCACGATTTCAAGGTCGCCGATGTCGATGTTCCCACCCCGGCGGCAGGTGAAGTGCTGGTACGCGTGGCGTTTGCCGGCATCTGCGGCTCGGACATGCACATCATCCACGGCGACAACGCCTTCGTGCGCTTTCCGCGCATCACGGGCCACGAGTTTGCAGGGGTGGTCGAAACGCTGGGCGAGGGCGTGGACGGCGTGAGCGCCGGTGATCGCGTCTGCGTCGACCCGGTCATCAGCTGCGGCACCTGTTATCCGTGTCGGATTGGCCGCCCCAACGTATGCAGCGCTCTGGAGGTGATCGGCGTTCATAGAAACGGCGGCTTCGAAGAGTTCGTTGCCGTGCCGGCCGCCAACGTGCATCCGGTGCCCGAGCATATCGGCCTCGACGCCGCCGCGCTGGTCGAGCCTTACACCATCGCCGCCAACGTGCTGGACCGCATGCAGCCTCATCCCGGCGACCGGCTCCTGATTCTGGGGGCGGGCATGATCGGCATGACCATCCTGCAGATGGCCCGCGCCAAGGGGATCGACGAGATCATCGTGACCGACGTCATCGATGAGCGCCTGACCGCGGCCAAAGCGCTTGGCGCGACCCACGTGTTCAACAGCCGCACTCAGGATGTCGAACAGGAGATTCTGGCGCTGACCGAAGGCGAGGGCGTGCCGCTGATCGCCGACGCCGCCTGCGTACCGGCGCTCTTGCCGCAGATGCTGCGCCTGGCATCGCCGGCTGGCCGTATCGGTCTGCTCGGTTTCAGTACCCAGCCAAGCGATCTGGTGCAACTCGAAGTGATCAAGAAAGAGCTGACGCTGGTCGGCTCGCGGCTCAATAATCGAAAGTTTCCGGAGGTGCTTGCGCTCATGGCAAGCGGCAAGCTGGACCCGTTGGCGCTGGTCAGCCACCGGTTACCGCTTACTGAGATGCCCGATGCCATCGACATGCTCGATCACCGTCCTGAAGAAGCCCGCAAGGTACTGATTCAGGTCAGTACTTGAGGGTGTGTCAACTCATCACGCCATCTCACTAACCTGTTTTGAAACAGTCAAGCGCGACTAACAACCAACAACGCAAACGTGCAGGAGCGACAAACATGATCAAGAAGCTTTTAACCAGTGCGGTACTTGGAACGGCTCTTCTAGGCGCACAATCTGCCCTTGCCGCCGACTACACGCTGCGCTTTGGGCATCTGGCCAACGAGCAGAACATCTGGCACCAGGCCGCCGAGAAGTTCAAGGAAGAGGTGGAAGCCAACTCCGACGGACGTATCGAGGTTCGCCTGTACCCCAGCGAGCAGCTGGGCAGCGAAATGGATGTGATCAACAGCATCCAGCTGGGCACCGCGGACATGACCATCACCGGCGAGAGCCTGCAGAACTGGGCGCCCAAGGCCGCCATGATGGCCGTGCCTTACGCCTTCCGCGATTCTGACCACCTGCACGCAGCGGTCAACGGCGACATCGGTAGCGAAATCGAAGAGCAGATCATCGAACGCACCAATCTGGTGCCGCTGGCCTGGTTCGAGCGCGGCGCCCGCGAGCTGACCTCCAACCGCCCGATTCGCACGCCCGACGACCTGGACGGCCTGCGCCTGCGCGTACCCAACGTACCGCTGTTCGTGGATGTCTGGCAGGCGCTCGGCGCGCGCCCGACACCGATGGCGTTCAGCGAAGTGTTTACCGCGCTTCAGCAGAACACCCTGGAAGGCCAGGAGAACCCGCTGAGTTTGATCGAGAGCGCGAGCTTCAACGAGGTACAGGACTACGTCAACATGACCGGCCACGTGCGCAGCTGGATCTACGTGGTGATCGGTCGTAACCAGCTGGAAAAGATGCCGGAAGAGTTGCAGGACGTGGTGCGCGAGGCGGCCCAGACCATGCAGAGCTTCGAATCCGAGCTCTTTGACGAGGACCAGACGCGTCTGGAGCAGGAGCTCAAGGATCGGGGCATGGAGTTCATCGACGTCGACGTGGACGCCTTCGCCGAGAAAGCTCGTCCGGCAGTGCTCGATGCCCTGACGCCGGAACAGCGTGAGCTGTTCGACGCCATTCAAGACCTGTAAGCCGATTGGTAACGAGGATGGGCTGGCCGCGTGCCAGCCCATCGTCTATCTGCAAGAGCAGTCTGTCCCACGAGGATACGTTTATGAACTCGGATCAAAAAACGCTTGAGCAAGAAGCGTTGGAGAGCCTGGATTCGATGTCGACGGTGCCCAAGCTGCAAGGCCCTATCGGGCGGTTGATCGGCTGGGTGGATACCTGTTTTCTCACACTTGCCGTTCTGGCGCTGATCGCCATTGCGGTCACGGTACTGCTGCAGGTGAGTTCACGGCTGTTCCTGCCGATTTCCATTTCCTGGACCGAAGAGCTTTCGCGCTATCTGTTCATCTACATGGTGGCGTTGTCGGTGGGCGTGGTCATGCGCCAGAACCGTAATATCAGTGTCGAGCTTTTCCATCATATGCTCGGCCCCCGCACGAAGGCGGCGTTTCAGGCGCTGATCTGTCTGATCATCGGCGTGTTCGCGTTTCTGGTACTGCCCTACGCCTGGCAGTATGCCCAGAACGGCACCTGGCAGACATCTCCCACGCTGCGCGTTCCCATGCTGTATATCTTCTTCTCGACGGTCGTTACCTATGCGCTGCTCCTGGTCTACAGCGCCCTGGGGTGTCTTGAGGGAATCCTCGCGATGTGTCGCCCCTCCGCCCCCCGTAAACAGGAGTCCTGAGCATGGAAGTCATCATCTTATTCAGCGTTTTCTTGATACTGCTGGTGGTGGGCATGCCTATCGCCTTTGCGCTCGGCATCGCCTCGACCGCCTATCTTTTGATGGAAGGCATTTCACTGACCATCGTGCCCCAGCGCATGTACGCCGGTATCGATACCTTCGTGCTGCTGTGTATTCCGGGCTTCGTGCTCGCCGGTAACCTGATGAACGTGGGTAACATCACCGAACACATCGTGCGCTTCTCCAATGCGCTTCTGGGCCACATTCGCGGCGGCCTGGGCCTTGCCAACGTGGGCGGCTCGATGATCTTTGGCGGGATTTCCGGCACCGCCGTGGCGGACTCGGCGAGCATCGGCTCGGTAATGATTCCCGGCATGGCGCGCTCGGGCTACGACAAGCCGTTTGCTGCTGCGGTCACCGCCGCCTCATCCACCGTCGGGCCGATCATCCCGCCCAGCGTGCCGATGATCATCGCGGGTTCCTTGAGCGGTATCTCCGTGGGCCGCATGTTTCTGGCCGGCGCGGTGCCGGGGCTTCTGATGGGCGTCGCCATGATGGTCACGGTGTATATTCTGGCCGTTCGCCGGGGCTACCCCAAGGAGAAGCGTGTGCCGGTTCTACAGCTTCTGCGCGAAGCCAAGACCGCTTTCTGGGCGCTGTTGATGACCGTGATCATTCTCTACGGCATCATCGGCGGCTTCTTCACGCCGACCGAGGCCTCGATCGTGGCTTGCGTCTATGCGTTGGTGGTGGGCATGTACGTCTACAAGGGCCTCACCTGGCGCAAGCTCCCGGGCATTCTGGTCGACACCGTGCTGACGTCATCGGCACTCTTGTTGATGGTGGGCCTGGCCAACCTGTTCGGCTGGATCCTGACCAGCGAGCAGATCCCGCAGATGATTGCCACGCTGATTCTCTCCATCAGCGAAAATCCGCTGATCGTGCTCTTGATCCTCAACCTGATCCTGCTGTTCGTCGGCGCGTTCATGGAAACCATCGCCGCGCTGATCATTCTGTTCCCGGCGCTCGTTGGGGTGGCCACCGGTGTGGGCGTGGACCCGGTGCACTTCGCCGTGATTGCCGTGCTCAACCTGATGATCGGCCTGACCACGCCGCCGGTCGGGGTGTGCCTGTTCGTGGTTGCCGGTATCGGCAAGCTGCCGATGCTGACGGTTGCCCGCGCCATCGTACCTTTTTTGCTCTGCAACCTGGCGGTACTGATGCTGGTGACTTACGTGCCAGCCATTTCGCTGTGGTTGCCGAATCTGCTGATGGGGAGTAACTAGCTGGGACGGGCGGTGACCTGGGGAGCTTCCAACGTCAAGACCCGAGTGGTTAGCGGGCCAAACTGCCATTGAAAGGGTCTTCATGGATCGGGCAGCGATACGTGTTCAGGCGTATCGCTGCTTTTTTATGGCCCGTAAGTTTCAGGGGTATGGAAGATAAGTGAGCTCTTTTAAAAAATTTTATGATGTTTCAATGTTTTAAAGGCTGTTAGCGTGTTTGCTGTGCGACTTGTGGATCAAGAACCTACCAAAGTATAGGATGCATGACAGCGTTTATTTGCCATGCTGCCATACTAGTCATGTCAGGTGAGGTTTTCATACTTTTCCAGGGCTGAAGCCAATGAGCGATATCAACAGCGCTTTGCAAGTGCAATGGCAGGCTACACCGGACACGGAATCGATTCGCCAGCGACTTTATCAGGTGGTTCGTCAGTCCATCATCAAGATGATCCTGGCGCCGGGAAAAGCACTCTCTGAAAAGGAGATGGCCGATATCTTTTCTGTCAGCCGCCAACCGGTTCGCGAAACGTTCATTCGGCTTTCGGAGGTGGGGCTTGTAGAAGTCAAGCCGCAGCGAGGCACTTATGTCGTCAGGATTTCCCGGCAAGCGGTGCTCGAGGCGCGTTTCCTGCGCGAAGCGGTCGAAGTGGCAGTGGCGGTGGAGGCCGCCAGGAAGGGGCTTCCCTCTTCCAGCTTGGTGGAGCTGAATGAGCTGATTGAACGGCAGAAGGGGTGCATCGCAAGACAGGATCACGACCGTTTTTTCGTGCTGGACGAAATATTCCACCGCACCCTGGCATTGTCGGCCGGGCAGGTGATGGCGTGGAACGTCATCGAAAATGCCAAAGCGCAGCTGGATAGAGTGAGGTATTTGAGTATTCCCGCATCCACGCCGATCGCGAAACTCGCCGACCAGCATCAGGCCATCGTGGATGCCATCGCCCAGGCAGACGAGGGCCGCGCGGCAGAGGCGATGAATCAGCACCAGCGCGAAATACTGCAGTCGCTACCCGAGCTCGAAAGCCGTTTTCCGGACATGTTCGAGGAAACCACGGCCTCGGTGGCTTGCCAGTTAGCTTGAAATGGGGCTGCGGGGAAAAAGGGCGCAGAGCCAGGCCCTGCCGCCGGCCACAACGACAGCAATAACACACCATAATGAAAGGAGCTGACAATGAAACTACAAACAGTACTCCCGAAAACGCTTCCCATCGCACTGGTACTCGCCAGCGGTTCTGCTTACGCCAACTACCAGTTGAACCTGTCGATTGCGCTCAGCCCGCAGGACCCTATCGCCCTGGCGTTGGATGAAGCGAAGGAGACGATCGCCGAGCGTTCTGACGGTGAGCTGACCATTCAGATCTTTCCCAACAGCCAGCTCGGCTCCGACGAGGATGTCGTTGAGCAGATTCGCAGCGGCGCCAATATCGCCATCCTCATCGATGCCGGGCGCTTATCCGAATATCAGCCGGAACTCGGTATCTTGAGTGCGCCTTATCTGGTCGAGGATCCCATGGATTATGACCGCATCACGTCCTCATCGCTCTATAACGACTGGGTCGAAAGCCTGGCGGATCAAAGCGGTTTGCGCCTGCTCAACTACAACTGGTTTCAAGGGTCGCGCCAGATGCTGACCCAGAACGAGGTCAACACGCCGGAGGATCTTAAAGGCGTGCGCATTCGTACGATCAATTCGCCGGTATGGGTCAAGACCATCGAAGCCATGGGCGCCACGGCCACGCCGCTGCCTTGGTCCGAAGTCTACTCGGCGCTGCAGCTGGGCTCGATCGATGGTGCGGAGGCGCAGCTCACCGCCGCGGAGGGGCAGAACCTGCACGAGGTCATCACTCACGTGGCGCTGACCAATCATATCCATCTGATGACTGGCATCGCGACCTCGGACCAGTGGTATCAATCCCTGCCGGAAGAGCTGCGCAGTATTCTCGACGAAGAGCTTTTGAAAGCCGGCGATGAAGCCAGCATCGCTATCGCCGAGGCCCAGGCCGCCGTGCAGGAGCGCATGGAGGGCGAAGGCGTCACGTTCACCGAAGTCGATCGTGAGCTGTTTCGTGAACGGGTCGATAGCGTCTACGAGGAGCTGGGCTACGACCAGTACCGCGAGCAGCTGCTCGGCCAGGAGTAACCGCATGCCTTCGTCGCTTCCGGCGAGGGCGCTTTGCTATCGATCATGACACCGGGCTCGTCAAAGCCCGGTGTCGATAGCCCTTTCTAAACGGTACCTCGCTGGGATGGAGCATGTATGTGGCACTGGTACGACAAGACCGAAGAGTGGCTGGCCGTTGTGCTGCTGGGCGGAACCTCGCTTGCAATGCTGGTGAGTTCCATTGCTCGGGCGATTGGTCAGCCCTTCGCCGGGGGCGCCGAGCTTGCCCAGTTCCTGTTCATCTGGACCGCCGTACTGGGCGCGGACATTACGCTTCGCTATGGCGGACAGGTGCGAATCGATGCGCTGATCGTCCGGTTGCCCATGAAGCTTCAATGGCTCATTACCGGCGCGAGTCTGTTGCTGATGCTGGTGTTTCTCTGCTTTCTTGCCTGGTACGGCTTCGCCCTTGCCACTTCGAACTGGCAGCGGCCGATGGGGGTGGCAGGTCTCAGCTACGGCTACATCACCTTGGCGCTACCCGTGGGTGCGGTACTGATGATCGTGACGCTGCTGCGGCGCATCTGGGATGTGGGGGTTGTCGCGAGCCTCGCCGCCGATGACGAGCACCCGGTGGAGGAAACATTATGACCGCCGCACTACTACTGGGGCTTGGGTTGCTACTGATGGCCATCGGCATGCCGGTGGCGTTCGCTATCGGCATTGCCGGGTTTACGTACTTCCTTTTGCCCGAGACGTTCCTGCCTACCAGTATCGCCGTGCAGCGGATCGTGTCGTCCACCCAGTCGTTTCCACTGCTCGCGGTGCCGCTGTTTATCTTCATCGGCCACTTGATGAACGCCAGCGGCATCACGCCGCGGCTGGTTCGACTTTCTACCCTGCTGGCCGGGTGGATGAGCGGCGGACTGGCCCAGGCGAGTATCGTGTTGAGTACCTTGATGGGGGGCGTGTCAGGCTCTGCAGTGGCCGATGCCGCCATGCAGTCGCGGGTGCTGGGTAAAAGCATGGTGCAAGGCGGCTACTCCGCCGGTTTTTCCGGGGCGGTGCTTTCTATTGGCGGGCTTATTACGGCGACGATTCCGCCGAGTATCGGCCTGATCCTTTACGGCTACCTGGGCGAGGTTTCCATCGGGCGACTGTTTATCGCCGGGCTGGTGCCCGGGTTTCTGTTGATGGTCGCGTTCATGGTGACCACGTTCATCATGGCCAAAAAGCGCGGTTACCGGCCGGTTCGGTCGAGCCTGCCGACGGGCAAAGAGCTTTTGAAGGCACTGCGTGAAAGCATCTGGGCCATTCTGTTTCCGGTATGGCTACTGGTAGGGATTCGCTACGGACTCTTCACGCCTTCCGAGGCGGGTGCCTTCGCCGTAGCCTACGCGCTGCTGGTCGGCTGCGCCATTCATCGCGAAATGGGCCTCAAGGAGTTACTCGGCGCCATGCGCGCCAGTGTCAGGGATATCGGTATGGTCATGCTGATCATCATGTTCGCGGGCATCATCGGGTACGTCGTTTCCTTCGAGCGCGTTCCGCAGACGATCGCGGAACTGACCCTCGGGGTATTCAACAGCCAGACCGCCTTGTTGTTCGTGCTGGCGCTGCTGCTTGTCTTGATGGGCATGCTGCTGGAGGCGACCGTGGTGGTGATGCTGCTCACGCCGATTCTGGTGCCTGTCGTCAAGGCGGCGGGGGTAGATCCGGTACATTTCGGTTTGCTGATGATGACGCTGGTCACCTTCGGTGGCATGACGCCGCCGGTGGGTATTTCGATGTATACGGTGTGCGGCATCCTGCGCTGTTCGTTCTATGACTACAGCCGCGAACTGCTGCCTTATGTGCTGGCGGTCTTCGTCGTGGTGGCCGGCATTATCTTCTTTCCGGATATCGTACTGTTCCTGCCGAACTGGCTACTTGGTTAAGGAAGAGGTATGGAAGACGTCTCGACTCGGGCGGACCGAGTCGGGCAGGACTATCCCTTTAGAGTCGCCTTGTCGGCGAACAGGTAGTAGTCGATTTCATCTTCCTCCTCAAGCGTGCTGGCCTTGAAGAGCATTTCCTTGGTGTTTTCCAGGTGCTGCCACATGGCCTTTTGCGCGCCGTCGCTGTCGCGGCGGATCAGCGCCTTGAGGATGACGTCATGATCGTCGCACCAGCTGTCGAGAGACTGGCGATTGTCGATTCTATCGTGAAGCTTTTGCCAAAGCTGGTTCTTGTCGCGCTGGTGCCAGAGTTTCTCGACCAGATAGACCAGGACGGCGTTCTGGGTCGATTCGGCAATTTTCAGGTGGAAGCGTTTGTCCCACTCGGAATCCTGATAGCGGTCCTCGCGACGCGCCTGCTGGCTGATTTCCATCAGCTTCTGGATATCGTTTTTGGTGATCAGCGTTGCGGCAAAGGCGGCGATCTGGCTCTCGATGAGCTGGCGCGCCTGGAGCATCTCGAAGGGGCCGGCAGTGAGGGCGTCTTCCTCGTCGTCACCCCTGGCGGCCTGAGGCTCGTCGGGCGGGGTGAGCACGTAGATGCCTGACCCCTTGCGCACTTCGACCAGCCCCTGCAGTTCCAGCATGATCAGCGCTTCGCGCACCACCGTGCGGCTGACGCCGAGTTCTTCGGCCAGGTCGCGTTCGGCGGGCAGGCGTTCACCCTCCTTGTAACGGCCGGACAGAATACGCTCTTTCAGCTGTAGCCCGGTTTTCTGATAGAGACGTTGCGGAGCTGGCAGTTGCATCGTAGTCATCCATGGAAGGGGCGCGACACATCGGCTCTGTGAGCCGATGTGTCGGTGGGTTTACAGCGCCACGGTGGCCGGTTGACCGGCGGCCTGCGCTTCGCCGTTGATGTAAAGCGTCCGGGCGTCATCCGTGGCCAGTGTGAAGGTCGCCGTGCCGTAGGGCAGCTGGTAACCCTTGTCGACCACCTCGGTGGTGACATGAATCGCCTCGGCGCTGGTGCGCATGTGCAGCTCGACCAAAGCGTGGGCGCTTTGCCACTGGCTCGTTTCGCCGTCGTCCTCGAAGAGGGTGTAGCTGGACGTGCTATCGCCACTGCGGGCCGGGAACAGCAAGAAGCCGCGCCGGTCCTCGTCCTTGCTGGCGAAGGTTCGGGGGGCCTCGTTGGTCGGAATGATCGCGCCAGCCTTCACCAGCAAAGGCGTCTGATGGTAGGGCGCATCGAGGGTGGCATGCGTGCCGCCTTCGATGAACCGGCCGGTGTAGAAATCGAACCAGCCTGCGGCGTGGACCGGGGCGTAGACCTCACGGGTGGACACGCCCGGTTCGACGACGCTTGCCACCAGCAGCGATTCGCCCACCAGGAAGTCGTCGTTTTCCTGCCAGGTACGCGTGTCTTCCTCGAAATCGAAGAAGGTAGGCTTGATCAACGGCTCGTGATGGACATGGGCCTTGTAGAACGCGCTGTACCAGTAAGGGGTAAGACGCGAGCGCAGCTTGATCAGCTCTCGAATGGGGACCACGGCGTCTTCATACATCCAGGGCTCGTTGACCGTCGCATCCTCGTTCCAGGAGTGGATGGTGAACCGGGGGTGGAAGATGCCGTTTTGTACCCAGCGAATGAACAGTTCCTGATCCGGTTTGGGGCCGGCGAACCCGCCCACGTCGTGGCCGACGTTGAAGACGCCGGACAAGCTCAGGCCCAGGCCGGTCTTGTTGTTGAACCGGATGGTCTTCCACTCGGTGCGGTTGTCGCCGGTCCAGGTCTGCACGTAGCGGTGCATGCCCGGTGCGCCGGAGCGCGAAATGAGAAACGGCCGTTTCGCGGGGGCGTATTCCGTCTGCGCCTCGAAGGAGGCCTTCATCATCAGCAGTGGAAAGAGCGCGCGAATGCTGGTGAAGGAAAGCGGCGTGCCGAAGCCGGCGGCCTGGGTCGCCTTGTTCCAGATCTCGTACTCGTTGTTGTCGTTCCAGGTCGTCTCGATACCGTACTCGAGCAGTTGCCGGGTGACTTCGTCCTTCCACCAGCCGTAGGCGCCCTCATGGGTGAAATCGACGTGGGCGCCGCCGCCGTCCCAGAATTGGGCAAGCTCGGTGTCGCCGTTGGTGTTCTTGAGAAAATAGCCCTGGGCCTCGAGCTTCTCGTACTGAGGGTGGTCCGTCAGCAGTGCCGGCTTGATGTTGGCCGCCAAGCGAATGCCTTTTTGCTTGAAATCCGCCGATAGCTTCCTGGCATCCGGGAATTTTTGCGTGTTCCAGTTGAACACGTAGCGCTTGTGATCGATGGAGGTATAGCCCGAGGAGAGCTGGAACGAATCGCACAGGATGTCGTGCTGCTCGCACTGCTCGATGAATTCCCACACCTGCTCCTGGGCGTTGGGGGCGTCGGTGTAGCTCATGGTCGAGCCCGAATAGCCGATGCTCCACCTTGGCGGCAGAGCGGTCTTGCCGGTCATCCAGGTATAAGTGGCTACCACGTCTCGCACCCTTGGGCCGGCCATCATGTAGTAGTCCAGATCACCGGACTGCGCCTCGAAGTAGCGGTAAAGGCCGTGGTAGTTGTCCAACTCACGGCCCAGGTCGAAGTAGCCCGGGGCCAGGTTGTCGTAGAAAAGCCCGTAGGAGAACCCCTGTTCCGGCTTACGCGTGATGTAGAACGGGATGTGCTTGTAGAGCGGGTCCGAGTACTCGGCGTCGTAGCCCATCGCGTCGATGGTGATGTTGCGATAGCGGCCATGATGATGGTCGAGCTGGCCGGTGCGTTCGCCAAGGCCGAAGTACTGCTCCTTGATGTCTCTTTTCAGGTAGTGCTTGATCTCGCTGCCAAGCTCTCCGGCGAAGTTGTAGGCCTGGGTCTGACGATCCTGGGCAAAAAGCTGCCACTGTCCTTGAGTGGCCTGGTACCAGGCGATTCGAAAGCCCTCTTTCTGAATGACGGCCTTCAATTGCTGTGTCTGGATCGTGACGCTCTGCTCGTCCTCGGCAAGATCGAACGCCGGCAGACTGAAGTAATCGGTGCTGAAGCGATCCCGACCCTGCGCGGGCAAGTCGTCCTGGCCCGGCGCGATGCTCCAGGTCCGGCCGACCTCGAGTCCCTCGCGTTTTTCAAAGAGCACGCGAAAGACGCCCTCCTCGAGGATGAAGACGTGAGCGGCCACGTCCTCGTCCGTTGATGCAAAGGTGAGGTGGTTTTGCTGGGTCTTTGCCAGGTGAAAGCGATAGCGCGCTTGAATATTCATCCAGGTCAATCCTTGAAAATTACATTAGGCCCGCCAGGCGCGGTAGCCACTCGCTGAGCATCGGTACCAATGTTATCAGCATGAGTACCGCGATGACCGCTGCGTAGAACGGCAGAAGGGGCTTGATCACTTCTTCCATTTTGAGCTTGGCGACCGTGCTGCCCACGTACAACGCACTGCCGCCGGGCGGCGTGATGTTGCCGATACACAGGTTGACGATGAGCAGGACACCGAAGTGCACCGGGCTCATGCCGAACTCGGAGACTACCGGCAGAAAAATGGGTGTAAAGATCAGGATGGCCGGCGTGACATCCATGAAGGTACCAATCAGCAGCAAGATGACGTTGATCAGAATGAGGATCAGGATGGGGTTGTCGGTCAGTGCGAGGATACCGGCACTGATCGCCGCCGGAATGCCGGTGAAAGCCATGACCAGTGCCAGCATGGCAGAGGTGCCGATGAGGAACATGATGACCACGGTCAGTTCCGCGGTTTCCTTCAAAATACCGGGCAGTTGCTTGATCGACAGGCTGCGATAGGCCAGAGAGAGCAGCAGGGCGTAGACCACCGCCACCGCCGAGGCTTCGGTGGCGGTGAAGACGCCGCCGATGATGCCGCCGATGATGATGAAGATCAAAAACAGGCTGGGAATGGCGTCCCACAGCACCTTGAGTACCGAGCGCAGCGGCACGGCGTTCGGTGAGCGATAGCCCTTTCGCTTGGCGATGATGAAGGCCACGGCCATGGTCGCCAGGCCCCAGAGAATGCCCGGAATATAGCCCGCGAGGAACAGCGCGGCTACTGAGGTGCCGCCGCTTACCAGCGAATAGATGATGAAGAGTCCGGTAGGCGGAATGATCAGCCCCGTCGGTGCCGAGGCGATGTTGACCGCCGCGGAGAACTTGCGGTCATAGCCTTCCTCGTCCTGCAGCGGGTGCATGACCTTGCCGATCGCCGCCGCCGAGGCCACCGACGACCCCGCCAGCGAGCCGAACAGCATGTTGCCGACGATATTGGTGTGAGCAAGTGAGCCCGGCAAGCGACCGGTGAACAGGCGAGCCACGTTGACCAGGCGCATCGCGATGCCGCCCTGGTTCATGATGATACCGGTCAAGAGAAAGAAGGGCACGGCGAGCAGTGTGAAACTGTCGATACCGGTCACCATCTTCTGAGCCGATGTGAAAACGGCGACATCGAAGGGGGCGATGAGCAGCATCGTCACGATGGAGGCGCCGGCCATGCTGATGGCGATCGGTACCCCGATGAATAGAAAGATGAAAAACGAGATGAGTAGACTAAAACCTGCGATGATTGTCATGGCGCGAATGCCTTGTTGTTGATTAAACGTCCAGGGTTTGGTCGAAATCGTTGGGAGTGCCGGCGCCGGCATTGAGCAGCTCGGCAATGCAGAACCAGAGAATCAGCACGCCCGAGATGGGCAGCGACAGGTAGATATACCCCATCGGGATACCCAACGAGACGGTCTGCTGTGACATGGTCAATGAGACGAGCCAGATGCCGCCGTAAATCATCACGAGGGCCGAGAACAGGATCAACAGCACGAGCACCAGGTAGCGAACCGCTTTCTGGAAACGCACGGAAAACCGGTTGACGACCATCTCCACCGCGATGTGCTTTTTGGTATGAAACGCCAGCGCCCCACCGATCATGGTGATCCAGATCAGCGAGTAGCGCAGGAATTCCTGGGAGAAGGTGCTGGGATCATTGAACACGTAGCGGCTCACCACCTGCCAGACGGCGACCAGCACCATGACGGCGAGCATGGCCGAGGTGAGTACCGTGATGAGTTTGCAGAGCAAACGATTGATCGTGTTTACCATGGTCTCAAGACTCCGTCTCTAGTGCTTGGATGCGCTCGTAAAGCGGCGCCAGGACCGGATTTTCGAGCACCCGTTCGTGCATGGGGGCGACCGCTTCCCGGAAAGCCTCTACATCCACGTCGTGGTGGAAATTAACGCCCATCTCCTCGGCCCTGGTCACCGCTTTTTCGATCTCCTGGGCCCAAAGCTCCTTGTGGAACTCGGTGGATTCGATCGCCGCTTCTCTGAGCCACTGCTGCTGCTGTGGCGTGAAGCTCTGCCAGCGGTGCTGGCTGAAGATCAGAAGATCGGGGACGATGGCGTGGGCGGTGTAGGAGTACTCCTTGGCGACTTCGCCGTGATTCGATGAGGTCAGGGCGGTTTCGTTGTTCTCGGTACCGTCGATGACGCCCTGTTGCAGTGCCGTGTAGACTTCACCGTAGGCCATCGGTGTCGGTGCACCGCCCATCAGACGAATCATCTCGAGGGCAGTCTGGCTGGGCTGAACGCGAAGTTTTAGCCCCCGCATGTCCTCTGGAGTGCGTACCGGTGTATCGACGGTGTAGACGTTACGAATGCCGGAATCGTAGTAGGTCAGACCGAAGAAGCCGTTATCGGAAGTCTGCTGGTAGATATCCGTGGCGACGTCGCTGTCCATGACGCGATAGTAGTGCTCTGGGTCGGCAAAGAGGTAGGGCACGCTGAACAGCGAATAGACGTTAGAAAAGCTTTCGAGCGCGGTGGCACTCACCTTTGTGACGTCCACGGCGCCGGTTTGAATCAGCTCGATGACTTCCCGCTCGGATCCCAGCTGGCCGTTGGGATAGAGCTGGAACACGAGTTCGCCGCCGCTTTTTTCGCGTACGCGCTCGGCAAAATAGGCCAGTGACTGGTGCACGGGGTGGCCTTCGTTCATGTTGTGAGCGAGCCTTAGAAGGGTCACACTCGAGGATACCTCCGAGGGCATCGAGCAGCCTGAAAGCGCAATCAACGCGCCCGACAAGACTGAAATAACGCCTTTATTCATGTTGCCCCATCTCCTGAAAGCTGCCTTTAAGTAATACTTGTACGATATGGTCGTTGGGCCAATAAGAAGAAGCAGCTAAATTGGACTAACCAGTCCTGTTGTTAAATAGGCCTTTGGTCTCATTTGAGGGGGAAGAGGTTGACAATCACGGCAGCCGAGCCGACTCTTTGGCCTAACCAATTTTCATGGGCGCGAACTTTACTGCGCTCAGGCACGCACCGATCGTAATGGAGCCTCTCATGGCAGCATTTCTTGGCGAAGATTTTCTCCTCGATAGCGAGATGGCCAAACGGCTATACCACGGCTACGCCAGCACGCAGCCCATCTTCGACTACCACTGCCACCTGCCTCCTCGGGAAATCGCCCAGAATACGCGCTTCGACAACCTCACCTCGATCTGGCTGAAAGGCGACCACTACAAGTGGCGCGCCATGCGCTGGAACGGCGTAGACGAGCGGTTCTGTACCGGTGATGCGAGCGACTACGAGAAATTCCAGGCCTGGGCGGCCACCGTGCCTCATACGCTGGGGAATCCGCTCTTTCACTGGACCCACCTCGAGCTGAGGCGCCCCTTCGGCATAACCGACAAGCTGCTTTCGCCCTCGACCGCGGATGCCATCTGGGACGAGGCCAACGCGATGCTGGCAACGCCCGAGTTCTCCGCGCGGGGGATTCTCGAGCAGATGAACGTGCGCATGGTCGGCACCACCGACGACCCGGCGGACGATCTGAGCCATCACGCCGAAATCGCCGCGGATTCGAGCTTTGGCGTAAAAGTGTTGCCGAGCTTCCGGCCCGACCGTGCCTTCAAGCCGGCCGCCGAAGATTTCCCGGCGTATCTCGAAAAACTGGGCCGCGCCGCGGACGTCGAGATCCGTGATATCGCTTCGCTCTACACCGCGCTCGAAAAACGCCTGGATCACTTCCATGCCCACGGCTGCCGGATTTCCGACCACGGCATCGAGCGTGTCGCCTACGCCGCATCGACCGACGCCGAACTCGACGCCATTCTCGAGCGCCGCCTGAACGGCACGCTGCCCGATGAGCACGAGCAGGCGCAGTTCATGACCGCAGTGCTGATCTTCCTTGGCCGTGAATACCACCGCCGCGACTGGGCGCAGCAGTACCACATGGGGCCGTTGCGCAATAACAGCGCCCGCGGCTGGCGTGAGATCGGCGCCGATGCCGGCTTCGACTCCATGGACGACCGGCCCATGGCTGCACCGCTCAACCAACTGCTCAATGCCCTCGATCAGGATGATCGGCTGCCGCGCACCATCCTCTATTGCGTCAATCCGATCTTCAACGAAGTGCTGGCAACCACAGCGGGCAACTTCCAGGGCAATGGCATTCCCGGCAAGGTACAGTTCGGTTCCGGCTGGTGGTTCAACGACCAGCTCGACGGCATGGAGCGCCAGATGACCCAACTTTCGCAATTGGGGCTTTTGAGCCGCTTTGTGGGCATGCTGACGGATTCGCGCAGCTTCCTCTCCTACACCCGCCATGAGTATTTCCGTCGCCTGCTCTGCCGCATGCTCGGACGTTGGGTCGAACAGGGGCAACTCCCCAACGACGAAGCCTGGCTGGGGGGAATGGTCAACGATATCTGCTTTGACAACGCGCGCCGCTATTTCGGTATCGATGTTTAGTGCCCGATCCAGGAGAGCAGTAAAGTGAGTATGCAAACCATCAAGGCCAGCCAGGGTGCCGGCCATATCGGCATCGTCCATCTGGGACTGGGCGCGTTTCATCGCGCCCACCAGGCCGTTTATCTGGAGCGCTATCGCGACCGTACCGGCGATACCCAGTGGGGCGTGAGCGCGGCGAACCTGCGCCGCAGCGTCGAGCTGGTCGATGCGCTGAAAGGGGCGAACTACCGCTACCACGTCGCCGAGTACCGGGACAGCGACACCGTCACCCTTCGCGAAGTGGGCGCCATCGAGGAGGCCCTGTTTACCGGGCAGGCGCAGGACCAGCGCTGGGGACGCGATCTCGATGCGCTACTCAAGCGTCTCTGCGCGGCGGACACGCGTATCGTGACGCTGACGGTCACCGAGAAGGGCTATTTTCTCAACCCCGCCAGCGGCGAGCTTTTGCAGAGTGACCCGATGATCCAGGCGGATATTGAAAGTCCGAATGCACCGCGTACTGCCCCGGGCATCCTGGTCGAGGCGCTCAAGCGGCGCCGGGCAGCGGGTACGGCCCCGTTCACCGTGCTCTGCTGCGACAACATGCCGGACAACGGTCAGCGCACGCGTCAGGCGGTGGCGCAGCTTGCGCGCCGGCAGGATGCGGATCTGGCCGACTGGATTCTCGAGCACGTCGCGTTTCCCTGCAGCATGGTCGACCGGATCGTGCCGGCCATGACCGGGCAGGATTTCGAAGCGCTCGAGCGTCTCGGTGTGAGTGATCCCAACGCCGTGGTGTGCGAGGCGTTCTCGCAGTGGGTCGTCGAGGATCACTTCCCCCTGGGCCGGCCGAGCTGGGAAGAGGAGGGCGTGACCATGGTCGCCGACGTTGCGCCGTTCGAGACCATGAAGCTTCGCATGTTGAACGGCAGCCATTCGCTTTTGGCCTACCTCGGCGCGCTCGACGATATCGAAACCGTTTTCGATGCCGTCTCGAAGCCGGCATTCAAGACGTTGCTGCGCCGCTACATGAATGAGGAGGCCGCCCCGACCCTTTCCATGCCCGAGGAGATCGACCTCGACGCCTACGCAGAATCGCTGATTGCGCGCTTTGCCAACGACAGCCTGCGCCACCGCCTGCAGCAGATCGCCATGGACGGCAGCCAGAAGCTGCCCCAGCGCTGGCTGCAGGTGGTCGAGGCCAACCTGGCCGCGGGGCGCGAGTCCGCCTGCGTGGCGCTGGGCCTGGCCGGCTGGATTCGCTACACCCAGGGTTCTACGCTCTCGGGCCAGCGCTTCAGCGTCGACGATCCCCTGGCCGGCCAGCTCGAAGCGCTTCATCAGCGTCATGGCGAAGACGCTACCGCGCTGGTCGATGCCTTCTTCGGTCTCGATGCGGTGATGCCCGAGGCCCTGGCCCGAAACGACGATTTCAAGCGTGACGTGCTAAATGCCTACCACGCGTTGACCGAACACGGCGTCGAGCACGCCCTGGCACATCTTGACCGATAACCCCGGACGCTCGATGGAGGAACATGGCATGGAACATACCTGGCGCTGGTTCGGGCCGAAGGACCCGATTCAACTGGGCGAGATTCGTCAGGCCGGCGCGACCGGCATCGTCACCGCGCTGCACGACATTCCCAACGACCAAGTCTGGCCGGTCGAGGCGATCCGCGAGCGCAAGGCGATGATCGAAGCCGCCGGGCTCAGCTGGTCGGTGGTAGAAAGCGTGCCGGTGCACGAAGCGATCAAGCAGGGCCTGCCCGAGCGCGACGCGCTGATCGAGACCTACTGCCAGACGCTGCGCAATCTTGCCGCCTGCGGTATCGATACCGTGTGCTACAACTTCATGCCGGTACTCGACTGGACGCGCACGGATCTCGTTCATGCGCTGCCGGACGGCGCGCTGGCGCTGCGTTTCGATCAGACCGCCTTTGCCGCGTTCGATCTCTACCTGCTCGCGCGGCCGGGTGCCGAGGCCGAGTACAGCGAGGAAGACCAGCGTGCAGCACGCCAATACCTGGAAACCCTCGACGAACCTGCTCGCGACAAGCTCGTCAATACGCTGATTGCCGGGCTGCCCGGGGCTGAGGAGCACTACACGCTGGCGCAGTTTCGGGAAGTGCTGGCCCATTACGCGGACATCGACGCGGCGGGGCTGCGCGAACACCTGGGCTATTTCCTGCGCGCGGTCATTCCAGTGGCAGAAGAGGTGGGGATTCGCATGGCGATTCACCCGGATGATCCGCCCCGGCCGCTTTTGGGCTTGCCCCGTGTGGTATCGACTCATGAAGATGCCCAGTGGGTGGTGGACTGCGTGCCAAGCCCCGCCAACGGCCTGACGTTTTGTACGGGGTCCTATGGCGTGCGCGAGGACAACGACCTGGTGGCGATGGCCCGCCACTTTGCCTCGCACATTCACTTCATTCATCTGCGTGCCACCAGGCGCGAGTCGGACCCGCGCTCGTTTCATGAAGCGCCGCACCTGGCCGGTGACGTGGACATGGTCGGCGTCATTCGGGCGCTGGTGGACGAAGAGCGCCGCCGCGCAAGTGAGGGCGGGGCGCGCCTGCCGCTGCGCCCGGACCACGGCCACCACATTCTGGATGACCAGCAGCGCGCCACCGCGCCGGGCTACCCGCTCTACGGGCGAATGCGCGGGCTTGCCGAGCTGCGCGGGGTGGAGCTGGCCGTGCGGCAGTTAACGGCGCGTTGAGAGAACGGGCACGAATGAAAAGCCCCGCCTGGTGAAACGCCAGGCGGGGCTTTTCGTTGCACCATTCAGACGTGCTAACGAGCGGTCTTTCTGCTCAACCCGGCAATAACGCCGGGCAGTTCGCGGGCATGACGAATCTCGACCGCGCCTTCTGGCGTCGTCTCTTCCTCGGGAAAGTGGTTGAGGTGCACGACGTTCATGCCTGCGGCGAGCCCCGCCTGCACGCCAACGGCGGCGTCATCGATGACCACGCACCGCTCGGGGGCAAAGCCCATCGCGGCGGCGGCCTTGCGGTAGAGCTCGGGGTCGGGTTTCCAGACGTTCAGCGTGTAGGCGCTGAACAGATTGCCGGCGAAGTGGTGCTCGAGCCGGGTGCTTTCCAGCGCGCAGCGAATCTTGCGCTCCGGGCCGTTGGAGACCACGGCCTTGGGGTAGTCGCCGAGCGCCTCGAGCGCCGCTGGCATGCCCTCGATGGGGTCGAGTTCGGCGCGCATCCGCGCTTCCATGCGCGCGCGCATGTCCGACTCCAGAGCGTCGAAGCGCGTAGATGAAAGTGTCTCGAAGCGCGCCTCCAGCGTATTGACGACGGTTTTGAAGCGCACGCCACGAAACTCTTCCATGTACTGGCGTGCCGAGAAGGGCAGGCCGAACTCGGGCAGCAGCTCGCCCATGACCTCGGCCAGCAGTATCTCGCTGTCCACTAACGTGCCGTCGGAGTCGAAGAGTAAACACAGGGGGGAGTTCATCGCGGCCTCGGTCACATGAGTAAAGGTTCTATCCTATCAGGAAGTGCTATACGCTGCGCCGCCGATGTCCTCGGAAAGGGCCGCCGCGAGCTCCCCGAGCAGTGCCCGACAGCGCTCGATGTCCGGCACGTCGCGGTGCATGGCTTCGGGAATCAGGGTCAGGTAGGGAATGGTGATGACCGCTTCGATCGACTCGTGCACGCCGAATACCGGGAAACTGATGTTGGTCAAGCCTTGCACCTGGGGGCTCGGGCCCACGAAGTAACCCTGATGGCGAATAGTGGAGAAAAGCGCGCGGGTGCGCCTGGCTTCTTCATCCGTAGCGCCGCTGGCCTCGAGCATGCGCTCGCGTCGCGCGTCGTCGAGAAAGCTGAGCATTACCGCGCCGGAGCCGGAGCCCCAGATGTCGATCTGAGCGCCCAGGCGCAGACTGAACCCCATCTTGTCCGGGTTCTCGTACTGGGCGACGACCAGCAGGTAGCCGGGGCGTAGCACACTCAGATGGCAGGATTGCGAGATATCGTGGCATAGTGCTTCCATGCGGGGTATGGCCGCCTGTACCAGACGCTTGGTCGGCGGGAAGCGATGTGCCATCTCGAACATCTTGAGCGATAGCTGGTAGCGGCTGCCGCTTTCATCCATGACCACGTAGCCGCGATCGCGCAGCACCATCAGCATGCGATACATCTCGTTGGTCTTGCGCCCGATCTGCTCGGCGATCACTTGGGTACTCAACGGTTGGGAGGACTGGGCAAGCAGCTCCAGAATATCCAACCCCTTTTCCAATGCAGGCGCGTGGTAATGGGTCTCCGCCTTGTCCTTCATGCCGCTTCCTTTCATCGTCGTTTTATCGGCGGGGGCCTTTGGGTGTTCGTCCTAGCGGGCAAGCCAACCACCGTCCACCGCCAGGGTATGGCCGTGTACGTAGCGCGCCGCGTCGGAGCACAAGAATACCACAGCGCCGGCCAAATCTTCCGGCGTGCCCCAGCGCCCGGCGGGAATGCGCCCGAGGATCTCGTCGTGACGCTTCGGGTCGTCCCGCAGTGCCTGGGTGTTGTCCGTTGCCATGTAGCCCGGGGCGATCGCGTTGACGTTGATATCGTGGGCGGCCCACTCGTTGGCCAGCAGGCGAGTCAGCCCCATGAGGCCACTTTTACTGGCCGTGTAGGAGGGCACGCGTACGCCGCCCTGAAACGACAGCAGTGAGGCGATATTGACGATCTTGCCACCGCTTTCACGCTCGCGTAGATGTCGGGCGATGCACTGGCTCAAGAAGAACACCGACTTCAGGTTGACGTCGATCACCTCGTCCCAGTCCTGCTCGGTGAAGTCCAACGCGTCCGCCCGGCGGATCATCCCGGCATTGTTGACCAGAATATCGATCTGGCTTGCCTGCTCGAGCGCCTGGCCAACGATGTCTTCTGGCCGATCCTGGCCAAGCGCCGCGTCGACGCCGTGAAAGCGCCGGCCCAGTGCCGTGACGCGCTGGGCGGTCTCGGTGGCGGCGCTACGGTTGACGCCGACGATGTCGGCCCCCGCCTGGGCCAGGGCAATGGCGATCCCTTGTCCCAGCCCCTTGTTGCAGCCGGTCACCATGGCGGTACGGCCTTCGAGAGAAAAAAGCTGCATGTCGTCTCCTTGCTGAATGTGGGACCTGACTTAGCGCAGGTCGCGAGTGGCAACGAAATCCATGTCATCGTAGGTGAGGTTCTCGCCGCACATCCCCCAGATGAACGTGTAGCGACGCGTGCCGAAACCGCAGTGGATCGACCAGCTGGGATGAATCACCGCCTGCTCGTTGGCGACCACGATGTGGCGGCTTTCTTCGGGTTTGCCGCACAGATGGAAAACCACGTCGTCTTCGGCCAGGTTGAAATAGAAATAAACTTCCATACGCCGCTCGTGGGTATGGCAGGGCATGGTATTCCACATGCTGCCCGCCTCGAGCTCGGTCAGCCCCATGGAGAGCTGGCAGGTCTCGAGGACGTCGGCGTGCAGGTACTTGTTGATGGTGCGCACGTTGCCCGTGGCCGGGTCGCCCAGGGTCGTGGGCGAGGCGTCCTCGGGGCGGATATGGCGAAGGGCCAGGCGCACATGGGCCGGCGCCGAATTGATGTAAAAGCGCGCCGGATCGGCCGGGTCATCGCTTTCGAAACGCACGTCGCGGCTCTCCTTGGGGATGTAGAGGCCGTGATGGCGCCCGAGCGCGACGCTTTCGCCATCGACCACGATGCGCCCCGGGGCGCCGATGTTGATGACACCCATTTCACGGCGTTCGAGAAAGTAAGCGACGCCAAGTTCCTTGCCATCGCCAAGGGTGAGCGCACCTTGCGTGGGTACCGCGCCGCCAATGATGATGCGGTCGACATGGCTGTAGGTCAGCTTGAGCTCCCCCGGGCACATGATCTGCGTCACCAGCATCTTGTCGCGCAGGCCCTGGGTATCCAGGGTCTTGAAGTGATCTTCGTGAACGGCTTGAAGAATGTCCATGTAAGCTCCTTTGCCTCGATGGGCGGGTATCGATAAAAAGGGTAGAGAAACGCCTCAAGAGAAGAACATGAGGGGCCACAGGGTCAGCGCGGGTACGCTCGCGACGAGCAGCATGACCAGCACGTTGGCCAGTAGAAACGGCAGGGCGCCCCGGAAAATACGGCCGATGGAGAGCCCGGTGATCGATGAGCAGACGTTCAGGCACATGCCGACCGGCGGCGTCACGAGTCCTATGGCCAAACCGCTGATCAAGAGCACCCCGAACTGCACCGGCGAAATGCCGGCGGCGACCAGAATCGGCAACACCACCGGCGTAATGAGCAGGATGGCCGGGGTCACGTCGACGAAGGTACCGATGAACAGCACCGCCATGGCCACGACCAGCAGCAGCATGAAGGGCGAAAGTTCGAGCGCGCCCAGATAGCCCGCGAGCAGTTGCGGAACCTGCTCCATGGTCAAAATCCAGACGTAGAGCTGGCTCATGGCGATGATGATCATGACCGTCGCGCTGGTCATGACCGCCGAGCGTAAAAGCGCTGGCAGCTCGCGAAGCGTCAGGCTGCGAAAGACCACCAGCCCCAGAAACAGTGCGTAGCCAACCCCGATGGCCGCGGACTCCGTGGCCGTTGCCACCCCGCCGACCACCGCACCCACCACGAAGACCGGAATCAGCAGCGCAAGTACCGAACGCTGGATGATCAGGCGCTTTTCGGTGGCGCTCAACCCCGCATGGGCGCGCGGATAGCCGTGACGACCCGCCATCAGTGCAATGACGGCCATCATGAACAGGCCGATCATGAGCCCCGGCAGCAGGCTTGCCAAAAACATCGTGCCGATGGACTGCTGGGCGGTGACCGCATAGATGACCATCGGCACACTCGGCGGAATGATCATGCCCATGGTGGAGGAGGCCACGGTGATGCCGCTCGCCGTCTCGGTCGAATAGCCCTTGCGCGCCATCTCGGGAATCATGGCCGAGCCCACCGAGGCGGTATCCGACACCGACGAACCCGAAATACCCCCGAAGATCATCGAGGTCGAGATATTGACGTGACCAAGCCCGCCCGGAAAACGGCCGACGAGCATCAAGCAGAAGTCGATCAGGCGGGTCGTGATCCCCGAGGCGTTCATGATCAGCCCCATCAGGATGAAAAGCGGCAGGGCGATCATGGTGTAGGTATCCATGCCCGACAGCACGCGTTGGGGGAGGACGCCGATCAGGTTGGGTTGCAGCACCAGAAAGTAGAGTAGCCCCGACAGCCCCAGCGAGTAGGCGATGGGAACGCCGATCAGCAAGAGCGCGAAGAGCGCGATCAGCAGCAGTGTCATGCCTGGGCCTCCTGCGCATCGTCGCGGCGGGTGGCGGGGCGTTCTCCACCGACCAGTACGGCCAGCGAGAACAGAATGACCAGAACGGCCCCGACAGGAACGCTGATCTGCACGACCCAGTTGGGCACGTCGAGCACCGCAGAGCGAAAACGGCCCACCTGGCCGATCCAGCCAAGACTCAGCCAGGCAAGATAGGCATTGAAGAGCACGACCAGCAGGTGGCGCAGGCTATCGACCGCTTTCAGACAGGCCGGCGGCAGGCGCTCGACGAAGACACCGATGCGAATGTGCTCGCCGCGCAGTATGGCGACGGAGGCGCCCAGCGCGGTGGAGTAGACGAACAGAAAACGCATCAATTCCTCGGCGCCGGCAAAGCCGATACCGAATAGATAGCGAAGCACCACCAGCGTGAAGCAAAGCAGAAAGATCGCCGCCACCAGCGCGGCGATCAGATTCTCGAGCAGGGCAGCGGCGCGTCTAACGATACGCATGCCAGGCGTATCGCTTGCCACGTCCTGGAGCGACGGCGGCTGGCTCATTACTCCTGCCCTTCGCCATGACCGGTTTGGGCCAGCACCGCATCGAGCTGTTCACGGCTGAAGTCGCCGCGTTCGACGAAGAATTCCCAGACCGGTACTACCGCCTCGACGAAGCTCTGGCGCGAGGCATCGCTGAGCTCGTTGATCTCCATGGACTCACCGAGGGTCTCGAGGTAGTTCGCCTCGGAGGCGAGCCAGAGTTCGTTGGAGCGCGTCATGGTTTCCACCGCCACGTCGTCGACCAGCGCCTGTAGTTCTTCGGGGAGCTGGTCGTACCACTGAGCGCTGATGAAGAACGGGTCGGGATGGATCTGCCAGTTCAGCAGTGTCAGGTACTCCTGCGCCTCGTTGAACTTCATGTCGGCGATGTTCGATGGCGGGTTTTCCTGACCGTCGACCACCCCCGTACGCAGCGCCATATAGGTTTCGGTATAGGGCACCTGCTGGGGCGATGCGCCCAGCGCCTCGAACGCCCGCAGGGTAGGGGCCAGCGGCGGCGTACGGATCTTCATGCCCCGCAGGTCGGCGACCTCGTTGACGGCGCGCACGTTATTGGTGAGCTGGCGCATGCCCCCGGCCACGCCGGTCACTGGAATATGCAGCTGGCTGGCGCGTGCATCGGCATCGATGCCCTGGCCCAGCTCGCTTTGCATTACCTCGATGGCTTCTTCCGGTGTCTCGAAGAGAAACGGCATGGCGTAGATCAGGTAAGCCGGGTTGGCCTGGGCGAAAAGCCCGCCGCGATAGCCCTGGATGAGACCCATCTGCACCTGCTGGAGAACGTCTTCCTCCTTGCCCAGCGTGCCGTTGAAGTAGAGCTCCACGGCAATGCGCCCGTCGCTGCGCTCTTCGAGAGTGTCCTTGAAGAAACGCATGGACTCCGAGCGCGGCGCATCGTCGGTTTGCGAGTGCGCGTACTTGAACGTGTAGTCCGCGGCAAGGAGGGGGAAGCTGGCTCCCAGGGCAAGGGTGGCAATGACTGACAGGTAAGGGCGCATAACGAACTCTCCAATAGCATTATTGTGATGTTGTGAAGCGCTATTCAAATATAAAAGTTATTTTTATATTTGATTGCTGATTAGCTTAGCGGGATTGATCGTCGGGTCAATCGAGACATTGGTCGAGGTTTGGACCCGTGGTCGGATATAAAAAAAGCGCCCGAAGGCGCTTGTCTGGTGGTGAGTAATGAGGGGCGGTAATGAATAGAGTCCGGCTACGTCGTTTTCCACGACTCTTCGTTGACCATGCTGATCGGCCGCTCGCCGGTAAGGGCCAGGCGAATATTGTCCACCGCGCGCTGGGCCATGGCGGTGCGGGTTTCATGGGTCGCTGAGCCGATGTGCGGCAGGGCGACCACGTTGGCCATGCCGGGGAGCGGCGAGGTATCGGCCAGCGGCTCCTGTTCGAAGACGTCCAGGCCCGCGCCGCGGATGGTGCCGTTCTCCAGCGCCTCGATCAGCGCGCCTTCGTCGACTACCTTGCCCCGGGCGATGTTGATGAGGATGGCGGAAGACTTCATTTGTTTGAGTTCGTCGGCACCGATCAGCTTTTCGGTCTCTTCGGTCAGGGGAACGGTCAGGCAGACGAAGTCGGACTCGGCGAGCAGGGCGTCGAGTTCGCGGCGCTCGGCGCCCAGCTCACGCTCCACGTCCGGCTTGGGGGAGGCGTTGGAGTAGAGCACCTTCATACCGAAACCGAGCGCCCCGCGCCTCGCCACCGCCTGGCCGATGCGCCCGAAGCCCACCATGCCGAGCGTCTTGCCGTTGACGTCACTGCCGTAAAGATCGGGGCCGATGCTCGCCTCCCAGGCGCCGGCCTTGACCCAGGTGGCAAGTTCCACCACGCGTCGGGCGGTGGCCATCAAAAGCGTGAAGCCGGTATCCGCGGTGGTTTCGGTCAGCACGTCCGGGGTGTTGCAAAGCAGGATGCCGCGGCGGGTCAGCTCGTCGACGGGAACGGTGTCATAGCCCACGGAGATCAGCGCGATGACCTCGAGGTTGGGCGCGGCGTCGAGCAGCTCGCTTGAAATCGGCAGGCCAGAGCCAATGATGCCGTGGGCCTGGCCCAGCACGGTTCGCACGTGTTCGTCGTTGGTGTCGAAAGAGTTCAAGGGATCGAGCAGTTCGAAATGTTGCGCGAGCTCGGCGCGTTGATCGGCGCTCAGCCGGCCCTGGACGATGATACGTTTTTTCATGTTCTCTCCTGTCGTGCTGTCGTTATAGGTTAGCGCTGCTCGAGGGTTTGCAGCTTTTCACGGGTGGGAAGCCCCTCCATGTCGCCGACGACCTGCACCGCCTGGGCGCCGACCAGATTACCCCGCGCCAGCGCCTGCTTTGGCGTAAGCCCTTCGAGCAGGGCGCTGATCGCACCCACCGCGAAGCCGTCGCCGGCGCCCACGGTATCCACTACGCTTGCCACCGGCTGACCGGCCACGGTGAAACTCTCCAATGTAGACCCCAAACGGCCGCGGTAATAGCTGCCTTCCGGGCCGAGTTTGATGATGACGGCTTTGGCGCCGCGCTCGAGGTAGAAATCCGCGATGGCCTCCGGCGAGTCCTGGCCGGTCAGGCGACGACCTTCGGAGAGCCCGGGCAGCACCCAGTCGGCCAGGCCCGCCAGCTCGTTCAGGGTGTCGCGCATCGTCTCTTCGCTTTCCCAAAGCGTCGGGCGCAGGTTGGGATCAAACGAGACGCTCGCCCCTTTCGTGCGAGCGCTTTGCATCAAGTGCCGAGTCAGCGCCAGCGCACTTTGTGAAAGCGCCGGGGTGATGCCGGTGGCGTGCAGGTGATCCAGGGTCTCGAAATCGACGGCCCGTGCATCGTCCGGGCACAGATGGCTCGCCGCGCTGCCGCGGCGGAAGTACTCCACCCTGGGATCGGCGCCGTTCTCGGAGCGCTCCTTGAACATCAGCCCTGTGGGGTGTTCGGCGTCCTCGATGATGTAGCGATCGTCGATTCCCTCGGCTTTCAGAGTCTGCTGGATAAACCGGCCCAGGCTGTCGTTGCCTACCCGGCTCAGCCAGCCTACGTGAAAACCCAGGCGGGAGAGGCCGATGGCGACGTTGTTATCAGCACCCGCCAGGCGGCGGTGAAAACTCTCGACGCCGGAAAGCTCCCCGGGTGTATTGGCCACCAGCATGGCCATGGCTTCGCCGAAGGTGAGGATGGTAGGGGATGACGTTTTATGGGTCATGGGCGTACTCATGGATTGTTGGATTCTTCAGGTGTAAATGATGAAAGCTGCGTGCTGCCACGCGGGCACAGCCTGGGCGCGTGGCGGTGGAGGACGGTGGCTGGTGTCGTGCTCTTGAGCTGATTGAGCAGGCAGGTGACTGCAGCGCGGCCAATGGCATCGGTTGGCTGCGCCAACGTGGTGATGCCTGGAGCGATCAGCGCACACCAGTCGAGCTCGTCGATGCCCATCAAACCGACCGGCCCCATGGCAAGCCCGAGGCGCTGAAAGCCGCGCGCAAGCGCCAGCGTCACGTTGCCATTGCCGCACAGCACGGCTGCCGGGCCCGCGGACTGGGCAAAGGCTTTCAAGGTGGGCAGCACCGCATCGGGCTCGAGGCTATTCAGCAGCAGTGTCCGGCTAGTCAGCCCGCGCGGCCTTGCCTGCTGTTCAAAGCGAATGAGTCGCGCCTGGCGGGTGCTGGCCTGAGTGGGGGATTCGCTGACATACAGTACCGAGCGGTAGCCCTGGAGAACCAGGTGCTCCAGGGCCATATCGATGGCCTGCGCGTTGTCCAGGCCGATCACGTCAGCCTTCAACTGGTTCACTTCACGATCGAGCAGCACCAGCGGAACGCCGCTGTGCATCAGTGCTTGAAGCGGCGCTTCCGGCTGGCCGGACGCGTTGATGATCAACCCTTCCACCTGATAGGCCGCAAGCGTTGCCAGCTGGGTCTGCTCGAGCACCGGGTCGTTGTCGGTATTGCACACGATCAGCGAATAGCCCTGGGCGCGCGCCGCCTGCTCAACGCCGTGCACCAGCGCCACGGAAAACGGGTTACGGATATCGGCAACCAGCATGCCCAGAAGGCGAGAGCCGCCGCCTTTCAATCCGCGCGCCATCAGGTTGGGGCGGTAGCCAAGCGTATGCGCGGCGCGTTCGATGCGCGCACAAAGCGCGGGCGAGAGCTTGTCGCGCTCGGGGCCAAAAAAGCGCGAGACGCTGGTTTTCGACGTTCCTGCCAGCGTGGCGACTTCGATCAGGGTGGCGCGAGAGGGTGGCAAAGGCAAGATCCATGATATTGAATTGGGAACGTTCCCATTGCCATTCAAGGTAGAGGTTTCGCTCTTTATTGGCAATATCGCCAAAAGTGGTAGAGCGAACTCGCCGCGAATCGATAGCGATGTGGTTACATCGCACCGAACCGCGGGAAAACTGCCCGATGTAGCTGCCTCGAGAAGCGTTCCGTGTCGGAGCAGGGTAAACTACGCGCTTTTGCATGAGCGATGGTCGCGGTATGTCCACCATTTACGAACTGACCGGCGCCGGTGATCGTTACTTCGATGGCCTGGTCGACAAGTTTTCCCGCTCGCTGTATCAGGCGCCGCGCGGCGAGTTGCGCCTTGCCATGCTCGATTACCTGCTGCCGCAAATGCTGCGCCTTGACCAGCAGCCGGTGCTGGATATCGGCGGCGGGCTTGGCCAGCAGGCGGCCTGGTTTGCCGAGCGCGGCCATTCGGTCACCATGGCCGAGCCTTCCATTGACATGCTCGATTACGCCCGCCAGTGGCACCGTGAGGCGAAGGGGCTTCCCCATGAGGCGATTCGCTACGTGAACGCGCCGCTGCAGGCGCTGATTGATGAAGCTCCCGGCCCCTGGCCGCTGATTACCTGCCACGCCGTGCTCGAGTGGTTGGGCGACCCGCGTGCAGCCATTGCCGTTCTGGCCAGCCTGCTGGCCCCGGGTGGGCAGCTCAGTCTGATGGTATTCAATCGCGATGCGCTGCGTTTTTCCAATGCCGTGAAGGGCAATCTGGAAAAGGCGCTGAACGACCGTCTGGAAGGAATGGGCAAGCGCCAGCGGCTGACGCCGATATCGCCGGTCACCCACGCACAGATCGAGACGTGGAGCGCGGAAAACCGCCTGGCGATCACCGAGGTAGCGGGCATCCGCGTGTTTCAGGACTACTTGCGCCATCCGCCGACCAGCGACGACGAACGCGACACTCTGCTGGCGCTGGAAAGACAGTACTGCCGACACGACCCGCACTGGCGGCTGGGCCGCTATCTGCTTTACACACTGACCAAACCGGAGGCCGCATGAGCGCGCAATTACCCGCCTGCCAGTTGCTGGAGCGCCAGCAGAGCGACTATTCGCACCACTTTGCCATCGCGCCGCCGCTCGACGCCTGGCTGATGGATCACACGCTTGGCGCAGTAAGCGGGGATTTGAGCGTGGTCGAGGCCTGGGGCGAGCGCGGCAAGCTCGCCGGCAGTCCCTTTGCGCTTTCAGCATCCTTCGAGCGTGCGGTGCTGTTCTGGCCCAAGGCGCTGAAGTTGGGCATCTGGTGGGTGGAGTGGCTATGCGAGGTACTGCCCGAAGGCGCGCCGCTCGAGATCGTGGGTGAACACAACGGTGGCATCAAGCGCGTGCCCAAGGTGCTCGAGGAGCTGGGCATGGCTTGCGACAAGCTGGATAACGCCCGGCGCTGCTCGCTTTATGCGACGCGTACGGTAAAAAGAGTCAGGGAAGCTGAGCAATCCGCCTGGCAGCCGTTCGACGCCCTGGGACTTGAATTGGTCAGCCACCCCGGTGTGTTTGGTCATGGCAAGCTGGACGAAGGCACACAGCTTCTTCTGGAAAGCCTGGAAGGTCAGCTACCCAAGGCCCCCAGACGAATACTCGACATGGGCTGTGGCGATGGCATCATCAGCGCCTGGCTTGCCAACAAGGGCCATGCGGTCACCGCCGTGGATGTCAGCGACTTCGCCGTTGAGGCTACCCGGCGCACGTTAGCGGCCAATGGGCTTGAAGGACGCGTGCTGCAAAGCGATGTGTACAGCGCCCTTGACGACGAAACGTTCGACCTGATCATCAGCAACCCGCCATTTCATCAGGAACGCGATATCAGCTATGGCCCTAGTCAGCGTCTGATCCAAAAGGCCCCTGCACATCTTGCCAGAGGCGGACAGTTTGTCATCGTCGCCAACGGCTTTCTGCCTTATCCAGCGCTATTGGAAAGCTCTTTTGGCAGCTTCGAGGTGCTGGCCGATAACCGGCGCTTTCGCGTGTATGCAGCAAGCAAGTAAGTCATGTTCAGAGGCGTTGCCTGGCGAGTAGTGCTTGAGGGCCATATACCTAACTCGCCGGTAATGCCGGCAACCAGAAGACCAGCGCCAGAAGCGTTGCCAACAGCACCGGCGGGGTGATCAAGAGCCCCACTTTCATGTACTGCCCCCAGCTGATCCGGTACCCCTTGCGCGCCAGCACGTGAAGCCAGAGCAGCGTGGCCAGGCTGCCGATGGGGGTGAGCTTTGGCCCCAGGTCGTTACCGATCACGCTGGCGTAGATCATGAGCTCCTGGGTCAACGCGGGAAGCGTTGCCTGATCGATCGCCAGTGCCGCCACCAGGGTGGACGGCATGTTGTTCATGATGGATGCAACGATAGCGACCATGAACCCGGTGCCTACCGTGGCGACGATAGTGCCTTGCCCCGCAAGCCACTCGAGCGCCTGTACGCCGTAGCCAGTCAGGCCCGCATTGCCCAGCCCGTAAACCACCAGATACATGCCGATGGAAAACAATACGATCTGCCAGGGCGCGCCGCGCAGCGCCTGGTTGACCGATACGACCGCACCGCGGCCGCCGCGCCACCAGCGCCCGGCAAGCGCCATCAGAAGTATGGCCGCCGTACCGGTGACAAAGGCGATGGGCACCTCCAGCGGGGCGGTAACGAAGTAGGCCGCCATCAGCAGCGCCAAGAGCGGAAAGGCGGCTCGGAACACCAGCGGGTCCTTCACCGCCGAGTGCGGCGCTTCGAGCTTGTCCATCGAGTACCTTGGTGGTATCCGGCGGCCGAAGGCGAGCCAGAGCACGCTGAGGGTGGCGGCAAGCGACACCAGGTTGACCGGCACCATGACCAGGGCGTAGCGATCAAAGCCGATGGCGAAATAGTTGGCGGTAACGATATTGACCAGATTGGAGATCACCAGCGGAAGGCTCGCGGTATCCGCCACGAACCCGGTCGCGATGATGAAGGCCAGTGCAGCGGGCGGCGTGACGTTCAGGCGCAGCAGAATGGCGATGACGATGGGCGTGAGTAGCAAGGCTGCGCCGTCGTTGGCAAAGAAGGCGGCAATGAAGGCGCCCAGAAGGACTACCAGGGGAAAGAGCAGGTGCCCTCGGCCATTACCCCAGCGCGCCACATGCAGCGCCGCCCAGGCGAAGAAGCCAGCTTCGTCGAGAATCAGCGAAATGATGATCAGCGCGACGAAGGTAAAGGTGGCGTCCCAGACGATCTCCCAGACGACGGCTATCTCGGCCAGTTGCACCACGCCTGTCGATAGCGCCGCCACTGCGCCCCCCAGCGCGCTCCAGCCAATGCCCAGCCCCTTCGGCTGCCAGATCACCAGCACCAAGGTAACGATAAAGATGGCCATCGCCAGCATAGCGGGTTACTCGCTTTGGTGAGACGACGGCGTTACCTGCTCGCCATCCTCTTTGGTAAACGATGCGACGGGGTGAGCCAGCAGGTCGAAAACCTCTTCTGAGGGGCGGCAGAGTCGTGCGCCCTTGGCGGTCACGACGATAGGGCGATTGATCAGGATCGGGTGTGCCAGCATGGCCTCGATCAGCTCAGCGTCACCGAGTGCCGGATTATCCAAGCCGAGCTCCTTGAAGGGTGTCTCCTTGGCGCGCAAAAGCTCGCGGGGCGTCATGCCCATCATCGCCAACAGCTCGATCAGCCGCTCGCGGCTGGGCGGGGTTGCCAGGTACTCGATCACCTCCGGTGACTCGTTGGAGGCCCGCATGATGGCCAGCGTATTGCGTGAGGTGCCGCAATTGGGGTTGTGGTAGATCAAGGGGATCATGGCGGTGGCTCCTGGTTGGTCGGTGAGGCGCAGGTATTCAGCGTCTCGATCAAGGGGGTACATAGCGAGGGGTTGCCGGCGCAACAGTCGCTGATCAGAAAGGCGAGCACCTGATGCATGTGCGCAAGGCTTGCGCGGTAGATGATCGAGCGGCTCTCGCGTTGCGAACTTACCCAGCCCGCACGGGCAAGCACGGCTAGGTGGGTGGACATCGTATTATGGGGTACGCCGAGTCTTCGGGCGATTGCGCCCGCGGGCAACCCCTCGGGCTCATGGCGCAAGAGCAGGCGTAGCGCTTCGAGGCGGGTTGCCTGGGAAAGCGCGCTGAAACTAGACGTGGCAATATTTATTTCCATATGTCGAGTATCATGGACATATGGAGCAACGACAAGCATTTCATCAAATATTTATGAACGGAGGATGGTGGCTGAACGCGTCTGGCTGGCTATGTGCCAGCGTAACGAATCGCCGTCACCGTATAGAACGTCTCGCCACTGGGCGTGAGTACCGTGACCTCGTCGTCCACTGCCTTGCCCAGCAACGCTTTCGCCATGGGCGCATCGATACTGATCCAGCGTTTCTGGGTATCTATCTCGTCATGGCCGACGATGCGAATATCCAGCGCTTTGCCGTCATCGTCCTCCAGGCTGACATACGCGCCGAAAAAGACCTTGTCGGTATCTGTGGGCAGTCGGTCCACCACCTGCAGTTCGTCGAGCCGTTTGGTCAGATAACGGATGCGGGCGATCACGCGGTTGAGTTCTTTCTTGTTGTAGGTGTAGTCCGCATTCTCCGAACGGTCGCCAAGGGCCGCGGCTTCCCCTACCTTGGTGGAAAGCGCCGGGCGTTTCACTCGCGAGAGATGGTCGAGAATGCCGCGCA
This sequence comes from Vreelandella aquamarina, assembly GCF_020075495.1. Lineage (GTDB taxonomy): Bacteria > Pseudomonadota > Gammaproteobacteria > Pseudomonadales > Halomonadaceae > Vreelandella > Vreelandella aquamarina_A. The sequence goes on from NZ_JABYQT010000002.1 coordinate 163,885, forward strand.
GCCGGGCGGCGCCGTCCGCGGTGATCAGATTGCTCTTGGGTTCCTGGCGCGGGTCCTTGGCCGGGTCGCGCCAGCGGGTCATGTTGCGGCCTTTCATGGGCAAGCTCTCTTGGGTCAATCCACTAGCTTACGTGAATCCAGGCGCTGCGGGCAAAGCTGGAAATGAGGGCAAGGCCGGATATAACGAAGGGCGACTAGCGGATCATTCAAACGTTCGTTACATTGTCGAGGTGGGCGATTCAGCCCGCAAACGCTACGCTGATAAAAATAATTCAGGAGACTGTCATGCGCGTTCTACCCGTTTCACGTTTATTGATGACTGCCGCCCTCAGCGGCACCCTGGCGCTGGCCTCGATAACGGCCACGGCCTATGAGAGTGAGCTTTTCTCGCTGAAGAATCGCTGGGAACACACCATGAGCGACCTGCCGGCCAACCAGCGTGAAAGTACCTTGAAGACCCTGTCCGAGGAAGCCACGGCGCTGGTGAGCGAGAACCCTGATCAGGCCGAACTGCTGGTCTGGCAGGGAATCATCCTGGCGTCCTACGCCCGTGAGCGCGGCGGCCTTGGCGCACTCGGTATCGCGGGTGATGCGCGCGATGCGCTGGAGCGGGCCATTGCACTTGACCCCCAGGGCGGCAACGGCTCGGCCTACGTCACGCTGGGGGCGCTTTACGACAACGTGCCGGGGCGCCCGATCAGCTTTGGAAGCAGTGACAAGGCCCGGCAGATGTTCCAGCGCGCCGTTGAGGTTCGCCCCGACGGTATCGACGTCAACTACTACTACGCCGAGTTCCTGCTTGAAGAGGGCGATACCCAGGCGGCCCGTGAACACGCCGAGCGCGCGGTGAACGGCACCCCGCGTGCCCAGCGCGAGCTTTCCGATGAAGCGCTGCGCCGTGATGCTCAGGCCATGTTGAGCCGCATGTAATCCCGCCCCGGCCAGATTGGCATTCCCGGTAGCAAGCATTGATAATGGAACGATTGTGACTACTGGGAGTGCCGCATGGCATTCATTGCTGAGACTCCATCGCTGGCCACGCCGCTCTATGGCCGCGACGATATTGAACTGATCGAGCGCAAGACACTCTATCAGGGGTTTTTCCGACTTGAAGCTCTGGAGCTTCGCCACCGCCTGTTCGAAGGTGGCTGGAGCAGACCCATGCACCGCGAAGTCCATAGCCGCTTTGATGCGGTGGGCGTGCTGCTGTATGACCCCGCACGAGATGCGCTGGTGCTCATCGAGCAGTTCCGGGCCGGGGCGGTCGATGACCCCGTCTCGCCCTGGAAGCTTGAGCTGGTAGCGGGGCTTGTGGAGCAGGGGGAATCCCTCGAGGAGGTCGCCCGTCGCGAAGCCCAGGAGGAAGCGGGCTGCACGGTGGGAGCGTTGACCTTGCTGCACAGCTACTACCCAAGCCCCGGCGCTTGCGATGAGCGCGTGACGCTGTTCTGCGGGCTGGTGGATACTCGGGAGCTGGGCGGAATCCATGGGCTTGAGGAAGAGCACGAAGATATTCGCGTACACGTAGTGGCGTATCCCGCCGCCTGGGAACTCTTGAACCAGGGAAGACTCGACAACGCCATGTGCTTGATTGGCCTGCACTGGCTGGCGGGGCAGCGTGCCTCGTTGCGTGCAGGGTCACGGCGAGCGCTCATGCATAGCGACAACGACGAGGAGTGAGCATGGCGAGAACAGCCTACGTCACCGATTTGAAATCGCTTCAGGGGGAGTGCAGCGCCAATTATCTGCGCCTCTCGCGCCTGGTGGGCGATATGGAGAGCGGGCAGCGCCGTGAGATTGCGCTAAGCAGTGACGAACGCCATTTCGGCGATCTTCAACTGACGGTCGTGGAGCAGGCGCCTTACACCACCATGGTGGACGTTACCCAAAGCGGCCCGTTGGACAGCATCATGGCAGGCCCGCGCATGCGCGTGCACCTGTACCACGATGTGCGCATGGCCGAGGTGACCGACTTTCAGCGTGAGCGCCACTTCAGCGGGCGCTATCGTTATCCCAACGCACGCATGCACCAGCCCGATGAAAAGCTCCAGCTCAACCGTTTTCTGGGCGAGTGGCTGGCCCACGGCCTGGCCCATGGGCACGCCTATGACCTGCCGGAGATACGCTGATGCGACTGGTGCAGATTACCGATGCTCATTTACATGCCGATACCGATGCGCGTTCGCGGGCAGGTGTTCCCTGGGAGCATTTTCAACGAGTGCTTGCTGCGGTCATGGCCGAGCGACCGGATATCATCGTATTTACCGGGGATATCAGCCAGGACGAAACGCCAGCCTCCTATGCCCTTGCCAGAGAAGCCATGGCCACGCTGCCATGTCCCTGGTTCTGGCTGCCGGGCAATCACGACCAGATTGAGCTGATGCGCGCTGAACACCCACTGCTGGACGAGGTGGATATGCAGCAGTGGCGTATGCTGCTGCTGAACACGCAGGTGGCAGGCCAGCCCCATGGCGAGCTGGGCAGCGAGCAGTTGATGGCGTTGGCGGCTCGGCTGGAAGCAGATGACCGGCCTACCTTGATCGCCATGCACCACCCGCCAGTAGATGTGGGAGCGGCCTGGATGGATGCCATTGGCCTGTCGGACCGTGATGCCTTCTGGCAGGTGCTGAGCGCCTATCCTCAGGTCAGGCTGGTGCTGTTTGGTCATGCGCATCAGGCCCACGCCCAGCACTTCGAGGCAGGCGAAGGCCGTATCGGGGTGTATGGGTGCCCGGCCATGTCGGACCAGTTCATGCCCGGCGCCGATGCCTTTGCCATCGATGAAGCTTCACGTCCTGGCTATCGGGTAGTCGACCTGCGCGGCGAGCAGTGGGAGACCTGGATCGAGCGCGTCGACGTTTAGGTGATAAAAGAATAAAAAGATAGTTATTAATTCTTTTGGGTTATTATCGACTCGGCGTTACTCTACTCACAATCAAACGTATAGCGTTTCAACTCAGCATGTACTGCAGGCTTGAATCGATCGGCTTGTTTTGTGAGGTAGCAGACCATGACTCAGTTCTCCACACTCTCTTCGACGCCGCGGCGCGAGGCGCCCGGGGCGCTCAGCGCCGCGCGTCAGACCCACCTGAAACAGCTTGAAGCCGAATCCATTCACATCATTCGTGAAGTCGCGGCTGAGTTCAGCAACCCGGTCATGATGTACTCGATCGGCAAGGACTCCTCGGTGATGCTGCATCTGGCGCGCAAGGCGTTCTACCCCGGTATACCGCCGTTCCCGCTGTTGCACGTGGATACCACCTGGAAGTTTCGCGAAATGATCGAGTTTCGCAACCGCATGGCAGCCGAGGCGGGTATGGAGCTGATCGTGCATACCAATGAAGAGGGGCGGGCGGCCAATATCAACCCGTTCGACCATGGCAGCGCGAAATACACCGATATCATGAAGACCCAGGCGCTCAAGCAGGCGCTGGACAAGCATGGCTTCGACGCCGCCTTTGGCGGTGCCCGGCGCGATGAGGAGGCGTCGCGGGCCAAGGAGCGCGTCTACTCCTTTCGCGACAAGTACCACCGTTGGGATCCCAAGAATCAGCGCCCGGAGCTCTGGAACATCTACAACGCCAAGGTCAACAAGGGCGAGTCGATCCGCGTCTTCCCGCTCTCCAACTGGACCGAGCTCGATATCTGGCAGTACATCTATCTGGAGTCGATTCCGATCGTGCCGCTGTACTTCTCCGCCAAGCGCCCGATCGTCGAGCGTGACGGCATGCAGGTCATGGTCGATGATGACCGCCTGCCGCTGGCGCCAGGTGAAGTGCCCGAAGAGAAGTCGGTGCGCTTCAGAACGCTGGGCTGCTACCCGCTGACCGGCGCGGTGGAATCCGAAGCGGCAACGCTCCCGGAAATCATTCAGGAAATGCTCCTGACCCGCACCAGTGAGCGCAGTGGTCGCGCCATCGATCGCGACCAGATAGGTTCCATGGAGAAGAAAAAGCGCGAGGGGTACTTCTGATGTCTCACCAGTCCAACTTGATCGCCGACAATATCGAGCAGTACCTGCACGAGCACGAGAACAAGGATCTTCTGCGGTTCATTACCTGCGGCAGCGTGGACGACGGCAAGTCGACGCTGATCGGCCGCTTGCTGCACGACTCCAAGATGATCTTCGAAGATCAGCTTGCGGCGATTACCCAGGCCTCCAAGACCAGCGGCACCACCGGGGATGCGGTGGATCTGGCGCTGCTGGTCGATGGCCTGCAGTCCGAGCGCGAGCAGGGCATTACCATCGATGTCGCCTACCGGTTCTTCTCTACCGACAAGCGCAAGTTCATCATTGCCGACACGCCGGGGCACGAGCAGTACACGCGCAACATGGCCACCGGCGCTTCCACCGCGAGCCTGGCGATCATTCTGATCGATGCGCGCTATGGCGTGCAGACCCAGACACGTCGTCACAGCTTCATTGCCGACCTGCTGGGTATTCAGCATCTGGTGATCGCGGTCAACAAGATGGATTTGATGGGCTTTTCCGAGCAGCGCTTCAACGAAATCGTCGAAGAGTACCGCACCTTTGCCACCAATCTTCAGGCAAGCGACATCCGGTTCGTGCCACTGTCGGCACTCAATGGCGACAACGTCGTCAACCGCAGCGAACAGACGCCTTGGTACAGTGGCGAAACGCTGATCGAGCTTCTCGAAAACACCGAGATCAGCCGCGACCAGAACCTGAGCGATCTGCGCCTGCCGGTACAGTACGTGAACCGGCCGAATCTGGATTTCCGCGGCTACTGCGGCACCCTGGCTGCCGGCGTGCTGCGCCCGGGGCAGGCAGTGAAAGCGCTGCCTTCTGGCAAGACGTCCAAAGTGGCACGCGTGGTTACCTACGATGGCGATTTGAGCGAGGCTTACCCGGGCCAGGCGATTACCGTCACCCTGGAAGACGAGATTGATATCTCTCGCGGCGACTGGCTGGTAAGCGCCGAGGCCGAGGTGCCGCTCTCCAACGCCTTGACCGCCGATATCGTATGGATGCACGAGACGCCGCTGACGCCGGGCAAGCTTTATGACTTCAAGCTTGCCACCCGCGACCTTTCCGGTCAGGTGCGGGCCATCGAGTATCAGGTGGACGTCAATACGCTCGAAAAACACTCAACGGATGCGCTGGAGCTGAACGCCATCGCGCGCTGCGAAGTGGAGCTGACCGCGGCCATTCCGGTGGATGACTACCGCACCAGCCCCGGTACCGGCAGCTTCATCATCATTGACCGATTGACCAACGTGACCGTCGGGGCGGGGATGATACGCGCGGTGGCATCCAGTGAGGGCAGCAATGCGCCCACCACCGACTGGGCTGCTTTCGAGCGTGACCTGAACGCGCTGGTCAGAAAGCATTTCCCGCACTGGGAGGCCAAGGATATTCGCGAGCTGTTCTAGATCGAATGTCTGAAAGGCAAAAGCCGCCGCTATCACTAGCGGCGGCTTTTTTTTTGCGCTTGGCTTACTTGGCGTTCGGGAAGAACAGCTGCTGGCCGTTGACTTCGAAATCGGCAATGGCCTGCTGGCCCTCGTCAGACAGCAGCCACTTGTGCCACTCGTTGGCCAGGTCCTGCTTCAGGTACGGATTGTTCTCGGTGGACAGCAGCAGGCTGCCATACTGGTTGAACAGCGCTTCATCGCCTTCGAACAGCAGGGTCAAATCCTGCGGGTTCTCGAACGCGACCCAAGTGGCACGATCAGTAAAGGTGTAGGCATTCATGCCGGCGGCGGTGTTGAGCGTCTGGCCCATGCCGCTGCCCAGCTCGCGGTACCACTCGCCCTGGGCGGTCACGCCTGCGTCTTCCCACATGCGTAGCTCGGCGCGGTTGGTGCCGCTGTCGTCGCCGCGGGAGGCGAAGGGCGACTCGCTCTCGGCGATCAGCGCAAAGGCCTCTGCCGCGCTTTCACTATCGCGAATCCCGGCCGGGTCGTCGCTGGGGCCTACCAGCACGAAGTCGTTGTACATCACATCCTGGCGCTCGGTGGCGTAGCCGTCGGCCACGAACTGCTCTTCACCGGCAGTATCGTGAACCAGGAGGCTGTCGGCATCGCCGCGACGGGCAATCTCGAATGCCTGACCGGTACCTACCGCGACCACTCGAACATCGATGCCGGTGGCATCGGTGAACGCAGGGATGATGGCATCGAACAGGCCTGAGTTCTCGGTGGAGGTGGTGGAGGCCAGCGTGATGAAGTCATCCTCGGCGAGCAGCGAGGCGCTCCAGGAAAGGCTGATCAAGCCGGCGGTTACCATGGTTGTCATTTTCTGCATGCGTCTGCTCCTTGCTGATGGTGGGGGCTGCGTGGTCACCACACAAGCTCTCCCCGAATAAAGGCGGCTGCCTCGGGCGAATGCGGTATATCGAAAAAGCGATCTGCAGGGGTGTGCTCCAGTGCCTGCCCGCCGTACATGAAAATGATGTCATCGGCCAGGCGGCGTGCCTGATGAAGATCGTGGGTCGCCATGATGATGCGCGTGCCCTGCTGGTGAAAAGCGTTGACCGCGTCTTCCACCGCCTTGATGGCGGCGGGGTCCAGGGCCGAGGTGGGCTCATCCAGAAACAGCACGGATGGATCGAGCAGCCAGGCTCTGGCAAGCGCCAGGCGCTGCTGCTCACCGCCGGAAAGTACCCGCGCCGGGCGCTTGGACAGGGCAGCGAGGCCGAAACGCTCCAGCACATCGAGCGCGCGCGCCTTGCGCTGGGCGCGTGGCACTCGACGAATCGCCAGCACGTAGGTCAGGTTTTCCAGCGCCGAGCGGCGCAGCAGTACCGGGCGCTGAAATACCATGGCTTGGACCGGGGTGGCGCCTTGCCAGCGAACCTGGCCGCCGCTGGGGCGCAAAAGCCCATGGGCCAGGCGCATCAGCAGGCTTTTGCCCGCACCGTTAGGACCCATGATCAGGGTGCGGCGGCAGCCGGAAAACGTCACGCTGGTTGGCATCAGTAGGCGGTGGCCACGGTGTTCGAAACGTACCTGATCAAAATGAAGAGGGGCGATGTCCGTGGATATGGTCGTTTCAACATTCATCCCAGGCGCCTTTTGGCCATTTCACTGACCACATGGGCCAGCGCGTTGATCAGGGTGACCAGGCTCAGCAGGATAATGCCCAGGCCAAGTGCGAGCGGCAGGTTGCCCTTGCTGGTTTCCAGCACGATGCTGGTGGTCATGACTCGGGTGACGCCATCGATATTGCCGCCCACGATCATGACGGCCCCTACCTCGGCACTGGCGCGGCCAAAGCCTGCCAGAATCACGGTCAGAAGACCGAAGCGGGCATCCCAGAGCAGCGTCGGGATCATGCGCAGCGGCCTTACGCCCAGCGAGTGCAATTGCTCGGCGTACTCCTGGTGCAGTGACTCTATCTGCTGGCGTGTCAGGGCAGCAATGATGGGCAGCACCAGAATGACCTGTGCCACCACCATGGCGCCTGGCGTAAACAGCAACCCCCAATGACCCAGGGGCCCGGCACGCGAAAGCAACAGGTAGACGCAAAGCCCGGCCACCACCGGCGGCAAGCCCATGAGAGCATTGAGCATCACGATGACGATATTGCGCCCTGGAAAGCGCCACAGGGCGAGGGCAGCACCGAGCGGCAAGGCCAGCAGGCTGGCCAGCGCCACGGCAATAAGCGATACCTGAAGCGACAAGGCGACAATATCGAAAAGCCTGTGATCCATTCCCAGAATCAAGGTGAGTGCCGTATAGAAAGGGTTATCGCTTGCCGACATGATGTTCCGCAGGGTTATGTTTCAAGCCGGCATTATTTACGTTATGTTAGCTAAATGCACTGATGCCTGAAATATATGCAGCTATATGCAGTAAAATGAGGGGTTGACCATGTCAAGGGAGTATCTGACGACCAGCGAAGTGGCTGACTATCTACGCCTCAAGGAGCGCAAGGTATACGATCTGGTACGTCAGGGGCAGATCCCCTGTAGCCGGGCAACGGGAAAGCTGCTGTTTCCTCGTCAGCAGATTGATATGTGGTTGCTCAATCATCTGGAGGGCGATCAGGCTCAGCGCTTGGCGCTGCCTGCGGTGCTGGCCGGCAGCCAGGACCCGCTCTTGGAGTGGGCGGTGCGTGAAAGCGCCAGCGAGCTTGCGCTGCTTTGCCATGGCAGCTGGGATGGCGTGCGCCGCCTGGTCGATGGCAAGGCAATGCTGGCCGGTGTGCACCTGCTTCATCCCGAGACACAGCGCTACAACGACCCCGCCGTGCTGGGTCTTGGCGGTATGCGCGACCTGATCATCCTGCACTGGGCAGTGCGGCGTCAGGGGCTGCTGGTAGCACCGGGCAATCCGCTGGGCATCCAGTCGCTCCAGGATATTGTCCGCAAGGAGTTGACGGTGGCCCATCGGCAGCTCGATGCCGGCGCCGCGCAGTTGCTTGAATGCCTGCTCGACAACGCCGCCATCGACCCACGTCAAATTGGCTGGGCGCCTCATGCCTCGCAAAGTGAAGATGATCTGGCGCTCAGCATTCGCCAAGGGGATGCTGATGTAGGGCTGGGTGTCGAGGCTGCCGCGCGTCGCCAGCAGCTTTCGTTCATTGCCCTGCACGAGGAGTCGTTTGATCTTTTGATGCCTCGCCGAAGCTATTTCGAACCGCCGATCCAGGCCCTGATCGCGTTTACCCGGCAGACGCGTTTCAAGCAGCAGGCCGAGGCATTGGGGGGCTACGATATTCGTCGGTTGGGCTGCGTGTTGTACAACGCTTGAGCACGTCGTTACTGGCCCGGTTCGGTTTCCATGCTTGACGATTATACATGATGGTCCACACTGTTAAGGCGTTGGTTAACACAGCCAGCGCCAACCTCATCACGAAATGGAGAGCATGATGAATCAAGCATTAAACGGTAAACGCGTTGCAATTTTGTCCGCTGATGGTTTTGAAGAGTCCGAACTGAGCGTGCCGCGGGCAGCGCTTCAAAAAGCAGGCGTCGAGGTACATGTAATTACGCCTGAAGGTAAAGGTATTCGTGCCTGGGCCGAAACCGAATGGGGTGACACCTACGAAGCCGACAAGGCGCTGTCTGACGTCAACGAATCTGACTACCACGGCCTTGTACTGCCAGGTGGCCTGTTCAACCCGGATGAGCTGCGCATGAACGACGACGCCTTGAGCTTCGTGAAAGCGTTCTTCCAGGCGGGCAAGCCGGTTGCCGCTATCTGCCACGCGCCTTGGATCCTGATTAACGCAGGCGTTGTAGAAGGCCGCAAGATGACCTCGGTGCCAAGCGTGGCCCAAGACCTGCGCAATGCCGGTGCCAACTGGGTAGACGAGGCCGTGGTGTGTGATAACGCCCTGGTCACCAGCCGCACCCCGAAAGATCTGGATGCGTTTAACGCCAAGCTCCTCGAAGAGCTACAGGAAGGTCGCCATTCAGGCCAGCACGCCTAATGTCCTGGCTGACGCCGTGGACGAGCTTTTTCAAAAGGCTTGTCCACGTTATCGCAAAACCCATGAAGCGAGACCGTGGTCATGGGGGGATGATGGTACATCCCTACCGTGGTTACGGTTCTTCTGATGAAGTATTCGTCATGGGGCGAGTGTTTCGTCAAGCTGCACTCGGCCGCGCCATCCCCCGGCGCGGTATCCTTCGTGACACGGCCGATGTCACCCGGCGTATCTTTCGCCGCGGTCTTGCCAATGCGCAGGTCGACATTCGGATTGGTAAAAACGAGCTGACCCTCGCGACGGATCGCGACGGCTACTTCGACGCCCACCTGCCGATTACTCATTCACTTCCCATCGACGTCTCCTGGCATCGAGCGGATATTCATGTACGGGCAGAAGGGCAGTCACCGGTACGTACCGATGTAGAGGTATACATTCCGCCGCCGGAAACGGACCTGCTGGTCATCAGTGATATCGATGATACGGTGATGTTCACCGGTGTCGCGGAAAAGCTGAAGATGCTTTATCGCCTGTTCGTGCGTAAACCGCACCGCCGCACGGCGTTTCCTGGCGTGGCTTCGCTTTATCAGGCCCTGCACCGTGGCGAAACTGAAAAGGCCGAACGTCCCATCCTGTATGTTTCGCGGGGGCCGTGGGCCATCTACGAGATGCTGGAAGCGTTTTTCCAGCTCAACCGCATTCCCGTCGGGCCGATTCTGTTTCTTCGCGAATGGGGAATTTCGCTACGCCATCCCTGGCCGCGTAAGGCTGAAGCGCACAAGCGTATGCTGATTGATCGCATGCTCACGCTGTTCGACGAACTGCCGTGCATTTTGATTGGCGACAGTGGCCAGCATGACCCGGAAGTGTATACCGAAATCGTCAAGGCCTATCCCGGCCGTATCAAGGCGATCTATATCCGCCGTGTGGACAAGGACCCGAAGCGTGAACAGGCCATCCAGCGCCTGCACGATGAGCTTGCCGATACCGACTGCGAGCTGGTGCTGGCCCCGGACAGTATACTGATTGCCGAGCATGCCCACGCCAATGGCGATATTTCTGCTCGTGGCCTCGAGGCCGTTATTCGAGATGTCAAAGAGCATCGTGAAGAAGAGCGCCGCGAAGCCAGAGGGTGTTGAGGTGTTGCACACTCGGCGTACGTGGTAAAACGGCTGCTCAAACTACCGGGTAACCCAATACCATGCTCGTTGTGCTCCTCCTTTTCGTTCTGGCCATTTTCGTTCTGCCCAATGTATGGGCCAAATGGGTGCTCGAAAGGCATCGTAAAGGGCGTGAAGACTACCCCGGTAGCGGCGCCGAGCTTGCCGAGCATCTGCTGCGCCGTCTGGGAATAGAAGGTGCCACGGTAGAGCGCACCGAACACGGCGACCACTACGACCCGCAGGCGCGCTGCGTGCGGCTTGCAGACGAGCACTACGATGGCCGTTCGCTGACCGCGGTAACGGTGGCCGCCCACGAAGTAGGCCACGCCCTTCAGCATCATCAGGGCTACGCACCGCTGATGGCGCGTAGCCGCCTGGTCAATGTGGCTCAAAAGGCCGAAAAACTCGGCGCGTTACTGATGATGGCTGCTCCCTTCCTGTTTCTGCTCACGCGTGTGCCCGGCGGGCTGGCGCTGGTAATCGCCATGGCTGTCATCAGCTTTGGCACCGCCGCCATCGTGCATCTGGTTACCCTGCCGGTGGAGTTCGATGCCAGCTTCAACCGCGCGCTGCCGCTTTTGAAAGAGTACGTGCCGCCTTACGACATGCCGGGCGCCCGGCACGTGCTCACCGCCTGCGCCTTTACCTACGTGGCTGCCTCGCTTGCCAGCATCTTGAACCTGGGGCGCTGGCTGGTGATTCTGCGTCGGTAATATGATCAACTGAGCCTATTCAGGCTTGTTGGCAATAAGCACCGCCCGCCGCGGCGCGGGGTAGCCTTCAATAGTGCGTGTACGGTCATCGGGGTCGAGAAAGTCCGCCAGTGACTGGTAGGTCATCCACTCGGTGGAGCGCTGCTCATCGAGCGTGGTGGCTGCTTCATCCACCACGCGGATATTGGTGAAGCCGCAGCGGCCAAGCCAGTGGCACAGCGCCTTTGAGGAGGGCAGGAAGTAGACGTTGGGCATCGCAGCGTAGCGCTCGCCGGGCACCAGGACCGTCTGCTCGTCGCCTTCGACTACCAGGGTTTCCAGTACCAGCTCGCCGCCGGGGGCCAGGGCCGCTTTCAACTGCTGAAGATGTTCAAAAGGGGAGGCACGGTGGTACAGCACGCCCATGGAAAATACCGTATCGAAAAAGCCGAGATTTTCCGGCACGTCTTCGATACCCACGGGCAGAAACTGGGTTCGCCCGCCGTCGGCATCGCCAACGAAGTGGCGTACCGCCTGAAACTGCCAGTAAAAGCGCGGTGAAGGGTCGATCACCAGCACGAACGCCGCGCCGGCGCCGGCCATTCGCCAGGCGTGATAACCGCTGCCGCCGCCTACGTCCAGCACCTTGCGGTACTTGAGGGGCGCCAGGTGCGGGGCGACTCTTTGCCATTTCCAGTCCGAGCGCCATTCGGTATCGATGTGGATCCCGCCCAGCGAATAGGGGCCCTTGCGCCAGGGTGCAAGCTTTCTGAGCAGGTTGAAGCACTGGCGCTGCTGGCTTTCGCTGAGGTCGAGATCCACCGTCAGCGTATCGCTTTCAAGGTTCACATGACGCTCGGCGGGCAGGGCGGGCAGCTTGGCCACGGCCTTTTCCCAGGCGGGCAGATCGCCGTGGCGCTGGCGATCAAGCCCCTTGGCGAGCTGCTCGGGCAATCGGGCAAGCCAGGTAGTCAGGCCCTGATCCAGAAATGCCTGGTATAGCGCGCGGTGGTCGGCGGGAATGTCCACTCATGCCTCCTTGAATGCGATGACCGAGGCAAAGTTCAGGTACTGAAACCAGGTCACCGAGCGCGGGAAGCCGGCCTGCTGCAGACGTTCGTGCAGCGCGTCCAGGGTATCGGGAATCAGCACGTTCTCGAGCGCGGTGCGCTTCTGGCTGATCTCCAGGTCGCTGTAGCCGTTGGCGCGCTTGAAGTCGTGGTAGCGCTCTACCCGCCAGGCGTTGTCCTGCTCGTCGGCATCAATGGTCTTTTCCGAAAGGATCAGTACGCCGCCGGGTTCCAGCGCGTCATAAAGGCGCTTCAACAAGGCATCGCGGTCCGCCGGAGGAAGAAACTGCAGGGTAAAGTTGAGAATGATCATGCCTGATGGCGAATAATCCAGAACACGGATATCTGCCTCCTCCACGCGCATGGCGTAATCCGGGCACTCGTCGCTGAAGGTTTGGCGGGCGCGCTCGGCCATGGCGGGAGAGAGATCGACCCCGGTATAGCGAAACGCATCAGGTTCCAGCGCGCCAGCCAGGGCCAGGCCCGAGGCGCCCAGCGAGCAGCCGAGATCATACACATGAGCGCCATGGCGCAGGTGGCGCTGGGCAATCAGGCTCAGCATGCCCAGAATCTGGCCGTAGCCCGGCACCGAACGGCGGATCATGTCGGGAAAGCAGGCCACGACCTGCTCGTCGAAGGAGAAACGCGCTACTCGATCAAGGGGTGTCGAAAAGATAGCGTCACGGTAAGATGCATTACTCATTGGCAAGCCGGGAGTCATCAAAAAGGGGGGATAGTTTACGCGCCCTGATTTGACCAGAACAGACCCGCGCTGCATGGTTCGCCGCCACAGGAGAGGGAAAATGGCCTCAGCATCACGCGCTACCCCCGATAAACTGCCCGCCTGGCAGACGCTCAAACAGCATGCCGAGGAGCTGAAAGGCGTCCATCTGAAAACGCTGTTTGGTTCGGATCAGAGCCGCTGGTCGAATTTCACCCGTCAAGTGGCGGGCCTGACGCTGGACCTTTCCAAGCAGCGCTGGGATGACGACACCCTTGAGCACCTGCTGGCGCTGGCCCACGATGCCGGTGTGCCCGGGGCCATCGATTCGCTTTTGAGTGGCAAGCGGGTGAACGTGAGTGAAAATCGTCCGGCTCTGCACACCGCGCTGCGCCTGCCGGCAGATGCCACGCTCAATGTCGAGGGCGAGGATATCGTGGCCGGCGTGCACGAGAGCCTGGCCCAGATGGAGCGCCTGGTGTGCCGGCTGCACGCAGGGCAGTGGCGTGGGGCGACCGGCAAGCCGATTCGTCATGTGGTGAATCTCGGCGTGGGTGGCTCGGACCTTGGGCCGCTGATGGTGACGCACGCGCTCGCCGATTGCCGCCCGGACGATATTCATCCGGTAGAAGTGCACTTCGCCTCTACCATGGACGGCTCGCAGCTGGCCGACTACCTGAGCCGCTTCAATCCTGAAACGACGATCTTCGTGCTCTCGTCGAAGTCGTTTACCACTATCGACACGCTCTCCAATGCCAACACCGCGCGGGACTGGCTGCTTGGCCGCCTGACCCAGCAGGGCGATTTCGTCAGTACCCCGGCGGTGAGCGCCGAGCTGATCGTGCGCCAGCACTTCATTGGCGTGTCGGCCAGCCCCCAGAAAATGAGCGAATGGGGCATTGCGCCGGATCATCAGCTCACGTTCTGGGAGTGGGTGGGGGGACGCTACTCGCTGTGGGGCACCATTGGCCTGCCGATTGCGCTGGTGATAGGCATGGACCATTTCCGCGAACTGCTGGCCGGGGCGCATGCCATGGACCGCCACTTTCGTGAAGCGCCCATGGAGGACAACCTGCCGGTGCTGCTGGCGCTGGCGGGCATCTGGAACGTCAACTTTCTGGATATCCGCGCTCACTCGATTCTGCCCTACGACGGCCGCCTCGAGTATTTCGCGGCCTACCTAGAGCAGCTCGAGATGGAGTCCAATGGCAAATCGGTTACCCGCCAGGGGCAGGCAGTCAGCTATTCGACCTGCCCGGTGCTCTGGGGCCAGCTGGGCCCCAACGCCCAGCACGCTTTCTACCAGCTTCTGCATCAGGGTACCCAGCCGGTGGTATGCGACTTCATTGCCCCGCTCAAGCGCTACGATGAAGTGGAAGACCCGGATACCCGCCGTCATCTGAAATCCCAGCACCGTCTGGCGCTGGCCAACTGCTTTGCCCAGTCGCGGGTGCTGATGCTCGGTGATGACGCACTGGAAGATGATGGCCCGCGCCCGGAGCACAAGCGCTACCGCGGCAACCAGCCCTCGACCACGGTACTGCTGGACAAGCTGACCCCGCACAGCCTGGGCGCGCTGATCGCGCTTTATGAGCACAAGGTATTCGTGCAGGCCGTCATCTGGGATATCAACCCGTTTGACCAGTGGGGCGTGGAGCTTGGCAAGCAGATTGCCACCGACACCCAGGCGATCATCGACGGCGAAGGCGATGTCTCTCGCATGGATGCCTCCAGTCGTGGTTTGATCGAGGCGTTCTGGGCTGCCGAGCAGAATGAATAACTGCTTCTGATATCGATAAAAAAAGCGCCGGGTGCTTTTTTCATCACGCAATAGATATGGCTGGATATACAGCTTTTTGCTATTCTAGCGCTCTTTGTCGGCTGCCTGTAAGAGTCACAGGCGGCTGCCAGCTTTACCCTTCAGGAACCGACGTTACATGACCCAGTTTGATGCCTCTCAGTACGGCGCGAGCTCTATCGAAGTCCTGTCCGGGCTCGAGCCGGTACGTAAGCGTCCCGGTATGTACACCGACACCTCCCGGCCCAATCACCTTGCCCAGGAGGTAATCGACAACAGCGTGGACGAAGCGCTGGCCGGCCATGCCTCCGCGATTCGTGTCATGCTGCACAGCGATGGCGCCATCGAAGTGCAGGATAACGGCCGTGGCATGCCGATTGACCTTCATCCCGAGCACGGCGTCTCCGGGGTGGAGCTGATCCTTACCAAGCTGCACGCAGGCGGCAAGTTCTCCTCCTCGAGCTACCGTTTCTCCGGCGGCCTGCACGGGGTGGGCGTTTCGGTGGTCAACGCGCTCTCAAGGCGCCTGGAAGTGGAGGTGACCCGCGGTGGCGCGCGTCACGCCATCGCCTTCGAATTCGGCGAAAAGGTCGAGGAGCTGCACGAGATCGGCAAGGCCGCCAAGCGGGCTACCGGCACGCTGGTGCGCTTCTGGCCCGACGAGAGCTACTTCGACAGCCCCAAGCTCGCCGTTTCAAAACTGAAGCACCTGCTGCGCGCCAAGGCGGTACTGTGCCCCGGGCTTGCGGTCACTTTGGTCGAGCCGGTCGGCACCACCACCGAGTGGGCCTATGCCGACGGCCTGCGCGACTACCTGGCCGAAGCTACCGACGGCTATGAGGTACTGCCAAGCGCGCCCTTCGTGGGTCACTTCAGCGATGACGAGCACGGCGTCGACTGGGCCATCCAGTGGCTGCCGGAAGGCGGCGAATCGCTGCTGGAAAGCTACGTCAACCTGATCCCTACGCCTCAGGGCGGCACCCACGTCAACGGTCTGCGCTCCGGGCTGCTGGATGCGCTGCGCGAGTTCTGTGAATACCGCAACCTGCTGCCCCGGGGTATCAAGCTGACCGCCGACGATCTCTGGGAGCGCGCCTCCTTCGTGCTCTCGGTGAAGATGCTCGACCCCCAGTTTGCCGGGCAGACCAAGGAGCGCCTTTCATCGCGCACCATTGCAGGCTTCGTGTCTGGCGTGGTGAAGGATGCATTCTCGCTGTGGCTCAATCACCATATCGACCAGGCCGAACAGCTGGCGGAGCTTGTCATCAGCGCCGCCCAGAACCGGCAGAAGAAAGCCAAGAAGGTGGCGCGCAAGAAGGTGACCTCGGGCCCGGCGCTGCCCGGCAAGCTGGCGGATTGCTCGGGCCAGGACCCGGCATTGAGCGAGCTGTTTCTGGTCGAGGGCGACTCCGCCGGCGGCAGCGCCAAGCAGGCGCGCAACCGTGACACTCAAGCGATCCTGCCCCTGCGCGGCAAGATTTTGAATACCTGGGAGGTGGAATCCCACGACATCTACAGCTCTCAGGAAGTGCACGATATTGCCGTGGCGATTGGTGCAGATCCCAACAGCGCCGATCTTGAAAAGCTGCGCTATCACAAGATATGCATCCTGGCCGATGCCGACTCCGACGGCCTGCACATCGCCACGCTCCTGTGCGCGCTGTTTGTTCGCCATTTCCCCGCACTGGTGGATGCAGGCCACGTGTTCGTCGCCATGCCGCCCCTTTACCGCATCGACCTGGGCAAGGAGGTGCATTACGCCCTGGACGAAAGCGAAAAGGCCGCGATTCTCAAGCAACTGGCGAAAAAGCGTGGCACCCCGAACGTACAGCGTTTCAAGGGGCTGGGTGAAATGAGCCCCCTGCAGCTGCGTGAAACCACCATGGCCGTCGAGACACGCCGCCTGGTGCAACTGACCCTGAACGATGGCGATGGCACCATGGAAATGATGGATATGCTGCTGGCCAAGAAACGTGCCGGTGACCGCAAGAAATGGCTGGAAGATTACGGCAACCTCGCAGACATTGAGGTATAACTCCCGATGACCATGGATATTCAGGTCGCGGAGGGCGACGTCGAACGTCTCTCCCTGCGCGACTATACCGAAAAAGCGTATCTCGACTACTCGATGTACGTCATCTTGGACCGCGCGCTGCCCAACATCGGCGATGGAATGAAGCCTGTGCAGCGGCGGATCATCTACGCCATGCGCGAGCTGGCGCTCAACGCCAACGCCAAGTACAAGAAGTCGGCGCGTACCGTGGGTGACGTGCTGGGTAAATTCCACCCCCATGGTGACAGCGCCTGCTATGAAGCCATGGTGCTGATGGCCCAGCCGTTCAGCTACCGCTATCCGCTGGTGGATGGCCAGGGCAACTGGGGTAGCCCGGATGATCCCAAATCCTTTGCGGCCATGCGCTACACCGAAGCCAAGCTCTCCAGGTTTGCCGACGTGCTGCTGGGCGAGCTTGGACAGGGCACGGTCGACTGGGCGCCGAACTTTGACGGCACCATGCAAGAGCCCATCGTGCTGCCTGCCAAGCTGCCCCACGTGCTGCTCAACGGCGGCACCGGCATTGCCGTCGGCATGGCCACCGACATCCCGCCGCACAACATTTCCGAGGTAGTCGAAGCGACCTGCCACCTGCTGCGCAATCCGGGTGCCACGACCACGGACCTGCTCGAGTTCATGCCCGCGCCGGATTTCCCGACCGATGCGGAAATCATCACGCCGAGATCGGACCTGCGCAAGCTCTACGAATCCGGCCGTGGTTCGGTCAAGCTGCGTGCCCGCTATATCCGCGAAGACGCCAATATCGTGATCACCGCGGTGCCTTACCAGGTCAGCGGTGCCAAGGTGCTCGAGCAGATCGCCGCGCAGATGCAGGCCAAGAAACTGCCCATGGTGGCGGACCTTCGCGATGAATCGACCCACGAAGAGCCCACGCGCCTGGTGATCGAGCCGCGCTCCAGCCGCGTGGATGTCGAGTCGCTCATGGCGCACCTGTTTGCCACCACGGATCTCGAGAAGAACGTGCGGGTCAACATGAACGTGATCGGACTCGACGGCCGCCCGCGGGTCATGCCGTTGCCGGAACTGCTGGGTGAATGGCTGCAGTTCCGGCGCAGCACTGTACGTCGGCGTCTCGAGCACCGCCTGGGCAAGGTGGAAGACCGCCTGCATATTCTGGAAGGCCTGCTGGCGGCCTACCTCAACCTCGATGAAGTCATCCGTATCATTCGTGAAGAGGATGAACCCAAGGCCGCCTTGATAAGCGCGTTCGGGCTTTCCGAGCGTCAGGCGGAAGCCATTCTGGAGCTGCGCCTGCGCCACCTTGCCAAGCTCGAAGAGATGAAGATTCGCGGCGAGCAGGATGAACTCGAGAAAGAGCGCAAGCGGCTGCAGGGCCTGCTGGGCAGCGATGCCAAGCTGACTACGCTGATCGAAAAAGAGATTCGTGCCGCCGGCAAGGAGCACGGTGACGAGCGCCGCTCGCCGCTGGTGGAGCGTGCCGAATCCAAGGCACTTTCCGAAGTGGAACTGCTGGGGGCCGACCCGATCACCGTGGTGCTCTCGGATAAAGGGTGGATCCGTGCCGCCAAGGGCCACGATATCGACCCCGAAGGACTCTCCTACAAGGCCGGCGACAGCTTCCACCTGGCCGGACGGGGCAAGACCAACCAGCCGCTGGTACTGCTGGATGATACCGGGCGCGCCTATACGCTGGCTGCTCACAACCTGCCCAGTGCCCGTGGGCAGGGCGAACCGGTCACCGGACGGGCAAACGTATCGGCAGGCGCTCAGATGGCCGGGCTGATGCTCGCACCGCCGGAGCGGCGCTTTATTCTGGCAAGCGATGGTGGCTACGGGTTCATGGCCCGGCTTGACGCGCTGACCGGCAAGAACAAGGCCGGCAAGGCGGTGCTCAGCCTGCCCAAGGGGTGCAGCGTCATGGCCCCGGTCGAAGTGCCTGAAGGTGAAGGCCACTGGGTGGCTGCGGTTTCCAACGAAGGGCGGCTGCTGCTGTTCCCGCTCGATCAACTGCCGGAAATGGCCAAGGGTAAAGGCAACAAGATGCTGGATATCCCGGGTCCGCGTGCGGCGCGGCGGGAAGAGTTCGTGCGGGATATCGCTGTGCTCTCCTCAACCGATGCACTGCTGATCCATGCCGGCAAGCGCAAGCTCACGCTGAAAGCGGATGATCTGGCGTACTATCGCGGTGAACGAGGCCGACGCGGCAGCAAGCTGCCACGCGGTTTCCAAAAAGTCGACCGGCTGGAAGCAGGGGAATAGTACATGGCAAGACGATGTTTGATTCGAGCCACCGGCGTGGCTCGTCCGGGGCAGTTGGAAGGTCTGGGCAGGGCGCTTGGCCGAACTGGCGCGCAGCTTCTGGATATCAACCAGAGCGTGACCTTTGGCATGCTTTCACTGGAAGCGCTGGTAGGGCTTGATCACGATAACGCCCTGGAAGCCACGCTGAGCGAAGCGGGTGATGCGCTGGGCCTTGATGTGCAGGCGATTACCGTCGATGCCGAGGATTACCAGCGCTGGAGCAGCGATGCCAGTCTACCGAGATTGATTCTGACGCTCCTGGCACCCAGGCTTCCGGCGGGCATTCTGGCCGAGGTGGGCAGCTTGACCGGCGAGTTCGGCCTAACCGTCGAGCTGATTCACCGTCTTTCCGGGCGTGAATCCCTCGATGGTCAGGCTCCCAGGGGCGGTTCCTGCGTCGAGTGCTGGCTGCGCGGTGAAGGGGCCAATATCGAAGCGCTGCGTGAAAGGGCATTGGCACTGGGCGCCGAGCAGGGGGTAGATATCGCCATCCAGGAAGATTCGATCTGGCGCCGTCATCGCCGCCTGGTATGTTTCGACATGGATTCCACCCTGATCAAGACCGAAGTGATCGACGAGCTGGCAAGACGGCACGGCGTGGGTGAGGAAGTGGCCGAGGTAACCGAGCGTGCCATGCGCGGCGAGCTGGATTTCCAGGCAAGCTTTCGCGAGCGCATGAGCAAGTTGAAGGGCCTGGATGAATCAGTGCTTATCAAGATTGCCGACGAGCTTCCGCTGATGGATGGCGTCGAGCGCTTGATGGCCAACTTGAAACGCTTTGGTTACCGCACCGTGATTCTATCCGGCGGCTTTACCTACTTTGCCCGCCATTTGCAGGAGAAGCTCGGCTTCGACGAAATTCATGCCAATGAGCTGGTCATCGAAAATGGCAAGGTAACCGGCGAGGTGCATGAGCCTATCGTGGATGCCGAGCGCAAGGCGGAGCTTCTGGAGCAGATTGCCCTGCGCGAAGGCTTTACCCTGGAGCAGACCATCGCGGTGGGTGATGGTGCCAATGATCTGAAGATGCTGGCCAAGGCAGGGTTGGGAATCGCCTTTCGTGCCAAACCACTGGTGCGCGCCCAGGCGCGCCAGGCAATTTCCACCTTGGGTATCGATGCGGTGCTGTACCTGATCGGCTACCGTCAGGCGGATCTGATTGATCATGCCGAGTGATCGAACACGGTAACCCGTCTTCCTCAGGCGGCGCTTTGACGCCGCCTGAGGGCGCTACTCTTCGATCAGGCTGATGCCTGGATACTCCTCATGCAGCCTGGCAAGCTTGGCCGCCTCGTTTTTGCTCAGCGCAGGCGAGGTCCATAACGGCTCACCTTCCGCGTCCTTGAGTCCTGCCAGGGTTACCACAAACGTTGCATCGCCCGGTATCTGCGTATTGCCCCATACCCCAAAGCGGTTGGGGGCCAGGCTCCACTTGGCCGTTTCCCCCGGCTCCAGCCCGCCGGAAATCACGTAGTAGAAGGTCTCATTGATCCAGGGGGTGGCGCGGTCATCGCTCTTGACCACGCCTTGCAGTCGTACTTCGGAGATCGCTTCATCCGTGCCGTTGGTCACTTCCAGATCGATTACCGGTTCAGGTGTGCCATACGGACTCTGGCTCATGTAATAGCGCGCGCTATCAATGCGAAAGCGTGCCAGCTGCGCCGCGTCCTGCTCGGCCCGGGCCTGCTTCTCGCTCAGGCGGGTCAATGTGCGCACGGCCTGCTCACGCTCGCGCGCACGCCTCTCACGTAGTATCTCATCGGCACGATGAATGATCTGGTCGCCGGTCAGGCCGTGCATTTGCGCATTGGCCGCTTCGGCAATTTCCGCGCCGTTCATGCGCTTGGGGCTCAACAGCGCCACGCTGCTGAACGAAGGCATTGCCATGATCGCCAGCGCCTTGTCGAACTCGTCGCGCTTGTAGGCGGGCAGGGCTTCGCGCACGTTCTCGATCGAGACCACAGCCGCCGGCATGGAACTGGTGTCGATCTTGGGATCTGAACAGCCAGCCAGCACGCATAACGAAAGCGTAAGCGCGGGCAGGCGTAGGAGGCTCCTCATGCATTCACCTCGAGGCATTGAAAAACGAGTGGAGCTTACCCGAAAGCGTTAGCCACCACTACCATCTCTGCGAATTGTTAAAGTGCGTACCGGACAAAAAAGCGCTGGCGGGCAGGCCAGCGCTCAGGACTCTTCAGTCATCCACGGGTTGCCCGTGGATGGTACGTCAGCCGTGACCCTTATCCGGATGCGGAACCGGCTTGTCGCCTACCTCTTCATCGCGCAGCTCGAACGGCTTGCCTCCGGTGGTATCGGTGTGCGGCAGCTGCAGGTGCAGGCCGGTCTTGGCCAGCAGGTGGGCGCTCACCGGGGCGGTGATGAACAGAAACAGCGTAATGAGCATTTCCTGAATATCCGGTTTACCGTCCACGCTCCAGAAATACGCCATGGAGGCGATCAGCATGCAGCCAATTCCCAGGGTGGTGGCCTTGGTCGGGCCATGCAGGCGCATGTAGAAATCGCGCAGGTGCGCCATGCCCAGCGAGCCGATAAACACGAATATGCCGCCGGCGATCAACAGCAAAGAAATGATGGCTTCTATCAATAGCGGCATCTTACGCCTCCTTGGCAAGCGGTCAGCGGGAATGCAAATGGCGTCATTCGATGATGTCCCCGCGCAGAATGTACTTGCAAACGGCCACGGTGCTGATGAAACCGAGCATGGCAATCAGCAGGGCCGACTCGAAGTAGGTCTTGCTGTTGAGCCAGAGTCCGAGCAGTACGATCAGCGCAATGGAGTTGACGTACATGGTGTCCATGGCGAGGACTCGGTCAGGCATTGCCGGGCCGACCACCAGCCGGAACAGGTTCATCAGCAGCGCCAGTACTACCAGTGCAAGCGTGATATACAGAGCAACCTCTAGCATTCGTAAATCTCCTTGAGCGGGCGTTCGTAGCGCTCCCGGATCTGCTCGATCAGCGCGTCTTCATCATCCACGTTGAGTGCGTGGATCAGCAGTGATTTGCCATCCATGCGCAAGTTGGCCGATACCGTCCCCGGCGTAAGGCTGATGGTGCTTGCCAGCAGCGTAATGGTGAAGCGCTCCTCCAGCATCAGCGGGTATTCGATGAAGTGCGGCTTGAGCGTGCGCCATGGATTGGAAATCAGGTAGGCGACTTCGAAGTTGGCGGTGACGATATCGCCCAGCACGCGCAGCCCGTAGCGCAGCAGCTTGAAAGGCTTCTTGATACTCGGCTTGGCGTCCCAGAAGCGGTAGGTCAGAAGCGGAATCAGCACAGCCAGCGCGCCGCCCAGCACAAACTGGCCAAACGCATAGCTGCGCGCCAGCAGCAGCCATACGACAAGTAGCAGAATGGATAAAACCGGCGTGGGTAGCCAGGAACGCGGCGTAATCATGAAGCCTCCTCGGCGGCAGGCAGTAACGTATCAATCAGGCGTTGGGGATTGGCCAACTGGTCGGCGGTGGCCTGGGTGTACTCGCTGATCGGCCCGGCCAGCGCCACCAGCAGCGGGGCAGCACTCAGTAGCCAGGCCACGCCAAACCACTGGCGGCGGGGTAACACGCTACCGCTCGGGCTTCCCAGGTGGCTTCGCCAGAACATGGTCGAGCCCGCCCGGGAAAGCGCGATCAGCGAGGCCAGGCTTGCCAGCAGCAGAAGCGGCCACAGCCAGAGCCGCTGCGTGCCTTGCGCTGCATTGAGCACCAGCGCCTTGCCGATGGCGCCGGAAAGCGGCGGCATGCCGATCACCGCGATGGCGCCGATGAAGAACAGCAGGGCCAGCCCGGCGCCTTGCACCATGGGCCGCCCCTTGACGATCCGGGTGCCCGCCTTGCCGCGCTGCTGGCCGATCATGTCGGCCAGCAGGAAAAGCCCGCCGGTGATCAGCGTGGTATGAATCAGATAGTAAAGCAGCGCCGAGATGGCCGCCGGCGTGCGGATACCTACGCCAGCCAGCAGCGTGCCTACTGAAATCAGCACCAGGTAGGCGACCAGCAGGCGCAGGTCACGCGCGGCAATCACCCCCGCGCCGGCCACGGCCAGCGTGGCAAGGGCCAGCCACCACACCCAGGGCTGCTCCAGGGCGAAAAGCGCGCCAGTGCTGTCGCTGAAAAGCAGCGTATAGACACGCAGAATGGCGTAGATACCGACCTTGGTCATGATCGCAAACAGCGCCGCAACGGGCGCCGGGGCGGCGGCGTAGGCCCGCGGCAGCCAGAAGTAGAGCGGCATGATGGCCGCTTTCAGGCCAAACACGACCAGAAGCATCAGTGCACCGGCACTTACCAGGCCCTGACGCTCGGCGGGAAGGCTGGCCAGGCGCTGTGCCATGTCGGCCATGTTCAGGGTGCCGGTCGCGCCGTAAAGGATGCCCACGGCAATCAGGAACAGCGAGGAGCCGGCCAGGTTCAGCACCACGTAGTGGACGCTTGCCTGAATGCGTGCCTTGCCGCCTCCGTGAAGCAGCAGGGCATAAGAGGCCAGCAGCAGCACTTCGAAGAATACGAACAGGTTGAACAGATCGCCGGTCAGAAACGCGCCGTTGATACCCAGCAACTGCCACTGGAACAGGCCGTGAAAGTTGCTGCCCTTTTCATCATCTCCCGCGCAGGCATAGACCACCGCGCCAACGGCCAGCAGTGCCGTTACCAGCAGCATCAGTGCCGAAAGCCGGTCGAGTACCAGTACGATGCCAAAGGGCGGCTGCCAGTCGCCAAGGGCGTAGTAGACGATGTCGCCCTGAACGGCCACGCTGACCAGCCCAGTGGCGGCAGCCAGCGTGAGCAGGGTGGCAAGGATACTGACGATGCGCTTGTAGCGGATCAGGCCCTGACGCTGATAGAGCAGCAGGATGCCCGCAACCAGCGGCACGATGACGGGGAAAACAATCAGATGTTGCATCATTCACGGTCTTCCTTTTTGCCGTCCACGTGATCGTTACCCGCTTCACTGCGGGCACGCATGGCAAGAATCACCACGAACGCGGTCATGGCAAAGCCGATGACGATGGCCGTGAGTACAAGCGCCTGAGGCAGGGGGTCGGCGTAGTTGCCGTCACCGTGCACGATAGCGGCGCCGTCGGTGGTCAATCCCCCCATGGAGAACAGGAACAGGTTCACCGCGTAGGAGGTCAGCGTAAGCCCGACCACCACGGGAAAGGTGCGCCCGCGCAGTGTCAGGTAGAGGCCGCAGGCGGTAAGCACGCCGGTAGTAATCGCGTAAAGGGTCTCCATCAGCGAGGCTCCTTGGCAGGTGTCGGGGCGGGCGTATCGGGCTCTTTGGGGTCGGTCACCGGACGGTGCGCGGTGGTGACCTTGCCCAGGTTGGCAAGAATCATCAGCGTGGCACCCACTACCGCCAGATACACTCCTAGATCGAACAGCAGGGCAGTGGCCAGCTCGAACTTGCCGATGCCCGGCAAGCTGAAATAGCCAAACGCCGAGGTCAGGAACGGATAGCCAAACAGCCAGCTGCCAAGCCCGGTCAACGTGGCGATGGCGACACCGACCACGGCCACCGGTTGGAAGGGGAAGTCCAGGCGAGCCTGGGCCCACTCCACGCCGCGCGCCATATAGAGAAGAATCAGCGCCACTGCGGTAATCAGGCCGGCAATGAAGCCGCCGCCCGGCTGGTTATGCCCGCGCAGGAAGATAAACGCCGAGACCAGCAGCGCCAGCGGCAGCAGGGTCATGGAAATCGAGGTCAGGATGGCCGGGTAGCGGTCCGGCGACCAGACGCGGCCTTCACCGTCGCTGTGCGGCATGAACAGGCGCAGGCGGTTTAACAGCTTGAAGATTGCCAGACCCGCCAGCGCCAGCACGGTGATTTCGCCTAGGGTATCGAAGCCGCGGAAATCGACCAGAATGACGTTCACCACGTTATGGCCGCCGCCGCCGGGTACGCTGTTGGCCATGAAGAAGCTGGAGATCGACAGCGTTTCACGCGTCATGACCGCATAGTTGAGGCTGGCCACCACCATTCCCAGGGCGCCTGCCAGCAGCATGTCGCGCACGTTGCGCAGGGGGCTTGATTCGCGCGGCGTTCGCTGGGGCAAGAAGAACAGTGCCAGCATCAGCAGGATCATGGTCACCACCTCGACGGAGAGCTGGGTAAGCGCCAGGTCGGGGGCAGAGAAGCGGGCAAAGGTCAGCGCCACGAAAAGCCCGACAATCGACAGCATCAAGAGCGATATCAAGCGATAGCGATGGGTGGCCGCGGTGGCGATACCGCCAAAGATCAGCATGGCCGCGCCAAACACCAGAATGCCATCGGACGGCTGATTGCTCTTGCTGCCCGACAGGATATCCATCTGTGCCAAGCCCAGCACGCCCATGCACAGGGCGGCCAGCAGCAGCCAGCTCATGAAGCGCTGCAGCGAGTTGCCATCCAGCGCGGCCATGGTCTGCTCGGCGCGATAGCCCAGCGTCATCATGAAACGCTCGAACACGCGGCGTGCATCCACGCTTGCAAATGGCTGCAGAAAACGGCGCAGGTCAGCGTGGCGCCAATACATCATCAAGCCCAGGGCAAAAGCTACAAGGCTCATCACCAGCGGCAGGTTGACGCCGTGCCAGATGGCCAGATGGAAATCCAGCGGCTCGCCCAGAACTGCCTGGGTGGCCAGATCCAGCAGGTTGGTGGCAAAGAATGCCGGGAACAGGCCGACCACTACGCACAGCGCCACCAGGATTTCCACGGGCAGGCGCATCAGGTGCGGCGGCTCGTGAGGCTTCTTGGGCGATGCTTCCTTGGCCGGCTTGTAGAATACCGCATGCACCAGGCGAACCGAGTAGGCAACCGACAGGACGCCGCCTATCGCGGCCAGCACGGGAATCAGCCAGCTGAGCCCGCCAAGCACCGGTGTTGCCAGGGTTTCGGTAAAGAACATCTCCTTGGAAAGAAAACCGTTGAACAGTGGTACGCCCGCCATGGCCGCTGCTGCCAGGGTAGACAGCAATGCGGTGACCGGCATGGTCTTGCGCAGGCCTCCCAGCAGCTTGAGCTCGCGCGTGCCGGTTTCGTGATCGATGATGCCGGCGCTCATGAACAGCGCCGCCTTAAAGGTGGCGTGATTGATGATATGAAACAGCGCCGCCAGCACCGCCATGGGGCTGCCGATGCCCAGCAGCACGGTGATCAGCCCCAGGTGGCTGATGGTGGAAAACGCCAGAATGGCTTTCAGGTCGGTCTTGAACAGCGCAAACCAGGCGCCGTAAAGCAGCGTGATCGAACCCACCAGCGGTACCACGACGCTCCACAGCTCGCTGCCCGCAATGGCCGGGTGCAGGCGCGCCATCAAGAAGATGCCGGCTTTCACCATGGTGGCCGAGTGCAGGTAGGCCGACACCGGGGTCGGTGCCGCCATGGCGTGGGGAAGCCAGAAATGGAAGGGGAACTGGGCAGATTTGGTAAACGCGCCCAGCAGCACCAGCGCCAGCATCAGCGGGTAGCGGCCGTCGGCCACGATCTGCGCACCGCTTGCCAGCACATCGTCCATTCGGTAGCTGCCGGCCATGTCGCCCAGCAGCAAGAGGCCAGCCAGCAGTGCAAGCCCACCGGCACCGGTAATGGTCAGCGCCATCCGCGCGCCCTTGCGTGCATCGCCCCGGTACGACCAAAAGCCAATCAGCAGGAAAGAGGAAAGGCTGGTAAGTTCCCAGAACAGCCAGAGCAGTATCAGGTTGTCGGACATCGAAATGCCGACCATCGAGGCCATGAAGAGAATCAGAAAGGCGTAGAAGCGCCCGTAGGGCTCATCCTTGTCAAGGTAGAAATGGGCGTAGAGCAGAATCAGAAGGCCAATGCCCAGAATCAGCAGGTTGAAAAGCAAAGAGAGCCCGTCGAGGCGAAAGGCCAGCTCAAGCCCGAGTTCAGGCAGCCACGGCACGCTGACTCGAAGCGCCTCGCCATCGAGCAGGCCAGGCAGTTGCATCAGCGTAAGCAGCAGGGCAATCGCCGGCACGATGCCCGTGGCAAGCGAGCACAGCGTGCGACCGCGTTGGGCAGTGAGTGCCGGCACCAGTACGCCCAACAGGGGCAGTAGGGCTATCCACAGCAGTGTCATGGGTTCCATCCAGCGCAATTAAAACTAAAAAATGCCACCTGGCCGCCCGAAGGCGTGCCGGTGGCGCAGGATACGTTAAGTGAAACAAGAGGATATCACTTGTATGGTCGTTATGGGGTTTTAGTATAAAGTGGTGCGGTAAACCGTTCAGAGACTCCTTGCTCCATGAGTGAACCCTTCAATACCTGGCAGGATCGCTTCGAAAATCTGCGTACCAACAAGATTTTCGAAGGCGTTGTCATCTCCATCATTGTGCTTTCCGCCCTGGTGATTGGCGCGAAAACCTACGAAGAGACGTCACGTATAGAGCAGTGGCTGCTCTATCTCGATATTGCCGTCACGATATTTTTCCTGATCGAGATTTTGATCAGAATGGCCGCCGAACGCAACTTGATCAGCTTCTTCAAGAAGGGCTGGAACGTGTTCGACTTCCTGATCGTGACCGCAAGCCTGATCCCCATGGATGACTCGGAGATGGTGTTGCTGGCGCGACTGTTGCGAATCTTCCGGGTATTGCGCCTGGTATCCATGATTCCCGAGCTGCAGATGCTGCTGGTAGCCTTGATGAAATCCATCCCCCGGATGGGTTACGTTGCTCTGTTGATGTTTATCATTTTTTATATCTATGCCGCGATCGGCAGCTTCCTCTTTCATAATGTGGACGAAGGGCTGTGGGGTAACATCGCGCTTGCCATGCTGACGCTCTTTCAGGTGGCCACTTTCGAAAGCTGGGCAACGGCAGTGCTGTATCCCACCATGGAGGTCTACCCCTACGCCTGGATCTACTTTCTCACCTTCATCTTTCTGAATGCCTTTATCTTCCTGAACATGATGATCGGCATCGTGCTGGACGTCATGCAAAAGGAAAGTGCCCAGATGGCGCTGGATAACGGCGAAGGTGAAGAAGCCGAACTGCAGGCGCTGCGCAACGATGTGCACGGGCTCAAGGCCCAACTCGATCGCATGGAGGCTGCGCTTGTGCAGCGTGATCCGTCTTTAGCAGAGTCGACACCGGCGCCCCACCGTGAAGAGAGCAGCCGGTGAGACTGCTACTTGTCGAGTGAAAACGCGTAGGTCAATTTGCCGCGCTCGGAGAGCAGTTTTTCAAGCGCCTTGTCATTGAAGGCGGGTAGCTGGCCCATGTCCCGTGCGGTCAGCGGCCCCGTGGCGGTATCGGCAATCACGGTGTCGGCGGGCACCTCGACCATCAGTGTTGCCGCTTGAATAACGGCCTCGCGATAGCCTTCCCGGGTGCTCAGGTCCAGCGCGTCAAGCGGCAGTTGGGCAGCAAGCCACTGGCCCCAGTAGAACTCCAGAAACGGCGGCGGGGTGGAGGGTTTCTTGTACCCGACACCACGTGTGAAATAGACCAGCGAGCGGTAGGCGTCATCTGCCTGAGCGTCACGCCCCAGCCGTTCAGGCAGCTCTTCAGGTGTGATGGGCCCGTCGGGCGCATCCAGCCAGACCAGACGCTCCTCCTGCATGGTCGCCCAGAAGCTCTCCATATCCGGCAGGTCGCTGAAGTCGTGGGTAATCAGCACCGGTACGCTGAGCTCGCGCCCTTCAAGGGCCAGGTAATTGCTGAAGGTATGGTGGCCATCGGTCAGGTACATGTCGCCATCTGGCGCCATCACGACGGTTTTCATATCCTCTGGATGCGTGCCGAGGGCAGCGGTGCAGGTAAAGCTATCGGTATCCTTTAAAGAAGACGCCTCGTCAAATAGATCAATGCCACCCTGACCCCCGGTTTCACAGAACTCGTCAAAAAACTTCTCACGATCCACCGCGAAGCGTCCCTGCTTGTAATCCATCTGCCGATAGCCAAGAGCAGGCTGTGTCGGGTGCAGCTCGCCTATGGCAACGTGGCGGATATCCAGCGAATCCGGTGTAACCGCCACGGCCAGGCCGGGCGCCAGGGGCAATAGCGCCAGCAGCGTCAACGCACGTTTCATGCATCTCTCCAGGATTGTCATCGTTGCTAAACCAGCAGGCAACGATACGGATCAATGATGACACTCCCTTTACGCTCGATGGAGAAGGCGCTGATGAACGCGCCGATACTCCCGAGGCGCTATACCATACTCCCGCTTGAACGCCGTGGCGAAGTTGGTCGCGTTGGTATAACCAGCCAGCGCAGCGGCAGCGTCTATGCTGATGGCCTGCTGCGCCAGGGCGTTTCGGGCCAGGGCAAGGTGATGGCGGCGCAGAAAACTCCCTAGCGCTTCGCCCTGCTGGTGATAAAAGCGTCGTTGAAGGGTGCTCACGCTCATGCCCAGCTGCTTGGCAAGCGCTGTCTGGGTCACGCCTTTCGCCTGGCCGCTGTCAATCAGGTGCATGAGCCTGGCCAGGCGGTGATCGGGCATGGTGGGGGCTTTAGAGCGTGGATACGGTCGAGGCAGACAGGCCAGCGCTTCACCCGCGAGCATCGTTGCAAGCCCTGCAAGCTGCAGGCGTGCTGCGGTGTCGTGAGGTGCTTTTTCATCGGTTGAGAAAAGGCGCAAAGCCAGTGCGAAGAGCCCTGAAGAGGGCGTCCAATGGCTGAGCGTTGGCGCCCCCTCTGTGCAGGTCAGAAGTTCGCGATATCCGTGGCGGTCAAGCCAATGAGGCGAGAGGGTCAAGGTCAGCGTGCGTTCGGACACGCCCGCTTGGCCCAGGCGCGTGAAGCTGGCTGCTGCAGGCAGGATGACCAGTAAACCGCAGTGGGAGGCATCGACGCCCAGGCGAGTTTCCGACGCGCCATAGCGCACGCGCGCCGTTCCACCCATTACCAGAGCAATCTTGACACCTGCCGGCAGTACCGCCTGGCTGGTCAGGCCGAACCGATCCTGAACATCGGCCAGACGCAGCTGCATACCCGGTTCGATCTCTGCCACCCACATTCGCCCGGTCAACGGCGCTGAACGCTGATCCCAGGCGGGCGCTTCGAGCCGTTGGCGCTTGACGAGCGGAGCGGAAAGCGTGCGCAGATCGGCGGCGCTGATCTCGTGTATGGCTGACGTTTCGCCCATGTATGTCCTTTTGCTGAAGTGAGTCCTGATACGCCCATTTGCCGCGTTTGCAAAGCAAGCTGCCCGGTATGCAAAGGTGCCACGAACGAGTGGATGGCATAATGCGCTGCCGTAAATTTTATTGCAACGGATTCTCATTCGCAAAAAGGCGTTAAACCAGAGGAGCCACAAGGGGAACAGCATGGCATCAGAGATATCGGGTTATCGTTTGGCAGCAGTAATCAGCGGCGCCACCATTGCGCTTTGTCTTGCACCTGACGCGTTGGCACAGGCAGTAGAGGAGGCTTCGCGACTTGATACCGTCACGGTGGAGGGTAATCGTCTATATGAAATGCTGTCTTCTGAAGTGACCGGTGGCTATAGCGTTGATGCGGCCACCGTCGGCACCAAGACGCCCGCCTCGCTGCGTGATATTCCCCAATCCGTCAGCGTGGTCACGCGTGATGCCATCGAGGATCAGAACTTTACCACGCTGGATCAGCTGGGCCGCAGAACGCCGGGCATGCGCGTGCTCTCCAACGATAACGGTCGCTCGTCCATCTACGCACGCGGCTACGAGTACGATGAAGTCAGTATCGATGGCCTGCCCGCGCCGATGACCAGTATCACCGGGTCGGTGCCCACCCTGTCGGCGGTAGACCGTGTCGAGATCATGCGTGGCCCGTCGGGGCTGTTTGACAGCACCAGCGAGATGGGCGGCATCGTCAACCTGGTGCGCAAGCGCCCCACCCGGGATTTCCAAGGGCACGTGACCGGCAGCCTGGGCAGCGACCAGCAGCGTGCGGGGCAGGTAGATATATCTGGACCCATTGATGCAAATGGACGCATACGCGGTCGCCTGGTCATCGATCATACCGAGCACGGTCAATTTGTGGATAATAACGCCAATGACCAGCACGACCTCTACGCGGCCGTGGATATGGATCTCGATGACGCCACCACGTTGGGGCTTGGCTACCTTCACAATACCAAGAACATCACGGTGAACAACGGCCATCCAGTGGGCAGCCGTGGCGAGCTTCTGTACGGGTCGCGTTCGGATTTCTACGGCGCCCGCTGGAACGACTTCAATAGCCACTCGAACGACTGGATTGCCGAGCTTACCCACCGCTTTGCCACGGGCGGCTTCGGGCGCCTGGCCGCGCGTTACTCCAACCGCAACGCCGATTACAACTACGCCTTTGGCGGAAGCACCTTGAATGCTGATGATACGCTGACCGTGGCGGGTACTGGCAGCGTGATCGACCAGCAGTCAGTAGCGGTGGACGCAAGCTACAGCCAGCCGTTTTCCGCGTTTGGCAACGTCAGCGAGTTTGTACTGGGCAGCGATTACAAACGCTTCGATACCGACATGGAAGCGGGACGCGCGCGTAGTCTGACCGGCGGGCGCGTCACACGAGACGAGCTGAACGCACTGGCCTTCGTCGATATCCTGGACAGCGCACGTACCAGCGGTAGAGGCTACTCGCATGCCAACACCACGCTCGAGGAAACCGGGCTTTATGGCAAGCTGACACTACGCCCGATTCAGCCGCTGGCGCTGATTGCCGGTGGGCGGGTCAGCCGTTACGATCTTGACTACGAGGACCTGGCAGCAGGCTCCGAGCAGAGCCGTAGCGGCACAGAGATAACCCCTTATACGGGGCTTGTGGTCGATCTTGATGACGAACATTCGCTTTATGCCAGCTACTCGCAGGTGTTCAAGCCGCAGACCGAGAGTGATATCAACAACGATCTGCTCTCACCGCGGGAAGGTGACCAGTACGAGGTAGGCATCAAGGGCAGCTACCTGGGCGGTGATGTGAACGCGCGTATCAGCGCTTTCCGGCTGTATGACGAGAACCGGGCGGCGGCGCCGGCAGACCCGGCGGCCAACTATTCCGAGTCCGTGGGCAAGATGCGCATCCAGGGAGCTGAGTTCGAGGTCACCGGAAGCCTTACCGACCAGTGGGACATCATTGCCGGCTACACCTATCTGGATACCAAGGTAGAGCGCAGCTCGTCGGATCGCGAAGACGGGCTCTTTCTCCTGATGCCCAACAATATCGTCAATCTCTGGACCCAGTACGATTTCGCGGGCGAAATGCTGGGCGGCTTGCGTATCGGGGGCGGCGTGACGGCGATGAGCGATTTCGCCTCAAGTAACGGCATCAAGGCGCCCGGCTACGCGGTGGTGGATGCCATGGTGGGCTACGACTTTACTTCCCGGATAAGCGGGCAGCTCAATATCAACAATCTGCTGGATCGTGATTACTACAATCGGGTGGGCAGTGATGGAACGTTCAACATGCCGGGTAACCCGGCCAACGTGGTGGCATCGCTACGCTATGATTTCTAAGGGTTTATTCAAGCGCCACGGGAAACCGTGGCGCAACTGGTTTTCATCAGCAGGTGGCCTGCCATGGCTGCCTTTTCTGCTTTGCTGGTGCCCGGCCATGGCCTACAGCGCGTCGCCTGGCGACGTTACGCTGCCGGGCACTGCCCAGTTTCTGCTCACTGCTTCTGAACCGGAGCGCGAGTATCTGATTCAGGTGTCGGTACCCGATGCGCCGCCGCCGGATGCGGGCTACCCGGTCCTCTACCTGCTTGATGGTAACGCGCGCCTGCCGCTGCTACAGGCAGCGCGCGATACGCTGACGCGCCAGGGGCCTGACGGCATGGGCAATCCACTGCTCATCGTGGCGATTGGCTACCCGGATACCGAGCGTTTTAGCCGAGAGCGGCGCAGCGAGGACTTTACTCCCGACATCTCGGCGGATGGCGACCACTCCCGGGGTGCCTTTGGCGGCGCGGAGCGCTTTCTTGAATTTATCCAGACGCATCTGAAGCCTGTCATCGAGCAGCGCTTTGCGGTGGATTCAGACCAGGAGGCGATTCTTGGCCACTCCTACGGCGGCTTGTTCGTCCTTCACGCGCTGCTCACCCGGCCTTCAAGCTTCGATACCTATATCGCCATCAGCCCCTCGCTCTGGTGGTATGGTGACAAGCCGCTCGATAGGCTCGCCAGCCGCTACGCGGTATCATCTGCGCTGCCCGACGCCCGGCTGATGCTCGGGGTGGGGGAAGACGAGCAGCCAGGCCATGATCAGCCGGATACGAGCGAACGCGTCAGCCGTCAGCGCGCGCGCGCCATGGTCGATAACACTCGGGCGTTCGCTGAATGGTTCGGTGCCCGGCAAGACGCCAGCGTAAGCCTGACGGTATTTCCCGGCGAGAACCACGGCAGCGTGATGTGGCCGGCCACGCGCCAGGCGCTTGAGTTCTTGAACGAACCTTCGCAGTGAGTCGTACCGCGTGTGCGGCTGCCCCGTCAAATCATCTCGGGTTTAACAGGCCCAGCAGGAGAGCGCTTGCGTAGCGGATTACTTGTCTTGATAGTGGCAGTGGTACTGGCAGGCGGGTTGTCGGCCCTGGCGTCAACGGACACCTACGCGCCGCGCCTGATGCGCCTGGAAACCCGCCAGGCGCTGCCCGCGATCGAGACATCTCTTGCTCAGGAGTCCGCTGCCCTCAATGGCGTGTTTCTCGCCTATGCCGAGGATCAGCCGCTATGGATGAGTGCGCACCTGGCCATTCTGCGCTACGGCGACATCGCCCGCGCGGCGCTGCTTGAGTACGCCGCGCTGCCTGAATTCCAGCAGGTGCTGGTGCGCTTTGGCCCTGATGCGGTGTTGCCGATCAGCTACTTTCGTGCCCACGACGTCGCCACACTTCGCGCCCAGCACTGGGTAGGCGAGCGCTACCAGCAGCTGAGTCGCTGGTGGAGCGAGGAGGGCGAACAGGTGCAAGGCGAAGTCGAGTGGACACCGCACCTTCGTGGGCAGATGGGCATTGCCTTGCTCGATGCCGAAGGGCACGCCTTGCTTAACCAATTCGTGGTGGATGCCGAAGGCAAGGTGCACTGGCTGCAGGGCGAGCGTGTCGTGGCGGGTATCAGTGATTTCTTCACCAGCGGCTTGCGTGACCTTGAGAACCAGTGGCGCCGCGATGAAGCGATCAACGCAAGCGACATCGGCTGGGCCGGGGTGGACCTTCTGCTGATGGCCAGTACGGTCAAGGTGCTTCGCGCAGGGCGCGTTGCACGTGGCGCCCGGGCAGGCAGTGTGGAAGCCCAGGGCGCACGGGCAGGCATGCGCCAGGGAATCGCCGCGGGCACTGCGCGCTTTGCCAGCCTGCCGCGCATGGCCAAGATAGCCGCCGTGGCTACCACCGCCTATGTGGTGGCCCGCCATCCCTCGCTGATCAGTGCATTAGGTGCCAATGCAGCAAGATGGCTGGGCCTGCCGGTATGGCTTGGGCAGTTTGTGATCTGGTTGATTGTGCTGGTCCCGCTGCTGGCCGTGCTGCGGCTGCTCTGGCGCTGGCTGGTCGTACCTGTGCTATGGCTAGTTACGCCCTTGTTTCGACGTTTATTCAAAGCGGCGTCTTGCTCGCCTCGCCGGGAATTTCCCGCACCAAGCGCGGCATCAAGAAGCCCGGTAGATGATCGCGAAGGCGGGTAACCAGCGTGCGCGCCTCCTCATCGGGCACATCAAAATGCGCCGCGCCCTGGACCGGGTCGAGCACATGCAGGTAGTAGGGCAGTACGCCAGCCTCGAACAGGCGTTCGGAAAGTACGGCCAGGGTAGTCACATCATCGTTGACGCCGCGCAGCAGCACGCTCTGGTTCAGCAGCGTCACCCCCACGGCCTTGAGTCGGGCGCAGGCATCGACTACCGCCTGATCGATCTCGTTGGCGTGATTGATATGCAGTACCATCACTTTCTGCAGCCGCGTGTTGCCAAGCCATGCAAGCAGGTCGCTATCCACCCGGTCGGGAATCACCACCGGCAGGCGGGTGTGGATGCGCAGGCGCTTGAGGTGCGGGATGCGTTCCAGCTCACCGGCCAGCCAGGCCAGTTGACGGTCGCTTGCCGCCAGCGGGTCACCGCCGGAGAGGATCGCCTCATGAATACCAGGGTCGTCGCGCAGATAGTCAAGCGCCTCCTGCCACTGGGCACGGGAGGGCGAGTTCTCGCTGTAGGGGAAGTGGCGGCGAAAGCAGTAGCGGCAGTTCACGGCGCAGGTAGGGCTTGCAATCAGCAGTACCCGGCCTGCGTACTTGTGAATCAGCCCTCGTACAGGACGGTGGTCGGCCTCTTCGAGCGGGTCGGCCACATAGCCTGCAGGCGCCAGTATCTCATCGCCCAGTGGCAGTACCTGACGCAAGAGCGGGTCATCCGGCGCGTTGTGGGCCATGCGTTTGAAATAGGCTTCCGGGACGCGCACCTCGAACAACGCATGTCCGGTTCGCGCGCCTTCAAGCCACGTGTCATCGAGTCCCAGATACTGGCACAGTACCCTGGGGTCACGAATGGCGTGGGAAAGCTGGTGCTGCCATGAAGGGCGTGATACCTCGCTGGCTTGCTCGAGACGGTCCGAGGCAACGATCATAATGTTCTCCTGCAAAAAAGCCCTCCTTCGGGTTATCATGCGCGCACTTATTGAGCGATGCGATGGGCCGAGGTGTTGCACCCGCGAAAGCCCCGAAGGCCTTCACCCATCGGCGACAGTAATCGATAACTGACATGGATCATTGAGAGGCAACATGGCTAACTATTCTACCAACGAATTCAAGGGCGGTCTGAAAGTAATGCTCGACGGCGACCCCTGTTCGATCGTCGAAAACGAGCTGGTCAAGCCAGGCAAGGGCCAGGCGTTCAACCGTGTGAAACTTCGCAACCTGATGACCGGACGTGTCGGTGAGCGCACCTTCAAGTCCGGTGACTCGCTGGAAGGCGCCGACGTCATGGACCTGGAGATGGAGTATCTCTATACCGACGGTGACATGTGGCACTTCATGAAGACCGACGGCTCCTTCGAGCAGTACGCGGTCGAGAAGAAAGCCCTTGGCGAGACGGAAAAATGGCTCAAGGAACAGGTGCCGTATACCCTGACCCTGTGGAACGACAAGGCGATCTCCGTGACCCCGCCCAACTTCATCGAACTGGAAGTGGTGGAAACCGACCCGGGCCTGAAAGGCGATACCGCTCAGGGCGGCTCCAAGCCCGCCACGCTTTCATCGGGTGCGGTGGTGCGTGTGCCCTTGTTCATCAATCAGGGCGAAGTGTTGAAAATCGATACCCGCTCCGGCGAGTACGTGTCCCGCGCCTGATTGCCACCGATGAATGGGTGCGTGGTCTTATGTCGACTACGCACTCAGTGACGGGTGTACTACCTTATTGCCACGCATTTGCGTGGCTTTTATTTTGTCCAAGGAGCGGTGATGGCCATTGAGTGGCGACCCAAGGCAGACATGGCAACGCTGCGCGAGCGCGCCCGCCTGCTTGCCAGCGTGCGGGCGTTTTTCGCCGCACGTGATGTGATGGAAGTAGAAACCCCGGTGCTGGGGCAGGGCGGCAGCACCGATGTGCATCTGGTCTCGCTTGCCACTCAGGCCCGTACCGACAAGGGGCAGCGTCGGCTATGGCTGCAGACCTCGCCGGAGTTTCACATGAAGCGACTGCTGGCGGCGGGCAGCGGGCCTATCTTCCAGCTTGCTCGAAGCTTTCGTGATGGTGAAGTGGGGTCGCGTCACAATATCGAGTTCACCATGCTCGAGTGGTACCGGCCAGGCTTCACACTGGCCGAGTTGATCGATGAAACGACCGCTCTGGTGGCAACGCTTATACCGTCACCTGCAAGGCAGGTCGTCACCTACCGCTACCGGGAGCTGTTCCACACCCATCTGGCGATGGACCCCTTTACCCTGTCGCTTGAGAAACTGCGCGGACTAGCGGCCGAGCGCGGCCAGATGGCCGCCGGCGCGCTCGACAAGGAGAGCCGCGACACCTGTCTGGATCTATTGATGAGCATGGTGATCGAGCCTACCCTTGGCCGGGGCGAGCTGAGCGTGGTGATGGATTATCCTGCCAGCCAGGCGGCACTGGCGCGCCGGCACCAGGACAGCGACGGCGAATGGGTAGCCTCACGCTTCGAGCTATACCTGGAAGGTGTGGAACTTGCCAACGGCTACCATGAGCTGACCGATGCTGTAGAGCAGCGTGCACGCTTCGAGCAGGATAACCTCGAGCGCCGCCGGCTGGGGCTTGTGGAAGTGGATATCGACGAGCGCCTGTTGGCCGCGCTCGAATTCGGCATGCCGGAAGGGGCGGGGGTAGCGCTGGGCATCGACCGGCTGATCCAGCAGGCGCTGGGAAAGGCGCGCCTGGAAGACGTGCTGGCGTTTGCCACGCCGGACTGCTGAAGCCCCTCAGGCATTCAGGCGCTTGAGCAGAAAGACCAGCGGCACCGTGACGATGTAGATCAGCCCCAGCCAGGTAAAGATATCATTGAAGGCAAGGACCTGGGCCTGCTGGGCCACTCTCTGAGCCAGTAGGCCCACAGCGGCGTGGTAGGCATCCGGCACCGTGCCGCTGAGCATGGCTTCGTACCGGGCGATCTCGGAAACGACCACCTCGCGGCCAGTGTCGATGGCCGGGATCAGCTGGTTCCAGTGAAAGTCCTCGCGAATATCGCGCACTGTATCAAGAAGCGCCAGTCCCATGGCGCCGCCCAGGTTACGCATCACGTTGAACAGCCCGCTGGCGTTACCCACTTCGCTTTGCGGCAGGGTGCCGAGTGCGATGCGCGAGGCGGGGATGATGCACATGATCAGCCCCACGCCGCGCACGATCTGCGGCACGCAGAACTGCCAGAAGCCGGACTGCACGGTGAGATTGGCGTTCATCATGGTGCCCGCACCGACCAGCAAAAAGCCGAAGAACAGCAGCAAGCGCAGGTCCAGATGGTTGGTGGCCTTGCCCACCAGCGGTGCGCAAAAGAACATCGTCAGGCCCGTCACGAACATCACCTGGCCGATCTGAAGGCTCGAATACCCCCGCACGTAGCCAAAGAACAGCGGCATGATGTAGACCAGCCCGTAAAGCGCGATGCCGATGATGAATCCCATCCCGGCGCCGATGGCGAAGTTGCGGTTGGCGAAAGCGCGCAGGTCGACGATGGGATGGTCGCTTCTCAGGGTACGAACGAAAAACCAGACACCGGTCGCCAGGCAAAGGAGGCTGAACAGCACGATCTCGCGGCTGGCGAACCAGTCCTCTCCCGGGCCTTCCTCGAGCACGAACTCGAGCGAACCGAGAAACAGCGCAATCAGCGCAAGTCCCAGCACGTCCAGCCTGCGCGCGAGCGTCCGATCACCCTTGTCGATGTCCAGAAAGTTCCAGGCCGCCCAGCACACCAGAATGCCGGGAATCACGTTGGCCAGAAACAGCCAGTGCCAGCTCTGGGTTTCGGTGATGTAGCCGCCCACCGTCGGGCCGACCGATGGCGCCATGGTGACCACCATGCCGATCACCGCCTGCACGCTGCCCATCACCCGACGCGGAAAGATCGAGAAGCTGATCGCCTGGGTGATCGGAATCATCGCCCCGCCCATGAAGCCCTGAATGGCGCGCAGCACGATGAGCTGCTCGATGGAACCCGCCAGCGCGCAGCCAAGGCTTGCCAATGTGAAGCCGGCGCAGGAGAGCGTGAACGCCACCCGCGTCGAGAGAATGCGCATCAGCATCCCGGACAGCGGGATCATCACGATCTCGGCAATCAGGTAGGAGGTCTGCACCCAGGAAATCTGATCCTCGCTGGCGGACAGCCCGGACTGGATCTCGTTGAGCGAGCTTGCCACGATCTGGATATCCAGAATCGCCATGAACATGCCGAACACCGCGGCGATAAAACCAATGCGTTGGGGCCAGGGCGGCATCTCGCTGGGGCCTATGGCGGGGGCGGCGGCTCCGCTCATGAGTCGTGCTGCTCCTGCGGTAGGAGCGAGCTGGTCACGCGGGATGTCGGCGCCTCCGTTCTCGGTTCAAGCTCGCGGGTATCGAT
The DNA here is from genome assembly GCF_020075495.1 of Vreelandella aquamarina. Lineage (GTDB taxonomy): Bacteria > Pseudomonadota > Gammaproteobacteria > Pseudomonadales > Halomonadaceae > Vreelandella > Vreelandella aquamarina_A. The sequence goes on from NZ_JABYQT010000002.1 coordinate 203,042, forward strand.
TTCGGGGATTACCGAAAGTCCGGCGCGCAAAAGGCCCAGCGACTCGATAGGGCCTGTCACTCGGATCTTGACTGGCACGCGCTGCACGATCTTGTTGAAGTTGCCGGTGGCGTTGTCCTGGGGAAGCAGGCTGAACTCGGTGCCGGTGGCTGGCGACAGGCTTTCGACGATGCCGTCAAAGGTAATATTCGGGTAGGCGTCCAGGTGGACGGCCACCGGCTGGCCGAGGCGGATGCGCTCGAGCTGGGTCTCCTTGAAATTGGCGATCACAAAAGCTGATTCGAGCGGCACCAGCTGCAAGAGTGTCAGCGACGGCTGGGCCAGCGTGCCGGGTTCGACGCGCAGGTTGCCGACCACCCCGTCGCGGGGGGCGCTGATCAAGGTCTTGTCCAGCTGGTGGCGGGCATAGTCAAGATCGGCGCGGGCGGCGTCCTGGTTGGCCTCGGCGCGGGCCACGTCGCTTTGTGCCACGGCCAGCTGGCGCTGGGCCGAGATGACTGCCGCACGACGGCTGGCCAGATTGGCTTCGGCCACCCGCAGCGCGCTCTGGTCGTCTTCCCGCTGCTGGCGCGAGCCGTAGTTGTTGGCCGCAAGCGAGGAAGAGCGTTCCAGGTGTGCCCGTGCCTGGCTCACTTCCGCCTGGGCGGCATCCACTTGGGTAGCCGCCTGATCAATTGCCGCCTGCTGCAGTTCCACCTGGCGATGGGCCTGTGCAATGAAGGCGGCCGCTACCGCCTGCTGGGCTTCTGCCTGGGCAACCTGATCGCGGTAGCTTGCCTCATCTAGACGCAATAACGGCTCGCCGCGCTTGACCGCCTGGTTGTCATCCACCATGACCTCGACGACGCGTGCGGAAAGCTCGGCGCGAATGGCGACGCTGTCGGTGCGCACATAGGCGTTGTCCGTCTCTTCGATGAAGCGCCCTACCTGCCACCAGCCCACGCTCCACCAGGCCAGCGCGGCCAGGGCGATGACCATTACCAGCATCACTGCCAGCTTGCGGACTGGCGCAGGGCCTTTGCGCTTTTCACGAAACGCCTCGTTCTGAACCTGCTTGCCCTCTGATGGCATGGCGACACCTCACGCTTGGCATGTTGGCGGACTGACCGCCGGAAAGGAAGCTGCATAGTGTAATGAATGCTACACTACATGGCTACTTTGTTAGCACGCTAGCGGCAAGATGAGATCATGCAGCATGGGCTGGATGCCTGTAGGTTGATAAACCGGTTTGAAGAGGTGAATGAATGTCTTGCTCAACGTCTGCTGTTGAACAGTCTGAGAACGCGATGCGTACCACGCGTGGCGAGGCGCGCCGTGAACGCCTGCTCGAGGCGGCCCGGGATGTGTTTCTGGAGCAGGGCTACGCCGGGGCCAGCGTAAGCGACATAGTGGCCCGGGCGGGCGGGTCGCTGGCTACGCTCTACAAGCAGTTCGGCAGCAAGGAAAAGCTCTTTACCGCGGCCATGGAACGCCACATTGCCACCGCCTGGGCGGTGCTGGAGGAGGGCAGGCGTGACCGTCAGGCCCCGGAGCAGGTGCTATATGAAATGGGACGGCGCATGCTGATGCTGGTCTTCGACCCCGGCGTGATACGGCTCGTGCGCGGGCTGGCGTTCGAGGCCGAGCGGGCGCCCGAGCTTGGTGAGCTGTTCCTGAGCCGCGGACCCGACCATACCCGAGAGGCACTGGCCCATTACCTGGCCGACCAGGTCGCTCGCGGTCAGCTGCGGCTCGATGACCCGCGGGAGGCGGCCGGCATGTTCATGGGCATGCTGCTGGGCGAGTGGCATATCAATGCCTTGCTTGGGCGACGCCTGCAGATCGATGAGGCGCAGTGCAACGCCCGAGCGCGTCGCTGTGTGGCGATCTTTCTGGCCGGCGCGACGCCCTTGTCAGACTGACGCCGGAGGCCTGATGGGCTGGTGGGCAAAGTCGCCCAGCGTCTGACCCATGCTGACCATCGTTTCCGGCGCGTAGTCCTCGAACGTGACCGGGTTGGCAAAGCACATCACCACGGTAGAGCCGAGCTTGAACAGGCCCATCTCTTCACCGCGCTCGAGGGTGATCGGGTCACTAAAGCGGGTGCGCTGGGGCACGCCGGCCAGGGGCGTGACCTGGCCCGACCAGACCGTTTCAATGGCGGCAACGACCATGGCACCCACCAGCACCATGGCGAAGGGGCCCTGGGGCGAGTCGAAGATGCACACCAGGCGCTCGTTGCGGGCAAACAGGTCGGGGACGTAGCTGGCGGTGGCCTTGTTGACCGAAAAGATGCGCCCCGGCACGTAGATCATTTCGCGCAGCGTGCCGGTCATGGGCATGTGCACTCGGTGATAGTCCCGCGGTGACAGGTAGACCGTGGCGAAGCTACCCCGGGAGAACTCGGCGGCAAGCGCGGCGTCGCCGCCCAGCAGAGCCTGGGTCGAATAACGATGTCCCTTGGCCTGGATCAATTCGTTCTGCTCGATGGCACCATGGCGCGAGAGCGAACCGTCCGTCGGGCTGAGAAGGCCCTCGCCAAGTGGGCGGGCGTCGGGTTTCAGCGCGCGGGTGAAGAACGCGTTGAAGTTTCTGTACGCGGTGGGGTCGGGCTCCAGCGCCTGGCGCATGTCCACGTTGAAGCGCTTGATGAATACCTTGATCAGCGCATTCTTGAGCCATGACACTTCGCTGCGCGCGAAATAACCGGTCAGGCGTGAAATCGCATGATGAGGCAGCGGGTACTGAATCAATGAAAAGATTTTTTGAGATAGCGTCACGTCAATGTCTTTTGCAGTAGTAAGCCCGGGTAGGGGAAATCATTTTTCGATAGGTGTGTCGTCGCGGTTACCCCATTCCCCCCAGGAGCCTGCGTAACCGCGGATATTGAAGCCGAGCGCCTTGCCCACGAGCCAGGTAAAGCTGCTGCGGTGGTGGCTCTGGCAGTGGGTAGCCACTTCCATGTCCGGCGTCAGGCCCATGGCTTGAAGCTCGGTGATCAGTTCGGCGTAATCGCGGATGCGCAGGGCCCGATTTCTGTCCATGGCGTTGACCCAATCCATGTTCACCGCGCCGGGAATATGCCCAAGGTGCTTGTTGTTGCCTTTCTCGCCGTCGTACTCGCCCTTTGAACGGGCGTCCCAGACCGCGAACTGCCGGTCCCCAAGCTTCTCCTTGATTTCTTCACAGGTGATCAACGCGTGAGGATTGAGGATCTCGGCATGATAGTTGCTGGGGGTGGGAGTCGTCTGCTCGGTGCTCTCATCGAGCCCGTCAGCGCGCCAGGCGTGGATGCCGCCGTTCAGGTAGGAGTAGCGAGTATGGCCGATCAGTTCGAGCGTCCATAGAAGCCGCGCCGCCCAGCCACCGCCTTCGTCATCATAGGCCACCACGTGGGTGTCGCGGGTAAGCCCCAGCGCGCTGAACAGCCGGGAAAGAAACTCGACATCGGGCACATCGTTAGGCACCGGGCCTTCGCCGCGCATCAGGTAGCGAAAATCCAGGTAGACTGCGCCCGGCACGTGGCCCTGGCGGTAGCTGTCCGGATTCACCGGCACATCAATGACTAGAAGCTCCGGAGCCTCCAGGTGATTCTTGAGCTGCTCTGGCTCAACGATCAGCGGCAGCAGGTTCGATTCCGACGAGGGGTGCGCAGTGCTCATGGGCAGCTCCTTTGACAATCAGGCGTCCAGGCTATCGAGAATGCGTCGATAGCTGGCAAAACGTTCTGGGTGAATCTTGCCTGTCTCCACCGCTTCAAGTAAAGCGCAGCCCGGCTCTTCCCGGTGGCGGCAGTCGCGAAAGCGGCAGTGGCCAAGAAAGGGCCGAAATTCGATGAACCCGTCGGTCACGTCCTGCTCGGTCAGGTGAATCAGGCCGAACTCGCGAATGCCGGGGGAGTCGATCAACTCGCCGTCGGTCACTTCATCCTGGCTCATGGTGTAGAGCCGGGCGGTGGTCGTGGTATGTGTACCCTTGCGCGAATCCTCGGAAAGGGCGCCGATACGTAGCGACTCGCCGGGCAGCAGCAGGTCGATCAAGGATGACTTGCCCACGCCGCTCTGGCCCACGAATACCGAGGTGCGGCCTTCAAGCTGGGACCGCAGAGCGTCAAGCCCAGCTTCATTGGCCGTGGTGGTACGCACCACGGGATAACCCAGCGCCCGGTAGCGTTCCAGAAGCTCGCCAAGCTCGCCGCCGTCTTCCGGCAGCAGGTCGGTCTTGTTGAGTACCAGTATGGGGGCAATGCCGGTGGCTTCGGCGGCCACCAGGTAGCGGTCGATCAGGTTGGGGTGCGGCGCGGGTTCAACGGCAAACACGATCAGGATCTGATCGATATTGGCGGCCACGGGCTTGAGCTGTCCACGAGCGTCCGGACGCTTGAGGACAGTGTCGCGCTCTTCTCGCGCCACTACCACGCCGGAGCCTTCCTGGCCCGCCCGCCAGATGACCCGGTCGCCGGTCACCATGCCGTCCAGATTGGCGCGCAGATGGCAACGCACCGGGTCACCCTCGGCATTGCGTACCTCAAGCGTGCGCCCGAAGTGCGCCATGACCCGGCCGGGCTGTTCGGCGCCGTATTCACCGGCAGCCAGCTTCTCGGCATCGCGCACATCGCGCTTTTCAGCGCGGCTTGCCCGCTCTGCCTGGACTTTGTTTACTCGCCACTGCTGCTGGCGACTCAATTTACGTTTGCTCATGACCACCCGATGCTCGGTACAATGGCAACAGTGTACCTGTTAACGAACGCCGGGTAACTCGACCTGGCGCGATTATGGAGAAAAGCATGAGTAATGGTAGCGAGCCGCGCAGCGATCTGCTGGTCTGGATCGATCTGGAAATGACCGGTCTTGACCCTGATAAAGAGCGCATCATCGAAGTGGCGACTCTGATCACCGATGCGGATCTGAACGTGGTAGCCGAAGGCCCGGTGATTGCCGTGAAGCAGCCAGATAGCCTGCTGGCCGGCATGGATGAGTGGAACCAGAGGACGCACGGTGAGTCCGGGCTGGTGGCGCGAGTCAAGGCAAGCCAGGTGGAAACCGCGGCGGCCGAGCAGCAGACGCTGGATTTTCTGCGTCAGTACGTCGTGGCTGGCTCCTCGCCCATGTGCGGCAACAGCATCCACCAGGACCGTCGCTTTCTCGAGCGCGAAATGCCCGCGCTCTGGAGCTTCTTCCATTACCGTAATCTGGATGTTTCAAGCGTCAAGGAGCTTGCCAAGCGCTGGAATCCGGGCGCCCTGGCCGGTTTCAGCAAGCGCAACGTGCATCTGGCGATGGACGACATCAAGGAGTCGATTGCCGAGCTTGCCCATTATCGCAACACGTTCCTGCGCGTAGCGGGCGAGCAGGACGAAGAGGAGTAACGCTCCGATCAGGAAGCGTCAGTGGCAATGCGAACGCCACGCTTGTGGCGCTGCTCATTCAGCGCCCAGGCCACGTGCTCGCGCACAAGCGGGCTAGGGTAGGCGCGGCGCGCCCAGAGCGCCGCCTCTACCGCCTCGCTCCAGGGTGCGTTGCCCAGGCCCACGGCCAGGTTTCTCAGCCAGCGCTCATAGCCAATGCGCCGGATCGGGCTGCCAGCGGTCTTGTCCAGAAACTCTTCTTCGCCCCAGGCAAACAGGCTGATGAGCGAGGCGCGGTCCAGGTCGTGGCGGGGGGCGAAATCCTGCTCGGGGCTTAACCGAGTAAAGCGCGTGAACGGGCAGACCAGCTGGCAGTCATCGCAGCCGTATACCCGGTTACCCATGGCGCGGCGAAATTCCACCGGGATGGCGCCATGAAGCTCGATGGTCAGATAGGAAATGCACTTGCGCGAATCAACCACCTTGTCATCCACGATGGCACCGGTGGGGCACGCCGTGCGGCAGGCACTGCAGCTTCCGCAGTGTTCCTGCTCGAAGGGCGGGTCGACGGGCAAAGGCAGGTCGGTGTAAAGCTCGCCCAGAAAGAACAGCGAACCCGCCTTGGGGTTGAGCAGCATGGCGTTCTTGCCGAACCAGCCAAGGCCTGCCTTCTGTGCCAGGGCGCGCTCCATCACCGGGGCGGAGTCCACGAAGGCGCGGTAACCGAACGTGCCGACTTCCTGCTCTATCTGCCTGGCAAGCTGGGCCAGGCGCTTGCGCATCAGTTTGTGGTAGTCGCGACCCAGCGCATAGCGCGACACATAGGCGTTGCCGGGCTGGCCCAGCACCTTGGTGGTTTCCACCTCCGGTGGCAGGTAATCCATGCGAACGCTGATCACTCGCTGCGTGCCGGGCTCAAGCTCCGCCGGCCGGGTGCGCTTGGTGCCATGCTTGGCCATGAAGCCCATCTCACCGTGATAGCCGTTCTCCAGCCAGGCTGCCAGATGCTTCTCGTGAGATTCCAATCGGGTATCGGTAATACCCACCTGCTGAAAGCCCAGCTCGCGGCCCCAGATCTTTACCAGGTCGGCCAGGCGAGCCAGCTCATCATGGGTCATGGCGTGGCGAGAATGTGCAGAAGCAGGGGAACTGGGCATTATCAATCTACGGTCGAGCGTTTGGCACGCTATGCTAACGCATTGGCAGCCCCCACAACATGCAAAGGAGAGATCGTGTTCACCTTAAGTGCTTCCACGCTACGCCCGCTGTTCAAGGCCGAGCAGGTACGGGAACTGGACCGTCGCACCATCGCCGGTGGTATCGAGGGGTTTGCCCTGATGCAGCGGGCTGCCTCCAGCGCCTGGCATAGCTTTCGGGCGCGCTGGCCCCAGGCGCGCAGTATCACGGTGATATGCGGCAGCGGCAACAACGGCGGCGACGGCCATGTACTGGCCGCACTTGCCATTCAGTCCGGGCTCAAGGTGCAGCGTGTTTCGCTCAAGGCACTGGGCGAGCTCAAGGGTGACGCGGCCCGTGCAGCGGAGCTTGCCACCTCCGCTGGGGTAAGTTGCGAGCAGTGGCACGCAGGATGCGTGTTTACCGGCGACGTCATCGTCGACGCCCTGCTGGGCACGGGAGTGCGCGATGAGGTGACCGGGCCTGCCCGCCAGGCGATTGGTGCGATCAATGCGGCCCGCCAGCCTGTGCTGGCGATCGATATTCCCTCGGGGCTGGCCGCCGACACCGGTGCGGTGCTGGGCGAAGCGGTCCAGGCCGATGGCACGGTGACGTTCATCGGCGACAAGATCGGCCTGCATACCGGCGAGGCGCCGGCCCATACCGGTGAGATCGACTTTCGCCCGCTGGGCGTCAAGGCGGACGCTTTTTTCGATATTCCGCCTTTCGCCTGGCGCCTTGATGAGGCCTGGCTTGGAGACGCGTTTGCATCCCGCCCACGTACCAGTCACAAGGGGGACATGGGCCACGTGCTGGTGCTTGGCGGCGCACCCGGCTTTGGCGGCGCGGCGCTGCTGGCGTCCCAGACGGCGGCGCGCCTGGGGGCTGGCAAGATCAGTCTGGCGACGGCGCCTGAGCATATCACGGCGAGCCTTATGCGCTGCCCTGAGGTCATGGCGCACGGCGTGCGCGGTGTGGCGGACCTCGATCAGTTGCCCCAGAGGGCCGATGTGCTGGTGGTAGGGCCTGGCACGGGGCAGGGCGCCTGGGGGCAGGCAGTACTTCAGCATGCGCTTGCCGCCAAGGCGCCACTGGTGGTGGATGCCGATGCACTCAATCTGCTGGCCAGCCACTGGCCCGACGAGCGGCGCGACAACTGGATATTGACGCCGCATCCTGGCGAGGCCGCGCGTCTTCTGGGCTGCTCGACCGCCGAGGTTCAGGCGGACCGGCCTGCCGCAGCGCGCGCCTTGCAGAAGGCTCGCGGTGGCGTGGTGATTCTCAAGGGCGCAGGCAGTCTAGTGGCAAGCGTGGCCGGTCTTGGGGTATGTCCGTATGGCAATCCGGGCATGGCCAGCGGCGGTATGGGCGATGTGCTCAGCGGCATGCTGGGTGCTCTGGTGGCCCAACGTGGCGAGGTGGAGCAGAGCGCCTGCCTGGGAGTGCTGGTGCATGCACTGGCCGCTGATCGGGCGGCAAGGGATGCAGGAGAACGTGGCTTGCTGGCAAGCGATCTGGCATCCTATGCGCGAGAATTGGTCAACCCGTAAAGGCAGCCCGCATGCAGGTGCAATTGGATAGTGAAGAGGCGCAAGTCGCCTTTGGTGAAGCGCTGGGACGCGCATTGCAGGGGCGTGGGCGCGTTTACCTGGAAGGTGATCTAGGCGCTGGCAAGACGACCTTGACGCGCGGTATCTTGCGCGCCTACGGCCACGAAGGGGCGGTCAAGAGCCCTACCTACACGCTGGTCGAGCCCTACGAGCTCGGGCAGCAGCGTATCTATCATCTGGATCTTTACCGTCTGGCAGATCCCGAAGAGCTCGAATTCATTGGTGGGCGCGAGGTGCTGTCCGACGAGGCGGTGTGCATCATCGAGTGGCCAAGCCGGGGCGAAGGCTGGCTGCCCGCCCCGGATCTTCGTCTTTCGCTCGCGGTGGCCGAGGTGGGGCGCCGGCTGACGCTCAGCGCCGAAAGCCAGCAGGGCGAGCATATTCTCCAGGCGCTTGACGCTAGCGTTTCTCCTTGTCAGCCACAGGACGGTGCCCGCCATGCCGAGTAAATACCTGGCTCGCCTATTGATGCCGGGGCTGGTCGCGCTGCTGGCCGGTATTTCATCAGCCCACGCCGCCACGGTTGAAAGCATGCGACTTTGGGCAGCGCCGGATCACGCACGGCTGGTATTCGACCTTTCCGGGGCTGTCAATGCCAACGTCTTTTCGTTGGCAAATCCGGATCGACTGGTTATCGATCTTGATGAAAGCCGCCTGGATACCGATGCTTCCACGCTGCCTCTCGAGGGCAGCGCGATCGAAGCCGTGCGCACCGGAACGCGTGATGGCGGTGGGCTGCGTGTGGTGCTGGAACTTAACCGCTCGATCGAGCCGCGCCATTTTGTGCTGCCGCCCAATGACAAGTATGGCCATCGCCTGGTGGTGGACCTTGAATATCCGGGCGAAAGTGCGGTCGAAAATCCCATCGACCCCATCGAGGCGATGATTCGCGACCAGGAAATGCTGGCCCAGCGCAATAACGCTCAGGCCCAGGCTCAGGCCCAGGTGCCGGGCAGCGAAGCCTCACCTGCAGCGCCTGCGCCTGTTGAAGTGCAACCTGCCCAACCTCACCCTCAGCGCGACATCATCATCGCGATCGATGCCGGTCATGGCGGCGAGGATCCCGGCGCCATCGGCCCCGGTGGCACACGCGAGAAGGATGTGGTGCTGGATATTGCCCGCAAGCTGGCGTCGGATGTCAATGGGACGCCGGGCTTCAAGGCTGTACTGACCCGTGATGGTGATTATTACCTAGGGTTGCGTCAGCGTACCCAGCTGGCCCGCGAGCAGAAGGCCGACTTTTTCGTCTCGATCCACGCCGATGCCTTTAACAGTCCACGGCCCGAAGGCAGCTCGGTCTTTGCCCTGTCCCAGCGTGGCGCGACCTCTGAAACGGCACAGTGGCTGGCCGACAGCGAGAATCGGTCGGATCTGATCGGCGGCGTGGACGGGAGTCTTTCGCTACGCGACAAGGATCAGGTGCTGCGTGGTGTGCTGCTTGATCTGACCATGACGGCTACGCTCAATGATTCACTTTCCATCGGTGGACAGGTACTCGATCAGTTGGGGCAGATCAATCGCCTGCACAAATCTCGGGTCGAGCAGGCGGGATTCATGGTGCTGAAATCGCCGGACATTCCTTCGCTGCTGATCGAAACGGGCTTCATTTCCAACCCAGGCGAAGAGCGCCGCTTGCGTGATCCGGTTCATCAGCAAGGGCTTGCCCGCGCTATTTTCAGCGGTATTCGTTCACACTTCGAGCGCAACCCGCCGCCGGCCAGCCGACTTGCCTGGCAGCGTGACCATCAGCGTCAGCCCACGGGCAACGAGTATCGTATTCAGTCCGGCGATACGCTTTCCTCGATTGCGGTTCGCCACGGTGTGCCGGTAGGCCAGTTGCGTCAGGTGAATGACCTGAACGGCGATGTCATTCGCGTTGGTCAAGTCTTGCGTATTCCCAGCTCTTGAGGTGCCTGTGTCCGAGTTGTCGTCCTCACCGCGTATTCATGTGCTCGACCCGCGCCTGGCCAACCAGATTGCGGCCGGGGAGGTGGTCGAGCGCCCTTCATCAGTCACCAAGGAGCTGATCGAGAACGCCATCGATGCAGGCAGCCAGCGTATCGACGTGGAGATCGAGCAGGGCGGTGCGCGGCTTATCAAGGTGCGCGATGATGGCATCGGCATTGGCGAGGAAGACCTGCCGCTGGCGCTGGCGCGCCATGCCACCAGCAAGATCGAGAGCCTGGAGGACCTGGAAGGCGTCAGTTCGCTGGGTTTTCGTGGCGAGGCGCTGGCCTCGATCAGTTCGGTATCGCGCCTGGAGCTGGTTTCCAACGCCGAAGACGACCCGCGTGGCGGTTGGCGTGTGGTGGCCGAAGGGCGAGGAATGGAGGCGAGGGTGACACCGGCCCCGCACCCGCGTGGCACCAGCGTGGCGGTACGTGACCTGTTCTTCAATACGCCAGCGCGGCGCAAGTTCCTGCGCACCGAAAAGACCGAGTTTGCCCACGTGGAAGAGGCGTTCCGGCGCCAGGCACTGTCGCGCTACGACATTACCTGGGTGCTGCGCCACAATCAGAAAGTGGTGCACCAGCTGCCTTCCGGGCACTCTGCGGCTGCCCAGGAGCGGCGCATTGCTGCGCTGCTGGGCAAGAACTTCATCGAGCATGCACGCTATATCGAACGCGAAGCGGGCGGGCTGCGCCTGAGTGGCTGGGTGGGGTTGCCTACCCATTCACGCTCCCAGGCAGATCAGCAGTACTTTTTCGTCAACGGCCGTGTAGTGCGTGACCGGCTGGTGGCCCACGCGGTTCGCCAGGCTTATCGCGACGTGCTGTACAACGGCCGCCATCCGGTATTCGTGCTTTATTTGACGCTGGACCCGGACGTGGTGGATGTCAACGTGCATCCTACCAAGCACGAAGTGCGCTTTCGTGACGGCCGTATGGTGCATGACTTTCTCTACTCCAGCCTGCATCACTGTCTGGCAACGTCCAAGCCTGCCGAAAGCGATGCACCGGAGGAGGCTGAGGCCGCCCAACCTTTGAGTGCGTCCTCTGCCGAGCCTGTGGCGAGCGAAGAAGCGACTGCCAGTTCGCCAGAATCTGGTAAAGAGTCTGGCAAATGGCAGCAGCAGGGCATGGCACTGGCGCCACCGCAGGCGCCCGCTCGCCACCCGGGGGCAGAAAAGGTGCGTCGCTTCATGCAGGGCTATCAGGCGCTGCATCCGGGACATGAAGAGACACTGCTGACGCCGCAGGCGCCAGGGACATGGGCGGGGGAAGCATCAACCGCCAACCAGGTGCGCGAGGCGCCGCTTGCCATGCCGGAGAGTGACCCCGCCAGTGCGCCCCCGCTGGGCTTTGCGCTGGGGCAACTGCACGGCATTTACATTCTGGCCCAGAATGCCCATGGGCTGGTGTTGGTGGATATGCATGCGGCTCACGAGCGCATCGTATATGAGCGCATGAAGGAGCAGCTGGCGGCAAGCGGCATCGATACGCAGCCGCTGCTGGTGCCGGTCTCGCTGGCCGCCAGCCGGGCGGAGGTGGCCACTGCCGAGAGCGAGCAGGCGGCGATTTCCAAGCTTGGCATAGAGCTGGATATCGCCGGGCCGGAAACGCTTCTGGTGCGCCAGTTGCCTGCGCTGCTTGCCCAGGCCGACCCCGAGGCGCTGGTGCGTGAAATGCTCGAGGAACTGGCCCGCTTCGGACGCACCCATCAGGTGGAAGCACGAATCCATGAGCTGCTCTCTACCATGGCTTGTCACGGCAGTGTGCGCGCCAACCGGCGCCTGACCGTGGCCGAGATGAACGCGCTGCTGCGCGACATGGAGCGCACCGAACGTAGCGACCAGTGTAACCATGGGCGACCCACCTGGACCCAGATGAGCATGAAAGCGCTGGACAAGCTGTTCCTGCGCGGTCAGTAGTGATCTACCTCTTTTTTCAAGCATGGCGGAGTTTGCCACCCTATGGCTGATACGCGCCCCTGGGCGATTTTTCTGATGGGCCCGACTGCGGCCGGCAAGACCGATACGGCCATCGCGCTTCATGAGCGGCTGGGCCACGAGCTGATCAGTGTGGATTCCGCCATGGTCTATCGTGACATGGATATCGGCAGTGCCAAGCCCAGCGCAGCGGAGCTTGCCCGCGCACCCCATCGACTGATCGATCTGCGCGACCCGGCGCAGCCCTATTCCGCAGCGGATTTTCGTGAGGATGCTCTTTCCGAGATGCGACAAATCAGCGCGGCGGGCAAGGTGCCGCTGCTGGTGGGCGGCACCATGCTGTACTACAAATGCCTGATAGAAGGCGTGGCGAAGATGCCCGCAGCGGACCCCGCCATTCGCGAGCAGCTGGTGGCGAAGCGCGAGGCCGAGGGGCTTGGGGCCTTGCACGAAGCGTTGAAGCAGGTGGATCCGGTATCGGCACGGCGCATTCATCCCAACGACCCCCAGCGCATGATGCGCGCCCTGGAGGTCTATTACTCAAGCGGCAAGCCAATGAGCGAGCTTTGGGCAGAGCAGCAGCCGGAAACCTTTCCCTGGCGGGTGTTGTCGATAGCCCTGTCGCCCGCGGACCGAAGCGTTTTGCATGGTCGCATCGAAAAACGATTCAAGACGATGCTGTCAGAGGGCTTGATAGAGGAAGTGTCCGCCCTCAAAAAGCGTGTTGACCTGCATATTGATCTACCTGCCATGAAAAGCGTCGGCTACCGGCAGGTATGGGAATATCTGGACGGCGATTACGATTACCCTACGCTTGAAGAGCGGGGGGTCATCGCCACTCGTCAGCTTGCCAAGCGTCAGCTGACCTGGCTGAGAAGCTGGAAGAATCTTGTCTGGATCGATTCACAGCAGTCTGACGTGGTGGATAAGACGCTGAAATTCGTGCGTGAAAGCGGTGCTTAGCGTAAGATGGTAGTTTCGTAAGCGAGTGTTTTCGAGCGGCCATGTGACCAGGCCTTTCGGGCAACAGATTGCGGCGTAGTACCAGTAGGGCACGCCATTAATAACCAACCCCAACGACAGTTTTAGGGAGAGCAACATGTCCAAAGGGCAGTCCCTTCAAGACCCATACTTGAATATCTTGCGCAAAGAGCGCATTCCGGTCTCTATCTTTTTGGTGAATGGCATCAAGCTGCAAGGCCAGATCGAATCCTTTGACCAGTTTGTCATTCTGCTACGTAATACCGTCAGTCAGATGGTTTATAAACATGCTATTTCCACGGTGGTGCCGTCGCGCAACGTACGTTTGCCGGCACAAGATCCAGCCGCACCCGATGCGGACATTTGACGCCGCTGGATGAGCAATGGAATCCTCGAGGTATTGATTGTTTTTTGAGCGCCCAGAAGCCGGTGAAACGGCAGTACTTGTTCACGTAGACTTTCACGATGAACAGGCACGTGAAGACCCGGGTGAGTTTCTTGAGCTCGTGCGCTCTGCCGGTGCAGAGCCCGCGACCCTGCTCACCGCCAGTCGTCAGCGCCCGGATTCCCGAACCTTTATCGGTTCGGGCAAGCTGGATGAGCTGCGAGCCATGCTCGCAGCTCATCAGGCTGAACTGGTAATCTTCAATCACAGTTTGAGTCCTTCCCAACAGCGCAACCTTGAGCGTGAGCTCAAATGCCGGGTTCTTGACCGTACCGGTCTGATCCTGGATATCTTTGCGCAGCGGGCACGAACCCATGAAGGTAAGCTGCAGGTCGAGCTTGCCCAGTTAGAATACATGTCTACCCGCCTGGTGCGCGGGTGGACGCACCTTGAACGTCAGAAGGGCGGTATAGGCCTGCGCGGGCCCGGCGAGACCCAGCTGGAAACCGACCGCCGCCTGCTCAGAGGGCGTATCAAGTCCATCAACAAGCGCCTGGACAAGGTGCGCAGCCAGCGTGAACAGAATCGCCGAGCCCGCGCCCGTGCCGAGATTCACAGCGTATCGCTGGTGGGCTATACCAACGCTGGCAAGTCGACGCTGTTCAACGCGTTGACCGATGCCGAGGTCTATGCCGCCGATCAGCTGTTTGCCACGCTGGACCCGACGCTCAGGCGCCTGGAAATCGACGATGTCGGTCCGGTGGTCATGGCGGATACGGTAGGTTTCATCCGCCATCTGCCCCACAAGCTGGTTGAGGCCTTCCAGGCCACGCTGCAGGAAGCCGCCGAAGCGACACTGCTGGTGCATGTCATCGATGCCGCCGACCCGGACCGCGAGCTGAACGTCGGCCAGGTCGAGTACGTGCTCGAGGAGATCGGTGCAGACAGCGTGCCGGTACTCAAGGTCATGAACAAGATCGACAAGCTTGACAGTGCGCCGCGTATCGAGCGCGATGGCCATGGTGTGCCGCAGGTTGTCTGGCTCTCTGCCCAGCAGGGGCAAGGGCTTGAACTGCTTCACCAAGCGCTCACCGAGCGCCTGGCTGACGATGTCATCGGCTTCTCGCTCACGTTGGCCCCCGAGCAGGGCAAGTTGCGTGCTGGGCTGCATGAGCTCAACGCTGTTCGTGAGGAAACGTTTGATGAGCAGGGCCACACGGTGCTGGATGTACGCCTGCCTCGGCGTGACTTCAATCAGCTGATGGCTCAGCTTGGCGAGCGCGCCAATACGTATCTGCCTGAAGCGCTTCGCGAAACGGACGAGTGGTGACAGGCCATTCACCCGGCCGCCCGCGTTTAATCGTGTAACGATGGTAATGACACATCGAGATAGCAATAATTTCAAAAAAGCGCGGGGCATTGCGATGTCGTGCCCCGCGCAGGTGAGCACCTTAGTGGAGACGAAGTATGGCCTGGAATGAGCCTGGTGGTGGCAACCAGCACGACCCCTGGAGTGGTGGTGGCCGACGCGGTGGCAACGACGGTGGAAACCGTGGTGGCAAGGACAGTGGCAACCGCGGGGGAAATGGGGGAAACAATGGAGGCAATAATCAGGGGCCTCCCGACCTAGATGAAGCCCTCAAGAAGTTCCAAGACAAGCTGAATGGCATGCTTGGCGGTGGTGGCAACAAGAGGGGCAGAGGTAACGGCAACCAAAAAGGCGGCGGTGGTGGCAAGCCGCGTAACTCGCTTGCTCTGCCTGGCCTGCTGGTGGTCGTGGCGCTGGCGATCTGGGCCGCTTCCGGTTTCTATCTGGTCGACCAGTCAGAGCGTGGTGTCGTGCTGCGGTTTGGCGAATACCAGGGCATCGTAAATCCCGGCCTGCAGTGGAACCCACCGCTGATCGACGACGTGCGCATGGTCAATGTGACCCGTGTACGCTCCGTCTCCCAGACTCAGTCGATGCTGACCCGCGACGAGAACATCGTCGAAGTGGAAATTTCTGCGCAGTATCAGGTCGCCAACCCGAAGGATTTCGTGCTCAACGTGCGTGACCCGGCGCTTTCCATCGAGAATGCGCTCGATTCCGCCTTGCGCCACGTGGTCGGCGGTACGGACATGATCGATATCCTGACCTCCGGGCGTGAAATCCTGGGCAGCTCGGTCGCCAGCCGTCTGCAGACTTACCTGGACGCCTATGGTGCGGGTATCAATCTACAAACCATCAACATCGAATCTACCTCGGCGCCGGCGCCGGTCATCGATGCCTTCGATGACGTTATCCGCGCTCGCGAAGATCGTCAGCGTACCATCAACGAAGGGATGGCCTACGCCAATGCCATTATCCCGGCTGCTCAGGGTCAGGCGCAACGCGTTGTCGAGCAGGGCCAGGGGTATCGCGAGTCGGTCGTGGCCGAAGCGCAAGGTCAGGCCAACCGCTTCAACGCACTGTTGAGCGAGTACCGCAACGCACCGGAAGTCATGCGTGAGCGCATGTACCTGGATGCCATCGAGGAAGTGTTCGGCAATACGCCCAAGGTACTGCTGGATGCAAGCGAAAATGCGCCAATGATGTACCTGCCGCTTGATCAGATGCGAGGCAACAGTGAGCGCAGCGGCAACACCGTTGGCAACAGCAACACCCGTCGTAATGCCGATGATGAAGAGCTCGACCCGCGCGTTATCGAGAATTTGCGCAGCGGACAAGTCAGCAGCAACTCCTCTTCAGGCAATAGCTCCATCCGCAGGGAGGGCCGGTAAATGGTTAACAATCGATCCCTGCTAATTGTAGGTACCCTGGCGGCCGTTGCATGGCTTGCCAGCAATACGCTGTACGTCGTCGATGAAACCGAGCGCGCGGTCAAGCTGCGCTTTGGTGAGGTAATCGAAGAGAACATTCAGCCAGGGCTGCATGCCAAGATGCCGATCGCGCAGACGGTGCGCAAGTTCGATACGCGCCTGCTGACGCTGGATACCGATACCAGCCGCTATCTGACGCTCGAGCAGAAAGCCGTCATCGTCGACTCCTACGTCAAGTGGCAGGTAGTCAATCCTACCCGCTACTACGAAGCCACGGCGGGCGATGAAATGATGGCCATCCGCCTCATCCAGCCCCGCGTGGACGAGAGCCTGCGTAACGAGTTTGGCCGCTTGAACCTCCAGGAAATCATCGCTGAACGCCGCGATGACCTGATGATCGGGCCGACGGAAGAGCTTGACCAGTTGATGCGTAACGAACTTGGCGTGGCGGTCCGCGATATCCGTATCAAGCGTATCGATCTGCCTGACGACGTTTCCGCCGCCGTATTCGAACGGATGCGCTCGGAGCGTGAGCGTGAAGCGCGTGAGTGGCGTGCCCAGGGCCAGGAAGAGGCCGAGCGGATTCGCGCCAACGCTGATCGCCGTCGTCAAGTGCTCATCGCTCAGGCAAATGAGCGGGCAGAAACGCTGCGCGGTGAAGGTGATGCCGAAGCAGCAGGCATCTTCTCGGCAGCCTACGGCCAGGATCAGGAATTCTTCGCCTTCTGGCGCAGCCTGAATGCCTACCGCGACAGCTTTTCGGGCGATGGCAATCTGCTGGTGCTTGAGCCGGATAGCGACTTCTTCCGCTACCTGCGCAGTGCTTCTCCCGCTGCAGGAGAGGGCGGCGACGAATAAGCCCGCGTAAAAGAGGCAGGGATGAACAGTGCTGGCATGATGCTGGCGGGGTTCATCCCGGTGCCAAACGTGGTAGACTTAATTGAACCGGGCGTTCGCCCGGTTTTTTTGTGGCCCTCATTCAGGATTTATGCATTTATCGCATTCGGGGCCTTCATCGTCTTGCAGGATTGTTGACATGACCATCGCTGACCGCTGGCTGCTGCCCGACGGCATGGATGAGGTGCTGCCACCTCAGGCAAGCCGCATGGAAGAGCTGCGCCGTGCGCTGCTCGACCTCTACCATTGCTGGGGCTACGACCAGGTAATGCCGCCACCGGTGGAGTTTCTGGACTCCTTGCTGACCGGGACCGGTACCGATCTTGACCTTCAGACCTTCAAGCTGACTGACCAGTTGACCGGTCGCATGATGGGCGCCTCGGCGGACGTGACGCCGCAGGTGGCGCGCATGGATGCCCATTCGCTCAAGCGCCAGGGGCCGGTACGGCTTTGCTACTGTACCAACGTGCTGCGTGCCAAGGCCGACCAGCATCAGGGCGGGCGCAGCCCGGTTCAGGTAGGGGTCGAGCTGTTTGGTCATGCAGGCCTTGAGGCCGACAGTGAAATCATTCATCTGGCGCTTTCAAGCCTGAAGGCCGCAGGTGCCGACGAGATACACCTGGCACTTGGCCATATCGGTATCTACCGCAGCCTGGTAGAGGCCGCTGCACTGAGCGATGAGCAGGAGAGTGCCCTGTTCGAAGCGCTGGCGCTGAAATCGCCTGGCCAACTGGCCGAGCAGGTGAGTACCAGCGTGAGCGACCCGGTGTTGGCCGACATGTTCATGGCGCTGGGTGAGCTGCACGGCGATGCCAGCGTACTGGGTCAGGCTCGTGAGCGCTTTGCCGGTGCGCCGGTATCGGTAACCGCCGCACTCGATCAGCTCGATGCGCTCTATCAGGGCATACTGGCGCGCTTTGACGTGTCGCTCTATTTTGACCTTGCCGAGCTACGCGGTTATCAGTATCACACGGGCATGATGTTTGCCGCCTACGTGCCGGGCTACGGCCATGCGCTGGCCAAGGGCGGGCGCTACGATGATACGGGCCGGGCGTTTGGACGCGCCCGTCCTGCCACCGGCTTCTCGATGGACTTGAAGCAGCTGGCATCACTGGCACTGGCATCGCCTGCCCGCGGTGCAATCTGGGCGCCGGCGGCGGAAGATGAGTCTCTCAACGCGGTCATTGTCGCACTGCGAGAGCAGGGAGAACGCGTGATTCAAGCGCTGCCTGGGCAGCGTACTGGGCCGGCGGAGCACGACTGTGACCGCCGTCTTGAGTTTATCGATGGCTGTTGGCAGACAACGGCCCTGACACAAGAGACGAGAGCATAATGGGTAAGAATGTCGTAGTCCTGGGTACCCAATGGGGTGATGAAGGCAAAGGCAAGATCGTCGACCTGCTCACCGAGTCGGCAGCGGCGGTAGTGCGTTTTCAGGGCGGCCACAACGCCGGCCACACGCTGGTGATCGACGGTGAGAAAACCGTTCTTCACCTGATCCCCTCTGGCGTGCTGCGTCCAGGCAAGACCTGCGTAATCGGTAATGGGGTGGTGCTTTCTCCTGAGGCGCTGATCAAGGAGATTCGCGAGCTTGAAGACAAGGGCGTGCCCGTGCGCGAGCGTTTGCGCCTGTCGCCTGCCTGCCCGCTGATCCTGCCGTACCACGTGCGTCTTGATCAGGCGCGTGAAAAAGCCCGCGGTGTTGCCAAGATCGGTACCACCGGTCGCGGTATCGGCCCGGCCTATGAAGACAAGGTAGCCCGCCGGAGCCTGCGCCTGGGTGACATGCTTCACCGCGAGCGCTTTGCTTCCAAGCTGGGTGAGGTGCTGGATTACCACAACTTCGTGCTGGTCAATTACCACGGCGAGTCCGCCGTCGATTTCCAGGAAGTGCTGGATAGCGCCATGCAGATGGCCGACGAGCTGCGCCCGATGGTCAGCGACACGGTCAGCATGGTGCATGACTTGCGCAAGGCCGGTGAAAACATCCTGTTCGAGGGCGCTCAGGGGTCGCTTCTGGATATCGACCATGGCACCTACCCTTATGTGACCAGTTCCAATACGACAGCTGGCGGTACCGCCACCGGGTCGGGCGTAGGTCCGCTCTATCTGGATTATGTGCTGGGGATCACCAAGGCCTACACGACGCGGGTCGGCTCGGGCCCGTTCCCCACCGAGCTGTTCGACGACCACGGTCGTCATCTGGCCGAGCGCGGTCATGAGTTTGGTGCGACCACCGGCCGTCCGCGTCGCTGTGGCTGGTTTGATGCTGTGGCCTTGCGTCACGCGGTACAGATCAACTCGGTCTCTGGCATCTGCCTGACCAAGCTTGACGTCCTCGACGGCCTGGAGAACATCCGCGTATGTGTCGGCTATCGCAGCAAGGATGGCGACGTGCTGGACAACCCGGTCGATTCCGAAGGCTATGAAGCCGTCGAGCCGGTCTACCACGACCTGCCGGGCTGGAAGGAGTCGACGCTGGGCGCCAGAAAGGTCGAAGATTTGCCGGCGAACGCCCGCTCTTACATCAGTTTCCTGGAAGAGCAGGTGGGTACCAGCATCGACATCATCTCAACCGGCCCGGACCGCGTTGAAACCATCGTGCTGCGTAACCCGTTTGAAGGCTAGGAAGGTCTTCGTGGTGTACAGCCGGAGCGTCACTCGTTCCGGCAGGCTGCAAAGGGGCGCTTCGGCGCCCCTTTCGTGTGGTTGACCCTGAGATTAAAAATCGATACCGCGGCGCGCCTGCAAACCGTTGTTGAAGGCGTGACGCACATCCTGCATTTCCGTCACGGTGTCGGCCATGGCAATGAGTTCACGGTGTGCATTGCGTCCGGTGATGATGACCGTCTGCTCACGTGGTCGGTTTTCAAGTGCCGCCTTGACGGTGGCAATATCCAGATAGCCAAACTTGAGCATGTAGGTAATTTCATCCAGTACGACCAGGTACGTGTCGGGGTCGGCCAGCATGCGCTCGGCATCTTTCCATACGTTCTGGCAGGCTTGGATATCGGCTTCACGGTTTTGCGTATCCCAGGTAAAGCCGGTGGCCATGATCACCACATCCAGATTCGGGTCGCTCTCCAGACGGTTACGCTCGCCGCACTCCCAGAGCCCCTTGATGAACTGCACGACGCCCACCTTGTAGCCATAGCCCAGCGAACGGGCGACGGTACCCCAGGCGGCGGTAGTCTTGCCCTTGCCGTTGCCGGTATTGATAAGCAGCAGGCCCCGCTGTTCGGTGGCGTTGGCCACTTTTTCATCCACGCGAGCCTTGAGCTTTTCCATGGATGCCTTATGGCGCGTATTACGGTCTGTCATCGTCGCTCCTGTCCGCGTCGGTCAATACGCCTATAGACTACGGTATGTAGCGGTCAATGCGTAGCCGATGCACACACCAGGTGGGATCTGAGCTTGACTGATCCATGTGGAATTTTTAGGACGAATCGGCAACAGGATTAGCCCGTGAGGGGCTTGCTGCTCTAAAATAACCGGTCATGTCTTGCTAGGATAACTGTCATGCCCTCATTTGATATCGTCTCGGAATTTGATCAGCACGAAGCCACTAACGCCGTTGATCAGGCCAATCGTGAAGTACAGTCACGCTTTGATTTCAAAGGCGTCGATGCAAGCTTTGCGCTCGAAGGTGAAAAAGTGCAGCTGGAAGCCGAAGTCGATTTCCAGCTCAAGCAGATGCTGGATGTGCTGCGCAATCGCCTGATTGCGCGGGGTATCGATGCACGCTGCATGGATATCAAGGACCCTGAACTTTCCGGCGTCAAGGCTCGCCAGGACGTCGTGCTCAAGCAGGGGCTCGATCAGGCCGAAGCCAAGGACGTGGTCAAGCGGATCAAGGCAAGCAAGCTCAAGGTTCAGGCGCAGATCCAGGGTGAAAAGGTTCGTGTGACCGGCAAGAAGCGCGACGACCTCCAGAGCGTGATGGCCCTGTTGCGTGGCGAAGAAGGTCCCGAATTACCGCTGCAGTTCGACAACTTCCGTGACTGAGTCTATTCGCGACTAAACATAAAAGGGCAGTGTCGTTGTGCTGCCCGGCACCCGACTTTCAATGAGCGTTTACTACAGGAGCTACGCACTATGTCTGATCCGCAGCCGGTCTATTTAAGCGACTACCAGCCGCCCGCCTATCGCGTTACCCATACCGAGCTGACGTTTGATCTTGACCCTGCCGCCACCCGTGTAAAAGCGCGTTTATTGATTGAACGCAACAACCAGGCTGATGACAAGACGCCCCTGGTGCTTGATGGCGAGCAGCTCAAGCTGATGTCGCTTGCCATTGACGGTACGCCGCTCGCTGAATCCGAGTATCGGCTGGGTGATCATGGCCTCGAGATTCATGCCGTGCCAGCCTCGTTCTGTCTCGAGAGCGTTGTTGAGATCGCCCCCAGCGAGAACACGGCGCTGGAAGGCTTGTACCAGTCAAGCGGCATGTACTGCACCCAGTGTGAAGCCGAGGGTTTCCGGCGGATTACCTTCTATCCGGATCGCCCGGATGTCATGGCGACCTTTACCGTCACGGTAATCGGAGATGCGCAGCGCGAACCGGTGCTGCTGGCCAACGGTAACCCGGTCGAGCGGGGTGAGCTCGAAGGTGGCCGTCACTTCGTGAAATGGGACGACCCACATCCCAAGCCCTGCTATCTGTTTGCCCTGGTGGCGGGTGATCTGCACAAGGTCGAAGATACCTTCACGACCATGAGCGGGCGCAACGTGACGCTACAGATCTGGGTCGAGAAGGAGAACCTGGATAAAACCGAGCACGCCATGGCGTCGCTCAAGCGCTCCATGACCTGGGATGAGCAGACCTACGGACGCGAGTACGATCTCGATCTGTTCATGATCGTGGCTGTGAACGACTTCAACATGGGCGCCATGGAAAACAAGGGGCTGAACATCTTCAACTCCGCCGCCGTGCTGACTCACCCGGATACCGCCACTGATGCCGCCTTTCAGAACGTCGAAGGCATCGTGGCCCATGAATACTTTCATAACTGGTCGGGCAACCGTGTCACCTGTCGCGACTGGTTCCAGCTGTCGCTGAAAGAGGGCTTTACGGTCTTTCGCGATCAGTGCTTTTCCGCCGATACCAACTCCGCGCCGGTCAAGCGGATCGAGGACGTTGCGTTTTTCCGCACCGCTCAATTTGCCGAGGATGCGGGCCCTACGGCGCATCCGGTACGCCCGGATCACTATATCGAAATTACCAACTTCTACACCCTGACCATCTATGAAAAGGGGGCTGAGGTCGTGCGCATGCTGTGCAACCTGATCGGTTGGGAAGCATTTCGTCGCGGGGCCGATGCCTACTTCGAACGCTTCGATGGGCAGGCCGTCACGATCGAAGATTTCGTCAACTGCATGGCCGACGCCTCCGGTGAAGATCTTGGTCAGTTCATGCGCTGGTACGCCCAGGCCGGTACGCCGGAAATCGACGCCCATGGCGAATACGACTACGCCCACAGCGAGTACCATCTCACGCTGCGCCAGCGCACTCCGGCCACGCCAGGGCAGGCCCAAAAGCAGCCGCTTCATATCCCGGTACGCATGGGACTCGTGGGCACCAAGTCCGGTCAGGACCTGACGCTGACACTGGCCGGCGAAACGCTTGGCAAGGATGCCGTCGTCCATTTGCGTGACGACGAGCAGACCTTCGTGTTTACCGATGTGGCCGAGGCTCCGGTGCCTTCGCTGCTGCGTGATTTCTCGGCACCGGTGAAGCTGCATTTTCCCTACTCCCGCGAGGAGCTGGCGTTTCTGCTGACCCACGACAGTGATGGGTTCAATCGCTGGGATGCCGGGCAGCGGCTGGCCATGCTGGCGCTGGATGACCTGATCGCCGCCCACCGCAACGGCGTTGAAAAAGTCATGGATACACGGGTGACGGATGCCTTCAAGGTACTGCTCACCGGGGCAGGAGCCAGTGCGGACAAGGCCGTGCTGGCCGAGATGCTGACCCTCCCGTCAGAAGCCTATATCGCCGAGCAGCAGCCCATCGTGGATGTGGATGCGATCCACGCGGCGCGTGAATTCGTACGTCAATCCTTGGCCTTTGCGCTGCGCGATGAGTTCATGGCGGTGGTTGAAGCCAACCACACGGACGAGCCTTATGCACCTACTCCTGAACAAATCGCCAAGCGCAGTCTCAAAAACGTAGCCCTTGGCTACTTGATGGCGATCGAGGATGAAAGGGCCATCGCCTTCTGTCAGGAACAGCTGGCGGCCGAGCACAACATGACCGATGTGCGCCATGCGCTGACGCTTCTGGTGCACAGTGAGCGTGACGACCTTTCGCGTCCGGCACTGAAGGCATTTGGTGAAAAGTGGGCGCACGATCCGCTGGTCATGGATCAATGGTTTACCATTCAGGTCACCAAGCCTCAGCCGGATGTACTCGAGCGCGTGGAGTTCTTGATGCAGCATCCAGCGTTTTCGATTCGCAACCCCAACAAAGTGCGTGCGTTGGTGGGTGCTTTTGCGCAGAATCGAATCAACTTCCATCGCCTGGATGGAAAGGGGTATGCGCTGCTGGCCGATGTGGTCATCGAGCTTAACCGGCTCAATCCGGAAATCGCGGCACGCCTGGTCACGCCCTTGACCCGTTGGCAACGGTTCGACGAGACGCGCCAGGGCTTGATGCGCTCCCAGCTGGAACGTATCAAGCAAGAACCGCTATCTTCTAATGTGTACGAGGTCGTCGCAAAAGCGCTGGCGTGATCAGTGCCAGCCCTTCAACCATCAAAGGAATGCCTTGGTGAAAGACTCACAGCAGCGTTTTTTACTTATCGTGAATGGCAAGTCTGCCGGGAATCCGGCACTGCGCGAAGCTGTTGAAGAGCAGCGCAAGGCAGGGATGAATATTACCGTACGCTCGACCTGGGAAGGTGGAGACGCTGCCCAGTTTGCCGAAGAGGCGTTCGATGCGGGTATCACCCGTGTCATTGCCTGCGGCGGGGATGGTACGGTCAACGAGGTGGTCAACGGCCTCATGCGCGTTGCGCATGACAAGCGCCCGGCGCTGGGTATCGTGCCATTGGGAAGCGCCAACGATTTCGCCACCTCCACCGGGCTGCCGCTCGAGCCAGGCCCTGCGCTTTCAGCAGCAATGACGCTAGACGCCTATCCTGTCGACGTGGTGCGAGTTACCGCTGAAGAAGAGGAGGTAAGCACCACCAAGTACTACGTCAACATGACCACGGGTGGATTTGGTGCCGAGATTACTTCCTCGACCCCCAAGACGCTCAAGCGCTTGCTGGGCGGCGGTGCCTATTCAGTGATGGGAGCCTTGAAAGCCTGGCGGCATCGCAGTTACCGCGGCACTCTGCGCTGGGGTGACCAGGAGGAGGCGACATCCTTGCTGCTGCTGGCGATGGGCAACGGACGCCAGTCCGGCGGCGGGCAGGTTCTAGCCCCTCGCGCCAAGCTCGATGATGGCCGCCTGGACATACTGCTGGTCAAGGATTTCAGCTCCGTTGCCGAGTTGCCTACCTTGGTGAACGAGCTGCAGAGCTTTCCCGCCGAGGGTGAGTTCGTGCGCTATTTCACGGCTACCCAACTGACCGTTACTACCCAGAGCGGCGACCCCGCCTGGCCGCTGACGTTGGATGGAGAGGCGTGTCAGTATGATCGCTTCTGCGCAGAAGTAGTGCCGCTGGCACTACGCGTGATATTACCCGAAGGATGTGCGCTTTTGTCGACCAATGATCGGCATTGATGCGCGGTCATCAAAAGAGTTATTCAAGGAGAGGGGAAATGGTTAATCGTCTATGGATACCCGCTATGGTGGCGTTGTCGCTGCTGCTCAGCGCCTGCGGAGATTCCCAGGAAGAGGCCAATGTAGCGCCTGATGAATCAACCTCGGTAGCCGATGACGACGTGGTGCAGGAACAGGAGGCGCCAGCCGCGGCCGAGAATGCAGCCGAGATGCCAAGTCCCGCTGAAATGGAGGATGATGTCGAAGCGCGCCAGGCCGCGGAAGAGCTCGAGCGTGCAGAGGATCTGCGCGGGGATGCGCAAGGCGACCCAGCCGCCCCCGAAGCGACCGTGGGTGAAGATGTCGAGGCCGATGAATCTACCCTCGCGGCCGACCCTGACGATGTGCTGGAAGAGGGAGGGGCAATGCCGGGCGAGGCTACGCGCTCGGATGTCGATGACATGATTGCCGAAACCGAGCAGCGTTTTGAGGAAGCACAGCGCCGCCTGGAAGAGCAGTTCCAGGAGGTCGAACAGCAGGATGCCGGGCAGCCCGCCGTGGACGAGGAAACCTTCACCACGGATTGGGAGGTGCAAAGCAGCCTGCCCGATAGTTCACGCCTGGATGACAACCTTGAAGCCACCAATGTAGAGGCCTTGATCGAAGATACCGAGCGCCGCTTCGAAGAAGCGCAGCAACGCCTTGAAGAGCAGTTTCAGGAGATCGAGCGCGAACATGACGACAGCCGCAGCCGCGGAGCTGTTCTGAATGGTGAAACGAGCGCGGGTTCGCCGTCCAGCGGGCGCACACGGCAGGCGCCAAATGAAGGCCAGTGATGTTGCCGGGGCTGTGATAAGCGCGCATAAAAAAGGCCCGCTGAATGCGGGCCTTGCTTCATTCGTGACTGCTTAAGCAGGACGAATGTTGGAAGCCTGAAGGCCCTTTTTACCCTGAGTCACTTCAAAGCTGACTTTTTGACCATCCTGCAGGGTCTTGAAGCCTTCAGCTTGAATTTCGGAGAAGTGGGCAAACAGATCGTCTCCGCCGTCATCGGGGGAGATGAAGCCGAAGCCTTTCGTGTCGTTGAACCACTTAACAGTACCAGTTGCCATTATGCGTTTCCTTAACGTGCTTATAATGTTCAAACGAACAACCATTGTGCTTGCCCGCTAAGACAATGTAGATGCAAAAAAATGGATCGTCCAGTGATGATCTCAAGTTTCTTCACCCCTTCATGAGTGCGCTTTTATGACCCTGATGAGCTTGATGGATACACAGTTCTTGGCCTTTTTGATTGCCATTACGCTACTGTCCGTTACGCCAGGTGTCGACACGCTGCTGGTCATACGCAATACCGTACGAGGTGGAATTCGTGATGGCGTGGTCACCAGCGTAGCGATCTGCTGTGGCCTGTTTGTGCATGCGACCATTTCGGCACTGGGTATTTCACTGATTCTGCTGCAGTCGGCCTGGGCCTTTCATTTGCTGAAGCTTGTCGGGGCGGGATATCTTGTATGGCTGGGGGTGGCGAGCCTTATGGCGGCACGACGCGGCCAGCCTTTACCGGTGCAGGGTGTGGCCGGTATGACAAACGCCGTCTCCCTATGGCAGCCGGTAAAAGAGGGGCTGCTTTCCAACGTGCTCAACCCCAAGACCATCGTGTTTTACATGGCTTTCCTGCCACAGTTCATTTCTCCGGGGGACCCGGCGCTTTCAAAGTCGCTCTGGCTTGCAAGCGTACACTTCGTGATTGCCAATATCTGGCAGATTGGCGTGGTGTTGATGATAGGCAGTGCCGGTAAATGGCTGTCGAGCCCGCGCTTTGCCCAGGTATTGAATGCAGTCACCGGATCGGTGCTGGTACTTTTTGGTATTCGTCTGGCCCTGGAGCAGCGCCCGGTATGACCGGGCGCTGTCTTGACGCCAGGCGGGGTCAGCGCCGGGCCAGCAGAGCGCGGTCGTAGCGCACCTGCTGTTCGTTTTCGCTGAGCAGAGAGACGCCTTTGCTATCGCCCCCGTTGGCCAGGCTCTCGAAAATGACCCGGTAGCTGAGTACCGCCTGCACGTAGTCGCGGGTTTCCCGAAAAGGGATACTTTCAACGAACAGGTCAAACGACTCCATTCCACTGCCCAGCCACTGGTCGACCCGGCCTGGGCCGGCGTTATAGGCCGCAGCGGCGGCCAGCCGGTTACCCTGGTAGCGGTTGAGCTTATCGCGCAGATAGGTGCTGCCCAGGCGGATATTGAGCTCCGGGTCGAGAATGCCGTAGGGGCCGGGGTCGCTGATGCCCAGCTGGCGGCTTACCAGGGTCGCCGTGCCGGGCATCAGCTGCATCAGCCCGCGTGCGCCGGCCGGTGACAGAGCTGTTGGATTGTAGGCACTTTCGCGGCGCGTGATTGCCATCAGCAGGTAGGGGTCTACACCGGTCTGCTGGCCCCAGTGCATGAAACTGTCCCGGTACGCCTGCGGGAAGCGCCAGTCCAGCGCGTCCCACATCTTGCCGGCAATGGTCGTCTGCACCAGGCGCGCGTGCCACTGCTGATGTTCGGCGTAGTCCGCCAGCGCCCGCGCCTGCTGCGGCGAGCCGTTTTGCACCGCGTAAAGCCATTCGCTGTTGGCCAGCCCGTCTTCACCGATACGCAACAGCGCCTCGGTACGCTGTACCACAGGTAGCTGGGCGGTGCGCTGGCGAGAAGCATCATCGAAATGGTTGCGCTCGAGGTTGAGCTGGTAGGGCTGACCCAGCTTTTCAGCGGCGGCGAAGCCGTAGAAGCTGCGATCCTCGGCTGCCTGGCGGTAGCGGGCGGTGGCTGCCTCCTGATTGCCCAGCTGCTCGTTGGCTCGCGCCAGCCAGTACTGCCAGCGGCTGTCCTGCTCCTGCTCGGCCGGCATTTCCGCAATCCAGTGCATCACGTCCTGCCAGCGGCGCTCGGCCAGGGCGCGACGCACGCGAAGCTCCAGCACACGTTCGCTTTCAAGTGAAGGAAGAACGCTGTCCACCCAATTGATCGCCCCCGGTACCTCACGCACCAGCGCGTAAAACGCCAGCTCCTCTTCAATGACCCGGCGGTCGTCGGGCATCAGGTTCAGGTTGGAAGCCATGCTCTGCCACGCGGCCAGCGCAGCAGGTGTATCGTCGCGGGTAAAGCGCTGCATGGCAGCCTGATAGAAAGCCGCGGTGGCCTTGCACTCGGGGCCTAGGCAGGCGGGAGCGGAGAGAACGGCCCGTATCTGGCCGCTTACCTGATCGGCGGTTTCGATGGCTGTTTGCCACTGGCCGCTGAGCTGGCTGCTCAAGTATGTCGACAGGCCTGACTCACCGGCTTGCCAGGCGAGCATCTTGCGCTCCCAGATAGCCGTTTCATCGATCGTGCCATTGGCGCGCAGGCGATTGAAGAGCGGATCGCAGGCATCCGGCTGTGAGCTGCCCTCAAGCCACAGGGCAAGCCCCGCTTCGGCAGCCGCATGGGGCTGGGAATCCAGCAGGGCGGCGTAGTAGTGACACTGGCGGGTAGTGCCTGCCGGCTCGCCATCAGCAATGGCCAGCAGATCGCTGTAGCGGCCAGCATGGCCATACTTGGCAATGGCCTGGCCGCGCAGCCATTCTGAAAGCGGGGAGTCGCTGTGCTGATCGATAAAGTCCTGGACCTGGGCAGGTGATACATTGGGCAACTGGTTGCGCAGGCGGTGATACTCGACATAGCCGCTGAGTACATGGCCTTTGATGGCGCGCTCGTCCACGCGGTCCCACTGCTGCTGGCGCGCCGCTTCCAGCGCATCACGCATGGCGGTATCAGAGGCGGCCCATGACACGCTGGGCAAGCCGACCAGCAAGGCTGCGCAGAGGGCGCGAAAGGGGGTTCGAAATGGCGTTGCCTGCATAGCACTCTCTCTTGGTCGCTGGCGGACCTGCATCCGCCTCAGTGAACTAAACTCGGTGAACTAAAGGGTCAAGAATCGTTCAGACAATCGTGACACTTGGAGGATTCAATTACGATGACTCGATTATCCACGTGGTGGCTATTTCGTCGACTTAAATCCCGCGTATGGGCGATCAAGCGTATTGGTCGGGCACTCAAGACCTTCGTGCCCATGACCCGCGATGTCATGGCCGGCCGCTTTCGCCCCGTGCCCTGGTCTGCGTTTGGCATGATGGCGCTGGCGCTGGCCTATCTTGCCATGCCGTTCGATCTTATCCCTGACTTTATCGTCGTTATCGGCCTGATCGATGATGTCGTCATTGTTGGCTGGCTGCTCAATCGTATCGATCAGCGTCTGGCGGATTACCGTGCCTGGAAAAGCGGCGACATCGATATTGCCACTTCTGTACACACACCTTCTTGAAATCGCACCGCTTATCCCCATATTCAGTTCACACAAATTTTTGCACCTGTCGCCAGGCAGGTGCGCTCGGCACCATGTGATTGAAGAGGGCTAGGCGTATGACGACTGCGACCCACGAAGAGACTCTAGGCTTTCAAACAGAAGTTAAGCAACTTCTCAATCTGATGATTCACTCCCTGTACTCGAACCGGGAGATATTTCTGCGTGAGCTGATTTCCAACGCCGCCGATGCCTGCGACAAGCTGCGCTACGCGGCTCTGGACAACGACGCATTGTACGAAGGCGATAGCGAGCTGCGCGTTGAAATCGAGCACGACCAGGATGCCAATACCATCACGCTGCGCGATAACGGTATTGGCATGAACCGGGAAGACGTCATTGCCAATCTGGGCACCATCGCACGCTCGGGTACGGCAGAATTTCTCAAGCAGATGTCGGGCGAGCAACAAAAGGATGCCAAGCTGATCGGTCAGTTTGGCGTGGGCTTCTACTCCGGCTTCATCGTTGCCGATGAGGTCACGGTCCGTACGCGCAAGGCCGGCACCGACGCCTCGGAAGGCGTTGAGTGGCGCTCGAAGGGCGAGGGCGAGTTCAGCGTGGCGGATATCGAGCGCGAGAAGCACGGCACCGAAATCATCCTGCATCTGAAAGATGACGCCAAGGAGTTTGCCGACGACTACCGCCTGCAGAGCCTTGTGCGCAAGTACTCCGATCATATCGAAGTGCCCGTGCGCATGCCCAAGACGGAAACCGCCAAGGACGATGAAGGCAACGACATCGAAGGTAGCGAAGTCACGACCTGGGAAACCGTCAATGAAGCTACCGCACTCTGGGCACGCCCCAAGAGCGAGGTGAGCGACGAGGAGTACAAGGCGTTCTACAAGCATGTTGCCCATGATTTCAGCGACCCGCTGGCCTGGAGCCACAACAAGGTAGAGGGCAAGCTCGAGTATACCAGCCTGCTCTACGTACCGGGGCGCGCGCCGTTTGACATGTACGAGCGCGATGGCGCCCGTGGCGTCAAGCTCTACGTGCAGCGCGTGTTTATCATGGACGACGCCGAGCAGTTCCTGCCACTCTATCTGCGCTTCATCAAGGGCGTGCTCGACACGCGGGACCTTTCGCTCAACGTTTCCCGCGAGCTTCTGCAGCAGGACCCACAGGTCGACAAGATCAAGGGTGCGCTGACCAAGCGTGCGCTGGACATGCTGAAAAAGCTCTCCAAGGATAGCGAGCAGTACCAGACCTTCTGGAACACCTTCGGCAGCGTGCTGAAGGAAGGTCCGGGTGAAGACTTCGCCAACCGCGAAAAGGTCGCGGGTCTTTTGCGCTTTGCCTCCACGCACAATGACACGGCCACTCAGGACCAGTCGCTTGCCGATTACGTCGAGCGCATGAAAGAAGGCCAGAAGAAGATCTACTACGTGGTGGCCGACAGCTTCAACGCGGCCAAGAATAGCCCGCACCTGGAGATCTTCCGCAAGAAAGGCATCGAGGTGCTGCTGCTGTCCGACCGTATCGATGAGTGGCTGATGAGCCACTTGACCGAGTTCGATGGCAAGTCATTTGCCGATGTGGCCAAAGGCGAGCTGGACCTTGGCGACGTGGAAGATGAAGCCGAGAAAAAAGCCCAGGAAGAAACCGCCAAGGCCAAGGAAGATCTGGTCAAGCGGGTAAAAGAGGCGCTGAGCGACGGAGTTCAGGAAGTGAAGGTGACTCATCGCCTGACCGATTCCCCGGCTTGCGTGGTGCTGCCCGAGCATGAGATGGGCTACCAGATGCGTCGCATCATGGAAGCCGCCGGCCAGAAGATGCCTGAGGTGAAGCCGATTCTCGAACTCAACCCCGAGCATCCTCTTGTTGCACGCCTGGAGGGGGCCGACGGCGAGCTGTTTACCCATCTGGCGCACATTCTGCTTGATCAGGCGATCATCGCCGAAGGCGGCCACCTGGATGACCCGGCAGCCTACGTGAAGCGCTTGAACAGCGTGCTGACGGCGTAAGCGCAGTCGACTGACGTATCACGGCCCGTTTGGATTCCCAGGCGGGCCGTTTGTTTTGATAAAGTAGCCGAATCTTTTGCAAGACTCTTGGGACATTCCTATGGCTGAGCAGCAAATCAAGGTGGCGGTGCTGGGAGGCGGCAGTTTCGGCACCGCCCTGGCCAGTATTGCCGCGGATAACGGCGCCTGCGTGCGTCAATGGATGCGTGACGAGGCGCTGGTCGCACAGATCAATCAAGAGCATCGTAACGGCCGCTATCTGCCGCACTATGCCATCAATCCTGCTGTCCAGGCCTCGACGGATCTACCGGCTGTGCTCAATGAGGCGGAGCTTGTGCTCATCGCGATTCCTTCCAAGGCGTTTCGAAGCGTGGTGCAGGCTGCCAAGCCCTGGCTCACGCCTGGTCAGATTCTGGTCAGTACTACCAAGGGCATCGAGCAGGACAGTTTTTTTCTGATGAGTCAGGTGCTGGAGCAGGAGACCGGCTTTAGCCATATCGGCGTGATCGCCGGGCCGAACCTTGCCTCGGAAATTGCCGACAAGCAACTGACCGCGACGGTGATCGCCAGTGCCGATGCACTGACCCGCACTCGTGTACAGCAGGCGCTTGGCTGCCGCTACTTCCGCGTTTACGCCAGCAACGACCGCCATGGCGTGGAGCTTGGTGGGGCGCTCAAGAATATCTACGCGATAGCCGCCGGCATGGCGGCGGCACTGGGCATGGGCGAAAACACCCGCAGCATGCTGATGACGCGGGCACTTGCCGAAATGAGCCGCTTTGCGGTGGCTCAGGGTGCCAACCCGATGACCTTTCTGGGCCTGGCCGGGGTGGGGGATTTGATCGTGACCTGTTCATCCAGTCTGTCACGCAACTACCGCGTGGGTCATGCCATGGGCGAAGGGCGTGACCTCGAGGAGGCCATCTCGGCGCTGGGGCAGGTGGCCGAAGGCGTCAACACGGTCAAGCTGGTCTGTGCCAAGGCCAGGGAGATGGGCGTTTACATGCCGCTTGCCGAGGGGCTTCATCAGGTGCTGTTCGCAGGTGTTCCGGCAAAGGAGATGGCACGCATGCTGATGATGGGCGAGCAGAGCAGCGACGTCGAGTTCGTTCTGCCTCGGGAATCCGTTCAGCAGGCGCACCAGGAGAATCGAGGTTGGCATGAGTAGGCTCTTGATCATGCGTCACGGTGAAGCGGCCCCCGGGTTTCCGGATGCCAAGCGCCCGCTGACGACGCGCGGTGAATACGAGGTAGCGGCCATGGCAGCGTGGCTTGCAGGGCGCGTGGAGCAGGGTGAGCTTGCAAGACCCAAGATGTATGCAAGCCCTTATGTCCGTGCACAGCAAACCGCCGGGCTGATGGGGCAGGCGCTTGGCTGCACCGTCGAAACGCTGGGGTTCATTACCCCGGATGATGATCCTTCAGAGGTTGTCGAGTGGCTTCTGACGCAGCCAGAGGGTGCCCCCATGCTACTGGTCAGCCATATGCCGCTGGTGGGTGAGCTTGCCGGCCGGCTACTCGAGGGCAGGCCCGGGCAGGGGGTAGGGTTTGCCACGGCGGCGCTGGCCGAGCTCGAGGCTGATGTATGGGCATCGGGCTGCGCGCGGCTAAGGCGCTTTACCGAGCCAGGCCAGCTTGGCTAGTCAAGCGTAGGCCACGAAAACGGCGACCCGCGGGTCGCCGTTTTTTTGCTGCCCGAGTTGCTGCCCGAGTTTGCTGCCTGAGATAGACGCGGTTTACAGCAGGGCGTCGAGCTTGGCCTTGAGCACCCCGTTGACCTGCTGGGGATTGGCCGTACCGCGTGACGCTTTCATGACCTGGCCGACAAAGTAGCCGATCATCTTGCCGCGCTTGTCCGGCTCGGCGTCACGGTACTGGGCGACCTGGGCCGGGCTTTCGGCGATGACCTGATCGATCATGGCTTCAATGGCGCCGGTATCGGTCACCTGCTTGAGGCCCTTTGACTCGATGATGGCATCGGCATTGTCGCCCTGGCCATTCCACAGTGCCTGGAAGACCTGCTTGGCCGCCTTGCCGTTTATGGTGTCATCCACTACCCGACTGACCAGCTCACCCAGCTGGCGTGCCGAGATGGGGCTGTTGGTAATGCTCAGGTTTTCACGGTTGAGCGCGCCGGCAAGCTCGCCCTGCACCCAGTTGGCCGCCTGCTTGGCATCCCCGCACACGTGATGGACTTCCTCGAAGAACTCGGCCATTTCGCGGCTGGCGGACAGTACGCTGGCATCATACGCTGACAGGCCAAGCTCGTTTTGAAAGCGTGCACGCTTGTCCGCCGGAAGCTCCGGCAGCTGGCCACGCAGGTGATCGAGATAGGCTTCGTCCAGTACCACGGGCAGAAGGTCCGGGCAGGGGAAGTAACGGTAGTCGTTGGCTTCCTCCTTGGTGCGCATGCTGCGGGTCTCGTCGCGTTCGGGGTCGAACAGGCGGGTTTCCTGAACCACGCTGCCGCCATCTTCGATCAGCTCGATCTGACGCTCCACCTCGAAGGCGATGGCGCGCTCGACAAAACGAAACGAGTTGACGTTCTTGATTTCCGCCCGCGTACCGAAGGCTTCCTGCCCTTTCGGGCGCACCGATACGTTAACGTCGCAGCGCATGGAGCCTTCGGCCATGTTGCCATCTGAAATGCCCAGATAGGTAACAATCGAGTGAATCGCCTTGAGGTAGGCGGCCGCTTCCTTGGCGCTGCGCATGTCCGGCTCGGAAACGATTTCCAGAAGCGGCGTTCCGGCTCGGTTCAGATCGATGCCGGTCATGCCCATGAAGTCCTCGTGCAGCGACTTGCCCGCATCCTCTTCCAGGTGAGCATGGTGAATACGAATACGCTTGTTGGTACCATCTTCAAGCGTAATCTCTACCTCGCCCGGACCGACGATGGGGTGATACATCTGGCTGGTCTGATAGCCCTTGGGCAGGTCGGCGTAGAAGTAGTTCTTGCGATCGAACACCGATACTTCGGCAATCTCGGAGTGTACCGCCAGGCCAAACTGTACGGCCATGGCCACCGCCTGCTCGTTGAGCACCGGCAGCGTACCCGGCAGGCCCAGATCAACCGCGCAGGCCTGGGTGTTTGCCTCGGCGCCAAATCCTGTGGACGCGCCGGAGAAGATCTTGGAGCGGGTCGCGAGTTGAACGTGGACTTCAAGCCCAATTACGGTTTCCCATTGCATCAGGCGTACTCCTCGGCGAAGGCAGGAAGTTGAAGGTGCCAATCCGTTGCTTGCTGGTACTGATGCGCCACGTTGAGCAGTTGCGCTTCGGCAAAGTGAGTGCCCAGAATCTGCAGTCCGACAGGACGGCCACCGGCGAGACCCGCCGGCACGCTGATGCCGGGAATGCCGGCCAGGTTGACGGCGATGGTGTAGATATCCTGAAGATACATCGACACCGGGTCCTTCTTGGCGCCGAGATCAAAGGCGGGGGTCGGCGAGGCCGGGCCCATGAGGACGTCGACATCTTCGAAGGCATCGAGGAAGTCCTGGCGAATCAGGCGGCGAACCTTCTGAGCCTTGGTGTAGTAGGCGTCGAAAAAGCCTTCGGACAGCGTGTGCGTGCCGATCAGGATGCGGCGCTTGACCTCTTCGCCGAAGCCTTCGGCGCGGGAGCGCTTGTAGAGATCGATCAAATCGACCGGGTCCTTGCAGCGATGACCAAAGCGCACGCCATCAAACCGGGAAAGGTTCGAGGAGGCTTCGGCCGGGGCGATCACGTAGTAGGCCGGAATCGCATAGTGGGTGTGCGGCAGGCTGACTTCGCGTACCGTTGCCCCCAACGATTCGTATACCTTGACCGCCTCACGTACGGCGCTTTCCACGTCAGGGTCCAGGCCGTCGCCAAAATACTCCTTGGGCAGGCCGATCTTCAGGCCTGACAGCGGCGCGTTCAGGGTGTCGGTGTAGTCCGGCACGCCGCGGGCAACGCTTGTCGAGTCGCGTACATCATGCCCGGCAATCACATTCATCAAATGCGCACAGTCTTCGGCACTGCGCGCCATGGGGCCTGCCTGATCCAGGCTCGAAGCGTAGGCAATCATGCCATAACGCGAAACGCGCCCGTAAGTGGGCTTCAGGCCGGTAATGCCGCAGAACGCCGCTGGCTGGCGGATCGAGCCGCCGGTGTCGGTGCCCATGGCGGCCGGCACCAGGCCTGCGGCTACGGCGGCGGCGCTGCCACCGGAGCTTCCGCCAGGGACGG
This sequence comes from Vreelandella aquamarina, assembly GCF_020075495.1. Classification (GTDB taxonomy): domain Bacteria; phylum Pseudomonadota; class Gammaproteobacteria; order Pseudomonadales; family Halomonadaceae; genus Vreelandella; species Vreelandella aquamarina_A. Next base: position 238,376 of record NZ_JABYQT010000002.1, read on the forward strand.
CGGTCAGATCCCAGGGGTTCTTGACCGGGCCATAGTGGCTGTTTTCGTTGGAGGAGCCCATGGCGAACTCATCCATGTTGGTCTTGCCCAGGCTGATGGTGCCCGCGGCATTGAGCTTCTCCACCACGGTGGCATCATAAGGGGCGATGAAGTTGTCCAGCATCCGGGAGCCGCAGCTGGTCTTGACGTCCCGGGTGCAGAAAATGTCTTTCAGCGCCAGCGGAATGCCTGTCAAGATCCCCGTCTCGCCAGCGGCGCGCGCGTTATCGGCTGCTTCTGCCTGCTTGAGTGCCTGCTCGCCGGTAACCGTAATGAAGCTGTTGAGCTTGCTGTCGGCCTTCTCGATCTTTTGCAAAAAGTGCGCGGTCAGTTCGCGGCTGGAAAATTCGCCGCTTTTTAGAGAGGCCGCAAGTTGCGTTAACGTTTTATCGTGCATGACCCAAATGCTCCGTTCGGGAACGAAAGAAAGGTATGAAAACAGCGGCTTGAAAACCCTGGAATGTTTTCTTCACGTCGTTATTCAACGACACGGGGAACCAGGTACAGGCCGTTTTCCACTGCCGGAGCACAGCGCTGAAAGATATCGCGCTGATTGGTTTCCGTTACTTCGTCGGCACGCAGGCGCTGGGTCGCATCCAGTGGGTGGGCGAGTGGTGAGACGCCTTCAGTATCAATGGCTTGCAGTTGGTCGACCATGTCCAGAATGCGGCTTAGATCGTCTACAAAGCCAGTGGCTTGGTCATCGCTGACGGCGAGTCGGGCCAGGTGCGCGGCCCGGCGCACATGAGATTCTTCAAGCGCCATGATCGAAATTTCCTCGCTTAAAACGTGATGGAACATATTCCGCTTTGTGCGGTATACAGTCAGTCATCGAAAAAACGTCTTGAGTATCAGACGTGGAAAATAGCCGTAAAAGGTACCACATTTTAGCCTTCGCGGGCAGTGTCCAGCGCGACTCGTGCTTGCTGCCAGGGGGTTGCGGTGATACCGTTTGCATCCGCACAGGGTTCCCGGTCTGCACTAGGTAACAACATCCATGTTCAAACGTTTGAGGGGGCTGTTTTCCAGCGATCTGTCGATCGATCTGGGTACGGCCAACACACTGATTTATGTACGCGGTCGTGGCATCGTGCTCGATGAACCGTCCGTAGTCGCCATCCGCCAATCCGGCAATATGCGTAGCGTGGCATCGGTAGGTGCCGACGCCAAGCGCATGCTGGGGCGCACACCTGGCAATATCACTGCCATTCGGCCGATGAAGGATGGCGTGATTGCCGACTTCACCGTCACCGAGCAGATGCTTCAGCACTTCATCCGCAAGGTTCATCAGAGCACTTTTCTGACGCCCAGCCCGCGCGTGCTGGTATGTGTACCCTGCATGTCCACCCAGGTGGAGCGACGCGCCATTCGTGAGTCTGCCGAAGGCGCTGGTGCCCGGGAAGTGTTCCTGATCGAAGAGCCCATGGCCGCGGCCATTGGCGCGGGCCTGCCGGTCGAGGAGGCTCAGGGCTCGATGGTAGTGGATATCGGTGGTGGTACCACTGAAATCGCCATCATCTCACTCAATGGCGTAGTCTATTCAGAATCCATACGCGTAGGCGGTGACCGTTTTGATGAGGCGATCACCGCGTACGTGCGCCGTCATTACGGCAGCTTGATTGGTGAAGCAACCGCCGAGCGGATCAAGGAAGAGATCGGCTGTGCCTATCCGGGTGGCGAGCTGCGCGAGATCGACGTGCGTGGGCGTAACCTGGCTGAAGGCATTCCGCGCAGCTTCACCCTGAACTCTCACGAGATTCTCGAAGCGCTTCAGGAGACGCTGGGCTCGATTGTTGCCGCAGTGAAAAGCGCGCTCGAGCAGTCACCACCGGAGCTTGCCTCGGATATTGCTGAACGCGGTCTGGTATTGACCGGCGGCGGTGCGCTGTTGCGCGATCTCGACAAGCTGATCGCCGAAGAGACGGGCCTTCCGGTCATCGTGGCCGAAGATCCGCTGACCTGCGTTGCCAGAGGTGGTGGTAAAGCGCTTGAAATGATCGATCAGCATACGTTTGAGCTGCTTTCAAGCGATTGATTTGTAGCGGTTTATCGCGGGGTATTGCCTATTAAACCGCTATTTTCACACGGGTCGCTGCCGGGCTACCGGTTGTTTTTCTGCGTAGTGGCGGCAAGCGCCTTGATGTTTGCCGACCATCGATTCACTCGCATGGAAGACGTGCGCGCCCAGATGACAATGGTTGTTGCGCCTATTCAGTGGGTCGTTAGCGTGCCTAGCGACTTGCTGAATTGGGGGGCGCTTGCGCTGTCCGACCAGCAGGCGCTGGTTGACGAGAATCGTCGGCTGCGCGAACAGATTCTTACGCTGTCCCATCGTGGCCAGCGCATGGCCAACCTGACCGCCGAAAACAGCGAACTTCGCGAGCTGTTGAAGGCCGGTGAGCGGCGCGAGATTCCCTACATTACCGCGGAGCTGCTCTCTCTGGATAACGACCCCTTCAGTCACCAGATGGTGATTGATCGTGGGCATCGTAACGGAGCCTATGTAGGGCAGCCAGTCATCGATGCCTTCGGGCTGGTGGGGCAGGTCACCGCCGTTTCCGCCTACTCGAGCCGCGTGCTGCTGCTGGCTGACGCCAGTCATGCACTGCCTGTACAGGTCAATCGCAACGGTCTGCGCTTTATCGTTCAGGGGGCGGGGCGCTATGGCAGCGTGAACGTGTTGCACGTGCCGGATACCGCCGACATCCGTGAAGGTGATCTGCTCACTTCCTCCGGTCTTGCCGGGCGTTTTCCACCAGGCTACCCTGTGGCTCGCGTGACCGAGGTCTATCACGACCCCGGTCAGCCGTTTGCCCGGGTGACTGCCGAACCCACCGCGCAGCTTCAGCGTGCGCGGCATTTTCTGCTGCTGTTTCCGCCGCCGCGCGAAGAGGTGGACGACCCAATCTGGGACGAATCCATGGATATTTCGGCAAACGCTATTCACGCTGCCCAGCGGCTGGCGCCGGTCGAGCCTTCCGATGCTGAGGAGGAGCGCTGATGGCGCGTGTTCCCGTCATACCGCTGGTGGTCGTGTGGTTCAGCCTGGTGCTGGCGCTCTGCCTGGAGGTAATGCCTCTGGCCGAAGGCTGGCAGGTATTTCGCCCGGAGTGGATTGGCTTGATGCTGATCTACTGGTGCATGCGCGTACCTGATCGTGTCGGCGTCTTTCATGGCTTCGTGCTGGGTGTACTGCTGGATCTGATCGAAGGTACCGCGCTCGGTCAGCATGCATTGATACTGTCGCTACTGGCATTTCTGTGTGCGCTGGTCTATCCGCGTTTTCGAGCCTACTCGCTGGTGCAGCAGTCGGTACTGGTGTTGGTGCTGCTGGGTCTTGTGCAACTGGTCGAGCAGTGGCTGCGTACCTTGACCGGCGAGTTCTCGATCCATCTCTCCTTTCTGATTCCCTCCTTGATCAGCGCCTTTTTATGGCCATGGCTTGCTACCATGTTCAAGGCGCTTGAAAAACGCTTGCTCGGACCTTGAGAATGGACTCGTCATCGCCTCAAGGGGCAAGCCCCGTGCTGTGTCTGGCATCGGCGTCTCCGAGGCGGCGAGATCTGCTTGCCTCCATCGGCGTGCCGGTGAGTGTTCTGCCAAGTGACGTGGATGAAACACCGTACCCGGGGGAGCAGGCCACTGCTTATGTAACCCGGTTGGCCATCGCCAAGGCAAACGCTGCTATACCCCATACCCCCTTGCCCACACTAGGGTCTGATACCGCCGTTGTGATAGATGGGGCTATATTGGGGAAGCCTGTCGATGCCAGTGACGCCGCCGCCATGCTCCGCCGGCTCTCGGGCAGGACCCATCAGGTGGTGACGGCGGTAGCGGTGACCGGGCCTTGCGGTGTTCTTTACCGCTGCGTAAGTACTGACGTCGCCCTGCGCAGGATAACGGCGCAGGAGATCGACCGCTACTGGTTGACCGGTGAGCCTGCCGACAAGGCCGGGGGCTACGCCATTCAGGGACTGGCAGCCGTGTTCGTCGAAGCGATCAAGGGCAGCTACTCCGCCGTGGTTGGCTTGCCGCTTCATGAAACGGCGCAGTTGCTGCATCAACAGGGGGTGCCTATCTGGATGGGGCATTATAACTCGCACACCTAGTCGTCTTATTGCCTGCATGACTGGCGTGGAATACGTGAATCAAGAAGGAATTTTGCATGAGCGGTGAAGTCCTCATCAATTTGACGCCAATGGAAACCCGCGTTGCGCTCGTCGAGAACGGGGTGTTGCAGGAAGCGCTTATCGAACGTTCGCGGCGACGTGGGATCGTGGGCAATATCTACAAAGGCAGGGTAGTTCGCGTGTTGCCTGGGATGCAGGCTGCCTTTGTCGATATTGGTCTGGAGCGCGCGGCATTCATTCACGCCCATGAGGTCATGCCCTCAGGCACGCCAAGTGAGGAGCAGCAGACCATCGGACAACTGCTGCATGAAGGGCAGTCGCTGGTGGTACAGGTCACCAAGGACCCGATTGGTACCAAGGGCGCGCGTCTGACGACTCATCTATCGATCCCTTCGCGCTATCTGGTCTACATGCCGGATTCTCCTCATCACGGAGTTTCCCAGCGTATCGAAGACGAGCGTGAGCGCGAACGCCTCAAGGCCCTGCTGGACAGCAGCATCGCCGAGCAGACTCTTGAGGTAAGCGGCGGATTCATCGTGCGCACGGCCGCAGAGGGCGTTGGTGATGAAGAGCTTGCCGGCGACATGCACTTTCTACTGCGTATCTGGCGCAAGGTTGCCGAACGCAAGGTGACTGCCGCGCCACCCAGCGTCATCTATGACGATCTGCCGCTTTTCATGCGCACCCTGCGCGATGTCATGCGTGACGAGATCGAAAAGGTGCGTATCGACTCTCGCGAGAACTTCGTCAAGCTGGTCGAGTTTGCCGAGGAGTTCATGCCAGACGCGGTCGACAAGATCGAGTATTACCCCGGCGAGCGGCCCATCTTCGATCTCTACAGCGTCGAGGATGAGCTCCAGAAAGCACTCGGACGCAAGGTGCAGCTCAAGTCTGGCGGCTATCTGGTCATCGACCCGACCGAAGCGATGACCACGATCGATGTCAATACTGGCGGCTACGTGGGGCATCGCAATCTCGAAGAGACGATCTTCAAGACCAATCTGGAGGCGGCCACTGCGATTGCCCGCCAACTGCGCCTGCGCAATCTGGGCGGGATCATCATCATCGATTTCATCGACATGGTGGAGCTGGAGCACCAGCGGCAGGTGCTGCGCGTGCTTGAAAAGGCGCTGGAGCGCGATCATGCCAAGACCAAGTGCACCGGCGTTACCGAACTCGGGCTTGTGCAACTGACCCGCAAGCGCACCCGAGAGAGCCTCGAGCAGACATTGTGCGAAGCCTGCCCTACCTGCAGCGGGCGCGGAACGTTGAAGACGCCGGAAACCATCTGTTACGAGATTTTCCGCGAAATCCTGCGTGAAGAGCGCGCCTACAGCCCGGAAACCTACATGGTGCTGGCTTCCCAGCCGGTGGTTGATCGGCTGCTGGATGAGGAGTCTGCCGCGGTGGCCGATCTGGAAACCTTCATCAACAAGACCATTCGCTTCCAGGTAGAGCAGCATTATTCACAGGAACAATACGACATCGTGTTGATGTGATTCATGACCATCCGTTCGTTAAGGCGTTGGAGCCTGATTCTGCTGGCTGGCGTACTGGGGTTCACAGCGGTCACTCTGCTGCTGCTTAGGCTAGCCTTTAGCCAGGTAGATTCGTTGACGCCGCGACTCGAGGCTTGGCTGGAGCGCCAGGTAGGCGCCCCGGTGCAGATCGAGCATCTATCGGTGTCGTTTGCGCGTCGCGAGCTGGTACTGGCGCTTGATGGTCTTGACGTGACGACCCCGCGTGGCCAGAAGTTACTGTCGCTTGACCAGGCCGAGCTGCGGCTTGATATGGTCGCTTCACTGCGCAGCCTGCTACCCATTTTCAGCGACGTCAGGCTGCGCAGTACCGAGTTTCATCTCTTCCAGGACGAGAGTGGAACGTGGCAATGGCCGGCGCCGGCGCGGCTGCCGCTTTATATGACCCCCGAACCCGATGTGGATCTTGCCCGTATCGATGCCTGGACCGAATGGCTGCTGCGTCAGCGCATCTGGGTAGACGATACCCGGGTCATGCTGCATGGCCGCCAGGACAGCGCCACCTTGTATGCCAAGACCTTGCTGCTCACGGGAAATGCCCAGGGCGCCTACCTGCAAGGGGAGGTGGATATTCTTGAAGCCCGCTCTGGTCAGGCGGATTCCGTACTGCCGGCGGCCCAGCTGCTGGCTGAGATGACGCCCGGCCCAGACGGGGTCGATGACTTTTCTGCCACGCTCAAGCTCGAGGTGCAGTTCGATCAACTGCGCAAGCTTGTCGACGTATTTCGTCCTGATCACGTCGCCTATCTGGAGCAGGCCGGGGGCGATGCGCGCCTATGGGGGCGCTGGCAGGCAGGCAAGCTTCAGGAGTCGCGACTGGCAATTGAGATTCCTCAACTGATGCTGCGCCATGATGTTGAGTATGCCGTGCTGCGCGATATCGAAGCCCATGGCGAGTGGCAGCGTGATGGCGATGGCGGTGAGGCCTGGTTGAGTGGCGATGCCCAGAGCGTCGAGTGGGCAGAGCCTGCTGGCGCGGTGGAGGGGCCGGCCTTGCCGCGCCACTGGTATCTCGCTCACCAGCCGGGAGAGTGGGAGCTACGCACCAGCGCCTTCGAACTCGCCTCGCTGACGGCCTGGCGCGATTACGTCTTTCTACCCGAATCGGTGACCCGGGTGCTGCAGACGCTCGCCCCTCGGGGGCAAGTACAGGGGCTGCGCCTGGGGCAAAGCGAAGACCGCTGGGGTGTCGATGCGGCGCTGACCAACCTTGAGGTATCGCCCTGGGAGCAGGCGCCCGGCGGTGGGCCGCTGGACGCCTGGGTGCAGGCAAGGGACCTTCGCGGCCGCGTCACGTTCAGTAGCGCCGGTGACAGTACGCTCTACTTTCCTGATCTGTTCTTGTCGCCCATGCAGCTTCAGCATGCCGATGGCATCGTGGAGTGGGTCTACGATGGCCCCAATACCATGATCAGCGGGCGCGGTCTCAACGTCGACTGGGACGGGGCCCAGGTCAGCGGTGGCTTTGGCCTGGTGGCTGGCGAGCGCGGCGGTCACTTCGGCCTGGATATCGATTTCGCCAATGTCGATGCGCTTGATCGTCCGCTGGCGCACTGGCTTCCGCTGAAGGCATTTGACGCGGAGCTGCGCGACTGGCTACTGGACGATATCAGCGGCAAGGTGCCCCATGGCTCGCTAAGGCTCAGCCTGCCGCTTGGCGAGGATATTACCGCCGATGACATATCGGCTACCCTTGCCCTGGAAGTTGCCCAGGGCCGTCTGCCGATTGCGCCGCAATGGCCGCATCTGGAGGAGGTCGAAGGGCGGCTTCGTTGGCAGCACCAGGTGCTTGAAGCCCAGATAGACCATGCCCAGAGCCATGGCGTGACGGCTTCTCGGGGCGAGCTGACCCTGGAAGATGAAATTCTCAACGTCTCGGGAGACCTGCATAGCGATGGCGCCTCGCTCATTGCTTTTCTAAAGGCCATGCCCGACATGGACATGAGCCTGCTTGATGATCTGGAAGCCGAGGGCAGCGTGGATGGCAAGCTTGCCCTGTCGCTGCCTCTGCAGGCGCCAGAGGCGCTGAAGCTTGAAGTCAGTGCCACCCCGGTTTTTACACGTATTCTCTACACCCCGCTGGATGCCGCCTTGAAATCCGTCGAAGGCCAGCTCACCTGGCAGCAGCATGCCGACAGCATGGCGCTGATAGGTAGTGTGCATGGGCAGTTGCTGGGCGGTGAGGTAAGCGCCGATATGCACACCCAGCGCGAGGGTATCATGCTTCGCGGGCATACCCGAGTGGGTTCACTGCTGGCACTGGCCGATATTCCTGCCGACCAGGGGCGCGAGATGGTGGAAGGAGACATCGAGTGGCAAGGGCGGGTTACCCTTGAGCCGACCCCTGCGCTGAGGCTGAGTAGCCAGTTGCGAGGAGTGGCGAGCCACCTGCCGGCACCGTTTGCCAAACGCGCCGGGGAGCCCTGGCCCTGGACGCTCGACGCCAATTTCGAGAACCAGCACGTGGAGAGCCGCCTGGCGGATAAGGCGCATCTGCGTCTTGTCAATCGCCCTGATGCATTGGCCGGTAATTTACACGTTGCAGGCGCTGACGTGGAGGCGCCTGCGTGGCCGTCGCAGGCGGGGCTGAGCATTGCGGCACGCGTTGCGCGTCTTGATCCCATGGAATGGCAGCAGGCTCTCCGCCCGCTTGTGTCACAAGGGGGTGATGAGCGTAGTGAAAAGCAAGGGGGCGGGGAGCTGTTGAGTGATGTACCGCCGCTCGAGATAGCGCTCGATACTGATTGCCTTGTCCATGAGCAGACCTGCGTGGGCGCGGTGGAGCTCAGTGGGCGTGTCCAAGGTGGCCAGGTGAGTGCGGCGGTCGAGAGCGATCTGGTAGCCGGGCATGTTCAGTATCAACCCGCAGCGCGCTATCCGCTGGATATTACCATTGAACAGCTGGCCATGGATCGGCTGCTTGACATGGCCACTACCGAACACGAGGCTGACGCCCTGCCTGAATCATGGCTGCACGCCGTGGATACGGACCAGGCTTCCCCGCGGGGCATACCCGGCTGGCTTGCCAGCGTACCTGATGGGCGTCTGCGGCTGGCAGAGATCGGCATGGGCGAGCGCCGCTTTGGGCCGCTCTCTGCATACTGGCACACCGATGGCCAGCGTTTGGCGCTGGCGCCGGTGGGGCTTACTCTGGGGCAGCTTTCCGCTCGCGGTGAACTCCATTGGGAAGGCGATGCCTTACATAGTCGTACCCGCGCCAATCTGACGCTTCAGGGGGGGGATGTGGGTACTGCGCTCGAGCGGCTGGATCAACCCGTGGCAATGCGTAGCCGTCAAACCGATGCCGCCGCCAACCTGAGCTGGGCGGGTGCGCCGTGGCAGTTTGAGCTGCGCCGCGCCGAAGGCGAAATGAAAGTTGACGTACGTGATGGCCGGTTCGTCATGCTTGAGTCGGCCCCGGTACGGCTGGTGGGGCTGCTCAATCTCGACAATATTCTGCGCCGCTTGCGTCTGGATTTTTCCGACATGACCGGAGAGGGCACGGCCTATGATAGAGTGTACGGCTCGGCAGACGTTGCCAATGGTCAACTGAGGCTGCGTGGGCCATTGAAAATCGAAGCGCCCGCCGCCAAGTTGGAGCTGACCGGCAGCGTGAACTTGCTGCGCCAGGAGCTGGATCAACGCCTTGGTGTGGTATTGCCGGTAACGCAAACCCTGCCCATTGCCGCCGTAGCGGTAGGTGCCCCGGTAGTCGGGGGCGCTCTGTTCATTGCCGACCAGCTGTTGGGTGATGCGCTGGATCGAGCAACGACCATTCATTATCGCGTGCAAGGTCCCTGGACCTCGCCGCAGGTTACCTTAGAAGGTCCCTAATGACCGCACTGAACAGCGATATAGCATCCGCCGTTTCCATTCTGCTTACTCCGGGCGGTCTGGATCTTGATGGGCTTGATAAAGGCCTTGGATACGCCATGGGTGCTGGCGTGGATTATGCCGATCTGTACTTTCAACGTACCTGGCAAGAGGGTTGGGTGCTGGAAGATGGTGAAGTAAAAGAAGCAAGTTACAACATCGATGGCGGGGTGGGGGTACGCGCCCTGGCTGGTGAAAAGACCGGCTTTGCCTACTCCAACCAGATCAGCGCCGATGCTCTCGAGGATACCGGGCGAACGGCATCCGGTATCGTGCGTAGCGGCAAGCGCCTGCCTGGACAGAATATCCAGCCGGTCAGAGCGGCGTCTTTCTATGCAGGTGTCGATCCGCTTGCCGGCCTGAGTGCCGAGGAGAAGGTCGCCATGCTGAAAGAAGCCGACCGCGTGGCGCGCGCTGCTGACCCAAGCGTGACTCAGGTGAGTGCTTCGCTTTCCGGTACCTACGAAGTCGTGCTGGTGCGGGCAAGTGATGGCACCCTGGCGGCGGACATTCGTCCACTGGTACGCTTCAACGTCAGCGTGATTGCCGTCAAGAACGGCCGCCGCGAGCGTGGCGGCGCAGGTGGCGGCGGACGTTATTCCATGGCTCGGCTGCGCGATGAAGGCGTGGCCGAGCGCTACGCCAAGGAGGCCGTTCGCCAGGCGCTGGTGAATCTTGAGGCGGTTGATGCCCCGGCAGGCCAGATGCCGGTAGTGCTGGGGTCGGGCTGGCCGGGCATACTGCTTCACGAGGCAGTCGGTCATGGCCTGGAAGGGGATTTCAACCGCAAGGGCAGCTCGGCGTTTTCCGGACGCATGGGCCAGCGCGTGGCGGCAAAGGGCGTAACGATTGTGGATGACGCTACCATTGCCGATGGGCGTGGCTCGCTGAGCATCGATGACGAAGGTACGCCGGGGCAGAACACGCCGCTGATCGAAGATGGCATCCTGACCGGCTATATGCAGGACAAGCTCAATGCGCGGCTGATGAACATGGCCCCCACCGGTAACTCTCGGCGTGAATCCTTTGCTCACCTGCCGATGCCGCGAATGACCAACACGGTCATGCTGGCAGGCCAGGATGAGCCCGAAGATATCATCAAGAGTGTCAAGCGCGGCCTCTATGCCGTCAGCTTTGGCGGTGGTCAGGTGGATATCACCTCGGGCAAGTTCGTGTTTTCGGCCAGCGAAGCCTATTTGATCGAAGATGGGCGGATCACGGCGCCGGTGAAAGGCGCCACGCTGATTGGTAATGGCCCGGAGGCGATGGGGCGGGTATCCATGATCGGCCACGACATGGCGCTGGATACCGGCGTTGGCGTGTGCGGTAAAGAGGGCCAGGGAGTGCCGGTAGGGGTGGGCCAGCCCACCCTGAAACTCGATGAGCTGACCGTCGGTGGCACCCAGTCGTGACTGAGGCCGGTGGTTAAAGAGCCAGCGTTTCGCGCAGGTGCTTGAACAGCTTGCGCGAGCTGGTAGGTGGTTTGCCCTGTTCACGCTCACGCTGAGCATTACGCACCAGTTGTCGCAGCGTCTGGCGGTCGGCATCGGGATACTCGGCCATGAACAGGTCGACGGCAGGGTCGCCTTCTTCCACGAGGCGGTCACGCCATTTTTCCAAGCGATGGAACGCATGGTCGCGCTGCTCTTTTTCCTGCTCGATGGCATCGAAGACACCCTGGATGGCAGTCAAATCCTCTTTGCGGATCAGCTTGCCGACATATTGCATATGCCGACGACGGCCTTCATGAGAGCGGATGCGTGATGTTTCCTCGATAGCGCGCAGCATATCGTCGGAGAGTGGAAAGCGCGCGCGTTCAGCAGGGCGCATGGCAATCAGGGTTTCGCCAAGCGCCTGAAGCGCATGCATTTCTCGCTTGAGCTGCGATTTACTTGGCCGCTCTTCCTCGGGTTCCTGAGTGTCAAAGGGCTCGGGACGTTTTTTCGGCATAATGGGGCTCACTGACTAAATGGGGCTTACTGGCTAGGGCTTACAGGCTAGACAGGGCTCACTGACAAGCGTTGTTGGCAGCATTATATCAGGCTGCGACCATAACATTGATTCGCCAATGAGATTCCGGCGAAAAAGGAGGCCACATGGCACAGGCATTTGATGCATCCGCGCAACAGACGTTATTGACGACGCGGGCAGAAGAGGCGTTGGCCCTGGCCCGACGCCTGGGCGCCGATGCCGCAGAAGTAGGCGCCAGCGTCGATCAGGGCACGAGCATCAGCGTGCGTCTGGGCGAAGTGGAAACCGTGGAGCTTTCCCGCGACCAGGGCATTGCAGTGACGCTTTACGTGGGTAAGCGCAAGGGCAGCGCGTCCTCAAGCGACGCAAGCAGCGCCTCCATTCAGGCAACGGTCGAAAAAGCCCTGGCGATTGCCCGCTACACCGGCGAGGACCCGGCGGCGGGCCTGGCCGATGCTGACCAGATGGCAACCGAGTTGCCGGATCTCAAGGTTCACTACCCTTGGGCGTTGACCACCGAGCAGGCTATCGAGCTTGCACTGGCCTGCGAGCAGGCCGGGCGCGATGCTGAAGGCATCAGCCAATCGGAAGGGGCGTCGCTGTCAAGCGGCGAAGGTGTGCGGGTGTATGCCAACAGTCACGGTTTTCTCGGGACGCAGAAGGGCAGCAGTCACTCGCTCTCCTGCATGTTGATTGCCCAGGACGAGCATGGCATGCAGCGTGACTACGACTATACGTCGTCGCGCAATCCGGCGGCGCTGCGTGCCCCGGCTGAGGTCGGTCGCGAAGCCGCCGCCCGTACGCTGCGCAGGTTGGGTGCCAGGCGCCCACCCACGGGCACGTTTCCGGTACTGTTTGATCCGTCGCTCTCCGGTGGGCTGATTGGCCATCTCTTGAGCGCACTGGCCGGGGGCGCCTTGTATCGCCAGTCATCCTTTCTATGCGACCGCCTGGGCACCCCGCTCTTTCCCGAGTGGTTCAATCTGGAGGAGCGGCCCATGGAAGTGGGGGCGACGGCCAGTACCCCGTTTGACGGCGAGGGAGTACAGACCCGCAATAACCGCTTCATCGAGCAGGGCAATATCGCCAGTTATATGCTCTCTTCCTACAGTGCCCGGCGCCTGGGCATGCAGACCACCGGTAACGCTGGCGGGGCCCGCAACGTGCGTCTGGATGTGCCGTTGAAAAGTCGCGAAGCGCTGCTCAAGGAGATGGGGCGGGGCATCTGGGTAACCGAGCTGATGGGCCAGGGCGTCAATGGAGTCACCGGGGACTACTCGCGTGGCGCGGCCGGTTTCTGGGTGGAGAACGGCGAAATCCAGTACCCGATAGAGGAATTCACCATTGCCGGCAACCTGGAGCGAATGTTTTCAGGGTTGGTGGGCATTGGCAGCGATACCGATACACGTGGCAGCGTGCATACAGGTAGCTGGCTGATCGATGCGATGACGGTGGCCGGCAGCTGAATGTGACGTGACCGCTTCATGATCAAGAGCCCGCGATCCTGTCGCGGGCTTTTTAGTGGCTCAGTGGGCAGGGCGGTAGTCTTCGACCAGCCCCAGCCGTTCGAGCAGGCGGGTGAGCAGGAAGGACTCTTTACCCTGCGGCCTTTCTCGCTGAAGAGAGGGCACCACGGAAAGTCGATGATCAGGCGTCTTCATCGAAGCGTGCCTGGATGAGAGCTTCCATTGCATCCAGCGCTGCCTCGGCATCTTCGCCGACGGCTTCGACGGTCAGAGCCGTACCGCAGGGGGCTGCCAGCATGAGAAGTGACATGATGTTGGCGGCATCGGCCTTCTGGGACTGCTTGTAGACATATACCCGGGACTCGAACTGCTGGGCGCAGGTCACTAGCTTGGTCGCGGCGCGGGCATGCAGACCGCGCTGATTGATAAGGGTTAAGGTTCTTTCTGGCACCCTGGTTCCTTGTATCCGAGTGGTGTCATGAAGGTAAGCGATCAGGAGACGCCGGACGTCTGCTCGGCAATGGTCGCGATATCCAGAGGCGCTGCTTGAGAGCCGCCCAGCGTGTATTGCAGCCCCAGTTCACGGTGGCGCAGCTGTACGTCGCCTATTTGAGGTGCCAGTGCCTGGGCCAGCTGCTCGGCCACGTACACCGAGCGATGCTGACCACCCGTACAGCCGATTGCAACGGTCATGTAGCTGCGTTGGCTGTTTTGATAGGCCGGCAGCCAGCGCTCGAGCAGCGTCTGGATATCGCGGGTCATATCATCGACGATCGGGTAGCCGCGCAGAAACGCGACGATGGTAGCATCGCGGCCGGTGTGCGGCCGCAGCGTCGGGTCCCAGTAGGGGTTGGGCAAGCAGCGCACGTCGAATACCAGGTCAGCGTCCATGGGGACGCCGCGCTTGTAACCAAAGGACTCGAATGTCAGCGTCAGTTGGTCCTTGCGCTGATGAGCGACCTGATCGGTTATACGGCGGCGCAGATCGTGAACCGAAAGCCGCGATGTGTCGATCAGTAGATCGGCAAGGTCGCGTATTTCGTTCAGCGTCTCCTCTTCCTTGGTAATGGCCTCTTCGAGCGTCATGTGGCTTCCACGCGTCAGCGGGTGGCGACGCCGCGTGGCCGAGTAGCGCTCCAGCAAGATGCGCGCATCGGTAGTCAGATAGATGACCTGACAGTCGATGGGGCGCTGTCGCAGTTCATCGAGAAGTACCGGCAATCGCTCGAGCGCTGCCGGGAGGTTTCGCGCATCGATACTTACCGCCAGGTGGGTGCGCCCGCCTTCTTCGCACAGCTCATCGACCAGCGAGCCCAGCAGCATGGCGGGTAGATTGTCGATGGCGTAGTAGCCGATATCTTCAAGCGCCTGCAAGGCAATGGACTTGCCGGACCCTGAACGGCCGCTGATGATCACCAGTTGCATAGTGACTCTCTTTGCATGAAAGCATGAAGGGTGAAAGCGAGAAGATACGCTGCCGGGCTAGTGGTTACGGTGCTGTCTGTTCACGAATCTTGCTGCCAAGCAGGTCAAGCAGTTCGCGCTGGCTGCCGGTTTTTCGCAACTCCTGGCGTGTCTGGGCGTCGTTCATGATGGTGGCTACCTGGCCCAGCAGCGATAGATGCGTATCATCTGCCTCCTCCGGTACCAGGAGCACGAACACCAGATCGACCGGATCGCCATCGATGGCATCGAAATCGACCGGCTCGGACAGTTTCAAGAAGCCGGCGATGGGCGTTGCACAATGGGGGCTACGCGCGTGGGGGATGGCAACACCGTTGCCGATTCCCGTGCTTCCCAGACGCTCGCGCCCAATCAAGCGGCTGAAGACTTCCTGGCTGTCCAGACTGGGCGTATTTTGTGCGATGAAGGTGCTGAAAAACTCCAGCACCCGTTTTTTGCTGCCCCCGGGCACGTCGTAAAGCACGCGCTCCGGGGGGAGGATGGTTTCCAACGTCATTGAATTAACGCACGCCAGCGCCTTGGGCGCGGGCTTGTGCTTTTTCCTTGTGCTTGACGAGTTGACGATCGATTTTATCAGCCAAGGCGTCGATGGCGGCATACATGTCGACGTCTTCTGCGTCGGCATGCAGGTCGGCGCCTGCTGCATGAAGGGTACACGCTGCCTGCTGGCGCTCCTTCTCTATGGATAAGGTGACTTGGACCGTTGTGATATTGTCGTAATGACGTTCGACGCGTTCCAGCTTTTCATTAACATAGTCACGCAAGGCGTCAGTCAGTTCAACGTGATGACCCGTGATGTTTACTTGCATTGACGTGCTCCTTATCCATCGGACTGTATTTCGATTGTAACCCTTTTTGCGCTATTGCAAAGCCCTGGGGGCGAGTTTTGGCATTTCTATTTCAAGTGTCTGCCGAACACGGCTATCTCAGGCGACGGCGTTCGCTTGATGAGGGAATGCCCAGCGATTCACGATATTTGGCCACGGTGCGGCGCGCAACGGCGATGCCGCCTTCCTCCAGCAGTGTTACCAGCCGGCTGTCCGAGAGCGGCTTGCCTGGTGGCTCGTCCTGAATCAGCTTTTTCAGCCGGGCGCGGATGGCGGTGCTCGAGTGGCTGTCGCCGCCGTCATGACCACTGATCTGGCTGGAGAAGAAATACTTGAGCTCGAATACGCCGCGCGGCGTATGAATATATTTTTGCGTGGTGACGCGCGAGATGGTTGATTCGTGCATATCGACGGCTTCGGCGATATCGGCCAGAATCAGCGGCTTCATGGCCTCTTCGCCCTGTTCCAGAAAACCGATCTGGCGGGTGACGATTTCCCGCCCCACACGCAGCAGCGTGTCGTTTCGGCTGGACAGGCTCTTGATCAGCCAGCGCGCTTCCTGCAAGTGCTCTTTCAGGAACTGGTTATCCTGGCTCTTGTCGGCGCGCTTGATGAGGCTTGCGTAATCGGGCTGAATACGCAGCCGCGGCAGAGCATCAGGGTTGAGCTCAAGATGCCAGCCTTCGTTATCGTGGCGCACTACCAGGTCTGGCGTGATATAGCTGTCGTCGGTGGCGCCATAGGCGATGCCGGGGCGCGGGTCCAGGCTGCGAATCAGCTGGATGACGTCCTCAAGCTGCTCGTCGTCCAGCCCAAGGCGGCGCTTGAGCAGGCGCATGTCGCTTTTGCCCAGCGCTTCGAGGAACTGGCGAACCAGACGCTTGGCAGGGACCAGCAGCGGGGTATCGTCGGGCAGCGTGGCAAGCTGCAGCATCAGGCACTCGCGCAGGTCACGTGCGAACACGCCAGTAGGTTCAAACTGTTGCAGGCGCAGCAGAATGGTTTCCATCTCGCGCTGATTGAGGCCATCCACCCCCTGGGCGCGCAGGCCGTCGCGAATGTCGTTGAGTGGTTGTGTCAGGTAGCCGTTGGCATCGAGCGCGTCGATCAGGCTTTCTGCAACCAGCTGCTCGCGAGCGCTGAAATCGGTCATGGCGAGTTGCCAGAGCAGATGTCCGTGCAGGCTCTGGCCAGCCGCCTGGCGTTCGAAGTCAGGGCCGTCGCTGGCGCTGCTCCCGGGGCTTGCCATGTCCTGGTAGGTGTCCGACCAGTCACTATCGACCGAAAGCTCGTTTGGAATACTATCCGACCACTCCGCTTCCTGCGGTTCAACGGCGGTCTGCTCGCCGAATTCATCTTCCTGCTCCAGCATCGGATTGGCATCCAGCGCCTGCTGTATTTCCTGGCGTAGATCCAATGTGGAGAGCTGCAGCAGGGCAATGGCCTGCTGCAGCTGGGGTGTCATGGTCAGCTGCGTACCGATACGCAATTGAAGAGAAGCTTTCATGACCATCTGAGAACCACTCGTTACTCGGAAAGCTTCACACTAGTGCGAGTCATGGCCATGTGCAAGTGCAATAAGTATGCCATTGGCAATAATTTTGCTGCAGGTCACTGTTTAAAGGCGAAAATCAGCGCCCAGATACACCTCTCTGACTTTCTGGTTATCGAGGATGGTGGCGGGGCTGCCGCCGGCAATGATATGGCCATCGCCCACGATGTAGGCAACGTCGCAGATATCCAGCGTTTCCCGGACGTTGTGATCGGTAATGAGGACCCCGATATGCCGTTTTTTAAGCGCCCGGATAATGCTCTTGATCTCACCGACAGAAATGGGGTCTACCCCGGCAAACGGCTCGTCGAGCAGTATGAAGGCGGGCTCCGTGGCCAGCGACCGGGCGATCTCTACCCGGCGACGCTCGCCGCCCGACAGGCTCATGCCCAGGTTGTCGCGGATATGAGTGATGTGAAAATCTTCAAGCAGGCTTTCCAGACGCTGCTCTCTGCCCGCCCCATCCAGCTCCTTGCGTGTTTCCAGAATGGCCATGATGTTGTCTGCCACCGAAAGCTTGCGAAAGATCGACGCTTCCTGAGGCAGGTAGCCAATACCGGCCATGGCGCGTTCGTGCATGGGCGCACGGGTAAGATCCAGATCATCGATGCTGACCGTGCCGGCGTCTGACTTGACCAGCCCCACGATCATGTAAAAAGAGGTGGTCTTGCCAGCACCGTTTGGCCCCAGAAGGCCGACGACGCTGCCCTGGGCGATCTCCAGGCTGATATCCTGAACCACCCGGCGACGCTTGTAGCTCTTGGCCAGATGCCTGGCGTAGAGGGTTTTGATTGGCGCTGATTCCGCAGTAGCCATCGACCGCTCCTATTGCGCTGGCTGAAGTGTCATGCGAATACGCTGCGGCTCGCTGCCGCTGACGTCCGAGCGTGCCTGTACCACTTCGCGATCAATGAAGTATTCGAGGCGGCCGCCGTTGAACCGGTCGCCCCCCTGGGTGAGCTCGGCTTGATCGATCAGTTCGACACGCCGCTCGGCCACATGATAGATCACCCGGCGCCCCCAGCCTTCGATAGGGGTGTCCTGGCCTTCGGCTTGGTTGCGAAGGTATGCCCGGTCGCCAGTGGCCGTTGCCAGCGAGAGCTCGCCGGCCTCGTTGCGCTGGATCTCGACGCGTTCGCCGCGTAGCTGCATGCCGCCCTGGCGAATATCCACATTGCCGGAATAGACCGCGGTGCCGGCGCGCTGGTCGAGGTCCAATCGGTCGGCTTCCACTTCAACCGGGGCCTGGCTGGTCTGGGCCACTGCCGAGAGCGGCACCGCCAGGGCGAAAAGCGCGGTACGAAATAGGGCTTTCATGGCGACTCCTGAGGGGTCTGTGACGCGGGCGGGTGATGGCCGCGTACGTTATCGGTTAAGCGGACCTGGCTGGTATCCAGCCAGACATCCATGCGCGTGGCGCTCATCTGCTGGGGAGGCTGCTGCAGCAGGGCGGGGGCCTCGCTCCAGGCGTGGCGCGCCAGGCCATCATAGTGCAGTTCGTCGGTATCCAGCTGCCAGCCCTCGGCTGGGGCAAGAAGCCTTGCATCACCGGAAAGAGTAAGCGCCTGGGTATCGGTATTCAGCGTGCCTTCGTTGGCGTTGGCGAGCCACTCGCGATCTTCGCTGTCGTAAAGACTGGCTACGGGCTGGGTCGCCTCGGCCGTGGCGCGCTGGGGAATGTATACCAGCAGTGGCGATGCCAGCGACTGCTCGATCCGACCCGACTCACCAAACAGCGTCATTTCGGCGTTTTCCAGCACATGACCGGGCTCCTCGGCCTGAGCCGCTGGATCGACCGGGCGATCATCGGTACTGCGTGGGTCGAGCCAGACGAGCAGTACCCCGAGCGCCGCGACCAATCCTGCCAGCCAGACGCGTTTTCTGATCCTCCCGATCATCACGGGCGGCCATGCAGATAAGTATCGAGCACCGAGCCCCAGTGGCCCTGTGCTTCCAGGAGCGTGTCGCAGATTTCCCGTACCGCGCCATGCCCGCCCAGGCGATCGGTGATCCAGTCTGCATGGCCATGCATGTAATCCGGGGCATTGGGTACCGTGATACCGACGCCTGCGCGCTTGATCGGTGCCAGATCGGGCAGGTCATCGCCACAGTAGGCAACCTGGCTCAAGTCCAGATCCAGGCGCTGGCAAAGCGCTTTGAGCGTAGTGAGCTTATCCTCACAACCCTGGTGGACATGGGCAATGCCCAGCGATTTGGCGCGCTGAAGCACCATCGGAGAATCACGTCCGGTAATCAGCGCCACATGAATGCCGACTCGCTTGAGCAGCTTCAAGCCGTGCCCGTCCTGAGTGTGAAATGCCTTGATTTCGATGCCGTCGGCCTGGAAGTAGAGCCGCCCATCGGTGAGTACACCATCCACATCAAGCGCCAGCAGGCGTACGTGGCGAATCCGGTCGAGCAAGGCGGTGGGGAGGGCCATAAAGACTCCTTGTCAGTTAACGTATCAGTGAATATAGGGCCAAGCCGGCTAGATGACGCCGCTGGCGAGCAGGTCGTGCATGTGCAGTGCGCCAATCGGCCGCTGGTCATCATCCACGACTGCCAGGGCGGTAATTCGGCTGTCTTCCATGATGCGTACCGCTTCGGCCGCCAGTATGTCAGGACCGATGCGCTTGCCAGGCCGGGTCATGACGTCATCCACGGCCACTTCGCGCAGGTCGTGGAACTGATCCAGGGTACGGCGCAGGTCGCCATCGGTGTAAACCCCGGCGAGCCGGCCTTCGCTATCCACCACGCAGGTGAACCCAAGCCCCTGGCGGGTGATTTCCAGCAGCGCATCGCGCAGCGGGCTGCCCAGTGCTACCTGAGGCAGGCGCGAACCGTCGTGCATCAGATCGCGTACGCGCAGCAGAAGCCGCTTGCCCAGGCTGCCGCCCGGGTGTGAAAGAGCAAAGTCATCGGCGGTAAATCCTCGCGCTTCGAGCAGGGCAACGGCCAGCGCGTCTCCTAAGGCAAGCGCTGCGGTCGTTGAGCTGGTCGGGGCCAGGTCAAGCGGGCAGGCCTCACGCTCGACACCGCTGTCCAGGTGCGCATCGGCATGCCTGGCAAGCGTCGAGAAAGGCTTGCCGGTCATGCTGATAAGCGGCGTTCCCAGGCGTTTCAGAAGCGGAAGCAAGGCCGTTACTTCGGCGGTTTCGCCGGAATTGGAGAGTGCCAGCACCACGTCGGTGCGGGTAATCATGCCAAGGTCGCCGTGACTTGCCTCCCCTGGGTGAACAAAAAAGGCCGGGGTGCCGGTGCTGGCAAGCGTGGCCGCCAGCTTGCCTGCGATATGCCCTGACTTGCCCATGCCGGTCACCACTACGCGGCCCTTGCAGGCCAGCATCAACTCGCAGGCGCGGTCAAAGCTTGCATCGAGCTTGCCTTGCAGGCCGCCAATGGCCGCCTGTTCGATTTGCAGCGTGCGTAGAGCGCTTTCACGCAGGAGACTATGAGTGGAAGAGGGCTGGTGCATGAACATCTCGTCTTGATGGAAACATGAAGCGTCGAACCTACAAGAATACCATTTCGTACGCGTCTGTAAGCATAGCGCTTTAAAGGGTTTTACGATGGTATTGGAACGTGCGCTCGTCTGTTGGTGCCAGTCGGGTTACGATACGATGTTCGATAATTATTCGAAAACACTGTTTTTAAACGGTAGAATAGACCGACAGCCTCATCGGCTCGCTCGACACAATCGACAAGGGGAGTCGAACCACCCATGACAGATGTTCCCTTTATTGAGATACAAGATGTGCATTTCTCGCGCGGAAGCCATGAGATCTTTCGCGGCATCGACATGCTTATCCCGCAGGGCAAGGTTACCGCGATCATGGGCCCAAGCGGCACCGGCAAGACAACGCTGCTTAAGCTGATTGGCGGCCAGCTGACGCCTGACCGAGGGCGTATTCTGGTGGATGGGCAGGACGTGCATCGGCTATCACGCAAGGCGCTGTTCGCCCTGCGCAAGCGCATGGGCATGCTGTTTCAGAGCGGCGCGCTGTTTTCGGATCTGGACGTATTTGAAAACGTGGCATTTCCGCTGCGGGTTCATACCGACCTCCCCGATGCCATGATCCGCGATCTGGTGCTTTTGAAGCTTCAGGCTGTGGGGCTTCGTGGTGCGCGCCACTTGAACCCTGCCGAGCTTTCCGGCGGCATGGCAAGGCGGGTAGCCTTGGCCCGGGCCATCGCGCTGGACCCGGAACTGATTCTCTACGATGAGCCATTTGTCGGCCAGGACCCGATTTCCATGGGTGTACTGGTGCAGTTGATCAAGCGGCTCAACGAAGCGCTGAAGCTGACCTCGGTAGTGGTGTCTCACGATATCAAAGAGACATTGAGCATTGCCGACTATCTTTATCTACTGGCCGATGGCCAAGTGGTGGCAAAGGGAACGCCGGAGACGCTGAATGCCAATCAGGACCCGCGAGTAAGCCAGTTTGTACACGGTGAGCCCGACGGGCCTGTGCCGTTTCACTATCCCGCCGAGACGCTCTACAGCGATATTCTTGGCGCTACCACAACAAGGGCGAGGTAATGCAGTCGAGATTTGATCAAGGCGCTGTCGGCCGTATCGTCCGTCTCGGACGCAAGGGGTGCGACGTCATGGAAGCCCTGGGTCGGGCCGGATTATTTCTGGGTCAGTCCGCCATAGGCGTGCCTTCGCGTGAAGGGTGGTACCTGTGGCTTCGCCAGATGCATTTTGTCGGCGTTCTGTCGCTTGCCATCGTGATCGTGTCCGGGCTTTTCATCGGCATGGTGCTGGCGCTGCAGGGGTACACCATCCTGGTCGACTTTGGCGCCGAGCAGGCGCTCGGGCAGATGGTGGCACTGTCGCTTTTACGTGAGCTGGCACCGGTAGTGGCGGCCTTGCTGTTCGCTGGTCGCGCAGGCTCTGCACTGACCGCAGAAATTGGCTTGATGAAGGCCACCGAGCAACTGACCAGCATGGAAATGATCGGCGTGGACCCGCTGCGCCGTGTGATCGCTCCCCGGCTGTGGGCCGGTTTTATCGCGCTGCCGATACTGACCGTGGGCTTTAGCGTGGTAGGTATCTGGGGCGGGTATCTGGTCGGGGTTCAGTGGCTGGGCGTCTTTGAAGGCTCCTACTGGAGCAACATGCAGGCCAGCGTTTCCTTCATGAACGATGTGGGCAACGGCATGATCAAGAGTCTGGTCTTTGCCATCGTCGTGACCTGGATTGCGGTTTTCCAGGGCTATGATCTGGTGCCCACTTCGGAAGGTATTTCGCGCGCTACCACGCGCACGGTCGTGTATTCGTCGCTTGCGGTACTGGGGCTTGATTTTGTACTAACCGCCGTGATGTTCGGTGGACTTTAAGGGTGGAGTGATTTCATGAAGCGCAGTAAAACCGTGGAATTTGGCGTGGGCCTGTTCATGCTGGCGGGTATCATTGGCCTTGTGTTTCTAGGGCTTCGTGTGAGCGGCATGAGTCTGGCCGCTCCTTCTGAAACCTTCCGCCTCGAGGCGAATTTCTCCAATATCGGCGGCTTGAGGCCTCGTGCTCGCGTCACCATGGCTGGCGTGACGGTCGGGCGAGTGGAGTCCATCGACCTGGATACCGAGTGGTATGACGCCAAGGTCACGCTACGCTTGGACAATGACCTGGAGGGCCAGCTGTCACGCGATACTACTGCGGCCATCCTGACCGCTGGACTGCTCGGCGAGCAGTACATCGGCCTGAGTATCGGTGGTGACCCCGAGGTGCTCGAGGATGGCGATACTCTTCGTGATACGCAGTCGGCGCTGGTGCTGGAAGAACTTATCCAGCAATTTGTGTCCAACATGGCAACCAACTAATCGTTTTTTCTCGAGGTGAACACGATGCGTAAAATAAACGTTGCAACACTCCCCTGGCTGGCAGCCATGCTGGCGCTGGTACTTGCACTCCCTTTTCAAGCCCAGGCCCAATCCCAGAGCCCCGAGGCGATGATTCGTGAAAACGTCAACTCTCTCATGGGCGAAATCGAAGGCAAGCGCGACTATTACGCCAGTAACATCGATGAGCTTGAAGCGCTGGTCAACGACAGCCTGGATGACGTGGCAGACTTTCGCTACATCGGCGCGAGCGTCATGGGAAGCTATTTCCGCAATGCAACGCCAGAGCAGCGCAGTCGCTTTGCCAATGTCTTCCGCCAGACCCTGATCGATACCTATACGCGGGGCTTGGTAACGTTCGACTACCAGGATCTGCGCGTGCTGGACAACCAGCGCAGCCAGCGCTATGACGACCAGGCGAGCGTGGACATGGAAGTGGTGGCCAGTAATGGTCAGGTCTACCCGGTAAGCTACAGCCTGCGCCTTGCCGATAATCAGTGGCGAGTGGTCAACGTGATCGTCAACGGCATCAACCTGGGCCTTACCTTCCGCAACCAGTTTGACCAGGCCATGCGCCAGAACAATCGCGATTACGATGCCGTCATTCGCGGCTGGGCGCCGGAAATTGGTGTCGAAGAGCTGGAGCAGGGGGGCGATGCGTGACACGTTTACTGTCACAGCCTCTCGCCACTCTCGACGTCGAGCAGAGCACGCTGTATGTGACTGGCGATGTGGGAATGAACGCGGCGGCCGAATTGGTCGCCGCAGGGGCGAAGTGGCTTGAAACCGGCGGCTTCACGGCGGTCGGATTCGACTTCAGCGGCGTTGAGAAGGCCAGTAGCGCCGTCATGAGCGTGCTTTTCGAATGGCTTCGTAGCTGCAAGCGTCATCACATCGCGGTGAGCGCGATTACTCTTTCTGCTCCTCTCGAGCGGCTGGCTTCTCTCTCGGAGCTGGACGCCCTGATCCATTCGCCAGCCCTCGCCGAGTAGGGTTGGCGCCCTTGGCATCGCCAAGCGTGCCGCTTTTCTTTATCATGTTGCCTCATTGTCATCATCTACCACGACGTCGAAGGAGTTTCCTGTCTCATGCAACCCAATGAGGTAAAAGCCCTGCTTGAATCCCGTATCGATGGGTGTGAATTTCATATACAGGGCGAAGGCTGCAACTTCCAGGTGATTGCCGTCGGTGAAGCCTTTGAAGGTCTCTCTGCTGTCAAGCGCCAGCAGCTCGTTTATGCGGCACTGAGCGACGAGATTGCCACCGGTGCGCTACACGCCATCAGCATCAAAACCTTTACCCCGGCGCAGTGGTCTGCGTCGGAAAACGCCCAGTAACGGCGGCTCTATGGACAAGTTAATCATTACCGGCAATGGGTCGGTAGACGGCGAAGTGTGGGTGAGTGGCGCCAAGAATGCGGCCCTGCCCATCCTGTGCGCCACGCTGCTGGCCGACGGCCCGGTCGTCATCGGCAACCTTCCGCATCTTCAGGACATTACCACCACGCTGGAACTGCTTGGGCGTATGGGCGTCGAGCCAGTGATGGGTGAGAAGCTCAGCATTCAGCTGGATGGCTCTCAGGTTACCCGCTGTCATGCACCTTACGAGCTGGTCAAGAAGATGCGCGCCTCCATCCTGGTGCTTGGCCCGCTGCTTGCCCACTTTGGCGAGGCGGATGTCTCGCTGCCCGGCGGCTGTGCCATCGGCTCGCGGCCGGTGGATCTGCACATTCGTGGTCTGGAAGCCATGGGGGCAGACATCCGGGTCGAAGGTGGCTACATCCGCGCCCGCGTGGACGGCCGCCTGAAAGGCGCCACGATCTTCTTTGATACAGTCACCGTTACCGGCACCGAGAACCTGCTGATGGCCGCCACGCTGGCCGACGGCAAGACGATTCTTGAAAATGCCGCGCGTGAGCCCGAGATCGTCGATCTGGCCGAGTGTCTGATCAAGATGGGCGCCAATATTCGTGGGCACGGTACCGACACCATCGTCATCGAGGGTGTGGAGACGCTGCATGGCTGCCATCACGATGTCATGCCGGACCGTATCGAGACCGGCACCTTCCTGGTGGCAGCGGCGATGACCGGTGGTCGGGTCAAGGTCAAGCGCACCCGGGCCGACATACTCGAAGCCGTACTTGCCAAACTGGAAGAGGCGGGGGCCGAGATCACCAGCGGTGACGACTGGATTGCGCTGGACATGCACGGCAAACGGCCCCGGGCGGTCAACATTCGTACCGCGCCTTACCCGGCGTTTCCGACTGACATGCAGGCCCAGTTCGTGGCCATGAACGCAGTGGCCGAAGGCCATTCACGGGTGGTGGAGACCATCTTCGAGAATCGTTTCATGCATGTGCAGGAACTCAACCGCATGGGAGCCAATATCGCTCTTGAAGGCAATACTGCGCTGATCAAGGGCGTGGAGAAGCTTTCCGGTGCCCCGGTGATGGCGACTGACCTGCGCGCGTCTGCCTCGCTGGTGATTGCCGCCATGATGGCGGAGGGCGAAACCCTGGTCGATCGTATCTACCATATCGACCGTGGCTATGAGTGTATCGAAGAGAAATTGCAGTTGCTGGGCGCACGCATTCGCCGTATTCCCGGCTAAGCCATGCTATCAACCGTTGGCCAATACAATGAGTAAGCAATTGATTCTCGCCCTTTCCAAGGGGCGCATTCTGGACGAAACACTGCCACTGCTCGCGGATGCCGGCATTACACCGGCAGAAGACCTGGGCAAGAGCCGCAAGCTTCTGTTCGATACCAATCTGGCCGACGTCAAGCTGGTGGTCATTCGGGCAACCGACGTGCCCACCTACGTTCAGCTGGGGGCTGCAGACCTGGGGATTGCCGGCAAGGACGTGCTGCTCGAGCACGGTGCCGAAGGGCTCTACGAGCCGCTGGATCTGGATATCGCTCGCTGCAAGCTGATGACGGCCGGTGTGACGGGACATCAGCCAGCCCAGGCGCGCCGTCGGGTAGCTACCAAGTTCGTCAATATCGCCAGACGCTACTACGCCGAGCAGGGCATCCAGGCCGAGGTCATCAAGCTGTATGGAGCCATGGAGCTTGCGCCCTTGATGAACCTGGCCGACGAGATTGTCGATATCGTGGATACCGGTAATACGCTACGGGCCAACGGCATGGAGCCGCGTGAACTGATTGCTCATATCAGTACGCGTCTGGTCGTCAACAAGGCGGCCATGACCATGAAGCACGAGCGTATCAAGCCGCTTTTGGCGCGTCTGGACAGCGCGGTAAAAAAACGCCAGGCGCTGCCTGTACAATGACTCGGGAGTCTTTATGAGCACCACGTCTTCAACGGGAACGCCGCCCACGGTTGCCCGTCTCTCGACACGCGATGATGCCTTCGAGCAACGCCTGGGCGCGTTGCTGGACTGGGAGGGGGTTTCCGATAGCGCGGTTCAAGCCCGCGTCGAGGAAATCCTGGCCGACGTCAAGCAGCGCGGTGACGCTGCAGTGATCGAAGCCACCAACCGCTTTGACCGCCTCGCGGTGGAGTCCATGCAGGCGCTGTGCCTGACGCCGGAGCGTCTCAAACAGGCGTTTGAGCATCTGCCCGGCGAGCAGCGTGAGGCGCTTGCCAGTGCCGCGGAGCGCATCCGGCTTTACCACGAGCGTCAGAAACCTGGCTCCTGGCAATATGAAGAAGCCGACGGCACGGTACTGGGGCAGCAAGTGACGCCACTCGACCGCGCGGGTATCTACGTGCCCGGCGGCAAGGCCGCCTATCCATCCTCCGTGCTGATGAACGCCATCCCGGCTCACGTGGCGGGCGTGCGCGAGATCGTCATGGTGGTCCCCACGCCGGACGGCGTGATCAACGAGCTGGTGCTGGCGGCAGCGCATCTGGCCGGTGTGGATCATGTCTTTACCATTGGCGGTGCCCAGGCAATTGCCGCCATGGCCTACGGTACGCAAACGGTGCCGCGAGTGGACAAGATCGTGGGGCCTGGCAACATCTATGTCGCCACCGCCAAGCGGGCCGTGTTTGGCCAGGTGGGAATCGACATGATTGCCGGGCCTTCGGAGATTCTGGTGGTTTCCGACGGTCAGACGGACCCCGAGTGGCTTGCCATGGACCTATTCTCCCAGGCAGAGCACGACGAGGACGCTCAGGCCATTCTGGTGAGCTGGGATAGAGAACACCTGGATGCGGTCGAGGAGGCCATCGAACGCCTGCTGCCGACCCTGGAGCGTGAAGCGATCGTGCGTGAATCGCTTGGCCGGCGCGGCGCACTGATTCTTTGTGAAGGCCGGGCCGAGGCGATCAGCCTGATCAACCGGATTGCACCTGAGCATCTCGAACTCTCCGTGGATGCCCCGGAAAGCTGGCTTGAGGAGGTGCGACATGCAGGCGCCATCTTCATGGGACGCTATACTGCCGAAGCGCTGGGCGACTACTGTGCAGGCCCCAATCACGTTCTGCCGACCTCCGGCACGGCGCGTTTTTCGTCGCCACTGGGTGTCTACGACTTCCAGAAGCGCTCCTCGATCATCAACTGCTCTCGCGAAGGGGCTTCAGTGCTGGGCGGGGTTGCCTCCGTGCTGGCACGGGGCGAGTCGCTGACCGCTCATGCGCGGTCAGCCGAATACCGTATCGAGAAATAAGCGCCTCGGCGGGCGTCACGAATCCTTCGGGCGCTCGCCAGCAGGTGCATTGGTCATCACCGGGCGCTCGCCCACTTCCAAAGTGACATCCATCCGCTCGCCGCTGCGCACGATAGTGAGAGGAAGGGAGGTGCCGGGCGGAATCGAGGCAATGTTGCTCATGGTAGCGCGGGCGTCAAGAACCGCCTGGCCGTCGATGGAGAGCAGGATGTCGCCCGGTTCCAGGCCGGCATTGGCCGCCGGCCCGCCGCTGACCACCCCTGCCACGATCACGCCCTGAGGAGTGCGTAGGCCAAACGAGGCGGCAAGCTCTCTGGAAAGCGCTTGTGCCTCGATACCCAGCCAGCCGCGAATCACCCGCCCCTGAGTTACCAGCTCATCGAGAATGCTGTGCGCCAGGTTGGCGGGAATGGCAAAGCCAATGCCTTGTGAGCCTCCAGAGCGCGAAAAGATGGCGGTATTGATGCCGACCAGGGCGCCGTCCGGATTGACCAGGGCGCCGCCCGAGTTGCCCGGGTTGATCGCTGCATCGGTCTGAATGAAGTCTTCGTAGGCATTCAGGCCAAGATGGCTGCGACCGGTGGCGCTGATGATGCCCATGGTCACTGTCTGGCCGACGCCGAACGGATTGCCGATCGCCAGGGCGACATCGCCCACGGCCACGTCGGCGGAGTCGGTCATCTCAATGACCGGAAGATCATCGAGGCGGATGCGCAGCACCGCCAGGTCGCTTTCCGGGTCGGTGCCGATCACTTCTGCCAGGGTTTCGCGGCCATCGCGCAGCGCTACCTGAATTTCATCGGCGCCGTTGATTACATGGTGGTTGGTCAGCACGTAGCCATCGTGGCTAACAATGACTCCCGAACCCAGGCTCGACAGCATGCGTTGATGCGTGGTGGCGTCGTCGCCGTTGAAGAACTGCTGGAAAAAGGGGTCCGACATCAGCGGATGCTGGTCGCGCTCGACAATACGCGATGAATAGATATTGACCACAGCGGGGGCTGCCTGGCTGACCGCATGGGCGTAACTTGCTGGCCCCTGATCCCGTGACAGGGGAGCGGCCTGGCGGATGTCCGGCGCGGGTCGGTTGCTTGACTGCTCGCTGGCGGTCACCAGCGGGGAGGCCGGTGGCTGTGACGATGAGGAAGGCGCGCTCGAAAACGGCGTGCTGGAAAACGGGTTGGAAAGCTTGTCTGGAAAGATGAAGAGCAGCAGGGCAGCCAGCAGCACCCCGGTCAAAACAGGCCATAGATAGGGCAGCACAAAGCGGTGCATGCAAGTGTTCCTCAGCGGGTAGCGGTCTTGATGAACGTGAGGTTCGCGATCATACGAAACGAGTTTTACTATGGCATCATGGTAACACTTTATAGTGTCGTTCCTCACGACCCCTGTACGAATCATTAAAGGAGCCTTTGTGACTCATCGCGACCAGATAGTAGCCGCCTGTGATCATCAGTTGCGCGCCGCTACCTTCAAGGATTACACCATCAATGGGCTGCAAGTGGCCGGACGTGAGCAGGTCAAGCGCGTGATGAGCGGTGTTACCGCAAGCCAGGCACTGCTCGATGAGGCGGTAGCCTGGCAAGCCGATATGGTACTGGTCCATCACGGTTATTTCTGGAAAAACGAGCCGGTTGCCATCACCGGCATGAAGCACCGGCGCATCAAGACGTTGATCGATCACGATATCAACCTGCTGGCTTATCATCTGCCGCTGGATGCGCACAGTGAAATGGGCAACAACGCCGAACTCGCCCGGCACCTGGGCTGGAAGGTGGAAGGTTGCCTGGATGGCGAGCTGGGCGACGGCTTGCTATGGTCAGGGCGCTTGCCGCAGCGCCAGAGCCTGGCCGTGCTCGGCGAACAGATCGGTCTTACCCTGACGCGTACGCCGCTGTTGATCGAGGCGCCGGGTGTTGGTGATATCGAGCGGATTGCCTGGTGCACCGGCGGGGCGCAGGACATGATTACCACGGCGTTTGAGGCGGGTGCTCAGGCGTTTGTCTCCGGTGAAATTTCCGAGCGCACCACGCACCTGGCTCGTGAGCTGGGAATTCACTACATCGCTGCCGGGCATCATGCCACGGAGCGCTATGGCGTGCAGGCATTGGGGGAATGGCTTGCTGATGAGTACGCGATCGAACATCGCTTTGTCGATATAGATAACCCCGCCTGACCCAAGGGTGGCGGGGCTGAGCTGCGCTTGATCGAGGCGAGTCTGACTCAGTAGCGCGGCGGCTGTGGCGCGCTGGTACTGCTCTCTTTGAGGCCGAAGTTTTCCGATAGCGTGCCGTTCTTGCCGTCCGCGTAATCACGAGGAGTGGCCAGGGCGCTTTCGCCTTCAGGTGAAGAGGCGTCTGGCGCGGCAGGCTGGGTCGCCGCCTGGCGCGCTTTCAGTGCAGCCGGAGTATTGCTGCCCAGGTGCCACTCCTTCACCTCCTCGGTGATCTGCTTCTCGAGCTGGTCGGCTTCGGCACGAATGCTGTCCAGGCGCTCGAAGACGCCGGTCAGATGGCCTCCCATGCCCTTTTTCAGTTCGGCAATCTGATGTTCTCGTTCCAATAGCGTTTGACGCAAGGAGGCATTTTGGCGCTCTCCCTTGCTAAACAGACGATAGCATCCCAAACCGATGACGAAGCCGATAAGTATGCCAATGATGGCA
Source organism: Vreelandella aquamarina (assembly GCF_020075495.1). GTDB lineage: Bacteria > Pseudomonadota > Gammaproteobacteria > Pseudomonadales > Halomonadaceae > Vreelandella > Vreelandella aquamarina_A. The sequence goes on from NZ_JABYQT010000002.1 coordinate 268,373, forward strand.
AAGGTATAAGGCGAGCTTGCTTCCACAGTTTTCTCCCTGACACTTGGTGCGCCCCGCTACCCGCGGGCAAACGGTTTGCGAACGAATCAATCTGCATTATAGGCGTCGATTGGTTGGTCAGGTCAATCCAACCATGCGCTTAGCGTGTGTGCAGCGTATAATCTCCCCTTTTTGAAAGGCGTTTGACCGCATCGTCAACGCCGCGCAAGACGCTTTGGAGCAAGCACATGCCAGCTACTTCTGCAGACCAAAAGGTGGGTCAGACATCGCGGCCGACCCCCCTGGAGCGCTACCGGGCTGACCTCTCGAGGGAAGACTTTCAGTACGATGCCGCCCAGGAAATGGCGGTCAAGCACTTGCAGCGCCTTTACGATGATTTGATCAAGGCGCCCACCACCGTGCCCAAGGCGGTGATTGCCAGCGGTGGATTCAAGGCCAGGATGGCAGGACTGTTCGGCAAGTCCTCCTCCTCGAACGAACCTGCGCTGCCTCAGGTGCAGGGGCTCTATTTCTGGGGCGGGGTAGGGCGCGGCAAGACCTACCTGGTGGATACCTTCTTTGAAGCGCTGCCGTTTCCTGAAAAGATGCGTACCCACTTTCACCGTTTCATGCAGCGGGTGCATAACGAACTGACCCACTACAAGGGAGAGAAGAACCCGCTTGCCCTGATTGCCGGCAAGTTTGCCTCCGAGGCGCGGGTGATCTGCTTCGACGAGTTTTTCGTCAAGGATATTACCGATGCCATGATTCTGGCGACGCTGCTCGAGGCGCTGTTCGAGCGGGGCGTGGTGCTCGTGGCTACCTCGAACATCGTGCCGGATGACCTTTACAAGGATGGTCTTCAGCGGGCACGCTTTCTTCCCGCCATTGATCTGGTCAAGCGTCACTGCGAGGTGGTCAACGTCGATTCAGGTGTCGATTACCGGCTGCGAGCCCTGGAGCGGGCAGAAATATTTCACTCGCCGCTGGACGACGCAGCCGAGCAGGAGCTTTCGCGCAGCTTTCGCGAGATCGCCGGCGGGGAGGGGGAGGCCGACGCACCGCTGGAGATCAATCATCGCGTGCTGAAAACACGCCGCCTGCACGAGAACGTCGCCTGGTTCGAGTTTCTCGAACTCTGCGACGGCCCGCGCAGTCAGAACGACTACATCGAACTTGCGCGTGGCTTCAACACCGTCCTGGTATCCAATGTCAAGCGTATGGAAGCTCGGCACGATGACCAGGCGCGGCGCTTCATCAACATGGTCGATGAGTTCTACGATCGCGGAGTAAAGCTTCTCATGTCTGCCGAAGTGCCGGTGGAAGCGCTCTATACTGACGGCAAGCTTACCTTCGAGTTCCAGCGTACGCTGTCGCGCCTTCAGGAAATGCAGTCGCGGGAGTACCTGGCGCTACCGCACAAGCCCTGAACATCTGCAGGAGCATGGCAAGAAAAAGTCTCCAGGGGCTTAACTTGTCCGGTGGCTTGCTGTAGAATGCCGCCTCGCTACACGTTGCCGGGTTGTACCGGCAACCAAAAAAAATAGGGACGGCGCTTCACCGCCTGGCGGTGTGAGTCGCCCAACACACTTAATCTGGTGATTTCATCCATGAAGACGTTCAGTGCTAAGCCGCAGTCCGTCCAGCGCGACTGGTATGTTGTCGATGCTACGGACAAGACGCTCGGTCGTCTGGCAACCGAAATTGCTCGCCGCCTGCGTGGCAAGCATAAGCCCGAATTTACTCCTCACGTTGATACCGGCGACTACATCGTTGTCATCAATGCCGAGAAAGTCAAGGTGACTGGCAACAAGGCAGCGGCCAAGACCTATTACCGCCATACCGGTTATCCGGGCGGTCTGCGCTCCATGACATTCGACAAGATGCTCGACCATGCGCCTGAGCGTATCATCGAGTTCGCCGTTAAAGGCATGCTGCCGAAAGGCCCTCTGGGTCGCGCCATGTATACCAAGTTGAAAGTGTACGCCGGTGCCGAGCATCCGCATGCTGCCCAGCAGCCGCTTGAACTGAACATCTGAGGAAATCTTCGCCATGACACAGCAGTATTACGGTACCGGGCGCCGCAAGACTTCCACCGCTCGCGTGTTTATGAAGCCGGGCTCTGGCAAAATTACCGTCAACGACAAGGACCTCGATCTCTACTTCGGTCGTGTGACGGGTCGTATGGTGGTTCGTCAGCCGCTTGAACTGACTGAAACACTGAACCAGTTCGACATCTACGTCACCGTTGCCGGTGGCGGCGGCTCCTCACAGGCAGGCGCCATTCGTCACGGTATCACTCGTGCCCTGATGAACTACAACGAAGACCTGCGTTCCACGCTGCGTGCCGCTGGCTACGTAACGCGTGACGCCCGTCAGGTCGAGCGTAAGAAAGTCGGCCTGCGTAAAGCACGTCGTCGTCCGCAGTTCTCCAAGCGTTAATTTTTCAACGCTATGCGGCAAAGCGCCCAGGCCACCGGCCTGGGCGTTTTTTATTGTGCTTCTCTGTATAGTTTGAATGCCCTGCAGGCGTATACCGCGGTAGTACGAAGCAGGCGTCCGTTCGGCACGCCTTTTAAAGTGGTTGACTTGATGCAGCGCATCCGCAAACGCATGACCAAGTGCTACCATGGGCGCGGCGTTTTCTTGGATGGGAGAGGTTCTACATGGCTGAACACGGCATTAACAAGGCCCGGCGCCGTTTTCTCGTAGGCGCTACTTCCGTCATGGGAGCGGTCGGTATGGCCGGAGTGGCGGTGCCGTTTGTCGCTGCATGGAGACCAAGTGCACGCGCACGCGCGGCCGGCGCCTCGGTTCAGGCCGATATATCCAAGCTGCGTCCCGGCCAGCGAATGACCGTCGAATGGCGGGGAAGACCTGTCTGGATCATTCGCCGAACGCCGGAAATGATTGCCCGTACCCAGGCGGTTTCGCCCACCGCTCTGGCCGACCCTGATTCCCGTCAGCCACAGCAACCGGAGTACGCCCAAGGGGGGCTTCGTTCACGTAGACCCGATATTGGTGTTTTGATCGGCCTGTGTACCCATTTTGGCTGTTCGCCCTTGTATCGGCCTGAACCCGGTGCCGCCGAGGCAAGAGGTGGTGACTGGCCCGGCGGCTTTTACTGCCCGTGCCACAGTTCACGCTTTGATCTGGCCGGGCGCGTGTATACCAACATGCCGGCGCCGACCAATCTTGAGGTGCCTCCTTATCGCTTCCTGAGCGAGGCGATTATCGAAGTCGGTGAAGACGGGGAGCCTGGCTGATGGGAGCGCCGAAGCGGGAAGAAAAGCAGAGCTGGCTGGAGGCGCGCTTCCCGGCACGCAGACTATGGCGAGATCATCTGGCCAATTACCATGTGCCCAGGAATCTGAACATCTGGTATCTGTTTGGTTCGCTGGCGCTGCTGATGCTGGTCAACCAGGTGCTTACCGGCATCTGGCTCACCATGAGCTATGACCCCTCGGCCGAGGGAGCGTTTGCCTCCATCGAGTACATCATGCGCGATGTGGAGTGGGGGTGGCTGATTCGCTACCTGCATACCACGGGTGCGTCGGCGCTATTTATCGTCATGTACCTGCACATGTTTCGAGGGCTTCTGTATGGCTCCTACAAGGCGCCCCGCGAGCTTGTGTGGCTGTTCGGCATGGCGCTTTATCTGGCGTTGATGGCAGAGGCTTTCATGGGGTATCTGTTGCCCTGGGGGCAAATGTCCTACTGGGGTGCGCAGGTCATTACCTCGCTGTTTTCGGCCATACCGGGTATCGGCCCGGGGCTTGCCGAGTGGGTGCGTGGCGACTATCTGGTATCGGGTGTCACCCTGAACCGCTTTTTTGCACTGCATGTCATTGCCCTCCCGCTGGTGATCCTGATGCTGGTGGTGCTGCATATCATGGCGCTGCACGAGGTGGGGTCAAACAACCCCGAAGGTATCGAGATCCGTCAGCATGTCGATGCCGAAGGCAGGCCGCTGGATGGCATTCCGTTTCACCCGTACTATACGCTCAAGGATCTGGTCGGCGTGGCGGTCTTTCTGTTCGTGTTCTGTGGCGTAGTCTTCTATTTTCCCGAAGGGGGCGGCTTCTTCATCGAGGCGCCCAATTACGCGCCAGCCGACCCGTTTACCACGCCCGAGCATATTGCGCCGGTGTGGTACTTCACGCCTTTCTACGCCATCTTGCGTGCGGTCAATTTTTCCCTGTTCGGGCTGGAGGCGCGCTTTCTTGGCGTGGTGTTCATGGCAGGCGCGATTGCCGCGCTGTTTGTGCTGCCCTGGCTTGATCGTAGCCCGGCGCGCTCCATGCGCTACAAGGGGTGGGTTTCGAAAGTCATGCTTGGGGTATTTGTCCTGAGCTTCATGGCACTGGGGGTGCTGGGCATACTGCCGTCGACGCCTCTGCGCACACATCTGGCGCAGCTGTTTACGGCGACCTATTTCGCCTACTTCCTGCTGATGCCGTTTTATACCCGCTGGGAGAAGGCCAGGCCCGTGCCGCAAAGGATAGCTAGCCCATGAGCCGATGGATGCTGATACTCTGGCTGTTGATGATGCCGTTGGCGGCGCTGGCGGATGCGTCGCGTTCGATGCCGCCGGACCTGGGCGATCAGGCATCGCTTCAGCGCGGCCTCAAGCTCTATGTTAACTACTGCCTGGGGTGTCATACGCTCGAATACCAGCGCTTCTCGCGCACGGCGGCAGATCTGGACATTCCTCAGGCGCTCATGGAAGAGCAGTTGATGTTCTCTCCCGTTCAGGCGTTTGACGACCCCATGACCAACGCATTGACAGGTGAAGCCGCACAGCAGTGGTGGGGTGTCGAGCCGCCGGATTTGACGCTGGCTGCCAAGCGTCACGGCGCCGAGTGGATCTCCGCCTACCTGCTGGGGTTTTACCAAGACACAGACCGGCCGCTCGGGGTCAATAACACGGTCGTTGAATCGGTGGCCATGCCCAATGTACTCGAACCCCTTCAAGGTGTTCAGAAGCTGGGCTGTCCGCCGGGCGCCTCCCGTGTGCTGAGCAGGCCCGAGAATTGTCGCGAGCTTGTCCTTGCGCAACCCGGCACGTTGTCGCCTGACGAGTTCGAGCAGGTGGTCGGCGATATCAGCAATTTTCTCGCCTATGTCAGCGAGCCATCCCGGCTGAAAGCGCGGGCTATAGCGCCCGGGGTCATGGTGTTCTTGTTTGTGTTTGGCGTAATGGCGTATCTGCTCAAGCGTGAGTACTGGCGAGACGTGCGTTAGCCAAATGATGATGAAATGTCCGGCAGCCGCGCTGCCGTGCGCCTGCTGTTGAGCGGTAACCCTAAACAGGCTGCCTTACCATAAGGGAGCCATGGCGTGTTATTATCCATAATTGTTTTGATGCGAGGATGCTTTCATGGGTGTTGTGGCCAAGCGGTCGTCGATGATTTTTTACTCCGGTAGTGATGATCATTTCAGTCATCGTGTGCGCATTGTTCTGGCTGAAAAGGGGGTTGCTGTTGATATCGTCGATGTGAACGAAGAACAGCCGCCAGAAGATCTGGCAGACCTCAACCCGTATAACAGCGTTCCTACGCTGCTCGATCGTGATCTGGTGCTATATGAATCCAAGGTCATGATGGAATACCTGGATGAGCGTTTCCCCCATCCGCCGCTGTTGCCGGTCTACCCGGTTGCCCGCGCGCAGAGCAGGCTGTGGATGCACCGCATCGAGCGTGAATGGTGCCCCATGGTGGATCTGATTCGCAGCGGCGGGAAGAAAGAGGCCGAGAAGGCGCGCAAGGAGCTGCGTGAAAGTCTGATCGGTATTTCGCCCATCTTCGAAGACATGCCGTTCTTCATGAGCGAAGAATTCACCCTCGTGGACTGCTGTCTTGCGCCTATCCTCTGGCGCTTGCCAGAGCTTAATATCGAGCTGCCCGAAAAGCAGGTCAAGCCGCTTTTGAGCTACATGTCACGGGTGTTTGAGCGTGAAGCGTTCAAGGCGTCCTTGAACGAGCGTGAAAAAGAGATGCGTGCTTGAATTTACTGACCCCGCCCCCTGTGGGCGGGTCTCACTAGTCAGGAGGAGGGGGTTTTATGAAATCGAGCCGTCCCTATCTTGCCCGAGCGCTCTACGAGTGGTTGCTGGATAACGAATTGACGCCCTATCTGGTCGTGGATGCGACTCAGCCGGGGGTAGAGGTGCCGCGCCAGTTTGTTCAGAACGGTCAGATCGTTCTGAACGTGGCGCCAACCGCCGTGCGTGATTTGTTCATGGAGAATCAGGCCATCGGTTTCAATGCGCGCTTTGGTGGTCAGCCGATGCAGGTGATGGTGCCGATACCTGCCCTGATTGCCATCTATGCGCGTGAAAACGGAGTGGGCATGGTGTTTGGCCACGAGCCGGAGTTGAGTGAAGAAGGCGACGACGAGGCGCTGCTTGAAGAGGTGAGTGATACATCTTCAAGGCCAGAGCTTTCGGTGACCGAGCCGGTGCCGGAAGAGGAGCTGAGTGACGAGGCCGAGCCTCCTCGGGATGCCAAGAAACCCAAGAAAAAGCCTACACTTCGCGTCGTCAAGTAATCCAGCGATGGGTAGTGCATTAAAAAAACCTCGCACGGGTCACCGTGCGAGGTTTTTTTACACCAGACGCATGGTCAATCGATATATTCGAACACCTTGACGATGCGCTGAATGCCGCCTACCGAGGAGGCCGCATTCACGATGCGGTCAGCCTCTTCGTGAGTGACCATGCCCATCAGGTAGACGCTGGCGTTTTCAGTGGTGACCTTGAGCTTTGACGAGTCGATGCGATCATTGGTGGCAAGCGTGCTGACCACGTTGGTAGTGAGCCAGGTGTCGGTCAGGCGCTGGCTTGCCGGAAGCCGAGCGGCAATGGTCAGCTCGTTGTGCACCTGGTTGACGCCACGCAGATTGCGAGCCACATCGCCTGCCTTGGTGCGTAGCTCTTCGCTAGGCACCTGGCCGACCAGCAGCAGCGCGCCGTTGTAGCTGTGAGCGCGAATGCGGGCATCGCCAAGGCGGGCGTCGGCGCGGTCAAGGGCGCGCTGGGCTTCGCGCTCGATGGTGGCATCCACCGCCTGAACGTCGTCGCTGCGCTGGCCATAATTGGAAGGGTTGGAAGCGGTGTTGGTCGCGCAGCCACTGATTAACGCAGCGGTGAGCAGGGTAGCCGCTACAAGGGCACGGGAAGAAAAGCGCAGGGCCATGTCGAATGACTCCTTATCCGATAAAAGTAGAGACGAGTGCGTTTGATCAGGCAGTGCCGCCAAACAGCTGTTCATCAATTAGATCGCACAGGCAGTGAATGATCAGCAGGTGGACTTCCTGAATCCGGGCGGTCGAGGTGGCCGGTACGCGTATTTCACAGTCGTCCTGGCCTAACAGGGAGGCCATGTTGCCACCATCGCGCCCGGTCAGGGCGACTACTGCCATTTCACGGTCGTGGGCGGCTTGGATGGCCTGCACGATGTTGGCCGAGTTGCCGCTGGTCGAGATCGCCAGCAGGATGTCGCCCGGTTGGCCTAGCGCGCGGATCTGCTTGGAGAACACTTCATTGTAGCTGTAGTCGTTGGCAATCGAGGTCAGCGTCGAGGTGTCGGTGGTCAAGGCGAGGGCCGGCAGGCTTGGCCGCTCGCGCTCGAATCGGTTGAGCAGCTCCGAGGAGAAGTGCTGACTGTCACCGGCGCTGCCGCCATTGCCGCAGGCAAGGATCTTGCCTTCGCTGACCAGGCACTGGACCATCATCTGGCTGGCAACTTCGATAAACGGTGGCAGCACTTCGCTGGCATAGGTCTTGGTGTCGATGCTTGCGTTGAAGTGATCAAGAATGCGTGCTTGAAAGTCCATCAGGGCTTCCTGGTTAAAATAGAATCAATAGGCATCGAACGCCGCTTTCTCCCACTGAAACTCGAGATCCGGCGGCGTGCCGGTAATGGCAAGGATATCAAAGCGGCACGGAGATGTAAGGCCGTATCTGCCAATATACAGCGTGGCAGCCCGCACCAGACGCTTTCGCTTTGTCGGGGTGATGGTTTCCAGCGGGTGTCCGTGCTGGGTGGTAACGCGGTGCTTGACCTCGACAAACACCAGCGTTTCTCCATCGCGCATCACCAGGTCCAGCTCGCCGCCCTTTACGTGGTGATTCTGGGTGACCAGCATCAACCCCCGTGCTTGCAGCCACCTTGCAGCTAGCTGCTCGATGGCTGCACCGCGCTTGCGCGCCGTCTGGGCGTTATGGGTCACGTTTACTGGCCGGGGATCAGAATGGGGGTAGGTGTTCCGTTCTGGAACCTGGCCCAGGGCAGCTCGCGGTAGATGCGGCCATCGCCGGTCAGAAAGAGGGTGCCGGTGCTGCCCTGCATGCCGTTGAGCGCGGCAATGTCGGTCAAGTGTGTGGCGATCTCGTAGGCATCGACCCCCATGGCCATGAGGCGGAACATGGAGGCATCGGACTCTTCGCGCAGGCGCTGGTAGGTGGCGTAGAAGGGCAGGACTTCTTCACCGCCCACGGCGGCATCCGGGATCTGCCAGGGAATGTCGACAAACATGACATCGTCGAGATCCTGGTCGCGACGGGTTTGCAGACGGCCTTCATGCAGATGCGAGGTGGCATAGATCGGAAGGTTGGGGGCGTAGAAATAGTCCATGGTGGGCGGTACCTGGCGTGCGTAGTCCGGCAGGGCCAGCAGGAACAAGGCATCGATATTGCCAAGCTGGGCGCGCTCACCGCTCACATTCAGGGCCGTCTTGACCGCATTGGAAACCGAGCTTTCCGGGTTGTAGCGTACGGCGTTGGTAATCTCGCCGCCCTGGCGGTGCCACTCGTTCCAGAATGCCTCGCCCACGCGGCGACCCCAGTCGTTGTCAGGCACCATCATCGACATCTGGCGATGGCCGTCCTGGTAGGCACGGCGGGCGGCCTGGCGGGCTTCGTCCTCTGCAGAAAGGCCATACTGGAACAGGCGGGCGGCATTGTTCTGCTCGCCGCTTCCATAGTTGAGCGCAAGGGTAGGCAGCGGTACGCTGTCGCGCTGCTCGAGCTGTGTCACCTGATCCTTGGCAAGCGGGCCAATGATCAACTGGGCGTTCATCTGTTCGGCGCGCTGGTAAAGCTCGTCAATGGAGTACTGCGAGGCGTCCAGAAAGCTAAGTTCGACGTTGTCGCCAATGATGTCATGATGGCGACGCATGGCGGTTGCCAGCGTGTTGGCCACGCTGCTCAGGGGGCCGGATTCCGGCAGGGCCACGACGATACGGCGGATCGGCTGGCCTTCCAGGCCTGGCAGCGCCAGAAGCTCGGGGTCGCCTTCATCCAGAGCATTGCGCGCCCAGCGTTGGCGCTCTTCCAGCGTTTCGCGCTGGTCATTCTGCATGGGCAGGTCATCGTTCAATACCTGTGTTGCCCGCAGCACGGCACGCGGGTCGTCCATGGCCCTCGCAAGCTCCGAGAACAGCAGGGCCCAGCGGACGCGGTCGCCTTCGGAGAGGCGCGCCACATCAACATTGCCCGCTGCTTCAAACGCGTTATCCCGCTGGCCTTGCTGAGCCAGAATGCCGGCGGCTTCCAGGCGGGTCTTGGCGGCTTGGTCCGGGGCCTGCTGCTCTGCCTGGCTCAGCAGACGGCCGGCGTCTCGGTCATCGCCGCGGTCGACTACGCTGGGCGACTGCATCGCACAGCCGGACATCAGAAGTACGGTGAGGGCAGTGGCGAATACGCCACGCAGAGAGTGTTTCATGTATCCTTCCTTAGTTTTCATTTGCGCTGCCGCCGCTGGTCAGCGTTTCGTTGTCCTGGCACAAGCATAGCGCACCGTCAGAGCAAGCCACCAACAAATCGGGAGTCATGATGACACACCACAATCCGGGCACATTGTACGTGGTTGCCACCCCAATTGGGAATTTGGACGATCTCACGCCGCGTGCTGCTCGGGTATTAGCCGAGGTGTCGCGCATTGCGGCCGAAGATACACGTCACAGTGCGCGTCTTCTGGCGCATCTGGGGGTCAGTACGCCCATGCTTTCGCTGCACGAGCACAACGAGGCGCGCCGTGTGGATACCCTGGATGGCTATCTGGCCGCAGGCGAGAGTATCGCACTCATCAGCGATGCCGGTACGCCGCTGATCAGCGACCCGGGGTTCGTGCTGGTGCGTGAGCTGCGCGCACGTGGACGCCGTATCGTGCCCGTCCCTGGTGCCTGTGCGCTGGTCGCGGCGCTTTGCAGTGCAGGGCTGCCCACCGACCGGTTCGTGTTCGGTGGTTTTCTGCCGGCCAAGCCTGGCGCGCGGCGCCAGGCGCTGGAGGCGTGGAGTACGCGAGAAGAGACGCTGGTGTTCTACGAGTCCCCGCATCGCATCATGCATACGCTCGACGCCTTGAACGAGTGCTTTCCCGAGCGCGCGGTGGTGCTGGCCCGCGAGTTGACCAAGACCTTCGAAACCTTCTTGCAGGGCACGCCCGATGCACTGATTGCCCAGCTGACGCAGGATCCCAATCAGGCGCGTGGCGAATTCGTGGTCATGGTGGCTGGCGCTGCGCCCGTCACCGAGCGTGAGCACCAGGATATAAGCGCCGATGAGCTGATGAAAGCCCTGCTGGATGAAGGAGTAGGTGTCAAGCAAGGGGCGGCGGTCGTGGCGCGAATGCTGGGTGGGCGCAAGCAGGAGTGGTACGCCAGATTGCAGGCATTGAAAACCGAGCATTGAGGCAAAGCAAGGGCGCTGGTATGCTTGCCGCCGGAGTTGGCCAGACAGTCGCCGCTTGCCCGTCTTCAGGATGGGCAGGGGGAGGAAAGTCCGGGCTCCATAGGGCAGAGTGCCAGGTAACGCCTGGGCGGCGCAAGCCGACGGAAAGTGCAGCAGAGAGTAGACCGCCTAAGCCTTTTGACTTAAACCTCGAAGGGCCGGTAAGGGTGAAAGGGTGCGGTAAGAGCGCACCGCGCGCCTGGCAACAGTGCGTGGCATGGTAAACCCCACTCGGAGCAAGACCAAATAGGGACCCGTTGGCGTGGCCCGCGCTGGGTCCGGGTAGGTTGCTTGAGCGCGTTGGCGACAGCGCGCCTAGAGGAATGACTGTCCACGACAGAACCCGGCTTATCGGCCGACTCCCCATTTCCATGAAGGGGCTCGCACCGGCGTGCCCCTCTAATTTTTGTGTGAGAGTACCATGCCTTCTCCTGACGCTGACCAGGTCGTTTCCCCGTTTCACCACACCAGCGTATTACTGGAAGGGGCTGTCGATACCCTTGTACACGACAAGAGCGGCATTTATCTGGACGGCACCTTCGGACGGGGTGGTCATTCACGGCTGATTCTTTCCCGCCTGAATGATCAAGGCCGGCTGATGGCCATGGATCGCGATCCGCAGGCGATTGCGGCTGCCGCCGAGATTGATGATGCTCGGTTCCAGATTACCCAGCGCGAATTTGCCCACTTGGCCGACTACGCCCGTGAGCAGGGTGTCTACGGCAAGCTTGCCGGCGTGCTGCTGGATATCGGCGTATCCTCTCCTCAACTGGATGACCCCGAACGCGGCTTCAGCTTCATGCGCAACGGCCCGCTGGACATGCGCATGGACCCGACCCAGGGCGAAAGCGCGGCTGAGTTCCTGGCCCGTGCCAAAGAAGCCGATATTGCACATGTCTTCAAGGCCTACGGTGAAGAGCGTTACGCCAAGCGCCTAGCGCGCGCCGTGGTTGAGCGGCGTGTCGAGAGGCCCTTTACTCATACGGTCGATTTGGCCGAAGTGCTGAAAGCGGCACATCCGGCCTGGGAAAAAGGGCGTCATCCAGCCACCAAGGCGTTTCAGGGGCTGCGAATTTACCTCAACGGCGAACTTGATCAGCTTGACGCTGCCTTAGATGCAGCGCTCGAGGCGCTGGCGCCCGGCGGCCATCTGGTGATCATCAGCTTTCATTCGCTGGAAGACCGCCGCGTGAAGCGCTTTGTTCGTCATCACGTTCGCGGCGACACCCATCTTCCCCGCGGTGTGCCGATTCGTGATGATCAGTTAAATCGGCGTCTCGAGGCCCTCGGTAAAGGCATACGTCCAAGTGATGAAGAGGTGGCTGGCAACCCACGTGCGCGGAGCGCCGTTATGCGAGCTGCCCGTAAACGGGTATAACCATGAGCATGGAACGCATTGAGCGTTGGGTGTCAACGCTACGCACCGAATGGCCTTTCAAGCTTCGCCTGCGCGCGTGGCCAATCGTCATTAGCCTGCTGTTTCTGACCTGTATCGTCAGCGGTCTGGCCATTGTCATCATTACTCACATGACCCGCGTGCAGTATGCTCAGCTCCAGCAGCTCGAGCAGGAAAAAAACCAGCTGCAGACCGAGTGGGGCCAACTGCTTCTGGAAGAGGGGGCCTGGTCGACCCCGGCCCGTATCGAACAGATTTCCACTGAGCGCCTGGATATGCGCATTCCCGATGTTCATGATGTCGAGGTGATCAGGCCATGAGAAGCGAGCGTCGGGGAGGGATGTCCCGTCAGGCACCCGTGGCGCCACCGCTGGGTAGCGGCCGCTTTCTGTTCATCCTGATCATCGTGGGACTCGCCTGCGTGACCCTGATGGGGCGCATCACGCTGCTGCAGGTGATTGATCGCCCGTTTCTGCAAAGCCAGGGCGACGCGCGCACCCTGCGCCACGAAGCCATTCCGGCCCACCGTGGCATGATTACCGACCGCAACGGCGAGCCGCTGGCGATCTCGACGCCGGTCGTGACGCTATGGGCCAACCCGCAAGAACTGCCTACCGACGGCATCCAGCTTTTCATGCTGGCCCAGGCGCTGGGCATGACGCCGGACGATTTCGCCGCGCGTATCGAGCGCTACAGCGGGCGCGAGTTCATGTATCTACGCCGTCAGATGACGCCGGAAGCCGCGCAGCGCATTCTTGATCTGCGCACGCCTGGCGTTTACCCCCAGCGCGAGTACAAGCGCTACTATCCGGCCGGCGAGGTGGCCGCCCAACTGTTGGGCGTCACCAACGTCGATGATGTCGGACAAGAGGGGCTTGAGCTCTCTTATCAGCCGTATCTGGCAGGCCACCCCGGTCAGCGCCGGGTCATCAAGGACCGCCGTGGCCGGCTGGTGCGCGAGCTTGGCATCATGCGTGATGCCCAGCCCGGGGGGGATCTGGCCCTGTCGATCGACCAGCGCATTCAGTACATGGCCTACCGTGAGCTGCGTGCCGCAGTGGCCAAGAATGAAGCCGACGGAGGCGTGCTGGTGATGATGGATGCGCGCACCGGTGAGGTGCTCGCCATGGCCAATCTGCCCTCTTACAACCCCAACAATCGTACCGGGCTCGACCCGCGCGGCCTGCGCAACCAGGCGCTGGTCGATGTGTTCGAGCCGGGGTCTGTCATGAAACCGCTGGCCATGGCGGCCATTCTGGAAAGTGGCATCGTCGATCGAAATGCAATTGTGGATACTTCGCCGGGCTGGATGCGGTTGGATCAGTTCACCATACGTGACTTTCGCAACTACGGGGAGCTAGATCTGCCAGGTATTCTCGAGCATTCATCGAATGTAGGAATGTCCCGCCTGGCGCTTCGTTTGAGCGATACGGCGATCTGGGAAAAGTATAATCAGCTGGGTCTTGGGCAGGCACCGGGTACCGGTTTTCCAGGTGAGGCAAACGGAAGTCTGCCAGCGCCTGTGCGCTGGTCACGCAGCGAACGGGCAACGCTTTCCTACGGGTATGGTTTGTCGGTTACCGCTGTGCAGCTGGCAGGTGCGTACACGGCGCTGGCTAATAATGGCGTACGCCTGCCGCCTTCCCTGCTGCGTCTCTCCGAGCCACCTCAAGGCGTGCAGGCCATAGATCCAACCGTTGCCAACGATCTGCTACATATTCTTGAAACGTCAGTTGGAGCCTATACCGGTGGCCGGCGCGCTCAGGTAGAAGGGTATCGTGTAGGCGGAAAGACGGGTACGGTTCGTAAAATAGGTCAGCAAGGCTATACCACCGACGCCTACAGAAGTGTTTTTGCTGGTATAGCGCCAATTTCCGATCCGCGCATTGTTACAGTTGTAATGATTGATCACCCCAAGGCAGGCGAGTTTTATGGAGGGGCCGTAGCGGCGCCAGTTTTCTCTAGTGTAACGGGGAATGCTCTACGTTTGCTGGATGTGCCCCCCGATCTTGAGGTCGACGACGAATAGCATGACTAAGGAGATGGCATGACGTTGACGCCCCCTCAGCTGTGGGACGCACTTGGCAAGGTATGGCCGAGCGCCTCATTTGAACAGATGACAGGCCTGCCTGATACGCTGCGCCTGGTGAGCGATACACGTGCGTTGAATACCGGCGATGTGTTCGTGGCCGTTCCCGGCAGCCAGCGCGATGGCAGCGAGTTTATCGATGCTGCACTCGAGCAGGGCGCTTCACTGGTGCTGGCACACACTTGCCACGGCGATGCTGTCCTGGAAGGACGTGTACTTTACCTGCCTCGTCTGGGGAGGCGGCTTGGCGAGCTGGGCAAGCTGCTTTTTCAGGTGCCGGACGACCTGGACGTGGTAGGGGTGACGGGAACCAATGGCAAGAGCTCGGTCACCCACTATATCGCGGCGCTGAGCGAAGCGTTGGGGACCGCCGCCGGGGTAGTGGGGACACTTGGCGTGGGCCGCCCAGGCCAGCTCACGGATACCGGTCTGACCACCCCAGGGCCGCTTGCACTTCAGGCAGCGCTTGGCGAGCTGGCTGCGCAGGGCATTCGGCGCGTTGCCCTTGAAGCTTCTTCTCACGCACTGGATCAGCACCGTCTGGATGCTGTCAATATCACTGCCGGCGTGTTTACCAATCTTACCCGTGACCATCTGGATTACCATGGCAGCATGGCTGCCTACGCGGCGGCCAAGGCCAAGCTTTTCCGGCGCACAGAGCTCGAGCTTGCGGTCGTCAATGCCGACGACCCGCTGGCGCGGCTGATGCTGGCAGGTCTTGATGCTCGTGTGCGCGTACTGGCGAGTGGCCAGGACGAGGCGGTCACGCTGCGCGTACTGGACGTGCAGTCGAGCGAGACAGGGCAGCGGGCAATGATTGCGACACCTGACGGCGAGCGGATGCTGGCGCTGGGGCTGGTTGGGCGTTTCAACCTCGACAACGTGCTGCTGGCCATGGCCACGCTGTACGGATTGGGAGAACCCCTGGATGCCCTTTTTGAAGCGGCCGCCGCCCTCGACCCCGTACCGGGCCGCATGGCGCTCTATCATGCACCCGCCGCCCCCAGCGTCGTGATCGATTATGCCCATACTCCAGATGCGCTGAGTAACGCACTCGAAGCGCTGCGCGCCCACGTAAGCGATACTGGCAGGCTATGGTGCATTTTTGGCTGCGGTGGGGACCGGGATGCCGGTAAACGCCCCGAGATGGCCAAGGCCGCCGAGCAGTGGGCGGATGTGGTGGTGGTAACGGATGACAACCCGCGTAGCGAATCCGCCGAGTCGATTCGCCAGCAGATCCTCCAAGGGCTCTCCTCGAGCAGCAAGCCACTGGATATCGGCGACCGACGCCACGCGATCGACCATGTCATTCGCCAGGCCAGACCGGACGATATCGTCCTGATTGCCGGTAAAGGCCACGAAACCTATCAGGAAATCAGTGGCGTTCGCCATGCCTACAACGACGAGGATGAAGTTCTCAAGGCGTTTGCCGTGAGAGGGCGCGGCCAATGACCTGGACACTTGCCAAGGCGGCACGCGCGCTGTCTATCGCCGTACCCGAAGAAAACGCCACGCTGGGCCTGAGTGCGGTCGTGACCGACACGCGACACATCATCCCCGGATGCCTGTTTGTGGCGCTCAAGGGGCCGCGATTCGATGGCCATGATTTTGTCGAGCAGGCGCGGCGCGAGGGAGCCGCGGCTGCACTGGTCGAAAACCGCGTCGAGAGTTCGCTGCCGCAGCTTATGTGCCCTGATACGCGTCTGGGGCTTGGGCTTCTGGCGGGCGCCTGGCGTGATCGGCACCGGATGCCGCTGGTGGCCGTCACCGGCAACAGCGGCAAGACTACGGTCAAGGAGATGACCGCCGCGCTGCTGGCGCCGCTAGGCAGCGTGCTGGCCACGCAGGGCAACCTGAATAACGATATTGGCGTACCGCTCACGCTGTTACGTCTCGCGCCCGAGCATCAGGCGGGGGTCATCGAGGTGGGTGCCAATCACCTGGGCGAAATTGCCTGGTCAAGCCGCCTGACGCGACCGGATGTGGCCATCATCACCAACGTGACCGGCGCTCATGTGGGGGAATTCGGCGGCATGGGGCATATCGCCCAGGCCAAGAGCGAGTTGCTGGGCGGGCTCGGTGACAACGGTATTGCCGTGCTCAACCGGGATGATCGCTACTACCCCCTGTGGGCTGCCTGCGCTGCGCCACGACGCGTGGTCAGCTTCGGGCTGGATGACAGGGCGCAGGTCCACGCCGCGGCCCTTTCCTGTGACTCGCAGGGGCGGTATGCTTTCACGCTTGTTGAAAATGGCCAGGCGCTGGGGCATGTACAGCTGCCCCTGCTCGGCAAGCATAACGTCAGCAACGCGCTTGCGGCCGCGGCGGCCGCGCTTGCCGTGGGCGTTGCTCCTGACGACGTGATCAGCGGCCTGCAGCAAATCGCCTCACTCAAGGGGCGGCTGAGCATCGTGGCCGGGCCGAACGGTGCCACGTTGCTGGACGATACGTACAACGCCAATCCCGGTGCGGTAAAGGCGGCGCTTGAAACGCTGATGCAATTCCCGGCTCCGCGCTGGTGTGCGCTGGGCGCGATGGGGGAGCTTGGTGCCGAGTCGTCTGGCCTGCATGCCGAGGTGGGCCGTTACGCAGCCGAACTCGGCATCGACAGGTTGCTGACGCTTGGTGAGGCGGCGCAGCCTGCCGCCGATGCCTTTGGCAACGGGCAGTCCTTCGACAACCACGAGGCGCTCACGCGTCATATCATTAACACTTTGCCGCCCGGTACCACGCTGTTGGTGAAGGGGTCGCGCAGCGCCGGCATGGAGAAGCTCATTGCCGCGCTACGCTCGGATGAAATAAGGTAAACGCCGTTCATGTTACTTTACTTGGCGAACTTCCTGGCCCAGTACCAAACGGGCTTTCAGGTCTTCAATTATCTGACGCTGCGCGTCATTCTGGCCGCGCTTACCGCATTGATGCTGTGCCTATGGCTGGGGCCATGGGTGATCCGCCGTCTGGTGGAAGGCCAGATCGGCCAGGCCGTGCGCGATGACGGTCCACAATCGCATCTTTCAAAGGCGGGCACCCCCACCATGGGGGGAGTGATGATCCTGCTGGCCATCGCCATCAGTACCTTCGTCTGGGGAGATCTCTCCAACCATTACGTCTGGGTAGTGCTGGCCGTCACCCTGGGATTTGGCGCCATCGGCTGGGTGGATGACTACCGCAAGGTGGTCGAGAAAAACCCTCGCGGCTTGCCCGCCCGCTGGAAGTATTTCTGGCAATCGGTCGTTGGGCTGGGGGCGGCTCTGGTGCTCTATTTCACGGCAGCAACACCTGCCGAGACCAGCCTGCTGGTGCCGCTGTTCAAGGATATCGCGCTGCCTCTGGGCGTCTTTTACATCGTGCTGACCTATTTCGTGATCGTGGGCAGCTCGAATGCGGTCAACCTGACCGATGGCCTGGATGGATTGGCCATCATGCCCACGGTGCTGGTTGCCATGGGGCTTGCGGTATTTGCCTACGCAAGCGGTAATGCCGTCTTTGCCAACTACCTGCACATCCCGTTCATCAATGGCACCGGAGAGCTTACGATCTTCTGTGCCACCATTGCCGGTGCCGGGCTTGGCTTTTTGTGGTTCAACACTTATCCCGCCCAGGTATTCATGGGCGATGTGGGCGCGCTGGCACTTGGCGCCGCGCTTGGCGTGGTGGCGGTAATCGTGCGCCAGGAAATCATTCTGTTCATCATGGGCGGCATCTTCGTGCTCGAGACCGTGTCGGTCATCCTGCAGGTCGGTTCCTACAAGCTGACCGGGCGGCGAATTTTTCGCATGGCGCCGCTGCACCACCATTTCGAATTGAAAGGCTGGCCTGAGCCACGTGTGATCGTGCGTTTCTGGATCATCACCGTTGTCTTGGTGTTGCTGGGACTTGCGACACTCAAGGTTCGTTAACCGGCGCAGTGACGATGGCCGTTGCAGCCTTGAGCGTATAGAACGCAAAGGAGCCAGACATGGGGCGAGTGCCTATTCAAGTACCTAGCGGCGTGACCGTCGTTATTGGCCTGGGCGCTTCCGGGCGGGCCATCTGCCGCCACCTGGCGCGGGTTGGCCGACCGTTCATCGTGGCTGATACCCGTGAAGCCCCGCCAGGGCTCGAGGCATTTTATCAAGCTCATCCAGGCGTTGAGGTTCACTGCGGCCCGCTTGACGCGCTGGACTTCACCCACGCCTTTGAAGTGGTGGCAAGTCCTGGTGTCGATCCTCGCTCTCCGGGGCTTGAAGGTCTGGCTGAAGAGATCAATCCGCATACCGGCGAGCCCAGGCTCGTGGGCGAAACGGCGCTTTTCGTGCGCGCCAGGCGCACGAGCGGGCATGTTGCGCCCATGGCCGCCATCACCGGCTCAAATGCCAAATCCACGGTGACGACGCTGCTCGGCGAGATGGCGAAAGCTGCCGGTCTGCGTGTCGCAGTGGGCGGTAACCTGGGGACACCCGCGCTGGATCTGCTGGCCGATCAGCCGGATGCCGAGCTATACGTGCTCGAGCTTTCAAGCTTTCAGCTGGAAACCACTCCTTCCCTGGGCGCCCAGGCGGTGGCGTTCTTGAATCTGAGCGATGATCATCTTGACCGGCACGGCGACATGTCAGCGTATCGTCTGGCCAAGCAGCGCATCTTCAACGAGGCGCTGCATGCCGTCGTCAATCGGGATGATCCACTTACCTGGCCCATTGAAGAGGGGCCAAGCGTTACTTGCTTTACGGTTGATCCGCCGGGTGAAGATGAATGGGGCCTTGTGTGGCAGGGCGCCGAGCTATATCTGATGCAGGGCCAGACCCGCTGGGTGGCTGCCAGTGAGTTGCAAATCGCCGGGCAGCACAACTATGCCAACGCACTGGCCGCGCTTGCGCTGGGGCAGGCACTGAATCTTCCCGCATCTGCCATGGTCGAGGCCCTCAAGGCGTTCACCGGTCTTGCGCATCGTAGCGAAACCATTGCCACCCTCAATGGCGTGACCTGGATCAACGACTCGAAGGGCACCAACGTGGGCGCTACGCTTGCAGCGATCAGTGGCTTGAGCGCTACCCTGGAGGGGCGCCTGATCTGGCTGGCGGGTGGCATTGGAAAGGGGGCGGATTTTACGCCGCTTTCTGAACCTTTAGCCAAGTGTGCACGCCTGGCGCTGTTGTTCGGTAAAGACCGGGGGCAGATTGCCGAGGTGCTTTCGCCCCAGGTGTCGGTGCAGGAGGTGGATAATCTTGCCCAGGCAATGGAGGCGGCCTTTGCGCGTGCCTTGCCGGGAGATTGCGTCCTGCTGTCGCCGGCGTGTGCAAGCCTTGATCAGTTTTCCGGCTATCAGGCCCGCGGCGATGCGTTTCGCCATTGGGTCGAGCATAAGGCAGCGGAGGTATCGCCATGAGTCGTCTACAGCGGTTTCAAAAGGCCGTTACCACGCGTCACTTTCCCTGCGATATATGGCTGATCGTGGCCGCGGTATCGCTGGCCGGGCTTGGCTGGGTCATGGTCAGCTCGGCTTCCATCGGACTTTTGGACAACAGCTTTTACTACTTTCGCCAGCACGGCATATTCCTGATGCTATCCGTGCTGGGTTGCCTTTTCATGATGAGCGTGCCGCTTGAAGTATGGCGCCAGAATGCGGCGCTTATCCTGCTGATCAGCATCGTGCTGCTGGTCGTGGTGCTGCTGTTTGGCCAGGAGATCAACGGCAGTAAACGCTGGATCAGACTCCCCGGGCCCTTGCCCAGCCTTCAGGTATCCGAGCTTGGCAAGATCGGCCTCATTCTCTACATGGCCATGTTCATGTCGCGCTTTGCCTACGAATTACGCCAGCGCGCATTTACGCTGTGGCGGCCTATCGCAGTGCTTGCGGTGCCCGCAGGGCTGCTGTTTCTGGCGCCGGATTTCGGCGGCATGGTGGTCTATACCACGTGCGTGATCGGCATGCTGATGATGAGTGGCGCATCGCTTGTGCTGCTGATCGGCAGCGGTGGGGTGCTTGCGTTCGGGGCGGTGATGCTGGTGGTGCTGGAGCCTTACCGTCTGGCGCGATGGACCAGCTTTCTGGACCCCTGGGCCGATCAGTTTGCGACCGGTTATCAGCTGACTCAGGCGTTGATCGCCTTCGGGCGTGGCCATGTGACCGGCACGGGGCTCGGTAACAGCGTACAGAAACTCCACTATCTGCCCGAGGCGCACACCGATTTCATCTTTGCCGTTATCGCCGAAGAGCTCGGCATGATCGGCGCCATTGTCGTCATCTTGATGTTTACGCTGCTGATTGGTCGGGCCATGTGGATCGGGCGCAAGGCCGAGCTTGCCGGCCACCTGTTCGGCGCCTACGTAAGCTATGGCATCGGGTTCGTTATCGCTTCCCAGGCATTCATCAACATGGCGGTGAGCTCGGGGCTTTTGCCCACCAAGGGGCTGACCCTGCCGCTGATCAGCTACGGTGGCTCCAGTCTTCTGGTCATTGGCATGATGATCGGACTTCTGCTGCGCGTCGATGCCGAGACGAGGCATCGTCCGCGCCGGGCGCCGACCCCCTACAAGTCACGTCGCGAACCGCGATTATCGTAATAACATACAAGGAGTCGTGTGTGACCACGAGCGCACCTAAACGCGTCTTGATCATGGCAGGCGGAACCGGCGGACACGTGATTCCCGCGCTTTCACTGGCGCGTGCGTTAAGTGCCCAGGGCGTCACCGTGGAGTGGCTGGGCAGCCCGCGTGGCATTGAAAACCGTCTGGTGCCCGAGGCGGGTATCAAGCTGCATACGATTGCAATAAGCGGGCTGCGCGGCAACGGCGTCGCCGGCTGGCTGAAGGCCCCGGTGAATCTGAGCCGCGCCGTGCTTCAGGCGCGAGGCGTCATCAAACGCTTCAAGCCTCAACTGGTGGTGGGGCTTGGCGGCTTCGCCAGTGGCCCGGGCGGGCTTGCCGCCTGGCTTTCGCGAATCCCGCTGGTCGTTCACGAGCAAAATGCGGTTGCCGGGTTGACCAACCGCGTGCTGTCCCGGCTTGCGACCCGTAGCTACGCCGCGTTTGCCGAAGCCTTTGGCAAGCGGGCGGAGGTGATCGGCAATCCGGTGCGCGAAGAAATCGCAGCGATTGGGGAGGCGCCACGCCGTGCTGACGAGCTGACAGGTCGTCCACTGCGTCTATTGGTGGTGGGCGGCTCGCTCGGAGCGGTCGCGCTCAACGAGCGCTTGCCGCAAGCCGTGGCCGCCCTGGCACGCGAGAAGCGTCCGGAGATACGTCACCAGGCAGGCAAGTCGCGCGAGGCGCAGACCCTTGAATGCTATGTTCAGCACGGCGTGTCGGCCGAAGTCACTCCCTTCATTGACGACATGGCCGCCGCCTACGCCTGGGCGGATCTTGTCGTGTGCAGGGCAGGTGCGCTTACCGTGGCCGAGCTTGCCGCGGCAGCCAAGCCATCGCTTCTGGTTCCTTTCCCGTTTGCCGTTGACGATCACCAGCGGGTAAACGCCGAGGTGCTGGTCAAGGCGGGGGCAGCGCTTTGTGTCGTCCAGTCGGCGCTGACCCCTGAGCGGTTGACCCACTATTTAAGCGATCTACTAGAGCCTGCAACGCTTGCGCTGATGGCCTCGCGGGCGCGCCAAGCGGCCCACCTTGAGGCCACCGAGCGCCTGGCCGATGGATGCCTGGCGATACTCAATAAAGGAGAAGCAGAGTGACCGACTCAGTAACCCAACCCCAAGCATCGCGCCTGAGCCCGAGTGGTCCGGGCATGCGTCGCATACAGCGTATTCATTTCGTGGGGATTGGCGGTGCGGGCATGTGCGGTATTGCCGAAGTATTGGCAAACCAAGGTTACAGCGTCAGCGGTAGCGACATGAAGGCATCGGCCGTCGTCGAGCGGTTGCGCGAGTGCGGTATTCAGGTAGCGATCGGTCATGCCGAATCGAACGTTACAGGGGCTGATGTAGTAGTGGTCTCAAGCGCGGTAGACGAGACCAATCCGGAAATTCGCTGGGCCCATGAGCATCGCGTGCCGGTCGTGCGGCGGGCGGAGATGCTGGCCGAGCTGATGCGCTTTCGTCACGGTATCGCCGTGGCCGGTACTCACGGCAAGACCACGACCACCAGCCTGACCGCGACGCTTCTGGCCGAAGGCGGGCTCGATCCGACTTTCGTGATCGGTGGCCGGCTGACCAGCGCCGGCGCCAATGCGCGCCTGGGCGAAGGCGACTACCTGGTAGCCGAGGCCGATGAATCCGACGCCTCCTTCCTGCATCTTCAGCCCATGATGTCGATCGTCACCAACATCGATGCCGATCACATGGCCACGTATGGCGGTGATTTCGAGCGACTCAAGAGTACCTTTATCGAGTTTCTGCACAACCTGCCGTTCTACGGGTTGGCCGTACTGTGCATTGATGACGGCCATGTACGCGGGCTGTGCGAGCAGATCAAACGCCAGTTCGTCACTTACGGCTTCGACGCCGATGCCGACTACCGTATCGTGGACTTCACCCAGCAGGGTGGCGAGGTCAGCTTCACTGCTCTGCGTCCGGGCGGCGCGGCGCCCCTTGATGTTCGCCTGGCCATGCCGGGGCGCCATAATGCCTTGAATGCCATGGCGGCCATCGTGGTGGCAACCGATGCTGGCGTCAGCGATGAGGCCATCCTGCGTGGGCTGGCAGGCTTTGCCGGGGTAGGGCGGCGCTTTCAGGTACACGGCCACTTCCCGGCGCCCAAGGGCGAAGGTCAGGTCATGCTGGTCGACGACTATGGCCATCACCCGCGGGAAGTGGATATGGTGATTCGCGCGGTGCGCGCCGGTTGGCCAGAGCGCCGATTGGTCATGCTCTACCAGCCTCATCGCTATAGCCGCACCCGCGACCTCTACGAAGACTTTGTGCGTGTTTTATCGCAGGTCGATACGCTGGTGCTGCTGGATGTGTACAGCGCCGGCGAAGCACTGATCGCCGGCGCCGATGGCCGGGCGCTGGCAGGCTCCATCCGTCAGCGTGGCGAAGTCGACCCGCTGTTTGTCGAGCACAAGCAGGAATTGCCCGCGCTGCTGGCCAACGTCCTGCGGCCTGACGACATTCTGATTACCCAGGGCGCGGGCGATATCGGCGGCATATCCCTTTGCCTGGCGCAAGCGAAACTGGCATTGAGCGAGGTGACACTATGAGCATCGGTGGCGTCTCCACGGAGAATGTGGTCGTGGTGTACGGCGGCTCGTCCGCTGAGCGCGAGGTTTCGCTGAAAAGCGGCGCGGCCGTTCTAGAAGCACTCAAGCGTCAAGGGATCGATGCCCAGGGGTATGATCTGCGCGACAAGGGGCTGGCCGGACTCGAGGCGCTGGCGCCGTCAGTGGTGTTCATTGCCCTGCATGGCCGGGGAGGCGAGGATGGCACCCTGCAAGGCGCGCTCGAACTTCTGGGCATTCCCTATACCGGCAGCGGGGTGCTCGCCTCGGCGCTGGGCATGGACAAGCAGCGTACCAAGCAGGTGTGGCAGGCAGCCAAGCTGCCCACGCCGCAGAGCATCATGCTCGCTGACGACGCAGACTGGGACGGCGTGGTGGCAACGCTTGGTCTGCCGATGATGGTCAAGCCCGTGCACGAAGGCTCGACCCTCGGTATCAGCATCGTCAAGACCCGGGAGGCTCTGAAAGCGGCCTATCGGGAAGCGTCCGAGTTCGATGCCCGGGTCATGGCCGAGCGGTTCGTGGTAGGCGATGAATACACGGTGGCACTGCTCGATGATCAGGTGCTTCCGGCCATTCGCGTGGAGGTGCCTGGCGGCTTTTACGACTATGAAGCCAAGTACGTTTCCAACACGACCCAGTACCATTTGCCTTGTGGGCTTTCACAAGCTGACGAAGCCGCGCTTGCCAGGCTCTGCCGCGACGCCTTTGTTGCTATTGGCTGTGAAGGGTGGGGGCGGGTGGATGTCATGCGCGACGCCATGGGCCAGTTCTGGCTGATCGAGGTCAATACGGTGCCAGGCATGACGGACCATAGCCTCGTTCCCCAGGCTGCTGCCCATGCGGGTATCACCTTCGATTCACTGGTGGTTCAGATTCTCCAGACGGCCGGCAAGCAGGGCGTGTCATGATGAGGCCGTATGAAAAAGCGTAATGCTTGGTTCGGCATCATTCTGCTGGCGTTGCTTGTGGGAGCGGGAGGGCGTGCTCTCTGGCTCTGGCTCGATCGGCCTATCGAGCGCGTATCGATCCGCGGCGAGTGGGAGTATGTCAGCGCCGATTATCTGCGTACCCAGCTTGCACCGCTGGTTCAGGGCGCGACCTGGCTATCGGTGGATCTGGGCGTATTGCGCAACCAGGCCATGCAGATAGGCTGGCTGCACGAAGTGCGTATCTCGCGTGAATGGCCCAACGCGTTGGTGTTCGAGCTGGTGGAGCAGGAACCCGTCGCCCGCTGGAACGATGACTTCCTGCTCAACCCCGAGGGCGAGCCGTTTCCCTACGCCCCGCTCGAGGTGCCCAAAGGATTGCCGGACCTCGCCGGCCCGGACGGCAGCAGTGAGGAAGTGCTAGCCTACTATTACCGTTTGACGCCCCATTTTGAAAGCCTGGCCCTAGGGCTTTCGCAGCTGCGCCTGGAACCGCGCGGCGCATGGCGCTTGCAGTTAAACAATGGCACATGGGTAATGCTGGGAAGACGCGATCACGAAGTTCGCCTGGCACGTCTGTCAGCCTCCTGGCAGCGCGAACTGGCGAGGTTTGGTGAGCATATTCGCTATATCGATTTACGCTATCCCAACGGCGTGTCGGTTGCTTGGCACGGCGAGAGTGATTTTGAAGCGACGGATGAGGAAGAAGAGTAAGGGAGAGTTTGGACGCTGTCTTCCTGGTCGATGTGAGTAATCGCCAACGCTGAAAAACCACGCCTGTGGGGTTTAAATTAACGTCTAAGCCCATTATTGTGGGCTCGAATCAGTCGTATTCTGGCGATTGTTTCTATAGTATGGGCATTTGAGGGGTTATATTGGATTTCTGCTCTTCCAGCGGCGTTTAAAGATAATTAGCAGTTAACGCTAATTAGCTGAACGAGTTGTATCC
This sequence comes from Vreelandella aquamarina, assembly GCF_020075495.1. Taxonomy (GTDB): domain Bacteria; phylum Pseudomonadota; class Gammaproteobacteria; order Pseudomonadales; family Halomonadaceae; genus Vreelandella; species Vreelandella aquamarina_A. Next base: position 293,592 of record NZ_JABYQT010000002.1, read on the forward strand.
AAAGTGATGGGTTAGTTTACGGTTAATACCACTGTTTATTTTATTATCGAGAACATTACAAGGAGAATTCCCGGCTCATGGCAGGCTCACCCAATGCATCTAATATGGTGGTCGGGCTGGACATCGGAACGTCCAAGGTCGTCGCAATTGTCGGGCAACCTACTGACGATGGCGGCATAGAGATTGCTGGCATCGGCTCGCACCCTTCGCGTGGCATGAAGCGTGGTGTGGTGATCAATATCGAATCAACGGTCCAGTCCATTCAGCGAGCCGTCGAAGAGGCCGAGCTGATGGCTGGCTGTGACATCCACTCGGTCTATGTCGGTGTGGCGGGCAGCCATATAAGCTCGATGAACTCTGACGGCGTAGTGGCCATCAAGGAGCGCGAAGTCACTCCTTCCGATATCGATCGGGTAATCGACTCCGCCAGGGCACGCGCCATTTCGGAAGGCCAGCGAGTGCTTCACGTGCTGCCCCAGGAGTTCTCGATCGATGCCCAGGGTGGCATCCGCGAACCTCTTGGCATGTCGGGCGTGCGCCTGGAGGCGCAGGTTCACCTGGTAACGGCGGCGCTGAACGCCGTCCAGAACATAGAGAAATGCGTGCGGCGCTGCGGGCTGGATGTCGATGCCATCATTCTGGAACAGCTGGCCTCGAGCATGGCAGTGTTGACAGAAGACGAGCGCGAGCTGGGCGTCTGCATGGTGGATATCGGCGGTGGCACGACCGACATGGCCATTTTCACCGAAGGGGCGATTCGTCATACCGCAGTCATCCCGATTGCCGGTGATCAGGTCACCAATGACATCGCCATGGCGCTGCGCACACCGACTCAGCACGCCGAAGAAATCAAGGTAAAGTATGCCTGCGCGCTGACCCAGTTGGCCGCAAGCGATGAAATGATCAAGGTTCCCAGTGTGGGTGATCGTCCGGCACGTGACCTGTCACGGCAGGCGCTTGCCGAAGTGGTCGAGCCACGTTACGAAGAGTTGTTCACACTGGTAAGAGACGAATTACGCCGTAGTGGCTATGAAGACATGGTGGCCGCTGGTGTGGTACTCACCGGCGGTACCTCACGTATGGAGGGTGTAAGCGAGCTGGCAGAGGAGATTTTTCACATGCCCGTTCGTATTGCCTGTCCGCAAAACGTTAGAGGTTTGGCGGACGTAGTGCGTAACCCCATCTATGCGACAGGTGTCGGCTTGTTGCATTATGCGTTGCAAGAAGTGCGGCATGGGCAAGGTCTAGAAAGCCACGGGGGAGTGGTTGCTGCCCATAAAGGGCGCAACGAGCTTGCCCGGCGTGATATCAAGGAAGGCCATTCGGCGCTGGCGAGAATCAAGGGCTGGTTCAAAGGAAATTTCTGACAGGGCCGCAAATGCGGTTCAGGAGACGGGGCTTATGTTCGAATTAGTAGACAACGCACCCTCGAGTAGTGCGGTCATAAAAGTAGTCGGGGTCGGTGGTGGCGGTGGTAATGCCGTCAACCACATGGTCGAGAGCAATATCGAAGGCGTCGAGTTCATCTGTGCCAACACCGATGCCCAGGCGCTTAAACGCGTATCTGCAAAAACGGTTCTACAGCTTGGTGGTGAAATTACCAAAGGGCTGGGTGCTGGCGCCAATCCCGAAGTGGGACGCCAGGCCGCGATGGAGGATCGTGATCGGATTGCCGAACTTCTGGAAGGTGCTGACATGGTCTTCATCACCGCCGGAATGGGCGGTGGTACCGGTACCGGCGGTGCGCCGGTGGTTGCTCAAGTGGCCAAGGAACTGGGCATTCTCACAGTGGCGGTCGTGACCCGACCCTTCCCGTTTGAGGGTCCCAAGCGCATGCGTGCCGCCGAAGAGGGCATGAAGGAACTCTCGGAGCACGTCGATTCGCTGATCACCATTCCCAATGAAAAGCTTCTATCCGTACTGGGCAAGAACGCCACGCTGCTGACCGCGTTCAGTGCTGCCAATGATGTTCTGCTTGGCGCCGTGCAAGGCATTGCCGAGCTGATCACAAGCCCCGGTATCATCAACGTCGACTTTGCCGACGTACGCACCGTCATGTCCGAAATGGGCATGGCCATGATGGGAACCGGTGGCGCCACCGGCGAGAACCGCGCCCGTGAAGCGGCCGAAAAAGCCATCCGCAGCCCGCTGCTCGAAGATATCGATCTGCACGGCGCGCGTGGTATCCTGGTCAATATTACCGCTGGCCCCGATCTGTCGATTGGTGAATTCAACGACGTGGGCGCCACGGTTCAGGAGTTTGCTTCCCAGGAAGCAACCATCGTTGTCGGAACTTCCATCGACATGGAAATGTCCGACGAACTGCGTGTTACGGTCGTGGCAGCTGGCCTTGACGGCAGCAAAGCCAAGGTGGCTGCGCGTGAACCGGCTCGCCGTTCGGCAGCCGAATCTTCGGACTACCGCAAATTGCAGCAGCCAACCGTCATGCGTCAACAGGCAACTGCCCGTGCCGAAGCCCCGGAGCATGCGCCCAAACCGCGTCCAGAGAAGAGTCGCACAGCTGATGCCGACGATTATCTGGACATTCCTGCATTCTTGCGCCGTCAGGCGGATTGAAGTAATCAACGGTTCACGCGAGCAGCAAACGAGTGTTTTATTGATTAAAACGCTCGTTTGCTGTTAAAGTGAACACTGTTTGATAACTCCTATTCCTCCCTCGCGGTACTTCCGTCATTAGAGTTCGACCACTGCCCATGATCAGACAACGCACCCTACAAAATGTTATCCGCGCCACTGGAGTGGGTCTGCACTCCGGCAAGAAAGTCCATCTGGCTTTGCGCCCGGCGCCGGCAAACACCGGGATTGTGTTTGTAAGAACCGATCTGGAACCTGTGGTTCATGTACCCGCTCGCGCCGAGCTTGTCGAAGACACCAAGCTTTGCACGGCCCTTTCCTACGAAGGCGTCAAGGTCGCGACCGTCGAGCACTTGATGTCGGCTTTTGCAGGCCTTGGCATCGATAATGCCTACGTTGATCTGAGCGCGCCGGAAGTGCCCATCATGGATGGCAGCGCCAGCCCGTTCGTCTTTCTGATTCAGTCAGCGGGTATTCTCGAGCAGGAAGCGCCGAAGAAGTTCATCCGTATCAAGCGGCGCGTATCGGTCACCGACGGTGATAAAGAGGCCGTCTTTCTGCCCCACCAGGGCTTCAAGGTCTCGTTTGCGATCGACTTCGACCATCCTGTATTCGAACAGCAGAAGCAGACGGCACAGATCGACTTCTCGACTACCTCTTTCGTCAAGGAGGTTTCACGAGCCAGGACGTTCGGGTTCATGAAGGATCTGGAGTTCTTGCGCTCCAACAACCTGGCACTCGGCGGCAGTCTGGATAACGCGGTAGTGGTGGATGATTACCGGATCGTCAACGAGGGTGGCTTGCGCTACGAAGACGAATTCGTCAAGCACAAGGTGCTGGACGCGATCGGTGACCTATACCAGCTGGGACACAGCCTGATTGGCGAATTCCACGGCACCAAGTCAGGCCATGCGCTCAACAACCAGCTGTGCCGCGAGCTGATGGCTCAGCCAGATGCTTACGAAATCGTCACCTTCGAAGGTGAAAAGGCGGTGGCGCCGATCTCTTACGCCGCCTCTGCCATGGCCTGATGAGCGGGTAGCCTGCCTGACCTGAGTAAAAAGCACCGCCTGGCGGTGCTTTTTGCATTTTGACGCGCCGCTGTCCTACTGCCTGGGCGCATGCGATGCAAGCCGTTCGAGGGCCTTGCGCAGCGACGGGTCTTGGGTGTCGCTGGCACACTCGGCAAGTGTCTTGCCGGCATCGGCGGAAAGGCTTCGCGTATTGCGCGGCGGGGCTTGAACCGGACGAACAGGGCGCACCTTGAAGGTGAAGCCACTTACTGTCTCGAAGCCCGGCAGTTGATGAAGCAGCGCCAGGAGACGGCGCTGCTCGAAGCGCAGCCAGGTCAACCAGCTTGCCTGGCCGCTGATCAGCGTAAGCCGGCCTTCCTTGAAACCACCCACGAAGATATGACTGCGCATCTCTTCTGGCAAGTGGGCTCTTAGATGAGATTGGGCCTGATCGATCAAGCGAGATTGGCGCATAAGCTTGCCGATATCGCCCGACTTGCTGAGCAGTCGGGAGATGGGCTGTGCGTGAGAACGCTTAACCTTTATACTCATACGCTTGATTCCTGAGATAACCCTTTTAATTTTCTGAACCGTAACCATATAGATTGGATTGCGTTACTGGATGCAGAGCCTAACATGCCGAGGAGCCAACCCACAGTATGTCATCAACGCTTCATGACTTTTCAGCCATGCCGCGGCGTCAACGCCGACATGGTCTAGCGCGTTGGTGGCTGGCCGGGCTTCTGGTGAGCTGTCTGCTTCCCAGCAGTCTAGTTCCTTCCGATGCATTTCGCGCCGCCGAGCGCAGCATTCACGTCTGTTTTTGGGTGCCCGCCATCTTGCGAGCCCAGTCGCACTGGATCGCCAGGCGCAAGCGCGCGCTCAAGCGCTGGTCCCGGCGCATCAAACGTATTGCGACAGTACGCCTCGTTCTGCCTGAATACCGGGCTGATCATCGCCGTGTAGCCGCCTGGGATGTATTGACCCAGCGCGGCCCTCCAAGTGCGCACCTGGTTTTCTGACTTATCTTTTTTGCCTTTACAGAACAGGGCGAAACCCTTCGGGTCGCTCGTGATGATGTGGAAATTTCATGATTAATAATTTGTTACGCAAAGTAGTCGGCTCCAAGAACGACCGTGAAGTCAAACGCATGCAAAAGAGCGTGCAGAGTGTCAACGCGCTGGAAGCTGAATTTGAAAACCTCTCGGACGAGGCGCTGCAGGGCAAGACATTCGAGCTGCGTCAGCGTCTAAAGGATGGCGAGGCGCTGGACAACCTGTTACCCACTGCCTTCGCCATCGTGCGCGAGGCAAGCAAGCGTGTCATGGGCATGCGCCACTTCGATGTTCAGATGGTGGGCGGCATGACGCTGCACCGTGGCCGTATTGCCGAAATGAAGACCGGGGAGGGCAAGACCCTGGTGGCCACGCTTGCCGTCTACCTCAACGCGCTACCCGAAAAGGGCGTGCACGTGGTGACCGTGAACGACTACCTTGCTCGCCGTGATGCCGAATGGATGCGTCCGCTGTATGAATTCCTGGGTCTTTCCGTCGGCGTCATCTTTGCCGGGCAGACTGGCGAAGAGAAGCGGCATGCCTACAAGTGCGATATTACCTACGGTACCAACAACGAGTTCGGGTTTGATTACCTGCGCGATAACATGGCGTTCTCGCTGGAAGACAAGGTGCAGCGTGGACTGCATTACGCCATTGTCGATGAGGTGGACTCCATCCTGATCGATGAGGCTCGAACGCCGCTGATCATCTCCGGGGCGGTGGATGAAAACACCCAGCTCTATAACGTCGTCAACAAGTTGGCTCAGCAGCTCGAGAAAGGCGAGGTTTCTGAAGACGAAGACGTGCCCCCGACAGGTGACTTCCTGCTCGACGAGAAGCAAAAACAGGTCGAACTGACCGAGCAGGGCCATAACCGGGTCGAGGAGTTGATGCAGGCCGAAGGGCTGCTTAAAGAGGGTGATTCACTCTACGCGGCTCAGAACCTCAACCTGCTTCAGCATATGCACTCTGCACTGCGTGCCCGCCATCTCTATCAGATCGATGTCGATTACATCGTATCGGACGGCCAGGTGGTCATCGTCGATGAGCACACCGGGCGTACCATGCCGGGACGGCGCTGGTCGGAAGGTCTGCACCAGGCGGTCGAGGCCAAGGAGGGGGTTACCGTTCAGCGCGAAAGCCAGACCCTGGCCTCGACCACTTTCCAGAATTACTTCCGCTTGTATGAAAAGCTGGCTGGCATGACCGGCACAGCGGACACTGAAGCGTTCGAATTCCGTCAGATCTATGGTCTCGATGTCATCGTCATTCCGACCAACCGGGCGCTGGCGCGCAAGGACCTCAATGATCTGGTCTACTTGAGTGCGGAAGAGAAGTACGAGGCGATCATCAAGGACGTGCGTACCGAAACCGAAGCCGGGCGGCCCGTGCTGGTGGGTACGGCTTCCATCGAAACCTCTGAATACCTGGCACGCCTGATGCGCGATGCAGGTCTCAAGTTCAACGTCCTCAACGCCAAGCAGCACCAGAGCGAAGCGGAAATCATCGCTCAGGCCGGGCGCCCAGGGGCGATTACCATCGCGACCAACATGGCTGGCCGGGGTACCGATATCATGCTGGGCGGCAACTGGGAAGCCGAAGCTGCCAAGCTCACCAACCCTACTCAAGCGCAGATCGATGCCCTGAAAGCTGAATGGCAAAAGCGCCACGACGGTGTTCTGGAAGCGGGTGGTCTGCACGTGATCGGCTCGGAGCGTCACGAATCGCGGCGTATCGACAACCAGCTGCGCGGGCGCGCCGGTCGCCAGGGGGATCCAGGTTCCACTCGCTTCTTCCTGTCGCTGGAAGATAGCCTGATGCGTCTGTTCGGTTCGGATCGTGTCAAGCGCCTGATGCAGGCGCTGGGGCTCGAGCGTGGCGAAGCCATCGAGCACAAGATGGTCTCCAACGCCGTCGAGCGGGCCCAGAAGAAGGTCGAAGGGCGCAACTTCGATATCCGCAAGCAGCTGCTTGAGTATGACGATGTGGCCAATGACCAGCGCCGCGTGATCTATGAGCAGCGCAACGAGGTGCTTGCCTCTGACGATATCTCGGAAGCGATCGTCGGGATTCGTGAAGAGGTGATGGAAGACTCCATCAGCGACTACGTGCCGCCCCAGAGTCTGTCGGAGCAGTGGGATCTGCCCGGGCTTGAAGCGCATCTTAAAACCGAGTTCAACCTTGACGCGCCAGTGACCCAGTGGGCTGCAGAAGATGAGCGCTTCAGCGAAGAAAAATTGCGTGAACGCCTGCAGGCCATGCACAGTGAAGCCTATGCCGCCAAGGTCAATGTCGTCGGCGCGGCGCTGATTCGCCGCTTCGAAAAGCAGGTCATGCTGCAGGTACTGGACACCCGCTGGAAAGAGCACCTCCAGTCGATGGACCATCTGCGCCGGGGCATTCACCTGCGCGGTTACGCCCAGAAAAACCCCAAGCAGGAGTACAAGCGCGAATCCTTCGAGCTGTTCCAGCATCTGCTGACCAACATCAAGGCGGACGTGACGCGTATTCTCAGCCATGTTCAGGTGCGCCAGCCCGAAGAGGTCGATGCCCTGGAGCAGAAGCGCCGTGAAGATCTTGCTCGCGAGAAGCAGGCTGCCGCCAATCGCCATGATGAAGTGCCTGGGGAACCGATGGAAGGCGCGGGTGGCGAGGTTCAAGCCGAGCAGGACGTGCGCCCGGCACGCCGCGAAGGCCCCAAGGTGGGGCGTAACGATCCCTGTTCCTGTGGCTCCGGGAAGAAGTACAAGCAGTGCTGCGGTAAATTAAGCTAATCAGCCCTGCAACCTGCAGGTAAAGGAGACGATCATGGCGGTGGGAAACAGTCCTTTTCCAGTGATGCCCCCTCTCGCGGGGGTGCGCCTTGGAAGTGCAATGGCAGGTATCAAGAAGCCGGGTCGTCGTGACATGGTGGTGATCGAGCTGCCTGCCTCGGCCACGGTATCTGGCGTGTTTACACGCAATGCCTTTTGCGCGGCACCGGTGACCGTTGCCAAGGCGCATATCGAGCGCTGTCGAGAGGTGCGCTGCGCACCTCGCTACTGGCTGATCAATACCGGCAATGCCAATGCGGGCACCGGTAAGCGCGGTCTTGACGATGCCTACGCCAGCTGCAGGGCACTGGCTGAAGAAGCCGGTGTCGACGAGCATCAGGTGCTGCCTTTCTCGACCGGGGTGATCGGTGAGCCGTTACCCATGGAACGCCTGCTGGCAGGTGTTGCACCTGCCTGCGGCGCCCTGTCGGATGATGGCCAGGCCTGGCAGCATGCAGGTGAGGGCATTCTCACCACTGATACCCGTGCCAAGGGGGCCACGCTGAGCGTGGCGCTCAGCGGTGGCACCGTCACCATCAACGGTATTACCAAAGGCTCGGGCATGATCAAGCCGAACATGGCGACCATGCTGGCGTTCGTGGTGACCGATGCAACCATTGAACAGTCGCTTCTTGACCAGTTGCTGCGCGACACCGTGGATGCCTCGTTCAACTGCATTACCGTGGATAGCGATACTTCTACCAATGATGCCTGTATGCTCGCCGCAACGGGGTCCGGTGCTGTGGTGCAAAGCGAAGCCGACATCGCCCTGTTTCGTAACGCACTGCAGCAGGTCATGATGACGCTGGCCCAGGCGATCATTCGCGATGGCGAGGGTGCTACCAAGTTTGTCACGCTGCACGTGACCGGCGCCCAGAGCCGCCAGGAAGCGCTGGACGTTGCCTTTACCGTGGCGCATTCGCCGCTGGTTAAAACCGCGCTGTACGCCTCGGATGCGAACTGGGGACGTATCCTGGCCGCGGTCGGTCGGGCAGGTGTCGAAGACTTCGATGTCAGCCGGGTGGTGATTGATCTTGGCGATGTGCGGCTAGTAGAGCAGGGCGGGCGCGCCGACGGCTATACTGAGGCCAAGGGAAGCGCGGTCATGGCAGAGGCAGAGATCACCATCAGCATCGGCCTGGGGCGTGGAGAGCACGAGGCGACGGTCTGGACCTCCGACCTCTCTCATGAGTATGTGTCGATCAACGCGGACTATCGAAGCTAGTTGATAAACCCGCCGTTTATCAGCGGCCAGCAAACGAGCTCACGTAGCAAGTCAGCACCGGCGTCGAGCAGCCGGTGCGCACACAGTGGAAAAGACGTAATGAATGTAATGGTAAAACGACGGGTTCACGTGGCGGCAGCGGCCATGATCAGCGCCGACCAGAAAAAGGTGCTGATCGCACGGCGGCCCTCCAACGTGGACCAGGGTGGTCTCTGGGAATTCCCGGGTGGCAAGCTGGCGCCCTACGAAACTGGTCTTGAAGGGCTCAAGCGTGAGCTGCATGAGGAGTTGGGTGTCGAGATCGTGCGCGCCCAGCCCTTGATTCGCGTACATCACGAATATCCGGACAAGCATATCCTGCTGGACGTATGGCAAGTGCACGAGTTTGCCGGTGAGCCCTTTGGTCGCGAAGGGCAGGCGGTGCGTTGGGTACCGATGGAAGAGCTGGTCAATTACCCTTTCCCGGCGGCCAACCTGCCTATTCTGCGGGCCGTCATGCTGCCCACCGAATATCTGATTACCATGGAAGAGCCCAATGAAGCGCGCTTTGACGCATTTCTGGAGCGGGCGCTCAAGGAAGACAACATTCGGCTGGTTCAGCTGCGTGCCAAGGAGCTTGACGAGGAGAGCTACGTGGCACGCGCCGAGCGCGCCCTGGCGCTTTGCCGCCAGTACGATGCCAGCCTGCTGCTCAATGGGGAACCGTCGCTTCTGGAGCGCGTCGACGCTGACGGTATTCACCTGACCAGCGAGCGGCTAATGCAGCTTGAAAGGCGGCCGATCGCCGAGAACAAGTGGCTATCTGCTTCTACCCATGACCAGGCCCAGCTCTCTCAGGCTGCTGTTCTGGGCTGCGATTTCGTGACACTTTCGCCGCTGCGTACCACGCCTTCGCATCCGGAAGTCGCGCCCATGGGCTGGCACGATTTTCAGCAGCTGGTCGAGCGTGCTGGCATGCCGGTCTTCGCGCTCGGCGGCATGACGCGTTTTGATGCCAATCATGCTCGCGCCGTGGGGGCTCAGGGAATCGCCTCGATTCGCGATTTCTGGAAGTAAGCCCTAGCAACCAGAAAACGCCTGCCGGAACGCACGCTTGCGTGTGCCCGGCAGGCGTTTTTGTGTATTGCAGACGACTATCGAGAACGGCGTTTAATCGCGAAAGCGCCGTGTCAGATCGCCGTAGGCATCCACGCGGCGGTCACGCAGATACGGCCAGATACGGCGGGTATTCTCGCTGCGCGCCATGTCAATGGTCACCACCAGTTGTTCGGCCGTTTCACCGCCGTGGGCCAGTAACTCCCCCTGAGGGCCGCAGACAAAGCTTCCGCCCCAGAAATGAATGCCATCACCCACGCCGGAATGGTCGGCTTCGAAGCCTACCCGGTTGGCCACGATGACCGGCAGGCCGTTGGCCACGCCGTGGGCGCGCTGAATCAGTGTCCAGGCCTCTTTCTGGCGAGCTTTCTCGGCATCGTCGTCGTTCGGGTCCCAGCCAATGGCGGTGGGGTAGAGCAGCAGGTCGGCGCCCGCCAGCGCCATCAGGCGTGCGGCTTCGGGATACCACTGATCCCAGCAGACCAGCACACCCAGTCGCCCAAGCGACGTGTCGATCGGCGTGAAACCTTCGTTACGTGCCGCATCGTGATCGCCCGGGGTGAAGTAGAATTTCTCGTAGAATGCCGGGTCGTCCGGAATGTGCATCTTGCGATACTGGCCTACGCGCCCCTTGGTGCGGTCGTACACCACGGCGGTGTTGTGATAAAGCCCCGGCGCACGGCGTTCGAACAGCGATCCTACCAGCACGATATCCAGTTCGCGGGCCAGGGCTTCCAGGCGCTGGCCGGTCGGCCCGTCGAGTGGCTCGGCCAGGTCAAACAGCGCCGGGTCTTCAAACTGGCAGAAGTAGTGGGTGGCGTGCAGTTCCTGAAGCATGACCAACTGGGCGCCGCGGCTGACCGCCTCGCGAATCCCTGCTTCGCTGGCCGCCAGGCTTTGCGCCTTGTCAGGCCACGCGGGCTGCTGGACAACGCCAACCGTCAGGCCGGCTTTCAAGGACGTTGACATGGTGTCTCCTTAACGTTGGAAGGCCGCAAGCGTGCCGCGAGGCAGTTGCATGGTCAGGCAATGCAGGCTGCCGTGCTGGCGTATGACGCTTGAGCACTCAATGGGGATCAGCGCGTGGGCGGGAAAGGCATCGGCCAGCGCGTTGAGCGCGATAAGGTCTGCCGGGTCGCCATACGCAGGCACCAGTACTGCCTGGTTGATGATCAAGAAGTTGGCGTAAGTGGCTGGTAGTCGATGACCATCTTCGGGGTCATGGCTCGCCTTTGGCCAGGGCAGCGGTATCAGCCGGTAAGGCTTGCCATTGCGCTGGCGAAACGCCTGAAGCTCTTGCTCCATGGCAGCCAGTGCCGGGTAGTGCGAATCCGTCGGATCATCGCATCGAACATAGGCAATGGTTTCGGGATCGCAAAAGCGTGCCAGTGTATCGATATGGCTATCGGTATCGTCCCCTTCCAGATGTCCATTGGCCAGCCACAGTATACGGTCGACCCCAAGATCTTCCGCCAACTGCGCCTCGACGTCTGCGCGAGAAAGGTGCGGGTTGCGGTTGGGGTTGAGCAGGCAGGCTTCGGTGGTCAGCAGTGTGCCGTTGCCATCGGTTTCAATCGCACCGCCTTCCAGCACCATCTCCCGCGAGGCGATCGGACACGCCCAGATGCCTGCATCGGCCAGGGCCTGGGTCAGCTGGTTGTCGCGCTCGGCAGGAAACTTGCCTCCCCAGCCGGTAAAGGTGTAGTCCAGCAGCAACGGCTGGCCCTTCTCATCCAGCACCGTGATCGGGCCGTGGTCGCGTGCCCAGGTATCGTCGGTAGGAGCGACTACAAGGGTGAGTTTTTCGCTGGGTACGCCATAGGCGTCGAACGTTGCCTGCACGCGCGTGCGGGTAGCGTCATCCGATACGCCGATGACAACCCGCTGGTAGTCGACGGTAGCCAGCACGATACGCTCGAGAACGGCTTCGATACGCGCAAGCATCGCTTCCCAGTCGCCATCCGGGCGTGGCCAGGTAAGCTGCAGGCCGTCCTGGGGGTGCCACTCGGGTAGCAGGCGATAAGTCATGGTAGCCAACGTGGCAAAGTCTCCTGGCAGTGGAAAAGCGGGCATCTCAAGAAAAGAGCGTGCGCCGGGGGAAGTGGCATGAAGGGGCGCAATGTAGGGGGTTGCGAAGTAACTTGCAAGCCTTGCATGGTGTAACGCGACGGGCTGGCGAAGCATCGTGTTGGTAGCCGTTTTGCATGCAGTGTGCTGAAAAAAACCGTACCATGAGCCGCTTATTACTAAGGAATGACGCCATGCTTGATCGTTTGCCTTTTCTGGTGGGCCTGCGCTACGTGCGCGCCAAACGCCGCAACCACTTTATCTCCTTTATTTCGTTGACGTCCATGCTCGGGCTGATGCTCGGCGTCGCGGTCCTGATCCTCGTACTCTCCGTGATGAACGGTTTCGACCACGAGCTGCGCACGCGCATTCTGGGCATGGTGCCGCACACCAAGATCGAACTCTCCGAAGGGCTGGTTGAATGGGAAGCGCTGGCAGAGCGTCTGATCCAGCGCGAGCGCGTGATTGGCGCCGCTCCCTATGTCGAGCAGCAGGGCATGTTCTCGGCGGCCGGGCGTAATCAGGGCGCCATGGTCAACGGTATCAACCCGGACTGGGAAGACCAGGTGTCGATTATCGGCAAGCACATGCGCCAGGGAAGCCTTGATGACCTGGTGCCGGGCGAGTGGAACGTGGTGCTGGGCTCCATGCTCGCCCGGCAACTGGGCGTAGGCGTCGGCGACTACGTGACGCTGCTGGTGCCCGAGGCATCGATTACCCCGGCCGGCGTCTTTCCACGCCTGAAGCGTTTTACCGTCAGCGGCATCTTTAGTGTCGGTGCCGACCTGGATGCCAACCTGGCTTACGCCAATATCGAGGACATGCAGACCCTGGCGCGCCTGGGCAATGCGGTAGGTGGACTGCGGCTCGAGCTGGATGACCTGTTTATTGCGGGCAGCGAAACCCAGGATATCGTCAATGAACTTGGCCCCGGCTACCGGGGGACGGACTGGACAGCCTCCCACGGCAACCTGTTCCAGGCCATTCAGATGGAAAAGCGCATGATCGCGCTGCTGTTGACCGTGATCATCGCCGTGGCAGCGTTCAACATCGTCTCGACGCTGGTCATGGTGGTCACCGACAAGCGGGCGGATATCGCCATCTTGCGCACCATTGGTGCCACGCCACGCTCGATCATGGGAATCTTTATTGTCCAAGGGTTGGCGATTGGCCTGATCGGCATCGCCGTTGGGGTGGCCGTTGGCATTCTGCTGGCCTTGACCGTATCCGACCTGATCAGCTGGTTCGAAGCGACCTTTGGTATCCAGTTCCTGGATGCGGGTGTCTACTTCATCAGCGATCTGCCGTCTCAATTGCAGTGGGATGACGTGCGCGACATCGTCCTGGCGGCTTTCGGCCTGACGTTCTTGTCGACACTGTACCCGGCCTGGCGCGCCGCACGCGTTCAGCCAGCGGATGTCTTGCGCTATGAATAAGGATTCATCTATGTCTGTCAGTACGTCTTCAAGTACCTCTTCAACACTATCGTCACCGATGTCTCCACGCGTGTCGGAGCGCCCTGTCATGCTCGATTGCCAGGAGCTTACCCGGGTATACAGCGAAGGACCCCAGGACCTGACCGTACTCGACAGGCTCGAGTTGACCGTGCGTGCCGGAGAGCGCGTGGCCATCGTAGGCAGTTCCGGCTCGGGCAAGACCACGCTGCTTAACCTGTTAGGCGGGCTGGACCGGCCAAGCGAAGGGCGGGTAGTCATCGCCGGTGAGCCGCTCTCCTTGCTTGATGAGGCTGCGCTGGGCAAGTTTCGCAATCGCTATATCGGCTTTGTCTACCAGTTTCACCATCTGCTGGCGGAGTTTACCGCGGTCGAGAACGCCGCACTTCCGCTGATCATTCGCGGCCAGTCGAAAAAGGCGGCCGAAAAGCGGGCCATGCAGATTCTCGAGCGGGTGGGCATGAAGGCGCGTGCGGATCATAAGCCTGGCGAGCTTTCCGGCGGTGAGCGTCAACGGGTAGCGATTGCCCGGGCGCTGGTCACCGACCCTAGCCTGGTACTGATGGATGAGCCAACCGGCAATCTGGATCAGACCACGGCCGCCACCATTCTTGCGCTGATGGATGAGCTGGCCAAGGAGAGTGCCTGCGCCTTTGTGATCGTGACCCACGATGTAGGGCTGGCTGCGCATCAGGATCGCGTCTTGAGGCTGGAGGCGGGCAAGCTGGTGGAACAGCCCCCCGCTCCCTAGTCGTCGAACTCGGATTCGATGCGTGCCCGACGCCGTCGCCTGTTAAGGCGGCGGCGTTTCCAGTTATAGGAGACGTGCCAACGCCAGATCAGGCGAATGGCGATGTTGGCGACCAGCGCAAGTGCAATGGCGGTCACCAGCGACCCCACCAGCAGGGGGGGCAGCATGTCGTGCATCTGCTCGGCGATCCAGCGGGTCGAGATGCGCGAGGGCGCTTCACGCACCGGCGCGCCCAGCAGAAAGGTTCCCAGGCGGTAGTTGCCGTAGAAGATCAGCGGCATGGTCAGGGGGTTGGTGATCCAGACGAGGCTGACCGATAGCGCCAGATTGCATCTGCTCAGCCGTGCGCCTATCGCCGCGACCACCATCTGAAAGGGAATCGGCAGCATGGCGCAGAACAGCCCGACGCTAAACGCATTGGCAACGCTTCGGCGAGTTAAAAGCCACAGCCCGGGGTCGGCAATCAGTGGCGCCATGAAGCGCAATGACCGCTGTTGCCTCAACGTGTCGGGTCTAGGCATGTAGCGCTGCAGGAAACGGCGCGGCATGTCAGGTACTCTTGACCATAAGTGCCGCCTATTATCCATATAGCGCAGCGCTTCGGCTATGCCGAGCAGGTGAAGTTCTCATGCCAAGGAGAGTCGTATGCCGTTGGGCGTTGCGATACCGGCGGCGCTGGCAGCGCTGACTGGCGCGGTAGCAGCCGGTTGGGGCGGTAGTGTCGGTGCGTTGAATCCGCTTCTGGGGGCGGGTGTCATCGTTGCGCTATTGATCGTGGTTCGTCGCTTTACTGCCCTGTTCTGGGTGATCGTCGCCGGGTGGGTATTTATCTGCGTCCATGAGCAGTGGGCCAGCCAACTGCCGGATGGGCTCAGAGGTGAAGATGTCGTTGTCGAAGCGGTACTGCTTGGCGTGACGCCGCTGGGCGGGGCAGAACGCCTTGTTCTCGGCGTTGAGCACTGTCACGCCCCTGACCAGCGTCCGACGTGCCGATTGCTCCAAAAGGTGCGCGTTACCGCTTACGATGGCCATGACTATCATCCGGGCGAGCGGTGGCGCATGACCCTGCGGCTGCGGCCTCCGGGCGGCTTTGCCAATCCCGAAAGCTTCAACTTCGAGCAGTGGCTGTGGCGTGAAGGCATACACGCTACGGGGTACGTGCGTAGTGAGCCTGCGCCCGAGCGAATGGCGCCTGCCAGTTTCTCGTTGCGCCGGCATGCCCTCGCGATACTCGACGATGCGCCGCTTGAAGAGCGCACCCGGCGCTGGCTGGCGGCGCTAACCCTGGGCGAAGGCGACCGGTTGACCCAGGACGACTGGGTACTGCTCAATGCCACCGGCACTACCCACCTGGTCGTGATTTCCGGATTGCACGTTGGTTTGGTAGCCGGTTTTTCGCTGCTGCTTGCGCGCACCGCCGCACGATGGATGAGTCCCTTGAACTGGCGAATGAGAACATGGCCCTGGTGGACGGCAGCCGTGGTCGCCGTTGGCTACGCATGGCTTGCCGGCCTGGCGCCGCCGGCACTGCGCGCCATGGTCATGACGCTCGTTGGGCTCTGGGTGCTGAGTGGACGGCACGCGCCGAGCGCCTGGCAAGCCTGGTGGCTGGCGCTTGCGCTGGTGGTGCTGGTAGATCCGCTGTCGCTATGGCGTCCGGGGCTGTGGCTATCGTTTATCGCCGTTGCCTGGCTGATCATCATCTGGCAGGGGCGGGCACGTCCACAAGGTGTCAGGGGCTGGCTCTTTGCTCTTGTACGCTCGCAGCTGTTGTTATCGCCTTTGATGGCGGCCGCTGTGCTGGTCGCTTTCGGGCGGATGGCGCTGGCCGCACCCTTGATCAATCTGGTTGCGGTTCCCTGGGTCAGCTCGGTCATGGTGCCGCTGGCGCTGCTGGGGTGGTTGTTTGCGCCAGTGCCCTGGGTGGGGGTGGGCATATGGTGGCTGTTCGAGCAGGCGCTGACTATTTTCTACACCCTGCTGGCGCTTGCGGTCGATTTATGGCCACTCTGGGAGCCGGACCGCTCGCTGGTTTATCCATTAAGTGCGGCGCTGCTGCTTCTGGCGCTCAGTTGGGGGCTGCCGGGAATCTATCTCTGGATAAGAGCGGGCACTGCACTGCTTCTGGCATCGTTGCCCTGGTGGCTTTCTGCAAGCAATACCCCGGAAGGCGCGTTGCGCGTCACGGTGCATGATGTGGGGCAGGGCCAGCTCATTGAGCTGCGCAGTGCCAACTATCGTCTGTTGTATGATGCCGGCCCACGCTTTTCATCGGGTTTCATGCCGCTGCAAACGCTCTGGGCGTCTGATCAGCGGTTCGATGAGGTAATCGTCAGCCATGCAGACAGTGATCACGCCGGCGGCATTGGGGCACTTGTAGATGCGCATCATGTCACACGCTGGTATGCCCCGTTGGGGGAGGACCTGCCTGTGGCTGCCACTCCCTGCCAGCGTGGTCAGGCCTGGCAGCAAGATGGTGTCAGTTACCGCTTTCTGTGGCCGCCGGCTGGCCCGACGACCTATTCCGCCAATGACCGTTCCTGCGTGCTGGAAGTAAGCCAAGGCGAGCATCGCCTGCTGATTACCGGTGATGTGAGCCGGGATATCGAGCGCCGTTTTCTTCAGGATGTCGATTTGCCTGTAAGCGTACTGGTGGCTGGCCATCACGGCAGCCGCACCAGCTCCGGTGCCCAGTTCGTCCAACACGTCGCGCCGCGGCACGTGATATTCAGCGCCGGGCGTGACAACCCCTTTCGCCACCCGGTGGATAGCGTGGTGCGCCGCTTCGAGCGCGAGCATAGCTGCCTATGGAGTACCGGCCACGATGGTGCAGTGCGTTTCTGGTTTCAAAAAGACCAGCCGCTGCGCATCGAGACGACACGAAATCTGCCGGTAAGGGCTAAGCGGTGTTGAAGCGCCTCGCCTTCAGGTAGAATCCGCGCATTGCACACTATTGCCAGGAGCGCGTGTGACTGATTCAGGTTGGGTTCTTTATAGAAGATTGCTGGGCTATGTAAAACCGCACTGGCGGGCATTTGCCTTGGCAGTCGCCGGGTTTGTGATTTACGCCGCTTCGAGTACGGCGCTTGCGGAGATGATGAAACGGTTGATCGACGGTATCCAGAACCCGGACGCCTCGTTTCGACTGTTTCTGCCGCTGTTCGTTGTACTGATGTTCGCCGCGCGCGGGGTGGGGACCTTCTTGAGCACCTACTTCATGGCGTATGTAGGCCGCTACGTGGTGCATACCCTGCGCTGCGATGTGTTCGCTCACCTGCTCCATCTGCCGGGGCGTTTTTTCGATCATCACTCAAGCGGGCACCTCGTTTCGCGCGTTACCTACCATGTGGAACAGGTCGCCGGGGCATCGACCAATGCTATAACGATCATCCTGCGTGAAGGGCTGTTCGTGGTCGGGCTGATCGGCTATCTGTTCTGGACCAACTGGATGCTGACGCTGCTGTTCATGGGCGTGACGCCAGTGATTGCCGTCGTGGTGAGCTACGTCAGCAAGCGTTTTCGGCGCATTTCCAAGCGTATCCAGAGCTCCATGGGCGATGTGACCCATGTGGCTTCCGAGGCGCTGTCGGGCTACCGAGTGGTGCGTACCCATGGCGCAGAAGCATATGAATCAAGGCGTTTTGAACGCGTCAGCGAAGAGAATCGCAAGCAGAGCATGAAAGAGGCCATGACGCGAGCCATCAGTTCGCCGGTGATCCTCATGCTGGTGGCCATCTCCATGGCGCTGCTGGTGTGGCTGGCGATGGCCCCCTCGCTGATGGCCGACATGACGCCGGGCGAGTTCGTGGCGTTCATTACTGCCGCGGCCTTGATGATCAAGCCGGTGCGCCAGCTCACCGAAATCAACAGCGATATTCAAAAAGGTATCGCCGCCGCGTCTGAACTGTTCGGGTTGATGGATACGGCACCCGAGCAGGATACCGGCACGCATGCCCCTGAACGCCTGAATGGCGAGCTGGTCATCGACAACGTCAGCTTCCGCTACGCCGACGACCAGCCTGACGTGCTGCATGACATCGACCTCAAGATCGCCCCGGGCGAACTGATTGCCATCGTGGGGCGCTCGGGAAGCGGCAAGTCTACCCTGGCAAGCTTGCTGCCGCGTTTCTATCGGCCAAGCAGGGGGCGCATTCTGATCGATGGCGTGAACATCGACGAGTATGCGCTAGGGCCGCTGCGCCAGCAGATTGGCCTGGTTTCACAGCAGGTGACGCTCTTCAATGCCAGTATTGCCGACAACATCGCCTATGGCGCTGCCAGCCCGGACCGTGAGGCCGTCGTGGCCGCAGCAAGGGCGGCCTATGCCAGCGAGTTCATCGAAAAACTCCCGCTGGGTTATGACACCGTGGTGGGTGAAAACGGTGTCATGCTCTCCGGCGGCCAGCGCCAGCGTCTGGCCATCGCTCGGGCGATCTTCAAGGACAGCCCGGTACTGATTCTGGATGAGGCCACCTCGGCGCTGGACACCGAGTCCGAGCGCTATATCCAGAAAGCGCTCGAGCAGGTTTGCAAAGGACGTACTACCCTGGTCATCGCCCACCGGCTATCGACCATCGAGCGTGCCGACCGGATTCTGGTGATGGATCAAGGGCGAATCGTCGAGCAGGGCACTCATCAGGCGCTTCTAGCCTCCAAGGGTGCCTATGCGGCGCTGCACCAGCTGCAGTTTCAGGAAACACCATGACGCTAGCCGAGCGCTGGCTGAAAGGGGCCTACCACGATAGCCGCTGGCTGTGGCCGCTGCGCCCGCTGGGGGCGCTTTACCAGCGCATCATGGCAAACCGCGAAGCGACTTACCGGTGTGACCCGACTGCGGCATGGCGGGCGCCTGTACCGGTCATCGTGGTGGGTAACATTACCCTTGGCGGTACGGGTAAATCGCCACTGGTGGCCTGGCTGGGGCGGTGGCTGGTCGACAAGGGCTGGTCGCCGGGTATCGTGACCCGCGGCTATGGTGGCAAGGCCGAGCATTACCCGCTGCACGTGACGGCACGAACCGACCCTGCACAAGGGGGCGATGAACCCGTGATGCTGGCCCAGCAGACCGGGCTGCCCGTCGTAGCCGACCCCAACCGGGCCCGTGGCGCCAGGGCGCTGGTCGATGCGGGCTGCGACATCATCGTAAGCGATGATGGCTTGCAGCATCTGGCGCTGGGGCGCGATATCGAGCTGGTGGTGATTGACGGCCAGCGTGGGCTCGGTAATCGGCGCTGCCTGCCGGCCGGGCCGCTGCGTGAGTCGCCCGAGCGGCTTTTGCGCGTTGACGCCGTGATTGCCAACGGCGCGCTGGCCCATGCTCTACCGGTCGGTACTACGCCGATGCGGCTGCAGCCCACTTGCTGGCGCCGGTTGAGCGATGCCGAGCGTGCTCCCCTGGCACCACTGCCGTTTGACCTGCCGGTGTTTGGCGTGGCAGGCATCGGCAACCCCGAGCGCTTTTTCGCCACGTTGAGCGACCTGGGGGTAGCGGGTGACATGCGGCCCCTGGCCGACCATCAATCTTTTAGTACCGACACCTTTACCGCCGCCTGCGGGCGGCCTGTGGTAATGACGGCCAAGGATGCTGTCAAATGCCGCAACATCGCGCCGCCCAATAGCTGGGTATTGGAAGTGGAAGCAGTACTTCCGCTAGACTTCGAACACTGGCTGACAGCCAAGCTGTCGGCTTTATCCTGAAGGGGATCTACGCATGGACAAGGAATTGCTGGCAATGCTGGTCTGCCCGTTGTGCAACGGCAAGCTCAAGTACGACCGCGAGGCGCAGGAACTGCGCTGTCATTATGATGGGCTGGCCTACCCGGTGCAGGAGGGGATTCCCGTCATGCTACCAGAACAGGCGCGGGTAATGGACGCTGATGAAAAGCTGCCGTCGTCGCCAGGGCGTACGGGGGAAGCATAATGGCATTTCCTGGCTTCATTGCGATCGTGCCGGCCCGGTTTGGCTCTTCGCGGCTCCCTGGCAAGCCGCTTCTGGATATTGCCGGCGAGCCCATGGTGGTGCATGTATGGCGCCGAGCGTGCCAGAGTCAGGCAGCCCGCGTGGTGGTGGCGACCGATGATGCACGAATTCGCGACGCGCTGCTGCCTTATGGAGCGGAAGTCGTCATGACCCGCGCCGAGCATCCCTCCGGCACCGACAGGCTCGCGGAAGTTGCCCAACTGCTGGAGCTGCCTGACGATGAGCTAATCGTCAACGTGCAGGGCGATGAACCCTTGATTCCTCCCGCCTTGATCGATCAGGTAGCGCTGCGCCTTGCCGAGGATGAGGGCGCATCGATCGCCACCCTCGCTGAGCCAATCAGCGATGTAGAAACGCTGTTCAACCCCAATGTGGTCAAGGTGGTGCGCTCTTTTCAGGGCCGGGCGCTCTATTTTTCCCGTGCTCCCATTCCCTGGGATCGTGAACAGTTCGCGCAGACGCCTGCACTGCTTGAAACCGATGCCTGGCTGCGTCACATCGGCATCTATGCGTATCGGGCGAGCTTTCTGAGCGCGTACCGGGACTGGTCGGCCTCGACCCTCGAGCAGCTGGAACAGCTCGAACAGCTGCGCGCCCTGCAGCATGGCCATCAGATCCAGGTGGCACTGGCCTGCGAGGTCAATCCGGCAGGGGTCGATACCCAGCAAGACCTTGATCGGGTGCGCGCCTTGTTGGCAACGGCCAGCTAGGGCTATGTTTCATGTTCACTTTTCATGAGCAAGGAAGTCTCCTTTGACGCGGGTACCTTTCGTCCGTTTGAGTAATAGTGGCCGCTCGCTCGCGGCCCCGTCAGTATGCCATCGCGCTCTCGAAAAGCCCGTCATGCATGACCGGGTCGTGCTCGGCAAGCGCGAGCTGGCTTCGCCTGGGTTGCCTTCAACGCTGCAGGGCGGTCGTACGTGAGCATTTCCAAATGGCCGGCTGCTCCGTTGATCAAGCGCCACGTAGATCTGTCCACTGCCAACACGCTGCGCCTGCCATGCATCGCCGAGCGTTTTGCCGAACCCGCCACGCTTGGTGCCTTGCGCCAGACGCTTGCGGAAGCAAGCCGCCAGCAGTGGCCGGTCACGCTGCTTGGTGGCGGGAGTAACGTGCTGCTGCCGCCTGCACTCGACGGGCTTGCACTGCGCCCCAGGCTTCGCCAGTCATGGTTGATGCGTGAAGGCGATGAGGTGCTGGCCCATGTAGGGGCCGGGATCAACTGGCATGCGCTGGTATTGGATATCGCGGCGCGTGGTCTATGGGGGATCGAGAACCTGGCTCTCATCCCCGGTGATTGCGGTGCAGCCCCGGTGCAGAATATCGGCGCCTATGGCGTCGAACTCTCCGATAGCCTGCACGCTGTGCAGGTCATGGAGCTTGCGACCGGAAAGATACGCTGGCTGAGCAAGGCCGACTGTGCGTTTGGCTATCGGGATAGCGTTTTCAAGCACGAGCTGAACGAGCGTGCAGTCATCACTCGCCTGGTGTTGCGTCTTTCAAGGCAGCCAGCGCCCAAGCTGCACTACGGTGATCTTGCCGCGCGATTGAGCAAGACACCCACCGCCATGGACGTGGTCCGCGCCGTCTCGGCAATTCGTCAGGAGAAGCTGCCGGACCCTGCTCGTTTAGCCAATGCAGGCAGCTTTTTCAAGAATCCTCTGGTTGATGATCAACAGGCCAAGGCACTTTCATCGCGCTATCCCGGCATGCCGAGTTTTCCTCAACACAATGGGCAGACCAAGCTGGCGGCGGGTTGGCTGATTGATCAGTGCGGCCTCAAGGGCGTGCGCGAGGGGGCCTTTGGCGTACACGACCGTCAGGCGCTGGTGCTGGTGCATCAGGGCGGCGGCGACCGTGAAGGGCTTCTGGGCTTTGCCGGGCGCATCGTAGAGCGGGTCAAAGAGCGCTTTGGCGTCGCGCTCGAACCTGAGCCGCGGATCATTCAGCCCTAGCGAGTCCTGATGGAAGCCAAGAAAAAACCCCGCCGAGGCGGGGTTTTGCGTACCGGGCAATCAGTTACTCCTTGCCGGATTCCTGCTGCTTGCGCAGCTCGTGCAGTGCGCGCATTTCGCGCGGGTCGTTATGTGCCCGGCGGCGACGGCGACGAGGCGTCGGCGTGTCTTGCGTGGCAGGCTCTGCCTTTGCCTGAGACTCCTCCGGCGCTTCTTTGTCGCGAGGTGCTTCGTCAGGCAGCGGCTCGTCAGCCGTTTCGAAAGCAGGTGCTTTTGCTACCGGTTCACTGGCTTTGGGCGTTTCAATGGCCTCATCAGCAGCCGTCTCTGCGCTTGTCTCGTCGGTTGCAGTGGTGCTTTCTGCAAGCTCGGTAGGCGAGGGGGCAAGCGCTTTATCGGCGTTGCTGTCGGCTTCCGTGATCTCTTGAGGCATGATGTCGGCATCGCCCGTGGCCGGAATGGCCTCAGCCTGAGACTTTTCACCCGGCTGCTCGGTGGCTTCGGTTGGCGCCGTTTCTTTCACGCTTTCGGGCGTCTCTACCGGGGCAGAACGGGGCGGTAGCTCCTCCTGATGCGTCTCGGTCGTCGTATCCTGCTCCGGTGCCGGGGCGGCTTCTTCTGGCGCTTCGGCTGCATCCACGGCCGGCTTTTTAGCCGCCGCGAGGTCGTCGGTAGCCGTTGCATCGGACTCGGGCATGGCGTGCGGGATAGCGTCCTGCTCGGCACGGCTGACGTCGGCGCGCGGTGAGGCATCAGGCGCATCGGGCCGCTCATCAAGCGTTTCGCTGGCCTGAGGATCTGCAGCCTGGCTATCATCGTGCGCCTTGGACGCTACCGCCTCGGCCTGGGCAGTCGGCAGCTCGTCTTTGGACGGCTGATTCACTGGCTGCGCCTTTTCGGCTTCGACCTGTGTCGGCGCTTCGCTTTGAACGGCCTGCGGTGTCTCTGGCGCTTCAGAGGGCTGTGGCGTGTCGACGCCCTGTGTCTCGGCAGGCGCTTCGGCCTGAAGCTTCAACTGCTCGGCTTCTGCCTTGGGGTTGACTGCCTGCTTGCGCGAGCGATTGCGCGGATTGTTGCGCGTACGTTTGGGCTTGCCGTCATCCTTGGCCGTGGACGGCTCGGCTTCGTTGCGCGCCGCTTCCTTGGGCTGCCTGGGTTCGGCCGATTTTTCCTGACTGCGCTGCGCATCCCGGTTGGCCTCGCGGCGAGACTCTTTCTGGCCAGTCTTCGCCGGGGCGTCGCGGTTCTCTTCCTTGGCGACCGGAGCCTCTTTCTGACGGCTCTGCTTGGCCGTGCTATCCGGCGTTTTTGCATCCTCCTGCTGCGGATGACGACGACGATTGCGTGTCCGGGTCGGGCCGCTACGCTTGTCGCTGGCGTCATCGCCTGCAGCGCTGTTGGCCGTACTGCGCGGCTGGCTTGCGCGCGGCTCGTTTTTGGGAGCGTCACTCTTCGTGGAGTCACTGCGCTCGCTGCGCGCGGAGCGCTGTCGGTCGCCATTTGGCTGGGTGACGCGCTGACCATTGCGCTCGGACGGCTTGCGCGAGGCGGCGGGCTTGGGTTCGCTGGGTTGGGGGGGCGTATCTTGTTCATCGCCGCCCAGCAGCTTGGCAAATCCGCGGATGAACCGACCGATCACGCTTGGCTGCTCGGCGGCAGGCGCCGGGGCAGCGGCGGCAGCGTTGGATGAAGACTCTTCCGTCTGCAGTGAAGCCGGCGCCGGGGCGTTGTGGGCCACGCTCTTGACCGCAGCTTCAGCGCGCTGGGCAGGTGGTGCAAAGCTCGGGTCGGGCTCTTTGCCCACGTCGGTATCGGTAGACAGCTCGAAGCTCGAGAGAGCGTGGCTATCATCCTCGTCGAGGTGGTCATCGCGCAGGCGTTGAACATCGTAGTGCGGCGTGTCCATGTCCGGATTGGGCAGCAGCACCACGCGCACGCCCTGGCGCGACTCGATATCCGCCAGCACGCTGCGCTTTTCGTTGAGCAGGTAGGTGGCAACGGATACCGGGAGAATGGCGCGGATCTGGGCGCTGCGCTCCTTCATTGCCTCTTCTTCGATAAGACGCATGATGGAGAGTGACAGCGAGCGTACGTCGCGGATCGTGCCCTGACCATTACAGCGCGGACAGACCACACCGCTGGTTTCACCAAGCGATGGGCGCAGTCGCTGACGAGACATTTCCATCAGGCCAAAACGTGAAATACGGCCGATCTGTACCCGGGCGCGATCGAGCTTGAGTGCATCGCGCATGCGGTTTTCCACTTCGCGCTGATTGCGCGCTGGATTCATGTCGATAAAGTCGATCACCACCAGGCCGCCGATATCGCGCAGACGCAGCTGGCGGGCAATTTCGTCCGCCGCCTCGGAGTTGGTCTGCAGAGCGGTTTCCTCGATATCGCTGCCGCGAGTGGCACGGGCGGAGTTGATGTCGATGGAAACCAGCGCTTCGGTGTGGTCGATGACGATCGACCCGCCGGAGGGAAGCTTTACTTCGCGCTGATAGGCAGTCTCGATCTGGGATTCGATCTGAAAGCGCGAGAACAGCGGCACTTCATCGGTATAAAGCTTGATCTTCTGCTGGTAGGAGGGCATCACCTGGCGGATGAAGCCCAGCGCCTCGGCATGAATGTCGGGGCTGTCGATCAGTACCTCGCCGATATCCTGGCGCAGGTAGTCGCGCATGGCGCGGATGATGACGTTGGATTCGCGGTAGATCAAAAACGGTGCCGGGCGATTGGCTGCTTCGGCCGTGATCGATTCCCATACCTGAACCAGGTAGTCGAGGTCCCACTGAAGTTCTTCGGGATTACGGCCAATGCCCGCGGTGCGTACGATCAGGCCCATCTTGTCGGGTACGGTCAGCTGGCCCATGGCGTCTTTGAGCTGGGTGCGCTCTTCGCCTTCGATGCGTCGTGAAATACCGCCGGCGCGGGGGTTGTTGGGCATCAGGACCAGAAAGCGGCCTGCCAGGCTGATAAAGGTGGTAAGCGCGGCACCCTTGTTGCCACGCTCTTCTTTATCTACCTGGACGATGACTTCCTGACCTTCCTTGAGCACCTCCTTGATATTCGGGCGGCCGGAAACGTCCTTGACGAAGTATTCCCGGGCGATTTCCTTGAGCGGCAGGAAACCGTGGCGCTCGGCGCCAAAGTCGACAAAAGCAGCTTCCAGAGAGGGTTCCACGCGGGTGATCTTGCCGCGGTAGATATTGGCTTTCTTCTGTTCGCGGGCCCCGGACTCGATATCCAGGTCGTAAAGGCGTTGTCCATCCACCAGCGCGACCCGAAGCTCTTCGGGTTGGGTCGCATTGATAAGCATCCGTTTCATGTTGTCTCGCATGGCGTTGCGTACCGGCAAACCGTCTAGGGGTGAACGTAGACGAATCGCGGGTGCTGCGTGCTTGTGCTCGGCGCATGATTATGCTGACACGGCAAGCCGGGAGGGCGTAGCCGCCCACCCGGCTGACAGGTTGAGTACGTGGCGGAGGCAGGACGTGTTTCGGTGGCTGTCACGTCCATCCGGCCCTGCTGACACCGCCTACACCTAGCATTCTTCGATTCGCCCACGCTGGCCGCCGGCACAGCGTTGAACTTGGTCGCCCAGCGCAAGCCGGTATCCTGTGACGACAGGAGGAGGCTGCCCTGGACGTAGCGTTTTTTTAAGCATTTGCCCGCCGATGACGGCGAGGCATTCGCAAATCTGTCGGCGTCATGCCGCGACAGAGTGACTGCATTTTAATACGTTCGGAGACGGCCAATGCGTACACTGGCACCGTCTCTCGTGCTCAGGCCTGCGTGTTGGTCGGGCAGGCGCTTTGGCTAGACGCGGTATTGACGCTTGTGAAAACAGTAGTACGTAACAAGCTGCCGCGTCTTGCAAATGAACGCTCTGGAATATAACAGTAAAGACAACCACCAGCAATTGACGCAATGCCCTTTGGTCTACGCTAGAATGCGCTTTTTGGCGTAATGGCAGGAGTGCGCGGTAATGGCCGAAGGGCGTGAAGTACAGTGGGTGGAGATCGCCCCGGAGCAGGCGGGTCAGAGAATCGACAATTTTCTGATGACGCGCCTGAAAGGTGCTCCCCGAGCACTGATATACCGCATCGTGCGTAAAGGCGAAGTCCGGGTCAACAAAAAGCGCGTCAAGGTCGACTACCGCTTGCAGGCGGGTGATCTGGTGCGCGTGCCGCCGCTACGCCTGGCGCCTCGCGAGGCAGTGAAGGAAGTCAGTGATAACCTGCGCGATGTGCTGGTGGGCAGCGTGATCATGGAAGGCCCTGACTGGATGGTGCTCAACAAGCCCTCGGGGCTTGCAGTGCACGGCGGCAGCGGCGTCAAGATCGGCCTGATCGAGGCCCTGCGCCAGGTGCGCGATGACTTGAGCTTTCTCGAGCTTGTTCACCGTCTTGATCGTGATACGTCGGGATGTCTGTTGCTGGCCAAGTCGCGCGAAACACTGGTGACGCTCAATGAGTCACTCAAGAAGCATGGTATGGACAAGCGCTATCTGGCGCTGGTCAGCGGCCGCTGGCCCGCGCGCAAGACCTATGAAAGCGCGCGGTTGGACCGGTTCGACGCAGGTAACGGCGAGCGGCGTGTGCGTGTCGACCCCAATGGCAAGGTATCGCGTACCCACTTTGCGGTCGTGGAGACCTTTGAGAAGGCCACTCTGGTGGAGGCCGAGCCCGTGACCGGGCGCACGCACCAGATTCGGGTTCATGCAGCGCATGCCGGGCATGCGCTGCTGGGGGATGACAAGTATTCCACCCGCGAGAGCGCCAAGCTGACGCAGCAGCTGGGCGTCAGCCGTCTGTTTCTGCATGCGCGTTCACTGACGTTTCCTGAGCCCACCAATGGTCGTCCGGTAACCGTCAAGGCGCCGCTGCCGGAAGTATTGGAAGACATACTCACGCGAGCGCGGGGCTGACGCAAACGGGCAGACGAGGAGGCGACCATGCGCTACGAGCTGATCATTTTTGACTGGGACGGCACCCTGATGGATTCGGTGCCTAAAATTGTTGCCTGCATGCAGGCGGCTGCCCTTGAGGCTGAGTGGGGCGAGCTTGAGGCCGCGGCGGTTGAAGATATCATCGGCCTGGGTTTGCCCGAGGCGATTGCCAAACTGTGCCCCGGCATTGGTCCGGCGCAGGCCGAGCGGCTGCGCGAGCGCTACTCGCACCACTTTGTTTACGGCAACACGACCCCCATGCCGTTTTTTGCCGGCGTCGAGGCACAGGTGGCACGTCTTCGTGAGCGCCCGCAGCAGCGTCTGGCGGTCGCGACAGGCAAGAGCCGCCGGGGGCTTGACCGCGTGTTTGCCGAAACTGGCAGCGGTGCCTGGTTTCATGCCAGTCGCACTGCTGACGAGACGCGCTCCAAGCCTCACCCGCAGATGCTCGAGGAGATTCTTCAAGAGCTTGATGTGCCGGTCGAACGTGCCGTCATGGTGGGTGATACGGAGTACGATCTGGAAATGGCACGGGCTATTGGTATGGACCGTGTTGCGGTTACCTACGGCGTGCATGCTCCCGATAGGCTGGCTGCCAGTCAGCCCAGGTGGGTGGCACACGATGTAGCGAGCCTGTTTGACTGGCTCTATGGCTAAGCGACGGTTGGCTTGACCAACTGCACTGCTCCACATGGAAAAGGATGAGACATGAGCGATGATTCACGCCGTGATGAAACGGATGCGCCTCTCGGCGCAACTAGTGATCAGCCGCAGGATCGCTGGACCCAGGGGCCGGAAGTGGCGCCCCGCCAGCACGCATCGACAACGGCCGGAGCCGCAGGCGACAGTGCCGAAACGCTTCGCGAGCGTCAGCGGCTGGCACAAATCGAGATGATGGATCGCTGGGTAGGCGGTGTGCTTACCGAGCAGCGTCGCTCGCGTCGCTGGAAGCTGTTTTTCCGCTTGCTGCTGTTACTGGTCGTACTGCTGCTGGTGGCAAGCGTGGTGTACAACCTGTACTGGTCGGACCCTGCCGACGCGCCGCCTGCGCAGCGTCACCTGGCGGTTATCGAGGTCAACGGTGTGATTGCCAGCGATTCACCGGCGAATGCCGAGCGGATCATCAAGGGCCTTGAGCGTGCCTCGGCATCGGACAGCGCCGCTGCCATCGTGCTGCACATCGATAGCCCCGGCGGCAGCCCCGTCCAGTCCCAGCGCATCTATGCGGAAATCATGCGGCTGCGTGAGCACAGCGATAAGCCCATTCTGGCAGTGATCGAGGATATCGGAGCCAGCGGGGCGTACTACATCGCCTCAGCCGCCGACCAGATCATTGCATCCCGGGCAAGCCTGGTGGGCTCCATCGGGGTCATCTACGCAGGTTTTGGTTTCCAGGACGCCATCAGTCAGATTGGCGTCGAACGTCGGGTAATGACAGCGGGAGAGAACAAGGCATTTCTGGATCCTTTTCAGCCGCTTGATGAAGACGCCGCGGCCTTCTGGCAGGGCGTGCTGACGCAGACCCATCAGCAGTTCATCGACGATGTGCGCGCCGGGCGTGGTGATCGGCTGAGCACTCAGTCGGAGATCTTCTCGGGGCTTATCTGGAGTGGCGAGCAGGGGCTGGAGCTTGGTCTGGTGGATAGGCTGGCAAGTCTTGAGGAAATCGCCCGCGAAGAGGTGGGGGAGGCGAGCTGGGAGGACTATACACCGCGTCTTGATCCATTTGACCGGTTGACGCGGCGCTTTACCCAGATGGCCGCTGACGCGCTGGGCGTGAGTGCCTCAAACTCGCCGCTGCGCTATCAGGCCGAGTAGGCCTGCCACGCTAAGCGCCGAGCGGGTCCATGCCCGCTTGGCGCAGCATGTCGCAAAGGGCGATCAGTGGAAGTCCGATCAGCGAGTTGGGGTCTCGCCCTTCAAGCGCTTCAAACAGCGTGATACCTAGCCCCTCCATGCGGAAGCTGCCGGCGCTGTCCAGTGGCTGCTCCAGCGCCACGTAGCGCTCGATTTCTCGGTGGCTGAGCGTGCGAAAGAGAACATCGAAACGCTCGATATGGGTGTAGTGGCGCTGGTTGCGCGTATCGAGCAGCGCCAGGCCGGTCAGAAACGTGACCCGATTGCCCGAAAAGCGGGCGAGATTGGCGCAGGCGCGCTCGCAGGTGTGGGGCTTGCCAAGGATCTCGCCTTCAAACAGCGCAATCTGATCCGAGCCGATGATGCAGTGCTGTGGATAGTGCTCGGCCACCGCGTTGGCCTTGCCAAGTGCCAGCCTGTGCACCAGAGCGTCAGGTGTTTCATTGGCTTTTGGGGTCTCGTCGATATCCGGCGAGTGGCACTGATAGGGCAGGTGCAGGCGGTCGAGCAGCGCTTTTCGAAAGCGGGAGCTTGAAGCGAGCACCAGCGAAGCGTCTGGGGTAAGCGGCACGCGATGTCTCCTGGATGGTCTGGAATCAGAAACGAGTGTAGCGAAAGCTGGCCGTCATGCCTATTCAGCCGCTTTTACGCGAGAAACCATGAAGAAATGTGTCGATGGCTTTGACACCAGCAGGGGGAGTGCCTATCATTGCGCGCCTATGTTGACCTCACAACTCCCCAGCCGGGTTGAGCCTTATAAGCTTGCAGCCCGCCGCGAACGACTAGAGGGCCTAGTGGCGCTTGATAAGCTGCCACGCCTTGCCGAAGAGGCAGGGGACCAGACCGGCGACTGTCATGTCGTACTGGAATTTGGTGTAGATGCCCAAGGTCGGCGCGAAATTCGTGGCCATTTGCAAGCGACACTGGCGTTGGCCTGTCGTCGCTGCCTGGTGCCGCTGAGCCAAGACGTGTCCAGTGATTTCCTGCTTGGAATGATCAGTGACGAAGCCTTGGCTGCCGAGCTGCCTGCCAGCCATGAGCCGGTGCTGGTGGAAAATGAACAGCTGGACCTGCTGACGGTCATCGAGGATGAGCTTATCCTTAGCCTGCCGCAGGTGGTCTACCACGATGAGGCTGAATGCCATGTCTCGGCAGATCAGCTGGTCAGCAAGACAGACGGCGAGGCACAAGAAGCGAAGCCGGCCACGAACCCTTTCGCGGTGCTCAATGTCTTGAAAGGCAAAGACGCTTTGAAGGGCAAGAAGTAAGCACCATTACCTAACATACCCTGGAGTAAACACCCATGGCAGTTCAACAGAACCGTAAAACTCGTTCCAAGCGCGGTATGCGTCGTAGCCACGATGCGCTGAGCGCTCCGACCCTGTCTCAGGACAAGGAAACCGGCACGACTCACCTGCGTCACCACGTGGCGTCCGATGGTTTCTATCGTGGTCGCAAGGTAGTTGAGGTATAAGCCTTAACTATTCGACAAGGCGGCCAGGTAGGGTGGGTGCTCCGTGCGCCTAGCGATTGATGTGATGGGGGGTGACCAAGGTCCCCGTGCCGTTATCGAAGGCTCTGCAAGAGCAGTGATGGAGCACCCTGATCTCGAGCTGACTCTATTTGGTCCGCATCAGCAAGTTATTGCTGAGATTTCACGCTTGCCGCAGCCTCTGGCTGCGGCAACGTCACGTTTGGCGGTAAGTGATGCGCCGTTGAGTATCTCGCAGACGTCAAGCGCCGCGTGGGCGTTGCGCCACGCTCAGGCCAGCAGCATGGCGTGCATGCTGCAAAGCCTGAAAGATGGCGAGGCGGTTGCAGGTGTCAGTGCGGGCAATACGGCCGCGCTGGTTGCGCTTTCCCGGCGAGCGCTGGGAACGCTGCCAGGTGTATCCCGTCCGGCCATCAGTACCGCCATTCCGGCGCGCCATGGGCGGCGCTGTTATCTGCTGGATCTGGGTGCCAACGTGGACTCGCCAGCCCATCGACTGGTCGATTTTGCCGTAATGGGTGCGGCCATGGCGCAATGCGTTGATGAGGTAGCGTTACCCAGGGTTGCCCTGCTTAACGTAGGGTCGGAGGCGACCAAGGGCAGTGCCAGCGTACGGGAAGCCGACCGTCTGCTGCGCGAATCTCCCATGACCTCGGCCTTTTCTTATCAAGGGTATGCCGAAGGGGGTGATCTGTTCGATGGTGGTCTTGATGTAGTCGTGTGCGATGGTTTTGTTGGCAATGCGGTTCTCAAGGCAAGCGAAGGTTTGACCCGTATGCTGGTCGAGCGTGTGCAGATGGCGTTTGAATCTCGCCTGAGCGGGCGTCTGGCAAGCCTACTGGCCAAGCCTGTGTTGCGGTATCTCAAGCAGGAGCTGAACCCCGTGCGGTATAACGGCGCGAGTCTGCTGGGCTTGCAGGGCATCGTGGTAAAAAGCCATGGTGGTGCCCAGGCGGAGGGATTCTACTACGCCATTCAGCGTGCGCTGAGTGAAGTGGAGCACAACCTGCCTGTGCGAATGGCGGCCCGCTGGCAGCGCCGCTAGCAACAGATGCGTCTATCTTTCATGGGGTCGATATTCAGCGGGCGCCAGTAACGGCGCCGGCAATTTTTGCGGGTTATGAAAGGCAGCAGGATGTGCCGATAACCACGCCTATCGCTCAAATGAGCAAACGCCTACAAGAGCAAAGGTGAACGACATGTCTCAACCCCTTGCCCTCATTTTTCCCGGGCAAGGCTCTCAGCAGCTTGGAATGCTGCGAGAGCTGGCCGAGCGCTATAGTGTGGTGGGAACAACATTTGAGGAAGCGTCGGATGCACTCGGTTACGACTTGTGGAAAGTCGTGCAGGAGGGTCCTGAAGCGGCGCTGAACGCAACCGCCTGTACCCAGCCTGCGCTGCTTTCTGCTAGTGTTGCCATCTGGCGAGTATGGCAAGAGCTCGAGGGGCCGCGGCCTACCGTCATGGCCGGCCACAGCCTGGGCGAGTACAGCGCCATGGTGTGTGCTGGTGTCATGAGCTTTGCTGAAGGCGTACAGCTTGTCCGCCTGCGCGGTGAAGCCATGCAGGAAGCGGTGCCGGCGGGTGAAGGCGCCATGGCGGCAATTCTGGGGCTGGAAGACGCTGCCGTCGAGGCGGCCTGTGCCAAGGCGGCCCAGGGCGACATCGTTTCCGCGGTCAACTATAATTCGCCAGGTCAGGTAGTGATTGCCGGCAGCAAGGCGGCGGTGGAGCGTGCGATTGCTGCCTGCCAGGAAGCGGGCGCCAAGCGCGCCATGGCGCTGCCGGTGTCGGTGCCTTCACACTGTGAACTGATGCGCCCTGCGGCCGAGCGTCTAGCCTCGGCCATGCAGGAGATCGAGCTGCGCGCGCCGCGCTATACGGTCATCCAGAATGTGGACGCCCAGGCGCATGGCGACATCGACACGCTGCGCACGCGCCTGGTCGAGCAGCTTTACAAGCCGGTACGCTGGTCGGCATGCGTTGAAGCCGTGGCGGCACAATCTGTCAACGTGTTTATCGAGTGTGGCCCTGGCAAGGTGCTGACCGGGCTTAACAAACGTATCGTTCGTGCGGCCAAGGGGCTTGCGGTAAACGACCCGGACAGCCTGGACGCAGCGCTTGAGCTGGCGCGAGAAGGGCAGGCGAATAACGCCTGATACGCTACAATTTTCGCTACTCTTGCTTATTGGTAGAATCAACGAGCAAATGGTTAAAGGCTAAACATTATGACGCAGGAACGCAGGGTTGCACTGGTAACCGGGGCCAGCCGTGGCATCGGTAGAGCGATTGCTCACGAACTGGGCCGCCAGGGGCGTATCGTGGTGGGTACCGCGACCAGCGAGTCTGGCGCTGAGAAAATCGATGCCGACCTCAAGCAGCAGGGCATCGAAGGCGCGGGTCTTTGCCTTGACGTAACCGATCAGGCGAGCATCGATGCGCTGCTCAAGACGGTTGCGGAGCGCTTTGGCGCTCCGACCATCCTGGTCAACAATGCGGGCATCACCCGCGACAATCTGCTGATGCGCATGAAAGAGGACGAGTGGGATTCGGTAATGGATACCAATCTCAAGTCTGTCTATCGTGTCAGCAAGGCGTGTCTGCGCGGTATGACAAAAGCCCGGTTTGGCCGTATTGTGTCGATCAGCTCAGTAGTGGCTACCATGGGCAATCTGGGCCAGACTAACTACGCGGCCGCCAAGGCGGGTATGGAAGGCTTCAGTCGAGCTCTTGCTCGCGAAGTGGCATCGCGTGCCATTACGGTCAATGCAGTGGCGCCAGGCTTCATTGCTACCGACATGACCGAAGCGCTGCCTGAAGCTCAGCATGAAATGCTGATGAAGCAGATCCCCTTGGCGCGCCTGGGCGGGCCGGAAGAAATTGCTGCCGCCGTAGGCTTTCTGACCAGTGACGCCGCCGGATACATTACCGGTGAGACGCTGCACGTGAATGGCGGCATGAATATGCGTTGATGGCCTTGGGCGTAGCGGTTGCGTCTGCCCAAGGGCGTCTATAAACTACCCCGCAGCTTTTGGCTTGCGGTTTCCAAATAGCTGGTTGTAAAAAACGGCTAATGTGAACGACTGGAGTACGTTGATGAGTACTATTGAAGAGCGCGTGAAGAAAGTTGTGGCCGAGCGCCTGAACGTTAAAGAAGAGGACATCCAGAACAGCTCTTCTTTCACTGAAGACCTGGGTGCTGACTCGCTTGACACCGTTGAGCTGGTAATGGCTTTGGAAGAGGAATTCGATACTGAAATTCCTGACGAAGAAGCAGAGAAGATTACCACGGTTCAAGAAGCCATCGACTACGTAAACGCCCACCAGTAAGGGCACGTTGATGCGTTGA
Organism: Vreelandella aquamarina; assembly: GCF_020075495.1. Taxonomy (GTDB): domain Bacteria; phylum Pseudomonadota; class Gammaproteobacteria; order Pseudomonadales; family Halomonadaceae; genus Vreelandella; species Vreelandella aquamarina_A. The sequence goes on from NZ_JABYQT010000002.1 coordinate 327,244, forward strand.
ACGAGGGTATGGTGCTAGCACCTCCCTTAAAAGCCGCCCTCTTGAAGGGCGGCTTTTTTGCTTTGCGCTTACACAATGAACATGGCGTCCATTCTCCGTTATACTAGGCGTCTAAATTTCAGTCGTAACTGACCCAGATGGGTCGAGTCACCAAGGATGCCTGGAGGAAAGCTGATGGCGCGAAGAAGGGTAGTGGTAACTGGGTTAGGCCTGGTGACCCCAGTGGGTAATAACGTGGATGAGACCTGGGCGAATATCACGGCGGGCAAGAGTGGCATAGCGCCCATCGAACATTTCGATGCCAGTGGTTTCAATACCCGGTTTGGTGGTTCGGTCAAGAATTTCGATATTAGTCCCTACCTGAATCCCAAAGATGCTCGCAAGATGGACCTGTTTATCCAGTACGGCATGGCCGCAGGTGCCCAGGCGATCCAGGATGCCGGTATCATCTGTACCGATGAGAACGCATCGCGTATTGGCGTGGCCATGGGCTCGGGTATCGGCGGTTTGCCGATGATCGAGCAGAACCATAGTGCGCTGATCAAGGGCGGTGCCCGCCGCGTGTCGCCCTTCTTTGTACCGGGTTCGATCATCAACATGATCTCAGGCAACCTGGCCATCCAGCATGGCTTCATGGGACCCAATATCGCGATCACTACCGCCTGCACCAGCGGAACGCACAATATCGGTTACAGTGCCCGTACCATTGCCTATGGCGATGCGGACGTGATGATCTGCGGTGGCGCAGAAATGGCCACCACACCGCTGGGTCTGGGTGGCTTCTCTGCCGCCCGTGCGCTGTCGACGCGCAACGACAATCCCGAAGCGGCAAGCCGCCCCTGGGATGCCGACCGCGACGGCTTCGTGCTGTCAGACGGCGCCGGTGTGCTGGTGCTTGAAGAGTATGAGCACGCCAAGGCCCGCGGCGCACACATCTATGCCGAGCTAGCTGGTTTCGGCATGAGCGATGATGCCTATCACATGACTGCACCGCCTGAAGATGGCCGCGGAGCTGCGCTCTCCATGAGTAACGCGATCAAGGATGCCCAGATGGATCCTTCCGAGGTGCATTACATCAATGCCCACGGAACCTCTACCGCGGCGGGTGACCTGGCGGAAAGTCGGGCGGTCGAGCGCGTCATGGGCAGTGCGGCAAAAAGCGTCGCCGTGAGCTCCACCAAGTCCATGATCGGTCATCTACTGGGCGCAGCTGGCGCGGTCGAGGCTGTGTTCAGCATCCTGGCCATTCGTGATCAGATCGCCCCGCCCACCATCAACCTGGATAACCCCCAGGAGGGCTGCAACCTGGATTACGTGCCGCATACTGCACGCAACATGCGTATCGATGTCGCGCTCAGCAACTCGTTCGGCTTTGGTGGTACCAACGGCTCGCTGCTGTTCAAGAAGGTATAACGCTCGATGACGCTACCCCAGGTGCCGTTTGATGATCGCGGGTTGGCGTATGGGGATGGCGTGTTCGAAACGGTGCTGCTGCGCCAGGGTAAGCCGGTGTTATGGCCTTACCACCTGGCGCGGCTGACCCGCGGCTGCCGACGGCTGGGTATTCCGGTTCCCGGGCAGCAGGCGCTTGACGCTGCCTGGCAAGAGAAACCCCAGGCGCCACTTGAAGTGCTGAAGCTCATCGTTACCCGTGGAAGCGGAGGTCGAGGATACGCATTACCCGACGCTCCGCTGCCGCGGTTGCTCATTCGCCGCACGCCTTTCGTCCCCGCCGTGAAGCGCTGGCAGGAAGGAGTGACGGTGCGGCAATGTCGCCTGCAACTTGGGCATCAGCCTCTACTGGCGGGAATCAAGCATTTGAATCGGCTGGAAAACGTGCTGGCGCGTCGCGAATGGCACTCGTCAGAGATTGCCGAAGGGCTGCTTGGCGATACGCATGACCAGCTTGTTGAGGCCACCAGCATGAACGTTTTCTGGCAACAGCAGGGGCATATCTATACCCCGCGACTGGACAAGTGCGGCGTCGCCGGCACGCTGCGCGACGCGCTGATCGAAAAAGGCGAGGTGCATGAAGCGACGCTGCCCATGACGGCACTACCCACACTCGAGCGGCTCTGGGTAGCCAACTCGGTACAAGGCGTCTGGCCCGTGACCGCGCTGGTGGATCAGGCCAATGCCCGGCTAAAAAGCTGGTCGCTCGAGGCAGTGGATGATTTTCAGTTGGCGGCCCACCGGCTGCTGGGCTATGTGGCGCAATAGGCCCTTCCGTTCTGTTGAGGTGATATGTTGAAACGGTTACTGACCGCTGTTGGTATTGTATTGATACTGGGCACGGCGGCCGCGGCAGGCGGCTATTTCTATTGGCAAAGCCGCCTGCAGGCCCCGCTGGCGCTTGAGGAGCCTGTGCTTTATCAGGTGCCTGCCGGTGCAGGCTTCAATCAGGTGGTCGGGCAGTTGGAGGCTCAGGGGATCATTGACGATGCCTGGGCCTTTCAACTGCTTGCGCGTGTGCAGCCGGAACACGTGCCCCGGCTGCGTGTCGGCGAATATCGGCTTGCGCCGGGCATGAGCGGGCTCGAGATGATTGCGCTGCTTGGCAGTAACAACGTGGTGACCTATGCGCTGACGCTGCCTGAAGGGCGCACGTTCAGCCAGCTTCGTGATCTGCTGGATAGTGCCCCCAAGCTCGAGCATCGAACGACAGGCATGAGTGATGAGGACGTCATGGCTCTGCTGGACAGGGAGGGTGTCTTTCCCGAGGGCTGGTTCTTCCCTGATACCTACCGCTATCACCTGGGCATGAGTGATGTCGACATTCTGCGCCAGGCGTTGGCGCGCATGGAGCGCATTCTCGATGAGGTCTGGGCAGAGCGCGCTGAAGACTTGAGCATCGAGTCGCCTTACGAGGCGCTGATCATGGCGTCACTCATCGAGCGCGAAACCGGTGCTCCCGAAGAGCGGCGTGAAATCGCGGGGGTGTTCAAGCGCCGCATGGAGCAGGGCATGCGCCTGCAGACCGACCCGACCGTGATCTACGGCATGGGCGAGCGTTACGAGGGGCGCATCACGCGCGCCGACCTGCGCGAGGCCACGCCCTACAATACCTATGTGATCAACGGCATGCCGCCCACGCCAATTGCCATGCCGGGCAGGGCCTCGCTCGAGGCGGCAGTAGACCCGCTGCCGGGCGATACGCTCTACTTCGTATCGCGTGGTGATGGTACGCATCATTTTTCGCGGACGCTGCGTGAGCACAACAACGCAGTGAACCGTTACATCCGCAATCGTTGATGGCAGACGTTACGTTTATGAAGTTTATCTCGACGGTGTATGCGTTGATTAAGGGCTTGCAATGACTCAACGGGGACGCTTTATTACCCTCGAAGGCGGTGAGGGCGTGGGTAAATCGACCAACCTGGCGTTCGTGGTGGCCACGCTTGAAGCGCAGGGCTTCGAAGTGGTCAGCACGCGAGAGCCCGGCGGTACGCCCCGTGCCGAAGCGATTCGCACGCTGCTGCTCGACCCTACGCCTGAAGAGGCGCTCAATACCGACGCCGAGCTGCTGCTCATGTTTGCTGCCCGCGCTCAGCATCTGGCAGAAAAGATCATGCCCGCGCTTTCACGTGGTGCCTGGGTGGTCTGTGACCGCTTCACCGATGCCACCTTTGCCTATCAGGGCGGTGGACGAGGTGTGGCATTCGAACGTATTGCCCAGCTTGAAACCTTTGTGCAGCGAGGCCTTGCGCCTGACCTGACGCTGCTGCTCGACATGCCGCTGAGTGCGGCGCAGTCACGGCTGGAGTCTCGGCTAAGTAGCCGCCAGGAGCAGCGCGACCGCTTCGAACAGGAGCAGGGTGATTTCTTCCAGGCGGTGCGTCGTGCCTATCTGGAGCGTGCCGGCGCCGAGCCGAAGCGCTTTGCACTGATCAACGCGCATCAGCCGCTCGCCGATGTACAGGCAGATATCGAGCGTGAACTTGCCAAGCGGGTGGCTGCATGGCGTTAGAGGGCGTGCTGCCCTGGCATACGGCTACCTGGCAGCAGTTGGTGCGCTTAGCCGATGAGGGGCGCATGCCTCATGCCATTTTATTGAGCGGTGCGCATGGGGTAGGCAAGCAGCAGCTGGCCGAGGCGCTGATTGCACGTACTCTGTGTACACAGCCTGGCACGTCAGCGTGCGGGCATTGCCACAGCTGTTCGATGCTGGCCTCGGGCTATCACCCGGACCTGCTGCGCGTATCGCCCGAGGAGGGCAAGCGCCAGATACGCATCGATCCCATTCGCGAAGTCAACCGCTTTGTCTCGCAGACCGCGCAACAGGGCGGTTACCGGGTTATCGTGGTATCGCCTTCGGAAAGCATGAACGTGGCGGCCGCCAATGCCTTGCTCAAGAGTCTTGAAGAGCCGGGCGCCAGAACCCTGTTTATCCTGCTTGCCGATGTGCCCTCGCGCATGCTGGCGACCATTCGTTCGCGTTGCCAGCAGTGGCCGCTTTCAAACGTGACGTTCCAAGCGTGCCGCGGATGGTTGATCGAAAGGCTGGGTAGCCAGGATGAGGCGTATTTCTGGTGGCGGGTTTCCGGCGGACTGCCGTTGTTGGCCGTTGAGTTGGCCTCGCCTGACGAGCGGGCGCTGCGTCACCAGATTCATGACTGTTTCGAACAACTGGTGCGCGGTGCAGAGCCGGTTTCCGAGGCGGCGCGGCTTGATCGCCAGGCGATTGATGCCATCCTGTGGTACGGTATCGCCTGGCTTGAAGATCTGATTCGCCTGGGCGTTTCAGGCGATGCCAAGGCGCTTCATAACCCTGATCTTGAGCCTCTCTATCGCCAGGCGGTCAAGAATGGCCGCGTTCAGGACTGGTTTCGACTGCTCGACTATGCCCGCGAGCAGCGCCGTCTTCTGGCCATGGGGGCCAATCCCAATCCGCAGCTCGTACTGGAAGCCTGGCTGGTGCGCTGGGCGGCGCTGCTGCGCTCTTAACGGCCGATAGCCGCGAGGTTGCCATGAGTGTGCAGAAAGCCTTTGCCTTGAAGATCCCGGATATTGCCACACTGCAGGCGGCTTACATGCCTTTTCTGGAGCATGGTGGCATTTTTGTACCTACCGATACGCCAAAGGCCCTGGGCAGCCAGGTGCATCTGCTGCTGACACTGCCGGGCGCACAGGCGCCCACCGAGGTCATCGGCAAGGTAGCCTGGGTTTCACCGGCCCACGGTGCCTGTGAGCGTCTGCCGGGTATCGGTATTCACTTTACGCACGATGGCGCCCTGCGCGAGCGTATCGAAGTGCTGCTGGCCGGGCAGGATATGACAGCGCCCGGCTATACGTTCTAACTTGCTACCTGCGCTGTTTTTTCATTTGCCTGTATCGAGACGTACATGTTTGTAGATTCGCACTGTCACTTGGACCGCCTGTCCGAACATACCCATCAAGGCGACGTGGCTGCCACGCTGAACGCAGCGCGAGCCGCCGATGTCAGCCAGTTTCTGGCTATCGCCGTCACGCTCGAGGAGATGCCTGGGCTTGCCGCCATTGCCCGCGAGCATAAGGACGTGGTCATCTCCGCGGGCCTTCATCCGCTGCATGCGCCTGCCCAGGAGCCCAACGTCCGCGATATTCAGGATGCCGCCGAGCAGTATGGTGCCGTGGCGATTGGCGAGACCGGGCTTGATTATCACTACCGTGATCAGGTGCCGGCCGAGGTGCAGCATGAGCGCTTCAAGCGCCACCTGATGGCCGCTCGAGAGCTTGAGCTACCCGTGGTCGTGCACACTCGGGAGGCTCGCGACGATACGTTGACACTGCTGCGTGAGTACAGCGACCCGAAGGTGGGGGGTGTGCTTCACTGCTTTACCGAAGATATGGAAATGGCACGTGAAGCGGTGCGCCTTGGCTTCTATATCTCGTTGTCGGGTATCATTACCTTCAACAATGCAGCCGAGCTGCGCGAGTTGGCAAAGCGACTCCCGCTCGACCGCCTGTTGATCGAAACCGACAGCCCCTACCTTGCTCCTGTGCCGTACCGTGGCAAGCCCAATGAGCCGGCTTGGGTAGTGGAAGTCGCTGAATGCATTGCCAAGGTGCGGGGCATCAGCGTGGATGAAGTGGCCATGCAGACCACCGCCAACTTCTATCAGCTGTTCAAGGCGGCCGCTCCGGATGCGCCGGCGCATGTTCAGCAGGCGCTGGCCCAGGCCGGGCTGGTCTAATTCTCAAGTGGCGCAAGCGTCAGGCGGGTGCGATGAATATTGATCGATTACTTCAGCAGCGTCAGGGTGCAGCCAGCATTCCTCCTCTCGAGGCGTGGCAGCCTGCGCTTTCGGGGGATATGGACATTGTCATCCAGGCCGACGGCAGCTGGCTGCATGAGGAGCAGCCGTTCGCCCGGCCTGGCATTGCTCGCCTGCTTTCCACCCTGTTGCGCCACGACCCTGAGGGTTACTGCCTGGTCACGCCGGTCGAGCGCTGGCGGATTCAGGTGGAGGACCTGCCCTTCGTGGCGGTCGAGGCAGACTACCGTGACGATGCCTGGTGGCTGACCACCCAGTTCGACGATGTAGTGCGTCTGGATGCAGAGCATCCGCTATCCATAAGTGCGACGCCCCAGCAGGAGCAGGTGCCTGCCATCGACGTGCGTCATGGGCTGGCGGCCAGGCTGCATCGCAACGTGTTCTACCAGCTGGTCGAGGCGGCAAGTGTTCAGCCCCGAGCCGATGGGCAGAGTGAAATCGGTGTCTGGAGTGCGGGAAGCTGGCATGTGCTGGGTCTGGTCGATAGTGATGATGCCCCTTCAGGCGAGGTGTCGTGAAGCTGACCGCTGAACAGCATGCCGTCGTCCATCATCGCGAAGGTCACGCTCGCGTGGCTGCGGTGGCAGGGGCGGGCAAGACCACCACCATGGCTGCTCGGGTTCTGCACCTGCTGGAAAGCGGGGTGTCACCCAAGCGCATGCTGGTGCTGATGTTCAACCGCTCGGCGCGGGATGACTTTCAACACCGGCTTGCCAGCATGGCACCAGCCGGCCAGGCGCTGCCGGGGGTGCGCACGTTTCACTCGCTGGGTCACCGGCTGACCCAGAGCCTGTGTCGCTGGGGGGCACTTGCGCCACGCCGTCTGCTCTCTGCAGACTGGCAGCTGGAGCGTCTACTGCGTCAGGCGAGTCTCAACGTGTTGCGTGAAAGCGTCGAGCGTCGCGATGCGGCCATTGAAGGTGACCGCCTGGAGGCGCTTGCGCATTTCTGTAACCTGGTCAAGGCAGAGATGGCCGCACCGGAGGCTCTCTATCAGCGGCTTGGCTATGAGCCCGATACCGACTACTTTCCTGCCGCGTTCAATGAAGCCGAGCGCATGCTTCACGCCGAGGGCTTGATGACCTATGCCGACCTGCTCTATCGGCCGCTTCAGGCCCTGGAAGCCGATAGTGCGCTACGCCGGCGGGTCGAGGGCTTTCTCGATCACGTCATCATCGATGAGTACCAGGATATCAATGCTGCCCAGCAGCGGCTTTTGGCCGTTCTTGCCGGTGAGACGGCTTCGGTCATGGCCGTTGGTGATGCCAACCAGTGTATCTATGAATGGCGCGGCGCCCGCCCGGACACCATGCTCGAGGATTTTACCGCGACGTTCGGTCAGGCGACCGACTATCCGTTGTCTACCACCTTTCGTCATGGCCATGCGCTGGCGCTGGCTGCCAACCATGCGATCGTCGCCAACCAGCGGCGGCCGGATCAGCTGTGCCTGGCCGCCGCGGGCAACCCCGATACGCGGCTTGCGGTCGGGCAGGGCAGTGGTGGGCTGCTGGATACCCTGATGGATTGGCGTGCCCAGGGGCGGGCCTTCAATCAGGCAAGCCTGCTGGTACGCAGCTGGGCGCTGTCGGTCCCGTTTCAACTGGCGCTTCTTCAGGCGGGTATACCGTTTCGCCTGCTGCGTGAAGATCGCTTCGTGTTTCGTCTGCCGCTGGTGCAGGCTCTGGTCGGCTACCTCAAGCTGTCTCGTCGGCCGGCCCTGCTGCACGACCCTGAACACCTGCTGCTGCTGCTGTCCCAGCCCACACCGTTTGTCGGGCGGGAACGCCTGCAGCGTCTCGCCCATCAACTGGCGGTGACGCAAAGCTGGCCCGAACGGCATGATCCGGTGCTGACCGAGTTGAAACCGCTGCAGCGACGTACGCTGAAAAAGCGCTGGGCACTGCTCTGCGAACTTCCAGAGTTGAGCGCCTGGCCACCAGCCAGGCTGCTTGGCCATGTGGTAGACGCCATTGATGCAGAAAAGGTCTTGAAGCGTGCGGCGGCCCGGCGTGACAAGGGCGAAGAAGATGTGCGGCTTCTGGATGTGCTGATCGAGCAGGCGCAAGGCGTTCAGGACCCGGAGGCGTTCATCGAGCTTCTGGAGCGTCCGGTCGAGAACCAGGCAGATGGCGTGCTGATCTCCACCGTGCACGGAGCCAAGGGGCTGGAGTGGCCGCTTGTCGTGGTGGCGGGAGTCAATGAAGAGGATTTTCCTCATTACAGCCGTGACACGCCACTGAGCGACGAACGGCTGGAAGAGGAGCGCAGGCTTTTCTACGTGGCCATCACCCGTGCAGAAGAACGCCTTCTCGTGCTGCACGATGGTGGAGTGCACCGACCGAGTCGCTTTATCGCGGAAAGTGCCTGGCAGGAGAGCATGCAGGTAGCCGAATGCCTGGCCAGGCCGGTGCCTTGCACTACCACGCTACGCGTGGCTTCGCCGGCCATTGTCAAACGCTATCTCGAGCGTCTGGGGCGATCCGACATCACGTTAAGCGTGCCGGAGGTTCAAGAGCCCAGAGCAAGCTACGCTGCTCACGAGCACTTCTACCCCGGCCAGCGCCTGCATCATGCGGTGTTTGGGGAGGGCGAAGTGGCCTCGGTCGAGGGTAGCCCCGCCGACCCGGTGATCGATGTGCGCTTTGCGCAGGCCGGGCGGCGGCGCCTGATTGCCCGCCGCGCGCCCATCGAGCGTCTGGACCCACCAGCGCAGCAGGCTTGACGACTGCTTGCTGCGCCAAAGGGGATAAACGTTACATGTTCGGGTAGTTGGGACCACCGCCGCCTTCCGGCGCTACCCAGGTAATGTTCTGTGCCGGGTCCTTGATATCGCAGGTCTTGCAGTGCACGCAGTTCTGGAAGTTGATCTGAAAGCGCGGCTGCCCGGCATCATCTTCCACCACTTCATATACGCCGGCCGGACAATAGCGCTGGGCCGGTTCGGCGTATTTGGGCAGGTTGTGCTCGATGGGAATGTTCGGATCATCCAGGCGCAGGTGGCACGGCTGATTCTCTTCGTGATTGGTGTTGGAGAGAAACACCGATGAGGGCTTGTCGAACGAGAGCTTGCCGTCAGGCTTGGGATAGTTGATCTTCTCGAACTCGTCGGCCGGTTTCAGCGCGCCATGATCGGTGGTGGTGTCGTGAACTCTAGGCAGCTTGTTGCCCAGCAACTGGTTGACGAAATTATAGGCACCTCCGCCCACCGTGCCGTACTTGTGCATGGCAGGGCCGAAACTTGCGCTCTCCTTGAGCTCTTCATAGGCCCAGCTGGCTTCCCACTTCTGGGTAAAGTTCGTCAGCTCCTGAGCGCCTTCATCGCCTCCCTTGAGCGCTTCAAAAACGCTTTCAGCTGCCACCAGGCCCGATTTCATGGCGGTGTGCAGCCCCTTGATCTTGGAGAAGTTGAGCGTGCCGGCATCGCAGCCGATCAGCAGACCGCCGGCAAAGGTCATCTTGGGCAGGCAGTTGAAGCCTCCCTTGGTCAGCGCGCGGGCGCCATAGGCCACCCGCTTGCCGCCTTCCAGGTACTGGCTAAGCGCCGGATGATGCTTCATGCGCTGGAATTCGTCGAAGGGCGAGAGCCAGGGGTTCTGGTAGGAGAGATCCATGATCAGGCCCACCACCACCTGCTGGTTTTCCGCATGGTACAGAAACCATCCTCCGGGAGTGTTCTTGCCCAGCGGCCAACCCGAACCATGCACTACAAGGCCTGGCTCGTGCTTCTCGGCGGGTACGTCCCAGAGCTCTTTCAAGCCGATGCCGTAATGCTGCGGGTCACGCCCGGCATCTAGCGAGAAGTGTTCGATCAGTCGCTTGCCCAGATGCCCGCGGGCTCCTTCGGCAAACAGGGTATACTTGGCGCGCAGTTCCATGCCTGGCATGTAACCGTCCTTGGGCGTGCCGTCGGCAGCAACGCCCATGTCGCCAATGACAATGCCGCGTACCGCGTCATCTTCGATAATCACTTCCTGGGCGGCAAAGCCTGGGAAGATCTCGACTCCCAGTTCTTCGGCCTGTTCGGCCAGCCAGCGACACAGGTTGCCTGCGCTGATCACGTAGCGGGTCATGTCGCCGCCGGTGTTGTGCATGCTCTTGGGAACCAGGGAGTTCGGCAGTTTTTGTGCCTTTTGTGCGTCCTTGAGCAGATAGACATCGTCGCGTATGGCAGGCGTGTTCAGTGGAGCGCCACGCTCCTGCCAATCGGGAAAAAGCTCATCAAGCGCGCGTGGTTCGAACACCGCCCCGGACAGGATATGAGCGCCAACTTCTGAGCCTTTTTCCACCACACAGACGGTCAGCTCGTGCTCGGCGTCCTTGGCTTGTTGCATCAGGCGGCAGGCAGCGGCAAGCCCCGATGGTCCGGCGCCTACAATCACTACATCAAAGTCCATGACATCGCGTTCAATATTTTCCACCTGGCTTCTCCTTATTCTCATAAGTGCAGTGCCTTATAAAAACACGGCCTTAATTTAAAACGGTCGTTTGCTTCTGGTTATCTCCCATGATAGGCATAATACCTGCGTAAGGTCACGCCTACGATGGTAAAAGCGGTTTTCCCTTCGCGTGGTGGCAAGCCCGGGCCGGTGTGCGGCTTCGACCATTGCGCTAGAAAAAGGGTATTGTTGCCGTAAGCCAAGCTGTGGCAGATTAGTAAGGTTTTTCATTTGCGTACCTATCAAACGCTTGCATGAATATTCTGGCCGTCGCCACTGTCATGGCGAGGCTTTTTTTAAGCGGTATCCGCCAGGCGGGTGCCGGTTCTGGTTAACGGCTTATGCTTCAAGCCAAGCGAGGAATCCATGAAAGTACTCGTCGCGGTTAAACGCGTCATCGACTACAACGTCAAGATCCGCGTGAAGGCGGATCATTCGGATGTCGATCTGACCAACGTCAAGATGGCCATGAACCCCTTCTGTGAAATTGCCGTGGAAGAAGCCGTGCGCCTGAAGGAAAAGGGTGTGGCCACGGAAGTGGTGGCCGTGACCGTTGGTCCAAAGGCCTCTCAGGAGCAGCTGCGCACCGCGCTTGCCCTGGGCGCCGATCGCGCCCTTCAGATTGAAACCGATGAGCGGGTCGAGTCGCTGGCGGTGGCCAAGCTCCTGGCCAAGGTGGTAGATGAAGAGCAGCCGCAGCTGGTGATTCTCGGCAAGCAGGCCATTGATACCGACAATAACCAGACCGGTCAGATGCTTGCAGCACTGACTGGTCTGCCGCAAGGCACTTTCGCCTCCGCCGTGGCTGTCGAGGGTGACAAGGTCAACGTTACGCGTGAAATCGACGGCGGCCTGCAGACCGTGGCGTTGTCGCTTCCGGCGATTGTCACCACTGACCTGCGCTTGAACGAGCCGCGCTACGCCAAGCTTCCGGATATCATGAAGGCCAAGAAAAAGCCGCTTGACGTCAAGACGCCCGCCGATTACGGCGTTGAGGTAGCCTCCAGGGTCAGCCTTCTGAAAGTGGAATCGCCAGCCGAGCGCAAGGGCGGCATCAAGGTGGCCTCGGTAGACGAGCTGGTCGACAAACTGAAAAATGAAGCCAAGGTTCTTTAACTAAAGCCACGGTTCTCTAAGGCAGCGTTGAAGAGCTTTGATAGGAGCGGATTTCATGAGCATTCTGGTACTTGCGGATTTACACGAAGGCGCGCTCGCCAGCGCCACGGCTCACGTGGTGGCAGCGGCGAAAGCCATTGGCGGTGATATTGATGTTCTGGTAGCCGGTGAGGGCGTGCAGGCGGCAGGCGAAAAAGCGGCCAAGCTTGACGGTGTCAGCCGCGTACGCGTGGCGGACAATGCCGTGTATGCCTACCAGCTGGCAGAGCCCATGGGCGCACTGCTGGTGGAGCTTGCCGAGGGCTACACCCATGTGCTCGCCAGCGCGTCTACCACTGGCAAGAACGTGCTGCCTCGTCTGGCAGCCTTGAAGGACGTCAGTCAATTGTCGGACGTGATCGGCGTGGAGAGCAGTGACACGTTCTTGCGCCCCATCTATGCGGGTAATGCCATCGCCACGGTAAAAAGCGATGACGACCTGAAAGTGATGACGATTCGTGCAAGCGCCTTCGATGCCGTAAGCGACGGCGGCAGTGCCACGATCGAAACCGTCGATACGGTGGTCGAGAACACCCAGTCCCAGTTCGTGAACGAAGAGCTTGCCCAGTCCGATCGTCCAGAGCTTGGCGGCGCCAAGGTGGTGATCTCCGGCGGCCGCGGCATGGGTAACGGTGAGAACTTCAAGCTGCTCGAAGGCATTGCCGACAAGCTCGGCGCGGCGGTAGGCGCCTCACGAGCGGCGGTGGACGCAGGATTCGTGCCCAACGACATGCAGGTCGGCCAGACCGGCAAGATCGTGGCACCCGATCTCTATATCGCGGTGGGCATTTCCGGAGCGATCCAGCACCTGGCAGGCATGAAGGACTCCAAGGTGATTGTGGCGATCAACAAGGATGACGAGGCGCCGATCTTCCAGGTCGCGGATTACGGTCTGGTGGGCGATCTGTTCGAGATCCTGCCCGAGCTCGAAGCCAAGCTGTAAATCTGTCGTGCTCGTCGCGATGGCATGAGTGAATAAAGCCGGCTCACCCGAGGGCCGGCTTTTTCGTGCTCCATATTAGATAAACGCGCCGTAGTTAGCTAAAGTACTGGCACGATATGAGAAAACGCCACAAGGCGGTTGAAAAAGGTGTCGGCTAGCCGCACCTACTGTAGTGAACGCAACGAAAGCCACTCAAGGAGATGATAATATGGCACATACCCTTCCCGAACTGCCGTACGCATATGACGCTCTCGAGCCGAACATCGATGCGATGACCATGGAAATTCACCATTCGCGTCACCATCAGACTTACGTCAACAACCTCAACGCCGCTCTCGAAGGTACCGGCCTTGAAGACGTAGGTATCGAAGAGCTGGTTTCCAATCTGGATCGTGTGCCGGAAGCCAAGCGTCAGGCGGTCATCAATAATGGTGGCGGCCACGCCAACCACTCCATGTTCTGGCAGATGATGTCGCCAAACGGCGGTGGCAAGCCGCAGGGCGACGTAGCCAACGCTATCGAAAGCGAGCTGGGTGGGTTCGAAGCCTTCCAGGAAGAGTTCAAGAAAGCTGCCGTGGGCCGTTTCGGTAGCGGCTGGGCGTGGCTGAGCGTCACTCCCGAGAAGCAGCTCGTTGTCGAAAATACCCTCAACCAGGATAGCCCGTTGATGCACGGCAATACGCCGCTGCTGGGCCTGGATGTGTGGGAGCACGCCTACTACCTGAAGTATCAGAACAAGCGTCCTGATTATATTTCTGCGTTTTTCAACGTCGTGAACTGGGAAGATGTGGAGCGTCGCTATCAGGCTGCCATCGCCTGATAAACTGCTTTACCCGCCAGGACAGGGCGCTTCGGCGCCTGTTTCAAAGCCGCCCCGACGGGGGCGGCTTTTTTCGTGTCAGGGGGTAATGCTGGGCATGAATTGTCAATAACCTGTGGATGAAAAATACCATATATGCTTGAATTGATTTTCTCATGGGCTATATATAGTATGCGTGGTGTCTTGAGAGCGGGTAGGGCACTAGATATGCACTACCCCAAAAATGCTGCTATGAAAAGGGGAAATAGCCATGGAAATTCAAATTTATAGCAAGCCCGCTTGTGTTCAGTGCACAGCTACCTATCGTGCCCTGGATAAGCAAGGTCTGGAGTATACCGTTATTGATATTACGGCCGAATCCGGCGCCCAAGAAGAAGTAGAAGCCCTTGGCTACCGTCAGCTTCCCGTCGTGGTAGCCGGCGATGACCACTGGTCCGGCTTTCGTCCCGACCGTATTCAAGCATTGGCGTAACACATATTCATGTTGGTGGACGCCGCTGCTGAATCATCGAGCGCTGGCAGCATTGTCTATTTTTCCACCAAGTCAGGTAACACCCATCGTTTTGTGCAAAAGCTAGGCCTGGCCGCCCAACGTCTTCCGATCGGGCGCGAGGAACCGACGCTGCGCGTCACTACACCTTATATATTGATCACGCCTACCTACGGCGGTGGTGAAGTGAAGGGCGCAGTGCCAGGGCAGGTCATTCGCTTTCTCAACGATGAACACAATCGACGCCTTATTCGCGGCGTCATTGCTGCCGGTAACACCAATTTTGGCGATGCGTATGGCCTGGCTGGCCGCATCATTTCAGAAAAGTGCCATGTGCCCTTGCTATATCGATTTGAGCTATTTGGCACCGACGATGATGTGGCCAGGGTCCGCAAAGGAGTAGAAGAGTTTTGGAAACGACAAACCTAGCCCCGAAAAACGTGGCCGAAGCCAAGCGTCCTGCTTCAGGAGCGACCGAGGCACGCACGCTGGATTACCATGCGCTGAATGCGATGCTCAACCTTTACGGGGCCAACGGCGAATTACAGCTGGACAAGGACCGCGAAGCGGCGCGTCAGTATTTCCTGCAGCATGTTAACCAGAACACCGTCTTCTTCCACTCGCTTGAAGAGAAGCTCGACTACCTGGTCGAGGAGAGCTACTACGAAGCAAAAGTGCTGGACCAGTACAGCTTTGCCTTCGTGAAGACGCTTTTCGAGCAAGCATATGCCTACAAGTTTCGCTTCCCGAGTTTTCTGGGGGCCTTCAAGTACTACACCAGCTATACGCTGAAAACGTTTGACGGCAAACGCTACCTGGAGCGCTATGAAGACCGCGTCTGCATGGTAGCGCTGACGCTTGCCCGCGGTGATGAGGCGCTTGCCAGGTCGCTGGTGGATGAAATCATCAGCGGTCGTTTCCAGCCCGCCACCCCTACGTTTCTCAACTGCGGCAAGCAGCAGCGCGGCGAGCTGGTGTCGTGCTTTCTGCTGCGCATCGAAGACAACATGGAGTCGATCGGTCGTTCGATCAACTCGGCGCTGCAGCTCTCCAAGCGCGGCGGCGGTGTGGCCTTCCTGCTGACCAACATTCGTGAGGCCGGCGCGCCCATCAAGCGCATCGAGAACCAGTCATCGGGCATCATCCCGATCATGAAGCTGCTCGAGGATGCCTTCTCCTACGCCAACCAGTTGGGCGCACGCCAAGGCGCGGGGGCGGTGTATCTCAATGCGCACCACCCGGATATCCTGCGCTTTCTGGATACCAAGCGCGAAAATGCCGACGAGAAGATCCGGATCAAGACGCTGTCACTCGGCGTTACCATTCCGGACATTACCTTCGAGCTTGCCAAGCGCAACGACGATATGTACCTGTTCTCGCCCTACGACGTCGAGCGCGTATACGGCGTGCCGTTTGGCGATATCAGCGTCACCGAGAAGTACCATGAAATGGTGGCCGATGCGCGGATCCGCAAGCACAAGATCAACGCGCGTGCGTTCTTCCAGACGCTTGCCGAACTGCAGTTCGAGTCGGGCTATCCTTACATCATGTTCGAGGACACGGTAAACCGGGCGAACCCGATTGCCGGGCGTATCAACATGAGTAACCTGTGCTCGGAGATTCTTCAGGTCAATACCCCGACCTCCTATGACGATGACCTTGGCTACAAGGAAATGGGGCAGGATATTTCCTGCAACCTGGGGTCGATGAACATCGCCAAGGTAATGGATGCGGGTAATATCGGTACCAGCGTAGAGATTGCGATTCGTGGTCTGACCGCGGTATCCGAAATGAGCAACCTCAAAAGCGTGCCCTCCATCGCCGAAGGCAATGCCAAGTCACGCGCCATCGGCCTTGGGCAGATGAACCTGCACGGCTATCTGGCCCGTGAGCATATCTACTACGGTTCGGATGAGGGGCTGGATTTTACCAACCTCTACTTCTATTGCATCGCGTTTCATGCGCTGCGTGCCTCGAACCGTCTGGCGATCGAGCATGGCGACACCTTTGATGGTTTCAAGGATTCGACCTACGCCACGGGCGAGTTCTTCGACAAGTACATCGAGCAGGAGTGGTTGCCGCGTACCGAGAAAGTGCGTGGTCTGTTCGAGCGTAGCGGTATCGAGCTGCCTACCCAGCAGGACTGGCAGGAACTCAAGGCTTCCGTCATGAGTCACGGCCTTTACAACCGCAACCTGCAGGCGGTACCGCCTACCGGTTCGATCTCGTATATCAACCACTCGACGTCGAGCATCCATCCCGTCGCCGCGAAGATCGAAATTCGTAAAGAGGGCAAGCTCGGGCGCGTCTACTACCCGGCACCGTTTCTTGACGAAGCAAACTTCGACTACTTCCAGGATGCCTACGAAATTGGCCCCGAGAAGATCATCGATACCTATGCCGAGGCGTCCAAGCACGTCGATCAGGGGCTTTCGTTGACCCTGTTCTTCCCGGACACCGCCACTACGCGTGATATCAACAAGGCCCAGATCTACGCCTGGCGTAAGGGTATCAAGACGCTTTACTACATTCGTTTACGCCAGAGCGCGCTGGAAGGTACCGAAGTGGAAGGTTGCGTCTCCTGCACGCTGTGATCACCGTGCCAGCGGTATCGCCTTACCGCCTACTTCGTATCTAATGCGACGCTTTTGATGAGAGTTATTTGATGACCACCATGCAACGCTTATCGCGGGTCAATGCGATCAACTGGAACCGCCTTCAGGACGACAAGGATCTTGAAGTGTGGAACCGTCTGACCAGCAACTTCTGGCTGCCGGAGAAGGTGCCGCTTTCCAACGATATTCAGTCGTGGAATACGCTGACCCAGCAGGAAAAGCAGCTGACCATCCGTGTGTTCACCGGCCTGACACTGCTGGACACCATCCAGAGCAGCGTGGGCGCGCCTGTGCTGATGGAAGATGCCCGTACGCCTCATGAGGAAGCGGTATATACCAATATCGCCTTCATGGAGTCGGTACATGCGCGCTCCTACAGCTCGATCTTCTCCACGCTGTGTACCACGCGTGATGTCGATGACGCGTTTCGCTGGAGTGAGGAGAACCCGACCCTGCAGGCCAAGTCGGAGCTCATTCTGGAGCGCTACCGCTCCGATGATCCGCTGATGCGCAAGGTCGCCAGCGTCTTCCTGGAGTCGTTTCTGTTCTACTCCGGCTTCTACCTGCCGATGTACTGGTCAAGCCATGCTAAATTGACCAATACCGCCGACCTTATCCGCCTGATCATTCGTGATGAAGCGGTACATGGCTATTACATCGGTTACAAGTTCCAGCAGGCGCTGGCGGAAGCCACTCCCGAGCGTCAGCAGGAAGTGAAAGACTACGCCTACGAACTCTTGCTGGAGCTTTACGACAACGAAGTACGCTACACCGAGTCGCTGTACGACGAAGTGGGGCTTTCAGAGGACGTGAAGAAGTTCCTTCACTACAACGCCAACAAGGCGCTGATGAACCTGGGCTTTGAGCCGCTGTTCCCGAGCAGCGTCACCGACGTCGACCCGACCATCATGGCGGCCTTGTCACCCAGTGCCGATGAGAACCATGACTTCTTCTCCGGCTCCGGCTCTTCCTACGTCATTGGCAAGGCCGTGGCGACCGAAGACGACGACTGGTCGTTCTAGGCCCACTCAACGCACTGGCATATATACAGGAGCAAGCATGTCAGGTGAAAAGGGCGGCCAGGCGACACTGGAGATTGCTGCGGCCGTAATAAGCGATCCGGAAGGGCGACTCCTGCTGGTGCGTAAGCAGGGAACAGCCTTTTTCATGCAGCCCGGTGGCAAGATCGACGGTGGCGAGGCTCCGCTTGACGCTTTGTGTCGGGAGCTCAAGGAAGAGCTTGGTCTGCAGGTGGCTCAGGACCTGCTCCTGCCGCTGGGTGTGCAGACAGCACCGGCGGCCAATGAGCCTGGCATGACCATCGAAGCACATCTTTATGCGCTGGTGATTGATGAGCCCGTAGAAGCGGCGGCTGAAATTGCCGAGGCGGTATGGGTAAGCCGGGAGGAGGCCAGCCAGCTGCGCCTGGCGCCCCTGACGCGAGATTACGTCATGCTGCGGGTCGGCGAATATTGACACCCTGGACAAGCATCGAAAACCTGAAAGGCGCCTGCGGGCGCCTTTTTTTGTGTCTGTCCTCTGGATAAACGGCCTTGATGTTAATGATAAATATTGTCATTTATTGTGACAGTGGTAGGCTATGGCCAGTTTAAATTAAACGCAAATCGTTCTTATACCTAATTAGTTTCTGGCGCTGCCGTTCGTGGCGCGCCGGGTAGTAACGGAGAGTCGACGTGCTGAACAGGCCTTACGTTGTGTTGCGCGGATGCTGCCTAGCCGGTGTGCTAGTCAGCGGTACGCTAATGGCAAGCGAAGAAACAGCGGGTCAGGCGGCCCAGAGTGTAGACGCCCAGCAAGCCCAGGCGGCCCTTCAGCAGCAGATCGATGCCGCCGACGACGACACGCGTGAGGCCCTTGAGGAGCTGCGCCGCCTGGAGCGCGAGACCCGGCAGATGGAAGCTTCCAACGCCGCCTTGAGTGCGCGCCTGGCTGAAGAGGCCGAGCGCCAGCAGCAGCTGGGAACGGCGCTGGATACCCTGGAGGAAACCCGCGCCGCGTTGCCGCTGATCGAGCAGGACATGACCGCGCAGCTGACTCGCTGGATCGAGCAGGATCTACCGTTTCTACGCGACGAGCGTCTGGCTCGGGTGGTCCAGTCCGATGCCCAGGCCGGTGCCGACAGCATCGAGCGCATCAACGGCCTGCTGGAAACCTGGCGTGTCGAGCTGGACTATGGCCGCGAAATCGATCACTGGCGTGGCCGGTTGCAAGATGCAGAAGGCAGCACGCGCGAGGTCGACTACCTGCGCGTCGGGCGCATTGGTTACTACTACCTGACGCCAGATGAGCGGGAAGGAGGCGTGTGGGACGCCGAGGGTAGTGAATGGTTGCCGCTTGATGAGCGGGCGCGCCGCGAGGTACGCAACGCCCTGCGCATCGCCGACGATCAGCGCACCCCGGACCTGCTGAAACTGCCGCTTTCGATTACTGCCATCAACCAGCAGGGAGGCCAGCCATGAGCCTGAAACGTTTACCTCGCCTTGGCGGCGTTTGTCTGCTGTTGGGAATGATCGCTGTGAACCCTTCTGTTTTCGCACAGAGCGACAGCGTTTCATCGCTGCGCGAAGCGCGTCAGGCCGCCGAAGCGCGCGACCAGCAGCGCCTGGAAAGTTTTCTAAGCGACCAGCAGGCCCTGAACGAGGCGTTGGATGAAGCCCGCGCCGAGCATCAGGCAATTGAAGAGCAGCGCGAGGCGCTACAGGCGCAGCAACAGGCCCAGTCCGAGCAGGCAGGTGAACTTGCCGAGCGCCAGAGCGAACAGGGGGAAGCGCTCACTCAGCTATTAAGTAACCTCGCTCGCCACAGCAGCGAAGTGCGTAACGCGCTGGGGGAAGATAGCTGGCTGACCCTGCATGACGATGCACTGCCGCCACGCCTGGAAAATGCAGAAGTACTCGAGCGAAGCCAGCTTGAAGACGTGGTGGACAGTCTGGCCGCCTTGACCGCGCAGACCGCTCGGGCCGAACGATTGACGCTGCCCGTGGCGGACACCAGTGGAAGCATCGAGCCGCGGGAGATAATTCGCCTGGGTGATTTTGCAGCGTTTACCGATTCGGCACTGCTGCGCCAGGACGAAGGAGGTGGCCAACTGGCCGAGATGCCGCGTACGCCGGCAGAGATTCAGAATGTCCTGCAGGCGTATCATCAAGGAGAGAGCCGTGAGTTCGTCATCGACCCCACCCAGGGCCGCGTTCTTCAGGCACTGGCGCAGCGCCCCAGCCTCTGGGAGCGTTTCGAGCAGGGCGGATACGTCGGTTACGTGATCGTGGCGCTGGGCGTGCTGGGGCTGCTGGTGGCGCTGGTTCAGTATGGCTACCTGAGCGTGGTCAGTGCACGTGTGCGTCGACAGCGTCGGTCGCCGGACCAACTGCATACCAATAACCCGCTGGGCCGTGTATTGCTGCGTTTCAAGGACATGGACAAGCATCAGACGCCGGAAGCGCTCGAAGCCCGGCTGGACGAAGCCGTACTCGCGGAACTGCCGCGAATCGAGCGTGGCCAGCCGATCGTCAAGCTGCTGGCAGCCATTGCGCCACTTCTTGGCCTGCTGGGTACGGTAACCGGCATGATCGTCACCTTCCAGGCGATTACCGTATTTGGTACCGGTGATCCGCAACTGATGGCGGGCGGTATCAGCCAGGCATTGGTGACCACCGTGCTGGGGCTTATCACCGCCGTGCCGCTGCTGTTTGCCCAGACGCTGCTGTCCAGCCAGAGCCGCCACTTGAGTCAGGTCATCGAAGGCGAGGCAAGTGCCACGCTGGCCGATCATCTCGAGGCACAATCCACGGCCCATGCGGCAACGGTGAGCTGATATGCCCACGCTACCTTTCTGGCTAGAGCCGGTCGAACGGCTGGTGGAGGCCGGTGGCGCGGTACTGGTAGTGCTGGCGCTGGTGGCCGTGCTGGTGTTCGGTATGGCCATCGAGCGCTGGTGGTACTACCGCATTACCTGGCGTCAGGCCCGCCGACAGCTGGTTCGCCGCTGGGCAGAGCGCCCGGACCACCGCAGCTGGAGCGCGCGTACCCTGCGCCATGTCTGGAGCGAGGCATTGGTGGCCAGACTGCGCCGTCCACTGCCCTGGCTGAAGTTGCTGGTCGCGCTCTGCCCGCTGCTTGGGCTGCTGGGCACCGTGACCGGCATGATTACCGTCTTTGACAGCCTCTCGATGAGTGAAACGCATCAGGCCCGTGCCATGGCCGACGGCGTGGCGCGGGCTACGCTGCCGACCTTGACCGGTATGGCGATTGCTGTCGTGGGACTTTTGTTTATCAGTCGTTTAGAGCACGTGATTCGTCGCGAAGATCAACGCTTGCACGATCGCCTGGCGCGTGCCTTGGAGGAGAATGATGCGTAGACGCCGTTCGATGGACGCAAGTGCCGACGCCAACGAGGTCAACCTGACGCCGATGCTGGATGTGGTGTTCATCATGCTGATCTTCTTTATCGTCACGACCAGTTTTATCAAGGAGAGCGGTATCGAGATCGAGCGCCCGGAGTCGAGCGCGGCGAGCCCGCGTCCGGAGGCGCAGGTGCTGGTGGCGATCACGCCTGAAGGCGCGATCTGGGTGGATGGCAAGCCGGTGGATGTCCATCAGGTAGGTCAGGAGGTTGCCGGCATGCTGACCGAGCAGGGCTCGGCAGTTATTCAGGCCGACCGTGATTCCACCACGGGGCTTTTGATCGAAGTCATGGATCGTCTCAAGCAGGCCGGCGTGGAACAGGTCGCCGTAGCGGCGAACCGGAGTGCGCCATGATGCGTCATGCGCTGTCGCTGCTGGTAGGTGCCACGCTTGCGGTAGGTCTGTTCTGGCTGCTGGCGCTACTGGTGGCACCGCCTGAGCGGGAGCCTGACGTGCCGGAAATGACCATGACCATGAGCATGGTCGAGGCGCCCGCCGTGGCGCCGGAGCCAGAGGTGGCAACGCCGCCTCCCGCCGAGGCGATGCCGCAGCAGGCGCCACCGCCCATGCCAACCCCCGAACCGCCGCCGGTTACCGATAGCGCCATCAGCCTGCCCGAGGTCGAGTTGCCTGATGCACCCATCGAGCCGGTAGAGATGGATAGCGAACTGCCAGAGCTCACGGAAATCAGGCCGGAGCCGACGCCAGTACCTGCACCGCCCGCGCCTGCTCCACCGTCAGCTCCCGAGCCATCTCCTCAGCAGGCTCCTGTGGAAACGCCTGCCCCGGCAGAGCAATCGGCCGCGCCGGTGGCCGAAGCGCCGCCTTCCAACGAGCCAGTCAGCGTCGGCCAGCTGGCGCCGGCCAACCGGGTCGATCCGACGTATCCCCCGCGTGCTCAGCGCCGGGGCATGGAAGGCTACGTCGAGGTGGAGTTCATCGTTCGTCGAGATGGCAGCGTCGATCGCTCCTCCATACGAGTGATCAATGCCCAGCCACGGCGCGTGTTTGAAAGTGCCGCTGAAGAAGCCATCGCGAAATGGCAGTTTTCCGGTAGCCAGCAGGTGCGCCTGGTCACGCAGCGCATCGAGTTTCAGTTGAGGTAGCGGTATGCAGCGTCTAGGAGGAGTTTTACTGTTCAGCCTGTGGGCCTCGCTGGCGCACGCCAATGCGCCGCTGCCCGGTGATATCATCGAGGACCTGAGAGGCCTGCAGGCGCAGTTGGCTGAAGGCGACTTTGATAGCGTGGCCGAGCGCGGCGCTGTCCAGGCCGAACGGCTGGCGAGCGGTAATGCATCGGACCGCTGGGCAAGTGCCCTCTATCACCAGCTGGCTGCCGGGGCGCTTGCCCGAATGGAACAGCCAGCCAGGGCGGCAGACCATCTTGCCGAAGCGCGCCAGACCCGCGGTGTGGAAGCCGAGCAGGCAGCCCGCTGGCTCAGAGAAGAGGCATCGCTGCGCCATGCGGCGGGGCAGGATGATCAATCCATCCGTTTGTTGAGTGAATGGCTGGATAGCGAGCAGGACGCCGCTGCGCTATGGCAGCTGGTGCGACTGATGGCCCAGGAGGCGCAGTGGGAGGCGGCGGCCGAGCGCCTGGAGCAGGCCATCGCGCAGACTGATCGCCTCGATGAGGATCAGCAGGCCCTGGCACTTGCTGTGCTGCGCCGAACGGGGCAGGGAGGGCAGGCGCTTAGCTGGCTGGTGGAAGGTCTGGACCTGGACAGTGATGCTGACGCCTGGCGTCAGGCCGCGGGTCTTGCCCAGCAGGCGGGACAGCCAGGGATGGCCGCTGGCCTGTGGGATACGGCCTGGCAGCTTGGCAAGTTGGACGAGGCGGAAGACTTCTGGCTGCTGATCGAGTTGCACCGGGCCGGCGGTACGCCTGCCAGGGCCGCCGAGCGCCTGGAGCAGGCGCTCGAGCGTGGCGATATCGAGCGCGATGAGCGCACGCTTCGGCTTCTGGCTACCTCCTGGCAGCAGGCGCGGGATATACGTCACGCGTTAAGCGCCTGGAAGGCGCTGGCTGACGAGACGCAAAAGGCCACCGACTGGCGTCAGTATGGGCAACTTGCCTACGCCTGGGGAGAAGAGCACCAGGCGGAGGCGGCGCTTGCCGAGGCGGCGCGGCTTGGCGACGAGCAAGCCAGCCAGTGGCTGGCGCGTTTCGATTGAGTGAAACCCGTTATGCGGAGGCCTCGAGCGTCAGCTCGAAGTCGCTCCAGGTAGGAGCGTGGTCGGAAGGCCGCTCCATGCCGCGCAGGTCATAATCGATGCCCGCCGCCGTCACGCATTGCGCAAGCGGTTGGGTAACCAGAATATAGTCGATGCGCAGCCCGCGTTTGGGGTCGCGGTCAAAGCCTTTCGAGCGGTAGTCGAACCAGCTGAACCACTCGCTGTTGTCCGGGTGGCAAAGGCGGTAGCTGTCGCTCAGCCCCCAGGCCTTGATGCCGGCAAGCCACTCGCGCTCGATCGGCTGAAAACTTGCCTTGCCTTCGCGCAGCCAGCGCTTACGGCTCGGCTCGCCAATGCCGATATCCTGATCTTCGGGAGAAATATTGAAATCTCCCATGACCGCCAGACGTTCATCGGGCCGGTGCTGCTGCTCAAGCAGGCTCTGCAGTTGGCGGTAGAAGCATGCCTTGTGCGGAAACTTGGTCGGGTGCTCGACGTTGTCGCCCTGGGGAAAGTAGCCGTTCCAGATGGTCACGAGTTCGCCGTCATCGGCGAGCAGGCGCACGCCGATCATGCGACGCTGGGCATCGTCAGTGTCATCCGGAAAACCGTAGAAGACTTCCCGAGGCGCCTGGCGACACATCAGCGCCACGCCGTAATGGCCTTTCTGGCCGTGGTAGTAGACGTGATAGCCCATGGCTTCCACGTCGGCTACGGGAAACTCGCTGTCTTGTACCTTGGTCTCCTGCAGGCCGATCACATCTGGCTGCTGAGTGTCGATCAAGGCCTGCAACTGGTGAAGCCTTGCACGGATGCCGTTGATGTTGAAAGACACCAGACGCATCAGGACTGACCTTCCGGCGGTCGATCAGACGTCTTGTCCGGGTGGATGGTGATGGTCTGTCCGCTTTGCTGGCGGGCGAGCTTCTTGACTGCCTGCAATTTACGCTGCTGCTGCTTTTTTGCTACAAAGCGGCGTGACGGGGCTACCTGGTCGGGGTTATCGTGGCGCCACTTTTTGTAATCCTTGCGCCGTCCGGTGCGAATCGTCACCTTGTCGGCCAGCGAACGTGTCTTTTTCTTACGCGTCATGTCGCGCTCCTCGTGTCGAATTAAGCCACATTCTAACAGGCTCTGGCACTGCTTCGACAGCAAGACGCGCTCTTGGCGCCAAGCCCTGATACAATGCGCACTTCGTGATGCCTACTATTCACAGCAATGGACAGATACATAGCCTATGAGCGAGTCGGAACAGACCACAGCATCGGCCCAGAACCGCAAGCCGAAACGCCGTCGCCGGAAACCGCGGCGTCGTCAGTCAAACTGGGATCTTCGTCAGTTTCAGGTGCCCGCCGTGGCCGGCAAATGGCGCTTTCATGACTTTGATCTGCCGCTGCCGCTGATGCGCGCCATTCATGCCCTGGGGTTTGAATACTGCACGCCTATCCAGGCCGAGGCGCTGCGCCATACCCTGCTGGGAGGCGATATCGTCGGCAAGGCACAGACGGGGACGGGTAAAACCGCTGCCTTCTTGATCTCGGTACTGGCCTACTTCATGGAGGAGCCGGCGCCTGACGGTCAAAAGCCCGGCGCGCCGCGTGCGCTGATCATCGCGCCTACGCGGGAACTCGCCCTGCAGATCGAAAAGGATGCCAAGGCGCTTGCCCGTTTCACGCAGCTCAATGTAGCCAGCGTGGTTGGCGGCATGGACTATCAGAAGCAGCGTGAAAGCCTGAGCAAGAAGATCGATATACTGGTGGCAACCCCAGGGCGCCTTCTGGATTTCCACCAGAAGCGCGATATCGATCTGGCCGAAGTAGAGGTGCTGGTTCTCGACGAGGCCGATCGCATGCTGTCGATGGGCTTCATTCCCGATGTGAAGCGCATCATTCGCTACACGCCGAAAAAAGAGGAGCGCCAGACGTTCCTGTTCTCGGCTACCTTCACCGACGATATCCTCAACCTGGCCAGTCAATGGACGCTGAATCCGGCTCATGTCGAGATCGAGGTCACCGTCGAGAATCAGGCCGATATCGACCAGCGGGTCTACCTGGTATCCGATGATGACAAGCAGCGCCTGCTGGTCAATCTTCTGGAGCAGGAGAGCTTTGAACGGGTCATGGTATTCGGTAATCGTCGTGATCTGGTGCGCAAGCTCGATGAGGTGCTCAGAAAAGCCGGTATCAACGCGGCCATGCTGTCCGGTGATGTACCTCAGGGCCAGCGAATCACCACGCTTGAGCGTTTCCGTGAAGGCGAGATCCAGGTGCTGGTGGCAACCGATGTCGCCGGGCGCGGCATTCACATCGAAGATGTCAGCCACGTGATCAACTACACCCTGCCGGAAGACCCCGAGGATTACGTTCATCGCATCGGGCGTACCGGTCGCGCCGGCGCCAAGGGCGTATCGATCAGCTTCGTGGGTGAAGAGGATGCCTTCTCGCTGCCCGAGATCGAGCGCTATATCAATGACAAGCTGCCCTGCGAGCATCCGCCGGAAGGCATGCTGTAAAGCACATGCTCGATACTGCCCTGAAAAGCGAGATACAGGACGCCTACCGTCGCGTGGTGGAAGGCCTTGAGCTTACCCCACGTTACGGTCAACGCCTGATGATTGCCGAAATTGCCCGCACTCTGGGCGATATCGAAAGCGATAGTGAAGGCAAGCGCACCAGTGACAGCCATGTGTGCGTACTGGAAGCGGGCACCGGGACAGGAAAGACCCTGGCTTACCTGATTGCCGCGCTGCCGATTGCCAAGGCGCGTGGCAAGCGGTTGGTGATCTCGACCGCCACGGTGGCGCTTCAGGAGCAAGTGCTCAACCAGGACCTGCCGGCGCTTGCCAAGCATAGCGGTATCGCTTTTCGCTACGCGCTGGCCAAGGGGCGCGGGCGCTACGTGTGCGTGTCCAAGCTGGACCAGGTACTGGAAGGCGCCGAACCCAATCCCACGCTTTCACTGTTCGAGCAGTCGCTGCAGACCCAAAGCAGCGACTTCAACGTGCTGGCCACGGACATGGCCGAGGCCTATGGGCAGGGCGAGTGGCAGGGCGACCGCGACAACTGGCCCGTGTCGATCGACGATGCCCACTGGCGAAGGCTGACCGTGGACCATCGCCAGTGCACCGGCCGTCGCTGTGGTCACTTTGGCGCCTGCGCTTTCTTTCGTTCGCGCCGCGAGCTTGAAAACGCTGACGTGATCGTCGCCAACCATGACCTGGTACTGGCGGACCTGGCGCTCGGCGGCGGCGCTATCCTGCCCGACCCGGCCGACTGCATCTTCGTATTCGATGAGGGCCATCATCTACCGGACAAGGCGCTTTCTCACTTCGCTCATCGCTTTGCCGTGCATGGCTGCCTGCGTTGGCTCAAGACGCTCAAGACTAGTCTGACGGACCTGCATCAGGCGCTTGCGGTTCAGCCGACCATCGCGCGGCTGCTGGCTGGCCTGCCCGAGGTCATTCAGACACTGGAGCCGGCGCTGGGGGATGTGTTCAGCGTGGGTCATCAGATCGCCGGGCGGCCAAACGGCCTGGGTGATGAAGAGAGCACGCTGCAGTCACGCTTCGAGAAGGGCGAGATATCCGATGCGCTGCGCGAACAGGCCCAGCAGTTGCTGGTCATGTTCGCGACGCTGTCGCGCTGCTTGGAAAGCATCAGCGATATCCTGCGTGAAAGCCTGGACCCGGATAAACAGACAGGGCTCGATCGTGAGCAGGTTGAAACCTGGTTGCCACTGGTAGCACTGTTGCATGGGCGGGCGCTGGAGGCCCATGCGCTGTGGCAGGCCTTCAGCGAACAGAACGCCGCCAACGCCCCCCCCAGCGCGCGCTGGATAACACTCAGCCGGGTGGGCGGCGAGCCTGAAGTCGAGTTCTCGGCAAGCCCGGTGTCGGCTGCGCATACCCTGGCCAAGCACTTGTGGGGACGCTGCCATGGGGCGGTGGTGACGTCGGCTACGCTGACGGCTCTTGGCCGCTTCGAGCGTATCCAGGAGCGTGCAGGGCTTGCCAACCGCTACCGCTATCAGGCGCTGCCCAGCCCGTTCGATTACGCCAACGCCGTGCTGCGCGTACCTCGCGAAGCCACGGACCCGAGCGACCGCGACGCTCATGAAAGTGCGATTGCCCGCTTCGTGGCTCAATTGACCGATAAAGAGGCTGCCCTGGTGCTGTTCTCCTCGCGCACGCAGCTTCGCGCGGTGGAAAAAAGCCTGCCTGAAGCAATCAAGGCACGGGTGCTGGCCCAGGACGCGCTACCCAAGCGCGAGCTGATCGAGCGCCACCGCGCCGCAGTAGACCGGGGAGAGGGCAGCATCATTTTCGGGCTGGCAAGTTTTGCCGAAGGCATCGATCTGCCCGGCGACTACCTGACGCATGTAGTGATTACCCGGCTGCCGTTCGCGGTGCCCGACGACCCGGTAGGTGCCACGCTTGCCGAATGGATCGAAAGCCAGGGCGGGAACTCCTTCATGCGCATCAGCGTGCCCGATGCTTCCATCAAGCTGGTGCAGGCCTGCGGACGGTTGATTCGCAAGGAGAGTGATCGAGGGACGATCACGCTACTGGATAGGCGCGTGATCACGCGGCGCTACGGTCAGGCGCTGCTGGATGCGTTGCCTCCGTTTCGTCGGGAGATTCAGTAAATCACTCCCCACGGCCAGAAAGCCGTGGGGAGTTTCATCTAGCGAGCGATACGCTTGGCCAGCGTACTTGCCAGCTTGTCGTTCATGCGTGTGAAGGCCTCCACCGTGGTGTCCCAGTCGATACATGCATCGGTAATGGAGACGCCGTACTGAAGCTCGCTTAGGTCCGCCGGCACCTTCTGGCTACCCCAGCCAATGTTGGATTCCACCATCAGCCCGATGATGGACGTGTTGCCCTCCAGAATCTGGTTGGTCACGTTCTCGAGCACCAGTGGTTGAAGCGCCGGGTCCTTGTTGGAGTTGGCGTGAGAGCAGTCGATCATGATGTTGGCGGAGAGATTGGCCTTCTTGAGCTCTTTCTCGGCCAGAGTGACGCTGACGCTGTCGTAGTTGGGCTTGCCGTTGCCGCCGCGCAGCACCACATGGCCGTAAGCGTTACCGCGGGTACGGATGATGGCAACCTGGCCCGCCTGGTTGATGCCCAGGAAATTGTGCGGGTTGGCAACGGACTGAAGGGCGTTGATGGCCACGTCCAGGCTGCCGTCGGTACCGTTCTTGAAGCCGACCGGCGAGGAGAGACCCGAGGCCATCTCGCGGTGGGTCTGGGATTCGGTCGTCCGCGCGCCGATGGCTGACCAGCTGATGCAGTCCTGAATGTACTGCGGAGATATGGGGTCAAGCGCTTCGGTGGCCAGCGGCAGGCCGAGTTCTGCCAGATCGACCAGCAGCTTGCGGGCAATGTGCAGGCCTTCGTCGATCTCGAAAGAGTCGTTGAGGTGCGGGTCGTTGATGAGGCCCTTCCAGCCGACGGTGGTGCGCGGTTTCTCGAAGTAGACGCGCATCACGATATACAGGCTGTCGCTGACCTGGTCCGCCAGGGTGCGCAGGCGGCGGGCGTAGTCTAGCGCGGCGTCTACGTCGTGAATGGAGCAGGGACCCACGACCACCAGAAGGCGCGGGTCCTTGCCATCCAGAATATTCTGGATGGTCTGGCGCCCCTCGATCACCGTGCGCTCAGCGGCGTCGGTGAGTGGCACCGCCTGTTTCAGGGCGTCAGGCGTGGTAAGGACATCCTGAGCGAGGACGTTGAGATTGTTAACCTGCTGTTCTGACATCTTGCTACCTATGTGTGCGCGATAAGCGAAAACTGGGGCCTACTATGGCGTGACCCGACACTAAAAATCAATTGTTGAGGAACTTGGCAGCGTTGAACAGTGTCAGCCTCTGGATTTTGCAAGGCAGCGTTTTCACGTGCATGGTAAGCGCTTGATGCGCCGCGCAGAACGCGTAACACTTAGCGTTATGAATTCTTGAACGGGGCGGCCTGTTTGCCGCCTCTTTCATCACCATCACCAATGAATGCCCAAGGGACGCTATGCTGCTTGCTGTGAAGGCCCGCTTGAAAGGGCTAAAAGGAATAGGGCTCGACGCTGGGCGTTCGAGCTGGAGGAGCGTGTGAATGGGCACTCGGGAAACGGACCAACAGTTAGTCGAACGTGCCCAGAAAGGCGATACGCGCGCTTTTGATCTACTGGTAAAAAAATATCAGCACAAGATTATCGGACTGATCGGTCGCTATGTTCATGACCACTCCGAGGTTCAGGACGTAGCCCAGGAGGCGTTTATCAAGGCCTATCGTGCCCTAGGCAAGTTTCGTGCCGAAAGCGCTTTCTACACTTGGATGTACCGAATCGCGATCAACACCGCCAAGAACCACCTGGTTTCCCGCGGGCGTCGCCCACCGGGGAGCGACCTGGATATTGTCGATGCCGAGATCGTCGATCAGAGTGGCCGTCTGGCCGATTCCGAATCACCGGAGGCTGCCATTGCTCGCGATCAGCTCGAGGCCGCCGTGTTTGAAGCCATCGAAAAGTTGCCTGATGACCTTCGCACGGCCATTACCCTGCGTGAGCTTGATGGACTCGCCTATGAAGACATTGCCCAGGTAATGCAGTGTCCGGTAGGTACCGTGCGCTCGCGGATTTTTCGTGCCCGGGAAGCAGTGGATGAATACATTCGTCCGCTGGTGACCACGGCCAGGAACAGTCGCGACGAGTAACGGTCAATTGTCCTGGTCGATGCAGTCTGTTCTACAGCAGTACCTGACCAGCTGGTCACAAAACATTACCTTTTTGCATTTTTTGTGAACTGTCTGACCAGTGAGGCGTCATACAGCCTGAGTGCTTCCGGTAGGTGGAAGCGAGTTGGCAGCCGTGGCGCAATGAACAATCCGGCAAGATACAAGACGCGCAACCAGACGCTGGCCGTCGATCAGTGTTTTGTCGCTGGAGTTGTTATCAGGTCGTTGTCATCAGGTCTTAGCCTGTGAAGGATTACGCTAGTGGCTGCTTGTTTGCCGTACTGCGGTAGGACTTCATTTAACACAGTGTGAGGGTGTGAAGTATGAGTCAAGACACACGGGAATCGCTTTCAGCTCTAATGGATAGCGAAAGCAATGAGCTGGAATTACGCCGAGTGTTGAAGGCACTACCAGATGACGCTGACGCGGCAGACAGGTGGCGACGTTATCACTTGGCACGCAGCATGATGCAGCGTGAGCGCAGCGTGGATGTTAGCGTGGATCTCTCTGCTGGTATCCTCGCGCGTTTGCAGGATGAGCCTGCGCCGGTGGCGTTTGATAATGAGAAGTCTGCCTCGCCGCGTACTCACTCTATCTCCTTTGCCCGCGGGGCCGGTGTGGCGGCAGCAGTATCGTTGATGGTCATCACTGGTGTGCAGTTTTTCGGTAACAATGGCTCCACGACCCAGCCTGGAAACAGCATCACGACCGCTTCAACCGGCAATGCGTCGGTAGGGCAGGTGCAGCCTGTCAGCCTGGCGGCCCAGCCTGCATCTGTAGGCTCTGCCGGCATGCCGATGTTCGAGCCCACTCCCTTCAAGCTCAACGGCCAGTCGCAAGGCGGCTTGATGAACGTCAGCGAGTCAAATTTTTCTTCGGCGGCAGTGCCGCAAAGCGCTACCATGCAGCAAGGTAACCCCATTGATGCTGACCAGATCCGGCTTCTACAGTCGTACCTGGAGCAGCACTCTCAAGGAGCGGCCTATGGTAGCGGCGATAGCTGGATGCCTCTGATGCGTTCTTCCACCATCGCTGAACCGCTTGGCCAGCGCTAAACCTGGCCACTGATTCGAGCGGTCAACGTATTGTGAAGGAATGACCTGGATGATGGTGTCAAGTCGAAGCCGGCTGCTGGCGCTGGGTATCATGATCAGCGCCAGTCTTGTATCTTTTAACACATACGCACAAGCGCCAAGCCAGAACCTGTGCCGTGAAGACACGCAGGCCGATTCGTCCGAGAGCCCGATACGGTGGTTGGAGCGTAGCCTGCAGGCCAGCCACTGTTATACGTTTCAGGCTCGCGCCGTGGCTATCAATTCCATTGATGTGCGCACCTTGGCGCTCTCCCATCGTATTCAGGATGGCGTGCGCCAACAGGTCGTTCAGCAGCTTGATGGTCCTTCCGTCAGCGTTGAACGCCGCTCTCGGGTTGGTCAGCTTGCGTGGGTAACTCCAAATGCGCAGGGGGAGGCATTTCCTTCCCTTCAAAGCTGGGTCGAGCACACCACTCAATATTATGACGTTGGCCTTGAAAATGGAGCGCGCGTGGCTGGGCGCGATGCCGTTAAGCTGCGGTTCGAGCCCAAGGATCATGAACGCTATACCCATGAGTGGTGGCTGGATGATGCTACCGGTCTTTTACTCAAGCACGTGCTGAGCGACCCGACCGGACGTATTCTCGAAACGTTCCAGGTCACCCAGCTTCATGAGCCTGAACGCTATACCGGCGACATCACGGTCACCTCCGTTCAAGAAGCGCCGGAGCCGGCTTGGCATCCGGCCTGGTTGCCCAAGGGTTTTGTTGCTCAGCCGGTCGCTTTTGCAGATGGTGAACCCCACCAACGTCTATATAGCGACGGACTGGCTACTATCAGCCTGTTTGCAGAGCCGCAAGATGAGGCCCAGCAGCCTCGGCAAGGGCTAAACAGCGGCGTTCACCAGATTGGCGTCTCATCGGTTGTCATCGAAGAGCATGCTCAGGGTGACCAGCGCTGGCAACTGGTGGGAGTTGGCGAGCTACCGCCTTCTCTGCTGCAGCGCGTTGTCCACTCTGTCGAGTTTGATTAAGTACTTCAAGCAAGATGCCTGAAATGAGCCGACTACCCCCCGTTGATTCTTTCTCCACGCTGCCCGGCTGCGATACGTTGAAACGTTCTGGCCGGGTCGTTGGCTATACCGCGCGCGGTTTGCTGGTCGATGTTTCCATTCGTGAAGCCTGCCAGCAGTGTGCAAAGGGGCAGGGGTGCGGTATGGGAGTGCTGGCGCGTCGTTCGCATCAGCAAATCGAGGTGATGGTATCTTGCGCTGTTGACCAGCTTGCCGTGCGCTACCCCGTGGGCGACCGCGTGGCGCTGAGTCTGGAGCGCGCAGATATCACGCTGCTGGCCTTTCTGATCTACGCCTTGCCCTTGCTGCTGGCGCTACTGATTTCAGGGGGTGTCGCCGCGCTCGACCAGGTCGTCTGGGCAGCGCCGGTCAGTTTTTTCGTTTCGCTGGTGGCGGGTTTGATTGGTTTACGCTGTTTGCTTAGCGGACGAACGGAACGCTTTCGCCCGCGTTTGGTCAGTTGATTGCTTGGCAGCCCGCTGGACTGCACCTGTTTCGTTGGCTGTCTGCTTGTTGGATTGTTAAAAGCTATGTCAAAGGCTGTTGTCAAAAATCGTGTTCTTAAACTAGGAGCTTTCGCATGAAGCGTTTGGTTCTTCCCTCTGCGCGCTGGCTGTGCTTGGCGATACTACTACTGGTAGGCCATGCCGCCTACGCCTACGACCTACCCGACTTTACCGAGCTGGTTGAAGACGCGGCCCCTGGGGTTGTCAATATTTCCACCAGTCAGACCATCCAGCGCGGAAGTAACCCGTCCATGAGGGGCTTTGGCGGCCAGGAAATTCCAGAAATCTTTCGCCACTTCTTCGGTGACAGCTTTCCAGCGCCTCCCGGAGGCGGACAGGGGCGCAGCCAGGAGCGCCAGTCGCTGGGGTCCGGCTTTGTCATCAGTGAAGATGGTTACATCATGACCAATGCGCACGTGGTACAGGATGCCGATGAAATTCTGGTGCGCCTGAATGATCGTCGCGAGCTGCCCGCCGAGCTTGTCGGCAGCGACGCTCAGACCGATATTGCACTGTTGAAGATCGATGCCAGCGAACTGCCGGTCCTGAATCTGGGCAATTCCGACGAGCTGAAAGTAGGCGAGTGGGTAGCCGCCATCGGCTCACCGTTCGGCTTTGATCACTCGGTCACCGCGGGCATCGTGAGCGCCATCAACCGCACACTGCCCCGCGACGCCTACGTACCGTTCATTCAAACGGATGTGGCGATCAACCCGGGTAATTCCGGTGGCCCGCTCTTCAACCTCGAAGGCGAGGTGATCGGCATCAACTCGCAGATATTTACCCGCAGTGGCGGATTCATGGGGCTTTCCTTTGCCATTCCGATCAATGTGGCCATGGACGTTGCCGACCAGTTGCGTGACGCAGGCCATGTCGACCGTGGCTGGCTGGGGGTGATGATCCAGCCCGTGTCGCGTGATCTGGCCGAATCCTTCGGCATGGAGAACGCCAGCGGCGCCCTGATTGCAGACCTCGACCCGGACGGTCCGGCGGCCCAGGGCGGCCTGCGTGCAGGGGATGTCATCATCAATGTCAACGGTGACGAGGTGGACCGTTCAAGCACGCTGCCGCGCCTGATTGGTCGCGTGGCGCCGGGTAGCGATGTAGAGCTTACCCTGATGCGTGATGGCGAGCAGGTCACTGAAACCGTCGAACTTGGCCACTGGCCGGATGCCGAGGGCGCTCAGCCGAGCGGCAATACCAATAGTCAGGTACGCCTGGGTATCTCGGTGGCGGAGCTTGACGAGGCGGTTCGCGAGCGCCTGAATATCGACGGTGGCGTGGCCGTACGTCAGGTCGAGCCTGGTAGCGTGGCTGCCGAAGCTGGCCTGCGCCCGGGAGATGTGCTGGTGAGTATCGATCATCGCGGCGTCTCGTCGGCGGATGAGTTGCTGTCCATCGTTGAAGATCTGCCTACTGACCGAGCCATTCCGCTGCGTATCTACCGCGACGGCCGTTCGCTTTTCGTGGCGCTGCGCCTCGAATAAGTTTCCCTTCTGTCTGTCCAGTCCGGCGGTTCTCGCCGGACTGCTGTTCCTATCCCCCGCATATCGCTACAATAGCGCGTAACTTTTTATGAAAATAGCCAACGCGGCCAACGGGTCTGCTGTTATCGGGCTGTAAACTCTCGAGGCGGCCAGGTTGAAAGCCGCTTGCGTACCACTAAGGCAGAACACTCTCAATGTCCCACGACGTTTCTAGCAGCAAGCTGAAAAACATAAGAAACTTCTCGATCATCGCGCACATTGACCACGGCAAATCAACGCTCTCCGATCGTTTGATCCAGACCTGCGGTGGCCTGACCCAGCGCGAGCTCAAAGAGCAGGTGCTCGACTCCATGGACATTGAGCGCGAACGAGGCATTACCATCAAGGCACAGTCGGTGACGCTGGATTACACCGCCGCCGATGGTGAGGTGTACCAGCTCAACTTCATCGATACGCCAGGGCACGTGGACTTTTCCTACGAAGTATCACGCTCGCTGTATGCCTGTGAAGGTGCGCTGCTGGTCGTGGATGCAGCGCAAGGGGTCGAGGCCCAGTCGGTGGCGAACTGCTATACCGCCATCGAGCAGGGCCTTGAAGTCCTGCCTGTACTCAACAAGATCGATCTGCCCCAGGCCGACCCGGACAAGGTGGCTCAGGAGATCGAAGAGATCATCGGCCTCGATGCCACGGACGCCTGCCAGGTTTCTGCCAAAAGCGGTATCGGCATCGATGCGCTGCTCGAGCGACTGGTGCGCGATATTCCACCGCCCAAGGGCGACCGGGATGCCCCGCTGCAAGCGCTGATCATTGATTCCTGGTTTGACAACTACCTGGGCGTCGTTTCCCTGGTGCGGCTGTTCGACGGTACGCTTCGCAAGGGTGACAAGATCCGCATCAAGTCGACCGGACGCGACTGGAACACCACTGAAGTGGGAATCTTTACGCCACTACGTAAAGAGACCAACATCCTGCGGGCCGGCGAGGTCGGTTTTATCGTCGCGGGTATCAAGGAAATTCACGGTGCGCCGGTGGGTGATACCATCACCCACACCAAGACCCCTGAGGTTGCACGCCTGCCCGGTTTCCAGAAGGTCAAGCCGCAGGTGTATGCCGGCATGTTCCCGGTCAGCGCCGATGATTACGAAGACTTTCGGGACGCTCTGGAAAAACTCGCGCTCAACGACGCCTCGCTTGAGTACGAGCCGGAAAACTCCGACGCCCTGGGTTTTGGCTTCCGCGTGGGGTTCTTGGGCACGCTGCACATGGAAATCATCCAGGAGCGGCTCGAGCGCGAATACGATATCGATCTGATTACCACCGCGCCCACCGTGGTATACGAGCTCGCCATGAAAAATGGTGACGTCAACTACGTCTCCAATCCCTCCAAGCTGCCGGACATGGCCGATGTGGACGAAATGCGCGAGCCCATCGTGCGCGCCAGTATCCTGGTGCCGCAGGAGTTCGTGGGTAACGTGATCACCGAGTGTGAGCAGCGCCGTGGCACCCAGAAGGACATGCAGTTTCTGGGCAACCAGATTCAGCTGACCTACGAGCTGCCGATGTCGGAAGTGGTCATGGACTTCTTCGACCGCCTGAAATCCATCTCTCGCGGCTATGCGTCGCTCGAGTACAATTTCGAGCGTTTCGAAGCGGCCAAGCTGGTGCGCCTGGATGTGCTGATCAACGGTGAAAAGGTAGACGCGCTTGCCGTGATCATTCACCGCGACCATGCGCACAGCCGTGGCCGGCTCCTGGTCGAGAAGATGAAAGAGCTGATCCCGCGCCAGATGTTCGACGTTGCCATCCAGGCGGCCATTGGTGGTCAGGTCGTGGCGCGTTCCACGGTGAAGGCGCTGCGCAAGAACGTGACCGCGAAGTGTTACGGCGGTGACGTAAGCCGCAAGAAGAAACTGCTCGAGAAACAGAAGGCCGGTAAGAAACGGATGAAGCAGGTGGGGCGTGTCGAAATTCCCCAGGATGCCTTCCTTGCTGTGCTCAAGGTCAACGACTAGGGAAGACGACCTCCATGGATTTTTCATTACTGCTGGTACTGGCCGTTGTCATTTCAGGGGTCATCTATCTGATCGATGTGGTCTTTCTGCGTCGCAAGCGGCGCGAACGCCTGGCCAAGGCGGAAGCAGCAACGACCGACGGCGTGGATGCGCCTACCCGGGAAAAACTGCTCAAGGAGCCGTGGCCCGTCGACTACGCCCGCTCCTTCTTCCCGGTGCTGCTGGTGGTGCTGGTAGTGCGCAGCTTCATCGTCGAGCCGTTCCAGATCCCATCGGGCTCGATGCGTCCCACTCTCGAAGTGGGCGACTTCATTCTGGTGAACAAGTTTGCCTATGGACTGCGCCTGCCCGTGGTGCATGAGCGCATTCTGGAAGTTGACGACCCCGAACGCGGCGATGTCATGGTGTTCCGCTTTCCCGATGAGCCCTCGGTCAACTTCATCAAGCGCGTGGTAGGCCTGCCGGGAGATCGCATTCGCTATGAAGACAAGCAGCTCTTCATCAACGGCGAGCCTGTTGCCAAGACGCTGATCGAAGAGGGACCCGCAAGCGCGCCTCAAGAGCTATTATTGCAAGAGCGCCTGGGCCGTGCGAGCCACGCAATTTACAACAACCCGCGTGCGCCCGGCCCGCAGATGGGAGAGGTCGAAGTTCCGGAAGGTCACTATTTCATGATGGGTGATAACCGCGATCACTCCAACGACAGCCGCTATTGGGGCTTTGTGCCGGAAGAGAATATCGTTGGCCGCGCCTTCGCTGTCTGGATGCACTGGGATGGTGGGCTGCCGAGCTTTACCAGCGTGCGCCGCATCGAATGAAAGAGTACCGGTCAGTTATGGTTAGTCATGTCACTTTAGTCAACGTCAATGACGTAGGAGCCCTGTGAGTAATTCCTTGAACGCTTTTTGCCGACGAATCGGCCACACCTTTGGCGACGAATCGCTCTTGGAACTGGCCATGACGCACCGGAGTTACGGTGGTCGTAACAATGAGCGCCTGGAATTTCTGGGTGACTCGATTGTTAACTTCGTGATTGCAGAAGCCCTGTTTCAGCGTTTTCCCCAGGCCCGGGAAGGCCAGCTGTCACGCCTTCGCGCACGGCTGGTAAAAGGTCAGACGCTGGCCGAGCTGGCGCGCGAGATGACCTTTGGCGAATGCCTGCGCCTGGGGTCTGGGGAGATGAAAAGCGGTGGCCACCGCCGCGAATCGATTCTTGCCGACGCGGTGGAGGCCATTATCGGCGCCATCTATCTCGATGCCGGCATGGACGTGGTGCGCGAGCGAGTGCTTGCCTGGTACGCCGAACGACTGGAAAACATCTCCCTGCAGGATACCCAAAAAGATCCCAAGACACGCCTGCAGGAGTTCCTGCAGTCACGTCAGGCGGCGCTGCCGCGCTACGAAGTGGTCTCTGTAAAGGGGGAGGCGCATGCCCAGACCTTTACCGTGGAGTGCTACATTGACCTTTTGAGCGAGCATACCACCGGTAAGGGCCCTAGCCGTCGCCATGCAGAACAGCAGGCGGCTGAAGAAGCGCTTTCGTACCTCGAGAAAAAACCAGGAGACCTATCATGAGCCAATCCTGCGGATTCGTGGCCATCGTCGGGCGGCCGAACGTAGGCAAATCTACCCTCATGAACCGGATTCTGGGGCAGAAGATCTCGATCACCTCGCGCCGTCCCCAGACCACCCGCCATCAGGTCATGGGCATCAAGACGGTCGATGATACGCAGTTCATCTACGTCGATACGCCCGGCATGCACATCATGTCGAAGGATCGTAACAAGGCGATCAATCGCTTCATGAACCAGGCGGCCACTCAGGCGCTGCGCGACGTGGATTGTGTGGTCTTCATCATCGACCGTACTCGCTGGACCGATGAAGACCAGGCCGTTCTCAAGCGCCTGGAGCACGTCAAGGCGCCGGTAATTCTTGCGGTCAACAAGGTGGATCGCCTGCAGGACAAGAATGACCTGCTGCCCTGGCTTGCCGAGGTTGGCGCGCGACGCGATTTTGCTGCCGTCGTGCCCATTTCGGCCAAGCACGGCACCCAGGTGGAGGCGCTGGAAGAGGAAGTGGCCAAGTACCTGCCGGAAAGTATTCACTTCTTTCCTGAAGATCAGATTACCGACAAGAGCCTGCGCTTTATGGCCGCCGAGCTTGTCCGTGAAAAGGTCATGCGCCAGCTCGGCGATGAACTGCCGTACCAGATGACGGTGGAAATCGAGGAATTCCGGGAGACCGGGCGGGTCACCCATATCAGCGCGCTGATTCTGGTCGAGCGCCAGGGCCAGAAAGTGATCCTGATCGGCGAGAATGGTGATCGAATCAAGAGCATTGGCCGCGAGGCGCGCCTGGACATGGAGCGCGCACTGGGCACAAAGGTCATGCTCAATTTGTGGGTAAAGGTAAAGCGTGGCTGGTCCGATGACGAGCGCGCCCTGAAAAGCCTGGGCTACGATCTCGATTGAGCACGGCCATGAACGCAGAGCCCGCGTTTTTGCTGCATCGCAAGGCCTACCGGGAAACCAGCGCGCTGGTGGACCTCTTGACCCTCAACCACGGCCGCATTCGCGCCGTTGCCCACGGCGGGCAGCGGCCAGGCTCCAAGTCGCGTCAGCGCCTGCAACCGTTCACGCCCCTGTTCATCAGCTGGCGCGGCGAGCGTGAACTGAAACGGCTGACGCTCATGGAGTCGCGGGGTCAGACCGCGCTGCTGGCTGGCGAAGGGCTTTTGTGCGGGCTCTATGCCAACGAAATTGCCACCCGCCTGCTGCCGCTTGAGTTACCTGCCGCCGATGTCTTTGCCTTCTATACGGCACTTCTGGAGGCACTGCCGGCGCCTTCAGCCCGTGCGCTTGCCCTGCGCCGCTACGAGTGGGCGCTGCTAGAGGCGCTGGACGCCGTGCCGCGTTTCTGCACGCCGGATAACCATCGGCTAGACCCCCAGGCTCGCTACCGGTTTGACCCACAAAGCTATGCTTTCATACCTTCTACGCAAGGGTTTGAAGGGCGTATGCTGCGTTATATCGAGCAGGGCGACTGGGAGCACGATGGTTTGGCCAGCGGCTTGAAGTCCGTCATGCGCGCGGCTTTGGCGCCTCACCTGGGATCTACCGCACTGCGCTCGCGCGAGCTCATGCTGGAGCTGGCCCGGCGCCGCCAGCCCTAGGCTGGCAACAAGCCATCTGATAACTGCTTACGACTTTTGGGAAAGGACGACTGCTATGCATCCTCCACGCATTCTACTCGGCGTCAATATCGACCACATAGCCACCTTGCGCCAGGCGCGTGGCACGCGCTACCCGGACCCGGTGCAGGCCGCGCTCGTTGCCGAAGAAGCGGGCGCCGACGGCATTACCGTGCATCTGCGCGAGGATCGTCGGCATATCCAGCCGCGCGACGTGCGCATCCTGGCGGACATGCTCAATACCCGCATGAACCTTGAAATGGCGGTTACCGAGGAGATGCTGGCCCTGGCGGAAGAGATTCGCCCGGCCCATGTCTGCCTTGTGCCCGAAAAGCGTGAGGAGCTGACCACCGAGGGCGGCCTGGATGTCGTCGGCAGCTTTGAAGAGATTGCCCGCGCCTGTGAGCGGCTTAAAGACGCCGGCTGCGATGTCTCCTTGTTCATCGACCCGGACGATGCCCAGATCGAGGCAGCCAAACGCGCCGGCGCTCCCACCATCGAGCTTCACACGGGGGCTTACGCTGAAGCCCGGCCGGGTAGCGATGCGGCCAACGCCGAGTATGAGCGTCTGACGGCGGCGGCCACTCAAGCGGTGTCCCTTGGTCTGGTGGTCAACGCCGGCCACGGGTTGCACTACCACAACGTGGAAGCCATTGCCGCATTGCCCGGGATCAACGAGCTGAACATTGGCCATGCCATCATCGCCCGCGCGCTGTTTGTCGGCCTGAAAGAAGCGGTTCAGGAGATGAAGCGGTTGATCATTGCCGGCCAGGAAGCGGGTCTGATGGCGGCGCTGGATGCGCATGATCATGACCACGAGCATGGTCACCATGAATGCTGTGGCCACTGACCGATGATCGTGGGTATTGGCTCGGATATCGCGCGAGTGGCACGCTTCAGCCAGGCGATCGAGCGTCACGGCCCGCGTTTTGCCAAGCGCATTCTCGGGGCAGATGAGTACATCGCCTGGCAGCACAAGGGCGAGCCCGTGGCCTATCTGGCCAAGCGGTTTGCCGCCAAGGAGGCATTCGTCAAGGCCCTGGGGCTTGGCCTGCGCGGTGGCATGCAGTGGGGGGATATCCAGGTACTCAACGATAGCCTGGGAAAACCCCGCCTGCAGTTGAGTCGCGCCGCCGAACAGCTCATGCAGGCCTCCGGGGCGACGGCCAGCCATATCACGCTAAGCGACGAAGCCGAGTACGCCGTGGCCTTCGTGGTGCTTGAGCGCTCGGTCTAACGCGTTTGCTCCAGCTCGTTCACTAGCCGGCTGCGTTCGGCGCGCAGCCGCTGTATGGCATCGTAGAGCTTTTCGAGCAGCTCATCGGCGTGGCTCAGGCCGCTGGTGCGCAGGCGGGTTTCCAGGGTTTCCACCAACAGGGCAAGCTCCGGCGCGCCGCAGTAGCGGCTGGCGCCATTCAGCCCATGCACCTCGTCAAGCAGGGTATCAAGATCCTTTCGTGCATAGGCGTCGGCGACCGTCTGCTGGGTGGCTTCCAGACTGTCGATCAGGCGCAGCAACTGCTCGAAAGCGATGCGCCTCTTGCCGCCTGCCAGCCGAGTGCCCAGGGCCAGGTCGATGGCGGGCAAGGTTTCCGCGGCGGGCAGATGGGTGAGTGGCGCCGTGGTTCGATCCGCCGTGGCCGCGGCATGAGCATCCGGATAGGTCGCTACGCCGAGAAAGCGCTGCAGCAACTGCTGTAGCTGGGTTTCATCAATCGGCTTGATCAGTACGTCATCCAGGCCCGCTGCTAGCCACTGCTGACGCTCGCTGCTCAGGGCATGGGCAGTGACCGCAATGATCGGGCAGCGCGACCAGCGATTGTTGATGCGCCGCAGCGCCTGGCTGGTCTGCACGCCGTCCATATCCGGCATGCGGATATCCATCAACACCATGTCCGCCGTATGAGTCAGCGCGTAGGCCAGCGCCTCCTGGCCGCTGCCTGCCAGGGTGATGCGTAGCTGCTCGGTTTCCAGCATGGCTTTCAAGAGTTCGCGGTTGGAGGTGTTGTCATCGACGATCAGAATGTCGATGACCGATGCCGCGCCGGGAGTTGGTAGGGCGGGCTCCACAATGGTCAGCGCTTTTTGCGTGGGCTGAAAAAGATGGCGCAGCGCGGTGGCTAGTTGAACTCGAGTGAAGGGCTTGCACAGCATCTCGCCACCGTGGGGCAGCGTCCAGGGCGGCAGCTCGAAGCTTGCCACGTTGGCCAGGATCAGCACCGGGCAGCCAGCCTGTTCGATCAGCCGCTGCCAGTAAGGGCTTTGCTGCTCGCCAAGC
Organism: Vreelandella aquamarina; assembly: GCF_020075495.1. Lineage (GTDB taxonomy): Bacteria > Pseudomonadota > Gammaproteobacteria > Pseudomonadales > Halomonadaceae > Vreelandella > Vreelandella aquamarina_A. Next base: position 368,860 of record NZ_JABYQT010000002.1, read on the forward strand.
TCATCCTGGTCAAGGCCCAGTATCAGCAGCTCCTCCTGGCCGTGCGTATTGAAGCCAACCGGTGTGGCTCCCCAACGCTCCAGCAGGTATTCAAGTGCATGCCGGGTAGGGACATGCTGCTCGTAAAGGCGGACCACCGGACCATCCAGATGCAGCTCCGGGGGGCGCTCGCTGCTCTGACTTGCCAGTAGCGGCAGGGTAAACGAGAACGTCGACCCCACTCCAAGCTCGCTTTCGACCTCGATCTCTCCGCCCATTCGCTCGATCAACTGACGGCAGATGGTAAGCCCCAGGCCGCTGCCTCCGAACTGGCGTGAATGGCTGGGCTCGGCCTGAGTAAAAGCACTGAACAGTTTTTTCTGTTGTTCATCGCTCAGCCCGATTCCCGTATCGCTTACGCTGGTGCGCAGCACGACGTGCTGGCCTTCCTGGGTGTCCAGCATTACCCGTACGATGACCTCACCCGTTTGGGTGAATTTCAACGCATTGCCCACCAGGTTACTGAGCACCTGATGAATGCGCAGCGGGTCACCGGTCAGCGGTGTGGGCACGTCATCGTATACCATGGCAATCAGGTGCAGGCGTTTTCGCTGGGCCTCCGGCGCGTGCAGGCCAATCACTTCATCGAGCAGCGAGATGATGTCGATATCCACTTCCTCGAGGGTCAGGCGATTGGCCTCGAGTTTGGAGAAATCGAGCACGTCGTTGACCAGCATCAGCAGGTTGTCGCAGGCGCGATGAACGTGCTCCAGCCACTCCTGCTGGCGGGCATCCAGGGTCGAGCGTCCCAGCAGACGGCAAAACCCGATGATGCCATTGAGCGGTGTGCGAATCTCGTGGCTCATGTTGGCGAGAAACTCGGATTTGACGGCGTTGGCCCGCAGTGCACTGCGGTGGGCCAGGTCCAGCTTGATGTTCTGCTCCTCGATGGTTTCCATCGATTCCTGCAGCTCGCTGGTGGCCTGCTCGATCTGGTTTTGCATGTCGCGCTGCGCCTGCTGGAAATGCTCTGCCAGGCTATTGACGTGAAGGGCCAGCTGGCGAAGCTCTGCAGGCCGGGCAGGCGTCAGGTGAAGGCGGTAGTCACCGCGGGAAAGCCGATACAGCGCCTGATTGGCATCTTCGATGGGCCGTGAGATATAGCGGCTGACCGCAAAGGCACCCAGAAACAGCAGCAGACCGAGCAGCATGCCGCCAAGGCTGAGGCTGGCCAGCAGCTTGTAGCGCTCGAGCGCCATTTGCCGGGTGTCGACTTCAGCTTCCAGCCAGCCGCTGCCGACGGTTTCACGCAGCCTGCCGTTGAGCGGCACCACCAGGCGCCACAGGTTCTCCTCCTGGATTACCCGGGTGGTTGCCGGAGCGACCACGCGTGGCGACGCCGGTACTGCGCGCCCCAGCGTCAGCAGGCGGTTGCCCTGCTCATCGAAGAGGCTGACCGCATTCAGGCCATGGTGATCGAGCAGCTCTCGGGCCAGGCGCTCCAGGCGTTGCGGGTTGGCATCGGCCATGGCGATCTGAAGGCTTGGCGCCAGCAGTTGACCGGCGTCCTCGAGACGCTCCTTCAGGGCGTCCCGCTCGGCTGACGCACTTTGAACCATCAACAAAATGGCCATCATGGCATAGACCAGAAGCGGAAAACCGAGTAGCGCAAAAAGCAGGCGCGTATGTAAAGACATGAAAGAAGCTCGCTGATTCAATGAGGTTGCCTGTCAAGCACGGGGCAGCACCGATATAATGCAGCATAACGGCTATGATAAGGAACGGACCATGAATTATCCCGTATTGGAGGATGTGGTAGGCAACACGCCACTTGTACGCCTGAAGCGTATTACGGCCGGGCGCAACAATACGCTGCTCGCCAAGCTTGAAGGCAACAACCCGGCAGGCTCGGTCAAGGACCGCCCGGCGCTTTCCATGCTGAGCGAAGCCGAAGTACGCGGCGAAATCGCCCCGGGTGACACGCTGATCGAGGCCACTTCGGGCAACACCGGCATTGCTCTTGCCATGGCTGCCGCCATCAAGGGGTACAAGATGGTGCTGGTGATGCCGGAAAACGCCTCGGAAGAGCGCAAGCAGGCCATGGCGGCCTACGGCGCGCGGTTGATTCCCGCCAGCAAGGCCGGCGGTATGGAGGAAGCCCGCGACATTGCCGATGCCATGATCGCCAGAGGCGAAGGCAAGCCTCTGAACCAGTTTGCCAACCCGGACAACCCGCTGGCGCACTACCGTACCACCGGGCCTGAAGTGTGGCATCAGACCCAGGGCGAAGTGACCCACTTTGTCAGCTCCATGGGCACGACGGGTACCATCATGGGCGTTTCCCGCTATCTCAAGGAGCAGAATGCCGACATTCAGATCGTCGGCCTGCAGCCCGCTGATGGTGCCAGTATTCCAGGTATCCGCCGCTGGCCCCAGGAGTACCTGCCGGCCATCTTCGAAGCACCGCGGGTGGATACCACGCTGGATATCAGCCAGCAGGAAGCCGAAGAGAACATGCGCCGTCTGGCGCGTGAAGAGGGCATCCTGGCTGGCGTATCCTCGGGCGGGAGCCTCGCCGGTGCGCTGCGGATCGCCGAGCAGGTCGAAAATGCAGTGATCGTGTTTATCGTCTGCGACCGAGGCGATCGCTATCTCTCCACTGGTTTGTTCGCTCCGGAGCTATAGATGGCCATGCTGGGTAAGCGGCGTCCTGCGCGCGCGGCATCAAACAAGTCGGGGCTTTCACGCAAGCCGTCGGCCAGGCCGGTGCCGGTCGCCGAAAACGGTGATGTGCTGGTCATCGAGCGGCTGGCCCACGATGGCCGGGGAGTGGCCCACGACGCGGCAGGCAAGACGGTCTTCGTCGATCGGGCACTTCCCGAGGAGCGCGTCGAGGTCGCCGTGCATGTCAACCGCAAGCGCTTCGACGAAGCGCATGTCAAGGCGCTGTTGAGTCGTTCGGCCCAGCGTGTCGAGCCACCCTGCGCCTACTTTGGCCAGTGTGGCGGCTGCCAGCTGCAGCATATGGCCATCGACGCGCAGCGGGCCCACAAAAAGGACGTGCTGCGCGAGCTGTTTGCACGCCAGGGCATGACCCTGCCGTCCGTCGGGCTGCTGGCCGGCAGCAGCGAGCACTACCGCCGCCGGGCCCGCCTGGGAGTCAAGGTCGATGGCCAGGGGAGCGTGTTGCTGGGCTTTCGCGCGGCCCATAGCCATCGGCTTGTTGATATTGATCAGTGTCACGTGCTGGTCGAGCCGTTACAGTCGCTGATGCCGGCTCTACGGGCGCTGATGGGCAATCTTGAAGCTCCCAGGCTTGTCGGCCATATCGAACTGCTGACCACCGATACCGAATGCGTGGTGCTGGTGCGTCAACTCAAGGAGCATGCAGGGGATGCACGGCGCTGGCAGACGTTTGCCGAGCAGCAGGCAGTGGCGCTGGGCGCCTGGGTCGGGCGCGAATCGGTCGAGTTTCACTGGTGGGGGACGCCGCCCGTGCTGCAGGAGGTGCTGCACATCCCGAACCAGCCGCCGCTGACGCTGGGCTTGCTGCCTGGCGATTTTCTGCAGGTGAACGCAGACGTCAATCAGCAGATGGTCACGCGCGTCGTCGAGTGGCTGGCGCCCAAGGCCGGGCAGCGCATCATGGATTTGTTCGCCGGCATGGGTAACTTCAGCCTGCCGCTTGCCGCCAGTGGTGCCCGGGTACACGCCGTCGAGGGCAGTGTGACCATGGTAGCGCGCATCAAGGACAACGCCGCCCGAAACGGCCTGGATATCAGTGCCCAGCAGGCCGATCTGAGCACGGCTGAAACGGCCAGGATGCTTTTAAAAGCCCACGCCGGGCTGGATACTGTCGTGCTCGACCCGCCCCGAAGCGGGGCAGAAGCGGTCTGTCAGGTGCTGGGTCGGCATGAAGTGCCAAGGGTTGCCTACGTGTCCTGTGATCCGGCAACGCTTGCCCGCGATGCGGCACACCTGGTGCGCGCTGGGTACCGTATCACGCAAGTGGCGGTGGCTGACATGTTCCTGCACACTGCCCACATGGAAACGCTGATGCTGTTCGAGTACGAGGGCTAGCCTGCCCATCGCATCAAGCCACGGTGTTGGCTCGGCGCCAACACCTTGAATGGATGAGTCATAGTCATGGTGAAAGTGCGTGAAGACCAACCGCTGATGGACGGCGGCGAGGTAGACATACAACAATGGTTGACGCGCTTGCAGGAAAACGTGCATCTGCGCGACTCCGAGCGTCTTGTCGAGGCCTGCGAGCTTGCCAGAAAGCTGGAGCTCGAGGCGCCTCGAACCCATCGTGTATGGCTGTCGCCAGGTTCGAGCTTTCGCATGGGGCTCGAGATGGCGGATATCCTGGCCGATCTGAAACTGGATCAAGCCACGCTGGAAGCGGCGGTGCTGTATCGCGCCGTACGCGAAGAGCTGCTCAGCCTGGACGCCGTGGGCAAACGCTTCGGTGCTGAAGTCGCCAATCTGATCGATGGTGTGCTGCAGATGGCGGCGATCAGCTATCCGCTGGCGCCCAATCATGGCATGGGGCAGCACAATCAGCAGGAAAACCTGCGCAAGATGCTGGTCAACATGGTCGGTGACGTTCGCGTGGCGCTGATCAAGATTGCCGAGCGCACCTGCGCGCTGCGCCAGGTCAAGGATGCCCCTCTGGAAAAATGCCATCAGGTCGCACGCGAGGTCGCCGATATCTACGCACCGCTTGCCCATCGTCTGGGCATCGGCCAGATCAAGTGGGAACTCGAAGACCTGTCGTTTCGCTATCTTCATGAAGACGAATACAAGGCCATTGCCAAGCTGCTGGCAGAAAAGCGTCTGGACCGCGAGCGCTACATTCACGATGTGGTAGAAACGCTCAAGACGCTGATGGAAGCCCAGCACATCACCCAGCATGACGTGAGCGGCCGGGCCAAGCACATCTACTCGATCTGGCGCAAGATGAAGCGCAAGGGCATCGACTTCTCCGACGTTCACGATGTCCGTGCGGTGCGTATCCTGGTGCCGGAAGTCACCGACTGTTACACCGTCCTGGGGATCGTGCACTCGCGCTGGCACCACGTGCCGGACGAGTTTGACGACTATATCGCCAATCCCAAGAAAAACGGCTATCAGTCGCTGCACACGGCAGTGGTCGGCCCCGAGAACAAGGTGCTCGAAATCCAGATCCGTACCTTCGCCATGCACGACGATGCCGAGCTTGGCGTCTGTGCGCACTGGCGTTACAAGGGGCACGATACCAACGCCAAGAGCCGCAGCTACGAAGAGAAGATTGCCTGGCTCAGGCAAGTGCTCGAGTGGCAGGACGAAGTGGGCGGCTTTGGCGATCTGCGCGAGGGGCTTGCTAGCGACGTGGCGCCGGATCGCAACTACGTGTTTACCCCGGACGGTCACGTCATCGACCTCCCTCGTATCGCCACGCCGATCGATTTTGCTTACCGCGTGCATACGGAGATCGGCCATCGTTGCCGGGGCGCCAAGATCGACGGGCGCATCGTACCGCTGACCTATCAGCTCAAAACCGGCCAGCAGGTGGAAATACTGACCGCCACCAAGGGCGGCCCCAGCCGTGACTGGCTGAATCCGAGCCTTGGCTATGTACGTACTTCACGCGCGCGGGCCAAGATCCAGGCATGGTTCAAGCATCAGGCGCGGGACCAGAACCTGGAAGAGGGGCGCACGCTTTTCGAGCGCGAAATGCGCAGGCTCGATGTCGATGGTCTGGACCTGCCCAAGCTCGCCGCCGCGGTCAATTATCAGAACGCCGACGACATGTATGCGGCCATCGGTGCGGGGGATCTACGTATTGGCCAGGTGCTCCACCAGGCGCAGCAGCTGTTCGGTGAAACCGATGACCAGGAGCAGCTGGACCGGCTGCTGGCCAAGCCTCGGCGGTTGCCCAGCAAGACCCCGAAAAGCGATATTACCGTACTTGGCGTGGGCAACCTGAAAACCAGCATGGCCAACTGCTGCCGCCCGGTACCCGGCGAGCCGATTGTCGGCTTTATCACCCAGGGGCGGGGCGTGACCGTGCACCGCCAGGATTGCAGCAATATTCTTCAACTGCGCATGGAAGAGCCCCAGCGCATCATCGAAGTGGAGTGGGGCGAGCGGGCATACACCCGCTACCCGGTGACCATCGAGATTCAGGCCTGGGACCGTTCGGGGCTTCTGCGCGATGTCACGGGACTCCTGGGCAACGAAAAGGTGAACGTGCTTGCAGTGAACACTCTGACCGATACCAGCGAGAGCATTGCCCGGCTGCGTATTACCCTTGAGGTAGATGGCCTTGAATCACTGGGGCGGCTCTTTTCGCGTATCCAGCAATTGCCCAATGTGACCGAAGTGCGCCGCCTGCGTAACACGGACCCTGAAAAAGATACCGGCCGCGGAGGCGCCTGATGCGTTATCAGCTGGACGACCTGTTAACCTTGATGCAAGTGCTGCGCGACCCCGAGCAGGGCTGCCCGTGGGATATCGGGCAGGGCTGGGACACCATCGTGCCGCACACCCTGGAAGAGGCCTATGAGGTTGCCGATGCCATCGAGCGGCGCGCCTTCGACGAGCTGCCGGGCGAACTTGGCGATCTGCTTTTCCAGGTGGTGTACTACGCCCAGTTCGGCGCGGAAGAAGCGCGGTTTGATTTCCACGATATCGTGCATACCCTGACCGCCAAGATGCTGCGCCGTCATCCGCACGTGTTTCCGGACGGCACGCTTGAGTCCCGCCGCCCGCCAGGAGTTAGCGCCGAAGCCCTGCAGACCCGCCAGGTGAACAGCCGCTGGGAAGCGCTCAAGGCCGATGAGCGCGCGGAACGTGCCGCCAAGGCTCCTTCGGTGCTGGATGACGTGCCCGCCAACCTGCCGGCGCTCAGCCGGGCTGCCAAGCTCTCCAAACGTGCAGCACGGGTGGGTTTTGACTGGCCCGATGCGAAAGGCGTTGTCGCCAAGATTCGTGAAGAGCTTGCCGAAGTAGAGCAGGCCCTGGCCGCCGGCGATACGCGCCATGCCCAGGAAGAAGTGGGCGATCTGCTGTTTGCCGTCACCAATCTGGCCCGCACGCTGGGTGCCGACCCGGAGCAGTGTCTGCGCGGCACCAATGCCAAGTTCGAACGGCGCTTTCGCTACGTGGAGCAGGCGCTGAGTGCTGCCGAGCGTGCGCCGGACAAGGCCACGCTCGAGGAGATGGAATTTCACTGGCAGGCAGCCAAACTTCAAGAATAAGATAGTCCATACATCAACTTAATAACGAGCGACCCCGCCAGGAGGCCTTGCCAATGAGTCACGATCTACACGAATCGCTGCGCGATAATGTCCGTATTCTGGGCGACAGCCTGGGCCGCACCATTGCAGACGATCTAGGCCAGGCGTTTGTCGACAAGATCGAGACGATTCGCGCGCATGCCAAGCGGGGCCGCCAAGGAGATTCACTGCAGCAGCGCGAGCTGATCGAGTACCTGCGCAAGCTGCCCGAGCGTGACCTGCTGCCCGTTACCCGCGCCTTCAACCAGTTTCTGAACCTGGCCAATATTGCCGAACAGCACTACCGGGCGCGCTTTCGGCGCGTCGAAGATTACAAGCCCGGCTCGCAGCCGGCACTGGGCGAGCTTCTTGAGCGCGCCCAGCAGGCAGGCAACTCCCCGCGCAAGCTGGTCGAGACGCTGTCGAAGATGCGCGTCGAGCTCGTGCTCACTGCACACCCCACGGAGGTCATCCGCCGTACGCTGATTCAGAAATACGACGCCATCGACGAATGCCTGACCGCCATTGAAGGCGCCAGCGACTACCCCGAACGGGGCGCGCGTGCCCAGGGGCGGCTCGAGGAGCTGATCAGCCAGGCCTGGCATACCGATGAAATCCGTCATGAGCGGCCAACGCCGGTGGATGAAGCCAAGTGGGGGTTTGCGGTCATTGAAAACTCGCTGTGGCAGGCGGTGCCCGATTTTCATCGCGACCTGGATAACCTGCTGCTGGAAACCGCCGGCGAGCGCCTGCCCCTGGACGCCGCGCCGATTCGTTACGCCTCCTGGATGGGTGGTGATCGTGACGGCAACCCTAACGTCACCGCCAAGGTGACGCGCGAGGTGCTGCTTCTGGGCCGCTGGATGGCAGCGGACCTGTACCTGCGTGATCTCGAGCAGCTCAAGACCGAACTTTCCATGTGGAAGGCCAACAGCGCCTTGAAAGCCGAAGTAGGTGACGTTGCCGAACCCTACCGCGAACTGCTCAAGCGGCTGTTGATCAAGGTCGAAACCACCCGCGACTGGGCCAAGGCGGCGCTTGAAGGGCGCAATTTCGATGGCGGGCCGATCGTGGAAACCCGCGACCAGCTCTACGCGCCGCTGCTGGCCTGTTACCGCTCCTTGTGCGATGTAGGGCTGGATACCATCGCCAACGGCTCGCTACTGGATACGCTGCGCCGGGTAGCGGTATTCGGCGTCACCCTGACCAAGCTGGACCTGCGCCAGGAAGCCAGCCGCCACGCTCAGGTGATCGAAGAGCTGACCGATGCGCTGGGCATTGGCCATTACCAGGAGTGGGATGAAGCCAAGCGGCAGGCGTTTCTGCTTGAAGAGCTTGCCTCGCACCGACCGCTCATTCCACGCCGCTGGGAGTGCTCCGCTGAATCCCGCGAGGTGCTGGATACCTTCAAGGTGATTGCCCAGGAGCACGCGGAGGCGCTGGGTACCTATATCATTTCCATGGCCGGTGAACCTTCGGACGTATTGACCGTGGCGCTGCTGATGAAGGAGGTGGGCGGCCAGGCTACGCTGCCCATCGCGCCGCTGTTTGAAACACTCAACGACCTGGATCACGCCGGCAGCGTTATCGAGCAGCTGCTTTCACTGCCGGGCTATCGGGCGCTGATTCATGACCGCCAGGAAGTCATGATCGGCTACTCGGATTCTGCCAAGGATGCCGGCCAGCTGGCCGCCGCCTGGGCGCAGTACCGCGCCCAGGAAGCGCTGGTAGATGTATGCGAGCGCCACGGTGTCGACCTGACCCTGTTCCACGGCCGAGGTGGCACTGTAGGCCGTGGCGGCGGTCCGGCCCACGCCGCGATTCTTTCTCAGCCGCCAGGCTCGGTGAATGGCAGCCTGCGAGTGACCGAGCAGGGGGAGATGATTCGCTTCAAGTTCGGCCAGCCGGATATCGCCCTGCGCTCCATGGAGATCTACGCCTGTGCCGTGCTGGAAGCCACGCTCCTACCACCGCCTGCCCCGGAACCCCGCTGGCGCGAGGAGATGGATAATCTCGCCAGCATTGCGCACGCCGGCTATGTGGGCGTGGTGCGTGAAAATCCTGATTTCGTACCCTATTTCCGCGCGGTAACGCCCGAAGGGGCGCTTGGGCGGCTGCCGCTGGGCTCACGGCCTGCCAAGCGGCGCCAGGATGGCGGCGTGGAAACACTGCGCGCCATCCCCTGGATCTTCGCCTGGACGCAGATCCGCCTGATGCTGCCGGCGTGGCTGGGAAGCGGTGAAGCCTTCGTCCGCCGTCTGCAGGAGCCGGGTGGCCTGGAAGTGCTTAAGGAGATGCGCAACCGCTGGCCGTTTTTCGGCACCTATCTTGATATGCTCGAGATGCTGCTGGCCAAGGCGGATACCGCCATTGCTGCCTATTACGAGCACCGCTTGGTGGACGAGCCGTCGCTCAAGGCGCTGGGCAAGGAGCTGCGCGAGCGCTTTGCGCGTCTGGAAAACGTGCTGCTGGACATCCTTCAACAGGAGAAGCTTCTGGAGAACACGCCGCTGATTCGCCAGGCCATCGATGTGCGCAACCCCTACATCGACCCGCTGCATGGGCTGCAGGCCGAGCTCTTGCAACGTAACCGCGATGCCGACGGAGCGATCAGCGCCGATCTTTCCCGCGCACTCATGGTGACCATGGCCGGGATCGCGGCCGGGCTGCGCAACACCGGCTAAACGAACATCGCGGGATAAAGAGGCCGCTCGGAAAGTGGGCGGCCTCTTTTGACACTGTCTTTACTCACTTTCAGCCTTACGGCGAGTTATGTCATTAAGAAAATCGACCCGAATCAACAAGTACATCAGCGAAAGCGGCCTCTGCTCGCGCCGCGAGGCGGACCGCTTTGTCGAGCAGGGCAACGTCTGGATCAATGGCCGTCGGGCGACCACGGGTGATCAGGTGGTTGCCGGTGATCGGGTAAAGGTGAACGGCCAGGAGATTGAGCCTCAGGAAGAAGAGGATCTGGTGCTGATTGCGCTCAACAAGCCGGTCGGCATCGTGAGTACCACAGAATCCAGCGAAAAGGACAACATCGTCGAGTTCGTGAAGCATGGTGCGCGTATTTTTCCCATCGGACGGCTGGACAAGGACTCCCAGGGGCTGATCTTTTTGACCAACAACGGTGATCTGGTCAACAAGATTCTGCGTGCCAACAATAATCACGAAAAAGAGTATCAGGTGACGGTGAACAAGCCGATCACCGACGAATTTGTAGAAGGCATGCAAAAGGGCGTGCCGATTCTTGGTCAGGTCACCAAGAAGTGCAAGGTAGAGAAGGCTTCCACCTTCGTGTTCATGATTACCCTGGTGCAGGGGCTCAACCGCCAGATTCGCCGCATGTGCGAATACTTCGGCTATGAGGTCACTCAGCTGGTGCGCACCCGCATCATGAACGTAAGCCTGAAGGGCTTGGCGCTGGGCGATTGGCGAGATCTGACGCCTAAAGAGATCGACACCATCGTGGCGCTGACCGAAAGCTCCGAGGCGGCCCCGGCGCCTCAGACGTCCGCCAAACCAAAGGCCAAGCCGCGCGCGCAGAGTGGCCCGAACCCGCGCAAGCCAAAGCCGGCGGGTGGCAAGCCGGGTGGTTCGGGCAGGGCGGCCAATGGCAAACCGCGCTCGAGCGCCAAGGGCAAGTTCTCAGCGGTGGGCAAGGCGCATCCGAAGGCCAAGGCAGGGAGCAAACCAGCTTCCCAGGGCAAGCGGGCAGGCAAGCCCGCTGGCAAGGGAAGGACAGGTACCAGCAAGCCTGGCACGCGCGGCGGTCAATCCAGGGGCAAGCCAAAACGCTAGGTTTTCCACGGCGTTAGGATACGAGCGCTGCTTTTCTGAGCATTATGTAAATTATACTTTATAATCACGGTGTTGCGATAAGGTAAAGTTGTCTGAATTACCTTGCCCAACTTGCGTGGGGCCAACTAAGGTATTGATACTTGTCTATCAATGGAGGACCTTGAGATGGCACAAAGTGAGCTTCAAGATGCCACTATCTACACCCAGGATGGGAGCACGCTAGGCACCGTTTCAGATGCAAGTGCTGAAACGAAGATCGAAGTAGTCAAGACCGATGGGAGCCGCATCTGGCTGGAAAGGCACGATCTCAAGGAGGTCGACGGTCAGTGGCAGGTCGCTGAGGGATATACGGTCTATTCAGCGGATCGCGTCAGCGGTGACTATACGGAAAGCGATGTGGATGACATGGTCGATGATACCTTCCCGGCCAGCGATCCGCCCTCGTTCACGTTAGGCGATAAGGGCAAGGGGCGCTGACGCCGGCAAAAGCCTGAACACTGCGCAAACAGATATGCAAAAGCTGGATACCGCTCACTGTGGTATCCAGCTTTTTAGCTTTTATCACGCGTCTCATCAGGTAGCCAAAAGGAAATTGGCAATCAGCTCCTTGCCGCCCTCGGTGGCAAATGACTCGGGATGAAACTGGATGCCGTGAATCGGGTAGTCGCGATGCTTGACGCCCATCAGCTCGAACTCACCGGCATTCTTCCAGTGGCTGCGCTGCTCGAAATCTTCGGCTCTCAGGCTGCCCACGGTAGCCGTGACCTGCAGGCACTCCGGCAGCGAATCCGCATGCGCGATCAGCGAGTGGTAGCGCATCACCTCAAGCTGGTCCGGCACGCCCTGGAACACCGACTGCTGAGCATGGTTCACCGGGCTGATCTTGCCGTGCATGGGCAAAGGCGCCTTGACGACCTGACCGCCAAATACATGCACGATGCCCTGCATGCCCAGGCAAACGCCGAGAAGGGGCGTGGTCTTGCCAAGCTCCTTGATCACTTCAGCACACACGCCAAAATAGCGCGGGTCATCCGGCGAGCCGGGGCCGGGGGAGATGATGATGCGGTCCGGCGCCATGGCCACGATATCGGCAAAGGTGATCTGGTCGTTGCGTTTGACCAGAATATCGAAAGCATCCAGCGCACCTCGATTCTTCTCGGTGGTCAGAATCTCGCCAATGAACTGATAGAGGTTGTAGGTAAACGAATCGTAGTTATCGATGATCAACACGTTCATGCCGGGCTCTCCGAATTCATGAAGGGGGCCAGCGCCTTGCGCGTGCCGGCGAACTTGCGGCGGATCTCTTCGTATTCATCCTCGGCGTTACTGTCATAGACATTGCCGCCGCAGGTCTGCACGTAGGCGCGCTCGCCGTTGACGAACACCGTGCGGATGGGGATGGCAAAGGTGCAGTCACCGTTGAACGAGAACTGACCCACAGCGCCGCCATAAGGGCCTCGGCCATCGGTTTCGAGTTCATCGATGATCTTCATCGCCTCGATCTTGGGCGCACCGGTCAGCGTGCCGGCGGGGAAGTTGCTGGCAAGTGCGGTGAACATGTCCTCTCCCTCGGCGATGATACCGACAATTTCGCTCGAGATATGCTGCACGTGGCTGAAACGCTTGATATCCATGAGGCTGCGCACCTTCACCGTGCCGAACCGGGCAACCCGGCCGATATCGTTACGGTGCAGGTCCACGATCATGTTGTGCTCGGCGATCTCCTTGGGGTCGTTCAAGAGCTGGCGGGCGAGCTGGGTATCTTCCGTGGCATCCCGGCCGCGGGTGGTGGTGCCGGCAAGCGGGAAGGTTTCCATTTCGCCCTGACGCAGGCGGAACAGCAGCTCGGGGCTTGCGCCAATCAGTTTCTGCTCGCCAAACTTCATGAAGTACATCTGTGGCGAGGGGTTGATGGTACGCAGCTGATCGTAAAGGGCCACGGTATCACCCTCGATGCGAAAGCGCTTCTTGAACCCCACCTCGCACTGGAACACCTTGCCGTCGATGATATCCTGCTTGACCTTGGCCACGGCCACGGCGTGTTCGGCCTGGCTCATGGTATCGCCCAGAGCAGTGATATTCAGCGCGCCGCTGGGCTCGTCCTCGGCATCGATCAGCGACTGCAGAAACTCGAAACGGCTGTGTTCGTAATGAAAATAGGTCACCTCGCCGGTCATCTTGTCGAGGATCAGGCCATCCTTGTAAAGCCCGAAACGAAAGGTGTCGAAGTCGTCGCTGGCCTTGAGCGAAAGCGTGGGCTCGAAATACTGCATGGCGTCATAGCCCAGGTAACCTGCCAGGCCCCCGGCGTACTTGCGCGAGATGATGTTCTGGGGAATCAGACTGCGCAGCAGTTCATAGGGGTTTTCACTTGGGTAGTGCTCGGTGTTGCCTTCCCGGCCCTCGATGCTCAGCGTCTTTCCATTGGCGTAGAGCGTGTATTCCGGGTCAAAGCCGATGATCGAGTGGCGAGCCATGTGGCTGTCTTCGCCCAGCGACTCCAGCATGTAGCAGGTATCGAACTGCTTCTCGATCTTCTTGAATAGCGCAAAGAAGTCGCAGTCGGCAGCCAGGGTCACGTAGTGGGGCTTGCGCGGCAGGGTGAACGGGCGTGGGCCGGTGCCTGATGGGGGCGTTGCGTAAGTCGTCATGATTCAGCGGTCCAGTGTCGAGTGGGAGGTACCTAGCGCGCGGGAGCCGCGGGAAACGGTGGCAATGCCAACGCCCAGCATCTGGGCGATCTGGCGATGGGGTACGCCGTCACGCAGCAGATTGAAGATTTGCAGCCGTTTGCTGATCTCCTGATACTCCGCCGGGGTCAGCAGGCGCTCAAGCGCCTCGTTCATGGCCGCGGGGTCATCCACGCTCAAGAGATAGTCGATCAAGGCGTCCCGGTATTCATCCGAAGACGTTGGTGGTTGTGAAACGGGCGTTCCAGGCATGCGGCACCGGTATCCTTATGTATGTACTAGCGTACTAGTACGATATATGGATTGGCCGGGAAGTCAAGCAAAGGGTTATCCAAGCAAGCTAATCGATTACTATACCGCAACGTTGATTCAAGGAGCGCGTCATGACGGCCTATTTCATTCAAGCATTCATCTACCTTGTGGCGGCCGTCATTGCGGTGCCGCTGGCCAAGCGCTTTGGACTTGGGTCGGTGCTGGGGTATCTGGTGGCCGGCGTGGCCATCGGCCCGGTATTTGGCCTGGTCGGTCAGGAAACCAACACCATTCAGCACTTTGCCGAGTTTGGCGTGGTGATGATGCTGTTTCTGGTAGGCATGGAGCTTGACCCCAAGAGCCTCTGGGCGATGCGAGTACGCTTGGTAGGGCTGGGGGGCTTACAGGTGGCGATTACCGCTGCGGCGGGCTTTGCCATCGCACTCTGGCTTGGTCTGGTATGGCAGACGGCGCTGGCGGTCGGGCTGATCTTTGCGCTCTCGTCAACGGCCATCGTGCTGCAGACGCTCAACGAGAAAGGGCTTGCCAAGACCGAAGGCGGACGCAGCGCGTTTTCAGTACTCCTGTTTCAGGACATCGCCGTCATTCCCATGCTGGCGCTGATTCCGCTGCTGGCGCTGCCCGAGCTGATGGGGGCAGCAGGCGGGGGGGATGACCATAGCGGCTTCAACCTGGTCGCTCATCTGCCCGGTTGGGCGCATGCGCTGGTGGTCATCGCTGCCATTGCCGCCGTGATCGCCGGGGGCTACTATCTTGGCCCGCCGCTTTTCCGCTACGTGGCAGGCGCCGGGCTTCGCGAAGTCTTCACCGCTACCGCGCTGATGGTAGTGATCGGTATTGCCGCACTCATGAGTCTGGTCAATCTGTCGCCCGCGCTTGGGGCATTTCTGGCTGGGGTAGTGCTTGCCAACAGTGAGTTCAAGCACGAGCTGGAAGCCAATATCGAGCCCTTCAAGGGGCTGTTGCTCGGGCTTTTCTTTATTACCGTGGGTGCGGGCATCAACTTTGGCGTATTCGCTGCCGAGTGGGCTACCGTGATTGGCCTGGCCCTGGGCGTTATCGCCATCAAGGCCGTGGTGCTTCTGGCTCTGGCCTTGCTGTTCAAGATCAAGGAGAGCAACTTCTGGCTGTTTGCCCTGAGCCTGGCCCAGGCGGGGGAGTTCGGCTTCGTGCTGTTGACCTACAGCGTACAGAACAGCGTCATCCCCTCGGATACCGCACAGATACTCTCGCTGGTGGTCGCGCTTTCCATGTTCCTGACGCCGCTTCTGTTCATCGCCTACGACCGCCTGGTACTGCCGCGCTATCAAAGTGGCCAGGATGAGCGCGACGCTGACACCATCGAGGAGCAGGCGCCGGTCATCGTGGCCGGGGCAGGGCGCTTTGGGCAGATCATCTGCCGCCTGCTGCGGGCCAACAACATGCCCATGGTCGTGCTTGATCTCGAACTCGAGCAGATCGAAAACTCCCGCCGCATCCATATCAAGAGCTACTTTGGCGATGCCAGCCGCGCGGACCTGCTGGAGCGGGCGGGAATCGAGAATGCGCGCCTGCTGGTGGTAGCCATCGACGACCGCGAGCGCGCCGTGCAGATGGTCCGCCACGTCAAGCACTACTTCCCCAACGTGTGGGTGCTGGCGCGTGCCTTCGACCGCGGCCACGGCTACCAGCTGCGCGAAGCCGGCGCTGATGACGTGGTCAGCGAGACTTACCACTCGGCGCTGGAATTGGGCGGCCATGCGCTGACCGCCATGGGCGTACACCCCATGCGCGCCAAGCAGATGACCTGGTCCTTCCTGCAGAACGAACAGGCCCACGAAGATGAGCTGTTTGACGCCTGGAAGGAGATAGAAGGGGGCATCAGCTTCAGCCCACGCTACGGCGAGCTGTTCATGAAGCTCGAGGAGTCGCTCAATACCGCCATGAACCAAGAGTGGCACGAACCCAGGCGGGAAGATGTGCCGGTGTGGACGGCGCCAGAGGAGGATACGCGTTGAACTGCTAGGTTCAAGCCATTAAAACGGCAGATGCAGCGATGCACTCAAATGATTGAGGTGACTCAAGGTGGGTGCGTCGACGCGTTCGTACTCGAGGCGGGTGATCAGGCGGTTGATGGTCAGGGTGGCGCCGAATCCCTGCAGCCAGGTGGTGCCGCCTTCATCGCCTTGGGGCAGGTTGGTTTCACCGCGCCACTCGGTCAGGCCGGATTTGGCATACATGCTGACAGCGCCCATGCGAATGCCGGCAACGAGGGCACCGCCGAGGCTTAGGGTATCCATGATCAAGGGCGTCATACTGGAGGCGATAGGGACTTCGTCGCTTTCGCGATAGGCAATTTCGGCGCCGATATCCAGGCGGGGAAGCTGCCAGGGGCTGAAGCCTGCCGTGAACCGAAAACCTGAGGTATAGGTATCCAGGCTGCTCAGATCGCTGCCTTCAAGCACCACGCCATTGTCCAGCTGCATCAATTCGCTGGTGGGCGTGGCGTAGGCGATGGCCGGAAGCGTATCATCAGCCGCAGCAGTCAATATTGGTAGGGTAGAGCCGATAACGCCGTAGAGTATAACGCCAGCCAAGCGTTTCATTGGGGGGTTCCTCGTCCTTGGCCTGTTATTATCCTGACCAGCTTAGCAACTGGCCCTTATTTCTACCACGTTAATTGCGCCTGCCTTGAGGTTGAACAGCAGGTTTTCCCCCATCTTCATGAAGCGCTCGCCGAATACCCACTGTGGCGAAAGCGCCGGTGCCTGGCCTGTTTGCTCCTTGCCGCGCTGGCGCTCGCGCCATTCAAGGGCTGGGCGACTCCAGTCCAGGTCGTGCTCCAAGGTAAAGTTGGCCTCGATGAGCATTTTCTTCAAGGTTGAATGTTCGAGGAGGTGCGAATGTTCAGCGGTGAGCGCCCAGGGCACCGGGAAGCGCAGTTGGGATACCTCTGGCCCGCTCACTACTTCATGCATGACCAGCTTGCCGCCGGGGCGCAGCACTCGGCGGCTCTCTTTGAACACCTGGGCCGCATCGGGCATGTTCATGAGGCTATGCTGGAAGAGAAGGGCATCGAAGCTTGCCTCGGCAAAGGGGAGGGCGCAGGCGTCGCCGGTTATCCAGCGAAGTGGTGGCCCGGCCGGAGAGGCAAGCGCCGTCAGCGCCTGGTTGAGTCGCGTGAAGCGATGGGTAATATCCAGTCCGGTCATATGAAACCCGAGCGCTGCGCCCTGGCGCATCAGCCCGCCCAGGCCCGCGCCCATATCCAGCACGCGCGGGTGGATGGCGGGGTCGAGCAGGCCAAGTAGACGTCTTGACGCACTCACGCCGCCAATGTGCAGCTGATCCAGCGGGGCGAGCTGGTGAAGTGTGGGGCCTGCCGGGTAGTGGTGCTGAATCTGGGCTAGCACTTCGGCGTCGCGCAATGCCTGGTGGTAGTGCGCCGCGAGTCCCCTCGAACTCACCGGCGTGTCTCCTGGTTCAGGCCCAGCTCGTTCATCGAGATCTCGCGCATCCTGAATTTCTGGATCTTGCCGGTCACGGTCATGGGAAATTCATCGACGAACTTGAAGTAGCGGGGGATCTTGAAGTGGGTGATCTTGCCCTGGCAGAACTCGCGAAGATCTTCGCCGGTGATCTCGCCTGCGGTGTCATTCAACTTGACCCAGGCAACCAGCTCTTCGCCGTACTTCTCATCGGGCACGCCGGTGACCTGTACATCGAGCACTGCCGGGTGAGTATACAGAAACTCCTCGATCTCCTTGGGATAGACGTTCTCGCCGCCGCGAATCACCATGTCCTTGATGCGTCCGACAATCTGCACGTAGCCCTCGTCATCCATGGTGGCCAGGTCACCGGTGTGCATCCAGCCCGCTTCATCGATGGCCTCACCTGTGGCCTGCTGGTTGTTCCAGTACCGGAGCATCACGCTGTAGCCCCGGGTGCACAGCTCGCCGATTTCGCCGCGGGGCAGAATGCCGCCGTTGCCGGGATCGATGATCTTGCTCTCCAGATGCGGCTGGGTACGGCCCACAGTGGAAACACGCTTTTCGATCGGGTCATCGGCGCCGGTCTGGGTGGACACGGGGCTGGTTTCGGTCATGCCGTAGGCGATCTGCACGCCTTTCATGTTCATCTTGTTGATCACCTGCTTCATGATCTCCGCCGGGCAGATCGAGCCCGCCATGATGCCGGTACGCAGCGTGGAGAGGTCGGTGGCGGCAAACTCGGGGTGGCCGAGCTCGGCGATGAACATGGTGGGTACACCGTAAAGCGCGGTGGCGCGCTGCTCGTGTACCGCCTTGAGCACCTTGCCGGGGTCGAAGCCCTCATCCGGGTAGATCATCGCCGCGCCATGGGTCATGCAGCCAAGGTTTCCCATTACCATGCCAAAGCAGTGATAGAGCGGCACCGGAATCACCAGGCGATCTTCACTGGTAAAGCCCATGCTTTCGGCCACGAAAAAGCCGTTGTTGAGAATGTTGTGGTGGGAAAGCGTGGCCCCCTTGGGAAAGCCGGTGGTGCCCGAGGTGTACTGGATATTGATCGGGTCATCGAACTGCAGCGTTGCCTGAAGCTCGTTGACCTCGGCCTGGCTGACCCGGCTGGCCTCCTGCACGAAATCGCTCCAGCGCCACATGCCCGCATGCTGCTCAGCGCTCAAGTTGATCACGCACTCGAGCTGCGGCAGCTTCAGCGATTTGAGCTTGCCGCCGGTGCTGCTCTGGAGCTCCGGGGCCAGCTCATACAGCATGCCGCGGTAATCGGAGCTCTTGAAACGGTCAGCACAGACCAGAAAGCGTGCGCCGGACTGGTTCAAGGCATACTCGAGCTCGTGGGTACGGTAGGCCGGGTTGATATTGACCAGAATGGCGCCGATTTTGGCGGTAGCGAACTGGGTCAGGGTCCACTCGGCACAGTTGGGCGCCCACATGCCCACCCGGTCGCCGCGCTTGACGCCAATGGCCAGCAACGCCCGGGCGCAGCGGTTCACTTGCTCGTGAAGCTCGCGGTAGCGCCAGTGAATATGCTGATGCAGCACGATCAGCGCATCGTTATCCGGGTACTCGGCGGCGATCTGGTCGAACTTTTCGCCAATGGTCATGCCCAGAAGCGGCTTGGCCGCGGTGCTGCTGGTGTAGCTGGGCAGGATCGGTGGTGTCAGTGTTTGTGATGCCATGATGTCTCTCCGAATGTTGTTCTTGTCTGTTCGAATGGACGCTGCTGTTGGCGTCGATGCGGCAACTATACTGAACGCGTACCTCTAGCCAGGGCGACCTTCGAGCCGGGGCGGCGGCCCAGCGCCCGTGTGATCCAGACGCCTGTCTCGATCACGGCCTGAAGATCGATGCCGGTGTCAATGCCCAGCCCTTCGAGCAGGTAGAGCACGTCTTCGGTGGCCACGTTGCCGGAAGCACCCTTGGCGTAAGGGCAGCCCCCGAGGCCGCCGGTGGCCGCATCGATCACGCTGATGCCTTCTTCCATGACCGCATACAGATTGGCGATTGCCATGCCGTAGGTGTCGTGGAAGTGGGCGGCCAGCCGCTCGATGGGGACCTCCTGGCTTACCGTATTGATCATCCTTTTCGCGGCAAGCGGCGTGCCCACGCCGATGGTATCGCCCAGTGAAATCTCGTAGCAGCCCATGTCAAGAAGCGCGCGGGCGACCGTTGCCACCCGCGCCGGTTCGATGGCGCCTTCATAAGGGCAGCCCAGCACGCAGGAGACATACCCGCGCACGCGCACGCCGGCGCCCTGGGCGCGCTCCAGCACCGGTGCGAAGCGCGTAAGCGACTCGGTAATCGAGCAGTTGATATTCTTCTGCGAGAAGGCTTCCGATGCAGCGCCAAACACGGCAACTTCTTCAACCCCCGCCTCAAGAGCGTTTTCCAGCCCCTTGAGATTGGGGGTCAGCGCCGAGTACACCACGCCAGGCATTCGGGTGATGCCGCGCATGACGTCACCGGCATCGCCCATTTGCGGCACCCACCGGGGCGAGACGAAGCTTGCCGCCTCGATATGGCGAATACCGGCACTGGCCAGCCGCTCGATCAGCTCGATCTTGGTAGCGGTAGGCACCATGGCGCCGGGTTCGTTCTGCAGGCCGTCCCGGGGGGCCATTTCGAACAGGCGCACGCGTTGGGGCAGGGTCATGACGAGACTCCCTGGTCAGCGGCGGCGAAGTCGAGCAGCACGTCGCCCTGGCTTACGGTATCGCCAGGCTGGAAGTGAAAGCTTGCCACGCTGCCATTCAGTGGTGCGGTCATGGCGTGCTCCATCTTCATGGCCTCCATCACCATCAGCGGCATGCCCTTTTCGACGCTGACGCCGGGGTCGACCAGCAGCGCCACCACGGTGCCGTGCATAGGCGCGGTAAAGCTTGACTGCACCTCGTGGGCGGCGTGGTTGGCGGCATCGAGGCGCTGCCACACAAGCCGTGTTTCGCCCTCGGGGCTTGCCAGCACCAGCACGTTGCCGTCGCGCTGGGCCTGCAGGCGGCGGCGATGGCCGTCCAGGGTGATGGCCACCGCATTGCCGGCAAGAGGGGCCAGGCTTGCGGTAAAGGTCTGGCCGCTGACCGCGAGGCGCCAGTGGGCATCGCCCGGCTGGCGCGTGCCTTCCACCGTGACCACCGGCTCGTCGCCGCCAGTGGCGGCTGGCGCTTGCAGCGCAATGCGCACCCTGCGGGGCGCGTTCAGGCGAAAACCGTCATGGCGCTGCCAGGGCGAGGCACCTTGCTGTTCGCCGGCAAGCTGGTGCAGGGCCACCAGCGCGGCGCTGGCGTAATCCTCGTTTGCGTCGCTGCGCGGGGCGAACAGCGTTGCCTCGTGGCGTTCGATGAAGCGGGTATCCAGCTCCAGGTTCTTGAACGCTGGATGGGTAGCCAGACGCTGGAGAAAGGCACGGTTGGTGACCACGCCCTGCACATCAAGAGCCGCCAGCGCCCGGTTGAGCGTGGCAAGGGCGGCGTCGCGGTCCACGCCGTGAACGATCAGCTTGGCGAGCATCGGGTCGTAGTGCATCGAGACCACGTCTCCGCTCTCCACGCCGCTATCCAGGCGCACCTGCGCGCCATTCAGGCCTGCGCCTTCCAGGTCCAGCGCAAAGCGGGTGAGGGTGCCGGTGGCGGGCAGAAAATCCTGCTCCGGGTCTTCGGCGTACAGGCGCGCCTCGAAGCTGTGCCCGGTGATGGTCAGCGCCTCCTGGGTGCAGGGCAGCGGTTCACCCATGGCCACGCGCAGCTGCCACTCGACCAGGTCCTGGCCGGTGATCATTTCGGTGACCGGGTGCTCGACCTGCAGGCGGGTGTTCATCTCCATGAAGTAGAATGCGCCATCTGCATCGAGCAGAAACTCCACGGTGCCCGCGCCCACATAGCCAATCTCGCGTGCGGCGCGCACGGCCGCACTTCCCATCGCCTCGCGCAGCGCGGGGGGCATGCCTGGGGCGGGCGCCTCTTCGAGCACCTTCTGATGGCGGCGCTGCACGCTGCAGTCGCGCTCGAACAGATAAACACCCTGGCCCTGACGGTCGCAGAACACCTGGACTTCCACATGGCGGGGCTGGACCAGATACTTCTCGATCAGCATGCGCTCGTCACCGAAGGCCGCGCTGGATTCGCGCCGGCAGCCGTCGAGGGCGGCCTGAAAGGCATCACCGCTTTCCACCACGCGCATGCCCTTGCCGCCGCCGCCGGCGCTGGCCTTGAGCATCACCGGGTAGCCGATCTTGTCGGCCTCGGAGCGCAGCAGCGCATCATCCTGGTCATCGCCGTGATAGCCCGGCACCAGCGGCACCTTGGCGTTCGCCATGCGCGCCTTGGCTGCTGATTTATCGCCCATGGCGGCAATCGCCGAGGCGGGCGGGCCGACGAAGGTAATACCCGCCTCTTCAAGCGCGGTCACGAATCGGCCGTTTTCGGAGAGAAAGCCGTAGCCGGGATGCACCGCCCCCGCACCTGTGCGCCGGGCAGCACTGATCACTGCGTCGATATCGAGATAGCTTTCCCGCGCGGCGGCGGGGCCGATGCGAATCGCCGCGTCGGCTTCGCGCACGTGGCGGGCGTTGGCGTCGGCATCCGAGTAGACGGCGACCGTCTTGAGGCCCATCTGGCGGGCGGTGCGCATCACCCGGCAGGCAATCTCGCCGCGGTTGGCCACCAGCAGGGTGTCGAACGGGGTTGTTCTTGTCATGGCGGGCTCCAGCGTCATGGTTGTGAACCGGGTGCCTGAACCCAGGCCGGGCGGCGTTTCTCGAAAAAGCTGGTGAGGCCCTCCTGGCCTTCGGCGCTGACGCGCAGCCGGGCGATCACCTGGCAGGTCTGTTCGCGAGTGGCGGTCGCCTCCGTTGATTCGCTCACCGCGGCCAGCAGCGCCTTGGTGGCCCGCTGCGCCTGAGGCGAACCTGCCAGCAGCGCCTTTAGCATCGCGTCCACGCTGCTATCCAGCGCCTCGCTCTCGACCACCTGATGGGCCAGACCCAGAGACAGCGCGGTATCGGCATCCATCATTTCGCCGGTAAGCGCATAGCGACGCATCTGGCGGGGGCCAAGTGCGCGCTGAACGTAAGGGCTGATGACCGCGGGTGACAGGCCAATCTTGACTTCCGAAAGGCAGAACTTGGCCTCGCGCGTGGCAATGACGATATCGCAGCAGGCGGCCAGGCCCACAGCCCCGCCAAACGCCGCACCCTGCACGCGGCAGAGGGTGGGGCAAGGCAGGGTATCCAGACGGTGCATCAGCTCGGCAAGCTTGCGCGAATCGGCAAGGTTGTCGTCCAGGTCGTAATCGACCATGCGCTTCATCCAGTGAAGGTCCGCCCCGGCGGAAAAGCTCTTGCCCTGGGAGCCCAGCACCACGGCGCGCACGTCACCCGCTTCTGCACGTTTTTCAAGTTCGGCCAGATGCGCATTCAGCTCGGCAATCAGGCTGTCGTCGAAGGCGTTGTGCACCTCCGGGCGGTCGAGCGACAGACGCGCCACGCCGTCTTGTATCGTCAATGTTGAATAAGCCATTGGCCCACCTCTACATCCGAAACACGCCAAAGCGCGTCTTTTCGATTTCGGCATTCATCGCTGCGGCAAGCGCTAGCCCCAGCACGTCGCGGGTCTGAAGGGGGTCGATCACGCCGTCATCCCAAAGCCGTGCGCTTGCATAGTTCGGGTGGCCCTGGTGCTCGTACTGCTCGCGGGTAGGCGCCTTGAAGGCCTCTTCGTCCTGTCGAGTCCACTCCCGGCCTTCGCGCTCGAATTGCTCGCGCTTGACCTGAGCGAGCACGCCGGCGGCCTGTTCACCGCCCATCACCGAAATGCGCGCGTTGGGCCACATGAACAGAAGGTTGGGCTCGAACGCGCGCCCGCACATGCCGTAGTTGCCGGCGCCGAAGCTGCCGCCGATCAGCACGGTGAACTTGGGCACCTTGGCACACGCCACGGCGGTCACGAGCTTCGCGCCATGCTTGGCGATGCCTTCGTGCTCGTAGGTTGAGCCGACCATGAAGCCGGTGATGTTCTGCAGAAATATCAGCGGAATCTTGCGCTGGGCGCACAGCTCGATAAAGTGCGCGCCTTTTACCGCCGACTCTGAAAACAGCACGCCGTTGTTGGCGATGATGCCTACTGGGTGGCCGTGAATATGCGCAAAGCCGGTGACCAGCGTATCGCCGTAGTAGCGCTTGAACTCGTCAAAGTTGGACGCATCCACGATCCGCCCGATCACTTCACGAACGTCAAAGGGCTTTTTCAGATCGGTACCCACGATGCCGTAAAGCTCCGTCGGGTCGAGCGTCGGTGGCTCGGGTGCCTGCATGGCAAGTTTGCCGCGCTTTTGCCAGTTGAGCCTGGAGACGCAGGCGCGGGCGATCTGCAGGGCGTGCAAATCGTTTTCGGCATAGTGGTCTGCCACGCCGCTGATCTTGGCGTGTACATCGGCACCGCCCAGGGCTTCCGCGCTGATGGTTTCGCCGGTGGCGGCCTTCACCAGCGGCGGGCCACCCAGAAAGATCGTGCCCTGCTCACGCACGATGATCGACTCGTCCGCCATGGCGGGCACGTAGGCGCCGCCAGCGGTGCAGGAGCCCATGACCACGGCGATCTGCGGGATACCTTCCGCCGACATCGTCGCCTGGTTATAGAAGATGCGCCCGAAGTGGTCGCGGTCCGGGAATACATCATCCTGGCGGGGCAGAAAGGCGCCGCCGGAATCCACCAGGTAGAGGCACGGCAAGCGGTGCTTTCGGGCGATCTCCTGGGCGCGCAGGTGCTTTTTCACGGTGAGCGGGAAGTAGGTGCCGCCCTTGACCGTGGCGTCGTTGGCCACGATCACGCACTCCACCCCGGATACCCGCCCGATGCCGGTGATCACGCCTGCTGCGGGCACATCGGTTTCATAGACCTGATAGGCGGCCAGCGCCGAGAATTCCAGAAACGGCGAACCTTCATCCAGCAGATGGTCGATGCGGTCGCGGGCGAACAGCTTACCGCGGCTCTCGTGGCGCTCGCGCGCCTGGGTGCCACCGCCCTGGGCGATGGCCGCGTTAAGCTCATAAAGCTTATCTACCTCGGCGCGCATGGCGGCGGCGTTGGCTTGGAAAAGCTCGCTTCTGGGATTGACCTGGGTAGTGATCCTGCTCATGGCGTGCCCCTACTGGCTTTCGGTAAACAGTTCACGGCCAATCAGCATGCGCCGAATCTCGCTGGTGCCTGCGCCGATCTCGTAGAGCTTGGCATCGCGCAGAAGCCGCCCGGTGGGGTACTCGTTGATATAGCCGTTGCCGCCCAGCAGCTGAATGGCGTCCAGCGCGGTTTGCGTGGCCTTCTCGGCGCAGTAGAGAATCACCCCGGCGGCATCCTTGCGCGAGGTCTGGCCCCGGTCGCAGGCGGCCGCCACGGCGTAGAGATACGCCCGGCAGGCGTTGAGCGTGGTGTACATGTCCGCCACCTTGCCCTGTACCAGCTGGAACTCGCCGATCGACTGGTTGAACTGGCGGCGCTCGTGAATATAGGGCACGACCACATCCATGGCGGCCTGCATGATACCCACAGGCCCCGCGGCCAGCACGGTGCGTTCAAAATCCAGCCCGCTCATCAGGACGTTGACGCCCTTGCCGACCTCACCCATGACGTTTTCGGCAGGCACCTCGCACTCCTGAAACACCAGCTCGCAGGTGTTGGAGCCGCGCATGCCCAGCTTGTCGAGCTTCTGCGCCGTGGAGAATCCGGGCATGCCCTTTTCGATCAAGAAGGTGGTGATGCCTCTGGAGCCTGCATCCGGGTCGGTCTTGGCGTAGACCACCAGCACGTCCGCATCCGGGCCGTTGGTGATCCACATCTTGTTGCCGTTGAGGATGTAACGGTCGCCGCGCTTCTCGGCGCGCAGCTGCATGGAGACGACATCCGAGCCGGCGCCCGGCTCGGACATGGCAAGTGCGCCCACGTGCTCGCCGCTCATCAGCCTGGGCAGGTACTTCTCCTTTTGCATGGGAGAGGCGTTGCGCTTGATCTGGTTCACGCACAGGTTGGAGTGGGCGCCATAGGAAAGCGCGACTGAGGCGCTGGCCCGGGAAATCTCTTCCATGGCGATACAGTGGGCCAGATACCCCATGCCGCTGCCGCCATCCTCTTCTGAAACGGTAATGCCCAGAAGCCCCATGTCGCCGAATTTCTGCCACAGATCGTTGGGGAACTCATTGTTGCGGTCGATTTGTGCGGCACGCGGGGCGATCTCGCTGGCAGCGAAGGCGTTGACCTGCTCGCGCAGCATGTTCATTTCATCGTCGAGGCCGAAATTGAGTTCCGAGTAGAGGGAGTGCATGGTCGATCACCTGTTGAATATTGTTAGATAGGTAATGCTGGATAGGTAATGCGCTGGCAGGCCCATGTCGTCAGGAAGCGGACGATGAAGCCTTGACGCGCACGTCGTCGCTGCGTTTCTCGCTGAGCTCCTCGAGCGCCTGGCGGCAGCGGATCTCGGCGCTTTCAAGCTCCAGCTGCACCATGGTGATGTCTTTCATCTGCTGTTCGAGCGCCGCCCGGCGCTCGGTAATCTTTTCGAGCATCAGGTGAAGCTGCTTTTCGCTGCCGCTGCGGGTCTCGTCCCACAGCTCGAAGAGCTCGCGAATCTCGGCAAGTGACAGGCCCAGGCGCTTGCCGCGCAGGGTGAGCTTCAGGCGTACCCGGTCCTTGCTGCTGTAGATGCGCGTCTGGCCGCGGCGTGCCGGGCGCAGCAGCTCCTGGTCTTCATAAAACCGGATGCTGCGGGTGGTCACATCAAACTCGTTGGCCAGTTCGCTGATCGAGTAGGTTCTGCTCATTGTTCAAGATTCTCGTCGAAAGGGTCTGTTCCCATGGAACACTGCCATTGAGGCTAAAACAAGTTGACGTTAACGTAAAGCAGTCATTGGGCGTGTGCAGAGACGCCCTGTATGCGGTAAGCCGTTGTCAAATAGCAGGTTGTTGTTTTATAGAACGCTAATTTGAATAGCGGTAGACCAAAGTTGTAATTGTCATGGCCTACCCGAGGTTGCTAGTTTGAAACTGCACTTTACGTTCAGGTAAAGATGCACAGCCCGCTAACAAAAATAACTGCCGGGCAGACGCTCGATAACCGATACCTCGCCTTCGTATCAAGCTCGCACCCGATACGACACAAGAACAGCAGAGGACTGGCACACCATGAGTGCAACCGCTACTTCGCCCGCTTCTGCAGCGGTGCTTGAAACGCGTGGCCTGACCAAGAGCTTTCGCGGCTTCACGGCAGTGGATGACGTCAACCTGAGTGTGCAGGAAGGCCATGTTCACGCCCTGATCGGCCCCAACGGCGCCGGCAAGACCACGGTCTTCAACCTGCTCACCAAGTTTTTGCCACCCACCCGGGGCGAGATTCTGTACCGGGGCAAGCCCATCACCTCGCTCAAGGCCAACCAGATCGCCCGGCTGGGGCTGGTGCGCTCGTTCCAGATATCGGCGGTGTTCGCCCACATGACCGCGCTCGAAAACGTTCGCGTGGCGCTTCAACTACGCCTGGGCACCTCGTTTCACTTCTGGAAATCGGAAAAAACCCTGGATCACTTGAACGAGCGCGCCATGGCGCTGCTTGACGAGGTGGGCCTGGGCGAATACGCCGATACCCTGACTGTCGAGATGCCCTACGGGCGCAAGCGGGCGCTTGAAGTGGCCACCACGCTTGCACTCGACCCGGTCATGCTGCTGCTCGACGAGCCCACCCAGGGCATGGGCGCGGAAGATGTGGATCGCATCGTGGCGCTGATCAAGCGGGTTTCGAAAGGGCGCACGGTACTGATGGTGGAGCACAACCTGAGCGTGGTCAGCCGGCTTTGTGACCGCATCACGGTGCTGGCCCGGGGGGCGGTGCTGGCCGAAGGCGACTACGCCAGCGTGTCGAACGACCCGCGGGTGCGCGAGGCCTACATGGGAAGCGCCGACAACGACGCCGAGAAAGCGAGAGCCAGCGCATGATGCACAGTACGATAAACTCAGCCCCGGCGACTATGCCCACCGCTAACCACTCCGCCCGGGAAATGATTCGGGTGAAGGACCTGCACGCCTTCTACGGCGAGTCGCATATTCTTCACGGGGTCAGTTTCGACGTGAAGCAGGGCGAGCTGGTCACGCTCCTGGGCCGCAACGGCGCCGGACGCAGTACCACCCTGAAAGCCATGATGAACATGGTCGGGCGGCGTACCGGCTCCATCGTGGTCAGCGGCCAGCAGACGCTTTCCATGAAGCCGCACCATATCCCGCGCCTGGGCATCGGCTACTGCCCCGAAGAGCGCGGCATCTTTGCAAGCCTGGATGTCCACGAAAACCTGCTGCTGCCGCCCACGGTCAGCTCCGGCGGCATGAGCCTGGATGATATCTACATCATGTTCCCCAACCTTTTCGAGCGGCGCAGAAGCCAGGGCACCCGGCTTTCCGGCGGCGAGCAGCAGATGCTGGCCATGGCGCGCATCCTGCGTACCGGGGCGCGCATTCTGCTGCTCGACGAAATTACCGAAGGCCTGGCCCCGGTCATCGTGCAGAAACTCGGCGAAGTGCTGGTGCAGCTGAAAGCACGCGGCATGACCATCGTGCTGGTCGAGCAGAACTTTCGCTTTGCTGCCCCCTTGGCCGACCGCCACTTCGTGATGGACCACGGCCAGATCGTCGAGGAGATCACCGCTTCTGAGCTGCCCGCGCGGCGCGAGCATCTCAACACGATGCTTGGCGTGTAAAGCGAAACACCCTGAAGCGTCACACCAGAACAGCGCCACATGACAACAACAATGGCCAGAGGCCAGGAGACGAACATGACGTTAATCAAGAAGCGACTCGCTGCAAGCATCGCCATGGCTGCCGCGACCGCGGTGGTGGCCACCACCGCTCAGGCCGAGATAAGCGATGACGAGGTGCGCATCGGCTACCTGGCGGATATGTCCGGCACCTATCGTGACCTTGCCGGCCCCGGCGGGCTGACCGCGCTCGAGATGGCGGTGGCGGACTTCGGCGGCAGCGTCAACGGCGCGCCCATCGTGGTGTTCAGCGCCGATGACCGCAACAGCGCCGACGTGGGCGCCAACACCGTGCGCGAGTGGATCGACCAGCGCAACGTCGATATGGTCGCGGGCTTGGTGGCGTCTTCGGTCACCATCGCAGTCACCAAGGTGCTGGCGGAAAACGACCGTCTGGGGCTGGTGTCTGGCTCCGCGGCTTCCAGCGTGACCAACGAGCACTGCACGCCGAACCATATTCACTGGGTCTACGATACCTATCCGCTGGCCAACGGTACCGCCAAGGCGGTGGTGGAGCAGGGCGGCGATACCTGGTTTCTGCTCACCGCGGACTACGCCTTCGGCCACGCACTGGAAGCGGATGTGACCCGCGTGGTGGAAGCCAACGGCGGCGAGATCGTCGGTGGCGTGCGTCACCCGTTCCCGACCAGCGACTTCTCCTCCTACATTCTTCAGGCCCAGGGGTCCGGTGCGAAGATCGTGGGGCTTGCCAACGCCGGGGCGGATACGGTCAATGCGATCACCACTGCCAGTCAGTTCGGTATCACCCAGTCCGGCCAGCAGCTGGCAGGGCTTCTGATCTTTCTGAACGACGTGCATGCCCTGGGCCTGGAGGCGACCCAAAATCTACTGCTGACCACCGGCTGGTACTGGGACATGGACGAGCAGTCCTGGGAGTGGGCGCAGCGCTATTTTGACGAGGTAGGCCGCATGCCCACCATGGTGCAGGCAGGTATCTACTCCAGCACCATGCACTACCTCAAGGCCGTGGAAGCGGCGGGCACCGACGAGGCCCAGGCCGTGCGCGAGCAGATGGCATCCGAGCCCATCAACGACTTCTTTGCCCGCAACGGGCGCATCCGTGAAGACGGCCGCATGGTGCACGACATGTATCTGGCCCAGGTGAAAACCCCGGAAGCGTCCACCGGCGAGTGGGACCTTTACGAAATTCTCAGCACCATTCCTGCTGAAGAGGCCTATCGTCCGCTCTCGGAAAGCCAGTGCAGCCTGGTGCAGAACTGAGCCGATAACCGTTGAGCACTTCCCTGCGGGCAGCCGGTAAAACGCCTGCCCGCAGGGGCGAGGAGGGTCGTACATGACGATGATATTCGGTGTGCCCATGGCGGTGTTCATGGGTCAGCTGACGCTGGGGCTGGTGAACGGCGCCTTCTATGCGCTTCTGAGCCTGGGTCTGGCGGTCATCTTCGGGCTGTTGAAGATCGTCAACTTCGCCCACGGCGCCCAGTACATGCTGGGAGCGTTTGCTGCGCTTCTCGGCTTTCGCTACCTGGGCATCAACTACTGGCTGGCGCTCGTTCTGGTGCCATTGGTGATCGGCGGGCTTGGCATGCTGCTCGAGCGCTTTCTGCTGCGCCGCATCGCCCACCTGGACCATCTTTACGGGCTTCTATTGACCTTTGGCCTGGCGCTGATTATCGAGGGCACATTGGTCAATCTGTTCGGGGTTTCCGGGGCGCGCTACGCCACGCCGGAGATTCTACAGGGCGGGCTCAATCTGGGGTTCATGTTCCTGCCCACCTACCGGGCCTGGGTGCTGGTGGCTGCCCTTGCCATGTGCCTGTTCACCTGGTTCATGATCGAGCGCACTCGCCTGGGCGCCTACCTGCGTGCAGGCACTGAAAACTCCCAACTGATGCAGGCCTTCGGGGTGAACGTGCCGCTGTTGATCACCCTGACCTACGGATTCGGCGTGGGCCTTGCCGCCTTTGCCGGCGTGCTTGCTGCACCGCTTTACCCGGTATCGCCCACCATGGGGTCGAGTCTTTTGATCGTGGTATTCGCGGTGGTGGTAATTGGGGGTATGGGCTCGATCCTGGGCGCGATTCTTACCGGGCTTGGCATGGGCATCATCGAAGGACTGACCAAGGTGTACTACCCGGAAGCCGCCAACACGGTGATCTTTCTGGTCATGATCCTGGTTCTCATGCTGCGCCCGGCCGGGCTGTTCGGAAAGGAGGCATAGCCATGCCCGCATCAACCCTGCTCAAGGCGCCAACCGCCGTGGCCCAACGCCAGCGCCGGGCGAACCTGCGCCGTAATGCCTTCTATATCGCGCTGATCGGGGTGGGGCTGGTCGCGCCCTTTATCGCCTACCCCGTGTTTTTGATGAAGATACTCTGCTTTGCGCTGTTCGCCTGCGCCTTCAACCTGCTGCTGGGCTATGCCGGGCTCTTGTCCTTTGGCCACGCCGCGTTTCTGGCCACCGGCGGCTACGCCACGGGCTATCTGCTGGCAAGCTACCCGGGGCTTACGCCGGAGCTGGGCATTCTGGCCGGTACGCTGATGGCCACCCTTTTAGGCGTGCTGTTTGGCGTGCTCTCCATTCGCCGCCAGGGCATCTATTTTGCCATGGTGACGCTGGCGCTGGCGCAGCTGATGTTCTTCGTGTTCATCCAGGCGCCGTTCACCGGCGGGGAGGACGGG
Organism: Vreelandella aquamarina; assembly: GCF_020075495.1. Lineage (GTDB taxonomy): Bacteria > Pseudomonadota > Gammaproteobacteria > Pseudomonadales > Halomonadaceae > Vreelandella > Vreelandella aquamarina_A. The sequence goes on from NZ_JABYQT010000002.1 coordinate 399,797, forward strand.
CTGCACGGCGTGCCCCGGGGCGAGCTGTTCGGGGTGATCAGCCTGCGCAGCAACCTGGCGATGTACTACTTCGTGTTCGTGATCTTTCTGCTCGGCTACGCGCTGATTCAGCGCACCGTGCATTCCCCCTTCGGTCAGGTGCTGAAAGCCATTCGCGAAAACGAGCCGCGGGCGATTTCGCTTGGCTACAACGTCGACGCCTACAAGCTGGTGGCCTTCGTGATCTCGGCGGGGCTTGCAGGGCTTGCGGGCTCCACCAAGACCGTGGTGTTCCAGCTGGCATCCTTGACGGACGCGCACTGGCACATGTCCGGCGAGGTGATCCTGATGACGCTGCTGGGCGGGGTGGGCACGCTGCTGGGCCCGTTGATGGGCGCGGGGCTGGTGGTCAGCCTTCAGCATCTGCTGGCACAGTCGCCGCTGGGCAACTGGGTCAGCGTGATTCTTGGCGCCATCTTCGTGGTGTGTGTCTTGAGCTTTCGAAGCGGCATCATCGGCGAGCTGGGGGCCATCTACCGCAAGAACTTCAAGTAAGCCGCCTGTTTCGGTGTTGGGCGCCTCAGGGCGCCTTTTTTATGTCGACGGCCTACGCCTACGCCCAAGGTAGAGGGGGTACGCCGTTGCGCGGTAACGCTTTAGGCGATAAGTTAACGTAAACGTCAATTAGCCTTGACCCTTCAATAATGACAACACAAAAGCCTCGCGCCTCTCGTCAGCCAGCGGCACAGCGACGGCTTTGGATGGAGATTCGCCATGAACTTCGAGCTGAGTGAAGACCAGGTCGCCTACGCCGATATGGCCAGAGCATTCGCCCAGAACGAGCTTGCACCCCACGCTGCCCGATGGGATGCCGAGGCCATCTTCCCGGTGGACGTGATCAAGAGGGCAGGCGAACTGGGATTCTGCTCGCTCTACGCCCCGGAGAGCGTGGGCGGGCTGGGGCTATCGCGGTTGGATGCCAGCATCATCTTCGAGCAGCTCTCCATGGGCTGCACCTCCACGACGGCGTACCTCACCATTCACAACATGGTGACCTGGATGCTCGCGGATTTCGGCACCCCAGAAGCCGTCGAGCAGTGGGGCGCCCGGCTTGCGACCGGCGAGCTGTTGGGTTCCTACTGCCTGACCGAACCCGGCGCGGGCTCGGATGCCGCCTCATTGAAAACCACCGCCAAGCGCGACGGTGACGACTACCTGCTCAACGGCAGTAAGATGTTCATTTCAGGCGCGGGCAGCACCGATTTTCTGGTGGTGATGGCGCGCACCGGCGGCGAGGGTGCAGGCGGCGTCTCGGCGTTTGCCGTGGATGCGAAGGCGGAAGGCATCAGCTATGGGCGCAAGGAGGAGAAGATGGGCTGGAACAGCCAGCCCACGCGCATGGTGACCTTTGAAGACGTGCGCGTTCCCGAAAGCCACCTGCTGGGCAAGGAGGGCGACGGCTTCAAGATCGCCATGAAAGGCCTCGACGGCGGGCGCATCAATATCGCCACCTGCTCCATCGGCACCGCCCAACAGGCGATCAACAAGGCCTGTGAGTACATGCAGGAGCGCAAGCAGTTCGGCAAGCGCCTGGCGGAGTTTCAGGCGCTGCAGTTCCGCCTGGCGGATATGGTCACGGAGCTGGTCGCCGCCCGCCAACTGGTGCGCATGGCCGCCACCAAGCTGGACGCCGGCCATGCGGACGCCACCACCTACTGCGCCATGGCCAAGCGCTTCGCCACCGATGTCGGCTTCAAGGTGTGCGACGAAGCGCTGCAGCTTTACGGCGGCAACGGCTATATCAAGGAGTACCCCATGGAGCGCTACGTGCGTGATACCCGAGTGCACCGTATTCTGGAAGGTACCAACGAGATCATGCGCCTGATCATCTCCCGCCGGGTGTTGGCCGAAGGCGCCGGCGAGCTATAGTGAACGCAGCGCTTTAGAAAACGAGCACTGGACTCTTCTTGCCAGATTTTTCTATCACAAGGATGCCTGCATGAGTAGCGTACTGTTCAACGAGCACGCCACCGGCGACGGCCACACCATCGGCGAAATCGTCCTCAACGCCGAGCGTTCGCTCAACGCCCTGACGCTTGCAATGATCGATGCGATTCGCCCACAGTTAAAGGCGTGGCAGGAGGATACGCGCATCGTGGCCGTGGTGCTGGACAGTGCCGGTGAAAAGGCCTTCTGCGCCGGCGGCGACGTGGTCAGCCTGTATAAATCGATCACCGGTGAACAAAACGACCCGGATTTCCCCGAGCGCTTCTTCACTCACGAGTACCGTCTGGATTTCGAGCTGCACACCTACTCCAAGCCCATCATCTGCTGGGGCAGCGGCATCGTGATGGGCGGCGGCATGGGGCTGCTCAGCGCCTGCAGCCACCGCGTGGTGACGGAAACCTCGCGCCTGGCCATGCCGGAGGTCACCATCGGCCTCTATCCGGATGTAGGCGCCAGCTGGTTTCTGAACCGTCTGCCCGTGGGCACCGGGCGTTTTCTGGCCATGACCGGCAGCCCGGTGAACGCGCTGGATGCGGTGCACCTGGGTCTGGCAGACCGCTGCATCGAAAGCAGCCAGCGTGAGGCGTTGATGCACTCGCTCACCCAGGCCCGCTGGCAGGAGAGCGGCACCATCGACGCTCACGGCGTGGTCAACCGTACGCTGCGCGAGCTGGAACAGGCGTCAAAAAGCCGCTTTGCCGAACTCGATACCCCGGTGCTCAACGCCACACCGCTGATTCGCGAGTTGATGGATCACGACACCACCGAGCAGACCGTGGCCGCCGTGCTGGCGGTGGAAAGCGATGACAGCTGGTTCGCTCGCGCCCAGAAAACCCTGGCCCACGGCAGCCCGGTCTCCATTACGCTGATCGATGAGCAGCTCAAGCGTGCCAGGTACATGTCGCTTGCCGAGGTGTTCCGCGCGGAGCTTGCACTTTCCGTGCAGTGTTGCCGCCACCGGGAATTTCCTGAAGGCGTGCGCGCGCTGCTGGTCGACAAGGACGCCAGCCCCGCCTGGGCCTACCCGGACGTGGCCTCCGTAGAGCAGGGTTTCATCGACGAACTACTGACCTCGCCCTGGGAGCAGAGTCCGCTCGCCAACCTGGGCGAATGACCCATCATCTTCATATAACAAGGACAATATCATGACCACGATCGCCTTCATTGGCCTGGGCAACATGGGCGGCCCCATGGCCGCCAACCTCTCCAGCGCCGGCTTCAACGTGCGCGCCTTCGATCTCTCCCAGGATGCACTGGACGCCGCTGAATCCCACGGCTGCGAAGTCGCCGCCTCGGCGGTTGATGCGGCCAAGGAGGCGGATGTCATCATTTCCATGCTGCCCGCCGGCCAGCAGGTGCGCGGGCTGTTCGTGGATGGCGAGACGCCGCTGTTCGAAGTGATCAAGAAGGGCGCGCTGGTCATCGACTCCTCCACCATCGACGCTGATACCGCGCGCAGCGTAGCCGCCGTCGGGGCGGAAAAGGGCATCGGGTTCATCGATGCGCCGGTATCCGGCGGGGTAGGCGGCGCCCAGGCGGGCACCTTGACGTTTATCGTGGGTGGAAGTGTGGAACAGTTCGAGCAGGCCCGGCCACTGCTCGAGGTGATGGGCAAGAACATCTTCCACGCCGGTGATCACGGCGCCGGGCAGGTAGCCAAGGCCTGCAACAACATGCTGCTCGCGATTTTGATGGCGGGTACCTGCGAGGCGCTCAACATGGGGGTGAAAAACGGCCTGGATCCTGCGGTGCTGTCCGACATCATGAAGCAGAGCTCCGGCGGTAACTGGGCGCTCAACGTCTACAATCCGTATCCCGGCGTGATGGAAAACGCCCCGGCCTCGAAGGGCTACCAGGGCGGCTTTCTGACCGACCTGATGATCAAGGACCTGGGGCTTGCCATGGATATCAGCCAGCAAAGCGCCGCGGCCGTGCCCATGGGGTCCGCCGCCCGGGCGCTGTTTACCCTGCACAAGGCAGAGGGCCACGGCCGGCTGGATTTCTCCAGCCTGATGACGTTCTATCAGGGGAAGAAGGGGCAGTAGCACCGACGTGCGGCACCCGAAGGTCGCCTTGCCACCCAGTCATGCCCAAGGCACACTCAGGGCGCTCTCATCCAGGACTCTCTCATTCAGGGCGCTGTCATCCAGGGCTCTGTCACCACCAAAACAAGGATTGCCATGATCACGCTTTGGGGCCGCAACAACTCTACCAACGTCAAGAAGGTGCTGTGGGTACTGGAGGAGCTCGAGCTGCCGTTCGAGCAGATTCAGGCGGGTCTTCAGCACGGTGTGAACAACACGCCGGAATACAAGGCCATGAACCCCAACGGCCTGGTGCCGCTTTTAAAGGATGATGCTTTCGAGACCCTGCTGTGGGAATCCAACACCATCATCCGTTATCTGGCCGCGCAGTACGGTGAAGGCAAACTGTGGATTGAAGCGCCCGCCAGGCGCGCCCAGGCGGAAAAGTGGATGGACTGGGCCAACAGCACGCTTTCACCCGCGCACCGCGTGATTCTGATGGGCTACGTCAGAACCCCGGAGGCCGAGCGCGATACCGCCGCCATCGATGCCGGCATGCAAGCCTGCGAGAAGCTCTTTGCGCTTTTGGATGGAACCCTCGCCAAGCAAACCTACTTCTCCGGCGATGCCTTTGGCCTTGGCGATATCGCCGTTGCCCCTTTCATCTACAACCTCTGGAACATCGGCCTGACCTGGCAGCCCCGTCCCCACCTGGAGCGCTGGTACCAGCAATTGACCGAACGCCCCGCGTTCCAGAACGTGGTAATGATCCCCGTCACCTGATCTTGTTGATATGCCAAGAACCTGAAGGCAGATACAAACGCGTAGCACGCGGTAACGCGCACCGCGTGGCACCCACGTCTGGCTGCCCAGAGGCTGAAAGATCCTGCCTGGCCGAAACAGAAACTTTCCTCCATATTTACAATAGGTCAGATGAAAGGCCACCGACGTACAACCGGCGGCAACGATAATGAGCGATCGCTCGAGTGAAAGGGGATGCATCAATGACAGGGACACATACATCATCATCGGCAGGATTCTTGAGCGATAACCGGGTAAGAGTCCTTCTGGTTCTCGTACTGGTTGCGGTGGCCTGGGCCGTGGTGGCGCATATCATTGCAAGCTCGCGACAAGACGATATTGAGGCACTCGAGGCGCGCCTGGCCGATACGGAGCGCGAGCATCAACAGATTCAAGCGCAGATGACGGAAGTCGAAGCCGCCGAGCTCGACCTTGCCACCTTGCGTCAGCGTAGGGAAGCTCTCGAGGTCGAACAGGCCGAGGCAGAGGCGGCGCTGGCGTCAACCCGCGCCGATATTGCCAATGCTGAAGACGATTTGACCGCGTTACGTGGGGAGCGTGAAACTCGTGAAGAAGAGATCCAGGACCTCGATGAGCAGATAGACGAAAGGCAGCGCCGTCTTGAGAAGCTCGATGAGGATGTCGCCGCGTTGGAAGACGAAGCCCAAGAGGCGCAAGCTGCCCACGATGACGCAGCACAGTCGCGTCAAAATGCGCAAGAAGCTCGCGACCAGGCCGAATCAGACCTGGAGGCTCTTGACGCTGATATCGAAGAAGCCAATGCCCGGCTTGCCGAGGCCAATAGCCAGCGCGATGCCATGGTTGAAGAGGTAAGGGCACTGGAGCGGACACGGCAGGCGCTTTCAATTGAAATCACGGCACTGAACGTGATGCGCCGTACAGCGCAAACACCTTGACGATGAAGGCGCTGGCGCTGGCGCATTACAGCTACACTACTGCCAGTATTCAATGCCACAATGCGCTGGGCGACTCTTCGTTAATGAAGGGAAGGGTCGCCGGTTACCAGCTTGAAACAACCAGCCACTTCGCTGCTACTGGTGTATTGAAAAACTACAGGTCATTGGAAAAGCGCTGTACAGCGTCGACTACCTGCCTGGCGCCTTCCTGAATCTCGACAATCACGCTGCCCGCCTGACTTGCCAGCTCCAGCCCTTGCTCGGCTTCTTCCCGGGTATTGAACATCTGACGCATGACGTCATTCGAGAGTGCCTGGTTTTTCTCGACGACGCTTACAATTTCCACGGTGGCGGCACTGGTGCTTGCCGCCAACTTGCGCACTGCCTCGGCCACTACCGCGAATCCGCGCCCCTGTTCACCGGCCCGGGCGGCTTCGATGGCGGCGTTTATCGCCAGCAAATTGGTCTGCACCGCGATATCGCCGATGGTCTTGACGATGGCATTGATCTGTACAGACTGCTTGTCCAGCGCTTCGATGCTGTTGGAAGCTACCTGCATTTCCGAGGCTATCTGGCGCATGGTTTCGACCGTCTGCTGCACCACCGTCGCTCCCTTTTGAGCGCTGATATCCGTCTGCTGTGAAACGTCATAAGCCACGTTTGCGCCCTCGCGCACCTGCGCTTCGCGAGCCACCTGGTCGGTGATCACGCTTGCAAACTTAACCACCTTCCACAAGTAGCCATCGGTGTCGTAGACCGGGTTATAGGTGGCTCTCAACCAGACATCGCGACCTTGGCTATCGATCCGCTGGAAACGGTCTGCCACATACTCGCCGCTATTCAGTTTTGCCCAGAAGGCGGTGTATTCGGGGGAGTCAGCCTGCTCCGAGGTACAGAACATGCGGTGGTGCTGACCGATTAGTTGTTCAAGCCGATAGCCCATGGCCTGCAGGAACTGCTCGTTGGCGGTGATGATGGTGCCATCGAGGTTGAACTCGATAACGGCGGTGGAGCGAAGCAGCGCGGCAATGAATGCCTTGCTCTCCGTTGCCCCCTCTACCTTCTGGGTCACATCGCGGCCGTACCCCTGCACACATTTGAGTTTGCCGCCTGCTCCGCGTATCGGAAGCCAGTCGACGTTCAGCCAGACGAGCGAGCCATCGGCACGCAAGTAACGGTAGTTGTCATTGATGGGTGCGAACGATGCAATGGCTTGATTGAAGTCTCGAAAGCAGGGTAGCTCCGTGACGTAGGATGGCACGATTTCTGACATTGGCCGCCCCAATAGCTGCTCTCGCGGGTAACCGAGGGCATCGGCAAAGCCCTGGTTGAGAGCAGAGATACACAAGTCGGCGTTCAGCGTGATGGACAGCAAGCCCCGTTCCATCTGGTCATGCAGTTGGCGCAGTGCCGTCAATCCACCAAGCTGCTGCTTGGGTTCTTTGTTGAGGCGAAGATGAAACATCAGAAAGCTCCAGGCGACGATAACAGTTAGCTATCGGCAGACTGAACCGGCGCTTGAGGTTTCCAGTTCAAAAATGGTGGGTATCCGAATGGATAGCTGGAATAGAGAAGTGGTATTGAAGTGCTGACACTGGATGATGAGATATTTACGTCTGACCTGAATCAACAATTCGCTTTAAATGATTAAAAAAAACTTGATCTTGCTGGCGCAGGCGGAGTCATGCAGTAGGCTGAAACCATAGGTTGGTTCTCATGCCCCCATCTTGCTGGGCAGCATCTTGCAGTCTTGATCAGCCTATTTCCTCGGCTACTTGAACCTCTTTTCAAGTGGCCCACATGCAAAAGCGCAATTAAGAGGCAATCACCATGGCGACGAAACCTAAAGGTAACGGTAGCGGCGGTAAGTCTTCTAATGCGAACTCTCCCATCCACTCGGTCGCCTGCGGGCCGGAGCGGCTTCTGTTGGCCGCGCTGGAACGGGGCGGTAACTGTTCGGAGACCGGACGCTATCTGGTCAGCTACCGGCAAGGCATGTTGGATGAAGGAATAAAGGCTCTCAAGGATCAGCAGTTTCGTGTCGCCGATGCGCGCGACTTCAACGCTCAGGCGGCCAATCTGGAAGATACAGGAGATGCCGAGGTGATGGTGTTCCCGGAGCTGGGGGTGGCGCTGCTGGGCGGGGATGCCCTGGAGCAGCGTGGGCTGCGTACGGACGACAAGCTCTTCGCCCAACAGGCCATCGAGTGTATCGAACCCGAGTATTTCGTGTTTGCCGAAAGCGCCGAATACCTGAGAGGGTTTCTACGCGCGGCCAGCACCATCGCTGAAGACCTGGGTAACCTCGAAAGAGAAGAAGGGCGTTTCGAGGCGAGCGTTGATCAGGTGACCTGGGGGCTTGCTCGATGCCGAGTGCCACAGAGCATGTGGACCGGTGCAGGTATCAACGTTGCTGTGCTCGATTCCGGCATGGACCTGGGGCACCCGGATTTCCTGGGCCGCTCGATGGAGAGCCGCTCCTTCGTAGGCCAGCCGGTTCAGGATCTGCACGGTCACGGCACGCACTGCATCGGCACTGCCTGTGGCCCGAGAACGGCATCCGGGCGCATACCGGGCTATGGGGTGGCGCATCAAGCGCAAATTCTGATCGGCAAAGTGCTCACCAACGCCGGCGGTAGCGCGGGGGCGAGTGTACTTTCGGGAATGAACTGGGCAATCGCCAACCGCTGCGAGGTGATCTCGATGTCGCTGGGTGGCCAGAGCCCGGTGCAGACGGCATTTACCAACGCCGGAGCCGCCGCACTGCGTAATGGTTGTCTGGCCATTGCCGCCTCGGGCAACGAAGGGCTCAATACCGGCTCGCCGGCCAACTCGCCCACCATCATGTCGGTGGCGTCGCTGGATCCTGACTTGCGACCTTCCAATTTTTCCAACTATGGCAAGGTGGAAATCGCAGCGCCGGGGCGAGACGTGCTTTCCTCCTGGCCGCGTCCGGTCAATTACCGCTCGATCAGCGGCACCAGCATGGCCACGCCCCATGTGGCAGGGTGCGCCGCGCTCTGGGCGCAGTCGGATGCCTCGCTCAGAGGCATGAGCCTGTGGCGGCGGCTGGTGGATTCCGCCCAGCGCCTGCCTTCCTCTGAAACCCGTGTTGGTGCGGGGCTGGTACAGGCGCCCTGATAGACCGATAATCCCTGGGCAGCTGCTACAGGCTGCCCAGGGCACTTATCTTGGAGACAAGACGATGCAGAAGATCGAGTTATGGGTCATCACCGTTTCAAGCGACCGGTCGATCACCGAGACCGCGGCACGACTCAAGGCCGAAGGCCTGACGATCTGTGATCTGCTGGAAGATATCGGCTGCATTACTGGTGAAGCAGATAACGCCACGGCCCAGCGTCTGAAACATATCGACGGCGTGGTGGATATCGCCCCGGATATGCCCATTGACCTGGGCCCGCCCGGCTCTGGTCAGACCTGGTAAGCGCCGGGCTGGCCAGTACGCTCATGTCTGCGCCGTCACTCTTGCTGCTTGCTGATATCATCCTGATCGTTCACGTCCTGTTCGTGGCCTTCGTGGTGCTGGGGCTGCTTGCCATCTACGCGGGCTGTTTTCTTGGGTGGCGCTGGGTGCGCAACAAGACCTTTCGCATCGTTCATCTGTGCGCCATTGGTTACGTGGTTGGTCAGGCCTGGGTCGGCGCCATCTGTCCACTCACCACCTGGGAAATGGCCCTGCGCGAGCAGGCCGGCGCCGCTACCTATTCAGGCTCCTTCATTCAGCACTGGCTGCAGAGCCTGCTTTACTACACCGCGCCTGAGTGGGTCTTCATCGTGCTCTACTCATTGTTTGCTAGCCTAGTGCTGGCAAGCTGGTGGGTGGTGCGGCCCGGTGGTCCGGGCAGGAATAAGCGTCAGAGATAATCCAGCACGTCGAAGTGATCACACCCTGGTACATCCAGAAACCTTGCCTGCACCTGGGCATCGCGAAGGGCCACGACAAAGTCGTGGCTCTGCTCTCGAAACGTGGGTGGGTCGTTTTCCGCCACCACTACCTGGCAGGGAGGAAGCTGGTCGAGCCGGCCAAACCGCGGACTGAGTGCCTGCGCCTGGGCGCTGCTCAGGCCTAGCGGCTGGTTGACGTAGGTATCTACCAGCGGTGTGAGATCGAACACGCCGCTGACCAGCAGCAGCTTGTCTATCGGCACCTTGCCCGTGGCGGCGACCCAGTACGCCAGCTGGGCGCCGGCACTGTGCCCGCCCAGGTGAATCGTCCACTCGCCGCCGTGCTCGGCCAATACGTGGCAGGTTGCCGCCACTCCCTGCTGGCACTGCTCGATCATCATTTCTATCGATGTGCCGGGGGCCAGTCCGTACTCGAGCGAGGCAAAGGCCATGCCGCGGGCAAGATAACGCTCGGCCAGAAAGTCCGTCGCCGTGTGATCCAGCGCCTGCCAGTAGCCGCCGTGGATGAACACCATCAACGGCCACGGGCCTTCGCCTTCGGGTATGAACAGGTTGAACTTGCGCCCTTGGCCTGCCTCGATTGACACCGGCGGATGGCGCTCGGCAAAGGCCCGCCCGGCTTCGGCCTGACGGGCGAGCGTGGCTTCATGATCCCGGGCGAAGCGGCTGGGCGAATAGGCGATATCCTGAGGCGTTTGCGTCATGGCGATATCTCAGGTCACCGCGCCGCGCACGTGAAACTGCGGGTGCTTGAACTCACCACGTTCCACCACTTCGCGGAAATGCCGGGCAGCCTGCCACACGTCCTCGAAACTGAGATAAAGCGGGGTGAAGCCAAAGCGCATCAGTCCCGGCTCGCGGTAATCCCCGATCACCCCGCGGGCAATCAATGCCTGCACGATGGCGTAGCCGTTTTCACCGTCGATGAGCGATACCTGGCTGCCGCGCTTGTCGGCGCTCGGAGTAATGTCCTTGATGCCGTGGGCATCGAACAGATCGCTCAGGCAGGCACGGAACAGGTCCGTCAGGGCGAGGCTTTTCTCGCGCAGGCCCTGCATGTCCACCTCGTTCCACAGCGCAAGCGAGGCTTCTAGCGCGGTGTAGGCAAGGGCCGAGTGGGTGCCGGTGCGAAAGCGCGAGATATCGCCGGCGGGGGCGTAGTCGGCATCAAAGGCGAAGGGCGCGGTGTGGCCGTGCCAGCCGGAGAGCGGCTGCCAGCCGCCGTCCTGTACGTTTTGCTGAACGTAGAGAAACGCCGGTGCGCCGGGGCCACCGTTCAGGTACTTGTAGGTGCAGCCCACTGCGAAGCGCGCCCCGCTTTCATTGAGACGAACCGGCAGTGCTCCTGCGGAGTGGGCGAGGTCCCAGATGACTTCGACGCCGTGGTCGTGGGCGAGCCTTGTAGTGGCGGCCATGTCGCGAAGTGCGCCGGTGCGGTAGTTTACCTGGCTGAGCACCACGACCGCTACGCCCTCCAGGTGTTCGGCAAGCTCGGCGCCTTCGGGTAGAAAGCGGTGTTCAAGGCCGCTGACCTGACAAAAGCCCTGGGCAATGTAGCCATCGGTAGGGAAGTTGCCGCCTTCGGAAAGCACTGCGCGGCGCTCGACCGGCGCCTGCTGGGTGATGTAGCCCAGGAGCTTGAAGATATTGAGCGTGATGTTGTCGGTCACGCAGACTTCACCCTGGCCCGCGCCGATGACCGGGGCCAGTAGATTGCCCAGGCGCTCGGGTGAGTCGAACCAGCCCTGGTTCCAGCCCTTGATCAGCTCGTCGCGCCACTGATCCAGCGTGGCGTTAACCGCCTGCCTGGCTGCGGTGGGCTGGGCGCCGAGCGAGTTGCCATCGAGATACAGCACGCCTTCCGGCAGGGAGAAGTGCGCCTTGAAGCCAGCCAAGGGGTCGTTTTGGTCGCGCTCTTGAACGCTTTCCAGGGTGATGCCGTTCAAATCTTGCGTCATATCCGCTACTCCAGAAAATCGAATATCGCTGCGGTGTATCACCGCCCGCCTAGATAGTGGTGCGCACGCTCCAGAGCTCCGGGAAGAACTGCAGGTCCAGCGCCTTGACCAGGTAGTTGACGCCCGCCGTGCCGCCAGTGCCACGCCGGTAGCCGATGATGCGCTCCACGGTCTTCATGTGGTTGAACCGCCAGCGCTGAAAGTTGAACTCCACGTCCACCAGCTTCTCGGCAAGTTCGTACAGATCCCAGTACTGTTCGCTGTTGCGGTAGATCTCGGTCCAGGCGGCTTCCACCTCAGGGCTTGCGGTGTAGGGCATGCTCCAGTCGCGTTCGACTTTATCCTCGGGAATATTGAACCCGCGGCGGGCCAATAGCTGCAGCACGATATCGTAAAGGCTCGGTGCCTTGAGACACTCCTGTAGCTTCTGATAGTGCTTGGGCTTGGCGCGGTGGGCCTCGATCAGCTTGGCGTTCTTGTTGCCCAGCAGAAATTCGATTTCACGGTACTGGTAGGACTGAAAGCCCGAACTCTGGCCCAGGCTATCGCGAAAGCTCGCGTAGTCTGCCGGGGTCATGGTGACCAGTACTTCCCAGGCCTTGATCAGCTGTTCCTGAATGCGCGATACCCGGCTTAGCATCTTGAACGCCGGGGAGAGGTTGTCGTTCTGGATATGTTGTGCCGCTCCGTGGGCTTCGTGCAGGCAGAGCTTGATCCAGAGCTCGGAGACCTGGTGAATGACGATGAACAGCAGTTCATCGTGCTCGCTTGATGCCGGGTTCTGGCAGGCCAGCAAGGGCTCGAGGTCCAGGTATTGGCCGTAGCTGATGTCCTGGTCCCAATGGATGGCTTCGTTATCGACGCTGTTTTTAGTGGTCATGGTGGTCTGCGCCTTTAGAAAGGTGAGTGTGTGCCTCAAGTTCGCCCAGGTCCCAGAATACCCCAGCGGCCATCTTTAACCCCTGCTCGAGAATGCTTTCCAGCAGGTGCTCGTCAGGCGCGTGCTGGTTGCAGGAGGGGTAGGAGTGGGGCAGCCATACCGTGGGAAGATTCAACGCATCGGAAAAGCAGTGGTTGGGAATGGTGCCGCCTAGATTGGGCAGGATATGTGCGGGTTCCCCCAGGCTCTGCTGGGCCGACTGCGCCACGAAACCGACCCAGGGATGGCCGGGGTCCAGCCGGGTAGCGGCGTAACCGCCAAGCATGTCGAGTTCGATGGCGTCGAAGCCGTGGGCATCCAAATGCGCGCGCAGGTTCTCTTCCACCGCCTGCCAGTCGGTGCCTTTCACGAAGCGCAGTTGCATGATGGCCTCGGCACTGGCGGGAATTGCGCCGACCGGCTTGTCCGTACGGCCCGCGCTCATGCCCAGCACTTCCAGGGTATTGGCACCGTACAGGCGCTCGCCGTTGGTCAGTGCCTTTTCGCCCCAGTCGGGATTGATGGCAGGGTCGGTGCTTCCGCCGCCGACCGGAAGATCACGAATCAACCGAGACAACGCCTCGGTCATGACCGGCGCGCGGAGGAAATCGACCTGAATGCAGCCCTCGCTCGAGAGCAGCGTCGCGATGGCGTTGCACAGCACCACCGCCGGATTGGTAATGACCCCGCCCCAGTTGCCCGAGTGGCGCCCACCGTTGCCTGGGTTGAGGGAGAGCTTGAACTGCACCACACCGCGCGAGCCCAGAAACAGGGTGGGCATGTCCGCACGAATACGCGGGCCGTCGGAAGCGAGAAACAGATCCGCCGCCAGCGTTTCCTGATAGGTGCGGCAGACCTCTTCGAGCCCTGGTGAGCCGATCTCTTCGCTCATCTCGAACAGAATCTTGACGTTGTAGCCCAGTCTGCCCTCACGTGCCTTTATCACCGCTTCGAGCGCAGCCAGATTGACGCTGTGCTGGCCCTTGTTATCCGCGGTGCCGCGCCCGTAGATACGGTCGTCGACAAAGGTCAGTGCCCAGGGGTCGATGCCGTCGCCCCAGGTTTCTTCCTGGCCATCGGTCACATCGCCATGACCGTACAGCAGTAGCGTTGCAAGGGCCGGGTCTTCGATGCGCTGGCCGATCAACAGGGGCGGGCGGCCGGGCAAGGGGTTATCGATGATATCGCAGCCAAACCCCAGCCGACTCAGAAGCGGCACCATTTCCCGGGTGAGATAATCGTGCAGGATGGATTGGCGAGCGGGGTCCTGGCTGACCGTCTGCATGGCCACCCGGCGCGCCAGAGTGGCGTAAAAGGTGCCATCCGTCAGAGTGTCAGTGGCAAGCTGGAGCGCGCGCTGGCGGCCTGAAAGTGATTGATCCATAAACTGCCCTTGTCGTTGTCCTTGCAGAAAAGCGGTGCGGGTAACCGTTGACCTTGAGCCTAAATCTTGCCGTGCCTTGCGACCATCATTAATATTTCAAGTATTCTTTCTAATTCTGGAAAGGCGAGGTTACCCATCCTCGGAGGCGATATGCTGGAACTCAACTTGCGTTATTTTCATAGTGTGGCGAAAACCGGCTCGCTCTCCGCTGCTGCAGAAGAGCTGCACGTCGCCGTCTCGGCGGTGAGTCGCCAGATCACCAACCTGGAGCAGCGCCTGCACCTCAAGCTATTCGAACGCCAGCCTCGTGGCATGCAGTTGACCGAGGCGGGCAGGCTGCTCCAGGCCTATGCACTGCGTAACCAGCTGGAAGTGGAGAGCGTGATCACCCAGATGAAGGAGGTCACCACTCGCCAGCAGAAAAGAATCAATGTGGCCTGCCCGGATGGCATGGCCTGGCACTTTCTACCCAGCGTGATGTCGGCGTTCATTCTCGAATACCCGGATACCCGGTTCGATCTGCAGGTGGTCGACTCCGTGCGTGCATCGAAGCTTGTGCAAGAGGGGGCGGTGGACATTGCCCTGACATTCAGCCTATCGCCGGATATCGGCATCCAGGTTGTATCAAGCCACAGCGCGGCAATTGGTGCGCTGATGTCCCGCCAGCACCCCCTGGCCGAACGCGATAACCTGTCGGTAAAAGCGCTGAGCCAGTATCCCGTGACCATGTCGCTCAACGGCTCGACCGTGCGCTATCTGTTCGACGTGGCGTGCAGTCTGGCCGGGGTCAAGGTGCAGCCGAGCTTCGTGTGTGATTCGCTCGGGGCCACCTACACCATGGTAAGCGAACACCCGAACATGGTCGGCCTGTGCAGCGCCGTGGCGGTGAGCGGCAAGACCGAAAGCGAAGGCCTGGTCTTCAAGCTGCTCAAGGAGCCGCAGCTGGCGCTTCGAAGTCTGCAGGTGCAGGTCATGGCCGAGCGTCATATGCCTGCGCATATCGACGCTTTTTTAACCTTTCTCGAAACGCGGCTGAAGGCGGCCTGCCTATAAAACATGCCGCCCCTGAGCTGCATGAATATCAGAAGGGACCGTAGTTGATGCCCACGGCCACCGCCACGAACACACCGCCGGTCACGACCCAGATCGCGACCAGGGGTAGTACAAACTTGAACCATTCGACGTAGGAGATGCGCGCGATGGCAAGGCAGGCCATCAGCGTACCGGAAAGCGGCGTGATGATGTTGGTGACCGCATCACCCAGCTTGAAGGTAATGAACGTTGCCTGGCGGGTAACGTCAAGCATATCGCCAATGGGTACCATGATGGGCATGACGATGGCCGCCTGACCGGTGCCGGAGGTGATCAGCCCGTTGAAGATCAGGTTGAACACGTAGAGAAGCTCCATCGCGACGATCTTGCCGTAGCCATCCAGTGACGTGGCCACGCTGTGCACCAGGGTGTCGATAAGCTGGGCCTGCCTCAGCAGCACGATGACCGCCGCCGCCACGCCGACCACCAGGGCGCCGTACATCACTTCACCTGCGCCGCTCATCAGACGTTTGATAAAGTCGTTGGGTGAAATCCGCCCGATGAACGCCGTGACGATTCCGAGTATCAGGAAGGTGGCTGAAAGCTCGGGAATGCCCCAGTCCCGGTCGAAGGCGCCGAAGAGGAAAAAACCGATAGCCAGGGGGAACAGAGCCAGCACCAGCTTGTGAGTCAAGGTAAAGCTGGGATAAACGTCCGGCTGGCCATTCTGACCTGCGCTTGCGAACGCCTCGACGCCCATCACGCTCAAGTTAGGGTTGTGCTTGATACGTTTGGCGTAGCGGCAGATATAGGCGGCAGTAATCGCCAGAAAGACCACAAAGATCGCCCCGCGGTAGAGGAAACCCGAAAACAGCGGAAGCTCGGCGATGGTTTGCCCCGTAACGGTCACGGTGGGGTCGAATACCCCGGCGCCAAAACCGGCGTAGGAGCCCAGGAAAATGATCCCGACGCCAACGACCGGGTCAAGCTTCATCGAGCGGGCTAGAATCAAGCCGATAGGAATGAAGGCGATGGCCAGATTGGCGCCCACGCCCACCGAGGCAAGCGTTGCGAAGGTAGCGCAGTAGATGAAGATCAGCAGGTTCTGACGGCCTTTTGCCAGGTTGAGCAGGCGGTAGATACCGGCGCTGATCGCGCCGGTCGACTCGATGACCTTCAACACGCCACCCACGATCAGAATGAGAAAGATCAGCGTCGAGGCGGCCACCAGTCCGTTATGGATAGCGGTGAACAGATCCATCAGGTCAAGCGGCGCGGCCTCGATATAGCGAAAGCTGTCCGTGGCCACTTGGGTAAGGCCATTGGCGGTACTGCGCTCGTAGGTGCCCGCCGGAATAAGGTACGACGCCAGCAGAACCAGCACCATGAAACCGAACAGGATGATGAAAACATCCGGCATGGGCAGCTTTTTCTTTCGGGGCGCCATGGCGCCTGCCTCACCGGGGGTAGTCTTTAGGGGCATGAAGAGTCTCCACTTTCAGGGGATTATCGTTTTAATGGGTAAAGCAGGCGTAGAGAAGCGTGCTTGGGTCGCGCCGCTGCTGGCTGTCGTGCCCGGCGCTTTCGTTAGCGACCTTGTAGTTGGAATAGTAGTGTTATTGAAAACCGCATTATGGCTTGAAAATCAAGCTACCAAGGAAGCCAAAAGCGGACAATTGTAAATAAAACAAACCTGTTTTCTGTTTTTGGCAAGGTGGGGCGCCTCTATCTGATCGCGACGATACAAGACTGCTGCAGTGGAGATTGGCCGGCGCATGGCCAAGCGGTATATCAGCGTCTATACAGAAGATGACACCGCTTGGGTGATGTCATCGTCGGGTTTTCAACAAGTTAAATAAAAGGGCTTAAGCGATGGAGTTGATCCGCAGTACCCTCATTGCCGAGTTTTCCGATTTCAACGACATCAGTGAATTCATAGTCGTGATGATCCGCTTGTTCATGGCGGCGTTGCTGGGCGGGCTTTTAGGGCTTGAGCGTGAGCTGAGCGGTAAACCGGCGGGGATACGTACCCATATGCTGGTGTGCATGGGGGCGGCGCTGTTTGTGTTGATTCCCGAACAGACAGGAATTTCGGATGCCGAGATGAGCCGAGTCATTCAAGGGGTCATCAGCGGGATCGGCTTCTTGTGTGCGGGCAGCATCATCGTGCGCAAGAACGAGCTGTATGCAACAGGGCTTACCACGGCAGCGGGGCTTTGGTTTACCGCGGCCATTGGCGTTGCCGTAGGCCTTGGACGTGAGCAGACGGCGTTCGTGTGTGCGTTGCTTGCGTGGGTGGTGCTTTATGTAGTGCCTTTCTTTTCACGCGCGATCACCGGGAAAAAGCCGGTTCGGCCAGCATCGAATGGCGTGGATCCGGACAGGAAGGCCGATTGAAGTAAACCTGTGACGATACAAACGTCAGGGCGTTTTACATCAACCTGAACTTATGCCGACATTCCATGCACATCGACACTCCTGCACAAGTTGGATAGGGGTAGGCTTCTATTTTTGGATAAGTGATAATTAATCTTTATTTGGCTCAAGAGATGCATTATGGGTGTCAAGGCTAGGACATTGGTCATGGCTGCCGCTGGTGTCGCGGTGGTGGGGATAGGTGGGTATCTGGCCGCTCAGGCAGTGGTGGGTAACGAAGTCGAAAAGGCGCTGGTCGAGAGCTTCGAACGCCTGGATCGTTCCCCCTCCTTGAGCGTTTCGGATGTCCATATCGATAAAACCCTGTTCAGTACGACCGCGACCGCCACGCTCGCCATGGCGGGGTACGAACAGACCACCGCCGAGCTCGACATGCACATCGATCACGGAATATTAAAAAGCCCGGTAACCGGCACGATTCATCCCAATGAAGCTTTCATTACCGGCGATATCGATATCGACATGATCGCCTCGATGAGTGGTGTGGAAGGGCAGTTGACTGCGGATACGCTCAAGCCAGCGGAAGCGGCGGTCGATGGGGCGATGACGGGCTTGGTGATCGATGTCTCCTATACCGATGAAAACCGTTGGCGCGTCGACACCCAGGCTGACGAAATCGCGTTCACGCGCTGGGTCGATATACCGCCGTTTCGAGTGATTTCTCCCCACTGGGCGATGAGTACCCAGGACGAGGAGAGTGAAAGCGTTGTCCAGCGTATGGACATACCCCGCCTTGAAATCACCACCCAGGGGCTTGACGTATACCTGGAGGCCATCGAGTTCGAAGCCGTCATGGAGCCTTCCGCCAAGGCTGACGTTACCCAGCGCCCGGTGCAGAACCAGAACGGCTCTTTCCGCGTGGCGGATATCGGCATCGACGATACGTCCATTGGAAGTCTCTCGATGACGATCCTTGCCAACAACTGGGACGGGCAGGCATTCCAGGATTACCACGAAGATTATGCCAATCTCGTGTTCATGAAGAACCGCTTCGAGGAGGAGCCCGAAAGTGTCGATGAAGCCCTCTATCGCCAGACGATCGATCGGGTCATCGAGAACGGTTATCTCTTCCTGTCGGCAAGCCCTGAGGTCGCCATCGCGCCTCTCGACGCTCATATTGCCATGCCGACACTTGGCCTGGATTTCAAACCCCACCTGAGCGCACAGATGCGCTTTGATGGAGAGGCGCTTTCCCGGGAAGCGCTCGACAGCCTTGCCTACACGAGCGATCTGGTATTGATCGACCCGCCCGCAGCGCAGGGCGGCATGAACGAGGAGCAGGCGAACGCGTATCTACTGAACCGGATCTACTTCGATGTTCGCCTGACCACTCCGCCGCGGGAGGTGCTGATGCAGCTGCCGCTGCTGGTTGGTTTGATGATCGACCCGGCGCTCGAGGAGCAGACACTCACATGGGATCGAGGGCAGTTGACCCTCAATGGCGAAACCGTGATGTAAGTGTTGAGCCCTATTGAATCGAAACTGTCGAGGGACCGAACATGTTGGCTATCAAACTTCTAAAGGGCGTGTTCTTGCTGTTGGGCGCCGTTTTTCTGGTACTGGCGTGCTTTCTTTACCAGCAATCGCGCGCGTTCTACGATCAGGCCGTTTCCGCCGAGGGGACGGTAATCGAGCTCGTCGAGCGGCGCTCCGAGGACTCGATCACCTATCGCCCGGTGGTCGAGTTCGTCACCGGGGACGGTACGCAAGTGGAGTTCACCTCCCGGGTAGGAAGCAACCCGCCAGGCTACGCGATTGGAGAGCGTGTCGAGGTGCTGTTCGACCCCGACAACCCGAACAACGCACGCCTTGACGGTTTTTTTGAATCGATGGGCGCCTGGCTGATCTTCGGCGCAATCGGCGCCTTGTTCTTTCTGAGCGGCGTCGGGTCGCTGCTGTATTCGCGCTTTACCGCGTCTCGAAACGCCAGGCTGCTCGAGCAGGGGCTGCGTCTCGAGACCACTTACCAGGGGGTTGAACTCAATACCAGGATATCCGTCAACGGCCGCCACCCGTACCGCATCACCTCCCAGTGGCTGAACCCGGAAAGCCTCGAGGTGCACGTGTTCAAGAGCGCCAATCTCTGGTTCGACCCTTCGCCCTATATCGATACCGACACTGTCGCGGTCTTCATCGAACCGGGCAATCCTAAAAAATATCATATGGACGTGAGTTTCTTACCTAAACTTGCCAAGTAGCGACAAGGCCACGCGCAAGGGCGCATAGCCTTGTCGCTTGCGTCACGTGCGCATCTTTCATCAATCAAGATGTTCATCAATCCTGACGTTCATCAATCAAGACAAGGATCCGTTATGGTAACTACCCTGATCATCGTGGCCATCATCGCCCTCATCGTTTTCTACATCATTGGTGTCTACAACCGCCTTGTGTCGCTGCGCAACCGCTTTCAAAACGCCTTTGCCCAGATCGAAGTCCAGCTCAAGCGGCGCCATGACCTGATCCCCAATCTGGTCGAAACTGCCAAAGGCTATCTGTCGCACGAGCGTGAAACGTTGGAGGCGGTCATTCAGGCGCGCAACTCGGCGGCGTCAGGGCTCAAGGCCGCGGCGGCCAATCCGGGAAGCCAGAAGGCGATGGCCGAACTCGGTGGTGCCGAGGGCGCGCTTACCCAGGCAATGGGGCGGCTCAACGTGGTAATGGAAGCCTATCCGGACCTGAAGGCATCACAAAACATGCAGCAGCTCTCGGAAGAACTGACCAGCACCGAGAACAAGGTGGCCTTCGCCCGCCAGTCCTTCAACGATGCCGTGATGCAATACAACTCCTACCGTCAGAGCTTTCCTCCCGTGGCAGTCGCGCCGCTGGTGGGCCACGGCGAGAACGCGTCGTTTCTGGAGTTCGAGGACAGCGCGCAGATTCAATCCGCGCCCAGGGTATCGTTCTAAGGCGTTCTACAAGGAAAGTAGCGCATGGATTTCTTTACCGCACAGGATAATGCCCGGCGCAAGACCGGGCGGCTGGTCGTGCTGCTGGTCGCGGCGGTGATAGCACTGATCGCGATGACCACACTGGCGATCACCATCGTCGTCTATTTCATGAGTAACCATCAAGGCGAGGTGACGGCAGATAGCCTGCTGGCCGGGCTGTCACCGGAATTGGTGGGCGCTGTAGCCGTTGGCGTGGTGGCGCTGGTGGTGACCGGCGGGCTTTACAAGCGCTACCAGCTGCGTCGCGGTGGTGGACGCGTAGTGGCCGAGGCTCTGGGCGGACGGGAAATTCCTCCCAACACCGACAACCCCAGCGAGCGGCGTATTCTCAACGTGGTGGAGGAGATGGCGATTGCCTCGGGCATGCCGGTACCGCCGGTGTATCTGCTTGACGAGACAGGCATCAACGCCTTTGCCGCCGGTTTCGATACCCGCGATGCGGTGATCGGCATTACCCAAGGCGCGATCGATCATTTGAGCCGCGACGAGCTTCAGGGCGTGGTAGCCCACGAGTTCAGTCATATCCTGCATGGCGACATGCGCTTGAACATGCGTCTGATCAGCGTGCTTCACGGAATACTGCTGATCGGTCTTCTAGGCTATATCCTTCTGCGCAGCACGGCCCATCGCGGGCGTTCTGTGCGCAGCAACAATCAAAATGGCAAGGGCGCTGTCGTGGTGCTTGCGCTGGGCGCGGCTCTGGCGGTCATCGGCTATTCAGGGACGTTCTTTGGCAACTGGATCAAGGCAGCGGTAAGTCGCCAGCGCGAATACCTGGCAGACGCCTCTGCCGTGCAGTACACCCGCAACCCCGCCGGCATCGGGCATGCCCTGATCAAGATCGGCTCCCACGCGCAGGGCGCCCGGCTTGAGGCCTCCCAGGCCAGCGAGTACAGCCACCTGTACTTCGGCCAAGGGATGAAGCTTGGTTTCAACCGCCTGCTGGCCACTCATCCGCCGCTGAACAAGCGAATCAGGCGCGTTATGCCGAACTGGAATGGCCAGTTCGATGCGGCATTCAGCGCGCCTGCCGCCGACGATATGGCCAGTAACGCAGCGCCATCGGCGAAAGGCGTTGCCGGCCCGGGCGTTGCTCAAGCCAGTGCAGTGATGAGCGGCGCTTCGGCCAAGGCGGCGATTGCTTCCATGGGCCAGCCTGGCCCCAGGCATCTGGTGGAAGCTCGTTCCACTCTCGCCAAGCTGCCCAGTCGGCTCAGGCAGGCCGCCCAGGATCCTTACGCGGTGCGCGCGCTGATGTATGGACTGCTGCTGAGTTCGGACACACACGTGCGCAAACGTCAGCTCGAATCGCTCCAGCAGGCTGCCTTGCCTGATGTATATCGGGCGGTCATGAGCCTTGCCGGGGAAGTACTGATGCTCAAGGCGTCGCTTCGCCTGCCTTTGGTTGAACTGGCGCTACCGGCGCTCAAGAATCTCTCCACGGACCAGGCGCTGCACTTTCGCCAGTGCATGAAAAGGCTGATCGAAGCCGACGGCCAGGTCAGCCTGTTCGAGTGGACGCTGTATCACTGGCTCGTTCATCACATGGGGCTGGCGTCAAACGACCGCGGCCAGGGCGTACGCAAGCTGAAAGACTCTCAATCCGAGTGTCAGGTGCTGCTCAACGTACTGGCAAGTGCCGGCCAGGATGACCTGGCCGAGATCAGCGCGGCGCTCAATGCCGCCGAACAGGAGTTGCCTTTTGCGTTGAGCGCCGAGAACAGCAGCAGCGATATACGCGCACTGGGCCAGGCAGTAAGCCGACTACGTCACTTGCCGCCCCGGCAGAAGCCTGCACTCTTGCAGGCCATGGCGCGCTGCATCGAACACAGCGGGCAGATAAAACCAGCAGAAGCGGAGCTGTTCCGTGCCACCGCCGATATGCTGGACTGCCCGGTGCCGCCGTTATTGATAGAGTGATGGGCTCAATACGGAGGTGCGGATATCGCTGCATGGGATTTCCGCGCCTTTTATTCGACTACCAACCTTCTGATACTGCTCAATTTATACCGTTATCTTGATGGGAGTTTTCAAAAAAAATCGACGTGCTTGCTTTTAACTGCTTCCAAGCCACGTTATTCAAATAAAAAAAGAGGGCACCAAGGGTGGCGGAAGAGCGTGGGAGTCGAACCCACCAAAGACTGCTGGCAGCCTTTGCCAGATTTGAAGTCTGGCCGCCCCACCGGGGGTCGATCCTCTTCCGTGAGCGTATCGTGCGTATTACCTAGTTCCAGAGGGTAGTGCGGCGAATGCAGCGTTCATCCTGTACCCGGCGCGTGAAACCTATCCTATCAAAGAATTCGAGGATGTGAATGGCCAGTTTGCGCCCCGTACCGATACGGTTGCGAAATGCGGCAACGCGGATGGTGCCGTGCTGCTCCATGACGTCGCGGGCGATGGCTGCCAACTCATGTGTTGCAGCGGCGAGGTAGAAGTGATCCTTGCGTACCTGATAGAGCCTGCCGAGGCGAGCACAGGCGGTGAGTACCTGGCGTATATGCTGTTCGTCGAGCCCGCTGATGGCGGCCAGGTCGCGAACCCGCGGTGGCTGGAAGGGCGATTCAGACAGCAGAGGCTCGAGCCGTTGCCAGATCGTCTCGTCTTGATCCTTGAGTGCAGCGCGATGACCGGGTAGAGAAATGAAGGGGCCACTGCTGTCGAGTTGGCCTGATGTGATCAGTTGCTTGAGCAGGCCGCGGAAGAGCGGGGCGGGCAACCGGGGAGCGGCCTGGCGATTCAGGCGCTCGCGCTCGGTACCCAGCATGGCGGGCTCGGCCTGATGGTTGTCCGCGACCACCTGGGTAATCCGCTCCTTTAATGACTCGATGGCCTCGCGGGAAAAAGCGCTTACTTCACCTTCGGCAGCGAGAATCTGACCTCCGGCTAATTCGACCAGCGACGCCAGCTCGTGAACGCTGATATTGAGGGTTCGCGCCATACTGTTGAGGCTCTGGCCTTCGGGATGCAGAACGAGTGCGGCACGCAGTGGTTCATGGAGGTCGTAGGGAGGGGCGGCGCTTGCGCATTCTGCAAGCGTTGCCAGCCAGGCCAGACGAGCGGGCGTGCGCTGGCCGCGGCGCGGCGGATCGCCGTCCAGAGCGATTCCTCCGCCGAGGGTCATGTGCCCGCCATGATCACGGATGACGAAGCGATCTCCCAGGCAGGCGTGTACCGGGTCGTCACAGACCAGTTGCCCCAGCATCTGCTTGCCGGGTTCGAGTCGTTGCCCTTCGAGCAGCGAAACCCGCCCCATGAGGTGGGCGGCCCCCAGGTGAATATGCACTGGCGTCCAGTGCTTGAGCGGTGGCGCCGAGTCGAGCAATCTCAGCTGCACGTCGAGCCGTTTGAGGGGAGGCGTTGGTAGCGTATCGGCGACGATCCAGTCGCCTCGGTTGATGCGATTTCGCTCTATCCCGGCACCTGCCAGGTTGAGCGCTACCCGGTCACCCTGGCGAGCCTGCTCGCTTTCCTGGTTCTGACGGCGCAGCTGGCGGACTCGGGCCTTGTTGCCGTCGGGTACCAGGCGCACCGTGTCACCCTTGGCGATACAGCCGCTGAGGGCGGTACCGGTCACTATCAAGCCAGCGCCCGGCATGGCGAAAACGCGGTCCACACCCAGACGAAAATTCCCATGGGGAGAAGGCGCCTGCTGTCGGGCTGCTTGAGACCATAGCGCGTCGCGCAGCGCCGCCACGCCTTCACCACTGTGGCTCGAGACATCATGCAGTGGCGCCCCGGCGAGCCGGGTGCCTGCCAGCAGTCGGGTGATGTCTTCTTTGACTTGCTGCCGCCGCGTCTCGTCGACGCGATCGATCTTGGTCAGCGCTACCACGCCGCGGTCGACGCCCAGCAAATCCAGTATCTGGACGTGCTCTATTGTCTGGGGCATGACGCCGTCGTCGGCGGCCACTACCAGCAAGACCGTGTCGATACCCGCGCTGCCTGCGAGCATGTTGTGCAGGAACCTCTGATGACCAGGTACATCGACGAAGCCGAGTTCCATGTTCTCCTCGACCTCGGGGTACGCGAAACCCGCTTCGATGGTCAGGCCGCGGGCCTTCTCCTCCTTGAGGCGGTCGGTATCGATGCCGGTCAGCCGCTGGATCAGGGCGGTCTTGCCATGATCGACATGGCCCGCGGTGCCGACGATCATGGCTGGCCATCCCGAGGCATGGCGAGGTCGCGCTGGTAACACTGCTTGAGCATCGGGAGCTGAGCAGCAAATGCCTCCTCGTCGCCAGGTCGGTGCAGGCAGCGCAGATCGAGATAGAGGGCCCCATCGTGGAGCCGGCCGATGACCGGACGGGGGAGCTGACGAAATGCTGTCTCGATGCGTTTCAGGCACCGCTCCCTGGCGTGGCGGTCACCGTGTAGCGGGCGCCAGACCAGCGCGTAGCTTGCCAAACGGTCGATGGGTAGCGAGCCGCTGCCAAGCTGACTTGCACAAGGGGCCAGGGTCACATCGAGGTCGTCGAGCAACGACTGGGCAAGGGAAAGCAGCCGCTCGCCGGTTGCCGCGATATCAACGTCGCTTCGCGTCAACATGGCCAGTGTGGGGACGTCCCGCTGTGGCGCGTCACTGTCACGATAGAGACGCAGAGTGGCTTCCAGCGCGGCCAGGGTCAGCTTGTCCAGACGCAAGGCACGCTTTAATGGATGGCGCTTGATGGTATCGATAAGGTCACGACGGCCAACGATGATGCCTGCTTGCGGGCCACCCAGCAGCTTGTCGCCGCTGAAGGTGACAACGTCGGCACCGGCAGCGATCGCTTCGCGAGGCTGCGACTCATGGGGCAGGCCAAGCGCTGCGAAGTCGGTCAGCGCGCCACTGCCCAGGTCGACCATGAAGGGCACGTCATGCGCGTGGGCAATGCGCGCCAGTTCGCGCTCGGACACGCTCTGGGTAAAACCGGTGATGGCATAGTTGGAGGTGTGTGCCTTGACGATCAACCCGGTGGCATCGCCCATGGCGGCCTGGAAATCCTTGGCATGGGTGCGGTTGGTAGCCCCTACCTCACGCAGCTGGCAGCCTGCCGCGGCCATGATGTCGGGCATGCGGAAGGCGCCGCCTATCTCGATCAGCTCGCCGCGTGAAATGATCGCCTCGCGGCCGCTGGCCAGGGCGCCCAGGGCCAGCAGCACCGCACCGGCGTTATTGTTGACCACCGTGGCTGCCTCGGCGCCGGTCAGCTCACAGAGTAGAGGCGCTACCAGGCGGTCACGGTCGCCACGGCCGCCGTTCTCCAGGTCATACTCGAGTGCCATGGGGTGGCGGGCAGCCTGAACCATGGCCTCGATGGCAGGTTCGGCAAGCGGCGAGCGCCCCAGGTTGGTATGGATCACCGTGCCGGTCAGATTGAAGACGCTGCGGCTATTGGGACGTGCCAGTCGTTCAAGATGCTCGAGCACCAGGCCAGTGAGGGTATCGAGCGCGCACGGCGCCGGATGCTCGCCGAGCTTGGAACTCTGTGCAAGGCGCGAGCGTTCGTTGTCAAGAACCAGGCGAATGGCCTGTCTTACCAGGCGCCCGCCATGGGCCTGCTGGGCTTGCTTGAGGGCGGGCTGTGCAAGCAACGTGTCTACGGCGGGCAGGTTTCGTCGAACGTCCATTGTCTTTTTCACATCGTTGTTTTTACATCCATGCCGGGCCAACCCCGATTTTGAAATCAAAGGTATAGCATGGCCGGGCGCGGGTCGTCCACGCCCCCTGGGGATGGCCTCATTCACCCACGATCAGCAGCGGGTTGAAGCCGCTGCGACGATACTGCCGCTCCTCGGCGAGGAGAAGGTCGAGTGCAAGGCTCGCCAGATCGTCGGCGAGTGGTTCTGCCTGCGCATCGAATTCACGCGGCATGATCTTGAGATAGGAGTGGCAGTCGCCACAGGTTTCGGCCTGAGTGGGCAGTAGATGCTCGCCTGTCTCGTGCTCGAGGCTCAGGTAGTCAAGCTTGCCGCTATGGTCGCAGACACTGCACTTGGAGCGCTCCAGATACCACTGGGTTGCGCACAATCCGCACTGCAGGTAACGCACACCACTACGTTGGGAATCGATCTGGATGACGCTCGCCACCGGCAACGAGCCGCAACAGGGGCAGATCGAGCGCGTTTCGGCAGTGGGGCGTCTGGGCGGCTGAGGCAGGGTGCTTGCCAGCCGCAGCCAGGCCACCTGCAACGCTGCCGCCACCAGCGGCATCAGCCCCCGGCGTTCCTCAGGGCCTGGGCGGGCCTCGAGAATATCCTGGGCGAGGCGGTTGATCTCCTCGCCGGGCAAGTCACGCAGAGCATCAAGTAACGGGCGTTGAGCCTCGCCAACATGCAAGTCGAGGCCATCGAGAAGGGCCATGAGTTCACCATGAACATCGACGTTGCGGCGAAGCGCCTGAGTGCCCAGCGGCGGCATGCCGTGCTCGAGTGCCAGGTCGAAGGCGCCTGGCTCGGGCTGCCACGCTGGCGTATGCTGCTCCAACGTTCGCTGCTGCGCCTGAGAGAGCTGTGCCATGAAGGCCAGGAAATCCCGCAGCGGTTCGATACGCTCGGAAAGATCATGCAGGCGCTGGGCGCGCTGGGCAAAGTGATCCTGCTCGGGCAGTACCACGGGAGGCGGGTCCATGATGCCCATGGGGGCGTTGCCATATGCATGATTCACTTGGACTTCTCTCCTTGCATGCTCGCGTGCTGTTGCTTGGTCATCTCGCGCTCCTTGCGCTCCTTCTCCATCTCCTCTTCGTACCACAGGTCATGGTGATGTTTCGCCCAGGACTTGCTGACCCGGCCACGCACCATGGCGGTGAACGAGCCCTTCACCCAGATTCCTGAGTAGATGTGAATGATCAGGGTAATGATCGCAAGAAAAGCCACATAAGCGTGTCCGAAAGCGGCCAGCCGACGAAGCGTAATGGGAATGGCATCGGCGAAGTAGGGCTGCCAGATGCACAGGCCAGTCACCAGCAACAACGGCACGCAGAGCACCATGACCCAGTAGACCAGTTTCTGCCCGGCATTGTTCTTGCCCACCGGCGGCAGGCGCTCGTCGTGGTTGGTCAACACGTCCTTGATCTGCTTGAGCCACTGAATGTCATGGCGCTTGATCAGGCTCACCTTGAAGAAGCGGACTGCCATGATCACGAAAAACAGTGCCATGAATAGCCCGATATACGGGTGCAGGATCCGCGTCATGGTCGGGCCGCCGAACAGGCCGGTCAACGACCAGAAGAAAGGGTGAAACAAGGGCAGCCCGCTGAGCACCAGCATCACGAAGCTGATCGCGATGAGCCAATGATTGATGCGCGAAAATGCGCCATAGCGCAGAATGCCCGGATCACGCTTGGAAGGGGGGTTGGGCGCTCTCATGGGCGTTTCTCCTCGGGCTCCTGGTCACGCTCTTCGCCCGCAAGCACCTCGTTCTCCTGCGTTTCTTCCTCTTCTTCCGGTGTCTCCTTGGGGCCAGCGGTGACGTAGTGAAAGAACCCGGCAAAGGCCGCAAGCCCGATGGCCACCGAAGCCAATGGCTTGGTGATGCCTTTCCAGCCATCGACCAGCGGGCTGATTCGCGGGTCCTTGGGCAAGCCGCTATAGATCTCGGGTTTGTCGGCATGCTGTAGCACGTAGATCACGTGGGTGCCGCCCACTCCTTGGGGGTCGTAGATACCCGCATTTTCATAGCCACGCCCCTTGAGAAAGTCAGTGCGCGTCTCGGCGAGATCGAGCATGTCCTCCTTGGTACCGAACATGATCGACCCGGTGGGGCAGGATTTCACGCAGGCCGGCTCCAGGCCATGCGAGACGCGATCGGAACACAGAGTGCACTTATACGCCTTGGAATCCTTTTTCGAAATTCGTGGCACATCGAAAGGACAGCCCGCGACACAGTAGCCGCAACCGATGCAGTGCTCGGAGTTGAAGTCCACGATGCCGTTGGCGTACTGGACGATCGCGCCGGGGGCCGGGCACGCCTCGAGGCAGCCCGGCTCGGCGCAGTGCATGCAGTTGTCCTTGCGGATCAGCCACTCCAGATTGCCTTGCTCGTTCTCGTGTTCGTTGAAGCGCATTACCTGCCAGGAGTCGGGCGTGAGGTCCGTGGGGTTGTCGTATTCGCCCACGCACTCACCCACTTCATCCCGCAGGTCGTTCCACTCGGAGCACGCCACCTGGCACGCCTTGCAGCCGATGCACCGGGATACGTCGATCAGCTTGGTGACAGCTTCAACGCCGCCGCTTCGCCTGTGGGGCGAAGGTACCGAGGTCGCCGAGCGGGCGATGATATTCTGCGAGTTGATTTGCTCTCCACGCATGCTCTGCTCCTTGCGTTATAGCTTGTCGACCCGTACCAGGAACGACTTGAACTCCGGCGTCTGGGTATTGGCGTCACCCACGGATGGCGTCAGCGTATTGGTCAGGTGAGCCCGCTTGGTTTGCCCCAGATAGCCCCAGTGGATCGGAATGCCTATCTGATGCACCGTTCGCCCCGCCACCGTAAGCGGGCGGATACGCTTGGTCACCACGGCCACCGCGTCGATGTGGCCGCGCTTGGAGCTGACGCGGACCCGGTCGCCCTTGGCAATGCCCAGTTCGTTGGCCAGGGTTTCGCCTATTTCCACGAACTTTTCCGGTTGGGCGATGGCATTCAAGCGGTTGTGCATCGTCCAGTAGTGGAAATGCTCGGTGAGGCGATAGGTGGTCGCCGCGTGGGGAAACTCCTCGAAGCTGCCGAAATTGGCCCGATCCTGATCGAACACCCGCGCCCCTGGATTGTTCTTGGCCAGCGGATTGTTGGGGTGCATCGGGTTACTCGCGATCGGCGTTTCAAACGGCTCGTAGTGTTCCGGAAAAGGTCCTTCGACCATACGTTCACGGGCAAAGAACTGCCCTCGACCCGTCTGGTTCATGATGAAAGGCCCCTGGCCAGACGACGGTGCGGATTCCACCGGGAAGTCGGGAACGTCGTTGCCTACCCAGCGGTTGCCGTTCCACCATACGACCGCCTTGCGCTCGGCCCAGGGCGTACCGTCGGGGCGTGCGCTTGCCCGGTTGTAGAGGATGCGGCGGTTGGCCGGCCACGCCCAGGCCCAGCCCAGCGTCTGGCCGACGCCGTAGGGGTCCGAGTTGTCGCGGCGGATCATCTGGTTGCCTTCTTCGGTCCAGCAGCCGGCAAAGATCCAGCAGCCGCTTGCCGTGCTGCCATCGGCGCGCAGCATGCCGAAATCCTCGACCTGTTCGCCTGCCCGGCAGACAATATTGCGCTGCTCGTCAACGACGTCCTCGAGGGCCCACCCGTTGTACTCCCGAGCCAGTTCATTGGCGCTCGGCTCCGTTGGGTAGCGATAGGGCCAGCTCAGGTTGAGCAGGGCGTCAGAAAACGCGCCGCCTTCAGCGCGATACATCTGCTGCATGCGAATGAAGATGCCGGCCAGTATCGCAGTATCGGGAAGCGCCTCACCCGGTGGCGGTGCCGCCGCCCAGAACCACTGCAGCCAGCGTGAGCTGTTGACGATGGAGCCGTCTTCCTCGGCAAAGGCAGTGGTCGGCAGGCGGAACACCTCGGTGTCAATCTCGGCCGTGTCCACGTCGTTGAATTCGCCGTGGTTCTTCCAGAACTCGGCGGTTTCGGTCCTCAGCGGGTCAATGACCACCAGATACTTCAAGCGAGAGAGTGCCGTACTGATCTTGGCCTTGTGCGGGAAGGCAGCCAGCGGATTGAAGCCTTGGCAGATATAGCCGGTAATCTCGCCATGGCTCATCCGCTCGAAGGTGTGCAGCACGTCATACAGGGTCTCGTTCAGCTTGGGTAGCCACTCATAGCACCAGTTGTTCGCTTCGGTGGCCGCATCGCCGAACCAGGCCTTCATCAGGCTGACATGAAAACGCTCGTAATAGCGCCAGTAAGAGACTTCACCTGCCAGCAGATCCGGGCGCGAGCGATCGAGAATATAGGCGTCATACTCCTGCTCGTCGGCCTCGGGCAGCGACATGTACCCAGGCAGCAAGTCCGAAAGCAGCCCAAGATCGGTCAGCCCCTGGATGTTGGAATGCCCACGCAAGGCATTGACGCCGCCCCCACGCATGCCCATGTTGCCTAGCAATAGCTGAAGCATCGCCGCGGTGCGGATGATCTGTGAACCGATCGAGTGCTGCGTCCATCCCAGGGCGTAGAGAATCGTCATGGTCTTGTCGTCCACGACGGTGGCGGCAATCATGTCCCAGACGTGCTGGATCTTGTTCGGGGGCGTGCCGCACACCGAGGAGACGACATCCAGGGTATAGCGGCTGAAGTGCGCACGCATCAACTGGAACACGCAGCGAGGATGCGTGAGCGTATCGTCGCGCAGGGCGTGGCCGTCATCGTCGTACTCGTACTGCCAGGTTTCCTTGTCGTATTCGCCATTCTCGGCGTCGTAGCCGGTGAACAGGCCATCTTCGAAGCCGAACTCCTCACGCACGATGAGGCTCGCGTCGGTATAGGCGCGCACGTACTCATGATGGATCTGATCGGTTTCGATCAAATAGCTGATCAGTCCACTCAGAAAAGCGATGTCGGTGCCGGTACGGATTTCTGCATAGTAGTCCGCTACCGCGGCCGTGCGGTTGAAGCGTGGGTCGACCACGACCAGACGTGCATCGTTATGCTCCTTGGCTTCCATCACCCAGCGAAAACCTACCGGGTGCGCCTCGGCGGCATTGCCACCCATGACAAGAATGAGATCAGCGTTGCGGATGTCGACCCAGTGATTGGTCATGGCACCGCGACCGAATGTTGGGGCAAGACCTGCCACCGTCGGTCCGTGTCAGACGCGTGCCTGGTTGTCGAGCACCACCATGCCAAGGCTACGGGCTATCTTCTGTGTCAGGTAAGCCGTCTCGTTGGTCGAGGCGGATGCCGCCAGCATCCCGGTCGTGGTCCAGTGGTTGACCGTATTGCCGTCATCGTCCTGGTCGACGAAGTTGGCGTCGCGATCATCCTTCATGTGCCGGGCGATACGGGTCAGCGCGTCGTCCCAGCTGATACGCTTCCACTCATGGGTGCCGGGTTCGCGTACCTGAGGATACTTGAGGCGCGATTCACTCTGGATGTAATCAAGCAGGCCCGCCCCCTTGGGGCACAGCGAGCCGCGGCTGACCGGGTGGTCCGGGTCGCCCTCGACATGGTAGATGCTATCGATACTGTTGATCGCCCCATCGCCGCGGCTATAGAGCAGCACACCGCAACCCACTGAGCAATAGGTGCAGTTGCTGCGCGTTATCTTGGCACCGGTAAGCTTGAACTGGCGAACCGAGGCGAGGGCGGGCTCTGGAGCAAAGCCCATCATGGCCATGCTGGATGTCGCCATGCCGACGGCGCCGAGTTTGAAGAACTGTCTTCGCGTAACTTTCAGAGTCATGACGGCCTCTTGTCGATTTGTTGTGTATGTCGCAAGCCTCTGACCAACAGACCTGACCGTTACGCAGGATGAGTCTATTGTTGTCTAGTGATGCGTGTTGTCTGGCGGTGCGTCGCGATGCCATCTGGTCAATGACAAGGCTGCCAGCAGGGCTTGCAATCAATGACTATTCGGGCGAATCAGACGTGCTGGCCTGAGCCTCGCCATCTTCACGGCGCCCACTGTCGTCGGCGCCCAGCGGTTCATCGGGTAGCTGCGCCTCTTCGCGCTCGGGTGTCTCGGTTTCGTAGGCGGCTCCGTCATCGGCCGAAGAGGCAGGGGTCTGGAACATGGCATCGCCACGTGATTGACCACCGCCGGTGGTCTCATCTTCCTGATCCATATCCGCGCCGGTAACGCCGCTTGTGGTGCCTGCCGTGCCGGTATCGATATTGGGTGCCTCAGGCATCGTGCGAGAAGTCAGGGCACCGGTTTCATCCTGGGAAACTGCAGGTTCGGCGGCCTGAAGCGTAGCCATGAAGCCAGCGCCGAGTAGAGCAACAAGGAAGGAGAGCCTGCGTCGTACCATATGTATATACCTCTCTAGGCCGGGACAATCAGGCCAGGGCCTCTCAAGCAAGTACTGCCTAAGGTTGATGTATACCCAAACAGCCGACCCAGGCTGACCTCCCTGTATTGGCGACGATGCCGCATCCTGCCTTCTGTATAGTCAGTAGTAGCGCCTCACGCAAGAACATGGGTTAAGAGGCGTTCACCTCGCCAGTATTGCTCTATTGCTTGCCCGGATCGTTACGTCTTCTTTTTGCCTGATTTTTTTTATAGCGCGTGGCACCGCTTCTTCCTGGCTTGCCTGTGCGCTTGGCCGGGCCTGCAGCGACGCCTTTTGCCGTTTGCAGGCTCTGCCGGAGCTTGTCTGCATCGCTTTGCTCGAGCAGGGCGCGTAGATCATCGAGCAGGGCCTGCTGGAAGGCGCCGGGGTTATCCGCCTGTTCGGCAATCGCTCGCAGGCGCTGCTCCCATAGGGCGGTACGTTCCGGCGTGCTGACCGCGCTGGGCAGCGCGGCAATCAGTGCACTACCCAGTTGCGTCGCGCGCAGGGCCTTCTGCTGGCGCACCAGATACCCACGCTGCACCAGGGTTTCGACGATGCCGGCGCGGGTGGCCTCGGTGCCCAGTCCGTCGGTATCCCGCAAGGTTTTACGAACGTTCGGGTCATCCACGTAGCGACCGATGTTCATCATTGCCTTGATTAAACTGGCATCGGTAAATGGCTCAGGGGGGCGAGTTTCCTTCTCCTCTACGCCGGCGCCCAGTGCCTGGCAGGCTTCTCCTTTGCTCAGCGTTGGCAGCGGTGGCGCTTCTTCTCGGGTGGTGAAGAGTGGCTTCCAGCCAGGGTCGAGAATGCTCTGGCCGCGCGCACGGAAGGCCTCCTCCAGCAGCGTGAATTCGGCCTTCACTTCAAAGGTGCGCAAGGGCCGATAGAACTGCGCCATGACGTTGCGCACCACCAGTCGGAATACGTGTCCCTCAGTGGCCGACAGCTGACTGAAATCCGCCGGTTTGCCGGTGGGGGCCAGCGCGTGGTGGGCGCCTACCTGCTTGTCGTTCCAGGCTTTGGAACGCAGGGTGAAATCGGCGCTATTGAGCCATTGGCTGAGCGTGGCGTCGTTCTGGCAGGCACCGCTCAGGCTTTGCCTGGCAAGCGGAAGATGCTCTTCGGGCAGGTAGCGACAATCCGAGCGCGGGTAGGTGATCAGCTTGTGCTGCTCGTAAAGGCGCTGGCAGATATCCAGCACCATTTGCGCCGATAGCCCATGGCGTCGGGCGGCATCCACTTGAAGCGCGGAGAGCGAGTAGGGCAGTGGTGGCGCCTGACGCTTTTCCTGCTGGTCGAGCGTGGTCAACTGGCCTGATGCGCCTGGTAATCGAGTGGCCAGCGCGTCAGCGGGCCTACGATCGATCAGGCGGCCCTGATCATCCAAGGGCTGATTTTCCCTGGGTGCCCACCAGGCGCGCAGCTGGCCGTTGGCCACCTTGAGATCCACCCAGAGCGGATAAAACGGGTGGGGTCTGAAATCGCGAATGGCGTTGTCCCGGCGCACGATCAGCCCCAGCACCGGGGTTTGCACCCGGCCCACGGAAAGCACGCCGTCAAAGCCTGCCTGGCGGCCGGTCAGCGTCCAGGCGCGGGTCAGGTTGATGCCGTACAGCCAGTCGGCTCTGGAGCGCGCTTGCGCGGCCTGAAAGAGCGGCTGAAATTCGGCGTTGGCGCGCAGCTGGGAAAGCGCTCGAGTGACGGCGGGGCGGTTGAGGTCGCTGACCAGCAGGCGTTGAACCGGTCCGCGGTACTTCAGGTGCTCGATCACTTCCTGCACCAGAAGCTGGCCTTCGCGGTCCGGGTCGCCGGCGTGCACGACGCTGCTTGCCTGTTTGATCAGTTTGCGAATGATGGCGAGCTGGCCGCGCGCCTTGGGGCGCGGGGCGAGTTTCCAGGTGCCGGGCACGATGGGCAGGCGATCCAGGCGCCACTGCTTGTCGGCAGGGTCGTAGGCCTCCGGGGGCGACTGCTCGAGCAGGTGGCCCAAACACCAGGTCACGGTGGTATCACCGCACACAATGGCGCCTTCCTGGCGTTTGGGGCTGCCCGGAAGCCCCTCGGCAATGGCCCGGGCGAGGCTGGGTTTTTCAGCAATGATCAAGCGCATGCAACGCGTGGCCTTAACGTCTGTTCGAGATGCCCTATAGTAGCAGAGCCTTGCAGGTCACCAGAACAGAGCGCCAGACGTCAGGCCACGCAAGGGCTAGAACTTGACCTCTACCCCCATGCCGTACAGATCGTCGCGGCGCTGGCCATCGATCTGCAAGCGGTCGACGTTGTATTCGGCGTACACCTTGGCCCGCGGCAGTAGACGGTAGGAGACGCCGATGACATATTCGTCTACCCGAGTGCCTTGATAGGCCAGGTCATCTTCGCCTTTCTCGTTGTTGTACCCCACCATGAAAAGCGCCTTGCCAAGTTCATAGGCAGCGGACAGTTCATAAAAGTGCGTGGAAAACGTCTGGTCATTGGCGGCGTCCATGCGCTTGTAGCCATTGATGGCGCCGAAGTAGAACGGGTCGAGGCGCCAGCCCACACCTACGCCCCAACTGGTCATGTCGCCCAGGGTATCGGTGGTGCCTTGAAAGTTCTGACGCTCGTAGGCGCCCACGAAATCGATCTCCGAGTCGGTGGTATAACGTACCGAGACGCCGTACTGATAGTCGCGGTCGCCTGCGCTGGTTTCACGCGGGCGGCGCTCGTCCTCGAAGACGTAGCTTGCGCGAAGATCCCAGTTGCCGATGTCGTAGCCGATGGTCAACTGGTCATCCTTCTTGCTTTCAAAGGGCTTGATGCCGTTGATCTTGTTCTCGTTGGCGGTATCGCCAAACAGCTCGAAGATGTCGGTGACATCACTCAGTTGGCTCGTCGCGCTCTTGGTGCGGCCCATGGCCATTTCCAGCTGATCCATGTAGCGAAACCCCAGCCATGCATAGCGCACGTCCAGACTATCGGTCTTGGCATCGTTCTCATCTTCGGCGTTCATCTGCCACTCGAGTTTACCCAGCAAGTCGATCTCATCGGTAAAGTGATAGCGGAACTGGGTTCCCAGGCGCGCTTTACCGTCGCCGCCAAAGTTGAGGCGCTGAGTCGGGCTCTGCTTGTCATACTTGAATGCGCCCGCCTCATACTGAAGCTTGCCGGTCAGGTCTATTCGCATCTCGTCGTTCTTGAACACGGTGGCAGCGTGTGCCGTTTGAGTGGCGGCCATGGTAAGAGCGGTGGCGAGCAGTAATTTCTTCATGTTTTCAGTTCTCACGGTAACGTCAGGCAGCAGTTGACCGCTCTTTTAATCGAAGGATTAAAAGAGGGCGATATTTCAACAAGTTAAAAAACGAAGTGCGTTTTAGGGCTAGAAATCGTTTTTGAGCGCTTCGATGTCGTCATCCAGGGTGTTGTCAAGCGCGATGCCGCTTTGGTTGACCTTGTCGGCGTAGTACGTCTTCACGCTTTCCCAGTCGTAGTAGGGGTAGTGCTCGGTTGGCAGGGGAAAGGCTATCTCGCGTTCGTTGTGCAGCATCTTGACCAGCGTATCGTCACCGCCGTCGTTCTGATAAAGAACCCACTGAATGTTGGCCGCCATTGCGGTGATCGCCTTGCCGTTCCAGGTGGCGCTTACCTGGGCGGGGTCGTCCTGACTCTCATCGGCGCCTTCGATCTCGAGATATGCGGCCAAAGGCATGATCAATTCCGCATGGGAAAAATTGAAAATGCCGCTGGCACTCTTTTGCGCGAGCGCTTCGTCAGTCGAGGTGATCAACTCCTTGACCATGGGGGCGGCGATTTCACGGGGCAGGTTGCTGCTCGTAAGCGATGGGCCCTTGGCGTAGAAGGTTTCCATCAGGTCGAGGTCTTCGTACCAGGCCAGCTGCTCTTCGCTGAAGTAGCGGCCGAAATCGAATTCCCCCTCGCGCTCGATATTGGGCGAGATGATATAGAGCTGGTAGAGGTTGTTGGCTGCATCCGTGGGTGTTGCGAGCGCGACGCGTCCCTTTGCATCCTCGAGAGCCAGCTCGCCGCGTTCGAGTTCAGCGAAAAGTTCGTCATCGATGAACTGGCCGATGATATCCCGGGCGAAAGCGTCGGTTTCGCTGCGCTGATCAAGATAAGCGTCGATGACCGCCTGCCACTCGCCACTGCTCTTGTAGTCGCGATAGCGGCTGGCCAGATCATAAGGGCGGAGGTAAGGGTCACGGCCCTTGGCGTACTGGCGGGCGTCGATGGGGGGCGTCGCCTCGCCCAGCGCACTCTGCAAGCCGCTCAGGAAATGGTCGCGGCTCTGGGGGGTGCGGTCCTTGTAGGTCGCGTGGGCGATGATGGGTCGACCCTTCTCGAATATCTCGGGGAAACGCTCGGCCAGGCGCTCGCCGATAGCGTGAAGCTCCTCGCCGCCGAGTATCGAAAGCTCGCCGTAGACGTCTTCCTGAACGGCGATCAGCTGGGCTATTTCCTGCTTCAGGGTGCGCCCGGCTTCGGTGAGCTGACCGCGCTCCTCGGCGATGCTCAGTAGCTCGAAAAGTGTCTTGTCGTACTTGGCGCTGGAAAGGTGGCGCGAGCCATGCCGACCCACGAACTGGACCAGAGTCGGACGATACCCCGGCGGGGCGGGCGTGAACTCGGTGGGAATGTAGCGGTAAGGTGTTTTCGTGCTGTAGTGCGTATCGTCCGCTGCATTGATGGCCTGGGTGGCCAGGGCCGGTGTGGTGGCTAGCCAGCCGGCGGCGAAAGCGGCGGCGCCAAGGTAGCGGTTCGTCAATGCTTGCATCGGTGTTCTCCTCGAGAATTGATCCATCTCGCGTTCAAAAATCGCGTTTGAAAAGGACAAGAAAGCCCCTTCGCCGGCGGTGAGGCGAATAAAATCAGTAGGTTGTTTTATTGTTTGCGTTGTCTGGCGAGGCGTCAGCCAGGGCGGATGGTACTTCGCCACACGGGCTGGGCCGGTAGTTGAATCATCTGGCTGATAGGCGCTTCATCCGCCAGCTGCTTGGCGATGCAGGCCGCAATGTCCTCGACCGGGTGGTGAAAGGTGGTCAGGTCGTAGCTTTGCCAGCTGGCCTGCTCGATGTTGTCAAAACCCATGACACATAGATCCTTTGGAATATCGAGCTTGAACGTCTGGCGCGCAGTATCGATAAAGCCGCAGGCCAGAAGATCAGTGGTGCAGAACACGGCATCCGGGCGCTGTGCGCGGGCGAGGAGCTGGCGTGCAGCGGCCTGGCCCGTGGTGTACTGCGTGGGGCCCGCCCGCACCGTGGTCAGTGAAAGCCCGGCTTCATTTATCGCCTGGGTAAAGGCCAGCTCTCGCGCCAGCAAGCTCGGTGTGCCGGCGGTGGAGGTTACAAGGCCAAATGAGCGGCATCCCGCCCGGTAGAACAGCTCGAAGGCTTCCTGCATGGCCGATTGGTGATCGAGGGTGACATGTACCGGGCCACTGTATTCGTGGCCGCGATTGACCAGCACCACGCGCAGTCCGCTTTGAATGCAGGTCTGCACTAGCGATTCCGCGGGTGCCCCGGAGAGCACCACGATGGCACTCGCCCGGTACTGCAGTGCCTGGTGCAGGGCGCTTTCCACGGTATCGGGCTCGCCGGAGGTGTTGATCAGCATGACGGCGCGGCCCAGCGCCTGGATGTGCCGACTCACGGCCTCGAGCAGGCTTGAAAGAAACGGCGACCCCAGGTTGTCGCCCACCAGGCATACCGGGCGCGAACGCTCCTGAGAAAGTCCGCGGGCCAGGTGGTTGACGTGATAGTTGAGCTCGCTGGCCGCTGCCAGCACCTTTCGGCGCGTTTCGTCCGATACGCTGGCACCGTCGGTAAAGGTGCGCGATACCGCCGAGCGTGACACGCCGGCCAGACGCGCGACTTCTTCAGCGCTAGCAAACTTGCGGGAGCTGCTCATCGGGTGTCTCCTGGAGTAACTGCTTTATCTGCCGTGCCGCGATGCGGGCAGCATCAAAAAGCTCCGGCTTGGGCGTTTCGAACCACTCATCCGGATGCAGCTTGCGCTCCTGGCGCACGTGGGCCACGGCGCTTTCCAGCGTCGGGTAGCGGTGGGGCAGCTCCAGGTGCAGAAACAGCGACACCAGCGTGACCGAGCGGCTGCGCCCACCACGGCAGTGCACCAGCACATTGCCCTTTTCGCGCAGCGGGTAAGAAGGCTTGTCCGGCATGACCTGATCGAGCGCGGCTCTCAAGATGAAATAGGCGGCCAGCATCTGCTCGTGCGGATTGCCTGGGCCGTCGATCATGCCGATCTTGTAGTAGCGAAAACGTCCCGGACCCTGAATCAAGCCGTCGGGCGTCGGAGGCGTGCTCGGGTCGACCAGGTTGATATCCAGATTGACGGCGCAGTTGATCACCGTGGTGATGCCGTGGTCATCGAGCAGTTTCGGGCTGCTGGCAGCCTGGCTGTCGCCGATATACAGCGCCACGTTACGCCCGGGCAGATTCTGCTCGATCAGGCTCATGGGCGGGCGCGGGTAGTGAGGTTTTGTCATGCGATTTCAAGCTCTTCGAGTTGGCTGTAATGGGTAAGGGCATCCGCAATGTGCGGCGCTGCCGCCAGTACCGCGCCACCGGTGTTCAGCGTGCCGGGCAACGAGAGATAGGGGCGCGTCACGCCACCTGCTTCGCGCACCAGTAAAAGGCCGGCCAGGCTGTCCCAGGGGTGCATGTGATGCTCGAGATAACCGTCGATGCGACCCTCCGCCACCCAGGCAAGAGCCAGTGCCCCTGATGCTCCACGGCGAACGTTGGCGCCATGCGACAAGAGTGCTGCCTGTGCATTCAGGTAGGTCTGAAGCTCGGTTCGAGTGGACCAGCCCATTTCGATGGTCGCGTGGGTGAAGTCATCGGTCGTGGCGACATGAATGGGCTCATTGTTCTTGTAGGCACCCTTGCCGCGCCGGGTAAAATAGAGCTCATCGGTGCAGGGGTTGAAAATGGCACCCAGCTGGGTCTTGCCGCGATCGATAAAGGCGATGCAGATGCAGAAATGAGGAATGCCCCTGGCGTAGTTGGCGGTACCGTCGATCGGGTCGACGACCCAGGTAGCAGTACCGTTGGCACGCCCGCCGCTCTGCTCATCACTACTTTCCTCGCCCACGAAGGCGTCGTCGGCAAAGCGCTGCGCAATGGCGACCCTGATCTCCTGCTCGATGAAGGTGTCGGCCTCGGTCAGAAAATCCTGATGGCCCTTGAGCGTGTAGCGCCCTGGCTTGCGAGTTTCGAAAAGCTGGCGGGCTTTCAGGCCAGTGCGGTGAATCAGATCCTTCAGAAATTCAGCGCGGGCGTCCAGTTCATGGGGCAGAATCGGCATGGCAGTCCTTATGCAGTGCAATGTAAGCGTTTGATGTTGTTGTTGGCTGTCGTTGACGCAGTGTGTCAGCGGCGATAGTTCAGCATCCAGAGATCCTGCCAGTCCTGACGGTTCTCCCAGTCATCGATGGCCGTACCCGGCGAGTAGTCGAAAAGCTGTGCCTTGAGCGCCCCGATGCCTGAAGGCTCGCTGGCCGGCAATGCAATGTCGGAGCGGGTCGAGATTTTTCCATCCTGCGCCTGGGGGGCGATGCCTTCTTCGGTCAGCAGGTAGTAGAGAAAAAGCTTGGCAGCATTGGGGCTCTGGGTGCCACTGGCAATAAGGCCAATGGAGGGATAGGTCCAGCCAAGCCAGGGATCCAGGTCTTCGCAGATGCCAAGCGTCATGCCGTTGGCATTGTCACGGAACTTGGCCGTACTGGTCAGGCCGATGAAGCTGTCCTGCTGGTCGGGGGAAGCGACCGCTTCCGCCGCATTGGAGTCCGAGTCGGTCAGAAGCGGGGCGTTGGCGGCCAGCGCCTTCACCCAGGCGCTGGTAGCGCTCTCTTCGTTGGCCAGCGGGTGCCCATAGTGAGCCTCGTAGGCCGCTGCCATGGCCTCATCGCCGTGCTGGGCCATCTGGTTGAACCAGTCCACATAGGAGGGCTTGCCCAGCGGGTCCTGCATGGTCACGCGGCGCGTCCATTCGGGCTCGGTCAATTCCCAGATATTGCCGATCGGGCAGGTGTCGTGAAGTGCGGTGTTGTAGGTCCATACATTGGGTGCCATCACGATGGCCAGCGGGTCGCGGTAGCGCTCGCTGATGGTGTCGACCAGCTCGTCGGGAAACCAGTTGTAGGCAAAGCCGGTATCCAGCAGCTGAGCGGCTGCCGCCGGCGCATCGGCAAGAATGGCCACATCGGTTTGAATATTGCCTGCCTGGGCCTCACGAATGATTCGCTCGAGGGTGTGTGGCGCCTTCGATTTCACTCCTTCGGCCTTGAGGCCGTACTTTTTCGAAAAGGCTTCGGCCTGCTCAATGATCTTGCCGGTGGAGTCGTAGACCGTGATCGCAGGCTCCTGGCGGGCGGCTTCGAGCAGGTCGTCGATCGCGCTGGAGTGCTCGGCCCACGCCATGGGTGATGAGGCGAGGCTGATGGCAATGGCAAGTCGTGACAGTGAACGCATGGATAGACCCTTTTAAACGGCGTGCATGTAGGAGGTGGAGAGGGCGCTTTGGCAAGTCGTGACCGCCGGCGCACTATTTTCAAGCTCATGCTCGAGGCGGTTGCCCTGGGCATTGAACAGATGCAGGTGTCGGGGCTGTATCTGGCAGTAGGTGTGCTCGCCTGCCTTTACCTCGGGCCGAACCTGGGTCGAGAGCTGCAGGCACTGGCCTTCTATTTCCATCTCCAGCACCCAGCTGCCGCCGGTGGGCATGATGCCGCACACCTTGGCGGGCAGCGTATGCACAGCGCCGGGCTGGGCCAGATGGATGTCCTCGGGTCGGATCCCCAGCATGTGCGTCTCGGCCTTCTGGGCGAGCCGGCGCCCCAGGGCGGAATCCGCGGCCACCTGGTTGATCGGCGGATTGCCGATGAACTCGGCAACGAAGCGGTTGGCCGGGCGTGCGTAGATATCGTCCGGGCTGCCTACCTGCTGCAGCTGGCCCTTGCTCATCACGGCAATGTTCGTGGCCAGTGTCATGGCTTCCCACTGGTCGTGGGTGACGAACAAGATGGTGGTGTCAAACGCCTGGTGGAGCCGTTTGAGCTCCGCGCGCATCTCCAGGCGCAACGAGGCGTCAAGGTTGGAGAGCGGCTCATCGAGCAGCAGCACCTTGGGGTTCAATACCATCATGCGGGCGAGTGCCACGCGCTGCTGCTGCCCGCCGGAGAGCTGTGACGGGTAGCGCTTGGCGTAACCGGCAATGCCGAGCTTCTCCATCACGTCGCCTGTGCGAGTACGGCGTTCGCGCTCGGTCACCTTGCGAAGACGCAGGCCAAACTCGATGTTCTGCTCGACGGTCATGTGCGGCCACAGCGCGTAGCTTTGAAATACCAGGCCCAGGCCGCGCTTTTCCGGCGCCACGAACGAGCCGCGTTCGGGGGAGTCCACCAGCTGGTCGCCGATATGGAGCTGCCCGTGGCTCAGGTGCTCAAGGCCTGCAATCATGCGCAGCATCGTGGTCTTGCCGCAGCCTGAGGGACCCAGCAGGCACATGAAGTCGCCGCTTGGAATGTGCAGGTCGATATTCTGGACAGCGGTTGCCTGCTGGCTGTACTGCTTTGAAACGGATTCCAGGGTGATGGTAGGCATGATCAGCTCTCCAGGCCTTGGGCAAGGCCCGTCTTGGTTAATTTCTGGGTCAGCACCGTGCCGCCCCAGGCGAGCAGGGCAATCATCAGCACGACGGCGTTGGCCGCCTGGGTGTAGTTGTAATCCACCAGGCGCAGAGAGTAGGTGGTCAGCACTTCGGTGGCCGGAACCGCGAGGATGATGAACAGGCTCACGCCCTTGATGCCGGAAATGAAGGGCAGCACGATGCCCACGACCAGCGCGCCTTTCTGGATGGGAATGATGATGCTGACCATGCGCTTGAACCACGAGGCACCCGAAATCTGAGCGGCTTCTTCCGGCTCCTTGCCCAGCTGCGTCATTGCCGAGATGCCCGCCCTCGATGCA
Source organism: Vreelandella aquamarina (assembly GCF_020075495.1). Taxonomy (GTDB): domain Bacteria; phylum Pseudomonadota; class Gammaproteobacteria; order Pseudomonadales; family Halomonadaceae; genus Vreelandella; species Vreelandella aquamarina_A. The sequence continues at coordinate 442,085 of NZ_JABYQT010000002.1, forward strand.
AAGGGCATCTGGTCGGCAATCAAGGCCAGCATCAGGATCAAGGAAGTGCCGTAGAGCGCGGGTACCGGGCCGCGCTGCACGGCGAACAGGGAAAGCGTGGCGGCGGCAAAGGCGATACCCGGCACGAGGTAAGGCATGAAGGTGAGCTGGCGCAGCGTACTTGCCAGCCAGCGCCAGGGCGTACGGGTAACGACATAGCCCACCAGCAGGCCCAGAAGTCCGGCACAGATGGAGGCGGTACCCACGATGCGCAGACTGTTCCAGGTGGCCGACCAGAACGCCGGCGTCAACAGAATGCCGTTTGAGAGCGCGACCGTATCGAGATTGGTGCCGATCCAGTAATCAAGAGTGAAGTTGGATAGCGCGAAGCGTCCGGGGATACGCATGATGGTGGACAAGAAGAGGGTCAAGAGCGGCAGTACCACGCCCACCACAAACAGGGCAGCGGCAAGGAGGGTGGCAGGCAGGCGCCATACGCCGAGCGGGCGCCGACGCTCCATGGCGCCCTTGCCACCAAGGGTGACGAAGCGGCGCGCTTCACGCATCAGGTAAAGGTCGATGGTCAAGGTAATACAGCCCAGCACCATGATGGCGCCGGCCAGCACCGAGGCAACGCCGGTCTGGCGGGAGGAAATGGCTCTGAACAGCGACGTGGAGAGCGTGTCGTACTGAACGGGCAGGCCGAGAATGTAAGGCACGGCAAACTCGCCCAGCGCGTCGGCCAGGATCAGTACCATGGCGGACATCAGTGCCGGGCGCATCAATGGCAGGATGATGCGAAAGGCAACGGTAGCGCGGCTGGCGCCTAGAATGCGCGCCGAGTCCTCGAGCTGGGCGTCTAGCCGACGCAGGGCATTGCCGAACAGCAAAATGACCAGCGGAATGTAGTGAAGCGCCAGGATCAGAACCATCGGCACCGGCCCATAGGCCAGCCAGTCTGGCGAGGAGTAGCCCATCGATTCGAGCCAGCCGGGCTGACCGCCCATCGAGCGGTTCTTGAACAGCGTGGTCCAGGCAAGTGCAAAGGTCCACGTGGGCAGCATGAACGGCACGATCAGAACCGTAGCGAACCAGCCGCGTCCCCAAAGATTGGTACGACTTAAAAGCCAGGCCATTACCCCGCCGATGACCATGGCGATGCACATGGCACCAAGCGCCACGCTGAGAGTGTTGAACAACGGTTGCCAGAAAAGGCGCTGCGAAATGGGTGAGGAGAATACGCGCTCTAGGTAGTAGAGCGTGAAACTCCCCTGGGGCGCGCCGATACGGTTTGAATCCCCGAAATTGACGTTCACGGCATCCATGAGAATCGAGATGACCGGCGCGAGGATGAGATAGCTGAACGTTATGAGCAGGCCAATGCCAAGCAGCGTCGCCGGCTCCTTGAGACTGAGCTGTAGCCCCCGTTTCGTGGGGCGTGCTGTAAAGATCCACCCGATCATTGGTTTTCCTCATTGACGCATCAAATAGCCGAATCACCGGCTGGATTGATGGGTATTCTAGGGAGGAAAAATGACAGAACGTTTACGTATTGCACGTATGTGCAAAATATAAATTTTATAATATTTGTTGTTAAATCAATTATTTGAATATTTGTACAGGATTGATGTTATTAACGTAAAAGGTTTTATTGCACCCAATTACAAATGTGTCAGCGTATTAGTGGCCGTGCTATAGGCCTTATGCGCTACGCTAAGAAGCTGACAGGGACTTTGACCTGGCCGACTGCTATCGAGAGGAATCTTTCCATGCGCGAACGCGGCAGAACACGCAGATTGATGGGCCTGGGCGCACGCACCGGCGGGGCGATGCTCAAGACACGCCTGGGTGGCCAGGCCGATTGGCGCGCGCTGGGCGAGGCGCTGTTCGAGGGGCTTTCCGAGCTGAAAGGCCCGGCCATGAAAATGGCTCAGATGATGTCCCAGTGGGATGACCTGCTGCCGCCGGACCTGGCCGAGGAGCTTTCCCGCCTGCAGCGCCAGGCCGAGCCCATGCCCTGGCCGCGCATTCGTGAAGCGCTGGTGCTTCAGTATGGTGATCTTGATCAGCATTTCAGCAGGATAGAGGAGCACCCCTTTGCCAGTGCCTCCATGGGGCAGGTACACAAGGCGGTGACGCTTGACGGTGAAACGGTCGTGCTCAAGGTCCAGTATCCGGGGCTTGGCGAGGTGCTGGAGAGTGACCTTGCTCAGCTGAAACGGATCATGCGCCTGGGGCGCTGGTTCAAGGTGCCCCAGGCACGCCTGGATGCGATGTTCGAGGAGCTGGCCGCCGGGCTACGCGATGAGCTGGATTACCAGGCCGAGGCACGTGCGCTTGCCCGCTACCGCGAGCGCTACGCAGACGAGCCGCGGCTGGTGATTCCCGAGCCGCTTTTAGGACTTTCGGGCGCCCACGTACTGGCCATGCGCTTTGTGGAGGGTACGCCGCTGCGCGAGCTGGAGAGTGCCGATGATGCCACTCGACAGCAGGTTGCCAAGACCCTGGCCGACTGGATCACACGCGAGCTTTTTACCCATGGCGAGTTTCACGCCGACCCCCACGCGGGCAACTTTGCTGCCGATGCCGAAGGGCGGCTTGTCATCTACGATTTTGGCGCGGTGATAGCGGTGCCCCAAGCGCGGCTCGTTGCCATGATGGCGCTGCTGGAGGCGACCCTTTCACGCGATGCCATGGCCATGGATGATGCGATGGTCAAGCTGGGAGGGCGCCAGGGCCAGGGCGCGCCGCTTTCACTTTATCGCGAGGCGGCCGAGAGTATCGCGCCGCTGTTCGAGCCTGGCGAGCAGGACTTTGGCGATGTGCGCGTACATCGCCAGCTGCGCGAACTCTCCCCCAAGGTATGGGCGGCGATGGACCGCCTGCAGCCGCCCGCCGATACGCTGCTGCTTTCACGCGCCCTGAACGGTCATTACTGGAACCTGGTGCGCCTGAAAGCGCGCCTGGATATGCATGAGCGAGCCACACCGCTGCTGGCCTGGGCTCGCGAAAGCACTCGCTAGCCAGCCCATCCAGCAAGGAAAGGTAACGCTGATCAGTTCAGCGCCTTCAACCAGAATACCAGGGTCTTGTCGCTCTCCTGGGCCTCACCGATATCCTTCCAGGAGAAGGTGGTCTTCAAATCGGCGCGGCGCCGATATCCTTGACATTCCCAGAAGCCGTGGAGCGGCTGATAGTTTTCCGGCCGCCGGGGGTGATCGTCGGGTCGCTCGACGGCGCAGAAGGCAGCCGTTTCATACCCTTCACCTGTGGCATGGGCTTCGCGCGCGGCCATGAATGCCTTGCCCACACCGCGGCCGCGGTAGTCATGCAGTAGTACCGACTCGCCGTAATAGAATACCTGGGAAGGAGCAGTACCGGCTGCCTCGAACGGACGGCGGAACTCATCGACCTCGTCATCGAGCGGCTGGCCGGTCGCGGCACCCACCAGATGCTCTCCATCGAAGGCGAGGACGAAGAGGCTTGCCGGGTTTGACGCATAGCGGCCCAGGTAATCGGCTTCGTACTCCCGATTGCCATCGTAGAGATAGGGAAAGTCGTGAAATACCCGAATGCGCAGCGCTGCAAGGGCATTCAGGTAGGGCGCAATCGCCTGCCCTTGGCAGGTCATGAGCGTGAGTTCGTTCATCGCGTCTCTTCCACTGGGTAAACGTTGCACACTAGCAGCCGCAGTGCGTTACGCCAATCGCCTGCGCGACGGCTGGTGCCATGCTAGACTATGGCGCTTTTAAATCGCGCTATTCAACGACAGTGGAGACGGCAATGCTGGCGGTATGGGTCGATCAGCTGCTGGGATTTGCCTCCGGGGCACTCTCGGCAATCAGGCAGCAAGAACACTATCCCGATTTCATGACCTGGGTGCGCGCCGAGGGCGCCGCGTCTTTTAATGGCGATATTGCCACCGCCCAGGCGCTGGCTCCCATCTTATGGTCGCAGACGCCGCTTGAGCGGCTGGATTTTGCCAACGAGCCGCTGGCCACGCCAGGACGCAACGAGCCCTGCTGGTGCGACTCCGGGCGCAAGTACAAGCAGTGCTGCTATCGGGTGGATTTCCCGACGGATATTCCCGAGCAGATGATGTGGATGCTTTCGCTACGCGAATGGAAGGGCGCTACCTTGAAAGCCGCGCTGGAGAGCCGTCAAGCGCCACCGCAGGCACTGCTGGAGGCAGGCCTGATTGCTGCCGAAAGCGGTCAGACCGGCCGTGCCATGCAGATTCTCGAGTCGCTGTTTGACGGCAGCGACTGGTCGCGGCTGCCCGAGCAGGCCGAGCCCGCCTTCGAGATCCTGCTGGATATCTACCAGGAGCGCGGCTTTACCCGCAAGCGCGCCGACCTGCTGGATGACGTGATGGAGCGCGGGCCGATGTTCCTGCGCGGCGTGGCGCTGGAGCGACTCTGCCTGATGCATCTGGACAACGACGACCTGGACAGCGCCCGGGCGGCCTTCGTGAAAGCCCAGCAGGCGCTGCCTGACTCGCCCACGCTGGCTTACATCGAAGCCATGCTGCTGTTGCACGAAGGCCATGAAGAAGAAGCCAGGGAGCGCGCCAATTTCTGGTACCGGCGCCTGGTGCGCCAGGGTGGCCTGGATGAAGAGCAGCTGGATTTTCTGGCTGCCCTGGCCGACAACCCCGGTGCGACGCTTGCCGACCAGCTGTTGAGTGCCGAGGAAGACCTGGCAACGCCGCTGGTTTCGTTGCAGGCGCTGCTGGCGGCACTGCCCACCGCACCAAAGCTCGATATCACCGTGGATACAGGCACTGGTCACCTGCTCTACACCGCCACGGCCCGGGAAGCCACGCTGTTTGCCGCCTGGCACGAGCAGTTTCAGGTCATGGTGGATGAAGACGTGGCGCTGGGCTTTCGCGATGACCCCTGGGGCAATGCAGTGGAGTGGATGTCGGCGCTGTGCGCCAACCCCGAGTGGCTGGATGCCCCGCAGGTCGTGCAGGATCTGACCCTTGCGCTTACCAATCGCTTCGGCAGCCTGCCGTGGATGGCGCCAAGCCTTCTGGAGCCGTTGGCGCTGCGCCTGTCGCGCTGGCTGGAGCAGGCGCGCGCCGAAGGCGAGGGCAGTCTGTGCTGGGACGACGGTGATAACGCCATGCTGCTGCGTACCGGCCTTGCGCTGGTGGTGGGTATGGAGCGCGGCGCACGCCAGCACTCCCGCAAGCTTGCCGAGGAGCTGCTGGCGATCGACAAGGAGGACAGCCTGGGCCTCAAGGAGCTGGTGCTCGATCAGCTGTTGCGCGATGACCGCAATCAGGAAGCGCTGGCGCTTGCCGACCAGCCGAGTGACGATGGGTCGCTGGTACTGGGCCTGTTGATGGGCCGCACGCTGGCGCTTTTCCGTCTGGGCCAGCAGGAGGAGGCTGAAAAGGCGCTGGGTGAGGTAATGGCCCACAGCCGCCACGCCCTGGAGATGATCTGTGCCGAGAACCCGCGCCCGGCCATGCCTCACGCCGATGGCCAGGTAGACCCTGGCTCGCGGGCCGAAGCCTGGCAGTACCGTACGCTGATGCGCGATCAGTGGCGCACCACGCCGGGCGCACTCGATTGGTTGAACGAACATCGCTAGCACTTGCCCCCAGGCTGCTCAGCGCGGCTTGGGGGCGGGCACCAGCTGCTTGTCACGACTGATCCAGATGGCCAGCGCGACGGCTGGCAGGCCGAGCAGCGTGGCAATCACAAAGAAGGTGGCATAGCCCTGCGCCGTGACCACCAGTCCTCCAAAGCCGCTTAGAAACTTCCCCGGTAGCGTCATCAGCGATGAGAACAGTGCGTACTGGGTTGCCGTATAGGCCCGCGACGTCAGGCTGGATAAGAAGGCGATAAATACCGCACTTGCCAGGCCGTTGGCCAGGTTGTCGCCGATGATGGTGATCACCAGCATGGGCACCTGATTACCGATCAGCGCAAGGGCGGCAAACAGCAGGTTGGTCAGCATCACAAAGCCCGCGCCAACGATCAGCAGTGGGCCGATTCCGTAGCGCGCCACCAGAAGGCCGCCCAGCAACCCGCCCAGAATGCTCATCGCGATGCCGAAGATATTGGTGACGTTGGCAATGGTGGCCAGCGAAAAGCCTACGTCGATATACAGCGGGTTGGCCATCGAGGCCATGATCAGATCGCTGATACGAAACACCGCGATAAATACCAGAATCCACAGCGCCTTGACCCCGTAACGGCTGAAGAAGTCGGTGAACGGGCAGACGATGGCGCCAATCGCCCAGGCACCCAGGCGACGCAGTACCTTGGGATTGCCTCGGCTTGCACGAATGAATGCCCGTACCCTGGGTTCATGAATCAACTGAACGCTGAGCGAGGCACGCCTGGGCTCCGGGCGCAGCAGCACGGTTACGAATCCGACGCCCACCAGTGCCGCCATGGTCAGGTACGCCACGTCCCAGGAGGCTGCCGCGGCAATGTAGAGCGCGCCCGCGCCTGCCGCCATCAGCCCGCCTCGATAACCGATGATGTAGGTGGAGGCCATCGCCGCCTGAACGTCATCCTCCGCCGACTCGATGCGATAGGCGTCTATGGCGATATCCTGGGTGGCCGAGCCAAAGGCGACCAGCAGCGCGAATAGCGCCACCAGGCCAAGATGACCCACCGGACTTACCCCGGCGAGCCCGATGAGCCCTGTGGCGATGGTGGCCTGGGCCAGCAGCATCCAGCCCCGGCGCTGCCCGAATACGCGGGTAAGTACCGGCAGGGCGAGGCGGTCGACCACCGGCGCCCAGAAGAACTTGATCGAGTAGAGCATGCCGATCCAGGCAAAAAAGCCGATGGCGGCAACGTCTACGCCGTCGCTTCGAAGCCAGGCCGAAAGCGTGGAGAACACCAGCAGAAACGGCAGGCCGGCGGAGAATCCCAGAAACAGCATGGTAACGACGGGCGCCCGACAATAGATCGCCAGCGCGGCAAGCCAGCTGCGCTGAGGTAACGGGGTGGGCATATGGTTCGACTCCAAAAGACGTTGGCGCAGGCCGGATGATAAACTGCATCAATATTTTACGACAAAGCCGACAGCTTACCGGAGAGGTGTTTTCCATGTCGATTACGGCACATCAGGTCGTCACGCTGCACTATGTGTTGACCGAGGTATTGAACGATGAAAGCGAGCAAACGCTGGACGACTCGCTGGCGCGTAACAAGCCCCTTGAGTACCTGCACGGCCATGACAATATCGTGGCCGGCCTCGAGCAGGCGCTGGCAGGCTTGAAAGTGGGTGACAAGAAAAGCGTAACGCTTGCCCCCGAACAGGCCTATGGCCTGCGCAATGAAGCGCTGGTGCAGGAAGTGGGGCGCGGCGCGTTTGGCAATGCGCAGCTGGCACCCGGCAGCCGCTTTCAAACCGAAGGCGAAGCCGGCCCGCAGATCGTTACCGTGGTGGACGTCGCCGGGGACCGCGTCACCGTAGACACCAATCATCCGCTGGCCGGGCGCACGCTTTGCTATGCGGTCACCATTTTGGACGTGCGCGATGCAACGCGCGCCGAGCTTGCCAAGGGGCACCCGCTGCCGCCAGGCACCGAGCACAGCAAGGTCGAAGATCGTAAAGTGCTTTAAGAGGGAGAACCGTCAAAAAGTTGACCCATGTCAGCTACTGTTCCCATCAGGCGCGCTACAGTAAGGCCATACCCGAATGACAGGCAGCCAACCCTGCAAGGGACTGTTCTGGTCATCGAGGGTAACGAGCTTTTGGCGGGCAGAGCGAGGTATTCTCTGCCAGGCCCGATGTCAGGGGAGGGAGCTTACTCAATCCAGTAAGCTTTCTTGTTACCGGCCCACTGGGCCGGTTTTTTTTTGCCTTGATGAAACCGGGCACCTATTGATAACGCATGACATCGCCATACATGGGCGCAAGCTGGCCAAGCAGCGCGTTGCGGGCGTTCAACGCCACGCCTTCTGCTGCCAGGGCCGCATCGAGGTGTTCTACCAGGCGATTGAAGTGCCTATCCTTCACTCCCATATGTTGATGCGCCCGGTCCATCGGCGGGCCTTCATAATGGCAGGGCCCGCCACTTACGTCGCAAATCATGCTGCCAAGCGATGCGGCCAGCTTATCGATATTGGTATTGGCAAAGAAGCCGACCAGCTCGGTGTCATCGGCAACGCGATAGAGAAAATTCTCGACGATGGCATCGATGTTGGTCTGCCCGCCAAGACGTTCATAAAGTGTTGACTGGTGCTGCGCACAGGCGGCCAGCATCAGTGTCAGGCCTGCAAGGGCGAATGCCAGGAAAGTGCGGTGCATCGTGGCTTCCTTAATATAGGGGGCGTAGCTGAGATATAGGGGCGTGGCTGAGATATAAAGGGCGTGGCTGACGAAGAGCATGTCAAAAAGCGGCTTGCAGCGACAGGTATCCGCCCTGTTGCGAGGGCAAGCCGGCAATGGTGCCGAGATCCAGCCAGGCGCCGGTCAGCGAAAGATGCTTATTGAAGAAATAAGCGCTGTAAAGGCTTTGCCAGTCATCCTCTCTGGCGGCACTCATGTTATCGGGTTTTTGACGATACTCGGTACCGACAATCCACTGAGGAGTGATGAACACACCCACACTGCCTTCCGCCACCCAGGAGCGGCCCCCCTGGTCGCCGCCAAAGCCGAGCAGGCCGCCCTGGTTCGCGCTGGTATTGCGCAAGGTGGCATTGAGGAGCACGTTACGGCCTGCAAAGGCGCTGAACAGCAGCTTGCTGGCACTGAGATAGACATCGTTGCCCTGCGTGTGCCGCGCCCCCAACGCGACAGGAATGGTGTTATCGCTTACCCGCTTGTGTTGAGCGCCAATACTCCAGATACCCCAGGGGTGATAGAGCACATCGCCGAACAGGCGCAGTTTCGCAGCATATATGTCTTGCTCCAGCTCGCCGCCCAGCGTTTCCAGATCCAGCGTTTGGCGAGCGACCGAGACTTCGATGCGGTCATGGACATTCACGCTGGCGCCGGTCACGCTGAGACGGTAATCATCTACCCAGGCGCGGGTGGCCGTGGCCGTGACACCCACTTCCTCATCGCTTGGCGTACCTGAAAGCACGGCCCAGGGCGAAAGCCCGCCACCCGCCGCGCCTTCAATGGCGGTTACCGCACCGGTGGCCAAAAGTCGGCTGCCAGCGTAGGCCGGCGCGGTCGCAAGGATCATCCCCAGAACAATGAATGCCGTAATGCGTGGTACCAGCGTTGTCAGGTAACCAGTGAACGAAGCGGGCGTGTGGGGGGATGGCATCATGGCACTCTCTGGGGCGTCTTCATCGAGGAGACGGGTTGTGGTAAGGCAGGAGATTCGAAGCTGTCCAGCCAGGCGATCAACTGTTCAGACGCCATGGGCTTGGCAAGCCAGTAGCCCTGCAGATAATCGCAGCCAAGCGTGCTCAGAAGCTCTGCGCTGGCACGGTTTTCGACGCCTTCGGCGACGACCTCGAGGCCCAGGCTATGGCCCATTTCGATGGTCGAGCGAACGATGGTCAGGTCATCCTCTTGTGTATCAATTGCCTGTATGAAGGATTTGTCGATCTTGAGCTCCTTGACCGGGAGGCGTCTGATCTGAGCTAAAGAGGAGTAGCCTGTGCCGTAATCGTCGATGGCAAGACGAATGCCCAGCCGATGGAGTTCCATCAGCGTGTTCATCGCGGCGTCCACGTCCTGCATGACAGCGCTTTCGGTCACTTCGACACTCAGCTTGTCCGGAGCCAGGTGATGACGCTCGAAAAGCTGTGTTAGATGATGCGCCAGGTGGTGGTCGATCACATCACTGGCAGAAAGGTTGACCGCTATGGACAAGCGATACCCCTGCTGCTGCCAGGTATCGAGCTGAGTGCAGACGTGTTCGAGTAACCACTGGCTCAACATGCCAATACTGCCCGAGCGTTCCGCCAGACCTATGAATTCATCCGGAGGGACAAAGCCAAGTGTAGGGTGATTCCAGCGCATCAGCGCCTCGCACTGCATTACCGCTCCCGTTCGCGGAGCAAGCTTGGGCTGATAAGCCACCCATAATTCACCGTTGGCTACCGCGTCCTGCAAGTCCCGAATCAGCGTCAGCTGGCGCAGGTGCTGCTCGTCCTGACCCTCGACGTATCGCTGGTGTGAGTGGCGGTGACGAAGTGCCATGTCCAGGGCTATATCGGCCCGGCGCAGCAGAAGCTGCGAGCTGTCGCCATGAGCCGGAAAGCTGGCTTCGCCGGCACAGATCGAGGGGGTAACGGGGGATTTGTTCAGGTCGATGGGCTTCTCCAGGGTCGCGAACAGGTGCGCGCGCCAGGCCGCATCGCTTTGCACCTGGTTGGTAAGCAGCAGAAGCTCGTCGCTATCCAGCCGGTAGGCTTTGCTGCGCGGCGCGTCTAGACACTGTAACCGCTTGGCCAGCGTGACCAGCATATGATCGCCAAGCGCATAGCCAAAGGTATCGTTGATAGCGCGATAGTTATCATTTTTCAGCCGAATCAGGCTGAAGGGTTCGCCGTTTTGAATGGCAAGGTCGATATCCTCCTGGGCGCTGATCCGATTGGGCAGGTCGGTCAACAGGTCGTGGCGCGACTGATGGCGCAGCGCCGCCTCACGCTTGGCAATACCCTCCTGCATGGTCAGAAGCGTTGCAGCAAGCAGTCCTGTTTCGCTATGCCTGCCCCGCATGGGAAGCTCAAGGACGCGCTCACCCCGCCCGATGCGCTGCGCCGCCTGGGACAACGCCCTCAAGGGCTCGCTGATACTGCGTGCGCTCCATATGGCTACCAATACGGTAAACAACAGGATAAGCGCAATGATGCCCAGCAACTGCCCCTGCAGCGAACGATAGGCGCCCAGCAGCTCACCGCGTGAAATCTGCAGCAGTGCGTAGGTCTGATTGCCCCTGTCCGTGTAAAGCGGGCTAGCATAGGAGAGGTATTCGTCATCCTGTGTCATTTCATTGCGCAAGAGACGTCCACCCTCGCTGATCAGGTGGATACTTTCACTGTCCATCAACTGCTGAGCAAGCGCTGCCTCATGGGTGCTTGCCAGGTAACTGATGCGCGTCGCGTCTTCGTAATTGATCACGCTGATATCCAGGCCAGTAAGCGCACGGACTTCGTTGATCAGCGATTCATCGATCAAGAAGCCCATGCCTACCCAGCCAATCAGATTCGGAGCGCGAACGGGTAGCAGCGCCACCTCGTAAGGCTGTCCCTGGATGATGACGACGCCGGCTGCGCTGCCCGCCTGGCGAGCACGTTCGAACAGCTCGGGAAAGGGCATGGGAGTGTTCTGGGGGTGATGACTGCTCGCCAGAATGACACCGTCAAGGCTGCTCAAGAACACGGTATCCGCCTTGGCCCGGTCGCCATAATTGGCCAGGGCGGAATATAGCGTACTGGTATCCTGGCTAGATACCGCGCTTTTGAAACCGAAGTCGTCGGCAAGGATCGCGACGTTGTTGCTCAGCTGTTCGCCGCGCACGCTCAGCAGTTGATCGAGCACCTTGGCGCCTAGTGCCAGACGCTGAGAGCCTTTGGCGATGATGTCGTTTTGCGTGGCGCGAAGAAAGGCGGCCCCTGTAATGAGTTGCGAGACCACCACCACGGCAAGCAGAGCCAGCATCAGGCGCGTTCGAAAGCGCATGGCCACCTCAGTAACGACCCATCGATGATGATAGCCGATGCCATGCTCAACCAGCGTCTCTAAAGCGCTGTTGAAGGGGCGATAGCGGTGGCTTGGGAGGGGCGACGGCCTTCAGCTCGAGCTGGATGCTTGGGGAGGTATCGGCCACGACCTCGCCTTCCCACCAGACCTGCTGGCTGTCATCGAGACGTGGATGCCAGACCCGCATTCGATGCGACCCGGCAGGCAATGTGGGCAGCGCCAGCATGCCCGAGGCATCTGTCTTGGCGGCAAAGGGAGCGTCGCTGACCACGATGAACGCCTGCATTTGGTCGTGGATATTGCACCCCAGCACCACGATGCCCGGCTGATCAAACAGCAGCGGTTCCGGCGTCTCCTGCAGGTAGAGATTCAAGCTGAAGGTTTTCGCGGCGGAAAAGGAGTAGACGTTATGGCGTGTCGTGTCCTGATTGGGAAAGGCGACATGGCTACCGGTGGGTATCGTGGTGACATGTGGGTGAAACGTTGCATCACGTTGATAGACGCTCTGCACCTCTGTCGTCATGGGCGACGTCGATGGTTCGTAATAGATTTCGACCACGGCGTCTTCAAGGGGTTGGCCGTCGGTGCTGCTCACCGTAACGTAGTCCGACTGGGCTGGCGAGGATATCAGCAACGCCGTCAGCGTCAGCATACCCAGGCAGGTCTTGAAAACACACGACAGGTTGGCCAGCGAAGGCCGAGGTTGTATGCGCATGGGGTTCCATGGATAGCTGACGAAAAGATAGAAAGAACGTGATGTTAATAGTGTAGGTAAATTGCGGAAAAGTCATGCGGTTGACTCGATGCAAAACGCTCGCCTATTCCCGCTTTTCATACAACTCGAGCAAGGGTTCGACCGGCAGCGACTCCCGGCAGGGGAGAGGCGCTTCAAGGAGAAGGGGCGCAGTGCAAGAGAGGGGCCATCGCTACCGCGCCGGCGCGGTAGCGATGGATTATACTGCTTATCCGCGCGTTTTTTCGAGCAGGAAGTCGACGATCTGGTCAGCGGCGACCATCGTGGCTTCGCTGTCGCGACGGCCCTTGTACTCGAGTTCGCCGTTATCCAGGCTGCGATCGCCAATCACCAGACGGTGCGGTACACCCATCAGCTCCAGGTCGGCAAACTTGACACCAGGGCGCGTGTCGCGGTCATCCAGCAGAACGTCCAGGCCGGCGGCGGTCAACGCTTTGTACAGACGCTCGGACTCTTCGCGTACGCGCTGAGACTTGTGGGCGTTCATGGGCACCAGTGCAACCTGGAAAGGCGCAATGGCGTTGGGCCAGATAATGCCGGCGTCGTCGTGGTTCTGCTCGATGGCGGCAGCGACCACACGGGTGATGCCGATGCCGTAGCAGCCCATCCACGGATGGCTGGTTTTACCGCTATCTCCCAGAACACTTGCATTCATGGCTTCGGAGTATTTCTGGCCCAGCTGGAATACGTGGCCCACTTCGATGCCGCGCTTGATGGACAGCGTGCCCTTGCCATCCGGCGAGGGGTCACCTTCAACGACCTTGCGCAGATCGGCGACTTCCGGCAGGGCCACGTCGCGCTCCCAGTTGATGCCGAAGTAGTGCTTGCCTTCGATGTTGGCGCCAGCGCCAAAGTCGCTCATCAAGGCGACGCTGCGGTCCGCAATGATCGGCATGTCCAGATTCACCGGACCCAGCGAGCCAAAGCCTGCTCCGGCGGCGGCGCGAATTTCTGCTTCGCTGCCCATGGTCAAGGGAGCTGCCACCTGGGGAAGGTTTTCGGCCTTGACCTCGTTCAGCTCATGATCACCGCGTACCAGAAGTGCTACCAGACCGCCTTCGGCGCCCTTGACGATCAGCGTCTTGACGGTCTTCTCGATGGGCAGGCCGTGCTGTTCGACCAGCGCGGCGATGGTCTTGGCGTCTGGCGTATCGACCAGATGCATTTCCTGGGTGGGCGCTTCACGCTTGGCGTCGCTACCCAGCGGCGCGGGCAGGGCTTCGGCCTTTTCCATGTTCGCCGCGTAATCCGAGGCGTTGGAGAACACGATGTCGTCTTCACCAGAGCTTGCCAGCACGTGGAACTCATGAGAGCCCGTGCCGCCGATGGAGCCGTTGTCGGCGATCACCGGACGGAAATCCAGACCCAGGCGGGTGAAGATGCGCGTATAGGCATCGTACATCGCCTGGTAGGTCTCTTTCAGGGAGACTTCATCCAGATGGAAGGAGTAGGCGTCCTTCATGATGAATTCGCGCGAACGCATGACGCCAAAACGCGGGCGGATTTCGTCGCGGAACTTGGTCTGGATCTGATAGAAGTTGACCGGCAACTGCTTGTAGCTGGCAATCTCCTTGCGCACCAGGTCGGTGATGACCTCCTCATGGGTCGGGCCAACGCAGTAGTCGCGCTCGTGACGGTCCTTGACGCGCAGAAGTTCAGGGCCGTACTGCTCCCAGCGGCCGGACTCCTGCCATAGCTCTGCGGGCTGAACGGCAGGCATCAGTACTTCCTGTGCACCGGCGCTGTTCATCTCCTCACGCACGATGGCTTCTACCTTGCGAAGCGTGCGCAGGCCAAGAGGCAGCCAGGTGTACAGGCCCGACGTCAGACGTCGGATCATTCCTGCACGCAGCATCAACTGGTGGCTGATGACTTCGGCGTCGGCCGGGGTTTCTTTCAGTGTGGCAATGAGCAATTGGCTGGCGCGCATGAGCGAAAGATTTCCTTGATGGTAAAAAAGCCGCGGGCTTAACGTTGAATGCGAGCATTGTACGACTTAGCGGTTAATGCGGCAAAATCCTGCGCAGGGCTGGCGGCTGTACTGGTTGTCGTTTGTGCTAATATAGCCCGGTTTTTGCAGGCGGCAGTTACCGGCAAGCCAAACCATCGACGCCCGGATGCCGCACTTTTATGATTCTTGAGGGAACCTTCATGCAGCAATCTGTACGCCGTTGGGCAACCGGGGCCGTGCTTGGCGTCTCCATCGTTGCGCTGAGTGGTTGTGGTACCTTGTTTCACCCCGAACGAAAAGGCCAGCTAAGCGGCCAGATTGACCCCGTGGTAGCAGTGGCCAACGGCGTAGGACTCTTGTTTTTTATCGTACCAGGTGTGATTGCCTACGCGGTCGACTTTTCAAATGGCACTATCTATTTGCCCAGCAATAACAGTGCGTCGGTCGATGTACTGCATCTTGATGGTGCACTGGACGTGGCGTCACTTGAAAAGCTGCTGTCAGACAAGGCGGGCCAGCCGGTAAGTCTTGAAAGCGAGCTTGTGAAGATCGAAGAGATGACCAACCTCGAAGAAGCGTTGGCCATGGTGCGCATGTCCGGCGTTCTTGATGAGGAGCGTCTGGCCACCATGTAACCTGCAGGTTACTCGGATGGCTGATATGCCCCCAGGCCGGATAAACCCGCCTGGGGGCATATCGTTTGCGGCTACGAAACCTGTCTGGATGCGGTCAGTTTGAGCGTGACCAGGCCTGCTACCAGTCCCCAGAACGGCCCGCCGATACCCAGAAGCGTGATGCCTGAACCTGTCAGCAGAAAGGTGATGATCGCCGCATCGCGCTGCTGGGGTTCTGCAAAGGCGCTCGTAAGCCCGCCAGCCAATGTGCTCAGCAAGGCGATACCGGCCAGGGCGATGACCAGCACGTTGGGCAACGCATTGAATACGCCGGTGACCGTCGCGCCGAAAACACCCATGATAATGTAGAAGACGCCCGCGGCCATGCCGGCCGTATAGCGGCGGCGTGGGTCGGCGTGAGCATCTGGCCCCAGGCATACGGCAGCGCTGATTGCCGCCATGTTTAACGCAAACACGCCAAACGGGGCCATCAGCAGCGTGACGCCGCCGGTCCAGCCGATCAGCGGCGAGCTGTTGGGCTGATAACCTGCGGCTCGCAGAACGGCTACGCCCGGCAGGTTCTGTGTCGCCATGGTGATCACGAACAAAGGAATGCCCACTCCGATCAGCGTGGAGAGCGACAGTGCAGGCGCCATGAATACCGGCGTAGTCGGCGTCAGGGGAATATCCTGAAGATCGACCTGCCCCTGAAGCAGGGCAAGGCCAAGCCCGGTCAACAATACGCCGGGTACGGCCAGGGTAGGCCACAGGCGCCGGCCGACGACCCAGGCCGCCAGCATGACAAGCGGCATCAGCCATTGGCTCTCCATGGCACCAAACAGCTCGAGCCCGAAGCGCAGCAGGATACCAGCCAGCATGGCCGCGGCAATGGCGCCGGGAATATGACGCATGAGGCGTTCGAACAGCCCGGTAATTCCGCACAGTGTGATCAGAAATGCCGAGAACAGAAACGCACCGATGGCTTCGTCGAGCGGTATGCCCGGCAGGCTGGTGGCCAGAAACGCCGCCCCGGGTGTCGACCAGGCGGTCAAGAGCGGCATACGATAGCGTAGTGAAAGTCCAAACGACGTGATGCCCATGCCGATGCCCAGCGCCCAGAGCCAGGAACTGATCTGGGCCTCTGATGCACCGCTGGCGGCGGCCGCCTGAAAGATGATGGCGGCAGAGCTGGTATAGCCGATGGTGACCGCCACAAAACCGGCGGTCACGGTAGAAAGAGAAACATCCTTCCAGGCGCGCGACTGCGGCGTCGTAGTGGTCGGCATGGCAATCTCCGTGGCTTGCTGGGTTAACATGCTGAGCTAGCATGTGCGCTATAACGCATGAATAGGCACATTATCATCGTGCGTCATAACGCACAATCGGCAGAAATGCAGCGCCGAAAATATCGTCAGGCAATCCAGGAGGAGCTCATGCCTACACAGCCCCAAGCCATTGCCGAGCACGTGGCCAGCACCGTCAAGCGCCTGCGCAAGGAGCAGCGCTGGAGTCTGGATCGGGCGGCGGCTGAGACCGGAGTGAGCAAGGCGATGCTGGGCCAGATCGAACGCGGCGAATCGAGCCCTACGATATCCACGCTCTGGAAGATTGCCAGCGGTTTTCGGGTATCGTTTTCCACGCTGTTCGATAGTCAGACGCCGGCACTTGGCGAGCTCAAGCGCGACAGCTGGGAATCCGTGTGGGGCGATGACAGCGCCGGCATGCAGGCCAGGTTGCTGTTTCCCTACGATCCGCTGCTGGGTTTTGAAATGTTCATGATCGAGCTGGCGCCCGGGGCGATCAGTGAATCGTCACCCCATGCCGAGGGCGTGGTGGAACACATCGTGGTAGTGGAAGGGGAAATGGAGCTGCGTATCGATGAGCGCTGGCAGACGCTGCGCGCAGGCGAGGGGCTGCGATTTTTTGCCGACCGGCCCCACGCCATGCGCAACAATACCGCGACGCGGCTACGTTTTCACGATGTGATTCACTACTTGCCCGGTGCTGCCTCTGACACCTGAGCGCGCAGCCAGCTGATTTCATCACGCCAGATGTCGGGTTCCACCGTTTCCAGAATCAGCGGAATGCCACTGATACGTGCATCCTGCATGATGGTGGTAAACGCCGGCAGGCCGATATTGCCTTTGCCCAGGCTGTGGTGGCGGTCGACCCGGCTGGCGTAGGCGCTTTTGGCGTCGTTCAAGTGCATGCCGCGCAGGTACTCGAACCCCACTACGCTGCCCAGTTCGTCCAGTGTTGCCTGGGTGGCCTCAGCGGTGCGCAGGTCGTAGCCCGCGGCAAAGGCGTGGCAGGTATCGATGCATACCCCCACTCGGGCCTTGTCATCCACGTGACGAATGATCTCCGCCAGGTGTTCAAAGCGCCAGCCCAGATTGGAACCTTGCCCGGCGGTATTCTCGATCACCGCGGTAACGCCTTGTGTCTGGGCCAACGCTTCATTGACCGATTCCGCGATACGTTTTAAACAGTCCGATTCGCTTATCTTGTTGAGGTGGCTGCCGGGGTGAAAGTTGAGCAGCGTCAAGCCCAACTGCTCGCAGCGCTGCATTTCGTCCAGAAAGGCGGCGCGAGATTTCGCCAGCCCCTCTGCCTCTGGATGCCCCAGATTGATCAGATAGCTGTCGTGGGGAAGAATCTGCTCCGGCGTGAAACCGTGCTGCCGGCAGGCGGTCTTGAAGGCGGCAATGGCCGTTTCGGTCAGCGGCTTGCCCTGCCACTGGCGCTGGTTCTTGGTAAACAGCGCAAACGCGTCGGCGCCAAGCTCGACTGCGCGGTGCACCGCCTGATCAGCGCCGCCTGCAGCGCTGACATGGGCTCCTACATACTTCATGACGTTCCCTTAACGTGTGGCCAGGCGCTGATTATCCAGAAAACGCTGAAAAATGGCAGGCTCGTCGGTAATCGCGCAGGCAATTCCCCAGGCCCAGCGGCTGTTGAACGCGCCCGGGTCGTTGGCGGTATAACAGAGCAGTTGGTAGCCGGCATCGATCATGGCATCGGCCTGAGCGCGCTTCAGGCGCGGCCAATGGGGGTGAATGCTGAAGGCGTCCACCGCCTCGCACTGGGCGCGCCAGTCCTTGGGCGTACTGCCAAAAAGTACGCCCAGCGCCAGCTCCTCGCTGGGGGCGAACTCACGGCAGCGTCCGAGGGCGGCAGCATCAAAGGAGGAGACGATCAGCCGCTCCGGCGGCAGCGCCGCCAGCACCTCGGGCATGACGCGCTCTACCAGAGCGATGGGGTCGCGGCCCTTGTTGACCTTGATTTCCAGGTTGACGCCCATGCCAAGCTTGTTGAGCAGCGTCAGCATGGCCTCCAGGCTGGGCATCTTCTCGCCGGCGAAACGGTCGCTGAACCAGCTGCCTGCGTCCAGTGCCTGGGCTTGCGCCCAGCTCATCGCGGCCAGGTTGCCACGCCCGTCCGAGCAGCGCGCCACGTCGGCGTCGTGCCAGATGACCGGCGTACCGTCGCCGAGCAGTTGAACATCCAGCTCGACCCACCGGGCGCCGGCTTCATGGGCGGCACGCACGGCGGCCAGGGTGTTTTCAGGGGCGGCGGCAGAGTAGCCGCGATGGGCAATCAGGGTGGGTAGGGCAATCGCAGGGTGGGTCATGGGCCTTCCAGAAAGCTTCACCGGTTGAATGGCCTTGAGTTTAGCATGAGTACATGACGCCAGCGTGTCACGCCGGGATTGCGTTCAGTTGCTTGATTTCTTTACCTTGACGCGGTTGGATAGCACGCGTGACGTCAACCAATAAAGTGCCTCAATAACGTACAAGGAGTGTGTATGTCTCAACGTATCCAGTTTGCCCAGACCGGCGGTTCAGAGATGCTTGAACTGGCCACCGTTACTCCCGCAGAACCCGCGGCCGGGGAAGTGCGTATTGCCAACAAGGCAGTAGGGCTCAACTTCATCGATATCTATTTTCGTACCGGGCTCTACCCGGCTCCAGCACTGCCGTCAGGGCTTGGCACCGAGGGCGCCGGCGTGGTCGATGCCGTGGGTGAAGGGGTTACCCATGTAAGCGTGGGTGATCGTGTGGCCTACGCCCAGGGGCCGCTTGGCGCCTATGCAGAGCACCATACGCTGCCGGCGTCAAAAGTGGTCAAGCTGCCGGACTTCATTGATTTCGAAACCGCCGCCGCCAGCATGCTGAAAGGCCTGACCGTTCAGTACCTGCTGCGCCAGACCTATGCGCTCAAGGGCGGTGAAACCATTCTGTTCCACGCGGCGGCCGGCGGTGTGGGCTCCATCGCCTGCCAGTGGGCCAAGGCCCTGGGCGTGAAGCTGATCGGCACGGTCAGCTCCAGAGAAAAGGCGGAACTCGCCATGCGCAATGGCGCCTGGGCGACCATCAACTATACCGAAGAGGACGTGGTCGAGCGGGTGCGTGAATTGACCGGTGGCGAAATGTGCGACGTGGTGTACGACTCGGTAGGCAAGGATACCTGGGAAGTCTCCTTGAACTGCCTGAAACCCCGCGCGCTGATGGTGAGTTTCGGCAACGCCTCAGGCCCGGTGGATGGCGTGAACATCGGTATTCTCAATCAGAAGGGCTCGCTGTTTGTGACGCGCCCCAGCCTCAACGGCTACGCCGACACCCGCGAGCGCCTGGAAATGATGTGTGAAGACTTCTTCGGCATGATTGAAAGCGGCAAGATCAAGATCGATGTTGCCAATCGTTATCCGCTGGCAGATGCCGGCAAGGCACAGGACGCCTTGCAGAATCGCCAGACGACCGGCTCCACGGTGCTGCTTCCCTAAGGACTGCCCATTAAACGCAAGAGCCGCCGGAGAGGCGGGCTCTTGCGCTTGAGCAAGCAGCAAAGGGAAGGCTTAGCGCACCCCGTCATAGGCCATATCGAAAAAGCGCTGCTCGATCTGGCTGGCTTCGACAAACGGCTTGCGCAACGTCTCAAATTCGCGCTCGGCGCCTACGCGGTTGAGTTCGCTGCACAGGAAGCTCACCCAACGGACAAAATCCGGCTCGTTGTGCAGTACGATCCAGTCGCGATGCTCGGGCCTGGGCGGGAGCGTATTGCCGGCGCGCTGAGCCCATTCGAGATAGAGCCACTCGGCAACCACCAGTACCACCAGCATCAAGGCGT
Organism: Vreelandella aquamarina; assembly: GCF_020075495.1. Taxonomy (GTDB): domain Bacteria; phylum Pseudomonadota; class Gammaproteobacteria; order Pseudomonadales; family Halomonadaceae; genus Vreelandella; species Vreelandella aquamarina_A. The sequence goes on from NZ_JABYQT010000002.1 coordinate 462,150, forward strand.
AATCCTGGGAGTCGCAGGCCGTTTCCATGAGCGCGATAAATGCCTGGGTAGGCTCGGCAAGCGTCGGGTTCTTCCACTGGCTTTCAGGAATATTCAACGCGTCAAACGAATCGATAAAGTAGCGATACTCGCCGCCGGCCAGTACGGAAAGTTGCCGGGCGTGGGTCAGGCGCGCCTCGGGGTCGTCTGCCGCGCACACCGCCGCGCCGAGCAGGCGTACAAAGGTGTCGCAGAAGCGAAAGTCCTGAACCAGATAGCGGCCAAACACGTTGTCGTCTATGTCGCCTGCCAGCAGCTGGTCGACAAATCGATGGTTGATGCAGGCGTCCCAATAAGGGCTGGCTGCGTCGCGCAGACGATGGCATAAATCCATGCTCACTCCTGTAAATTAATGATGACGCAGGCCATGGTAAACGATGTCTTGCGCTACGGTTAGTAGACGATACGCCAGACCTGGGTAGCGCGTAAGGCCTGGGCGCACGGAAGTTTCGGTGTAACGATAACGTCTGCATGGCCTGTACGATTGTATAGTTATCGTCTAATGTGTGAAGGTCACAGCGCGTTAACTTATGTTTCAATTTGAAGGTAAAAACCGATAGGTTGCAGACCGCCGGTATTCTACTCCCCGGCGGCTAGAGGAGATCACAGCAGCATGGCATTAGAATCTATCGGCCTGGCCCCTAGCACTCTGGTATTTATCATACTCGGCTTGACGCTGGGAGCATTCATCTGGGGGCGTTTTCGTTACGACCTGGTCGCGTTGACGGCATTGCTTGCATCCGTGATGCTGGGTCTTGTACCGGCTGATTCCGCATTTGCAGGGTTTGGCCACCCGGCGGTGATTACCGTGGCTGCCGTGCTGGTACTCAGTCGTGGGTTCGAGCGCTCGGGAGTCGTGGATGTCATTGCCAATCAGGTGCTCAAGGTTGGCGAGCGGCTGCTGTTACAGCTGCTGGTGCTGGTAGGGACGGTGGTGGTGCTATCGGGCATCATGAACAACGTGGGGGCGCTGGCGCTGCTGTTGCCGGTGGCCATGCGCATGGCGCGTGAGCACAATACATCGCCTTCGCTGCTGTTGATGCCCCTGGCATTCGGGTCGCTTCTGGGCGGCTTGACTACCTTGATCGGTACACCGCCCAATATCATTATCTCGAGCTACCGGGGAAACATCACTGGCGAGAACTTCGGCATGTTCAGCTTTTCGCCGGTAGGCATTGCGGTGGCCGGGGCAGGGCTTGCCTTTATCGTCCTGATCGGCTGGCGACTCACTCCCAGGCGCAGCAGCCAGGCCTCCACCGCTGAAATGTTTGATACTGCCAACTATCTGGTCGAACTCAAGGTAACCGAGGATTCCAAGGCCAACGGTCTGACCCTGCCTCAACTGCGCGACGAACTCGAAGAGACCATTCCGGTATTGGCAGTCGTGCGCGATGACAATCGCCGGGCCGGCTACTCGTTTCACGGCATTCTACGCGAGGGTGATATTCTGCTGCTGGAAGCCGGGCCGGACGAGTTGAAGCTGCTGGAGGACAAGGTAGGGCTAAGTGCGATTGCCGAGCCCGAATCTGCGAATGACCAGCTCGAAAGCGACGCATTGGAAACGGCGGATGCCGAGGAAGAGAGCGGTGACAAGCGTCAGCCAGTGGACACTGAAGGACTTCAACTGATCGAAGCCGTCGTACGCAACGACTCGATGATGAATAATCGTAGCGTCAGGCAACTGCGCTTGAACCAGCAGTTTGGGCTTCATCTGGTCGCGGTCGCTCGTGATGGCAGCCGTTTGAAGCAGCGCCTGCGTGATATACGTTTTCAGACCGGCGACGTGTTGCTGTTGCAAGGCAGTGAAAAGGAGATAAGCGACAGCCTTTCCACGCTCGGCTGTCTGCCGCTGGCCAACCGTGAGCTGCATCTTGGACAACCGCGCAAGCTGGCCATTTCGATCGGCATCTTTGCCCTGGCCATCGTGGCCATGCTGTTCGATCTGCTGCCGGCGGCGGTAGCCATGAGTACGGCGGCCCTGGCCTCGTTGCTGATTGGTGTACTGCCGCTGCGTGATGGCTATCAGGCCATTGATGGCCCGGTGATCGTGCTGCTGGCGGCCATGCTGCCGGTAGGCGAAGCGCTGGAAACCAGCGGCGGCGCGGAGATCATCGCCAATTCGCTGCTTACCTTTGGTGTCGACTGGCCGATCTATGTCTCCCTGAGCGGGCTTTTCGTGCTGACCATGCTGCTTTCCAACGTGGTCAACAACGCAGCGGCGGCTCTGCTGATGGCGCCCATCGCCGCAAGCCTTGCCCAAGGGTTTGGCGTGTCCCTCGATCCCTTTTTGATGATTGTGGCGGTCAGTGCCTCCTCGGCGTTCTTGACGCCTATCGGCCATCAGTCGAATACCCTGGTGCTTGGCCCCGGCGGTTACAGTTTTGGCGATTACTGGAAACTGGGGTTGCCGCTTTCCGTTGTGGTACTAATCGTCTCCTTGCCAGCCATCCTGTGGGTATGGCCGCTGTAGCGAAACCTGCACTGGCCTGGCGGATAACAGGCAATGGGCCTGGAACTATCAGATTCCGAAAATCCTGATAGCCTGTTACGCTAGAGCTACACAAACGTGACAGGCCGGGCCTATGAATCAGCAATTTCGTCAGGATGCCATCGTCGAGCTGGTACGCCAGCAAGGCTACATGAGTATCGAGCAGCTGACCGAACATTTTGCCGTCACGCCACAAACCATCCGACGTGACTTGAATACACTGGCCAACGATGGCCGGGTGCGGCGCGTGCATGGCGGCGTAGGGATTGAATCAAGCACCGTCAACACGGCCTACAGCACGCGCAAGACGCTCCATCTTGAGGAAAAGGAGCGTATTGCACGCTGTCTTGCCCAGCAGATCCCCGATCATGCATCACTGTTCATCAACATCGGTACCAGCAATGAAGTGATTGCCCAGGCGTTACTTGGGCACCAGGGCCTTGAAATCATTACCAACAATCTGAACGTCGCCGCCATTCTGCAACACAAGGAAGATTTCAATGTGATTATTGCCGGTGGCCAGGTGCGTTCGCGCGACGGCGGGATCATTGGTGAGGCCACGATTGATTTCATCAATCAGTTCAAGGTCGACTACGGCATCATCGGTATCAGCGGCATCGATGAAGACGGCTCGCTGCTGGAATTCGACTATCAGGAAGTTCGCGTGGCCCAGGCCATCATTGCCAATTCGCGACGGGTCTATCTGGCGGCGGATTACTCGAAATTTCACCGTAACCCGGTAGTTCGCCAGGGCAATCTGTCTCAACTCGATGCGCTATTCACCGATCGCAGGCCGCCGGACGCCATTCACCAGCTATTATTGCAGCATGATGTAGCGCTGCATGTCGCTTGAGTATCCGTTTCTGTGTAAGACTATTTTCGAACTTGAGCATTCTCGAGGCTTAGCGTAGCCTTTGCTGATAATAAAACGAAAATCCTAACTCAAAGCGAACATGCCATGTCCAGCTATCTACTTGCCATCGATCAAGGCACTACCAGCTCACGCGCTATCCTGTTCAATCGAGAGGGCCAGATAGCCGCGATTGCCCAGCAGGAGTTTACCCAGCATTTCCCCAGTGACGGCTGGATCGAGCATGACCCGGACGACCTCTGGGAGTCGGTGGTGGCGACGTGCCGCCAGGTGCTGGAAAAAGCGCAGATCGAGGCCAGTGACGTGGCGGGGGTGGGCATTACCAACCAGCGCGAAACCACGCTACTGTGGGATCGCAATACGGGCAAGCCGCTGTATAACGCCATTGTCTGGCAGGACCGGCGCACCTCAAAGCAGTGCCAGCAACTGCGCGATCAGGGCCATACCGAGACCGTTCAGGCCAAGACCGGTCTTTTGATCGACCCTTACTTTTCCGCCACCAAGCTTGCCTGGCTGCTGGACAACGTCGAAGGCGCGCGTGGGCGCGCCGAGCGCGGTGAGCTTGCCTTCGGCACGGTAGACAGCTTCTTGATCTGGCGGCTGACCGAGGGCAAGCAGCACGTGACTGATGCGACCAATGCATCGCGTACGGCGCTGTTCAATATTCATACCCAGCAGTGGGATGAAGAACTTCTGGCACTTTTCAACATTCCTGCAAGCCTGCTGCCGGAGGTGAAGGATTCAAGCGACGATTTTGGCATGATGGACGCGAGCCTTCTGGGCGCCGAGCTGCCCATCGCCGGCGTGGCAGGCGATCAGCAGGCGGCGCTGGTAGGCCAGGCGTGCTTCAAGCCCGGCATGGGGAAAAGCACTTACGGCACCGGCTGCTTCATGATCGTGAATACCGGCGATACACCTTCACTTTCAAAAAGTCGCCTGTTGACCACAGTGGGCTACCGGCTCGGCGGCAAGCCTACCTACGCCATGGAAGGGAGTATCTTCGTGGCTGGCGCCACCGTTCAGTGGTTGCGTGATGGGCTCAATCTGTTTGCCGATGCCGCGGAAACCGAAGCGTTGGCCAAGGAGACTCGCCATGGTCACAGCGTTTATCTGGTACCCGCCTTTACCGGATTGGGCGCGCCTTACTGGGACCCCAAGGCGCGCGGTGCGATCTTTGGCCTGACCCGCGATACCGGTATTGCCGAGATCGTGGCGGCTGGCTTGCAGGCAGTGTGTTATCAGACCCGCGATCTTCAGCACTGCATGAACGAGGACATGGACGCCACGCCCAGCAAGTTGCGCGTGGATGGCGGCATGGTGAAGAACAGCTGGCTCATGCAATTTCTGGCGGACATGCTGGACACCGAGGTCGACCGGCCTACCATTCTGGAGACCACTGCCCTGGGGGCGGCTTATCTGGCGGGTCTGCGCCTTGGGTGGTACGACTCCCTGGAGGAGATCGAACAGCTCTGGCGCTGTGAAAGAAGTTTCCTGCCCAGTATGGAGAGCACCACCCGCGAGTCGCTTTACCAGGGCTGGCTGGATGCGGTATCTCGCGTGCGCTCGCAGTAGATGACTCTCGATAAAAAGTAGATGACACTCGATAAAAAAGCGTAGCCGCCATTCAGGTAGCTACGCTTTTTTATGCCTTACCTTTCACTTTCTACGCCTTCCTGCACCGATCTGTAGGCCTTTAACACCGATAGCGCTTTTCCAGCAGTTGTGTAGTCAGGTTACAACCCGACGTGCTGCCAATGATGCATTGTGGGGTTTGCTGCGGTGAAGCATAGTCAATTCATGGATCGGCAAGTGACTTGCTACCTCGAGTCACTCACCCGATTCCCGCTACACAGCTTAGCGCTTCAGTATTACCCATGCGCTAGTGGCGAAGGTCTTGTAACGCTTGTGACCGTTTCGCAGTTACCGAACTGGGCACTTATCCGGCCCGGCATGCGTAGCAACGTCACCATTGAACGCCTGTCGGCAGGCAGGTTCAGCCGACAACGGATGACCATACCATGAGGTACTACCTATGAACTGCATCGAACTCAGCCAACAAGCCGACCAGATTGCCAGCACGTTCAGCAAGCAGGACCTGGCCAAGCTGGTACTGGCTCTGAAAAGCAATCGCGAATCGCTTCAGCATGCGGTAGAGGTGATCGATACACTCGGCAACCGCACAGGCTGCACGCTGGAGGAAGCCTGGGATGAAGTGCTGGCCGGTGACTCGCAGCTTCAGGTCGTCAACGAAGAGTAGGCCGGCACGTTAAAAGAAAGCCCCTCACAGAGGGGCTTTTCATGCGTACTCAGGTATTCGCCTGACATGCTGGTTGCGGGGCAGTATCTGCGGTTTTCTTGAAATAGTGATCGAGCTGCGCCTGGGCATCATCGCCAAACAGCACGCGGCAAGCCTCTTTCAAGCCTTCTGACTTGCGCAGCTGCTCGTGATGTACCACCAGCGAAACCTTTGCCCGGCGGCGCAGAAAATCCTCGAGCTCTGTGATCATTTCGTGGTCGCGGGCGTGTTCGAGCTCAACGCGGATGTACTCGGTGCCCTCGATCAGCAGCTCGGCCTGACGCGGGTCGGCTTCGATCTTGTCGAGCATGGCAAACGCCTTGTTTGCATAGCGTCGCCAGAGGCGTGTGGAAAGCATTTCCGAAGACGTTTCAGGCGTTAGTGCATCCAGCTTCATTTGCTTTGCTTGCGCCATGAACTGGTGCTTGACGCTTTCGGCGGGTTCGCCGTACCAATGGAAGTCCGCCTTGGGTAGCGTAACGCCCAGGCTAGCCAGCTCATCGGCAATTTCATTGCCCACGTTGACGCAGTCGGTCAACTTGCCACCGAAGATGCTGATATGCGCGGTATCGCGGTTGGTGTTCACCACATGCTTGCGAGACATCTGGAAAAAGTCGCGGTCACTGCCCTGGTCCGCCTCCACTGCAAGCGGACGTACACCACAGCGTGTGGAGATGATGTCGGCAGGGGCCAGCGGCTTTTCAAGGGTCAGGCGTGCGTTGATGTTATTGAGCACGAAGCGTATATCTTCGTCGGTCACCACGGCGTCCGGGTGATCCATATGGGTATCGGTGGTGCCGATGCAGGTGCGATTACCCATGGGGATGACGAAGAACAGACGGCCGTCATCGGCGAAAAATGCCAGCACTCGCTGGGAGGCGGTAAGCTGCGGCACGATCAGGTGGATTCCCTTGGAGTAGTGGTGCTGATGCGATGTCTTTTCGCCGGTCAGGCTGTTGTGCTGATCGACCCACGGACCTGCGGCATTGATCAATACCTTGGCGCGTATCTCGAAGGGTCGGCCGTCGGTGGTGTCCCGTGCTTGGGTCACCCATACGCCATCCTGACGCTCAGCGCCCAAGGATTCCACGTAGTTGGCGGCGGTGGCGCCGTAATCAAGCGCATGGCGGATAAAGTTGAACACGAACCGCGCGTCGTTATCGTGCAGGTAGGCATCTGAATACTCAAAGCCGCCTACCGAGTCGCCAACGTTGATGATGGATTCTTCCTGCTTGATGTTCTTTGGCGAAAGCAGGCGCGGGCGTTTGGTAAACCCGTTGCCCATCAACCAGTAGAGCCAGGTGCCTGCCCAGAGGTAGCGGGGCGAGTGGCGAAACCCTCGGGTAATGGTGGTCAGGAAACGGATCTCCTGCACGGTAGATGGGTAGCTCTTGATCAAGTGATTGCGGCTTTTGCACAGCTTGCGCACCAGACCAAAATCATTGCTTTCCATGTACTTGATACCGCCCCATACCAGATTCGACGAGTGCATGCTGGTACTGCCGGCAAAGTCTCCTCGATCAATCAGGGCGACCTTGGCGCCTTTGCCTGCCAGGGCAGCGGCGCTTGCAGCTCCGTTGATACCCCCACCGATCACCAGCGCGTCAAAGGTGGTGCTGGTCAATTGACTCAGGTTCTGTTGGCGCAGCGTCATGGTGGCCTCTTCGAATAAGCGGATAAGCAGGGTTCACCGTCTAGACGGCGGTTATTTTCATTTGTGAAAGAATATGTGATCGTTTTTGATCTTTCAAGATTGGAATCGAACATTTGAAGTTTCAAAAAAACCGGCTCCTATCAAGGAGCCGGTCAATGATGGTTACCTTACAACCCGACGTTACTTGACGCTTGACGTCTGCTCCTGCTGAACGGGAGCGGCCTTCTTGGCGTTATGATCAATAAGGGTATCCTTGTTGTTGGCAAACGCATCGTAGGCGAAGTCGTCTACCGTGAGCATCTCGAGCACCTGGGTTTCAAATTCGCGCATGAAGAGCGTTTCTTCTTCGCTGATCAACCCCTTCTCGAAGGCGACTTCGACACGTGCTTCCGGGTGTAGCGCCGTCTGCGGCAGCTCTCCCTTGGCGTAGGCCTTGTTCACCGTACGGTAGATGGCTTCGGCGCGATCATAATCGACCAGCAATGCGTTGTAGCGGGCCAGCGGATTGGGCTGTTCGCCGTCATCGGTATCCCAGGTGTTGGCCAGAAGCTTGGTGCGCAGGGCACTGTGGGTGGAAACCCGCTTGGCGATATCCCGTGCCAGGTCGTCATGGGGTTTATCCCAGCGACGACCGGTTGGCATCGCTATGGCGTTGAGTACTTTACCCAAGGCGCGGTTAGGCAGGTTATCGAAGATCTCCACGAACGCCTGCTCGGCGCGATTCAGCAGGAAGCGGCAGCTGTAGTGGAGCAGGGCATCTTCGCCTTCCACCTTGTCGCCAGCTTGCCACTGTTTCAGCACCATGGAGGCCAGATACAGGTTGGAAAGCACGTCCCCGAGCCGCGCCGAGAGCATTTCGCGTTTTTTCAGCGCCGAGCCCAGGCTTGCCATGGCAGCGTCGGCACACAGGCCAAAGGCGGCAGAGAGACGGGCGATATCCTGTGCATAGGCGGCGGCCGGAGCGTCGAAGGGCACGCTTGGCTTGCCAAAGCCCAGACCCATGGTAAAGGCACGCGCCGCGTTGCCGAAGATAAGCCCGGCGTGGCCGAAGAATGCCTTGTCGAACGCGTTGATGTCGTTGGCATCCTTGGCGGCCAGCTCATCCAGCACGTAGGGGTGACAGCGAATTGCGCCCTGACCAAAGATCATCAGGTTGCGCGTCATGATGTTCGCGCCTTCCACCGTAATAGCGACTGGATTGGCACTGTAACCGATGCCCAGATAGTTGCGCGGGCCAAGCGTGACGGCCTTGCCGCCGTGTACGTCCATGGCATCGCTCAAGATGACGCGCTGGAACTCGGTCAGCTGGCTTTTCAGGATCGCCGACGGTACCGCAGGCTTCTCACCATGATCGATCAGGTTGGCGGTCTGGTAAACCGTGGCCTGGGCGATATAGCCCATGGCGGCCATACGGGCCAGCGGCTCCTGCACGCCTTCCATTTCCGCGACCGGTACGTTGAACTGACGGCGTACGCGGGTGAAGCCACCGCTCCAGCCCAGCGCGTAGCGGGCGGTGCCGGTGGCGCCGGAGGGCAGGGTGATGCAGCGCCCGATGGAGAGACACTCGACCAGCATGCGCCAGCCCTGGCCAATCATGTCCTGCCCACCGATGATGGTATCCAGCGGAACGAAGACATCGACGCCCTTGATCGGGCCGTTCATGAAGGGGCTGCCGATCGGGTGGTGGCGACGGCCAATGTCCATACCCTGGGTGTCGCGGGGAATCAGCGCCAGGGTGATGCCACGGTCTTCCTCGTCACCCAGCAGCTTTTCCGGGTCGAACAGGCGGAAGGCAAGGCCCACTACGGTGGCAATGGGGGCCAGGGTGATCCAGCGTTTCTCGAAGGTCAGACGAAGGCCAAGCACTTCCTTGCCATCGATGACTTCCTTGCATACCACGCCAACATCGGGAAGCGACGTGGCATCGGAGCCGGCGCGCGGGCCAGTCAAACCAAAACAGGGAATTTCGCGGCCATCAGCCAAGCGGGGCAGGTAGTGATTCTTCTGCTCCTCGGTGCCATATTTCAGCAGCAATTCGCCCGGACCGAGGGAGTTGGGTACGCCGACGGTCACCATCAGCGTCTCGTTGGCAGAGAGCTTCTGCAGCACCATGGACTGGGCCTTGGCCGAGAAACCCAGGCCGCCATACTCCTTGGGAATGATCATCCCGAAGAAGCCTTCCTTCTTCAGGAAGTCCCACAGCTGTTGGGGCAGGTCGGCGCGCTCGATGGTGATATCCCAGGCGTTGCACATGCCGGCGGCCGTGGCGCACTGGTTATCCAGGAAAGCCTGCTCGTCTTCACGCAGGCCATCATCTGTGTAGTTCAGCAGCGCGTTCCACTGCGGCTTGCCGGAAAACAGCTCGCCGTCCCAGGCAACACTGCCGGCTTCCAGGGCGGTGCGCTCGGTCGCGGAAACCTTGGGCGCCACTTTCTTGAAGATGTTGAAGATACGCGGTGTCAGCCATTTGCGGCGCAAGGCGGGAAGCCCTGCTGCTGCCACAGCGATAGCCCCGATCAGCAGAACCACGCCAATAAAGGTGGCATCAAGCAGCAGACCCACGAGGCCCAGTACGCCCAGCAGCGTCAATGCTGCAGCGGCGCCCGCTTCGCGACGCATGATAATCAACAGGCCGACCACGGCAATCATGATCAGTAGTAGGGTGAGCATAGAACGTCTCCATGTATTGTTAGGCGCTGTCCGATAACGGTCTGCGTTCAGTCTAGCGTGAAAACGGTGGTACCGGGGCTGGATGAATCGATAAACATCCTTCATGCCAGCACTATTCGAACAGATGTTTGAATAGTGGCAGACCTGCGCCATTCAGCGCAAGTTGCCAGGATGTTTTATCTAGCGGGCCTGATGAAAAAAAGCCACGGCGGCTGGCCGTGGCGTGGAAGATAGGGTAACTGCAAGAGAGGGCGGAGTATGACGTTCAATGGCGCCAGGTAACGATTACACCTGCCTGGCAGCTGCGCCGTTGGCGATATAATAATCCACCTGAGCGCGGGGCAGTGGTTCGACGCCGCGAATATGGTCCGCAATCTTTTCGGCCAGCATGATGGTAGGCGCATTGAGGTTGCCGGTAGGAATCAGCGGAAACAGCGAGGCATCGACCACGCGCAGGCCTTCCAGGCCGTGTACCCGGCCCTGGCCATCGGTAACTGCCAGCTCATCGCTGCCCATACGGCAGCTGCCGCAAGGGTGGTAGGCGGTTTCAGCATGCTGCCTGACGAACGCATCCAGTTCGGCGTCGGATGTGACGTCTGGCCCCGGCGCAATTTCGCGGCCGCGATACGTGTCAAAGGCGGGCTGGGCGATGATCTCACGAGTCAGGCGAATGGCGTCGCGAAACTCCTGCCAGTCCTTCTCCCTGGACATGTAATTGAACAGGATGCTGGGGGCAGCGTGCGGATCTCTGGACCGCAACTGGATACGGCCGCGACTCTCCGAGCGCATGGAGCCCACGTGGGCCTGAAAGCCGTGGGCCTGTACCGCACTCTTGCCGTTATAACTGATGGCAATAGGCAGAAAGTGATACTGCAGGTTGGGCCACTCTTCTTCATCACGGCTGCGAATGAAGGCGCAGGATTCAAACTGGTTGCTGGCGCCAACGCCGGTACCCTTGAACAGCCACTCGGCACCGATCCTGGGCTGGTTGTACCATTTGAGTGCCGGGTAGAGCGAGATAGGCTCCTTGCACTCGTACTGGATGTACATTTCCAGATGATCCTGAAGATTTTCGCCTACCCCGGGCAGCGCATGAACCGTCTCAATATCAAGCGATGCCAGAAGCTCAGGGTTGCCCACGCCTGAGCGCTGCAGAATCTGCGGTGAGGCAATGGCACCGCCGCACAGCAGCACTTCGCGTCGCGCGCGCACCTGTCGAGTCCGGCCTTTGCGTTCATAGCGCACACCGCTTGCCCGCTTGCCGTCAAACTCGATCACGTCGGTTACTGCGTGGGTTTCAATCGTGAGATTGGCGCGCTGTCGGGCGATATCCAGGTAGCCGCGTGCGGTAGATGAGCGCCGGCCCTTGGGCGTCACGAAGCGGTCCATGGGGCCGAAGCCTTCCTGCTGGTAGCCGTTGACGTCTTGGGTTTCCGGGTAGCCCGCCTGCTTGCCGGCCTCGATAAACGTGCGGTAAAGCGGGTTGTTGTTATCCTTGGGTGTGGTCACGCTGACTGGCCCATCACCGCCGTGGTAAGCGTTCGGGCCAATATCGCGATTTTCACACTTCTTGAAGTAGGGCAGGCAACTGAGGTAGTCCCACTCCTCAAGGCCTGGGTTGCTTGCCCAGTTATCGTAATCCAGGGCGTTTCCGCGGATATAGCACATGCCGTTGATCAGTGAGGAGCCGCCCAACCCCTTGCCACGGCCGCACTCCATGCGTCGGTTATCCATGTGCGGTTCCGGGTCGGTTTCAAACGCCCAGTTATAGCGCTTGCCCTGCAGCGGGTAGGCCAGGGCCGCCGGCATCTGGGTGCGAAAATCCAGGCGATAGTCCGGCCCGCCCGCTTCCAGCAGCAGTACGCTGACATCGCGGTCTTCCGTCAGGCGAGTGGCGAGCACATTGCCGGCCGAGCCTGCGCCGATAATGATGTAATCAAATTCGCGTGGTTGAGACATCGTTTTCTCCCATCCATCGGTTTCTCCCATCCAGAAAGCTAAGGTGCGGAGGTCCTGATTAAAACACCGACTCGAACGCGCCCATCTCGATCTGGACAGACTTGGTCTGGGTGTAATGGCCAAGGGTTTCGATGCCGTTTTCGCGCCCGATACCTGATGCTTTATAGCCACCTACCGGCATTTCAGAAGGCGATTCACCCCAGGTATTGATCCAGCAGATACCCGCTTGCAGCTGATGAATCACACGGTGGGCACGATTCAGGTTCTCGCTGAAGACCCCGGCGGCCAGGCCGTAGGGGGTGTCGTTGGCGCGTTTGATGACATCGGTTTCATCATCAAAGGCAAGGAGTGACATTACCGGGCCGAAGATCTCCTCCTTGACGATACGCATATCATCGGTGCAATCAGTGAACACGGTAGGCGCGGCCCAGGCGCCATTGGCCCAGTGGCCGCTGTCCCAGGCGTCGCCACCCACGAGCACGCGTGCGCCTCGCGCTTTACCCAGCGCGATATAGGTAAGCACTTTCTTTTGATGCTCAACGCTGACCAGTGGGCCGAAATTGACGCTGGGATCCATCGGATCGCCCGCCTTGATGCGCTTGACCCGTTCCACCAGCTTGGCTTCAAAGGCGTCCTTGACGCTGCGTTCGATAAACACGCGGGTGCCGTTGGTGCAGATCTGGCCGCTGGAGTAGAAGTTGGCCATCATGGCGGCGTCGGCGGCGCGGTCGAGATCCGCATCGGCAAACACGATCAGCGGCGACTTGCCGCCCAGCTCCATGGTGACGTCTTTCAGCGTCGAACCACCGGCGGCGGCCATCACCTTCTTGCCGGTGCCTACCTCGCCGGTGAACGATACCTTGGCGATGCCTTCATGTTCGGTCAGCATGGCGCCAACGCGGCCATCACCCTGTACCACGTTGAACACGCCATCGGGCAGGCCGGCGTCGGTGAATATTTCTGCCAGTTTGATGGCCGTCAGTGGTGTGACCTCGCTGGGCTTGAAGACAATGGCATTACCTGCCGCCAGTGCCGGGGCGGCTTTCCAGCAGGCAATCTGGATAGGGTAGTTCCAGGCGCCAATGGCACCAATCACGCCCAGCGGCTCGCGCCGGGTGTAGATGAACGAACTCTCCCGCAGCGGAATCTGGCTGCCTTCGATAGCCGGTGCAAGGCCTGCGTAGTACTCGAGTGCATCCGCGCCGGTGACGATATCAACGCTTGCGGTTTCACTGATCGGCTTGCCGGTATTCTGGGTTTCAATCGCGGCCAGCTCATCGTTGCGTTCGCGAAGCAGAGCCACTGCGCGGTGCATGATGCGCGAGCGTTCCATCCCGGTCATGGCGGCCCACTGGCGTTGACCGTGCTTGGCGGCATTGACGGCGTCGTCTACATCGGCCTGGCTTGCCTGGCCCACGGTTGCCAGCAGGCTGCCATCAAACGGGTTGGTAACGGTAAAGGTATCGCCGGACGTGGCTGCGACCCGGCGGCCGTTGATATAAAGCGAAATGTCTTGAGTGGCCATGCGGTCTCCGGTCAGGTGTGAGTCGCGGTGAGTGTATGGTCGTGGTGTACAAGTAACTGGTCGCAGTAACGGCGTGCCAGATAGCGTGCGGCTTCGGCATCAAACGCCTCCGGCGCCAGGGCGCCGCGCAGCCACAGGCCATCGATCATGGCGGCAAGCCCGCGGGCGGCATTACGCGCTTCATCGCAGGGTAGAAGGCGTCGGAACTGGTAGCTAAGATTGGCGTAAAGGCGCCGGTCGTTGACGTACTGCAGCCGCTGCAGTGTCGGCTTGTGCATGCTGCTGGCCCAGAAGGCGAGCCAGGTTTTGGCGGCAGGGCCTGTGACCTGGCTACGGTCGAAGTTACCTTCAATGATGGCGCCTATGTGCGCGCGGGGAGAGTCATCCGTTAACGCCCTGCGGCGTGCGGCGACCGCGTTGGATAGGTCTGTCAGGATATGGCGCATGGTGGCTTCAAGCAGCCCATCCTTGCCGCCGAAATAGTGGCTGATGATACCCGCCGAAACCCCTGCGTGGCGCGCAATGCGCATAATCGTGGCCTCGCCAAGGCCAACCTCATCGATAGCCGCCATGGTGGCGTCGATAAGCTGTTGGCGACGAATTGGTTCCATTCCTACCTTGGGCACGACGGTCTCTCCATCACGTTGAATGTCTGCCTTGAAACACGAGGCCTTGCATGGTTACCTGTAAAGGTTGGCATTTTTTTATTGAACGTTCAATTAATGAAAGGTCGCGTCTTGTCGCAGGCAGTCGGCTAAGGCGTGAAGACGTACACGAAGAGTTCTTTCAAATACAAGAAGGGGAGTGGTGATGAAACGTATCTGTACTTACGGGCTGGGCGGAATTCTGGCAAGCGCGCTCTTGCCGGCCATGGCGCTGGCCGATGAGTGTTCCAGCGTACGCTTTGCCGAAGTGGGCTGGACCGATATTACCGCGACCACCGCGCTTGCCAGCGAAGTGCTGGAAGCGTTGGGCTATGAAACGCGGATCGATACCGTATCGGTTCCGATTGCCTATGCGGGAATGCGCAACAACGATTTTGACGTTTTTCTGGGTAACTGGATGCCTTCGATGGCGTCGATCAGCGACCCTTATGTCGAGCGTGGCGATGTCGAGCGCCTGGCGGTCAACCTGGAAGGCGCTAAATACACCTTGGCGGTTCCGCAGTATGTATATGATGCCGGCGTCACCTCCGTGAATGATCTGGCAGAATACGCCGAGCGGTTCGAGCAGCAATTGCACGGCATTGAAGCAGGCAATGACGGTAACGAGCTTATCGAGCAGATGATTGACGACAATGCTTACGGGCTTGGCGACTGGCAGGTGGTGGACTCGAGTGAAGCAGGCATGCTTTCCGAGCTGACCACGCGTATCCCCAACCAGGAGTGGATGGTTTTCCTGGGTTGGGAGCCGCACCCCATGAACACCAATTTCGACATGGCCTACCTGTCCGGTGCCGATGACTACTTCGGCCCGGACCTGGGCGGCGCCACGGTGCATACCAATACGCGAGCAGGCTTTGTCGAGCAGTGTCCCAACATCGGCACACTGCTGGGCAACATGACCTTTACACTAGAGATGGAAAACCAGCTGATGAAAGAGATCATGGACAATGGCGAGGACCCACGTGCGGCGGCCAATGCCTACCTGAAGAACCACGACGATGTCTTGCAGGCGTGGCTTGAAGGCGTGACCACCAAGGCGGGCGAGCCTGCCTTGCCTGCCGTTCGGGCCGCGCTATAGGTGCTTTGCTAACAGATTGAAAAGGCAAGCCCCTATGCGGCTTGCCTTTTGCATCGAGAATAGGCATACTCTGCACCCGCTGATGTCGGAAAGGCTACGTAGCTCAGCTGGTTAGAGCACATCACTCATAATGATGGGGTCCCCTGTTCAAATCAGGGCGTAGCCACCACATCACGCACGATACAGCCGGTTTTCCAGAGTCTGTATCACTATGGTGGCCCCTTAGGTCCTCCCGCAACGCGAAACTGCAAACCCCGCCAGGCCCGGAAGGGAGCAACGGTAGTGGTGGATGCGTGTGCCGGGATGTGGCTTTTGGGGCCGCCTCCATTTCTGCAACATGTTCTGATATAAATCGAACGGCTACTGATGAGACTTGCGTCGCCTGAGCAAGCGGTCATAAGCTTCCTCGCCTATCGCATAGCACTCGCAGACACGCGCCTCCAGTCCTTGCCGGTCAACAACCTTGATATGTCCACGGTGGTAGGAAATCAGTCCCGCTTTCTGAAGTTTACTCGCCGTCTCGGTAACGCCTTCACGGCGCACCCCGAGCATATTGGCGATCATCTCCTGGGTCATGATCAATTCGTTGTTTGACCATCGGTCGATATGAAGCAGTAACCAGCGGCATAGCTGCTGGTCGAGGTTGTGATGGCGATTGCATACCGCTGTCTGCGCCACTTGTGTCAGCAATGCTTGCGTATAACGTAGAAGCAGTGACTGCATCGGGCCGGCGCGTGAGAACTCCTCCTTGAGCAGATAGCCCTTGAGGCGTAGCGCTTGACCGCCTCTGTGCACAATCGCTTGGCTGGTGGCGCGCCCATCGCTCATGAACAGCGAGACGCCTACCATTCCATCACTGCCCACCACGGCCGTTTCCGTCGAGGAGCCATTCTTGATCGCGTCGAGCAACGAGACGATAGCGTCCAGTGGGAAGTAGGCATGCTCCATCGGCTGCCCGGGCTCGCACAGCGATTGCCCCAGTGTCAATGTTACCTCTTCCAGATGAGGCAGCAGCCGATTCAGTTCTTCTTCGGGCAACAGGCCAAGCAAGGTATTTTTCTGAAACTTACGACGTCTGGGCATTGAGTTCCCTTGGTAATGTCAGTCGTGCAGTTTAACCATGATCTTTTCTATAAAGGGCTACCTGGATCAATGATTGGGCGTTATAGGGTACACCTTTTACGCCATTGACCCCGTAACCGCTCATTCAGCACACAACGGACAGGCCGATGCCATCCCTGGCGACTCGGCAAGCATGTCATCGGTCACTCTTCGTAGAGCGTTTCCAATTCGGTATCGATGGCAGCGAAAGCGTCTTCTTCAATCAGCAGCTGGCGCAGGGTTTCGACGGCAAGCTGGCCCTCTCTATCGATCAGGTTTTCAAGCCATAGCATCGCCTGCTGTTGATTGGGGTTCTCGAACCCGCGCGCCAGCAGATAAGCCCTGGCCAGGGCAAGGCGGGCACTTTGGTGTCCCTGGCTCGCTGCCTCATAAAGATAGCTTGCGCCACGCTCGGTATCCTGCTCGACGTTGTCACCATTGAGGTATTCACGGCCAAGCGATGCCTGGGCGCCAGCGTGGCCCTGGCTGGCTGCATCCTGAAGTAGATCGAAGCCTCGCTGTACATCCTGGCCGATAGCGCCCTGGCCTCGCATGAGGGCAAGCCCCAGTTCGGTACGCGCATGCAAGGCGCCAGCATCGCTGGCCTGTTGATACCAGCGCTCGGCCAGTTCGGCATCGGGTTCGACCCCTTCGCCATGCTGATAAGCATCGCCCAGCACGTAGGCGGCATGGGGAAAGCCTGATTCGGCTGCTGCGTTCAGCAGTTCAAGGCCGCGCGTCACATCCTGTTCGGCTGGCTGCCGGTCAAGTAGGCTTCTCCCAGGTCCTGACGGGCGCCGGCGTGCCCTCTGGACACTGCGGTTTCCAGATAGGCGAGGCCGCGTTCGCTTTCGCCCCGGTCGAGATACAGGCGACCAAGAAGCGCCCCGGCGCCGGCATGGTCGGCTTGGTAGGCCTGCTCCAGCCAATGTTCGGCCTGCGCTTGGTCACGGTTCACTCCTTCACCGTCGAGATAGGCGCGGCCAAGATTGGCCATGGCGCTGGGATGCCCATCCTGGGCAGCGGCGATGAGTGCATCGATATCGCCTTCCGCGCCCAGATCGCGCTGCACATAGACGAGTGCAGAGGCGGCGGAGGAGTGTCCTGCCGCTTGTGCCTGGGTCAGCCACCGCCTGGCCTCGTAAAGATCGCGCGTGACACCGTTTCCTTCTCGATAGGCACGACCCAGCAACACCATGGCATAGCCATCACCCTGCTCGGCGGCTTGGCTAATGAGTCGAATGCCCTGAGACGAATCGCCTTCCAGCGAACCGTTCAGATAGGCTTCGCCGAGAATGGTCATGGCAGTGATGTCTCCGGCCTGAGCGGCCTGGGTCAGCAATGCCTGGCCGCGCTCGGGCTGCAAGGGCAATGCTTCACCGCTCAAATAGGCTTCACCGAGCAGACGCAGGGCGCCGGTCTGGCCTTGTTCGGCAGCCTCGAGAAGCAGCTGCTGACCCTGCGTGGGGTCTCTGGCCACGCCACGGCCTTCCAGGTAGGCGGCACCGAGTTGCTGGGTCGCCCATGGATGGCCGAGTTCATGGCCGCGCTTGAGATAATCGGCGGCGATAGCGGGCTGACGCTCGACTCTCGCATCATCCATGAGCAATGCACCCAGCTGGGCCAGTGCCAGTGAATCGCCATTTCTTGCCGCGTGTTCGAGCAGATCGATGCCGCGGGGCAGGTCGTCGAGGCCTGCACGGCCCTCGATGAGGGCACGGCCGAGAATTAATCGTGCATCGTTCGAATCTGCCTCGATTGCCCGGCTCAGCCAGCGTTCAGCGTCGCTCGACGCCTGCGGATAAACGTCGTTCTCGGGCGCCAGGAGCGCTTGACCAAGGTAGGTCATCGCCTCGACATTCCCCCGCCGTGCGGGTTTTTCCAGTACCGAGATACCCAGCCGATACTCGCCGGCGTTGATCAGCGCCTGGCCGGCTCGGGCCTGGGCCTCCTGATCGCCGAGCTGGGCGGCTTGCTGCAGCCATTGAATGCGTTGATCGGACCGGTCGCCAAGCAGCCCCTCCGGGGAGTAGAGCGATGCCAACTGAAGCATGGCGCCGACATCGCCCTGGCTTGCACTGGTTTCAAGTCTTGTGGCGTAACGCTGCGCATACGACATCGATTGCGTGGCATCCTCTTTTAGCCAGCCGTCGGGTGCGTATGCCTGAGCCAGTGCCAGCAGAGCTTGTTCATTGCCTTGGGAAGCCGCTTGTTCGTAAAGCTGGCGGGCAAGTTGAGGATCCGCCTCTACATCTTCGCCACCCTTGGACAGCAGGTTGGCAAGCTCGCTCTCTGCGGTCCGGTCAAGATTGGCCTCTTTGGCCTGCCAAAGCAGGTGATAAGCGAGCACATCGTTACGTTCTACGCCGCGGCCCTCTCGGTAGAGCCTTGCAAGATTGAGCGAGGCATGGCCGCGTGTCGAGGAGGGTTTGTTGATAGCCTCGCCATACAAGCGGGCTGCTTCGGTGTAATCCTGCTCGACGCCGAGGCCTTGCTCATAAAGCTTGGCCATTTCGTAAAAGGCAGGTGGCACGTAGCGAGCCATCAAGGGACGCAGGTACGCGATGGCTTCATCAAGGCGGCCCTCTTCGATGCGCTCCTGAGCGAGATTGATCGTCTGCCAGTCTGATCCATCCGTATTGGCCTCGGGACCGCTTGAGAACCAGCCAGCATAATGTGCGGGAACGGGGGCCGAATGTTCACCGGCTGGCGGCCTTTCAGAGGTGACAGCGCAGCCAGCAAGCCAGACCGACAAGGTCAACGCTGCGGTCAATTGCAGCGTGGGCTTGAGTGTCGGCATGGATGGGGTCTTGGTCGTTGTCCTTTTCATAGGCTCCCTGCTGTTCTGGAGTGGCTCGGTGGCTGTTCAGTTGTCCAGGCCATGAAAGGCATCGGTCTCCTGACGCTGCTCATCCATGTAAAAATGCTCTTGGGCGTCGGGATCCATGAAGTAAAGCGTGACAGGGCCTCCTGCACTGCGACTGTAAGTGGGGCGCATACGGCTAAGGAGGCTTTCCATGTCTTCATGGTCAAAGTGCGAAAGATACATCTCCATCCATGTAAAGTACTGGGGATCACGCAGAAAACCGGTGTACTGCTCGCGTGGTGCGTAATTGCCCAGGGCTTCGGGATCGTCAAGGATCTGGAACAGGTAATCGACGCCTTCATGGATGGTGCTGTCCGCGACTTCCAGGTCGAAGATGTCATAGCCCTGGCGATGGATGATCTGCATGTTGGGGATGAGATAGCTCAGAGCGTAGTTCTGGTAGTGAATGGCACGTCGTCCGCGATTCACTTCAAGGGGGAGTGCGCCTTCCTCTGTCATGTCGTGCAGGGCCGAGTAAATGGCGCCCACACCAAAACGAAACAGGTCATCGTCCTCGACCAGCACACCAATCATGCTGGCGTAAAGCGCGCGACGATATAGATGGTTATTGCAGCAGCTCTGCTGTGCAACGCCCGGTACGGCCGAGTGCTCCTGGGCCAGGCGTTGCAACCACTGTTCAATAACGCTTTGTTCTTCCTCGAGACTGTCGATGGACGGACGCACGATAGAGTAGGCCATGGCCGCCGCGAACAGCATCGACTCGGAGGCGAACCAGGCTTGCGGTTGGGCCGGGTCGTAGACAAAGTCTGTCAGGGCCTCGGCCTCGGCCCAGCGGTACAGGTAGTGCACCAGGCATTCGCCGTAGTAGATGTCGCCGCTTGCAACAAAAGCGCCCGCCAGATCCGATACACTATCCTCGAAGGCGAATAGTGGCCTGGTTGCCTGCTCCCAGGCAGCGGGACTGGGGTAGAAACCGGGTATCGCACCCCGTGTGGTAATGGGCTGCGAGCTGGTTTTTTGCCGGCAGCTGGGTCCCATCGAGTACTGGTCGCTCAGCTGCAGCAACATGGTGTTATCGGTTTGCTCGAGCAGCGCCATGCGTGCATCGACATCAAAATAGCCGGCATTCGTATCCGTGACACGATAGCCGGAAAGGTCAAGATGTTGCCGCCCCTCATTAGAGAGCGTCTCGTCCAGATTCACGTTAGCCGACACGACGGTACTGCCCAGTGCCACTAAGGCGACGGGCAATGCAAATAGACATCGGGCGGGGAGTCCTTTTGCTATGGCAAGAGGCATGATCATTATGGCTCCGAAAGCGTGGCTGCTAGTGCTCAAGATCTCGAGGTATAGAAGCGGAAGTCGGCAAAATCCACGTACTGGTCACGAGGTGTGCGCCAGCCTTCTCCTGTCCCGCCAAAGAAAGTGGAAAACATCAAACCGTCGATAGTGATGTCCGGTGTGATACGAAAGACGATATTGCGCTGCTCCAGTACAGGCCGGCCATCTATCCAGATCCGGGCGACACCATTCTCTTGCTGAGGATCATTAAGCAGGATTTCCTGTTCGATGGTGACCCAGGAGCCGGTCGGGTAATGCCACCAGCCGCGTCCGACCGAGTCTCCCTCGAAGTCGACCACGTAGGGGTAGAGCTCGCCCTGACCCTCCTCGCGCCACATCAGGCGCATGGAGAAGCCGTGTTCGCCATCGACGCTATCGCCACCGGATGGGGCTTCACCACCATACAGCCCCGGCAGTTTGCCTCCCTTCACGAAATCGAAGCCCGAAGGAAAGCGCACCTTGTAGCTCAGGCAGGCCCGCTCGGCGCCCTCGAGCGAATGGGGGTCGCTGTAGAAGCCGGCTCCGCCGAGAGGCTCATCACCCGGCGAAGAGCTGCCCGCGGGATAGTGGATACGCAGTCCGGCCTCCTTCAGGCCGGTATCCCGAGATGCCAGGCGCTCCACGTTCTCCTCGGTCCCCCAGTGCCGGGTGGTATCAAATGCCTGGCGAATGGCGTTGTAAGCGTCCTCGGTGGGCGCAAGGCTCGGCGCTTCAGTCAGGGTGTAGCGCTCGGAGCAGGGCGGCACTTGTGAAGTGCTGATGACGGCGTTTTCGGCTTCGTCGGCATTACCGGCCGCGAACGGCGTTAGCGTCAGCACACCTATTAGCAACGCCCTGTGCCGTAACCTGATAAAAAGGCGAGGGTCATTATCCTTCATCATTGGTGTCATCGGTACCACTCCTGTAGCGGTTGATTCCATCCCTGGTCGTGTCATAGAGGTGGTGACTTGACTGTATGATCGAGTTCACACCTTGCCATATCTTTTCCGATGCGAGACTCAGCAGCTGCGTTTCGCTAAAGCGAACGTCTATCGGCTGACCCACGCTTTCGGGGGGCAGGGGCTCCTCGGGAAACAGCAGTACACTGGCCATGTTCTGTTGCTGGCGTACCCAGCTGGGGAAACCGGCACGAGGCTGGGATTCGATGTCCAGAGCGACGTTACGCACTTGGGCGCGAATCGGTTGAGTGGCATTGGGCAGTGTGACGTAGGCCTGCTGATTGGCCTGGATACGGCTGATATCATCCATGTGCACCAAGGCCTCGACCATCACGTCACCTTCGTCGGTACGAATCAGTGTCATGATCGGTTCGCTCTCGTCGATGTACACTCCAGCGGCACTGCTCAGTGCCCAGGCGACGATACAGTTGCAGGGGCTGTATATCTCGTTACTGGCCTGGAGGCCTCTGAGCGCCGCGATGCGCGAGTTCTCGAAATCACGCACTTCCTCGAACTGTTCGATGCGTGCTTCGGCAATCGCTGGCGAAACCGTCTCGAAGGTGGTCGTGTCACCGCTGTCCAGTCGGGCGGAATTGGCCAGGCTGATCTCCTGGTTATTCTCCTCGAGATAGCCACGCAGGTTGTCTATCAACTGGTCGTTATAGTTGATTGCCGCTTCTGCAAGAATCAGATCCGATTCGAGATCGCGATTGATCACGTTGGTCAACAGCTGGTCGCGCTCGACCCGGTCGCCAGCAGTGAAGTCGTGCTCGCCAAGTACGCCGGCACTGGGGGCGCGGATATCGATACGCGGTGCCGTCACCGCGGCGAAGCTGGGCTCGATCAGAATGTAGTTACGGTAGGCCGTCGCGGCACCTACCAGCACCAGCAAGCCGATCGCCAGAAAAAGGAGTACGTAGCGTGCAACAGGCTTTGGGGGGCGTCTTGCAGGTGTCGTGCCGGCGGCCTTTCGCTTGCGTGGAGTCTGGGAGTCTTCGCCGGCTATCTGGCCTTCGATATCGGGAGAACGCCCGCTCAGCCAGCTACGAATGATTTGACGTAGCGATTCACGATGCTGCGGATCCATTTCGATGAACTTGAACCTGACGTCATATCCACTGCCGCTTTCACGGGCAACGGCCTCAAGGCATTCCGCCTGGGCCGGTACAATGACGTCAAAGGTGCCCGCCGCAAGGATAAGTGACACACTGACGCGCTCGCCAGGTTCAAAGGTGCGCTCACTTTGTGCAGAGAAACCGCCAAGGGAGACATCGTGGCCGCTAAGCTCCGTATCGCTATCGGCGAGGGTCACTCGAAATAGCGTGGGAACCCTGATGTAGCCTCTCTCGTCGCGTTTCTCGTGCTGCAGTCGATTATCCTGGCGCATGTGCTCGTTTTCTTGATGGACACTGTCTGCGCTTGAGGATGCATTGCTGCTCATGCGTTTCTGGTCTTCGCCAGGCGTTGATTCATGCCGGCCATTGCCAGCGTTGGAAGGATCATTTTTCATCCGTTGGTTGCTCCTTGCGTCAGGGATGAGTCGTCGATACCTTGAGCGGCGTCCTGGGCTCGATCCAGAGCCTTTCCTTGCACTTCGTATCTGCTAGCACCGTTAGCCAGGCCTGCTGACCGGGCTGCGCGATGGCGCTGTGGGGTATCGCCTTGATCAGGCCATCCTCCACACGAAAATGCTCAGGAGGTGGCTGCGCTGGATCACAGGCGGTGTCGGTATGGTGTGTTTCAAGCGAGCGATCCAGGGGCCTGGAGTCATTGCCACTCCTCCATACCTGATCAAAGGCGATATGCAGGGTGGTCCGGTCCGGCAGTAGTGTATTGCCGGTCGAGACGACCAGGATGAAGAACAGAACGCCATAGAAGAAACCATGCAATGCATGGCCCATGCGGCGTTGCCTGCGTGCCGCTACCGGATCAACTGGCTCGCCGGCAGAAATTCCCTGACGCGACCATTGCTGACGGTTGAAACGAAAGCTGACGTAGGTCTTGAGAATCGCGCCCCAGACCTGGTTGTAATAAATCAGCGGAAGCCACAGCAGGCTGAAGCGCCCGCGTTGCCACGCCAGAATCGACACGGCAATACCACGGGTGAACATGATCCACAGCACGTAGGTAAAGAAGAACGATGGCCTGATGGTAAACGTGACCAGGGCGACCACCGTGGGGCCTACCAAGGTCGTCCACATGGAGATGCGCTGGTCGACCAGGCTCCACCAGGCAAACATTCCCATGGGGCGCGGGCCAAGCGCGATGGCGCGATTACTGACACGCAGCATGTTGCCAAACCAGCGCCGCATCAAATCAGTGGTGGATGCAAAGAAGCGGTGCCGATTGGGCAACTCCTCGAATCCCGTGACGAAGACATCAGGGATGTAGAGCATGGACCAGCCGTTCTTCAGTAGCCAATACCACGATGACTTGTCGTCACCCGACAGGAACTTGAAGCTACCGAAGCGCCAGTGATCGACATGGTCGCTCTCGATCAGTTCTATGAAGTCCGGCTGAGTGGCAAGATCGGTGCGAAAGACACTGTAACGCCCTGTGAGAACCAGCAGGCGTCGCGACAGTGACATCGAACTCATCATCAAATGGCGCTGAGCGTAGCGCAGGTCGTACCACTCCCGGGTGACGTCATCGCCGGTCACCCGGGCGCGGTTATTGGTCGTCAGCGCCCCGAGGTCGTTCTGGGAAACAAAGAAGGAAAGCGTGCGTGACAGGGTGTCAGGCTCGATGAGGATATCGCCATCCATCGAGACCAGAAGCGATCCCGGCGCAGGCAGGCCTCTGGAGATTGCCCGGAGCACCTCGGCCATGGCCGAACGCTTGCCATCCCCCTTCTGAAACATGTAGCGCACGTTGACATTCTGTGGCCAGCCGTTGTCATCCAGAGCGTGAGTGATGATATCCACGTCGGTGCGGTCCGAAACAGATGCAAAGATCGTTGTCGGCACCCCGTATCGATGAGCTTCGCGTATCAAGGCATCATAGACCTGGAAGTTGACACGCTCATCGATCCGATAGGATGTGCACAGCACGAACAGCTCGGGGGGCTTCTCCTGGTGTCCGGCGACATCGGCTTCTGCCCGCAAGCTTGGAAAGACGACTCGGTTGTACCATAGCGAACGAACGGCCTGTATTCCCCACCAGGAGTACCGCCAGATGGCGATTGCGCCGATGATGAAAAAGAAGCTCTGCGATTCCGGCGAGAACACATCCGCCGGCAGCTCCCTGACGACGAGGATCAGCAGGGCCAGACCAAACAGAAACGTGGTCAGCTCCGTCAGGCGGCTGGCAGAGGAGTGCTTGCGGCGAGTAGCGGCCATGGAAGTGCCTCACGCCTGGACGGAGCGCACTGAATCACCCCTGCCGATGGCGTAGTAGGCCAGCCCTGCCGCCTTGACGGTGTCGGGGTGAAACAGATTACGACCATCCACGATGATGGGTTCGAGTAGCGTCTTGCTCAGCGCCGAGAAGTCGACGGTGCGAAAGGCTTTCCACTCAGTGCAGATGACCAGCGCATGAGCGCCTTCCAGCGTATCTTCGCGTTGTTCGGCAAGGACCAGGTCATCACGTTCGCCGTAAAGTCGACGGCACTCGTTGCTGGCCTCCGGATCGAACGCCTGGACTTGCGCTCCAGCGCCCCATAGGGCTTCCATCAGGGCTCTGCTGGGAGCCTCGCGCATGTCATCGGTGCCAGGCTTGAAGGCAAGCCCCCACAAGGCAATGGTCTTGCCTGCCAGTTGACCATCAAATGCCTCGGAGAGTTTTTCGAACAACTTGTTCTTCTGCCGATCATTGACCCGTTCCACCGCCTTGATGATATGAGCGGGCTGACCGATTTCATCGGCGGTATTGGCAAGCGCTCTTACGTCCTTGGGAAAGCAGGAGCCGCCATAGCCACAGCCGGGGTAGATAAAGCTGTAGCCTATGCGCGGGTCGGACCCGATGCCATGGCGCACCTCCTCGATCTCGGCGCCGAGGTGCTCAGCGAGGTTGGCGACTTCGTTGATGAAGCTTATCTTGGTCGCCAGTAGTGCGTTGGCGGCGTACTTGGTCAACTCGGCGCTGCGCACCCCCATGAACATCAGCTTGTCGCGCTGGCGATTGTAAGGGCCGTAACACTGCCGCATAGCCTCCCTGACGCGCTCGGATTCGGTGCCGACGATGATTCGAGAGCCGCGGGAGAAGTCCTCGATCGCCGCTCCCTCCTTGAGAAATTCAGGGTTCGAACAAACATCGAAGTCGAACGCAACTCCTCGCTTCTCAAGCTCGTCGGCAACCGCGCGCTCGACCTTTTCGGCCGTACCCACGGGCACCGTCGATTTATCGACGATGATCTTGTACTCATTCATATGCTGGCCGATCGTCTCGGCCACCTTGAGTACGTACTTGAGATCGGCGCTGCCATCTTCGTCGGAAGGGGTGCCCACGGCGATGAACTGGAGCAAACCGAACTTGACCGCCTCGGGAGCATCGGTGGTGAAATTCAACCGACCCGCGGCTAGATTGTCGAGAATCAGGCGTTCCAGCCCTGGTTCGTAAATGGGTACTTGTCCCGCCTTGAGGGCTGACACCGTATTTTCATTGACGTCGACGCAGATCACCTCATGGCCGACATCTGCAAGACAAGCGCCGGTGACGAGACCCACATAACCGCAACCGAAGATGGTAATCTTCATTTCCTTGTTACTCCTGTCCCTGTAGATGTGCCGTTTCATGCATTCATGTTAAAAAAGGTCAAGCGTCGTGCATCCAACCTTTTTCAACTTAAATAAACCCTCTTGCTCTCGAACTCTAAATACCGCCGGAAGCTTCGCTGCAACGTGTTACTGCAATTTGCGTTACGCGCTTTATAACTTCTTATACAGACAGTTACTCGATAACGATAAAGAATGCTTATCTATCCCTCTGTTCGATAACGCACATAGGCGCCTGGAAACGTTATTCTGGATGCTCGTAGCACATTGATTTTTAATATTTAAAATTGAGGGGTTAACCTAATTTAAGAATGCGCTCAGGCCGCCTGCGGACCGGAAACGGTACGGGAAGGGCATTGAAGCGAACAGAAGGGATCGCATCGGTAAGCAAAGCCGGGCGCTTTTGCTGTGCCGCATGGTTTTTTGAAATGAATGGGACAAGACAGCAGAAAGCACCGACTACAGCCGACGTTTTCTTGTCAAACCGGCTGCAACGGTGAGTCAATGGGCAGGTATCAGGCGAGGGCTTCTTGCTTGATATGCAGGTAAAGCGGGTCGAACTCGCCTGCTTGCTGGATTTTTTCCCAGTCGGGAATGGTGATCTGCTGTCTGTGCGTGCTTATCAGCCCATCGCTACGCAGCGCCTGCAACACTCGATTGACGTGTACCGGCGTAATGCCGGAGGCATCGGCGATCTCGGCTTGGGTGATGGGCATCTTGAAGGTTTGCTCTTCGACCAGCCCTACGGCCTTGAGACGCAACATGAGTTCGCAGATGAGATGTGCTACGCGGGAATAGGCATCCCGCTGGCCAATGTTCAGCAGCCACTCGCGGAAAATGGACGCATGCACCAGCGTTTCCCGCCATAAAGCCGCGCCTATACGAGGATAACGATCACACAGCTGGTACAGGTCGGCATGCTTGATAAAACCGAGCTTGCAGGGGGTGATCGTTGAAATATTGATATCCAGAACCTGCAGGTGCAAACTCTGAAGGTCGGGGATATCGCCGGGTACATGAATCGCGATGATCTGGCGTTTACCTTCGGCAGAAACCTTGTGCACGCAGGTAAACCCCTCACTGATGAAAAAGCACTGACCGGGTTGGTCACCGACCTTGACGATATTCTGGTTCGTTGCAATGTCCTTGGTCTGGATAGGTAAATCTCGCAGGGCCTGTTCTTCCTCACTGGTCAGTTTGAAGATGCTTTCCAGCTTGCGAATCATCATGTCGTTGGCGGAGTGGAGGGCTTTTATCATGTCTGGATTCCATGGCGTTCAAAGGCAGGGCTGTAGGCAATGATGTCTAAATCGCCTGCAGAAGATAAGGATAAGCCCTTCGTCGGTTGAGCCAATGAATATAGCCAACCAGCCGTTGGAGTCCAACGCATTCTACGTTGAACAGATGCAGATGATTTTACGCCATCATGTAGACGTCAGTGAACCCTCGTTCTCCTGTCGATGCCCATTGCCTGGCGCCAGCGTGCTAGATCTGCTTGGCAGGAATCTGCAGCAGTGAAGCCAATCGTCCATGCCGACCTTCCAGTAGATCTGCCAGAGTATAGTCATCCAGAACGCTCAGGAAGGCTTCCAGCGCGTCATTGAGTATCGGTTTGAGACGGCATGAGGGTGTGATCACGCAGGCATTGTCATCGCGAAAACACTCAACCAGTGCCATTTCCTGCTCGGTATCGCGCACCAGGGCGCCCAGGCGAATGTCGCAAGCGGCCCGGGCGAGAAAAAGCCCGCCATGTTTGCCGCGAATTGCTTTAAGGTACTCTTTTTGATGTAATTCTTGAACGATTTTCATCAGGTGATTGCGTGAGATTGAAAACGCCTCGGCAATTTCCGTGATAGTGGCGCGCTCTTCATCCTTGGTCGCCAGGTACAGCAGAACGCGAATCGAGTAATCGGTAAAGCGGGTTAAATGCATGGGCTGCCGGGTGCAAGTCAAAAAAGTATTGTACGGCGTTTAATAAGCGTGGGGAATGCACCCGGCGTCTGTCGTTCTATTTGCCTGTTCCTGACTCGTCTAATCAACCGCTGCCGTTATCAATGCAGCCGGCGTCGGGTCGATACATCGCCCGATGCTAGGGGTAGCATATCTTGGGGGTATAGAGTGCTTGGGTATATCTGGGCATGAAAAACGGTTTCAGGGAGGTCCTATGCGCTACGAAATAGCGCTCAAGCGGGTCTATTTCGCTGCTGAAGAGCATGACGGTGCGCGTATTCTGGTCGACCGGCTATGGCCGCGCGGCAAGGAGCGTGGTTCGCTTTCGTTGACCGAGTGGTATCGCGATGCAGCCCCTTCATCATCCTTGCGGCGTGATTATCAGCAGAGCAAGATCAGCGAAGCCTCGTTTCAGACCCGCTACCGGCTGGAGCTCAAGGAGTCTGCCGATGCGCTTGTACCGCTGATGCGCTACGCCCGTCAGGGAAAGCTGACGCTCTTGACTGCCACCCGCTCGCTTGCCGACTCTCATCTTCCATTGTTGCGCGAGGCCTTGCTTTGCGCGCTCGACGAAGAGGACCGGCATGATCTGGAACCGGCCTCGGCGCCCTGTTATCGCCATTATTTCCCTGACGACAGTTGATGCTTGAAGCCTGCTGGCGCTTGTCAGGCGCTGCATGAGCGCGTCGAGCAAATGCCCAGTCAGCAAGGCATATGGTCGAGCCATCATCAAAAGGTGCAAGCGTACATAGGCTTGCACCTTTTTTTTGTGTGATGAGTATGACCGACGATTCTTGAAGGGCGAAAAAAACATCCTTTACGCTGGTGAATGCAAGGTGGTTGTGAAAATATATTTACCTGACCACCAGTTTGGGGAAATAAATTGCTTATTGATCGCTTCGATTTGAAAATTATTGAACAGCTTCAGCGGAATGATAATCTTTCGATAGCCCAGCTTGCAGAAGGCATCGGGCTTTCAGTGACTCCCTGCTGGCGGCGCATACAACGGCTTGAAAAGGAGGGGGTGATTGAAAAGAGAATCGCCGTCTTAAACCCTGAAAAGCTCAATCTTGGCCTGACTGTTTTCGTGATGATCAAGACCGATAAACATAACCAGGCCTGGCTGGATGCCTTCAAGGAGGCCGTTCAGTCGTTCCCCGAAGTCATGGAGGTCAACCGGCTGGCAGGGGAGTTTGATTACTTGCTCAAGGTCATCACGCGCGATAACCAATCGTTTGATGCCTTTTATAAAAGGCTTATCGCAAAAATAGAGCTCAGTAATGTCACATCATGCTTCTCAATGGAACAAGTCAAGAAAACCACCGAGCTGCCACTCGGGGACGTCATCTGATTGGATTCGCTATATCCGTGATGAAGTGATCGGGGAGGGGGTGATAATTACCGGGCCTTTTGGCGAGCGCCCGCTGCTTTACGCCGATTATACGGCTTCGGGCCGAGCGCTGGGCGTGGTGGAAGACGCGCTGCGCTTCAAGGTACTGCCGTTTTACGCCAATACCCATACCGAAACGTCCTATACCGGCAAGACCACGACCCGCCTTCGTGAAGCGGCCCGCCAGGCAGTGAGTCAATCGGTAGGCGCCAATGACGATTACGCGGTCATTTTCACGGGGTCCGGGGCTACCTCCGCCATTCATCGCTGTAGCCAGATTCTGCAGCTCCATACCGGTCAGGCGTCCTCGGCGAAGGCAAGGCCCGTGGTCTTTGTGGGTCCTTTCGAACACCACTCCAACGATCTTGTCTGGCGTGAATGTGATGTGGATCTTGTACGAATCCCGCTTTGCAGCCGTGGTACTCCCTGCCTGGATACCCTCTCTTGCCAGCTTGACGCCTATGCTGAACGTGACATCAAGATCGTGGCGTTCTCGGCGGCGTCCAACGTGACCGGCATCAAGACCGATGTAACGGCGCTGGCGCAGCTGGTGCACCAGCATGGTGGCATCGTACTGGTCGATTACGCGGCAAGCGGGCCCTATGTCGGCATCAATATGGCCGGTACGGGCAGCGGTGATCATCTTGATGGCATTTTCCTCTCGCCGCACAAGTTTGTTGGCGGGCCGGGCAGTTCCGGCGTGCTGGTAATGCGCAAGGCGCTGTGCCGCAACGCCAAGCCTTCGGTTGCCGGTGGTGGTACGGTGTCCTACGTTACGGCTCACCAGCACCGTTATGTCACCAGTATTCAGCGCCGTGAAGAGGCGGGAACGCCGGGCATTCTAGGCGATATTCGGGCCGGGCTTGCGTTTCGTATCAAGGATCTGGTGGGGGCTTGTGCGATAGAAGCCCGCGAACACGAACTTGTCGAAATGGTCATGGCCCGCTGGAAAGCGGTCAGCAATATTCATCTGCTTGGCTCTCTGAGCGCCTCTCGGCTAGCCATTTTTTCGTTTAACATCAGCGCTGGCGGGCGTGACATTCACCATAACCTGGTGGTGGCGATGCTCAATGACCTGTTTGGCATCCAGGCCCGAGGCGGCTGTTCCTGTGCTGGACCCTATGGCCATGAGCTGCTTGCGATTGACGAAAAAGCCGCTGCCGAGCATGAAGATTTAGTCCAAACCGGAAGAAGCTTATATCGTCCGGGTTGGGTAAGAGTCGGTTTTAATTTCTTTTTTAGCAATGAGACCGCTAACTATGTAATATCGGCGGTCGAATTTATTGCTCGTTACGCCCCGATACTCATGAAACTCTACTCCGTCGATGAACATAGCGGTGTGTGGCACGCCCGTTCGCAAGACGCAGCCCCGCCATCTGCCGATCTCCTTGATACGCTGCTGTTTCAGGAGACGCTCCAGGAACCGACTGTGCCGGATCAGGCCGATGACTATTTCGCCAAGGCTTACGCACTGGTAGAGCGGGCCAAGGAGCTGCCGCTTGCCGAGAACAGGTACGTGGAAGTACCCGTTCGTTGGTTCTGGTGGCCGCATGAAGCGGAGCAGGCTCTTAAGGCACAAACCGAGAAAACGCAATGACGATGACTCCTTCACTGGCTGGCGCTGGCCTTGAGGCGCTGAACGCCCGCGTTCACCACGACTTGGCATGTTTGAATATTCCACCGACCAGCTGGGTTCCCGAGCGAACGACCAGTGACGGCCAGACCGTGCATGACGTGATAATCATCGGTGGCGGCCAGTGTGGGCTGGTGGCGGGCTTTGCGCTGTTGTCCGGGGGTATCCGCAATATCCGGATATTTGACCGCAATCCAGCGGGACTTGAAGGCCCCTGGCTCAACTATGCGCGTATGGAAACCCTGCGTTCCCCCAAGACGCTGCCGGGGCCCAGCTATGGTTTTGCCTCGCTGACATTTCGCGCCTGGTATGAAGCGCAGTTCGGCACCCAGGCGTGGGAGGCGCTGGACAAGATCCCGCGTCCGACCTGGATGGCCTACCTGAACTGGTATCGCGAGGTGCTGAACCTTCCGGTCGAGAACGATGTGAACGTGGAGCATGTGACGCCCGAGGGGGATCTATTAAGGCTGACGCTTTCAGGTAGAGGTGCGCAGGCCAAGACCGTGCTTACCCGTAAGCTGATAATGGCTACTGGTCGTGAGGGTACGGGGGCGCCCAAGATTCCAGGCTTTGTCGATGACCTGCCAGCCGATACCTGGGCGCACTCGGCCGATGTGATCGACTTTTCGAGCCTGAAGGGCAAGCGGGTTGTCGTGATCGGGGTGGGCGCCTCTGCGGTGGATAATGCCGCTGAAGCGCTCGAGCACGGCGCCAGCGACGTACGCTTTCTGATTCGCCGCCAGCAGATGCCGCGGATCAACAAGATGATGGGCATCGGCTCGTTCGGTTTTACCCATGGCTACGCGGGCTTACCTGATGAGTGGCGCTGGCGCATCATGCACTACTCGTTTGCTACCCAGACACCGCCACCCCGAGGCTCCACGCTGCGTGTCAGCCGCCACGCCAACGCCCACTTTCACTTTGGCTGTGGAATCCAGGGCGTGCACATGGAAGGCGAGGAGATTGTCATTGATACCCAGAAGGGGGTGGTGCGTTGCGACTACCTGATTCTGGGAACCGGGTTTGAGATCGACCCCTTGGCGCGTACCGAGCTCGCCGGCTATGCCGATCGCATCCTGCTCTGGCGTGACCGTTACCAGCCGCCGGCGGAGCTTGAAAACGAGGAGCTGGGCAACTTCCCCTATGTCGGGCGCGACTTTGCCTTTCAGGAGCGTGAGCCGGGCTCGGCGCCGTGGCTCAACAATATTCACTGCTTCAATTATGGCGCCACCGTCAGCCTGGGCAAGGTCAGCGGAGACATTCCCGGTATCAGCGAAGGGGCGAGTTGGCTGGCTGGGGCTATCGCTGCCAACCTGTATCGCGAAGATGCCGAGCTGCACTGGCAGCGCCTCCAGCAGTACGATACGCCTGAACTGCTGGGTGATGAGTGGGAAGCCTCACCGCTTCCCGATCAAACCGTCAACGCCTGATGCGGCGTAATAGAATGCAAGGGATCAAAGATGACGCATGTAATAGAAAAGGCGGCCAATGTGCCCGCAACCGGGCCGCTGGCGGAGGCGCTGGCGATGCGCGGCAAGTTGATGGATTTGACCCAGGCGTCTTATGAAGCTGCGTTGCTGCCCGTCGACGAAGGCCAGGTGCCGGCCAGTGTTCGGGCCGCCTTGGCGTGCCGCATGGCGCGCATCTGCCAGCAGGCGGGATTGAGTCAGCATTACGCTGATCTTCTCCAGCGCTATGGCCGCGATGCCGACCCTTACCAGTTGGCCCAGCCGGGTACTCGGCCGCCCAAAGAGCAGACACGGCTTGGCGCCATGGTGGCCTATGTGGATCTGGTCACACAGAGCCCGCGCGATGCGACCAAGGCAGATATCGATGCCTTGACGCAAGCGGGCCTTGAAGAGGCGGACATCGTGCGCTTGGCGGGGCTTGTGGCCTTCGTCAACTACCAGCTTCGTGTTACTGCCGTACTTAGCGTCATGGGAGAGAATTCATGAGCCGCGTCATTCACAAGTTCACTACCCGCGTGCCCACGTGGCGCCCCCACATCACGCCGATTGACCTGGATAGCGCCACGCCCGCTCAGCGTGAAGCATTGAAGGAAACGCCTTCGAATACCAAGATCTCCGATTATGTGCTGGTACTTGCCCATGACCCGGAATCGCTGCGTATCCGCACGTCATTGTTCAACGGCATCATGTACGACAAGGGCGGGCTTTCGCGCGAGGAGCGTGAACTGGGCGCGGTAGCCGCCTCGGTGGTCAACCGCTGTATCTACTGCGCCGCCGTTCACGCCCAGCGCTACAACCATATCGTGGGCGATGAAAAGGTGATGCAGGATATCTTTCTGCGCGGCAAGGAGGCCGACCTGGTGCCCCGCGTACGTGCGATTCTGAAGTTCGCGATGCGTCTTTCCGAGTGCCCGCCCAACGTATCGCAGGACGACATCCAGAGCCTGCGCGAGGTGGGCCTTGATGAGCAGGAAATTCTCGATCTGACGCTTTCCACCACCCTGTTTGGCTGGGCAAACCGGTTGATGCACACCTTGGGTGAACCGGTTTCCAGTCACTAGCACCAAAAACTAAAATAGTTGGCACACACAAAAGGAACTCCCCATGACCAAAACGCTATTTCCCCGTCTTGCGCTGGCCAGTGCCGTTTCTCTGCTGATGACAACGCCTGCGCTTGCCGACACGCTGCGCCTTGGCACCGTGGTCAGCGCACCGCATCCGTGGGTCGACGCAGCCGAGGCATTCAAGGCCGAAGTGGAAGAGGCCACCGATAACCGTATCACGGTGCAAATCTTCCCGGGCGGTCAACTGGGTAACGATCAGACCATGGTGGATGAAATTCGAATCGGCACCACCGACATGATCATTGGCGGCGTCATGAATATTTCCTCCTACGTACCCGATTTTGAAATTTTCAGCCTGAACTATCTGTTCGAGGACATGGATGAGTTCCGTGTCGCCACTGATCCTGATTCAGCGGTTTTCCGCTACTTCGATGATGCCATGGCGGAGTCCGGCGTTGGCTTGACGTTGCTGAGCCTGACCGGCGGCGGTACGCGTAACCTGAGCACCAGTACAGGGCCAGTGACCGAGCCGTCCGATCTCGACGGGGTCAAGATGCGGGTAACGGGATCTCGTCTGGATGGTGAAATGTGGCAGCGGGTCGGAGCGTTGACCACGTCACTTCCCTGGACCGAAATCTATACCGGGCTGCAGACAGGCGTGGTGGGGGCGTTTGAAAGTACCATCAGCGGCTACTTTTCAAGCCGCCTGTATGAAGTGGCGCCTTATCATGCCAAGACCGAGCATCAAATCATGATGAGCCATATCTCGATCAGCGAGAATCGTTTCAATCGGTTCTCCGAAGAGGACCAGGCCATCATCCTGGAAGCTGCGCGCCACGCCGGTGAGTATGGCACCGAGAAAGGCGTGGAGTACGATGCCGAGTTCATCCAGCAGTTCGAGGACCTGGGAGTTACGGTGACCGAGGTCGATAAGCAGGCGTTTATCGATCAGATGGTTCCGTTGCATGATGAATTTGCCGATGAGCGTGGTTTGACCGACCTGCTTGACACTATCCGCAGCCTATAACGGCGCGGGTGATGCACCACCGCCTGGTAGGGGTGGTGCATGCCCATGAAAGGACAGACGAATGCGGAAAATAAACGACCTCATCGAAAAGGTCCTGCTGCTGCTGGCAGGCTCTTTGTTTGCTGCCTTTATACTCACCGTTCTTTATCAAGTCGTTGCACGCAACTATTTGAAAATTTCCGTCTCCTGGACCGATGAAGTGGCAATGGCCTGTTTCATCTGGTCGGTTTTCATCGGCGCGGCGGTCGCCCTGCGCAATCGCAAGCACTACGTCATCGACATCTTTCCCCCGCAGTTCGTGATTACCCAGCGCGTGCTGCGCCTGTTTGGCAGTCTGGCCTGCCTACCATTGATCTACGTGCTGATCGTCCACGGCAACGTGTTGGTGGAGATGGGCTGGCGTCGTCGTTCGGTCGCGCTGGGAACGCCCATGGCCTACCTGTTTGCTGCGCTGCCCGTGGCTGGAATCGCCATGGTGCTGTTTTCCCTCGAAACCATCTATGACGATATCAAAGCACTTTTCAATCGCCACCCGGCCAAGCCAACGAAAGAGGCGAACGGCTCATGAGCCCACTGTTTATTCTGATCGGCAGTTTTCTGCTCTTTATCGCCCTGAGTGTTCCCATTGCCTTCGCCATTGGCCTGGCATCGATTCTGACCATTCTTGAAATGGGGCTGTCGCTGACATCGGTGGCTAACCAGATGTTTGCCAGCATCAACTCGTTTCCGCTTTTGGCTGTGCCGTTTTTCCTTCTGCTGGGGCGGCTGATGAACGATGGCGGTATTACCGACCGACTGCTGAAGTTTGCCGATAGCTCGGTAGGCCATATTCGCGGTGGCCTTGGCCATATCAATGTGATGGTGTCGATGATGTTTGCCAGCCTGTCCGGCTCGGCAGCAGCGGATACGGCAAGCGTCGGGGCGGTATTGATCCCGGCAATGAAAAAATCAGGTTACCCGGCACCTTTTGCGGTTGCCTTGACGGCGGCTTCCTCGGTGCTTGGCGGCATCATTCCGCCGTCCATCCTGATGGTCATTTACGGCGCCTTTGGCAACGTATCTGTTGGCGCGCTGTTTCTGGGCGGCGTGCTGCCGGGCATTCTGGTAGGGCTGATGCAGATGGCCTACGTCTATTACGTTGCCAAGCGGGAAAACATCAAGGCCACAGGCAAGTTCTCGTTCAAGCAGGTGGGGCGTACCGCCGTCGTGGCCGCACCGCCCATGCTGCTGCCGCTGGTAGTGCTTGGGGGAATTACCGCGGGTGTGTTTACCGCCACCGAGGCTGCATCGGTGGCGGTACTGATAGGCCTGCTGCTGGCATTTGTATTCTATCGAGCCATTCGTTTTCGCAAGCTGCCGTCTATTCTGGCCGAATCCGTCGTTTCCTTTTCGCTGCCCATGTTCGCGGTAGCATCGGCAGGCATCATGGGATGGCTGATCTCCTATCTGGGAATTGCGCAGGAAGTGGCCAGCTTTATCCTTTCCGTCACCGATCACCGGGTGGGCATCATGCTCATGGTGATGTTCTTCATGCTGGTGATTGGCACAGTGCTCAGCCCGGTTACGGCAGTCATCATTTTTCTGCCGATTATTCAGGGCATTTGCGTGGCGGCGGATATCAATCAGGTCCATATGGCGCTGGTGGTGATTCTTTCGTTGACGCTGGGGCTGATTACGCCGCCTTACGGTATCTGCCTGCTGATAGCGACCCAGATTGGTGAAGTCTCCATGCCCCGGGCGTTCATGGCCGTGCTGCCTCTGGTCGGTCTGATCATGCTGGTGATACTGGCCTTGATCTTGCTGCCCGGCGTATTTCTCTACCTGCCTCAACTGATGTTTCCCAAGGCGTTTTGATACCTGATACAGGCACCACCGAGCCCCGCCCCGCTTCAGTAAGGCGGGGCTTTTGTTAGGTGGCCTGGAATTAGTCTAAACAGGGCAATGTATGAAATATGGCAGCGCCTTGCAGTGCCCGAACAGACATAAAACAAGGTTTATTTGCAGATACTTTATAAGCCGTATAGTATTTGTAGACATGATCAGGAGTTGCCATGCAAGTTGCAAGTAACATTGCCCAGAACAAGGCTGCCGCCGCCGCCGGCTTGAAAGCTGCCGTTCGTCTGCTGGATAAGTGGAAGGCCAGTGGAGAGCAGGGCGAAGCCATCTTGCGGGTTTCCCACAGCACTTATGCCCGGGCGCGACGGGGAGATATTGGCGAAATAAAACTGGATAGCGATCAACTGGCACGCATCAGCTATCTGCTCAATATCCATGCGGCGCTACGCATGCTGTTTGAAAACCCGGATAACCTGTACGGGTTTGTGTCGATGGCAAATCACAACCCCTATTTCAATGGCCGCACGCCGCTGGAAGTGATGAGCAGCGGTGATTTCGCCGCGCTTTATGAAACCTTCAAGCGTATCGACAGCCTGCGGGGCGGGCAATGGTGAAACCTGAAGCTCTTCCCGAGCGGCCTGCGCAAACCGTTACGGGATATCGTCTGATCAACAGCAAGTTTCCACCTATCGCTCTGTTCGATGATGTAGCTGATGAAAGCGAATTTGCCGCACTGCATGCCTTGCAAGCCCTGACCAATCCGCGCCTGCAAAACGAAGCCGGTAATCTGGCGCTGCTGCCCACCTGCGAGATACCGTTTGGCATTCGTGGCTGCTCCTATGCCGTGGCACCGTTTACCCATGTGAACCCGGATGGCTCTCGCTTCAGCGACGGCAGTTTCGGGGTACTGTATGTGGCAGATCTTCTGGCTACCGCGATTGCCGAGGTGAAGTATCACCAGCAGGCGTATTGGCAGAATGTGGAGGGTCTGCACTTTGAGCGCTTCGTGTTTCGTGGGCTTAAATGCATTTTCGATGAGCGCGGCTGTCGGGATGCCAAGGGGCTCGAGTATTCCCATCCCGTTTACGCGCCTGATGACTATCATTACAGCAGGGCACTTGGCTGGTCGATCAGAGAGGCCTGTTCAGCCGGGCTGCGCTATCGCTCGGTACGTGAACCGGGCGCTACTTGCTGGGCGCTCATGACGCCGATTCACGTGCGCGACATTGTTCAGACAACGCATCTTGAAATGATCTGGAACGGCCGTGTCACTCAGGTAAACAGGCTTAGCGCCTGTCACTGAGCTCGATTACATGCTGGATACGGGTCGTGCTTGCCGGAAGATCACCTCAAGGCTTGGCATGTTCGTCGATAAAGCGTTGCATGATGGCCAGGGTATCATTGCTGACGTGGTGCTCCATGCCTTCGGCATCGATACGGGCGGTGTGATCGTCGACCCCAAGGGCGCGCAGAAAGTGCAGCACGATATCGTGCCGGGCGCGTGAGGTCTCGGCCATCTTCTGACCCTCCTCGGTCAGAAACAGCGAGCGGTAGGGCTTGCTGGTAACCAGGCCAAGCTCATTGAGACGGCGGATCATCTTGGAGACCGTTGCCTGGCTGACCCCCATGCGCGTCGCAATATCCGCTGCGCGCGCTTCACCGCGATGCTGAAGCAAATCGCCAATCAGCTCGACATAATCTTCAATCAGTTCGGTTTCATGGGCATTACGCACGGTTTCGTACTGCCGAGCATGCTCGCCAACCGGCGGCAAGGCATCCCCGCTGTTACCATTGCGGCTCGAGGCAGATAGATGAGGCGACTGGTCGTGATCACTCATTAGCAAACTATATCAAGATGAATGGAAAACCTAATGAGCGATAGTAGCGCATTTTTGCGTATCATTGTTAGCCATGGCTAAACTATTTGCACAAAGCTTTTTTGTTGAGCTAGAGTTATATTCATAGTGTCATTTCTGGAGTAAACCCATGAGCCAGCGCAAGGCGTGGTTGAAAATAGGGGTATTGATGGCTGCTGCGGGCAGCGTGACCACGGCGTATGCCGAACCACTGTCGCCGCCTGTCAATGTGGTTGCCACATTCTCCGTGCTGGGCGATCTTGTCGCACGGGTTGCCGGTGATGATGCCCACGTCTCTGTATTGACGCCGGTGAATGCTGAAGTTCACGAATGGGAGCTCACGCCGGACAACTTTGGCGCACTCGAAGATGCCCATATCGTTTTCTACAACGGCTATCAGCTCGAGCAGTGGATGCGTCAGGTTGAAGCCACTACTCGAGAAGGCGTACCCATCGTACCGGTAGCTGAAGCCTCGGGTTATCCGACCCAGTCCATTGCGATAGGCGACCTGCGCGGCGATGTGGACCCGCACCTGTGGACCGACCCGCGCGCGGCTGTGGCCTATGTGAAGGCTATCGCGGATGAGCTGGAAGAGCTCATGCCCGAGCAGGCAAGCGCTATCCAGGCTCGGGCCGATGGCGTGGTCGCCGAGCTTGACGCCCTCCATGAGGAGCTTCAGCAGACTCTTGCCGATATCCCCGAGGCGCGCCGGGTGCTGCTCTCCAGCGAGGCAGCGTTTCTCTACTTTGCCGATGCCTACGGCTTCGAGCATGATGGTATCTGGGGTAATAATGCCGAGACCGAAGGATCGCCGCGCCAGTTGATGCGGATCATCGACTTGATCGACGAGCGCCAGCCGGCCGCGATCTTCTGGGAAAGCACCATTTCAGACCGCTATGTAGCAAGCCTTGCAAGCGATACAGGTATCCCGGTAGCCGGTCCGCTGTATGTCGACTCGCTGAGCGAACCCGATGGTGAGGCGGGTGATTATTTCGCCATGCAGCGCCACAATGCCGAGCTGCTGCGCCGCTCCTTGAAAGCCGAGTAGTCAAGATGACAACCGATGTAGTCAATCAGGCGGTGGCGATAGATATTCATGGGCTTTACGCCGCCTACCAGCGCCAGGTCGTGCTCGAAAATATCCATCTCGCGTTCCCGGCGGGTAAATGGACCGCGATCGTCGGCCCCAACGGGGCGGGGAAATCGACGCTGTTTCACGTGCTGACAGGCAGCATGAAGGCGCTCGAAGGCAGCGTGAATGCCTTTGGGGAACCGATTGCCAGGCATCGCCGGGCAGGGCAGATAGCCTATATGGCCCAGCGTGAAGCCATCGAATGGGATTTTCCGGTATCGGTATGGGATACCGTCATGGGCGGGCGCTATGGGCACATGCGAAAGGATGCACTATGGCGTCGGCTACTGCCTGCCCGTTGGCATCATGCCCGGCACGCCGAAGCCGTGCATGAGGCACTGATGGCAGTGGATATGCGCGAGCATGCAGCGCGTCCTATCGGGGCGCTTTCCGGAGGGCAGAAAAAACGTGTATTGCTGGCCCGCGCGCTGGCCCAGCAGGCCAGTATCCTGTTGCTGGACGAGCCGCTGGCCGGCGTCGATCCGCCCAGCGAGCAGTTGATTCTGGCGGTACTGCGCCGTGAGCGCGAAGCCGGCAAGACGGTAATCATGGTTACCCACGATATGCCAGGGGCGCGCCGTTATGTCGATCACGTGGTACTGATCAATCGCTTC
Organism: Vreelandella aquamarina; assembly: GCF_020075495.1. Classification (GTDB taxonomy): domain Bacteria; phylum Pseudomonadota; class Gammaproteobacteria; order Pseudomonadales; family Halomonadaceae; genus Vreelandella; species Vreelandella aquamarina_A. The sequence goes on from NZ_JABYQT010000002.1 coordinate 502,285, forward strand.
ATACGCGGCACCGGAGCGCCGGATGACATGCTCAGTGAAGCAAAGCTGGCCGAGCTTGCCGTCAGTTCGATCGAGCAGACGGCTACGGATCGCCAGACAAGGCCGGCAGCTTCTTATAGCCCGGCGCAGGGGTAATCAAGGTGGCAGAGAGTATGTTGATAATTGAAGCGCTCAGCGATGCGCTGGTCAATGGTTTGATCGCGGCGTTGATGGCAGTGGTGAACCTGCTGCCCGCCAGCGTATCCGATGCCTTCCAGTACGCTTTCATGCAGCGCGCGCTGCTTACCTCGGTGCTTGTGGGGGCCATCTGCGGCATGCTTTCATGCTATGTGGTACTCAAGCGCTGGTCGTTGCTGGGAGACGCGATCTCACACGCCGTGCTACCAGGCGTGGCAGTTGCCTACCTGCTGGGATGGCCATTTTTTGTCGGCGCCTTCATTACCGGGGCATTGACCTCGGTGGGCATCGGGGCGATCGAGCGTAATACGCGTATCAAGGCCGATGCGGCCATGGGGCTGATGTTTACCGCCTCCTTTGCACTGGGCGTGGTGATTATCAGCAAGCTGGCGTCCAGCACTCACCTGATGCACATTTTGTTCGGTAACGTACTAGGCGTTAAGCACTCTGCGCTGATGCTTACTTTCGTGGCCAGCATCATTGCCATTCTTACCGTGTGGCTGGCGTATCGGCCGCTGCTGTTGTATGCCTTTGATCCGCAGCAGGCCCAGGCGCTGGGCTTCAATACGCAGATCATCCATTACGGATTGATCCTTCTACTGACCCTGACCATCGTTGCCAGCCTGGAAACCGTCGGCATCATCCTCGTGGTGGCGATGTTGATCACGCCGGGCGCCACGGCTCACCTGCTGACTGACCGTTTCAAGGTCATGCTGTTGATCTCGGTTTCCATCGGCGTCTGTTCAGCGGTGATTGGTCTTTGGCTATCGGTGGTATTCAATGTCGCGTCTGGCGGTGCCATTGTGCTGGTAGCGTTCTCGATGTTCATCCTGGCGCTACTTTTCTCGCCCAAGCAGGGGCTTGTCTTTCGCCAGTGGCGCCATCGCAAGCGCGTTTAATCACCGGCGTCCGGGTTCAGGCCCAGCGATTCGACCTGGTGCTTGACCCCGACGGCATCTTCGACATCGAGCTGAAAGGCGATTCCCGTACCGGGCGTTTCATCAAACTCGCCGACCCGGGCAATCGCCTCCAGGATGGCGCGGCTATAGTGCTCTTCAGCCAGGAAAAGAAGCATATCCCGCTGCGTGGTGATTTCCATGCCAAAGATGCCACGCGCTCTTTGAAGCCCTTCGCCCCGAGCGTTGTTGATCAGCGTGGACCCCGTTGCCCCGGCGTTGCGTGCTGCATCCAGCAGCGCATCGGTTCTCTCGTTTTCAACCAGTGCCACAATCAATTTAAAACGCATGGTGATCTCCCCTGGAGGTTGGCTACCGCTGTGTGCGTCGTTTATGTCGGCTGAGGCGCTTGGTACGCCATTGAGCTATCTGGGCGTAACCCATCACCGTCATGATCGGGAACAGACAGGCCAGCGCGATCAGGCCAAACCCATCCATCAGCGGGCTTCGTCCTGGAATGGCGGATGCCAGCCCGAGCCCCAGCGCGGCAATGATGGGCACGGTAATCGTCGATGTGGTCACTCCGCCGGAATCGAACGCCAGTGGGATGATGGCGCGGGGTGAGCGCAGCGTCTGTAGAATCACCAGCAGATAAGCGGCAAAGATGAACCAGTGAAGCGGCCAGCCCATCACGATGCGAAAGACACCCAGCGTGATGCCCAGCGCCATGCCCAGTGCAACGGCTATGCGCAGCATGAAAGGGTCGATGGTGCCGCCCGATATCTCGCCAGCTTTGAGGGATACGGCGATGAGAGAGGGCTCTGCAAGCGTAGTACTTGCCCCGATGGCAAAGGCGAACAGGTAAACCCAGTAGTAATCGCTCCAGGGTCGCTCGTCACCTGGGAGGATGTCAGGCAAGAAACGCGCATCGGTCAGCTGCGTGGCCATCAGTTCACCCATGGGGAAAAGCGCCTGTTCAAGACCTACCAGAAAAAGCGAAAGCCCCACCCATACCATGCAAAATCCCGAGATGACCTGCGCCAAGCGTTTGATGGGCTTGCGAATGATGAGGTACTGCGAGCCAAAGATGATGGCAACGATGGGCAGTATATCCACCAGGGTGCGCCACAGCGTAGGCATCAAGCTCATGAGAGAGCACCCGATAACAGTGGTAACCCGACAATGCCAAACAAGAGTACAAAGATGATCGGCATGACCGAGGCGAAGGCGATCAGACCAAACCCATCGAGCATGGGGCTGCGGCCTTTGATGGAGGCGGCCAGCCCGACTCCCAGCGCCGTCACCAGGGGCACGGTAATGGTCGATGTGGTGACGCCGCCGGAATCGTAGGCGATCCCGATCATTTCGGCAGGCGCGAACAGGGTGAGTAAAAGCACGAGGACATAGCCCATGATAATCATGAGATGCAGCGGCCAGCCCTTGAATATGCGCAGTACACCCAGCACGACGGCACACCCCACGGAAGCCGCCACCACCATGCGCAGGGCAATGGCGAAGCCATGTTGCACACTGTCAGATGCGTCAATGAGCCCACCTTCAGCCACTACGCTTGCCGCACGGCCTGCGACGGCAATGAGGGCGGGCTCGGCTACCGTCGAGCCAAATCCCAGCGCAAAGGCAAACAGCAGCAACCAGCCAAGCGACCCCTTGCTGACGAACGCGTGAGCTAGATTTTCGCCCACTGGGAACAGACCCAAGGCCAGCCCCTTGATGAACAGGGTGAGCCCTGCCACGACACAGAAAAGCCCCAGCAGCAGATCCGCGATGTCAAGTGCTGGCGGCAGCGGTTGACGGATGACCAGCAGCTGGAAAAAGGCCATGACCAGTACCACCGGTGCCAGATCACGCAGGCTGTCTCGTAGCTGGCGTACAAGTGATACGACTATTTCCATAAAGCGACAGGCCAGTTGCGGCGCCCAGTACGGGCAGGATAAACGTCGAGTCTACATGTCAAGCCAGGCAAAGCGCTTGATCTCGTGCAAGACTTTGCCAATGGGTTCAGAAGCTGCCGAACAGGGTGCCCAGGGTAATCACGCTGATCAGTGCGCTGAGCGGCAGCACGATGGTTACCATGGCGACGTTGGCGTAGGACTGGCGGTGGGTCAGCCCACAAATGGCCAGCAGGGTAATCACGGCGCCCGAGTGAGGCAGGGTGTCCATGCCACCGGCGGCAATGGACGCTACCCGGTGCATGAGTTCCGGGTCGATGCCTGCTGCCTGGGCCATGGCCAGATATTCATCGCCAAGGGTCTGCAAGGCAATCGAGAGGCCACCTGAAGATGAGCCGGTGATCCCTGCGAGCACACTCATGGCCAGTGCTTCTGAAATAAGCGGGTTGCTTGGGGAGACGTTGAGTACCGCATCGCGGATGATGGTGAACCCGGCAAGGCTTGCAATTACCGCCCCATAGCCTACTTCCGAGGCGGTATTGAAAATCGGCAGTAAGGAACCGAGAACTCCTTTATTGACGGTGTCTTTGAGATCCTGCCACTGGCGCCAGGACGTGATAATCAGCCACGCCGAGGCGCTGAGCAAGGCGATGAGGATCGCCCATAGCCCTGTCTGGCTCTCTGGCGAAACGTTCTCGAACGCTTCATTGATGAAACTCAAATCCAGCGCCGGAAATATGCCGTAGGTGAACAGGGCGTTCAGCCCGATCACCAGGATGAGCGGTATCAAGGCCAGTGTCAGTGGCATGCTGGTCATCGAGCGGGCGCTGTTTGCAGCCTTTTCTTCTGCCTCACGCTGGACATGATCTCCATAGCCTTCATGATTGGCCGCTGCCTTTTTCACCCGCGACTGAAGGTATAGCGTGCCGAGCCCCAGCATGATGAGTCCGGCGATGATTCCAAGACCGGGCGCGGCAAAGCTGTTGGTTTCGAAAAATGGGATCGGGATGGCGTTCTGAATGGCCGGGGTGCCGGGCAGGGCCGTCATGGTAAAGGTGAAGGAGCCCAGGGCGATGCTGGCAGGAATGAGGCGCTTGGGCACATCTGCTCGACGAAACAGCTCACGGCTGATCGGGTAGAGGGCAAAGGCAACGACGAACAGGGAAACGCCGCCATAGGTAAGCAGGGCGCAGGCGAGCACGACGGTCATGACCACATGGTGGGTGCCTAGCCTGCTGACGATGCCGTTGGCAATGGACTGTGCGGCACCGGAGTCCGCCATCAGCTGGCCGAACAGCGCGCCAAGCAAGAAGAGCGGGAAAAACTGAATGACGTAGTTGCCCAGCGCCTGCATGAACGTATCGGTATAGATAGGCAGCAGGAAAGCGCCATCGCCGGAAAGCAGAACCGCAAGCATAGCCATCAATGGCGCGAGCAGCAGAACGGAAATCCCCCGGTAGGCCAGAAACATCAGCAATAGCAGGGAGATGATGATCGCAAATATGCCCATGGCGGCTCCTGAGACATTGATGGAGTAATCGCGAACAGAAAATATCGCGATGAGAAACAGTCCGTCTTGGATACTAGGAGGTATGCTGCAGAGCAACCATGTCAGTAAGGCTAAAGTAGCACGCCGATTCCGTCTGCCAAGGGCAGAAATGTCTGTTGAGTGCTTTTTGCAAGCTCGCTATCTGATAAAATTCGCCCTCTTCGATATTGGCGTGTGCGGGAAAGGGCGGGCATTTTGCGCGTAGTACGTTATCGGCCGGCTTTCGTGCAGGCGCCAATCACCTTGCAACCGCTCTGGAACTCTTCATGAATGCAGTTATCCTTGCAGTGCTCGTGATGGTAGTGCTGTCACTTTTACGCGTGTCTGTCGTATTTGCGCTGGTGCTGGGCGCCCTGGTAGGCGGACTGGTCGGTGGCCTGTCGCTTGACCAGACGCTGGACGCTTTCAACAGCGGCGTGGGCGGTGGCGCCCAGGTAGCGCTTGCCTATGCCACCTTGGGCGCTTTCGCCGTGGCCATCTCCCGTTCAGGGTTGCCGGACCTGTTGGCGAACCGTTTGATAACGCTTCTGGGCAAGGAAGCCACCGAGACGCATCAGGCCCGCGTCAAGATGTTGCTGCTCGGCGCAGTGCTGCTGGTGGCCATTTCGTCGCAAAACGCCATTCCTGTGCATATCGCCTTTATTCCCGTCCTGATTCCGCCGCTGCTGGCCGTGATGAACCGACTTCAGCTGGATCGCCGGGCGGTAGCCTGCGCGCTGACATTTGGCCTGACCGCACCTTACATGTTATTGCCCGTCGGATTTGGCTCGATCTTTCTGAACGATATCTTGCTGGCCAATCTGAACAGCGCAGGCCAGCCCCTGGGGCTCGAGATTACCCGCAGCATGGTCCCCATGGGCATGGCGATTCCCGTGGGCGGCATGGCAGTGGGGCTTGTCGTGGCGCTTCTGTTCAGCTACCGCGGCCGGCGTGAGTATGCCAGCAAGGACCTGGCCATGGATCATGCTCAGCATGTGCATACGCCGGCCAAGCCCCATGCATTGGGACTTGCAATGTCCGGCGTAGCCATCGTGGCTGCTCTGGGTTTACAGCTGTACAGCGGGTCGATGATTCTGGGCGGCCTGGTGGGGATTGGTCTGCTCTCGATGGGGGGGATCTTCAAGTGGCGAGAGGCGGATGATCTGTTTACCAGCGGCATGCGCATGATGGCACTGATCGGGTTCATCATGATCTCGGCGGCGGGTTTTGCCGAAGTCATGAAAGCGACCGGCGATATCGACGCGCTGGTAGCCGGCGCCTTCGAGGTTTTCGGGGATAACCGCGGCGTCGCGGCGCTGGTCATGCTGCTGGTAGGTCTGTTCATTACCTTGGGAATCGGTTCGTCCTTCTCGACCATTCCCATCATTGCTGCGATATTCGTGCCGCTGGCCGTGCAATTCGGTTTTTCTCCCATGGCCACCGTGGTGCTGGTCGGTACGGCGGCGGCTCTGGGCGATGCGGGATCTCCTGCATCTGACTCGACGCTTGGCCCTACCTCGGGCCTGAACGTGGATGGCCAGCACGACCATATCTGGGACAGCGTCGTGCCGACCTTCTTGCACTATAACCTGCCGCTGATCGCCTTCGGCTGGCTGGCGGCGATGACGCTTTGATCGCTACTTCGAAACACGCATGACCATCAGTCGAACAGGGCAGCCAATGGCTGCCCTGTTTGCATGGCTACTTAGTGGGCAGATGCGCCTCGAAGGCGCTGAGCAGGCCGCGCAGCAAGGAAAGCTCCTTGCGGCTGGGCTGGGCGCGGGCGAACAGCGCCTGAAGCTGCTCTTCGGTGCGCGCGTGGGGCTGGGTGAGGAAGCCACTTTGCTGCATCAGCCGTGCCAGATGGTCCTGAAAATGCCCAAACTGCTCACGGCTTGGAGGTGTGGCATCCAGGGGACGCTGGTAAGTGAACCCACTCTCTGCCTGCTTGCGCCAGGCTCGGTGCACCTCGTAGGCAAGGATCTGCACCGCTTGGGACAGGTTCAGGATACCGTATTCCGGGTTGGCCGGAATGCTGACTTGGTGAGTGCAGCAGCGGATCTCGTCATTGGTCAGGCCAGAGCGTTCGCGACCAAACACCAGCGCTACCGGCGCTTCATGGGCATTGCGGATAACGCTCTGGGCCATGTCATCGGGTTCATCGAAGTGAGGAAGAGGCAGGCTGCGCAGCCGGGCACTGGCACCGACGACCTGAACGCAGTCATTTACCGCTTCATCAAGACTGGTAACAACCCGAGCGGTATTTAGTACATCCGTCGCCCCGGCGGCCAGCCGTTCGGCTTCTTCATCGGGAAAGCTGCGCGGATTGACCAGCACCAGATCGGACAATCCCATGGTCTTCATGGCGCGCGCCGTGGCACCTATATTGCCCGGATGAAAGGTTTGGACGAGTACGATACGAATAGTGGATAGCACGGTAATGGCGACCTGAAAGCGGCTGGTTCAAAACGCAGATGGTAGCACGCTTTTAAACCACGGGGCGGGCTGAAACGAGCGAGAAAAACATCCTCTTAAACAGCAGAAACCCCGCACAGGGCGGGGTTTCCTTTGACGTAAGACGTCAGAGCGATAGGCTCAAGGGGGGCATTACATCATGCCGCCCATGCCACCCATTCCGCCCATGCCACCCATGTCCGGGGCAGCTTCTTTCTCTTCCGGATCGTCAGCGATCATGCACTCGGTGGTGATCATGAGGCCAGCTACGGAGCCTGCAGACTGCAGTGCAGTACGAGTCACTTTCGCCGGGTCAAGAACACCCATCTCGAACAGGTCGCCGTACTCGCCGGTCTGGGCGTTGTAACCGAAGTTGCCTTCGCCATCCTTCACGCGGTTGATGACCACGGCCGCTTCTTCACCGGCGTTGGTGACGATCTGACGCAGCGGAGACTGCATGGCACGCAGCGCCATGTTGATACCATGGTTCTGATCTTCGTTGTCGCCGGTCAGACCCTGTACCTTGGCCATGACGCGCACCAGCGCAGTACCGCCGCCAGGTACAACACCTTCTTCTACCGCAGCACGAGTAGAGTGCAGCGCATCTTCAACGCGTGCCTTCTTCTCTTTCATTTCCACTTCGGTGGCGGCACCAACGCGGATAACGGCAACACCGCCTGCCAGTTTGGCAACGCGCTCTTGCAGCTTCTCTTTGTCGTAGTCAGAAGAGGTGTCTTCGATCTGGGCACGGATCTGGTTGACGCGTGCTTCGATATCGTTCTCGACACCTGCACCATCGATGATGGTGGTGTTCTCCTTGGACATGGTCATGCGCTTCGCGTTACCCAGGTGATCCAGGTTCGCTTGCTCAAGCGTCAGGCCAACTTCCTCAGAAATCACGGTGCCGTTGGTTAGGATGGCGATATCCTGCAGCATCGCTTTGCGGCGATCACCGAAACCAGGCGCCTTGGCAGCCGCTACTTTCACGATACCGCGCATGTTGTTGACTACCAGCGTTGCCAGCGCTTCGCCTTCGATGTCTTCAGCGATGATGGCGAGCGGCTTGCCCTGTTTGGCAACGGCTTCCAGTACCGGCAGCAGTTCACGGATGTTGGAGATCTTCTTGTCCACGAGCAGGATGTAGGGATCTTCCAGTTCAACCGTCATGGTGTCCTGGTTGGTGACGAAGTAGGGCGAGAGGTAGCCACGGTCGAACTGCATGCCTTCGACCACTTCCAGCTCGTCTTCGAAGCCACGGCCTTCGTCAACGGTGATGACGCCTTCCTTGCCAACCTTTTCCATCGCCTCGGCGATGATTTCACCAATGCGCTTGTCGCCGTTGGCAGAAATGGTGCCTACCTGGGCAATGGACTTGGTGTCGGTGCAGGGCACGGACATTGCCTGAATCTCTTTGACCGCTGCGGCAACCGCCTGGTCGATACCGCGCTTGAGATCCATCGGGTTCATGCCGGCGGTTACGCCTTTCAGGCCTTCTGCAACGATGGCCTGGGCCAGTACGGTAGCGGTGGTAGTACCGTCGCCGGCGGCGTCAGACGTCTTGGAAGCAACTTCCTTGACCATCTGGGCGCCCATGTTCTCGAACTTGTCTTTCAGCTCGATCTCTTTGGCGACTGATACACCATCTTTGGTGACAGTCGGGGCACCGAACGACTTGTCGAGTACCACGTTACGACCTTTCGGGCCGAGAGTGGCTTTGACGGCGTTGGCCAGCACGTCAACACCACGCGCCATGCGTTTGCGAGCGTCATCGGAGAACTTAACTTGTTTAGCTGCCATGTTCGTTACTTCCTAAAATCGAATTGTGAAAAGTGAAAGTAAAGGGTTGAGGCGCTGATCAGCCTTCAACGACCGCCAGAATGTCGGTTTCACTCATGATCAATACTTCTTCACCGTCGATCTTCTGCTTCTCGACGCCAAAGCCATCCTTGAAAATCACGCTGTCGCCGACGTTGACGTCCAGCGGACGAACTTCACCGTTATCGAGAATGCGACCGTTACCTACTGCAAGAACTTCGCCGCGCGTGGGCTTTTCTTGTGCATTGCCTGGGAGCACGATGCCACCAGCCGTTTTCTGTTCTTCTTCCACGCGGCGGACTACGACGCGATCGTGCAAAGGACGGATTTTCATGCTCACGTTCTCCTAAGTATCGTCAAGGCCCTGAAGGGCATAGAGCTAAAACCATGTTCTCGAGAGTTTCCCCGCGAGAAATGAAGACTCATGGTCTTCGTTGTTAAAGGTGTCAGCCCATAGGCTGCCACCAAGCCTGTATGCTGGTTCAAAAAGTGGGGGCTTTGGAAACCCTTTCAAGGGGGTAGCCATGAAAAAATGTTTTTTGTTGCTATTTACCGCCCTTCAGAGGTCAGCGACGAGTGAAGCGGTCATCGCGGCCGATGAAATCGCCTTCGATGACGTCACCTTCCCTGGCACTGTCTCTAGAACCTGAAGCGTGGGTGCGAGGATCACCCGCGTTCGGTCCACGGTGCGGTCTTTCATGAGCGTGGGGGTTCTTATTGACACTGCTCTTGAGTCCAAGCCAGACAAGCCCCTTGTACAGAAGCTGGCGAGCGCTGGGCAACAGGCAGGCGATGCCTAGAAGATCGGAGAGAAATCCCGGTGCCATCAAGAGGGCGCCGCCAAAGATGAGCGCTGCACCGGTCAACAACTCTTGAGATGGTATCTCGCCGGCCTTCATTCGTTGCTGCGCCCGAGCAAAGGTGGAAACCCCTTCCTTGCGGATCAGGTGCAGCCCGATCACGCCTGTGGCAAGCACCAGTAAAAGCGTGGTGAGCAAGCCTATTTGACTGCCGATCGAGAAAAGCAGTATGAAGTCGAGTAAGGTAAAAAGTGAGATGAATACAAGAATCGGCATGGCGGGCTCCATAGACAGGCTAAGGCCACATTATTGTGTCAAACCTGCAAAAAACAAGCGATGCGCGGGGCAGGGCATGCAATTACCTGCCCTGTATTGTCGTTATCAGTGCAAGTGTCAGAGGTCGTGTCGGACCATATAAACATATGCCCGTGAAGAGCATAGAAGGAGCAGAGCATGCAACTGAGGGAAAAGGTGATTGCAATAACCGGTGGTGCTAGGGGGCTTGGTCTGGCGATCGCCCGTGAGCTAGGTCGCGCAGGCGCCGCCATCGCGCTTTTGGATATGAGTGAAAAGGCGCTGAACGATGCCGTATCGTCGCTTGTGGCCGAAGATATCACCGCTCAGGCTTTTGTGGTCGATGTCGCCGATGAGGATTCGGTCATTACCGCTTTCGCTCGGATTGCTGCCCGCATGGGGCCGATCAGCGGCTGTGTAAGTAATGCGGGTATTACCGAGGATGCCTTGCTGGTCAAGGCAAGCGATGGAAAAGTGGAAAAACGCATGTCGCTGGAAGCCTGGCAGAAAGTGCTGAACGTCGATCTGACGGGGGTATTTCTATGCGGTCGTGAAGCTGCCACGCAGATGATCGAGGCTGGCCTTGAGGGAGTAATCGTGAATATCTCGAGTATTTCACGGGCGGGCAACATGGGTCAGAGCAACTATGCGGCAGCCAAGGCAGGCGTTCATGCGTTGACCGTGACCTGGGGGAAGGAGCTTGCACGCCATGGCATACGCACCGGGACCGTGGCGCCAGGCTTCATTGCCACCGACATGACCGCCGCCATGCGCCCGGACATGGTCGAAAGAATTTCTCGGAGTGTGCCGCTCAAGCGTCTGGGCGAGCCTTGCGATATCGCCAAAAGCGTTGCGTTCATCTTTGATAATGACTACTTCAACGCACGCATCATCGAATGCGATGGCGGTTTGCGTCTATGATATGACCAGAGCTGGCAAGGGTGCATTGCCAGCTCTGGGTGAGAGACCTCAGCGGCCAAAGTAGTCGCGACTGATTTCACGCTGAAAGTACATTTCAAGGCGCAGCGTCAGTGCCCAGCGCGGGTCGTAACTGACGTCGCGCTGAAAATGCAGCTCAGGTATCACATCTGCAAACAGAATGCCTTTATGCAGGTCGCGCCGATAACGCGTTTGCAGATAGTAGTTGGTCATGCGCGGGTTGGAGGCACTTTCGCCAAGGGCAATGGCCGAGTAGCGTATCGCACTGCGTTTATTGAGGCGCTGGTTAAGCTCGGCTATCTCGCTGAACTCGAGCGTATCCTCTTCTTCGCGCCACTGAACGGTCGTGATGAAGCGCATGTGGCGATTTTCGGAAAGCGGACGTCCAACGTCCCACTCGGTGCGCGCGGAATAGCCTTCGTTGTTGAACCAGGAAAGCCGATTGAACGATTCCAGCTGCCAAGGGCCATCGCCGATATCCCACAGGCGTTCACTGGTAAAGCGCACGTAAGGATCAAGCGGCAGGCGCAGCCTTACCCCAGCACCAAAGCGGTTGCTCCAGTTTTCACGCTTGTCCCGGTTCTCGAGCCAGTCGAGTCCGAAGGTCGAGTTGCGGCGGTCACGCTGATCGTTATAGAGCCGGCCCGAGCCTTGCTCGCTCAGGGTGCCCTGGGACTCCTCCGGGTCGCTTTCGATGACCAGACGCAACCGCTCTTCGGTGGTTGGCAGATCGATTCGGTAACGAACGCTGATATCGCCATCGACACCGTCTCCCTCCATCCAGTCGATTTCCTGGCCCAGGCGCAGATAGGACTCATTGGTTGAGGAGTCACTGTAGTGATCGCCACCAAAGAAGGCATCGATGTTTCGCGATGTGTTGTCTACCCAGTTGCCAACACGCGCGCGAAAGGGTTCGATTTCCTCTTCTGCCCAGTCGGGCAGGTCACTATCTTCCTCTTCGGCGTATGCCTGAGCTGACAACAGCAGCAAGGAACCCAGGCACGCCAGGGCAAAAAGCTTTCTCATGTTCGATCCCGAATCAATATTATTAAAATTATGCCGACCGCAATGGTTAGCGAGCCTTGTGCATTTCTATGTTTTTTGCCCACTCTAGCACGCGCTTGCGATCTCGGCGGCTATTCATTCGGTGGGTATCCACACGGGTGGGTATCAACTGGCCAATCGGTTCGGCGGTGTAGTTCAGCTTGAAGTGGCGTGAGGCGCCAGTGGGCATGTCTTCTGAGCCATAGATGGCAATCACGCGTATTTCCAGCTGGACATCGGACTGCTCGAGAGTAGCCTGATCGATTTCCCAATACTCGGTGAGCCGTTCAAGAATCGCATGAAAAGATTGGATATGCAGAAAGTCACCCGAGTTGAGTGGCCCTTGATGAGTCCTGTAGGAGGTGTCGTCCTCTTCATCGCCTTGCTGCTGATACTCGACGATATCCAGCTCATAGCTGCGTTTCTGGGTATGCAGCACCGCCACCAGATGCTGAACGTAGATAGCCTCGTTGCTCATGTTACTGATCAGACAGAGTGCATCAAGACCGATACCCTTGCCGCGGTTGATGATGATCCGCGGTCGACGCTGGCGCGCGTAGCCGTTATAGAGCAGTTGGGCGTAGAACACCCATACAAAGAGGGTAAGAATGCTGCCAACGGCGGAAATCGCCTGGGCATTTTCTTTGAGCCATTCCATGGTTGAGATCCTTCTCAAGGCAAATGGACAATAAGTTAGCTGCCAACTTAGCTTAAAAGCTGAGAAAAGTCAGCTTCCTGAGCGGGAGGTCAAATAAAAGACATAAAAAAATCGGTAAGCATATGCCGACCGATCACAGTTTTTACTTGACAAACAAAGGGGAGACTTGACGTTAAACTTCAAATTGGTGCGGATGGGGAGACTCGAACTCCCACACCTTACGGCACTAGAACCTAAATCTGGTCTCCAAAGAAAAAGTACAAGATAACGCCATATCTGTCAAACACTTAGACGCCGGGCGCAATCGGCACTGTGACAGATCGGGGTTGCTAGGTCACAATCGGCGGTACGTGTGACGTCACTGAGTCACAATCTGGTCACAACGCAGTCCTACGCGCTATGCACTGCATAGCAGGTTGGATTGAGCAGGGGAGAGGACATACGGTGCGTCAGGTCTTGGTAGCAGTCATATTATTTTTTTCTGCGGCGGCCCTGGCTAGCCCCCCGGCATCGTTCAATGCTGCAAAACGTATCGCCGCGAAACAGATCTACTACGACCAAAACACCACTTTTTATTGTGACTGCCCTTTCGATTTCGACGCTGGACCTGATCTAGAAGCCTGCGGCTACGAAATACGTAAACAGCCGGCTCGCGCCAGCAGGATCGAGTGGGAGCACGTCATGCCAGCATACGATTTCGGCCGGCAACGGCAATGCTGGCAGCAAGGCGGGCGCGACAACTGCCGGCGAACGGACCCAGTGTTCCGTATGATGGAGTCAGACCTGCACAACTTGGTGCCAGCGATCGGGGAGGTCAATGGGGACCGCTCGAACATGCGATTTGCTATGGTCAATTCGCCAGCCCATGAATACGGGGCCTGCGATGCAGCGGTATCGTTCGAAGAGCGCGCGTTCCAGCCGCCACCTCATCGCCGCGGCGAGATTGCACGCATTTACTGGTATATGCGGGACACCTACGGCATCGAAATCAGTCGCCAGCAACAGCAACTGTTCACGGCATGGGCGGCACTGGATCCGGTCGATGAATGGGAACTCGAGCGTAACAGGCGAATCGCCACTATCCAGGGGAACGGTAATCCGCATGTGTCGACTGAAGACCTACCGCCGGCGCCGGCGCTCGTCACGCCATCTTCGGTGCTGGACAACCGCTCCCGTTCAGTGATGCCTGACTCAATAACGGAATTTAGCTGTGACACACGCAAAACGTGTGGACAGATGAGCTCATGTGACGAGGCGATGTTTCATCTACTGCAATGTGGGAATGGCCGCCTGGATGGCGACAACGACGGCGTGCCTTGCGAGTCGATCTGTCGATAGAATGTCAGGGATTATAAGTGCAAAGTAGCATCAACCACGGTCGCGCCTGCCACGCGGCTCAGCCCCAGGATCAGCGATTTGCTACTTTTTTATACTTGCAACCTTTCTATTCGTTAAAGCAAGCTAGAATGAAAGTCGTCGTTAAAGGTAATAAGAGTATAGAGCCATATGCCCGGATATTATCAGTCAGCAAGTAGAGCCGTGCGCTGGTTCTGGATTTATTATCTACTGACGATCACCTGCGCGATTTTATTGCTATTTTTTAAACCAGAATCGTATAGCTACGAAAACTGGATACCTCGAATAGGTTCTTTTATTACCGCTTTTGCTTTTGTTTCTGAATATCCAGCGATTCGAATTTATCAGCTCCTGTACACAGGAAACCCTTTTGGCACCGATGATCGCACAAAAGCTAAAAAAAAGTTTAGAAAGTACCCAAATCGTATAACTATGGCTGTAGTCGTTTTAATTATTACCGGAACATTGCTGAACGGATTTGGAGACCTGATTCCTACATGGTGCTCAGGGTTTTTAAGCACAATTTCCCAATAAAAGAGCTAACGCATGGCAGCGGATTTTGAATCCGCTTCGGCAATTTCAGCGGGCCGCGCTTGCACGGGCCTTCGCTGACATTTCAACAGCTTAGCATTTTACTATGCTTACACCCGTTACATTGTTCGCACACAGTCTGCGACCAAAACGCGACCAAGCGCTATGCTGCTGGGGCCATCATCACAATCAGCACAGCATTGAATATGAACTACAAAGCTACACTCTGGCGAAAATCTCTGGAGCGCCGAGGCTGGCGGCGCTTCGGCAACTACATGCTGCCCAGGTGCATGATCGAGTACCACATCATTCACCGTGGGCAACTATACAGCGGTCGCTGTTATTCCGGATCGCCGCCAGGTGACCCGAGCCAGCCAGGTACCGCGGCGTTTTTGATCCACCGGCGAGATATGATGACCGAAGGGGTCTGGCGGCGAACGAGAGACGATGCACTGGTCGGCCAGATCGTCAGGCCGCTGCCATATTAAGCTGCGCCATCCTTGGCGCCCTGGTTAAGTTGCCGTTTCCCAGTAATCATCGTCCTCCCACTCTGGGCCTTCCCAGAAATTATCATCCTCCCATTCTGGTCCTACTGATTGCGCTTGTCTGCTCTCTAAATCATTGCTTTTCATAATTTTAATCCTCTATGACTGTATCGGCTTGATACGCCCTATAGGACAAATTTTGAATAAGCGTGTTGTGAAATTTAGGCACAAAAAAACCGCTTACGCGGCGGTGGTGATACTAGCGGTTATTCACACTTCCCAGTCCAGCCCCTCGACGCTAGTCAGTTCGCCGGCCTCGATCAGTGCGGCGTATTCAGCCTCCCGTGCAATCAGCTTGCCGCGCCGGTCACCAATTACTCGCAGCCCGTTCTCAACGCATGAAAGCGGGTAGTCGCGGTGGAACCTGCCGGCGCTATCCTTCCATTTTTCGAACGTCTCCCGGCCTTCTTCTCGGGCAAACTGAACCGATTCAAGGAGCGCGGCGCGATTCGATGGGTCACCGCTGTAGGGAACGCCCTCGATTTCGACGCCCTGCGCTTCAGCGGCTTTACGTTCGGATTCAAGCTCTAAGAGCAGATTGGCTTTGCGCTGCATTTCTGTTTCTTCTTTTGGTATAAACCAGGACTGACTCATTCTTCGGGCTCCTGCAATTCTTTTTCAATTATGCGCACTGTCCAAGCGCCGTCTGCATCTTGAAAGTATTCCGCTACTCCTCCTTCAAGCAAAGCTACCGCCCGAGGATTAGTTGCAACCACATAACACCGCGTAGGATCATAATCCTCAGCATCAATCCAATCCCCTTCCCGCCAGCCATTGCTCCCAACATTGACCTGATAGGCTTTAGTCATCTGCCCCAGGGTCACACAGAGTTCCTCATCAACCCACTCCATGTTATAGATACCTGCCTCTTGAGTGTCCTCATTACCAACGAAACGAGAACCATCAACAAAGAGGCTTGTATCAATCCCATTGATAACAGCACCAGAAATATTGTAACTTACCGGCGCGAAACCTTTAGCTAGAAATTTAAGTTTCATAAAATCCCCTAATTAATACCAACGACCGTGGGCCAAAAGAACTATCGGTACCGTGGCTGGATTATAACTTTCTGCTTGTTTAAACCCTAACGACCATTGCCCCCCTGTTCCCAAGGAATGATCCCGAAGAGATTGTCTACGATTGGTACTAAGCACATCAACTCTACAAGAAAAACTGCCAGATACACTGCCCAAAACTAAATTAATAGGGTAATTATAATTCACATAAGAGTCAGTAGTTAAAGAATCTACAGTGCGCCAACATACAGCTGAGCCGTCTGCATACTTAACATACTCACCATCACTATTTTGCCCTCGCTCAATAATAGCTCCAGTCGGAATTCCTCCTGATTGTGAAACCCTTCCAAGAATGTTCTTGTCTGAGTAAAATTTGGTAGGAGGCTGCCATTCTATTGACGAGCCATTTCCGTCACCAACACGTGTTCTTAAATCTCCGGATATAGCATCAATGTGAAGCTCTTGTGCGCTCCCTGCAGACGTATATCGAGTTCGAAAACCCATGCCCGCCCGACCAAACGGGCTGCTAGCTCCGCTAGGATAGCGAGTGAATTCCGTAGGCCGCAGAGAATCGTCTATAGCAGATGTTCCTGACCCCACGCTATCGCCAAGCCTGAAGGCGCTTTCAGCCATCAGTCGACCAGAGCCTCCGACAACTGAGCGCCCCGCCACATCAGCGAGCGTCAGCCGTCTCAGCAGCTCTTGTAAATCCCCAATTGGTGCATTCGCCAGATTATCAATCGCAGCCAGCAGGCCGATCCGCTGTTGCTCGCCGATATTGATTGTTCCGAGTGCGGCCAGCAGCGCGTCTTGAACGCGCCGAACTAGCTCGTCCGTGACTTCATTTAGCTGGTCTTGATTCGTTGCTGTAGCCACGTTCACTCCTAGAAATTGCTTGTGTCGATGATGAGATAGTTCCAGTTGGGCTGAGTTGCTGATCTTCGCCCTACGGGCGGCGGGGCGTTTATTTGCGTCTGTTCCTGAGATGTGACGAATCGGTCGCCGCTTGCGCGCATTGATGACCATATATTGACGGAGAAAAATGGGCCAAATTCTCCGGAGCCAGCAACAAACCAAGTTGCAAACGCAGACCCCTGTATTGCCGCCAAATTTTTACCCGAGTACTGCCGATTTTGGTTATGCCCGGACGTACCCTCGCCCTGGATGAAATCGACCAGCCGCAGATATTTGTTACGAGAATCGAACACTACGCGCCCAGTGTTCGGGTTACGTATACGCATGCCTATTGCGTCGTTGTAGTAGCGTTCGCCATATTCTGACGTGTCGAATATGTAGGCTCGCACCCACGTGCCTGGGCGGGCGGTCAAGTTGTAAGTTGTGCGGTCACCATTGCGGTTAACGCTTCCCACAAATACGTCGCCCTCTGAGAACGCCACGACCCCAGTGGTTGTTGTAAATGTTCGCTGAATTGTGACGTATTGCCCACTGCCGTTGATTTGAAACCGCTCATGCGAGCGCAGGCATAAGTTGGAGTAGTTTTCGTCGATCTGCACCGTGCCGCGAGCCGGATTTGTGATTCGAGCGCCTATCGTCATGAGTAAACCCCATACAGGAATGACCAGCTCACACGCGATGTCTGCGAATCGTCGCCGCTGAACGTCCATTCGATACGCCCATTTCGAACCACTATTTGGGGCATGATCACGTTGTACCCTTCAGGATTTCCTGGCAATCGAATAAAGAAAGGGCGGCCGCGTGAAAACTCTGAGACGTTCAAGTTGCCGTTTCCGGTGCCAGTGGAGGTCTGCCCCAGAATTGTGGTCAGGCTGTCTGTTACCTCAAAGACGATCTGTCCGTTGTTTGGATTTCTCACTCGAATGCCGACTGCCATTAGCTGAGCTCTCCTATTTCAACGACCAGCACATTTCCTTGGTACATGCGCGTATACGTGGGCCTTTGCTCGACTCGCGCACTACCATTCACGGCATTGAGCTCAAACCCTCCGTGCGACCAAAACGCGAATGTAGGCCGGCCATTAGC
This sequence comes from Vreelandella aquamarina, assembly GCF_020075495.1. Classification (GTDB taxonomy): domain Bacteria; phylum Pseudomonadota; class Gammaproteobacteria; order Pseudomonadales; family Halomonadaceae; genus Vreelandella; species Vreelandella aquamarina_A. The sequence goes on from NZ_JABYQT010000002.1 coordinate 520,249, forward strand.
GGCGGTTTCGGATGAGACCATCGTGGTGACTTCCAGAAGATCCGCCCGCAATTTGCCGTTTTCGAACACTAGCCGCCCGTCGCTGCTGCGCAGTTTCGTGAAATCGAGACGATCAATGAATGCCTCGGGCATGATCACACGGCCGTCAGACACGACAAATGCCGTCACCAGCTCTCCACTAACGGGGTTCATAACTGCGAACGTGTTTGCGACTGCGACAATTTCAGCCGTAGTGCCGTCCACCTGCATTCCGATCATGGCTTTGCCGTTTGCCGTTTCGACAGTAGTAACGGCTCGGGCCACGGCGCCGGTCGCTGGATCGTAAACTGCCGTTAGCTGCTGATTAACCTCTGCAAACTCCTCTCCCACATCGACACGGTATGATTCAAGGCTCCGAGCTAAAGCAGCGTCTTGCTCGCTAAGTGCAGTGAGTTCTTGATGAACGTTCGCTTTATTGCCCTGGTAATCCGTAGACAGCGTGTCCACGCGCTGAGAGATAGAGAATCGGTCGTTCGCCTCGACGATGCGATCAGTATCTTGTTGAGCTGCCCCGTTCATTGCCTGAACGCGCATACCCAGATACCTGATGACCTGCATTTTCTCTTCGCGCTCGATGATTTGTTGCAGTTCGTTGATGCGGGCGCCTTGATCCTCGGGATCTAGCGCATCGACCTCGGCTTTCAGATCAGCAATGGATTTTTGAGCCTCTTGAATGGCCTCCGAGTTTTCGTCAAGTCTGCCGTCGTATTGCTCGAGCACGCCACCTGGGCGGCGCAAATCGCGCTCAATGATTTCCAGTTCTTCTTGAAAATCGTTTGTTGTCTCAACGCTCACGCGCAGGAATGCAGACGATCCATACGCGTTCACTGACTGCACGTAATAGTAGTAGCGCGAAGCGGGGGCTAGGCCGGTGTGAGTAAACGTCAGGCCCTCGCCAAGATATTCCGCTTGCGGCTGTGTCGCGCCCTCGCTCTGCGTGACGTAGTAGCGGTAGTAGCCGCCGCCGAGTGATGCGCCAGGTGGCAGCTGGGGAATTAACGTCACTTCGCGGTTACCGCGAGTGAATATGACGCGCTCGGGCGTGGGCGGCGCATTGATCGTGATATTGATCGACGCTGGGCCAGAGAGCCCCAGCCGGCCGCGCGAGCGCACCTCTACAACGTACTGGCCTGAGACCAGCCCGCCGATCTCGCAGCGCTCGACGCCTGCCGGCACCTGCGCGCTTTGTACGGACTGACCGTCATGCTTGATCACGACGTTGTAGTGCAGCGCTGCATCTACCGGATTCCATAGCAGAACGCCCTGGACCACTTCGCCAACAGATTCGACAACGTAGCGAAGACCGGTAGGGGAGCCAATGTCGCCCGTCGGTAAGCGGATAAATGTGCCTAGGTCGAACGGCTGGCCCACGGCATCATCGTAGATATCAGCATGTTCCTGGCGAACGACGACCGAACAGCCCTGTTTCGCGCCTTGGCTCCAATTCTCAACGCGGAATTCACCGCTAACGTTGATTTGTGGGATATCACAACGCACGACCGTACCAGGGCGGAGCAGATATCCAGCGTGATTCAGCGGCAGGTTCAGCATGCCGCCAGCGCGTCGGCTGCGAAGCTCTATATTGGCCAGGCGCTGGCACTGGTAGGCATTTGGCACCAGCTCGTAGTTGATCGACTCGCTGGCCTCGCGACCGTCCTCGATGACCCAATCCTCTACAGTGACAGTAGGGTAGCTGGTCTCTTCCCATAGCTGATCCGGGGAGCGGAAGGTGCCGGTTACGCTGTTGATCGCGTCCGCGCGGGTCACTTCGGTACGGCCAGTGACAGGGCCGATGATCATATCAGGCGTGATGATGTGCTGAGCCGGACCGTAATAAGCGCCCACGCGAATACCCCAGCGGCCAGCCTGGCGGCGGCAGGCGCCGGCGAAACACTGCTCAAGCGCATTCATGGCGCTGGGCCATGCCTCGTCTGATTTGATCGCGCCGCCGATTGCATAACGCGCCTGCGTGCTACCGCCGGGCACGGTTACACGCTCGTCGGCAATATTGGCCGCGTCGCGCCACTCGTCCCACAAAATCCGGTCATCGGGCACGTCAATGTGGTTGCGTACGTAGTCCAGGGTGCACAGCACGGCGTTGTCGGTGTAGTCGTAGGTACCAGTGCGCGGGTCGTAGATGTTGCGGTTCCCGCGTACGACGAACAGCAGGTTCGGAATACCAGACGCGAAGCGCTCGGGATCATAGCGCAGGCTGACACGAACGTAGCTCAGCCCACGGCCGATCATGGTGTCACGCCAGTCCGGAGAGTGAGCCAGCATGTACGGATCGGGAGTGGTGCGGTTGACGTGCAACTCCCACTGGACCAAATCGCCGAAGGTGCTGACCGGTTCGCCATCGACGTAGATTTCCTCGATGCCGTCGATTTCGCCCTGGGCCAGCACGTAAATCAGGTCTAGACGCTCGCCTTCTTCCTGCTCGCCAGCTTCTTCCTGCGCCCATGCCAGCATGCCGCCGGTCGCGGTACGGCCGTAGAGGTAGTGCGCTGGCTCCTTGCCCGAGCGGATGGTCTGCGTCAGGTTCGCGCTGCGCTCGCTGGCATTGGGCATGCTGACAGAAGGGGCTAAGAACTTGGCAATTGGCTTGAAGACTTTGCCAGCGACCTTGCCCACGGATTTGACGGCTTTACTCACTCTCAACCCTCCAGCACACGGTTGGCTCGGCATTGACGTAGGCCGCGCCGTCTTCAGTTACTGCAATGATGCCGCCGGACCAGACCACGCCGACGCAACGACCAAACTCGCTGTCGAAAAGCACGACGTCGCCGCGCTGGCGAAAACGTACGTCGACGCGTTCGAAGCGAGCGTCCCAAGCTGCTTCAAGACTGCCGTGAATCCGGCGCAGCGCGCCTTTGGCTCCACGCTCGGTCTTGTACTTGCCACGGTAGGGCTCGGCAGGGTCGACGCCGCACACGGCAACGCAGCAGTCAGCCGCAAACAGGCAGCAGTCGTTTTCGCCCCACAAAAAAGGCTGCCCTTGGGCAGCCTGTATGGTTTCGCGGAGTCGTTTACTCCAGTCCTGGTGTCGCATGATGGTCAGTCCGTGTATTTGAAGCTCGGAGCGTCTTTCTTGTTGCCCCAGTAGATTGCGCGGGAGGCCATCTGCGCCACTGCGTAGAAGAACCTGTCACCAGGATGTCTGGCCCGGTGGTTGGCATCAGACCAAACGACAGTGCCGCGCCTGTACACGGCGGCCATCTCGTCCGTGATCGTGACCGAAATAGCGTTGTCGCCCTGGTTGCCGGCATAGCTCATATCAGCGGCGTCCATTACGCCGGCGAACAGAATATTGGCCACGGGCGTGCCGTCTTCACGAATGGCCACCAGCATCAGGCGCCCCTCGCGCCCCCGGCAGCGATCCTCTAGCGTGCCCTTGGCGACTTCGCTGTCCCAGCCGGAGAGGGTGAGTCGGACACTTTGCGGCGAGTCGGCGCCGGCCGCTTCGCTCACTTCGGATACGTTGCCGAGCGAGCCCACGCCGGTGTAGGTCTGACCATCGATCACGATCTGCCCGGTGCCGGTATGGGCCAAGACTCGGCCATCGCGGAAATCGAGGTCGGCGGCGTAAACGAGCGTCACCGTTTCGCTTGCCAGCAGCTCGGCCATCTCATCGGATAGCGCCATGATGTCCATTAGAATGCCTCCCGCGCTTGAATAGTGATGCCCGCCTGGCCAACCTGGCGGTTAATCGGGTTTTCCGGATTGATGAATCGCATGACCGCGTATGGGGAGCGGTAATTGACCGCCTGGCCGCTGACCGGCGGTGAGCGGAGAAATATGTTCAGCGGCAGCACGGCGCGCCCATCGTTACCACTGCGCACGTCGGCAGTCACTCGCAGCAACTGCTCATTGACGGTCACGTAATCCGCTGCCCGCAGTACGCGCTGATTTGGCGTCCAGCCGCGTGTGCGTAGCTGGGCGCCCAGCTGGCCGGCGCCGTCGACTACCGGGCTGCCAGCGCTGACGGGCTGGATGAAACGGTAGTCACGGAAACGGAATTTATTTTGTCGCCCGCGTAGCTGATCGACAGTGGCCATGAGCAGCCGCTCCTTATCGCGCCCCAGAGGTGGCAGGATCATGTTCAGTGTCCAGTAGTCACCCGGGAAACTGACGATCTGCTGGTCACTGGTGAAGATGGAGGTGAAGTCCATATCGTTGTAAACCACGTAGAACTTTGAGCTTTTCGGCGCCAGTTCCCGCGGCCAGTCAAACGTCGCCATTTAGTACCTCGTATTGCGAAGGGCCTGCCGGTAGGGGCCATTGTTGTAGGCGTCAGCGAGAAGAATATCGATGACCTGCTGGCCGTCGACGCCCTGGTACTGCTCGACCTGCGCTTGGTCTGCGCCCTGACCGATCAGGTTGACCGTGACGTTGCCGCCACCGCCGCCCATGGCCTGCATGTCTCGGTTCGAGGTGACGTTGCCGCCGCGCCCTGGCAGCAGGTACTGGCGGCTGCCCTCGGTCAAAACCTCGGGCTTGCCGTTCTCGGTGACCGGGTAGATTGTGCCGGGCGATACCGGCCCACCGGAGAGGCGGCCGGGGCCGATCTGGCTCATGAATCCGCCCTGGGCGACCTGACCAACGGCGGCATTGGCGGCTAGCGCACCGGAGTAGGCGGCCGCGCCGGTGACGGTGGCGCCGCCCATGGTCGCGATACTGGCAGAAAGGGCGGCAGGTGCCCATGCAGCCTGAACCGCTGCCGCCTGGCCAATGGCCGCCGCGGTCATCGCGCTGCCTGCCGCCTGCTGGGTAACGGCATTGATTGCCATTTGAACACCCAGCTTGATGAACGACTGCAGCAGGGAGCCGAGAACGGTCTGGCCTATGCCTTTCAGGATGTTGTTGAAGCTGTCGCCGTTACTCATACCACGCACGAACGCACTGGATATCGTGTCGTCAAGGCTGACAAAGGCCGTCTGAAGGTTGTCGGTCAGCGTCTTCATCGGCCTGGATGTGGCCTGCCTGATTTCTGCCAACTTATTGGCAGCCGCCTCAGAAAACCCGCCGATCTGCTGCAGCATCAGCGAATAATGCTCGGCCTCCAGGTCACGCACGCGCTGGTTGTGCTGGGCGATGTTGGCCAGATCGTCGTTCTGGGCCTGCATCTTGGCCTCGAGGAAAGAGCGCTCGGCTTGCTCCATCAGCGCCTGGCGTTCAGCACTGCCAGCCCGGGTATGATCGAGGATAGAGCGGCGTTGCTTCTCATACTCAGCGTCAACCGCTTCGGTCTGGGATATCAGGCCTTGAAGTTCATTCCGGCGCGCCTCTGCCAGGGCCCGTTGCCTCGCCTGGTTGTTGCGTTCCAGTGCCTCCAGCTGCTCGGCGCTACCTGCCTCACTGATATCGAGTATGTCGCGGCGCTGTGCATCGTACTGCTGGTTGATGCGATCAATGCCCTCGGCGTTGATGGACGCCAGCTGATCGGTCAGCTCTTGCAGCTCGCGGGTACGCTGTCGGTCACTGCGGCGCAGGAGATCGGCCTGCTCGTCGCTGCCGTCGGCTGTGGCTTTACGAATCACTTCGTTGCGGCGCAAATACTCACGTTCGATTTGCTCGCGCTGGGTTGATAGCTCACGCTTAACGCCGTCGAATTCACGAGCAAGACGCTTCGCTTCGCTGTCAGAACTTTTCTGGGTCGGGAGTGTGAACTCTCCGCTTCCAGAGCTGCCACCACTTGCTACTTCTTTGCGGCGAGCGTCTATCTTTTGCCGGGCAGCCTCAATCTCTGCCATACGCGCCCACATATCAGCCATTTCTTGGTTCATCGTGGCGATACGTCCACGCGTTTCTGATGCTATGCCTTCATGTGCCCCTGATTGCATGCGCTCCTGTCGCTCCAGCATGATCAGAGTTTCCATAGCTGCCTGGGCTTCCAACTGAATTGATTGGAGCTCTAGCGTAAGCGCTTCATAGCTACTATCCAGCGCCGCATCGCTGCCAGATTTGATGGTTTCGTTCAGCTCTTTTAAAGCTTTATCAGCTTCGTCGGCCACTGGGTCGACAAAGCCAAGCTCTTCACGGAATGAGTAAAGCGCCCATGCAGCCAGCGCGATTACCCCTACGGGTCCGCCTAAAAATGCCATTGCTGTTCTAAGACCGCCCATTGCCCCCGTTGCCAGCTGAGCGGACCGGGTTGTGGCGTTAAGCACGCCCGCATTCGCTTTGTGGGCCACTGTTGCCTGAATAGTCGCAGCCGTCTCCGCTTGCGTTAGCGCGGTATAGCGAGCCTTGTATTGAGCTAAAGTGGCATCCATGGCGGCCAGCTCGCGCTTCATCGCTATCTGCGTGCCAATTGCCCTGGTGGTGGCGAGCTTGGCGGCAAGCGATGCTCTGTCTGCCTCTACCTCCGTCATGATTGACTTAGTAACAGCTATGCTTGCTTGCACCTCTTGTAACTTCGCCGCTGCAGCTTTATTCGATGCCTGGGCTTCTGCGCGCAAGGCCTGCATCCGCTGGATGGACGCGCCTGCCAGACTGATGTTCGCGATAGCGGCTGCGCCCAGAGAGGTTGCATAACGCCCAGCGATAACAGCCGAAAGGGCGACAGCGCCCTGGGTCACGGTCTCCAAGTTATTGCTTAAATAAATGACCGATTCACCAAGCTTACCGACGACGCCCTGTGCACTGTCTGACGATCCAACAAACTCAATCATATTGTTGCGGGCGACAGTCAAATTATCGGCAAACGTTTTGGTGGATGCGGCGGCCCTGCGGTTGATCTCATCTGAGTAATTGCGGACTGACTTGATCAGCATATCGATGCCGAGCGTGCCTTCGCTGCCCATCTTCTTCAGCTCGCGGACGCCTTTGCCAGTTTCGCGCTGCAGTGCTTCGAGCAAAAGCGGCGCTTGGTCAATAATGGTGTTGAATTCTTCGCCTTGGATGATCCCTGCGTTGAATGCCTGAGAAAGCTGCAGGATCAGTGCTGATGCACCGGCTGCGCTTGTGCCATAGGCCCGCATACTCTGTGAGGTCAAATCGACAAACTCGAGTAGCTCTGACTGCTCAATATTCAGATTGCGCGTGGCCTGTGCGACCCGTGCATAAAAACCAGCTGTGTTCTCAAAAGCCATCGCCGAGCGATTAGACACATCCATTAGTTTCTGATTGATATCACGGAGGTCAGCGGCGCTACTGGTGACCTGGCGAAGCTGGTTTTGTGCGCGGCCCCAGGCATCTGAATAGGCGATAATTTGCCGCGTTGCCATGGCGGAGCTGACAGCGGTCACGATATTACGTAGTCGAAGCGCAGCACCGCCCGCATGATCAAACCCGGAAGACATACGGCGCGAGGCACGGTCGGTTAGGTCGAAGCGTTTTTCCATCCGGCGAGAGGTTACATCGACATTTTTTTCTGCTTTTAGTAACGCCTGAGTGCGCGCGTCAACGGTGTAGTAAATCGCCCCAACTTCGGTGGACATACTTTTCTCCAGGCAATAAAAAACCGCCCTGAGGCGGCTTGTCTTGAGTAAGGATAATCATTCGGGTGGCTGTCTTTGCTCAACAACCGCTTCGTATATTCCATTCAGTACAGTGAAGCCGCCCGCCAGCAGCAGAGCAGCGAGACACTGGCCAGCGCAAACCATTACGATGGTGAACTGATCACTTGTTAAGCCTCGTGCGCCATAGCCACCCATGGGGGCATTCATAACGCCGGCCGACTTCAAAACAATGAACGAGGCCACTAGCGCAACCGCAAACAGCGCCCAAGCCAACATTACCCATGCTGTGTACTTCCCGCTTTGATACTTTGATTTACCCATAAGGCCTCCTGATTCGCTTTCCTAAGAATAGCGCAGGCAGATGTGTGAGGGTAGGGAGGGGCTGCGAACAGTACCTGTGTTCGCGCATCTACTGAGTAATAAATCGCGCCGACTTCAGTAGCCATGCATTTTCTCCAGGCAATAAAAAACCCCGCGGCGGCGGGGTTCTTTGTGAATAGAAATCTAATTTTGAAGCAAGAAATTTAGAGAGCGGCCTTTAGTAAACGCTATCTTTTACCTTGGATATTTTTCCGGAGTCGGCATTGAGGTAATAGCGATTGCTTGAATGCATAGGCTCTGCACAGTATATGAAATAGACTGGCGCCTCCTCTATTTCTGGGACGCGCCAAAAGCCAGCATTATTCTCCATTGCCTGCGCGCTGCAGCCACTTTGCCCTGAGATCTCATGGGCGGCTTGTCGAAACTTATTGGAGTAGATATCAGCATCGTCCGAGGCATCCGCTATTCTGCCGAGCTCTGCTTCGCTTGGCGCATCTTTATTGCACCCCGCTAGCACCAATGCCAGTGCTACTGCTATCAATAGCCTCATCTCTCCCCCTGTGTTATTCACCACCCATTTTGCGCTTAGGATAGCGCAGGAGACAGGGAGGGAATAGTGAAGGTATCTGGCGGACAGCCGAAATGCTGAGACTGGAGAACAAAAACCCGCCGTAGCGGGTTTGAATATCTATCGTGACAAAGCTTCTATTGTCGTCCATAGCTCTACTGGACGGCCGCCGATGAAAGCCCTCACCTTGACCTTACCCCTAAGGATTTTGGTATCGACCACAGAGACCTGAATACCAGCGCGTGGCACAACGCAGCCGTTGTTCAGCATATACTCAATACCAGCCGTATTACGGCTCACTGCTGCGTCAATTATCTGATCGAGCATGTTCTCGGTTAGGCAGGCTGGCTGGCCGCTACCATTGAACTGGCGGGCATGAGCATTGCTTGAGATAACCATTATGGCAACTGCCATGACTATCATAATACTGCGCTTCATATTGCTACTCCTTCGTATCAATACTGACAAAGCGCAGTGCTAGAAGCTCTGGCACTGGTTTGAATGAGCCGTGGCTCGACACTTCCACTACAGCCGTAACGCTGCCATGCAATAGAGCAGGCGTCGCTAGCTGCATCCATGGCAGCATAAAGGCCATCACTATATTGATCGCCGTCGCGAACTGAGCGGCCATACTTTGCGTCCACTTTGCGCTCGGTATCAGTACGCACTTGCAAGCCAGGGCACATACCCGCAGCTTGTAGTGCATAGCCGAAGTGGTATGAAAGGTCTTCTTGTGCGGAGGCGGTTACAGCCCATAAGGCAGCAGTCAGAATAAATACACGTTTCATGGTATTTCCTTTTTATTCGACTTCATCATCTAGGTCTTCTAGGTCGTCGCTCCAGTCAGCAGGGCTATCATATACATCGCCAATGCTGATCAGCGTACCGCGTATAAAATCGCCGTTATCATCATTGAAAACGGCTGAGTATTCGATTTCAACGGCCTTGCGAACGTTATCGGAGAACGCCTCCATAAGACGATTTTCTTTTTTTGCACCCAGGTAGCCCATGTCATATTTGATAGTGATTTGCCTATCAAAATGTGGGGCGTAAAAGCTAACGCGTACTTCTTGCCGAGAAACGAAGCGCTTCATTTGCTCTACGGTTACGATCTCGGTGAATGTTTCTGAGTCAGCTGTAACCGGCATTTCATGGGTAATACGCTGGATATCCACCTCATTAAGAGATTGGCCGGAATAATTAATATGATCAGCGTCACTGACAGAATGCACGATATTTCTATGGCCTTCTTCGACATGGCGGCGAAAACCACTTATGGCCTGATCAGCCCTTGCGCCAGCACCTGAAACTTCGGCGACAAGCTCAGCCATGCGTTCAGTATGAGCGTATGCGCTATTTTGGGCTTCATTGCCAATCTGGGCCATTTCTTGAGCGTGCTGATGGTCTAGATATGAATCAAAAGCAAAATACCCTGCACCGATAAGGACCACCAGGCCTATAGTTGCAATTTTCTGCCTTGGCGTCATGTCTTTGAACCCATCCTTTATAGCTTGAGCGATAGCCTCGAATATCCGTTCTAACCCCTTGGATATAACATCAGAGCTCCCTTCCGATATTTTAAAGGTTATGGAGTCAAAAAGCGCCTCATCCTTCTTCCTGAGGCGTTGAAGGTTGCTTGTCCCGTACTTTATTTCGGCATAGCCACGTTTCAGCTGATAGACAAAATCGTACAGGGATTTTGCGAGCTCAGGAGTGATGGTGCCGTGATACTTGTCGCCTTCAATTGTAATATGAAGGTTAGGCCATTTCGAAAAGTCTAGATTACCTATGTCATTGATTGAGCTGTCTTTAATCAACTCGAATACGTGCTCTATACCTGTTAATACGATCTTGTCTTCAGCCATTCCATTCCCCTTGAATTAATTATCTGAAGGCGCCTCTATGAGCGCTCTAACCGATCTTAGCTTTAAAGGGGAGTGTGCCGCTACCTCTCAGCTAGGCTTGGCGCTCAATCATGGGCAAATTCATTTGGAGCTGATCGCGCCAATATTCCGCACGCGCCTCAAGAACGGGTCTTTGCCATCGGTGTGCGGCAAGTTCACGCCCCGCCATGCTGCCTTTGGCAATTTGGTCGTCAAGCTGCTGGCAGGCTTGCTCATAGCGCTGTAGAGCGCGGAGATCGCCGCGCAGCAGGGCGTCAATTTGCATATCGCACCAGACAGCGAAACGCACATCGAGCCATTGCGCGAAACGCACGCCCAGTTTGGGGTGAAGCCACGTGCCGCCTTGGTGACGCCCGCGCTGCGTTTTTAAAAGTGACTCAGGATCACAATTAAAGGCCTCGGCCAAGACGGCTAAATACTCCCTGGTTTCATCCTGCTTCAGCCAGTCAACTGGCCGCTTGCCAAACCGCTTGGCGATATCGGTGGCATTTATCCAGCCATCGACATTGAAGCGAACGACCTGGTCCTGATACGGAAAGGGGATAACGTTTTTCATTGCGGATTACCTCAATAGAAAGAGCCCGTCGCACAGAGACAGCGGCCCCAGAGCTAACCGCGCTCACCGGACCCTTTCTGTTGGGGACTCTGGATTCAGCGCCGTGCGAGGCGCATATAAGAGAAAAGCCGCTTCAATGAGCGGCTTTTGAAAGCGAAGTATTGGTAGTATTGGCGGGCGTGTGTCCGCACGCTCAACCAGAGGGTATAGCTATGTCGAAGTGGCCAGATAACAAAGGCAAGGCGTGGTCAAAGGAGGATGTCGCCGAGCTAAAAAAACTTGCTAAAGGCAATACGCCCACAAGGGTTACAGCCTTGAAGTTGGGTAGAACAGAAGCTTCCGTTTACTCCAAAGCTCAGCAGGAAGGGATTAGCCTAAAACCAACCAACCAGTCTCCTTACAATAGGAAAAAGTAATTTTTGCTACTCGCTTTTAAAAACGCCGCTCCCCGCCAGTAGGCCCTCGGTCATGACTGGCGAGGGCGGTTCGCATTGTCAGTTGTCGAGAAGTCCTAAGGGCTGTTCTCGGAGAGCCGGCCTTGCTCTTTGATGCGCTGACGCAACTGCATGATGTGATCAACCGTCGCCGCCGCTTCCTCCTCGGTCGGCTGCTCGGCCTTCTTGCTCTCTGATTCAGGAAACTTGGCATCCATGGCGCGCTGGAACTCGATCATGGTCATCGCCCACGCTTCGGCACTGGATAGCCCCAGGTGCGCCTGAGCGACGCCTACAAACTCGGCGGGATCAAATGCAGCCATCGGCTTGCCGCCGCCTTTACGCGGCTTTGGCGCGCCCACGATCCCGGCGATAGCCAGCTTGGCACCCAGCACATGGATGTTCTGCAATGGCAGGGCGCCCATGACGTAGCGCAGCCGCCCGCGCACGTCCTTGAAGAAGCCGATCAACGGGCTGATATCGTCATCACCGACATGGCACGCACGCAGCACGGCCAGCGCCGCGACAAAGCCATCGGCACCGGGCGCCTGGATCCGGCCCAACAGCCGCACGATCTCCGCCGGCTCGCCGAGCTCGGCCATGGCAGCCAGGGTAGGGCGGAACAGCCAGTCCCGCCCTTGCCATGTGATCGACAGCTCGCCGGCGTAGACGTTAGCCTGCTGTTGCGGTGTCGATGGTGTAGGCAAAGCTGTTGCCCTCCAGCGTCCATGAGGCCACGTCATCATGCGGCGCGTTGTTGCGGAATGAGGTCAGCAGCGCGGTACCGGTGTAGGTGCGCAGCTGGTTATCGCCCCGCGGCACGGTGATACGCAACCAGATGTTGGGATAACCGGTCGGGCTGCCGTTGCCGCTCGGGTCGTTGACGTACTCTTCAAGCGCATCGACGTTCTTGGTCGTGTCCTTGGTGGCCAGGCCGTCGAAGCTGATATCACTGGACTTGTAGGTCACTAGGTTTTCTTGCGTCAGGTTCGGACTGTCGTCGGTCGTGGCGTCCGTGGTTTGCCATTCGGCGCCCCATTCTTTGCCGCGCATCGCGCCGATCACCAGCCAGTTGGCTTCGCTGCCGGTCGGATCGGTTGTGGCGTACTCGACCAGAACCTCGCGGCCCAGGTATTTCTGAATCTGTTCCATTGCCATGGTTGGCTCCTATGTCCACACGCGGACGTTGAGTTCGTAGATTGAGCGCCCGGATTCGAGCGTTGAGGGGCCAACAACGTCGGCCAGGATTTGAAAATTGCACACGCCAACGGCGGTGTGGTTAGCGATAAGGTAATCGCGGATGGCAACGGCTCGCTCGTAGCCGGTATCGGGCCGCTCGGTACAGATGCCGATCGTCACACCGGGTTGCTGCATCAGCTCGCTGGGTGTGGCGCCGGCATCGGGACGGTATAGGATCGAGTCAGCGGCCCCGGCCTCTGTGTTCTCGGGGTACAGGCGAAAAAAAACCGGCTCAAGGCCGGCCAACTGCTCGCCCGCAGCGAGATGGTCATGAAGCACACGAAGTGCGTTCATACTCGATAACTCCTGGTGATATGGGCTTCAATATCTGCCCGACCATCGCGTTCGAAGCCGCGCTCGAGAAAGCGATCTTCAGCGGCAGCCTTCTGCCAGTTTTTGGGGCCGCCACCATGCACAGCTGCTGCGTAAGCGGCGGTGTAGCCCACCACTCCTACGGTGCCGGTCGCTGTATTGGTGATTTGACGAAAGCGTGAGTTGACCAGGTTCGACGTGTCGACTGGAGTAAGGTTAACGGCGTACCCCTCGCCGATGATAAGAATTTCGGTGACAACCTGATCAGTCAGCGGGCCGGCAATGAGTTTGACGGCGCGCGAGAAATTGCGGCGGACTTGTCGTCCTCCTCGAGTTGGCATTCTATGTCCTCTGCCGAGCTAGATGGATCAAACTCATCGATCACTTTATCTATGGCGTACCTGAACGCCGCCATTTTGGTCGATCTCGACTGGGACGCTGCATGATAGCCCGCCATCTTAAAGGCTTCGGTGCACGCCTCCATAAGTCTGCTCTCAAAGACTTCTGCTAATGCATACATTTTCTTTTCATCTTCAAAGGAAAGCGCCTCTAATTTCCTTTTTCCGTATGTCACAACCTCAACAATGAGGTCAGTGCAGCTAACTGCATACTCGTTGATATAGTCGATGAAAGGCTTTGCTATCGCAAAATCTGGCGATCGAACGTGACATTCATGGCAAAGAAGAAAGAAATTTGAAGGCGTGCTTTGGCCGCCCAAACTATGGGGAATGATATGAGCCGACTCTTGATAGCCCTGGGATCCACAACACCAGCAGAGTCTCAATTCGTCGTAGTCATCCTCTATGTTTTCGATCACGCGCCCGTTGAAGCCAAGGGCAATTGCCTCACTAATATGCTCTTGCCAGTATGATCTGACTTTTCCGGCGGGTATGTGTTTGCGCTTATTGGCCGGCTTGCTCATCGCATTCATTCCTCATGACAGTTTGGTCATGTGAATAACACGAAGTCCGGCTCTTCACCAAACGGGCTCATGTCCCAAGCCCCGACCTTCTTGATGGTCTTGGCCGTGGCCGGCGGAACCTCATCTTCGAGCGCTGCGCCGATTACGATGCGGTCACCCGACTGGATTGGCAGCGGGCTCTCATGCCAGACAGTGTCGCGCGGCACGAACTGCTGGCCGCTGTCGTCAGTCTGGGTTTCACCCATGTTCTTGAAGGTGCATGCGATGACGTGCGGACCAGTAAAGAGCGGCTCGCGCGTGTACGGGTCACGCTTGCCAGCCTGAAGCCAAAGCGTAGCCTGGTGGGTGTAGGTCCATCGTGCTGTTGCGCTCATGCACGCCCCCGGCTACGTCCCGGCCCTGCCACTGCAACGAATGGACGTGCCTTGTCCGACTGCAGCAGCCGAGTAACGCAGCCGGCTGAATCCAGCGAGCGTAGCGCCGATCCCCAATTTGTCGAGTCGATTCCGTCGCCTGTCGGCGTGGCGAATGAGCGAGATGCGCCAGACGGCGCTGACTGACTGCGAATCTGACCGCCAGCGGCGAGGGTGGCCAAGTGCCCGACAGCATTGATCTTGAGAATACGCTGCGTAGCTTCGGGCACCCGGTTCTTATCGAGGCAAGCATCGGCGCCATCGATCACCGCGATGTAGTCGCGGAGCATCGCGTCGGCGCCAGTGATGCCGTAGCCCCGCACATCGTCAATGGTAATCGTGGCGGCCATGGCTTATTCCTCGTCAGCGAGCTTGGCTTTCTCGAATTTCGTTTCAAGCGTCTCGAGCTTGCTATTGAAGCCTGGACGCTCACCGGTCAGCTTCTCGATCTCATCGATCAGCCAAGCCTTACGATTGGCGTCTGCTTCGTCGCTGGAATCTCCGGTTGTTCCGTTCGCGGCACCGTGGATTTCCGCCTTAAGCTTTGCATTCTCAGCCCGAAGGGCTTCATTATCCTGCTTGAGGTCATCATTCTCGTCACGTAGTGCGGTAAGTTCGCCGCCTGCATCCTTGTCAGTCGTCAGGCCTGACTCGTTGATCGGCTCGACCTTTCCGGCGAACACGGTCGGGATTTTGTCGCCCTCGATCGTGATGATATCGCCCACAGCCTTGCGATTGCCGCGGTGATAGAGGTTCGGTTTCGTCACACGGAGTTTCATAGCAGTTTCCTGTCGTCAGAAAAAAAGAAGGGGGCCGAAGCCCCCGTGGATCACTCAGCAGCGGCGTAAAGCCAGGCCGTGCGACCGTTGATATCTGCCCGAATCTGCAGACCCATCGCCGACCAGACCAGGAACTGGTGGCGCGCGAACGGCGTCTGGCGTGGCAGAGCCAGATTCGACACAGCCTGACCGAGCAGAGGCGAGATGTATTCCTGTGACAGCACGCCCATGATTAGCTCGTTACCTTGGAGGCCGGATAGCTCCTTGATAGCACCGATACCAGCTAGGCTTTCAAGCTCCTGGCGCAACGAGCGTGTGGCCGTGACCACACCATCGATGATGAAGTAGCGGTCGAATGTTGCCGCAATCTCGGGAGAGACATAGACGGTCAGGTCGGCGCTGACCCGGTTATCACGTCGGATGATGTCACGCAGTCGGATGAACTCATCGCGCACAGCTTCGGGAGCCGTCTGGCGGCTGGTCAGGTCGATGGTAATCGAGGCCTTGGCCGTGTTCGCGCCGTTACGAATGCCGTAGGACTTCACGCCCTTGAACTGAAGCGGGTTGCCGTTGGCATCCACGACACCATCTAGGCAGCTATCAGCCATACGCTCGCGTACTGTGCGCGTCGAGCCCGCTTGGTCATCGAGCAGGTCGTTCCAGCCTTCGGACTGCTGGCCGGCGAGCTCACGCCATTCACGGTAATAGCCGGACTGGTGTACGGGAACGATTGCACTGTCGTAGCTGTAGACGGTCTGGTCGTTCGGAATCGGCTCAAGGCCTGAGATGCTGGATGTCGCTGCGCCACCGCTACCGGCTTGACGGTACTGGTTGATCATCTTGCCAATGCTTAGCGGTCGAGCCAGCGGCATCAGGTCGTTCAGCAGTACCTCGACATTCGGGTCCAGCATGATTGCCTTGGTCTGCGCATCCATTTCGGCATAGACCGGGTAGGGAACGGGCGCGCTAGCATTGCCGACTAGCCCTGGCATCTGGATGCCAGCAAAGCCCCGCTCAGCGTTGATGTGTAGCGCGCGGTGAGCCTGAAGGTAGGCATACTGCCCAGCCAGGCTCTGATTCGCCGCCACGCTCTTTTTATCGAAAACGTAGGTGGTCATCAGGTCTCCTTAGATGAATTTGACCGCGACCAGCTCCGAGCCGGTACCGGTAGTGAGGGTTTCGGCGGCGTGACCAATCGCGGTCGAGCCGTCAGCGGGGTCGGTGGCCGTCAGCGTGCCGCCAGCAGTGGCAAATAGCGGCGCGTCTTCGACGATGTCCTGCTCACCATCGGTGAGCACGTTCAGGATCAGCCCCGGGCCGCAGTAGAACGCGGTAGCCGTATCATCAGCCGTGTAGGCAGTATCGATGAACTCCTGGCCGAGATGATCCTTGTCGAGCACGTAGCTGACATCACCGGGACCGGCGGCGAACTTGCCGTTGGCATCCAGGTGGACGATTGTGCCCGGCAGGGGCGAAGACGCCACCGGGGACTCTTTACGCAGTGGCTGTTCGAGCATCTGCGCGGGGCCGCAGAAAATGACGTTCTTGCCCCACTTGGTGTGGTTTGCCATGCGGGTTTACTCCGGCAGGGTGTTGGTGTCTTCGGTCGGCGCGCCGCCGAAAGCGGTATTGATATGGAAGCCGACGGGTGCGGGTGCTTGCTTGGCCAGCACCTTGGCCTTGGCGTTAGCCGTCATACCCTTCAGGTCTTCGTCGTCGAAGCCCAGAGCCTTCAGCTTCTCGTCGGTCGCGGCGTTGGCGGCGCGCTTCTGCTCATCGGCGTTGGTCTTGAGCTCGGTAATTGCATCGCCTTGCTCTTTCTGATTGGCGGTCAGCGTGTCGAGCTTTTCGCCGAATGGCTTCATGGCCTCGTTCATCGCGCTGATCAGTTCTTCTTTCGTCATGTCGCCCTCCGGGGCTGCTGCATTTGCGGTAGTGGTCTGGGAGCTTTCAGACTGCGCGCCCCCGAAAGCGCTCTTGATGACCGTCACCAGCTTGTCGAGACGGCCCTTGTTCTGTTCGCGCTGTTCGGCGCGGTCGGCCAGGCGGAGAATGTGCTCTGCGGCGGCGGTGATTTCGTATTCCTCGTCGCCGGTGAATTCGACGTTCGCTTGGAGTACCTCGGCTTCATGGCCGGCGGCATTGACGAACATGCCGACGCCCTCGGCGGGAGTGGCCGCCCCAGGCTCGCCAATAAGGATGGCGTCGTGATCGAACTGCATGTTGTGGGCCGACCAGGTGTAGCGCTTACCCTTGCTCTCGCCGTTCGCCATCTTGATCTCGAGTTCGAGACCCGTGCTGGTGTGGATGGGCTCCTGCTTTTCGATGGCCTGGATCAGCTCGCGACCTTCGGCGGTTTGGTTGGCAACGCGGATATTCACGACCTTATCGAGCAGCACGCGGCCGCCTTCGCGCCGGACGTTCTCGTTCCAGGCACCGATCCAGTGTTTGTTGATCGCATGCGGGGAGCGGGCGGGGATGAACTGGTTACCAACCTTCGGATGGCCGAGCGGCGCCGGCGTACCTTCGAGGCCCTTGTAGCTGGCCTCGATCTCGGCGGCGCTGTAGAGGCCGCCATTCATCACACAGTCGTCAGGCAGGGTGGCCGAAGGGATGCGGTAGTGAGGCTCGCCATTGATAGTTTCTTTCTTGATCTGCGACGCATTCACACGCGTCACGATGTGGGCATGCTTCGTGGTCATGCGTCCTCCAGAAACGAAAAAGCCCCGCCGGTTAGGGCAGGGCTAGGTTAAACAGCTGTTAGCTGAGCGAAGTAGCGGCGCAGGTTACTTGCTGCGGTTGGCGAATACCAGCAGCAGGGAAACGGCCAAAATACCGAGAATTTCAGCGATGATCATTCCTGTGTCTGGAAGCCCTCGCGGACTCCAGAAAAAGCTGTACCCAGCTGGCCGGCTATTCCAGATGTAGGGTTGGTATATGAGCGCTATGACCACCGCTGCGGCCGCAATTCTTAGAATCAATCTATCGCTCACTTGAATCCCCTTCTGAATGCTTGATGATCCGATACATCGCCTGACCGGGCACGACCGACAAAACCTCGCCAGGCTCAAGTTCGGGTACTGCCCGATTCCGCAACCGTCCGCACTCATCCGCCATCAACCGGTGTTCGGCAATGCGGCGATACTCGAACTGGCCTTGAACTAGGACGATCATGTGGGTTTGGTCGGTCACGCGGCAGCCTTAAAGAATTTCTGACCCTGCAACTTTAGCTTGCCGGGCAGGGCGCTGGATAGCGGCTTTCCGTTCTGATCAACAAGTATCGCCACCTGAGTGCACTTGCAGTTGATAGCGTTGCCATCTCGAGCGTAGAACTCTTGCACCTCAGCGCGGGTGTAGACGAGGCCATGGCGGCTGGCGTGTGTCGCCCTGGTGGTAGCTGAGAGCGCCGAGATCCACAATAGCCGGGTGCGAATGCCCTCGGCATTGGTCTGGGCGTCCTCCTCCCAGATCGCGCGGCGGTGAGCGACGTTGATCTCAGTACGAGCGATGCGCTCGGCTCGAGCCCGGGCGCCGGTCGTGCTGCCGTCCTCGAGGGCACGCACGCCGATTCGCTGTTTGACCGCACGCGCGATCTCTCGGGGCGACTGACCCCTGGCCATGCCATCAGCCAGCGTCCGGGCCAGCTCGGTGCGCAGCTGATCGCTGAACCCCTGCATCTCTTCGAACACGCGAGCCCGAAGCAAGGCAACACGGTTGCGGTAGGGTGCTGAGACGAGCGTTTCTTCAACCGTCCGCCGGAATACCTCGGTCTGGGCGGCCAGGCTCACTACCGAAGACGCCGTGCTTTGCTGATAAGCCATCTCGACCTGGCCTACAACAATTGGCTCACCGTTTACCGCTCGCATCACCAGCTCGTTAATCAAAGCGGCGATGTAGCTATTCATGTCGTCGAGGATGAACGGGTCGAGCAGGTATTCGTAGGTGCGGCCATCCCCGGCGGCGTTAGCCGTCACCTCGCGGCGCCCGATCTGCTCGAACCGTTCAAGCACTCCGCGCTGGATGCCAGCAAGCGCCTGCTGGATCTGTTTGAACGCTCGCTGCCGTTGCCGGGTGGTTTGCGTCGGACTTGCTGTATTACGCGGCAGTACCGGTTGTCTCGCCATCCTCTTCGCCCTCCGGTATGCCGTCATCCAGGTCGTCGGTGTCCGGCGCTCCCTCATACCCGGCCACGTCACGGATCTCCTCGGAAGTGAATGCCGGTGGCTCACCGGTACCCAGAGAGGCCTTATTGACCTCGCTCATGATTTTGGCGTTACCAAGCTTCTGTTCGAGCGTTGCATCAGTCAGGTCGTCCCAGCCAATGTAGAACTCGAACTCAGGCAGAGCGCCGAACCGCATGAGCTTTGAAACCAGCCCTTCAGCGTTGGGAACGGTAAACCGGCGCCGCCGGGTCATGATCGTTTGCGCCCACTCGCGGCTATTCTCTTCGCTTGAGCGCTGGGCAATCTGCTGACCAAGCAGGATGGGCAAGGGGCACGAAACGCCAGCGGCATATGACTGTATGGCCACGGCGAAGAAATGCTCAGGCGAGGGCAGGCTGTAGGCAAGCGCCTTGGCCTCCATATCACCCAACATGAGCAGCTTGTCCATGCCAGCACTCAGATCGGCGGCAGTCTCGTTGAGCTTGTCGGCCACCTGATCGACCTCGACGCCGAACATCTGCGCCAGCCCTTGGACGTCGATGCCATCCTTGCCTGTGGAATGCAGGGAGAATGCGCCGCGCGCCGTCTTCCAGAATCCCTCGCCGCCAGCGCCGACAATCTTCTCGATGGTCAGCAGGTCATTGAATCCGGCTTCGTTCGCAGGAATGCCGTAAATTGAGTCGTCGTCCGCGCCCTCGGCGATAATGTGGATACGATCGGCATGAATGGTCAGGCTTTGCCGCTCATCCCGGCCGGTTTGAACTGCCTGGGGCATGAACTGGTAGCTGGTCGGATTGCCGTACTCCGGTGAGGCTTGGTCTTGCTCGAACTCCAGCGGCTCGAGCTGCGCTTCGAATAGTGGCTGCATCTTGAGAAGCTTCACTGGTCGGGTAACAGGCCGACTGGGGTGCTGGCTATCATCGAACACCAGGTAAAGCGCCGAGTAGCGGCCGACACGGCCGCGCCAGTCTGCGGCCTGCATCCGGTTCCAGAATGACAGTTGCCGGAGAGCTCGCGCCACCTCACGTTCACGCCGAGTCTCGCTGTGCGGTTTGTCGCCTTCCATGCCCTCAACGACCCAGGGGTTTGTCTCCCAGGTCTTTTCGACGTGGCGCATGACGCCCGCCCGGGCGATGCCGTTGCGCTTGAACATCGAGTGGAAGTTGTTGAACTCAAGCAGCTCGGGATAGCCGTAGTCGGCCCACGCCGTGGCGCGCTTGGCGTCGTTGCTCATCGTCGGCAGGGCGCCGCCGAACATTGGGCCACGGCCACCCCTCATATTTTGGTATGGCGTGAAGCCCATCGGAAACCTCTATCGTCGTTGGTGTCGGGAGAGCACGAGCCCGGCCGACTTGTGTTTGATCAGCGGCGCCAGCGCATAGCGCAGAGCGTCAATATAGTGGTTGTGCTTATCAACGATATCGGTCAGCACATCGCCGCTCAGGCGGTCCACTTTGTAGCTATAGAGTCGCGCCTCCTTGAGGGTGGCAGGACAGCGCGGGTGGATGATGATCTCTGTGTAGCTGCGCAAATGGGCGATACCGTCCTCGACACTGCCTGGCCACTTCACCACGCCCTCGATGCTTGGCAAGTTGTCGCGCTTGCCGTTGCCATTCGACTTCACGTGGCTGATCGTTTCAGGGCGAGCAGAGTCGGCGCGAACCTTGTGTCGCTCAATAGCGGGAAGCCGATCGATCATGAACTTGGCAATATGATCGTTCTCGAGAGCGACCTTGCCGGCCTCATACTCGATCCAGAGCCGTCTATCGTAAACCCAGCACCGCACACCGGCGGTTGGATCCTGCGAGAACCCCCAGTCAATGCCGTAGTACGGACCATCCCAGCCTTTGCCGGGCTCGAATTCGGCGACACGGTACTTGCCGGCCAATATCTGGGATTCGCTGTTCTCTCGGTAGGCGCCATCCCAGATCCACGCATAAGTCTGGTCATCCAGCGCCATCTGGTCATTGCGGCGCTCCTCGTCGAGAACATCGGGAAACCATGGGTTGTCCATGTAGTTGAGCTCGACGATCTTGGCGCTGGGCGGAATGTTCTTGCGAAAGCGCGTATCAGTGGGGCTGCCGTCGAGCTCGGGGTTCCAGGTGATCCAAACCTCGGAGTTTTGCTCGCGCACGGTGGGCAGCAGCTTCTGCCAAGCTATCTCGGTGACGGTCTCGGCTTCATCGACCCACGCAATCAAAATGCGCGCTTTCGACTTGATGCTGTCCAGGTTGTGGCGAAGTCCAGAGAACGTGTACCAGACGCGCCGGTTCTTCGTGCGAATGTACTTCTCGCCGATGTCGAAGTAGGCATCCAGCCAATCAACCGACCGGATAGCTTGCTTCACTTCCTCCATGCTCGAGTCTTCGAGCGAGTTCATGTACTCGCGCCCGCACAGAATGACACCGGACTGCTCGGCCTCGGCGAACATGTAGGCCCGAACAGCGGTCATCAATGCGAATGAGCGCGTCTTCGCCGATCCGCGCCCGCCATACGCGCCACGGTAGCGAGCCGGACCACTGAATACCGGTATGAGCTTAGGAGGTAGCTGAATCCTCGCTGTAGTCATGAGGCGCCACCAGCTCGATAGTCGTGGGTTTCGGGGTCATGCTGCCGTCGCTGGAGACGTGGTCGACGCGATCGGTGAACATGCCCAGGTGCCGGGCCACGTTCTCGAGCGCTTTGGCCTGGTCCTGCATCTTGATCTCCAGGCCATCCTTGGTCTGCTTTACCCCGGCGAATAGCAGCTTGGCACTACCCGTCAGGTTGCGGGTGTCCTCGGCATAGACGCGCGGCACACCTTCCCCGCCGCACTTTGGGCAACCAGGGTGAGGGAGGTGGAAGTCTCGAAAGCCGAAGCCGCCATCGTCGCTGGGCTCTTTGCCTATCTCAGCGCTCGCCAGCGCGCGGTCGAACTCGGCTTCATCAGCCCACTGAAACTGATGATCATCGCCGTGGCAGTAACGACAGCAGCCGCGGCGTAGCTGCGTAAGCTCGGCGGCATCAGCAGTGGCGATCTCCCACCAACGGTAGAGCACCATATCTGCGGTGATTTTGGTTCGTTCAGAACGGGCGCCCATGCGCTCTTGAATAGCGGTCGCGACCTTAGCATTACTTAGCAGGCGAGAAGCCGTCACCTCGGCACTACGCTCGGCGTAGCCCGCTCGAATGGCAGCTTGCTTGGCGTTCAGGTCAATCAGGTACTCATCAACGAAACGAGACTGCCGAGCTGTCAGCGCGACAGCCTCTTTGGCAGTCGTTTTGTTCATTTTCCACCTATACTAAATTTTCACCCGAAGAGAAGTGAGGCGCCCCATGAGCAATGCAACTCAACAGATAGCTGACGAACTGGGTCTTACCGTCGACGAAGTTGAAGAGGTCGGTATTGAAGATCTTATCGATGAAGATACTGGTAGCAGCGGGGAAACGACCTACAGCTATTACTTCAATGTCCCGGAGAACACGCCTAAGCACATACTCGATAAAAAAGCGTGGTCAGTAGGCGATAGAGTCGAGCTGAGCCTCAATACTTTTGATGAGCCGGACGACCACGCCTAACCGGCTGGCCTGCCACTTCGGTCACACATCACTTCCAGCATCGCTTGCCGTTCGTCGTAAGCGGCCCAAAGCGTGTTGATGTACAACTCGATGCGCCGGTACTCGGTGTCGCCCGCCACATCCCATAATCTGCCTCGGTCAATATCGGGCAGAACAGGGTGAGGCGGCACCGTGCATTGCGGCATAACCGCCACATACTCGGCCGTGGAACAGCTAGCGACGGAAAGAGCCAGTAGGCCGCTCAGCAGCAGGGCGCTTATCGGCTTCACGTTGCACCTCTTGGGAATGTTCTCGGGCCTCGGCCCTGGCTTTATCAATAGCGCGCTCGGCGTCGAGTACCGCGCTCTTGCTCCTGGCCTCAGCCTTGGCGAGGTTGGCCGCCTCCCTGGCTCGATCACGTTGACCGGCAACGAACAGGAGGGCAGCGCCGAGCAGGGCGGCGACCAGGGACAAGAAGCCGACGATCTTCGCCCATACGTTACTGATCATCATCGCGACCTCGCTTCAGGCCAGGCTGCTCGATGTTACGCAGTACGAACGCAGCGCTTGCCAGCACGGCGCCAGCGGCCTGGAACCACTGACCGGGCACGACGCCTTCCCAAAACGGAAGCAGACCTTGCAGTAGCGTCACGGCTGCGAGCAGGGTGGCTTGGTTAGACCATAGCCGGTGCCACACCTTGGCATCCTCAGTCAGTCGAATGCGATTCACCGAAACCTCCTGGGCATTGTTCTGCTTTTCGCTCGAGCTCGTTGATACGCCGCTGCAGTGGACCGAGGCGACCGTTTGCAACGTTGCGTTGGTTCTCGAATTTGCCCGCCCGCTCAGCCTCCCAGCGGTACGACCCCATGATGATTGCGTTGGCAGCCATCAGGCCCACGCTTACCCGCTGCGCTTGGTCAATGACCTGTTGCTGCTGGGCGATCCGGTTCAGGTAGAAGTCGCGGTGCTCCAGGCGTCGCTCATGCGCAGCTGACCACCCGGTCACAGCCACCGTGAACCCAACCAACATGATCACGAAAAACCAGAGCGGCATGCGGTAGCATCGAAAGAGTCGTTTCATCGTTTACCCCGAATGCTGTCAGCAATGCTGGAGAGCAGCGTTTTGAACTTGAGACCCTGGACCCGATCCTGAATACCGTGAACGCCCATCAGCGCCATGCCTGCGCCCACGCCGGCCGCTGCCTCGACAGGGAGCTGATACGCTCCGCCAGCCGGGATGCCCGACAGCCAGATGATGAGCTTTATCGTGCAAAATGCGATGACAGCGCAGACCAGCGCGGTATTTCGATTGCCGATCAGCCAGGAGACGAGAAACGCAGGTACCGCGGCGGCAATGCGTGGATCTTGAAACGGGGCGAGCGCCCACAGCCATATCTGTGCCAGTAGTTCGGCCATGAGCGACCCCTATTGTTTCGAGCCGCTTTGGTCCCTGAGCGCAACGTACGCGATGAGAAAAACGAATTGATAGAGCGTCTGTACGGCCATGCCGCCAGCGGCGCGATAGTCAGGGGCAACCACAGCACTCACCGTGCCCAGGCGCCAGGCGACCATGCCGCACGACACAGCGGCTATGGATAGCCACACCATCGAGATCAGCCACTCACGCCATCGGTCGCGGCTATACCGGACTGGCCCGTGACGCTTGTACTGCAGTCCGTAGAGAATGGCTGTAACTGCCGCAAGCGGTATCTGGACGAGAGCGAAAATTGAGTCAAGAGTCATGGGCTGGCATTGATTTCTGAATAGATTCGGATTGCAGCCTGCGCGCCAACCTCACTATGAACCTCACGCGACAGCTCGACGATCCGGCGGAACCAGCCAAAGACGAAATCCTCTTGGCGCTCGTCGCGCTCTGCCAGATCCCGGCAAAATGCAATGCGTACGCCGTTGATGGACTCAGCCAGGATCGAAGCGCCATCAGCGCCGCGGCGACTGCGATACACCTGCAGCCCTTCAAGGGTTTTCGGCCCGACCGCGCCATCAACGACCAGGTCCGGAAAGTCGCGGCCGCGGTTGTTCAGCACGTTCAGATTGCGCTGCAGCTCTTGGCCTGCGCGGCTAGGGCCAGAATGGACGCCGAAGTCAAAAAGATATTCAGCAAGCGGCTCGCTAATGGGGGCAATGCTGTCCAGGGCCAGGCTGTCCCAATAGCGCGCCTCATATATCCGAACAGCGGTAGCGCGGGGCAGGTTACGCATGTCGCCGGTATAGCCGTAGCTGCGCGCGACCGCCTGGGTGATGCCGTAATTGGTGGGGCCGCCACGATCCGATGGATGATTGACATAGCCGCCTTCACGGTCGATGACCGCTGCCACCAACTTTTGCTTTAGGGTAGTAGCCATTGGACACCTCAGAATAAAACGCCGCGGGAAGGGCGGCAAAAAAAGGGGGGATATTTCATAAAAGCACTTGCAAGGGTATCTTAGATACCCTATAGTTAACTCATCAATGCAGCACACAAACCCCAGCGGAGAAGTAACATGACCACATACAACGTAGTAATTGCAGCCGACCAGAACGAAGCCGAAGAATACGCAGCGTGGTTAATCGAGCAAGGTCATACAGCTGTAGTTGGCAACACCACCCGCACTACCATTGATGGGCAGCAAAACGACGTGGTTTCTGAGCAGCTATGGAACGACTACTGCAAGGGCTATTGAAATGATCGACGCGAGACTACACCATGACCCGGCCAAAGCGCCGGGTTTGATCGAAGCTGCTGTTATGGTTACAGGCAGCCAAAGAGAGCTTGCAGATCGCTTAGGCGTCACCAGCAAATACTTACAGCACCTCAAATCTGGATTTAAAAAAAACATGAGCTACACACTTCAAGTGGCTCTTGAAAGCCTGACCAGCGACTGATTCGAGCCAGCTTTATGATGCGTGATAAGCCATTTGAGAGCATAGAGGAACTGGATTCCTACATTGGAGGGCCACAAATCCAATGCCTTGAATGCGGGCGTTGGTTTAAATCGCTGGCCACTCATCTGTCACGCATCCACGGCATGAGTCACAGCGACTACCGTCAAAAATGGGGAATCCCTAAGCGGTATGCGTTGGCAGGTACGGCGACGCGTGAAATGCTTTCCGCGCAAATGAACGACTATATCGAGTCCGGTCGCCTAACCCACGATCATCTCGATAGAGCCGTTGAGGCAGCAAGAACAGCCGGACGAGGGGAGAAAACGCAGATTGACCTAAAGCTTCAGTCTGAAATGGTTGCGTCTACTCGGCCTGGCGATCATTCAAAATTGCCGCCCGGATCTAAAACGGCTGATGGCAGAGATGCAGATAGGCGCAGGGAGTATCAACAAAAATATCGGGCAACAAAAAAGCCCCGCGATTAGCGAGGCTTTGAATTAGGGCTGATTAAGCGTAGCTGTCACAGCTTGGGAAATAATAGCTCCACATTGCCTAGGGTGCAAGCGCTACGACGCTTTTTGAAGCCTTCTCTTGATGCCAAGTATCTCTTCAACTTCGACCTGTCCGCCGTCATCCAATTCATTGACGATGATTTGCAACAGCTCCCACGCCTTTGACCACTGGGGCGCCCAGTTCTTGAGGTCGAGCGCCTTACCATGCATGCCGCGCAGCCACTTGCCGATCTTCCAAGGCTCGTCCAGCGTACGCCCCTCGGGCCGAGCCTTGGCGTCCATGCGCTCGGGCACGTCATGCAGTACAACCCAGCACCGCTCGACGGCGGCCAGCGCTACCCAGTACAGCATGCGCTGACGATCACTCGACCACTTACTGAACCCTGGCAACCGCTGGGCTGCAATCTGCGACACGGCCAGCGCCGCCATGGTATTGGCCTGGGCCAGTGCCCGAGCATTCAGCACGCCGCGGCAGTTCAGCGCATCGCCCACGGCCTGGCGGGGCAGGTCCATGGCTTGGATAGCCGCATGCACGGCAGCGTAGTCCGCATTCATGCCGGCACCGACACCCCCCTTGGCCGAGCAGTCGACCATGCAGCCGAGTTCCGCCATTTCGATGCTGATCACGCCCTGGCTGCGCAGCCCGTCGTCTCGCGCCATCACCCAGGCCAATCGTGCGTCGTTCGTAATCATTTCGCCCCCTGACGTTTCTCGCTGACTACCTGGTCCCATACTGCTTTGATCCGCTCCGGCGTCGCGTGCGGGAATATCTGAATCCAACGCTCATGCACGGCCTTTCGTTGTTCCTTCGGTGCGGCCAGCATCTGCCTGGCCACGTATTTGATCTGGCACTCTTCAGCCCAGGCGTGCCATTCCGGTGGGTAACCGTTGAGGCCACCCAGTGGGCGGCCATCAGGCCATGCGGTAGGGCGCTCGATCATGCCGCCACCTCGGACACCGGGATGATTTCGATCCACGTCCCGGTTTCCGCCTGCCGGTCGATCTCGGGCGGCTCCATGATGACCCGGCGCACGTACTCGCCGCGGTCGTCGGGCAGCACGCCGGCGGCAACCAGTCCGTCCTCGAGGTGCTTCACGTTGAGCGAGTAATTGCTGGTATCGCGCCGGCGCACGCCCTTGCCCAGCCGCGGGCGGAATATCAGGTCGACGCGCTGGCCGATCGGCTGGACGCCCTCGCGCTTCACGACGCTGCGCACCAGCAGGTGGCAGCTATCGACCTCGCGTTTGCGCTTGGTCCAGTGCTGGCGGGTGCCTACGTTGGTGCTGGTGGCCAGATAGGGAATGAACAACTTCATGCCTTCTCCGCCTTGATGAGCTGACGGCGAGCCAACTGGTCCAAGGTCAGCACAATGGCCTCGTTCATTCGCGCGCGCCGCTCGTCCCGCGTCATGTCCTTGCCGTTGTCGATATCACCGTGACACTTTGGGCACAGCGCGGCCGTGAGCGCATCGCTAGCCTTCTGGCCGCGCCCCCGGTGTTGGTTACTATGGGCGGCCTGGATGCCCCAAGCGCCGCACAGCACGCAGTTCTCGATTTCGTGCACGTTCGCCAGCCACTGGCGGCACCGGTGCGGCCGGGTGGGCAGGTAGCACTCGTTGGGCATCATCAGTCCTCCTCCCACTCGTCGCAGAACAGCTCTTCGCAGGTCTGCTCGAACAGGCAGTCGCTGCAAAGCGCTTCGCCGTCATCGTTGAACCCTATGGCCTCGTCACAGCATTTCTCGCACTCGCCCAGCATCAGGCCATCTCCCAAAGAAGCTTTTGTCCTTGCAATACAGCAGCGGTATCAATGCGTGGTCGAGCCGGGGTATTCCAGTTGCCACCACCACGACGCCCTACAAGCCCCCATCCAGCCCCACGCAAACTGGCTCCACCTTCATCGGGCAAGGTATAGGTAATCAGACGGCGATATCCCATCGCTTTAGCAGCACGCCATGCGGCACCGTAGAGCATTGAGCAGGCGTTGCGTGTTCCGTCGGTGCAACACCGATTGACCTCAAGCGTCCAGCCGTCGTCATTGCCGCGCGCGACGGGCCGACCGATGATCGCCACACCATGAATGGCTCCTTCAACTGCGACGGCCACTGAAAATTTCGCCCCCGCAACTGGGCCATGGTGACGATGATTTGCTGCGACATAAGCGTTCGCTTCAGCCAGAGTCACAGGCACGATGGATAATTCGCTCATGCCACCTCCTTATAGTCGCCAGCTTGGTAGCCGCGCAGATTGGGATCAGTTAGCTGCATGCCCAAGCTGGTGAAATGCTGGTACACAGCATCCAAGTAGCGTGTCTTCTGATCTTTGTTCATCAGCCGGGTACAGGGGAAGTCGAGCGGCTCCTGCATGAGCTCGAGCTTTATCTCGTACGGCAGCGGCTTCACGATGCGATCGTATTTCTCGCGGAACTCGGGCAACTCCCAGCGCAGCATCGGGACCGCGAAGTGAAGCTTGCAGAAACCGCGGTACTCCTCAGCTGTGTGGTCGCCTTGGGCTTCGGCCTCCAGGAGCCACTTTCGCTGCAGCTTGTTCTGGTCGATGCTGCGTTTCACTTGGCGCTTGCGCACGACGATCTCGACGTCGCCCCAAAGCTGGATGGCATCGGTGATCACCTTCGGCAGTTTGGCGGCGGCAGTCAGCGCCTCCTGGATGGTTCTGGCCCGCGAGACGAATGGCTTGGTAGCTGGCTTGGTCATGCTGCACCTCGCTGACGCTGCTCAGCTTGTTCGATCAACTGCTGGCGGCGCGCCTCCTCTTGCCGGCGCCGCTCTTTCTCCGCCGCTTGCTTGCTACTGGAGTCGTCCACGAGCAGAGAGCGCAGATGATCGATATTGGCCTGAGCCCGTGCCTTTTTTTCGGGACACTCGCTCTCGTCAGGTTCCTTGAATCCATGCGGCGCCGGCAGTAAATGCTTGACCTTGGGCGCGGCTAGCAGCCCCTTCTTGATGCCTTGGGAAATGGCTTCCTGGCGCCGCTCCTTGCTCTCGCCCAGCGAGACGGTGTATTCCGGTGCGCGGCCCTCTGCTTTGGCCTGGCCAACTTCTCGCTCGTAGGCGGCGATGAATGCCATCCTGGCGCCCACCTTGTCGCCTTGCTCCATGATCGGGCGGGCGACGCCCATCGCCGCTGCCGTCTCCTGGGTCCAGATGATCGTGTCCATCTCGTCAAGCGACTGCAGGGCGACCGACCACGCCTCGTTCGGCAGCAAGTACTGCTGTGCGCTTGGGATGCGCTCGAGCACAGCAGCGAGCGTAAGGCGACCTGAAAGCTCGGCGCGGCATCGCGTCAGAGACTGTTCGATCTCGGCGCGGTCGTAGGGCCGCAAGTCGCGGATCATCATGTTGGCCGTGGCCGGGCGAATCTCGGTGCCGAGTAGCTCGGCGGTGGCATAGACCGTTTCCAGCAGCGCTTCGGCGTCTTGTTTCGTCAGTGGCATAGTCAGTCCTCCCAGCCGGACGCCAGCAGGCGCTTGGCTTCGTCGACGTTGGACAGATTGGTCTGGGTGCCATCGATCTGGCGGGCACGGGCGGCGGTCATTTGCGAGCCGGTTCTCATCTGCGTGGCCAGTGACTCGCAGTCCTGCAGCATCAGGCCTACCGGGTGGCCCTTCTGGACGTAAAACTGGTTGTTACAGCGCAGGAAGTACGCGGCGACCCCTGGGGCCAACTCTGCGCCAACCCGGTCGACCAGTTGGGAGATCTGACCAGCGATACGCCCGTTCCAGATCGGCCATTCACCGTAACGCTGCCGGTATGTCACGGCGTAGTTCGCCCAGGGCTTGAACGTTTTTGCACCCGGGTTCTTCGGCCCAGGCATGTCCGGCGGGATGGCGCAGCGAGGTTCGTCGGCCCGAACAAGATCGGCGGTCGGCGAGGGGGGCGTAGCTCCCTCGTCGCAATCCGGTTTACTGGATGGTTCAGTGGATGGTTTAAAGGACGGTTCGGGTGACACGGTGTCACCCCGTTCCTGCACAGATGTCACCCCGTTCGTGTCAGGCTGACACCCCGTTCCTGCAAAGATGTCACCCCGTTCAGAGCGGGGTGAACGTCTGTCACCCCGTTTTGGGGTGTCATCGCTCATCACGATGTCGTAGAGAATAGGGCGCTGATCGGAACGCGGAATGTGTGCAGCCACGATTGCCTGATTGCCTTCTCGAATGACGCCTAGCTTCAGAAGATCGGCAATCTTCCGGGTAACAGTGCGTCCAGAAAGGCCGGTGTACTCGGCGAGGGTCTTGTTCGATGGAAAGGCGTGGCGCCCGTACTTATCGGAGTGATTGGCGAGACCGACGAGCACAAAGCGCGCGCCGGAATCGGTGACGATCATCTGGTTCATTGCCCAGGACATAGCTTCGACGCTCATGCGGCACCTTGCATATTGCGTTGCGCCCACAGGCCGGCAATCCAGTTGACGCCCTTGGCTGTGAATTTGGCGGCATTGTAGGCATGCTCGTTAGCCACGCCGGTCTTGACCACAAAGCGGCCTGCATCGATGTGATTCTGGTAGGGCATCCATTCGCCGCCCAGGCGGTACATGACATGGTGGTCTCTCAGGAAGTCTCGGAAGTCGCGCTCGTTGGCGTTGAGCAGCTTGGCCACCTGACGGAATCCCTTGGAGCCAGAATCAGCCGCAACGTATTGATCAACGAACTCGACCGCTGGCCGGGCGGCCTCGGCCGCTTCAAGAGCCTTTTGCTCCGCCTCCCTTGCGTCGGCCCACGCACGCGCCGCCGCAACCGGGTTTGAAAAGTCGGGTAGGGAGGCTGCGCTATTGAGCGCTTCAAGCTCCTGCCATCGGTCAACAAGGCGCGCTGTGAACTCGGGTGAAAGCTGAGCAACGACAATCGTGCTGTCGCGCTTTCCCTGATCACCCGAAAACAGGTAAGCCGACACAGGGCGCCCAGCCGTGGGCTTTTCCACCATCGGTGGTAAAGTGATGACAGCGCGGTTTGCAAGGCGCTCGATCGCTCGCTTTACACTGTCATGACGCGCCTCGACCAGCTCAGCAATTTCCAAGCTGCTCATCGTCGGCTGGACTTTCACTGAAAGATCACTCATAGTTTCCTCACTTCTTGATCTAAAAGCCCGCCACGCTCCCCAGCAAATGGCGGGCTTTTTGTTACTTGACTGCTTTAAGAGCAGCGCCTTTCTTGTGCATCGCTTCAACGCGACGCATTACCGTGTTTCCCATGACCGCCAGCTCTCGGCGAAACGCCTTGATCTCTTCCAGATCGTTGTCGCAAATCTCGCCATCGGCTTTGGCCTGTCGCACCAGGCGAACAAAACCAGCGGCCATGTCATGTTGATCAAGTAGCAGCTCACGGATCTCTCCCTCGATATCGTCAGCCGCTTTCTCGACGGGCGTGGCCACCATGCCGAGGTCTTCCAGCGCACGATCAATACAGCGCAAGTCTTTCAGCGTGCGATTGATGCGGAAGTAGTCAGCCAGGGTGAGGCTTACGCCAGAATCAGGATCGAGCTTTTTGTACAAGCGGCCTTCGGACATATCGAGGTCATGAGCAAGATGCTTAATGCCATACTCAAATGCCGCCTGCCGAAGCCCTGCTGTATATGAATCCATGGGTTAAACTCCTGTTTTGCTTGTCCTCTCAGGTGTTTTTGAGAGTGGCTAAGATAGGGGTGTGGTTAGGCGGCAACAGAGCCGAACACGTCAGGGCGCAGCTGGCTGGCCTTGATTTTTCCCTTGGTGGCTTTCACAACAGCCATCACGCGAGCTGCTGGAACGACCTTCCATTGAGAAATGGCCTGGGAGCTGATTCCAATAGAGCGGGAAAGGGCAACGGGGCCGCCAGCCAGCAGAAGCGCTTTTTGCATTGCTTGTTCCGGGGTCATAGGGAAATCCATGCTTAACGTAGTTGGTCGAAGTGTAAGTCATACTTACCTAGTCGGGCAAGGCATTCTTCCGTTGTCAGACGTAAGCACTGCTTTCAGAATGAGAACAGCAAAACCGCCCAGGGATTACGGTATGACTGAGGATGAAAAGGTAGGGCAGCGTATTACGCGAGCCAGGAAGGAAGCTGGGCTTACACAGCAGCAATTAGCAACCATGCTTGGCGTCTCAAGGCCTGCCGTTGCGCAATGGGAAAAGGGAAAAACAAGCCCGTCAGCTGAGAACCTGCGCAACGTAGCCACCGCGACCGGCAAGCAGCTTATCTATTTCTTTACCGGTTCAGGCGTCAAAACAGATGATTTTGATGAAGCGCCCAAGATGCGGGGCCAGGTGCCGCTGATCAGCTGGGTGCAGGCCGGGGCGTGGACGGAGCCATTTTGTCCTGCGGGTGATGATCTAGAATACTACCCAGCCCCGCCCACTTGCGGCCCTAGGGCGTTTGGCCTGCGCGTGCGCGGCGAATCAATGATCGAAGTGTACCCGCCAGGGACGCTGATCTTCGTCGATCCCGATGTGGACCCGGTATCCGGCGATGACGTAGTTGTTCAGTGTGAGCAGCATGGCGGGGCTGAGGCCACGTTCAAGCGGTACATCATCGAACCAGGTGTTGGCCCCATGCTCAAGGTGCTTAACAAGGATTGGCGTGAGCAGTACATGGACTTCACCGAAGATTGCCGAATTATTGGCGTCGTCATGGCGCAAATGACCCTCCGCAGGCAGTAACCCCCCCCCCTCAAAATAAGCTCAGCTAACCAAGCCCGCCGCCGAGCGGGCTTTTTTTCGCCTCAAGGAAACAATGGCTTACATATTATTTGAAAGATATGCTTACTTTTATATTGACGATAAAGGTAAGTATGGCTTACATTGAGTTCATGGCAACGGCACACAGCAACACGCCCGCCAACGCTCTTTAACAACACGATATGCCTGTCCGTGCGTAGGGGTTAGTAGCCCTGAGACACCGGCAGGAGTACGCCGCCCAGGGCTGTTGAAATGCTGGGACGAGATCGCCGCTTCGAATAGAGGCGGCATTCGGAAGCGGTGCCAGCGCCGGTAGCTTAACAGGCCAGTGAATCTGCGGGCTGGCCGAAGTGCAGTGCTTCACGAATTCAACACAACAACCGCGAACTGGAGGCAAGTATGGGCAGCAATATCGGAAGTCTCTACCAAGCATACGTTGATGCTGGAAAGGAGCGCCAAGAAAAGATGGAGGCTTTCAATCAAGCCTGTCAGAAGCACAAAGAGGCCAAGGCCGCGCTGATGAATGGCGTTGCTGCCGAGGCTGGTGACGACAGCAAGCCATTTACTGAAGGTGACTTTTTCTAGCCGCGATCTTCAAGCTCGATCACGCGCTGGTTCAGATCGTTCATGATCGTGCGCAGCCGGCCAACGCAACGTGCAAGCTCTACTGTTTCCTCACTGTAGTTGCCCGGCGCGCTGGTGATTTTATTCACGGTGGCGACAGTTTCATCCAGTGAGTTTTGAATCGCTTCACGGCTCATTTTGGACATGGTTTTAGCTCCTGGTGTGTGGAAGCCTCAGGATAGCTAAGACGCGGGGCCTGCGATAGTGCCACTCAATGCCTCCGCCTGGGCTGAGAATACAGGCGGCATCGGGGAGTGCTTTGCCGCCACGTGGCTGCTGAAACCCAAGCGCTAGGCGGAAAACGGTGAATCTGAGGGCAGATGCTTAGGCTAAGCCCAAGGATAGCTGCCGCGACTGGATGCGCCGAAACGCAGAACCGGGGCGCTGGTAGAAGATCGCAGAGCGCTCCCCGATGCCCTGCATCAATTCCCCTTATTCGCCCGCACCCAGCGGGCTTCTTTTTGGCATGGCTGCGCATCGTCGCCATGCCCGCGCCGCTTCTGATCCCTGACTCACTGCACTGGCACTGCGAGAGCAGCGAGGCGGCGCGCCCAATTCTGGAGACAACTATGCAACGACCCGAAACCGTCTTGCCGATTACGAAGCGGCAAAGCCGAGCGATCAATGACACCAAGGCCGCGGGCCGCTACCGGCACCGCCTGGCCATCGACTCGAAGCTCGCCGACCAGAAGCTCACCAAACAGCTACGCGAGGTATGGGAATGAACGCAGCACACATTGAGCAGCGCGCCCAGCGCCGCGCTATGGGCTTTGCCGTGGGCGAGCGCCCGCGTATCGGCAGTCGGTTCGATCCGGCCGGGCTGCGCGGCAAGAACGCGGTGCGCATGGCCGAGTATCAGCGCCGCCGCGAGGGCGATCAGGCGCCATTGCAAATCTGGAGGGCTCCATGAAACGACACATCACCATTCAGCTTCGCGCCGAATCCATCTGCGAGTCGATCCACGACGGCGACGCCGAGGGCGTGGCGAAGTTCGCTGCTTATCTCGATGAGGTGGGTGATTTGACGAGCGCCGTGGACGAGCTGACCGCAACTACAACAATCGCCGACATGGTCGCCGCCTATATCAATAAGCCCGGCGGCGAGTCCGTGATGTTCGCCTGGGCCAAGGACGTTGCCGAAGATGAGCAGTTCAGCGTAGAGGAAGACAGGGCAGAAATGCAGGCCAATTGGGCAGCATAAAGAAAGCCCCTTTCGTGCGGCAACACGTCAGGGGCCGGGGGATCTGCAGATGAAGATCATTGGGGAGTATAAACCATGAAACCAATTAGCGAGAAGCCGCGCTTGCGCGTGCCTTCGGGGCGCTATCGCGTGGTCGATAGCGCAGACCACCTCGAGCTGTGGCGCGGTGTCGAGAAGACGCCCACTACGGCGATCCGCGAAGCCAACGTAGATGGCCAGCAGATCACTACGCTGGACGCGATGCACGTCATCGAGCAAGCCACGCGCATGTTCGGCCCTATGGGCATCGGCTGGGGGTATCGAGTCGAGGAAGAGAGGTTCGACCAGGGCGCGCCGGTACTGGACGCCAAGGGGCAGTTGATCGCCAACGAACAGACCCACACTATCCGCCTGGCACTTTGGTACCGCTGGCATGGCGAGCGCGGCGAGGTCACGCAGTTCGGCCATACCCGCTATGTGTACCGCACAAACAAAGGAGCCTGGAAGACCGACGGCGAGGCACCAAAGAAAAGCATCACCGACGCTATCAAGAAGTGCCTGTCGCTTCTCGGTTTCAGCGCTGACGTCTACTACGGCCGGTTCGATAACAAGGACTACACCGAGACGCAGCAGGCGGCGACGCGTATTGCTGTTGCCGAGGATCAAAACGCCGAGCTCGAGAAGTACCGCGCCGAATACGCGGACTGGCTCAAGCGCGAGTGCGACACGCTGCGCGACAAAATCCCCCACCCCAAAAGCATTGAGCTAGCTGCTACCGGCATTCTTAACCGCCTGCCTGACAAAGCCAGCATGGCCCGCGTCGAACCCGACAAAGGCAGGGGCATGATCATCAAGGCCCGCGATGAAGGAATTGCCCGGGTATTCGCCGAGAAGGAGCAGTCCAAGCAACCACAAGAGGTAACGCAAAATGACTAACGCAGCCCCCAACACCGACTACAAAGGCGAACTGGTAGAGCTGGACGCCGTGGAGAAGGCCCTGGCAGGGCTGCGCGAGCAGTACGGCACGGTGCCCGATGTGCGAGCCAAGGACGGCTATGCGCTTTGCAAGAAAGGCGTCCGTGAGCTCACCAGCTACCGGACCAGCACCGACAAGCTGCGCAAGGCGATCACCCAACCTCACCGCGACTTTATCGAGCGCGTGAACGCTTACGGCAAGGACCTCATCGAGAAGCTGCGCGAGATCGAGCAACCGCTCAAGGACGCAAAACAGCGCGAAGACGAGCGCGCAGAGCGCGAGAAGGCTGAGCGCATCGCCAAGCTGCGCCACGCTATCGACGTCAATATCTGGAGTTTTCTGGATACCGCCGAAGGCCTGGACAGCACCGGGCTCGCCGAGCTGCACGACGCGGCGAGCCAGATCGATGTCGACGGCTATTTCGACCTGACGAAAGACGCCCAGGACGCCAAGGCCCAAGTGCTCACGCAGTTGAGCGAGCGGCATGGCCAGGCGCTTGAGCGTGAACGGCTCGCCGCCGACCAGGCGGAGATTGACGCCGAGCGCCGCCGGCTGCGCGAAGCCGCCGAGCAACGCGAAGCAGACCAGCGCGAGCTTGAGGCCCTGCGCCGCGAGAAAGCCGAGCGCGAAGCCGCCGAGGCGCCGGCGCCGAAGCAGCCCCCAGCGCCCAAGCCAGCGCCTCGCCCGGCATCGCAACCCGAGCCACTGCCCGCTGCGGCGGAGGTGGTCACGATCACCTGCACCGAGTACGACCAGTTGCTGGCCGATCAAGCCAAGCTAAATGCATTAGAGCTTGCAGGGGTGAAAAATTGGAATGGATATAAAAAAGCTGTTAGGCAGTTTATAGCTGCCTAACAGTGGCTAAGTCAGCCTTAGTCTTTTTTTATAGGCTGATCAGTCGTGAACTCTACCGTAGTGTTCACAGGATGTGCGCCCAGAACATTCCCAGGTCCATCATATACGACGTACTTAGAGCCCTCTTTTACTACTTTTTCAGCTTTTGGATAGTTGAAGTAGTTGTCTTCGTCGTTTCTGAATGTAGCACCCATGTCAAAGCCCTATCGCAAGTTATTAGTAGGAAAGTCGGGCTCATAAAACTAAATGAGCACCGGAATTTTGACAAGCTCAATTCTTCATGAGGTAACTTCCAATGTCACACCCCACTGATGTGACCAGGTTCCTTGAGGACCTGGACGGCGGCGTATTGGCTGAACGTTTGGGCAAAGTCCTGAGCCACGCAGCAGCGGCCGCGACGAATAACCCGAAGAAGAAAGGCAAGGTGTCGATTGATCTCACTATTGAGAATATCGGCTCCGGCGCCCGGGTCGGTGTTACTCACAAGCTGGCCTTCAAGATTCCGACTGAGCACGGCACGCAGTCGGAAGAGCACACCACCGAAACGGTCATGTGCGTTAACACGGGCGGCGAAATGACGCTCGAGCCCAAGAACCAATTCGACATGATCGGCCACCCCCACCGCGATAAAGACTCGCACCAGGAGAAGCACTGATGTCACTCACGAAAGAAGCCCTGCAGCACATCGAAGCCAGCCACAAGACCGGCACCGAAGCTGCCGATGGCCACGCGCTATTGGTCGGCGATAATTTCACGGTCGTGGACATGGAGAAGTACCAGGACCATCGCCGCCGGTTCCGCGGGAAGTTCCAAACGCAAGGGCTGAAGGATTTCATGGCCTACGTTGGCAACCGCCAAGCTGACGCACCCGTCTTCATTGATCGTGACGCCATGGCCGCCAGCTCTTATCTCGATATCGGCGACGTAACGTTACCCGGGCACTGCGACCATTCGGCGACGCTGCGCCTGCCGAAAACGCCGGAGTTCACCGCCTACTTGCAGGCCAATGACAGCACGCTCGACCAAGAGGAAATGGTCGAGCTCGTTGAGGATTGGGGACACCTGCTGGCCTTCGAGAACAGCAAGGGCGAACCGCTCGAGCGCGGCAAGGTGATTCACGCCTTCCGCAAAGTCAGCCTCGAGGACCTGACCAGCATCGACAGTGAGAAGCAGGAGCACTCGAGCCGAGTAGGTGTAATGAACAGCGTCACGGTCAAGAACGCCGAGCGGTTGCCGGCGGTGATCTACTGGAAGCTCGTGCCATACGAGGGCCTGGCCGAGCGAACCCTGGCGATGCGCGTTTCAAGTAAGACCAAAGGCGGGCCGTCGTTTGGGCTGCGCGCCATCGCGTTGGATGCTGCCAGAGAAGAGATTGCCGCCGAGTTCGCCAAGCTGGTGACGGACGGCTTACCGGAAAGCGAGTGCTTGCTGGGTATCTTTAACCCATAATAAAACAAGGGGCTAGTAGCTAGCCCCTTGTTTTAACTCGATGAATTTTATTTGGTTAGCACTCGAAATGGTGAGTGCGCCCAGTGCGCTCGCCAAAGCATTTGCCGGCACCATATTGACCAAGACCGATGTGGCCACTATCAGTACACCTTTAAACAAATTAGCAAATACCTGTATCGCTATTACCACGCCTCTACCCTCCTTACTGTGACTATCACACAGCTTGCTCGGCTCTATAACGCTTTGTAGAGCAGCACAAAAAATCGCAACCAGCAGAAAAAGTACAGGCAAATACGTTGGCTGTAGAGCTAACACCACCAAATAAAACTCATTGAAAATCATTATATGGGGTCGGATTTACCAATATCAATGGCATGGAGAAAATTATGGCCCGAGGCATTAACAAAGTCATCTTGATTGGCAACCTGGGCCAAGGCCCAGAAGTACGCTTCACCACAGGCGGCACCGCTGTCGCCACTCTCAATATTGCCACCAGTGACAGCTGGCTAGACCGCAGCAGCGGCCAGCGACAGGAGCGCACCGAGTGGCACCGCGTCATCTTATTCAAGAAAACGGCTGAGATTGCACAGCAGTACTTACGAAAAGGCTCGAAGGTCTACATC
The DNA here is from genome assembly GCF_020075495.1 of Vreelandella aquamarina. Taxonomy (GTDB): domain Bacteria; phylum Pseudomonadota; class Gammaproteobacteria; order Pseudomonadales; family Halomonadaceae; genus Vreelandella; species Vreelandella aquamarina_A. Next base: position 558,665 of record NZ_JABYQT010000002.1, read on the forward strand.
GAGGGCCGACTGCAAACGCGGAAATGGCAAGACCAGAGTGGGCAAGACCGCTACACCACTGAAATCGTCGCTAACGACATGCAAATGCTGGATAGCGGCGGACAGCAGCAAGCCCCACAGCAAGGCGGATACCAGCAGCCGCCTCAGAATCAACGCCCTCAGCATCATAGCCAGCAGACCAGCAACCACGGCGCGCCTGATCCCGCGCAATACGACGACTTCAACGACGAAATACCGTTCTGAATTACTTACAGCGCAGGGCTTCAACTCTTCTGATCAATCAGAGCCTCTGCATGCTTCCTGCCTATAGCAATTGCGTCATCGCGTGTCTTGGCGCCTTGATCACTGACTTCCCGCTGAGGCGACATCTCACCGTTTTGAAGCTCGATCTGAAACTTCACTAGCCACGGCCCTGGGCGCCCATCTGGCAAATCAATTTGGCGGGTGAAAACAGCATATTGCCTGCGGTTGTGTTCGTTCGCATAAGTCGCGCTCTCATCATTATTTAGCATCGGCATGCCTCCAAAGGGATGGGGTTGTGCTCATCCAATTTAGATGTATTGAAGTAGATCTTCTACCTGTTTTTGGGAGCTTTATGGTTCATTCAAAGTTAATCAAACACTTTCATTTATTCTGTGGCTTAGGCGGTGGGGCCAAGGGCTTCAACCGCGGCCAAGCCCGCGTAGGCAACATGGAAGCACGCTTCCGTTGCATCGGCGGCGTTGACGTAGATGCGGCTGCCATAGCCGACTTCCAGCGCCTGACCGGCGCCCCGGGCACCGTGCTCGATATGTTCGACCGCGACCAGTACCGCACCTTCCACGGTAAAGAGCCGCCCGCCGACTGGCGAGAAGCTACGCCCGCTGATATCCAGGCCGCTGCTGGCGGCGAGTCGCCCAACATAGTCTTTCTGAGCGCACCCTGTAAGGGATTCTCCGGGCTGCTATCGCAGTCGCGCAGTGCCACGCCCAAATACCAGGCGCTGAACCGGCTCACCTTGCGCGGCATGTGGCTGACGCTGGAAGCATTCGCCGACGACCCGCCCGAGCTGATCGTCTTCGAGAACGTGCCGCGCATCGCCAACCGCGGGCGGCCGCTACTCGACCATATTGTGGCCATGCTCGAGCACTACGGTTACCACGTTGCGGAGACTACCCACGATTGTGGCGAGCTGGGTGGTCTGGCTCAGTCTCGCAAGCGTTTCCTGCTGGTGGCCCGCCATGCCGAGAAAGTACCGCCGTTCCTGTATGAGCCAGTGCGCCGCCCGCTACGCGCAGTTGGCGATGTGCTTGGCGAAATGCCGCTGCCAGGTGATGAGTTCGCCGGCGCAATGCACCGCGTGCCGCGCCTGCAGTGGAAAACCTGGGTACGCCTGGCGTTTGTAGAAGCGGGTAGCGATTGGCGGTCGCTGAACAAGCTGGCGGTTGAGGACGGCTATCTGCGCGACTACCTGCTGATGCCCGAGAACCACAACAACGGCTACCTGGGCGTGCACGACTGGCTGGAGACCGCTGGCACTGTCGCTGGAGCCAGCCGACCAGGTAATGGCAAGTTCAGCGTTGCTGATCCGCGCTTTGATCAGTCAGCAAATTGGAAGGACGGCCAGGCCTACGGCGTCCGACGCTGGGACGGCCCAACCGGCGCCATTACCGGCCAGCAGTCGCCTGGCCAGGGGGCTTTCTCCGTTGCTGACCCACGACGCGCTGGACCTGCCTTCGCTAAGTATTCGGTCACAGCCTGGGGCGAGCATAGTGGCACTGTGATATCCGGAAGTACTACAGGTCAGGGCGCCTATGCCGTAGCCGATCCACGGCCCGGTCTCAAGCGTGACAAAGGCGATCCATGGCTACACGCCGGTCACTACGGCGTCGTGCCATGGAGTGCAACGTGCGGCGCAGTATCTGCATCCGCTCGGCAGGATAACGGTTCCTGGTCTGTGGCCGATCCGCGGCTCCCCGAACCCAACGACAAGCTGGTCGCCGTCATCCGCGCGCTCGATGGTACTTGGCACCGGCCTTTCACAACGCTGGAGCTCGCCGCGCTTCAAGGTCTCGTCGATCCCTATGAGCACTTGGAGCTGGAAGGGTTGAGCGACAGCGCTTGGCGCGAACGTATCGGAAATGCTGTTCCAGCGCCGGCGGCCGAGGCCATTGCCAGCGTAATGGGCACCACTCTACTGCTTGCCTGGAGCGGCGAGACATTCGCTCTGGGTGCAACACCTATCTGGGTTCGCCAGGTCGCCGCCGGCTTGTCGCTACATCGACCCTCATACCCGCTTCACTGAGCCGCTGAATAGCGGCTTCTTCATTTCTGGAGAAAGACAATGATGATTCCCGTACACCGCGGCACCCAAGCCGCCCACGAAGCCATGCTCGACGAGCTTTTCAACCAGTTGGTTCAGCGCAACGACGACCTCGAGCACGAGAAACTCGCAGTGCTGGCCGCAAATGATGCACTGGCGGCGCAGAATATCGCGCTGCGCAATGAGCTGGCGGCTATGCGCCAAGAGGTGGCGTGATGAGCGAATTCAAACGAGAAAACCGCTATCTGGTCCTCAAGTATAGCGACTTGCGCCCGGAAGAACTCGAGGCCTTAAGAGCATTCATAGAGACAAACGACCTGCGTTCCCGGAAAGCGGTGGTAATCGAGCACGATTGGCCGATCTACGAGCAGACCTGGGACGCGGTGCAGCGGTTGGCCGAAGGACGCGTTCAGGAATTGGACGAACTTCGAGCGAACGCTCAAGAGCGTGAACGCTTGAAAATGGAGCTATCTTCCGCGCTGAATTACGACGCCTCGAACCCAAGCATGTGCGACCTAGTGGTCGAGGCGCAGCTGCTGAAACAAGAACGTGACGCCGCCTTGCACCGCATCACCGAACTCGAGCAGGCTGAGCGTCTACAAGTTCAGTTGCGCGAGAAGATTCAAGGGGAGCGGGATGCGCTTGCAACACTTACGCAATGGCGCCCGATTGAGCATGCTGACCGAACTACCCAACGCCAAGCGGATAGCCGCGATCTTGAGGCGCCGCCGCGTACTACCTGATACGCCATGCTGGCGATTATCGACACGACTGTTTAGAGACTATGGCCGCCGGTGAGCGGTTTTTTATTGCCTGGAGGCAAGCATGAAAGCACTGGTTACCTACGCCGAGGCGGCTGAAATGCTCAGCGTCTCGCATTGGACAGTACGTCAGATGGTGCGTGAAGGGCGGCTGAACGCCACTGGTGAAGGCAAAGGACGCAGAGTCACGATGGGTAGCATTCGTCGTATCGGAGAGCTTGACGCCGACGCGCTAGACGTAGAGAGTCACAGCGCGCCCGGCGTGCAAAACGGGAAGGGTTTTGTATGCCACATAAAAGAACCGGTTCGCCTTACTGGTGGGCATCGTACAACGACCCAGGCGGCAAACGAGTTAGACGCTCTACTGGGACAGCGGACCTAAACGAAGCAAAAGCGGTAGAAGCGAAGTGGCGAGCCGAATCGCACCAGAGCAAACACTGGGACGTGAAGCAACCACGGAGCTTTGAAGAAGTGATGGTCGAATACCTGCGCGGGTCGGCTCACCTGCGCAGCTTGGAAACCATCAAGTATCAGATCGGCAACCTGCGGCGCTACTTCGGTGGCGTCGAAATAGGAAAGATCAGCGGCGCTGATATCAAAGGCTACATTCGCCACCGCCAGGACCAGGGAAGGGCAAACGCCACGATCAATCGAGAACTTGCCGCTCTATCGTCAGCGATCAACTACTGCAACAAAGAGTGGGAGTGGGGGCTCGACAATCCGGTGAAGGGGAGGCTGACCCGAGAAGCCAGGCACCGGGAGCGGTATTTGACCAGGGGCGAAGTTGGAAGGCTGGTGACCGCAGCAAGACAGCAGAGGCATGGTGACGTACTGGCCGATTTTATCGAGCTGGCCGCGCATACCGGTTGCCGCCGTGGTGAGTTGCTCGGGCTGGAATGGTCACGCGTCAGCCTGGACCCGGGGAAAGAGTCGCTGACGTTGCTCAGCAGTCACACGAAATCGGGCAAGCCACGAACGGTACCGCTGAACAGCGTTGCTCAGGCAGCGGTAAAGAGGAGGCTGGCGTGGCGAGCCGGAAACGTGCCGGGCTGCCCGTGGGTATTTGCTCGAGCAGACGGCGAGCCGGTGAAGTCACTACGGGCAGGATTCGCCCAGGCGGCAAAAAGGGTGCGGCTGGATGATTTACGGATACACGACTTACGTCACACAGCAGCTTCGTGGCTTGTGAGCGACGGGGTTCCGTTAGAGGTAATCAAAGAATTGCTGGGGCATTCGAGCATCACGATGACAGAGCGATATGCGCATTTGGCGCCGCAACGAGTACGCGAAGCCGTCAACAGGCTAAGTCACAATCTGGTCACACAGGATAATCTAGTGAGTATTGGGATAAAGCAAGGAGGGATAAAAAGCTAGGAAAATCAATTGGTGCGGATGGGGAGACTCGAACTCCCACACCTTACGGCACTAGAACCTAAATCT
>NZ_JABYQT010000030.1 GCF_020075495.1 Vreelandella aquamarina
GCCGGCTTCGGCCGCGCCCTGGATGGCGTCATAAGTGCTGGTCACCTCGACGGTGGGCAGCAAGGCGCTGGCCTCCACGGGCGCGGTGTCGTTTGCCGTCAGACCTTGTGCGTCGGTCACGGTCACGTTCACCGCCGGCAGGTTGCCGCCGCCGTTGACGTGCGCCGCACCTGCGTCGGTCAGGGTGACGGTGCCGGTGATCGCGTCGATGGCGTAGTAGCCGTCGGCATTGCTGCCCTCGGTCAGGCTGTAGCGCAGTGCCGCGTTGTCGCCGTCCGGGTCGTTGCCCTGGCTGGTCGCCACTTGCTGGCCGGCTTCGGCCGCGCCCTGGATGGCGTCATAAGTGCTGGTCACCTCGACGGTGGGCAGCAAGGCGCTGTCACCCACGGGCGCGGTGTCGTTTGCCGTCAGACCTTGTGCGTCGGTCACGGTCACGCTCACCGCCGGCAGGTTGCCGCCGCCGTTGACGTGCGCCGCGCCCGCGTCGGTCAGGGTGACCGTGCCGGTGATCGCGTCGATGGCGTAGTAGCCGTCGGCATTGCTGCCCTCGGTCAGGCTGTAGCGCAGTGCCGCGTTGTCGCCGTCCGGGTCGTTACCCTGGCTGGTCGCCAC
>NZ_JABYQT010000031.1 GCF_020075495.1 Vreelandella aquamarina
AGGGGCGCGCCAGCCTGATGCGCGAGTGGCTGCGGCTGCAGTCCCGGGCGGGTATCGACGTGGTGGACGAGTCGCGCCAGCGCCAAAACGAAAGCACGGGCCAGGCACTGCTGCGCTTTCCCAAGCGTCTGATCAACACGCTCAGCCGCCAGCGCCACCACGACTACTCCCACGAGGTCTACGACGCCATGGCGGGGTGCCTTGCGTGCAAGTCCTGCGCCGGGCAGTGCCCGATCAAGGTCAACGTGCCGCAATTTCGTTCCCAGTTTCTGGAGGTCTACCACGGCCGCTACCTGCGCCCGCTGCGCGATTACCTGATCGGCCATACCGAGCGGATGCTGCCCACCCTGGCGACCATCGCCCCGGTGTATAACGCCGTGATCGGCCAGCGCTGGGTGGACGCGCTGATGCGCAAGGGCCTGGGCATCAGCGACTCCCCCAGGCTGTCGCGGGCCAGCGTGAAAAAACAGCTGCGCGCCTGGGGCGTGGCCGAGGCCACACCGACCGCCCTGGCCCGGCTGACCGAACAGCAGCGCGCCCAGAGCGTGATTGTGGTGCAGGACGCCTTCACCA
>NZ_JABYQT010000032.1 GCF_020075495.1 Vreelandella aquamarina
TCATGGACGCGCTGCGCGACGCCAAGGCGCTGATGGGCAGCGCCCGGCCCACGTCCATCGAGACCATCGACGATACGGTGCTCACGCTGGCCATGGCGGACTTCGTCTGGGACAGCGTGGCGGCGTTTTTTCCGGCCGGCGAGACACCGATTCGCGGCATCAATCTGATCGAATTCAGCGGCGATGACCCTGACGTGCTGGCCGCGCAGGTAGCCGCGTTTACCGAGCATCTGCGCCAGGACACCACCGTTGCGCGCCTGGGCTACACCCTGGCCGAAGGCCGCGCGCAGATCAACGCCGTCTACGCCATGCGCAAGCGCTCGGTAGGGCTTTTGGGTAACGTACAGGGCGAACAACGCCCGCTGCCCTTCGTGGAAGACACCGCCGTGCCGCCGGAGCATCTGGCGGACTTCATTGCCGAGTTCCGCGCCGCGCTGGACGCCCGCGGGCTTGCCTATGGCATGTTCGGCCACGTGGATGCCGGCGTGCTGCACGTGCGCCCGGCGCTGGACATGAAGGACCCGGCCCAGGAAGCGCTGATTCGCGAGATCTCCGATG
>NZ_JABYQT010000033.1 GCF_020075495.1 Vreelandella aquamarina
ATGAAAAAATGTACGCCGGTCTGAAAGATTGCGGGTTCGACGGCGGCACGGAGGCCGCGCTGCTTGCCGTCATCTGCGCCGCTTATTACATCCGCGACGGCGAAGACAATTTTGCGTGGGCGGCCGCCTGTGTCGAAGATTTGTTGGAAAAAATGCCGCCTGAAGCGGGGCGGGCCCCGCACCCTGAAAGCCCGATGCCGCCTGAAACGGCGGGCGGAGGCATTTGACCCGCCAACCCGACCGCCGTGATTCCCGCGAAAGCGGGAATCTAGGACGTAAAATCTAAAGAAACCGTTTTCCCGATAAGTTTCCGTGCCGACAGACCCGGATTCCCGCCCGCGCGCAAGTTTCCGAAGCCATCCTTTTGGCCGAAGGTCAAAAATCAGCCGTTACCGAGTATTACCTGAATCACGGCAAATGGCCGGAAAACAACGACTCTGCCGGCGTGGCATCCGCTTCAAAAATCATAGGCAAATATGTTAAAAGCGTTACGGTCACAAACGGCGTCGTTACCGCCCAAATGAATCCAAGCGGCGTAAACAATGAAAT
>NZ_JABYQT010000034.1 GCF_020075495.1 Vreelandella aquamarina
CTCAGCGCCCGGCTGTGCAGATGCTGGCCGCCGAGCAGCACGGTGTCGAGTTCGAGCACGTGATCGCGGGTCTTGCCGTAGGTGCAGCTGCCCTGGCCGCTGGCGTCGGTGGAAATCATGCCGCCGATCGTCGCGCGGTTGGAGGTGGAGAGCTCCGGGGCGAAGAACAGGCCGTAAGGCTTGAGCGCAGCGTTGAGCTGATCCTTGACCACGCCGGCCTGCACCCGCACGCGGCGGTTCTCGACATCGATCGCCAGAATGCGGTTCATGTGGCGCGAGACATCCACCACGATGCCGTCGGTCAGCGACTGGCCATTGGTGCCGGTGCCGCCGCCGCGAGGCGTGAGCACCACGTCGCGGTAGGGCGTTTCCGCAGCGAGCCTGGCCAGGCGCTCGAGGTCTTCGGCGTGGCGCGGAAACACGGCGGCCTGGGGCAGGCGCTGGTAGATCGAGTTGTCGGTGGCGAGCACCGTGCGCTGGGCGTAGTCCGGGGCGATCTCGC
>NZ_JABYQT010000035.1 GCF_020075495.1 Vreelandella aquamarina
CCGAACAGCAGCGCGCCCAGAGCGTGATTGTGGTGCAGGACGCCTTCACCACCCACTTTGAAGCCAGGCTGGTGATGGACGTGGTGGAGCTGCTGACGCGGCTTGACCTGCGCGTCTTCGTGATGCCGTTCAGTGCCAACGGCAAGCCGCTGCAGGTGCAGGGGTTTCTGGGGGCGTTTGCGCGCACCGCCGAGCAGCAGGCCCGGCGGCTGCGGGCGCTGCAGGAGTTTGACGTGCCCTTGGTGGGGATCGACCCGGCGATGACCCTGACCTACCGCCAGGAGTATGTGAAGACGCTGGGGGCGGGCCAGGTGCCGGCGGTGCTACTGCTCCAGGAGTGGCTGGCCACGCGTCTCGATACCTTGGCGATTGGCACGCTCGAACTGACCGACCCAGGCTTCAAGCTGTTGTCGCACTGCACGGAGAAGACCAACGCCCCGGCCAGCCCCCGCGCCTGGCAGCAGGTGTTTGCCGCCTTCGGGCTGACGCT
>NZ_JABYQT010000036.1 GCF_020075495.1 Vreelandella aquamarina
TAGTAATACTACACACCGCTACACTTTTTGTCTATTCCCATTTTTACAATTTATTTGACCTAGTCCAAAAATCAGGCAGGTTTCCCCTATTCCGTTACAACAATCAGAAGATTCTGCGATTTAAATCAAATTTCTTTTCAATGTCTGATTTTTTTGTAACAAAATTACAAATTTTGTACTATAATAGCACCCGCTTCCCACTTTCAGACGGCGTACCTTTTAAAATATAGTGAATTAAATTTAAATCAGGACAAGGCGGCGAGCCGCAGACAGCACAAATAGTACGGCAAGGCGAGGCAACGCCGGACCGGTTTAAATTTAATCCACTATACTCACCGTCTAACATACCCGATACAAAAATCAGAAACGCACAAACAAATCCCCAATACCACCCCGTTCCGCCAGGAGACCGAACATGAACCACACTCCTATCC
>NZ_JABYQT010000037.1 GCF_020075495.1 Vreelandella aquamarina
CTGCTGCCGTCCGTATTTGTCATTATGGGCAAATCCGTAGAATCCGCCGGTATCGTCAAATCCGACGCGGCGCAGCGTTTGTCGCTGTTTTTACCGATTGTTGCCGCTTTGACGCTGTTTGGCGAAAAACTCAGTGAAGGCAAACTGATCGGACTGTGCCTCGCCTTTGCCGCACTGTTCTGCCTGCTTTGGAAAAGCGACAGCGGCAAAAAATCAGGCAGCGCGTGGCGGCAGGCGTTATTGCTGCTCGGTGTGTGGGCGGGTTACGGCATTATCGACATCCTGTTCAAACAGATTGCCAAAAGCGGCACGGCATTTGCGGGCAACCTGCTGGTTGCATTTGCGCTGGCGGGTGTGCTGATGTTTGCCTGCCTGTTTGCCAAATCGGTCAGATGGCGCGTTGAGAGCGTGGTCGGCGGCATACTCT